>ONDJ01000012.1:24530-80329 GCA_900316575.1 uncultured Prevotellaceae bacterium | reverse complement strand
GACTTATATCACTCCCGCTCTCGTTACAGCCGCCCTGCGTATGCAGAGCCTCTGTAAGGACAGCATGAAACTCGATGACAGCAACCCCGTAGGTGGTGGCTCAGCCCTCACCCGTCAAATGTGGGCAGAAGAGGAGCAGTAATAAACTGCACACCATTCTTACATTAGCAATGATCCCCTGCAAACTTTCGGAGTTTGCAGGGGATTTTTTCGTCTGGGACGCTACCTTGGGAGCGCAGGCGTTCCGCCTGCAGACGTTTTGTGGTTTATTCCGTGGAAGAAGTGGTGTGTTCTTGAATTCGGAAGTGGCCCCTGTGGTTGAGCCAAAGCGTGTATTTCTCACGTGTCAGGGAGAGCTCAAAGCCTACTGGCGAAGCGTAAACGGCAATTTGGGGTTCTATGGTTGTCGTCGAGGTTGGAGGAATAGATAGTGTGGAGGGCGCAAGTGTTGGCTTGATGAGTTGCCAGTCTTCTTCGCAGAGATTGAAAGCTTCTATGGAGTTGAGGTAGCGGTGGTGCTTTGCGTAATGATCCTGCTGGGCATAGAACAGCATCCACATGAATTTGTAATCATCGGGAAGGTAGTTTGTCCAGGGTTTATCCGATTGGCGAGGATGGAGGGTGGTGTTCATCAAATATACATACGCCCAGCGTTCGGGCATGTGGATATTTACTTCGCCCGTTGGTGCCCACACCCAGTTTTCTTCACTTCCGCCTTGGGTGAGCCACTCCACGCGCGAAAAGTTCATTCGCCAAACGTTGCTTTGTTTCAGTCCGTCGTCGAAACTGCGTGCCAGAGCGCGATGGGGAATAGCCATTTCGATCGACCAGCATGTGTCGCGGTCGGTGCTGTCGCCTACGGTGCCTTGCACACTTACGGCATGTCGCAGTCCAGGGCAGTCCCATGTGGAAAAGAAATGGCCACCGCTGCGATAAGGATGTGACATTTGCAAGTCGAGAAGCGTGCCGAGGGCGTTGACCTCAATTTCATAGTAATTGATGCCGTCGCCATCGGGGTCGATAAACACTTCAAAATCGTTTTCGTGCCAAACAATTTCGTCGCGTTGGCTTAGAGTAGCGTTGATGAAAGGTTCATAAAGGCGGGCTGCCACATAAAGATAGGTGCTGTCCCAAAGCATTCGTATTTCGGTGGGGAGCGACGGACGTGGAAAGGCATCGCCGCGAATGTCACTCAGATGGTTGATGGCGGCAGCACTTTTCCATGCTTCATCGTCAAGATAGCCATCAATGGTGGGCGGTTGTGTCGTGTACCGACAATGATATAAAGGCGGGTCGGTGAGGCGTGCAGCATATTGTTCGCACAAAGGCTGTGCGCACAGTCCTTCTATACCTATTATATATATAAGAGCGAGCAACGCAGATTTGAGAAAGAGAAAAGAGCCGTGTAGTTGCATAACGTTTTAATCCTTTATGATAACATCAGCAAAGGTAGTTATTATTACGAAAGGAGTGTCCGAAGAATAATGGATTTCGTTATCTCGGAGTAAGCTTTCCCAAGCTATTTTGTTTTTCACGGCCATGAAAAGTTAAGTTCACGGCCATGAAAAGTTTAGTTCATGGCCGTGAAAAGTTGAATAGGTTGGGAGGCAGGATGCTTAAAGCGATTATGCGCCCGTTTCTTACTCACGACTCTGGTATAATCATAGTGGTGACTTGTCTTTGCGAGCGGTTTTATATCTTGGTACAGAACGATAACAAGAATGGAACAAAAAAATTACTCATTTTTTCTTTGTAGTAGGAAAGCTCTTTATTACCTTTGCACTTGATTTTTGAAAAACAGCAATTTGTATCTCGCAAAAAGATAGTACTACAGGCTTTGATGAATAAAAGAACTTTCACGACGTTTATTGTACTACTGCTCGCTCTTTTCACTACCGCTCAAGCCCAAGTGAGTGGCTCGGTGAAGTACAATCGTATCAGTCCCACAGAACTTGATATTGTATTCTCGCTTACCCCGCAATCAGGTTGGCACGTTTATTCCACGGGTTTTGCAGCCGGTGGACCGACGCGTGCCGAATTTGGCATAGACAGCAAGGACGGGGTGGAGCTGGCTGGACCGCTGAAGCCGGGTCCTGGCGAAAAGACAATCAACGACCCTATCTTTGAGATGCAAGTGAAACTCTTTGAGGGTCCATGTACGTTTACCCAGCGTGTGAAACTCACCGCATCCAAATACAGTTTGCAGGGCTATTTGCGCTATGGGGCTTGCAATGATGTAAATTGCCTACCGCCACAAACGCTCAACTGTAAACTTGAAGGAACAGACGGTCCGGGTGCTACGGCAGCGAATGTCCCTAATGCTGCAACGCCTACTGAAGCTCAAACTGCAAAATCCTCTGACCAGGCGGCAGCAACTCCTGCGTCAGGGATTGAGAGCTTAGCTGCCTTGACAGCAGCTATGCCTGATAGTGCACAGTCGATGGTCTCTACAGCCGACTCTGTGCTTGGGCAAACCGACTCAGCTGCTTTGTCGTCACCCTTGTCGGCAGATGAAATCAAGACGTGGTGGGCTCCCGTGACCGACCAACTGAAAGCTTTTGGCGAACAAAGCGAATATGCCGATGCATCTCTGTTCTACATTTTCCTGTTAGGTTTCCTCGGAGGATTGTTGGCACTCTTCACGCCCTGTGTGTGGCCTATCATCCCAATGACCGTCAGCTTCTTCTTGAAACGTAGCAACGATCGCAGCAAGGGTATTCGCGATGCCATCACATACGGACTGGCCATCATTGTGATCTACGTCACGCTTGGCTTGCTCATAACGTTGATCTTTGGTGCCAGTGCGCTCAACGACTTGAGCACCAATGCCGTCTTCAACATCTTGTTCTTCCTGATGCTGGTAGTCTTTGCAGCGAGCTTCTTCGGTGGATTTGAAATAACGTTGCCTTCCAAGTGGAGCAATGCCGTAGATGCAAAGTCAGAACAAACCTCGGGCCTGCTGAGTATATTCCTCATGGCTTTCACGCTGGCTCTTGTATCCTTCTCTTGCACAGGTCCTATCATAGGCTTCTTGCTTGTAGAGGTAAGCACAGGCGGTGGTAGCATCTTGGCACCAGCCATCGGCATGTTGGGCTTCGCCATAGCCTTGGCTTTGCCATTTACTCTCTTTGCCCTTTTTCCTGCATGGCTGAAGAGCGCGCCAAAGAGCGGTGGCTGGATGAATACGATCAAAGTGGTGCTTGGTTTCATAGAACTGGCATTTGCACTGAAGTTCCTAAGTGTGGCAGACTTGGCATACGGCTGGCATATCCTCGACCGCGAGACGTTCCTTGCCCTTTGGATTGTGATTTTCGCGCTGATGGGCATCTACCTGCTTGGCTGGCTCAAGTTTCCTCACGACGACGAATCCCGTCGCACCAGTGTGCCGCGCTTCTTCATGGCTTTGGTTTCGTTGGCTTTCGCTGTGTATATGATACCCGGCCTATGGGGAGCACCCTGCAAAGCAGTGAGTGCCTTTGCGCCACCAATGTCAACGCAGGACTTCGTGCTTGGGAAATCCACTGTAGAACCTAAATTCAAAGATTACGAAGCTGGTATGCGCTATGCCAAGCAAGTAGGCAAACCCGTCATGATAGACTTTACAGGCTTTGGCTGTGTGAACTGTCGGAAGATGGAGATGGCCGTATGGCAAGACGCTAAGGTGGCACAGTTGCTTACAGATGACTATGTACTCATTTCACTCTACGTGGACGATAAAACCGCTTTGCCACAGCGCGTTAGTGTCAAAGAAACAGACGGTACAGAAACCGTTCTGCGCACAGTTGGCGACAAATGGAGCTACTTCCAACGCACCAAGTTTGGAGCCAATGCCCAGCCTTTCTATGTCCTCTTGGACAACGAAGGCAAACCACTCAGTCGCTCCTATTCCTACGATGAAGATATAGACAAGTACGTAAACTTCCTCCAGCAAGGATTGGAGAGCTATCGCAATTAAATAACATAGATAACATTTTCTCTCTATTTCATCCCCAAATGCATGATGGTAAGCGGCAGCTGTGAAGTCATACGCTTATCACGTCCGTATTAGTTTTTTTTAGCAGGGTAGATACAGCCCGAATGGCCTTAGCAGGACTGCGAAGTACCCGCTTCGTGTCAGCGATACGGACGCTTTCTCACAATGCCGTCGATGCAGTTCGCGAGAACTCCATCGGCGGCTTTTTCATGTGCTTGTTGATAAATCACATTGTCGCTACATCGTGAATTTACCTACACCCATATCATTTTGTAAAAGCCAACCGAAAAAGATTGCTTTCTTCTTTGTACTTTTGCAGTTGTTTAAGCATTAAAGAAACCACAAAACAATGAGAAAGTTCATACTTACGCTTTTCGCCTTGCTGTTTGCGCTGACAGGCAGTGCACAGTTTTATGCAGGAGGCCGCCTCGGTTGGTGGCGCGATGGTGAAACCCATCACAAGCGTTTTAGCATTCAGCCCGAAGTGGGCTACGAATGGAACGACTGCCTTAGCTTTGGTGCCGTAATTGGCTACTACAAGGATCGTACCCCTTTGGTCAAAGAGAGTATGCCAGCAGGCGAGGCAGGCACTGTGACAAATTCTTTTGAGTTTGCACCCTATGTGCGCTATAATGTTCTCAAAGCAGGTCCCGTGTGTCTTTTTGTAGATGGGACCGTGAGTTTCGCTTCAAGCAAAACGTCTTCGCAAAAGTCGCGCAATAGCTTTCGTATCGGTGCCCGTCCTGGAGTGAGCGTGGCCTTGGGCAAAGACTTCTACGCTGTGGCCCACGCAGGCTTTGTGGGCTATGCCGAAAGTAAGGCAGGCTTGTATCGCGCGGGTGTAGGCTTTGACTTAAGCGGCAATGAGCTTACTGCAGGCTTGTTTTATAGGTTTTAATCAAAGCCTATAATGCATTGCTCACTTGGCAAAAAGACTTGTGTGGGATGCTGAAGCCGAAAAGTTTTCAAAAAAAGTTGCAAGGCGAAGGCTTGCGACAAATTGCCACAATACTTTTGCAATAGCTAACAAAAAGAAAGTTATGGCAGCACTTATCACACCAAAAGGTTATCGTCCGCTCCTTGATCGCGACGAAACGGAACAGGGAATAAAACTGATTAAAGGTTTTTTCCAAGATAACATCTCAACAGGCCTACATTTGCGCCGCGTCACAGGTCCACTCTTTGTGCAGAGCGGTTTGGGTATCAATGACGACCTCAATGGTACGGAGCGTCCCGTGCGTTTCCCGATCAAAGATTTGGGAGATGCAACAGCTGAGGTAGTACATTCGCTGGCTAAGTGGAAGCGTCTGACACTGGCTGAACAACACATCAAGCCTGGCTACGGCATTTATACCGACATGAATGCCATACGTGCCGACGAAGAGCTCGACAACATCCACTCACTCTATGTGGACCAATGGGACTGGGAACAGACCATCACGGCAGACCAACGCACACTGGCCTATCTGAAAAAGGTGGTGAAGAACATCTACTATGCATTGCTCCGCACAGAGTTTCTCATCACAGAGCGTTTCCCCGTGCTGGGGACGCATCTACCAGAGAAGGTAACCTTTGTTCATGCCGAAGAGTTAGCTCGTGAGTATCCCAACCTCACGCCCAAAGAGCGCGAGGGTGAAGTTTGTAAAAAGTATGGAGCTGTCTTTGTTATAGGCATCGGTGGCGAACTTAGTGATGGTAAGCCTCACGATGGGCGTGCTCCCGACTATGACGACTGGAGTACACCCAATGAAGACGGTTTCTTGGGACTAAATGGTGACTTGCTCGTGTGGAACGATGTGCTTGGCCAGAGTTTTGAACTCAGTTCGATGGGTATCCGTGTTGATCGCGAAGCCCTGCTACGGCAGTTGAAGATAGCAGGCGAAGAACAACGTGCCCAACTCTATTTCCATCGTCGCTTGCTTGAAGGTTCACTGCCGCTGAGTATTGGTGGCGGTATTGGGCAGTCGCGCCTCTGTATGCTCTATCTGCGCAAGGCTCACATTGGTGAAATCCAAGCCAGCATTTGGCCCGAAGAGATGCGCAAGCAGTGCAACGAGGCGAACATCCCACTGATTTGACCATTTGACCATTTACAACCTGACTATTCTGCGGACGTTTCTCAGCGTCAGAGTTTGTCAAATAGTAAATTGTCAAATAGTAAAATGAGTATATGCAGGTAAAGATACATCCATCGTGGCAGGCAGTTTTGCAAGCTGAGTTCAATCAGCCTTACTTTGCTGAGTTAGCCGCTTTTGTTCATCAAGAATATCGCACAGCGCGCTGCTTTCCGCCAGCGCGCCTTGTTTTTAATGCCTTTGATCAAACTCCTTTTGATAGAGTGCGTGTGGTTATTCTTGGTCAAGACCCATATCATGGTGCGGGCCAGGCAGAGGGACTTTGCTTCAGTGTGGCAGAGGGCGTGCCCCATCCGCCATCGCTTCAAAACATTTTCAAGGAAGTGGAAGCAGAATTTGGAACGCCTGTGCCCCAGAGCGGTTCGTTGCTTCGCTGGGCAAGGCAGGGTGTGCTATTGCTCAACGCTACGCTCACCGTGCGTGAGGGACAGGCTGGTTCACACCAAGGGAGAGGCTGGGAGCGTTTCACAGATGCAGTTATCGCAAGCATAAACCGTCAGCATGAGCACATCGTGTTTCTGCTTTGGGGAAGCTATGCTGGTAGCAAGGCTTCTTTGATCGACGCTTCTCGTCACTACGTATTGCGCTGTGCTCATCCCTCGCCGCTTTCGGCTTATCGCGGTTTCTTCGGCAGTCATCACTTTCAGTTAGCGAACGACTATTTAGTCAAACAGGGTAAAGAACCTATCGTATGGTAATACCTATGATTCAAGTGGGCAATGTGATTGTTTCGCCCGACGTTTTCATCGAATGTTTCTGCTGCGACTTAGAAGCCTGCGGCGGTGCCTGCTGTGTTGAAGGCGAAAGCGGTGCTCCACTCTTGGAAGAAGAAATTGCTCAAATAGAAGATGCACTCGACGAAACGTGGCCTTTGCTGTCGGCTTCAGCCCAAAGCGTCATTGACCGGCAAGGTGTGGCTACGATTGACACTGACGGAGACCTCGTCACCAGCATAGTCGGCGGAAAGGACTGTGTGTTTACGTGCCAAGGACAATGCAAGGCTGTAGGTGAGCATACTGTTAAATCTTCCGTCACGCTTTGTGCCATCGAGAAGACCTGTGGCTTCAAGCCCATATCCTGTGCGCTCTATCCCATTCGTGAGAAGCGCTTGTCGAACGGACTTACGGGCATCAATGTGCATCGGTGGAGTGTCTGCGAAGGTGCGCGCAAAAAGGGTAGGGAAGAAGGCTTACGCGTGTATGAGTTTTTGCGTGAACCACTGGTTCGCCGTTTTGGAGAGGCATGGTACGATGAACTTTGCACCGTGGCAAAAGAATTGAGACAGCAAGGTTTGTTAAGTTGACCTACTAGCCCATGTCGCATCCCAAGAAAATAACACGCGAAACCCGTCTGGGCATCATAACGATTTATACGCTCAAAGTGATGCCCGCGCTCTTGGCATTGTGCTATATGGTGTACTATTTGCTGTTGTCTTTTGATGTTGAGTGGCTGGAGCTCTATCGCATTGCAGACGTTTCCTTGCTACCGCTCATTTTTATGTACCTTTGCAGCTATGCTTTTAAGTTTTGTGCTTACCATCGTGTGTTTCTTCACTATATTCTCATTGCCAATATCATTGAATATTGGGAGCAGGGCTATGGCATTCCCGTTACCAACGAAACGTTGCTTCATTTGCGCCTGCTACTAATAGTCCCTACATTTCTTATAGCCATTTACTACTATGTTAAACACCATCAAAAAGCTTCTGCTTCAGTTCGTCAGCGACATTGATGCAGGCAATTCTAACCTCACAGACGAAGAGGCTCTTCAACTGCTCAACACGCTTAAGGCTATCCATGAACCGCGTATCAGCAAGTATCAGGCTTGCCAGCTTCTTGGAGTGAGTCGTGCTACGTTTGACAACCTGGTGCGTGAGGGGCGTCTGCCTCGTGGCACAAAGCAGCAAGGCTTCAAAGAACTCTCGTGGAAGAAGAGCGAAATTATGGAGTATGTAAAAAGGGCAAAAGAGTAGAAGCTGTTGTTAATGGTTCGATGTGCTGCTGTCAAATTGTAAATGGTTAAATTGTCAAATATGATTGTTCCCCGACTACGTGCTTTGCTTGCCTTATGGCGTGATGAGGCTTTTTTAGCGCAGAAAGAGATGGCGCGCGAAGTGACGCGCTATCTTGACGAATGTTTGGAGCATGGCGCACAGCCTAACGATATATTCGGATTAGACAAGTTGCAGATTGCTTTGGAGAGCATCGTCATGGCGCGTAAGGAGATTGGCGTTACGGGCAATGTAGCTGTTGCCTTTATTCTTGACACGCTGGCACCAACAGAGGATATACAGCATACTGTCGCAAAGCGCTTCGGAAAGGAAATAGCTGAATTTTTGGCAGGTTTTCGCAGGGTTGAAGCCTTAGATACGCATGCCGAAGCCATGAAGACCGATAACTTCCGCAATTTGCTTGTGGCACAGGCTGGTGATGTGCGCGTAGTGTTGCTGCTCATTGCTCGCCATGTACAGGTAATGCGGCTCATCAAGGACCACCCCAACGCTGAGGCTGTGCGCATTTTCTCTCTTGAAGCTGCCCATATCTATGCCCCGTTAGCACATAAGTTAGGGCTCTACACCATCAAGAGTGAACTCGAAGACCTGTCGCTTAAATACTTGGAACACGATGCCTACTATCACATCAAGGAAAAACTCAATGCCACCAAGCAAGCCCGCGATGCTTACGTTGAGCGTTTCACGGCTCCCATTCGCAAAGCACTCGATGAGGCAGGTTTCCACTATCACATGAAAGCTCGCATAAAGAGCATTCATTCCATTTGGCAGAAGATGAAGAAGCAGCGAGTGGACTTCGAGGGCGTTTTCGACCTCTTTGCCATACGTATCATTCTTGACACCCCACACAACGCCAAGGAAGAAAAGGCGCAATGCTGGAAAACCTACAGCATCGTTACCGATGGTAGAGAAATAGACCTGAAGCGTCTGCGCGACTGGCTCACAGTGCCTAAGAGCAATGGTTATGAAAGTCTGCATATCACCGTGAAGGGACCCGAAGACAAGTGGGTAGAAGTGCAGATACGTACTCATCGTATGGACGACATTGCTGAACACGGACTGGCCGCTCATTGGCGTTATAAAGGCGTGAAGAGTAGCGGAGCCAACATAGAGCATTGGCTTTCCGACATACGCAGTGCTTTGGAACAAGGCGATGAAAAGCTTCTTCAAGGCAGTCTTTCCGAAAAGCTCCAAGAAGACCGCACCTATGTGTTCACTCCTAAAGGCGACCTTTACAGCCTGCCAGCCCATGCCACGGTGCTTGACTTTGCCTATCATATCCATAGCGCTGTGGGCAACCGTTGCACGGGAGCTAAAATTGGTGGGCGCAACGTTTCCTTGCGCAGAGAGCTTAAAAGTGGTGAAACAGTTGAAGTCATCACCAGCAACAACCAAACGCCCAAGGCCGAATGGGAACAGATCGTCGTTTCAAGCCATGCTCGCAGCAAGATACGTGCAGCCGTCAAGGAACTTGGTGCGCGCCAGGCTGTGCTTGCTCGCGAACAACTTGAGCGAAGACTCAAAAACCGTAAAGTAGCTTGGGAGGAAACCCTTTGGAACCGCTTGGTGCGCAAGCAAGGATATAAGGAAGCCAACGAGTTTTTCAGCGACATAGCCAGTGGAAAGCTCGACGTGAACGACATCCTTGAAGCCTACACAGAGCTGTCTCGTGGAGAGTCGCAACAAACCCAACACACATCGGGACGCAGTGCTGAGGAATATACACTCGAGGCCAATGCCGACGCACAAACGCGTGAAAGTGACGACGTGCTTGTCATTGACCGCAACCTCAAAGGCGTAGATTTTCGCATGGGCAAATGCTGCAACCCCGTTTATGGTGACGATGTATTCGGGTTTGTCACTGTCAGTGGTGGCATCACCATTCATCGCACCAACTGTCCCAATGCCCCGTCCATGCGCGAGCGCTATGGATATCGCATTGTCAAAGCACGCTGGGCTGGCAAGGGCGGAAGCACTTATCCTATCACACTGCGTATCGTGGGTAACGACGACCTGGGCATTGTCAACAACATTACATCGATCATCTCACACGAACAGCACGTAATGCTTCGCAGCATACGTATTGACAGCCACGACGGGCTTTTCTCAGGCATACTCACCGTCATGGTTGAAAACACCGAAGAACTTGGCACACTCATTCGCAAGCTCACAGCCGTGAAAGGTGTGAAAAGCATCGTTCGGGTTTAGAGACTTTCTTGTGGAGCTTTACAAATAGAATTCTTCATAGCAGAGCTCACTCAGAGCAGTAAATAAATATGCAACTTGTCAGAAAACTTGGTTTTTTAGCATGAGCGACGGAAATTATAATAGAAACCTTTTGCCCTATCGCGACTATCAGAGTGGTCTCCGAGCAGGGCGAGCTCAAACTATGTCTCGCGCAATCAGTCTGCTTGAAGAACTTCTCGCCGATACTTCCCTTAGCGTAGAACAGAGAGAGCAATTGCTCCAGAGTTTTCGCCAGCGCATCGCCGAGTGATTGGGCTATAAATCGGCGTAGTTTCCCTGCTTATGGGTGTTCATTGCGGGAAACAAAACGAATGTTTGTGGTCTAAAGATTGTTTCCTGAAAAGGAAAAAGTGTATTTTTGCAGCTCAAAACCAACACGAAAGCACGTTATGCTAAACTTTCCCGTGGTCATCTTCGACCTTGACGGCACATTGTTGGACACTTTGCACGACCTCCATGCTTCGGTGAACTATGCGTTGGAACAGCATGATATGCCGCTACGCAGTATTCAAGAGATACGCAGCTATTTGGGCAATGGTGTGGGGAGCCTTATTGCGCAGAGTGTGCCAGCAGGTACTTCCTCTGAGGAAAGGGAGGTCGTACTTAGCACGTTCCGCCCCTACTACTTTGCCCACAGCATGGACCATACAAAGCCCTACGACGGAGTGATTGAGGCTATTCGCGGACTGAAGGCTAAGGGAAAGCGCCTTGGAGTGGTTTCAAACAAACCCAACGAGGCTGTTCAGGATTTACATCAACGCTTCTTTGCCCCTGCTGGTATGGACATCGCTATTGGCGAGACGGCAGGTGTGCCGCGTAAACCCGATCCTGCGAGTGTCTTTGTGGCATTGGCACGCTTGGGGGCTGAACCTGGTGAAGCCGTTTATGTAGGCGATAGTGAAGTGGATTTGGAAACAGCTCGGCGTGCGGGATTGCCTTGCATCGCTGTAGCATGGGGCTTCCGCGATGAGCCAGAGTTGCTGGCCGCTGGTGCGGGAACAATAATTCACAAACCCGAAGAGCTTTTGAAACTCTTGTGATAGTAATTTCATGGAAGCACGTTTAGACAAATGGCTTTGGGCTGTGCGCATTTTCAAGACACGCACGCTCGCTGCCGATGCCTGCAAGAACGGACGTGTGCAGATCAACGGGGCTCAGGCAAAGCCAGCGCGGATGGTGAAGGAGGGCGACACCGTGAGTGTGCGCAAACCGCCAGTGACCTACAGCTTTCGTGTGCTTCAGGCTATAGAGAAAAGGGTGGGAGCTCGTCTTTTGCCCGATATTGTTGAGAATGTTACAGATCCGTCGCAATACGAACTGTTAGAGATGAGCCGAATCAGTGGGTTTGTAAATCGTGCGCGAGGAACAGGCAGACCCACAAAAAAAGATCGTCGCTCCATTGAGGAATTCACTACGCCGATGTACGGCTTTGATGATTGGGACAGTTGGGACGACGATATTGACGAATGAAAGAAAAAGAGGGATTTGGGATAAGCGGCAGTGTCTTTATTTTTCGCTTCTGCTACTGGCACTGAACTTATACACCCAGGTCCCTCTATTTTTATTGGTCACTCCCACTATGGACTATTCACATTTGAGCACTGCGCATCAGTAACGTCCGCTAAGGAGCCAAATAGTTCTTAGTCAGAAAAGAGAAATCATTGTATGTTTTTAATATTGTTGTTATGAAACGTTTTCTATTGCTTTTGTTCTTTGGGCTTTCCCTTCTCGTACAGGCTCAGCCCGAGCGTCCGAAACTCGTGGTGGGCATTGTGGTTGACCAAATGCGTTGGGACTATCTGCATCGCTATGCTTCGCGCTATAGCGAGGGTGGGCTGAAACGCTTGCTTGGCGAAGGTTTTTCCGCCGACAACTGCCAGATAAACTATTTCCCCACAGTGACTGCTGCAGGCCATGCCAGTATTTATACAGGTTCAGTTCCTTCCATTCATGGCATTGCTGGCAACACATTTAGGGACGGCAACCGCTGGCAATACTGCACGGAGGATACCACAGTCTGCGCCGTAGGTAGTCAGGGCAAGGCTGGACGTATGTCGCCCCGAAACATGAAGGCGACAACCATAGGAGATGAGCTGCGGCTGGCCACCAACTTCCAGTCAAAGGTGGTGGGTGTGGCATTGAAAGAGCGTGCTTCCATACTTCCCGCTGGCCATAGTGCCAATGCTGCCTATTGGTTTGACGACGAGGCCGGATGTTTCATCACTTCAACTTTCTATAGAAACGATTTGCCCGCATGGGCTCAAGCTTTTAACGCCCGCCATTTGCCCGACAGCCTGCTTTCGCAGCCTTGGGAAACGCTCTATCCCATCAACACCTATCAGCAAAGCACCGAGGACAACGCTCCATATGAAGGACCTTATGTCAGAAATGGGCAAGTGACGTTCCCCTACGACTTGAAAGCTATTAAGGCCAAGAATGGTTATGGCCTCATCCGCAGTGTGCCTGCAGGCATCACACTCACCTTTGCTATGGCAGAAGCCGCATTGGTAGGCGAACAATTAGGTAAAGGTGCTCAAACTGATATGCTCTGTGTGAGCATCAGCCCCACAGACTACATAGGTCACCAATTTGGTATCAATGCTGTTGAAACCGAAGATACTTACCTGCGGCTTGACCGCGATATAGAGGCTTTCCTACGTGTGCTCGATCGCGAAGTGGGAAAGGGGAACTATATCGTGTTTCTTTCAGCTGACCATGGAGCAGCCCACAATATCGACTTTAATCGCGACCATCACATCCAGTCTGCCCCTTGGAATATGGGAGCAACTACGCGCCAGCTGAGCGACTATCTGATGAAACACTACAACACCAACGAACGTTTGCTCTTTGGCGACCAAAGCTGTCAGATCTTTCTCAACCACGATGCGATAGAGCGTATCGGCATTGACGAGCAGGAACTTCGTGCTTTGAGTGTGGATTTTCTGAAGCAAGACACACTGTTTGCTTATGTGGCTGATATAGATAAGATATTGACCGCTCCCATTCCTCAGGTCATTCGCGAACGTGCCATCAACGGTTGCCACCGCACGCGTAGTGGACAGCTACTCACCATACCTCTTCCTGCTGTTTATGGAACCAGCAAGAAGAAAAACATCACAGGGACTACCCACGGCGTATGGAATCCCTATGACAACCATATACCTTGCGTCTTCTACGGTTGGGGCATTGAGCATGGTCACACAGCCCGCGAAGTTCACATCACTGACATTGCCGCCACCATTTGCTCCATGCTCCACATTCAGATGCCTAATGGTTGCATAGGGCAACCCATCACAGAAATTACAAAATAAAACAACGAAAAGCCAACATGCAGCTTTATCCCAAACTCATCACCGACGCATTGTCAACGGTGCGCTATCCAGGCACTAAGAAAAGCCTCATCGAAAGCGAGATGCTTGAAGACGACCTGCGCATTGACGGTATGAACGTCAGTTTCTCGCTCATCTTTGAAAAGACCACAGATCCTTTCCTCAAAAGCACCGTCAAAGCCGCCGAAGCCGCCATTCACACTTATGTTTCAAAGGATGTCAGCGTAACCATCAACATCAAGACACGCCAGAAGGAGCGCCCCGAGCCAGGCAAAATGCTTCCAGAGGTGAAAAATGTTATAGCCGTTAGCAGCGGAAAGGGAGGCGTGGGCAAGAGCACCATTGCTGCAAACTTGGCAGTGGCTTTGGCGCAGGCTGGTTACGAAGTGGGGTTGCTCGACTGCGACATCTTCGGGCCCAGTGTGCCCAAAATGTTCCACATTGAAGCCGAACAAATCTTTGCCGAACAAATAGATGGTAGGCAAATGATGATACCCGCTTTGAAATATGGAGTGAAAATCATGAGTATGGGCTTCTTCATCAATCCCAACAATGCAGCCCTTTGGCGAGGTGCTATGGCCAGCAACGCCTTGAAGCAACTGGTGGGCGATGTGCAGTGGGGAGCACTTGACTACCTGATACTCGACACTCCTCCAGGCACCAGCGATATCCACCTCACATTGCTCCAAACTCTTGCCATCACTGGAGCTGTCATCGTCTCAACACCCCAGCAAGTGGCCCTTGCCGATGCGCGCAAAGGCATTGATATGTACAGCAACGAAAAGGTGAGGGTGCCCATTTTGGGACTGGTGGAAAACATGGCTTGGTTCACACCAGCCGAACTCCCCGAAAACAAGTACTATATCTTTGGACGCGAAGGCGTGAAGCTTTTGGCTGAAGAAATGCAAGTGCTTTTGCTAGGGCAGATTCCTTTGGTACAAAGCATTTGTGAGAGTGGCGACGATGGAGAGCCTGCCGCTGTGCGCCTTGATACCATGACAGGCATGGCTTTTCGCCGTTTAGCCGAGCGCGTGGTGGAAGAGACCGAGCGCAGAAACCGTGAACAAGCACCTACCACCATCGTGGAAACCAGCAAATAAGGAGTTTTCATCAACAGAAGCCACAAAGAACTATGTTTGACAAGCTTAGAGATGTGCTGAGACGCGTCGTTGCATGGCAAAAGAAGCCGATCCAAGTGCCTGAAAACATCAATGAGGCCGCCGTCTGCAAGAATTGTGGCGATGAGTACGCGGGGAACTATTGCCCGCGCTGTGGACAGAGTTGTAACACACCGCGTCTGGGGAGCAAGAGTGCCATACGTATTTTTCTTGACACCTGGGGGCTTGGCACCAATGGCCTTTTGCGCACCATTTGGCACCTCTTTACACGTCCTGGCTACATGATTGGCGATTATATCGATGGGCGACGTCAACTATTCTTCCCACCGTTCAAAACGCTCTTCGTTATCGGAACAGCGTTTGCCTTGGTTTTCACCCTTGCTGGTGGGTTTTCCGAGGAAGCCATCCAAGCGCGCAATCAGGAAATAGTTGTTGAGACAGACCTTGGCTCAGATGCAACGACTGAAGCTAATGGTAAACCGCTCAGCGACAAGGAGCAGGCCAGAGATCAACACATTAACCATCAAATACAAAAGGACATCGGCGGCTTCTACAAAGCTTTGCAGCGTTATGACGAATGGCAACAACACAACAAACTTGCTTCTCAGCTCTTGTTGCATTTGATCTTTGCTCTACTGGCATGGCGCGTCTTCAGAAAATCACCAAGACATCCTAACCTTAATATAGCAGAAAACATCATAGCACAGGTTTATATCTGTGCACAGATGGGTGTGGCAGCTCTCTTGATTATGCTCGTAGAAATTCCGTTTACCCCATATCCCAGCGGCGTGTTTCCCCTTGCTGTATCCTTTTTGCTCTTTGCCTACGACTATAAGCAACTTTTTGGCTATGGTGTTTGGCGAACGCTTTGGAAAACCTTGTTGATGTATGTGCTGTTCTTCCTCTTGACTATACTCGTTGTTGCTCTTTTTATCTTCTTTGTGGGAGTGCGTGCAGGCTTTGCAGCCATTGGCTGAAAACTTGAAAGGACTTAGTTCAAAATAGAAGGGAGGAAGTTTTGCGTAGGTGGGACTAAGTTCAACCTTTCAAAGCCTTATCGTTTTCTGAGATCCAACAAACTTACAAACTTCTTGAGCATTTGCCACACGGGTTCTTGCTTGATGAGTGCGTATTGCTCTTCGCGGCTCATGGTGGCAAGCTCTTCGGACGAAGCAAAGTCGGAAGGGGCTATGCCTTCTGCAGGTATGCCTGTTTTGGGAATCCAAACGACCTTTTTGCTCTCGGGGGCACAAATCACCAATGAGGGGCAGCCGCCTGCGTGCATGATATGACGAGCTCCACCTTCGTTGCCAAAAAAGAAAGATATGTAGCCACTCATAGCAGCCAGTTCTCGTGAGGAACGCGCTTGCACGTCAATGAAAACTTGACGAGGCTTGCCCAATTTTTCATAGATGCGGCGAGCATTGTCGGCCTCCTGCCCAGGGGCATAATTGAAGATAAACTGGCAGTGGGGGTATTGGTCTATAAACTTACGGAGCACCCACACCATGCGCTCTTCGTTCCATATCTTTGAGGCCAATTTTGCTGTGGGGTTGATAAGCATGATAGGCTTACTGATGTCAATGCCTTGTTGTTGAAGATAGTTGCCGATGACTTCTTTTTCTTCATCAGAAACATGGAGGGTGAAGCGTTGGATGTACTGTATGGGCTTGATAGCATTGAGTGGCTCTGCAAAGCGCACATCGTGCTCCACGATGGAGCGGTCGTTGTTGGGCGTGATGAAGTGGTTGAATGCTAAGCGTGTGTACCACCGTTTCAGTCCGATGCGAAAGGGAGTGCGTGGGGAAAAGAGTGCAAAGAGCTGCGTGTTGTTGGTGCTGCGCATGTCAATGATTACATCATAGTGCGTTTGGTGCACCGTTTGCCACACTTTCTTCAAATATAGAAAGAGATTGTGCCGCACTTTTTCGGAAAACGTAATGATGCGGTCAATAGACGGATGGCCCTCAAAGAGTGGAGCAATCTGTTCGTTGAGTACAAAATGGATTTGCGCTTCAGGGAAGTTGTGGCGCAGGGTATTGAGCAGTGAAGTAGCCAAAATAGCATCTCCCATCTGCCGAAAGCGAATAACGAGAATGTTCACGTTGCAAAGTTAGTTTATTTTAATTGTTCCTACCTACTTTTGCAGTATGGAAAAGAAGAAAGTCCTTCTAGACCTTACTGATTTAGGCAATCCTACTTCTGGCTTCGGGCAGATAGAGAAGAGTTTTGCTGAGTATTATTCCAAGTTGGAGGACGATGCTTTGTCGTTCCACTTTTTGCTGCCCCAAAACTATGAATCTTCTTTTGGCAAACAGGTAGAAACCACTTGTGCTCCTGGAAAATTGCGTAAGCTTTTCTCTAAGGGTTTTCCTGAGACTGATTTGTGGCACTCGGTGACGCAGCAGCAACTTTGTCACAAGCGCGGGAAGCCCGACAAGTTTCTCTTGACCATCCACGACCTTAATTATCTCAGAGAAAAAGGCTTCTTCAGTCGGCTGAAGCATCATTTCATCTTGCAGCGCGCTATCAATCAAGCCGATGCCGTTACTTGCATTTCCAAGTTTGTAGCCAAAGAGGTGGAGGAGCATTTTGACCTCAAGGGCAAGCCTCTCCGAGTGATCTACAATGGCGTGGAAAATATCACTGACAAACCAGAAAGTAAACCAGCGTTTGTTACGAAAAAGCCTTTCTTTTTCACCATAGGGCAGGTGCGTCCGAAGAAAAACTTACACCTATTGGTTGACATGATGCGCCATTTCCCTAACCATGACCTCTACATTTGTGGCGACGACCATTTCAAGTATGCCCAGAAAGTTCGTGAGCACATTGAGGCACTTGAGACCAGGAATGCTTTTTTGGTAGGTAAGATAACGAACGAAGAAAAAGTGTGGCTCTATCGCCGTTGCGAGGCCTTCCTTTTCCCCAGCATAGGCGAGGGCTTCGGGCTTCCTCCGATTGAAGCCATGCAGTTTGGGCGTGCTGTCTTTATCTCAAATAGCACATGCTTGCCCGAAATCTGTGGGAATTGCGCTACCATTTGGTCTGATTTGCAACCAGATGCTATGGCCTCTGTGGTGGAAACGCGGTTAAAGGGCTTCTATGACGACACGGCGTATTTGGAAAAGCTCAAAAGCCATGCAGCTACGTTCAGCTACGAGAAGCTCTTTGCTGCCTACATGAGTTTGTACAAGGAGATGCTTTTCGGTAAGTCGTAGCTGTCTGCAACGATATTCTTCCTACATGGGCTAAAGGAACGAGGATGCAACCACAAAGGTCGCATCCTCGTTTTTTCTTTATGAACTACTGGTTTAGTCTGCAATAAGGTCGTTGCCCGTCATTTCCTTAGGCTGAGGAAGTCCTAAGATATGGAGCAGGCTGGGAGCAACGTCGGCCAGTATGCCGTCCTTAACCTTTGCCTGCTTATTGTCTGTGACATAGATAAAAGGCACGGGGTTGAGCGAGTGGGCGGTATTGGGGGTGCCGTCTTCGTTGAGCGCATGATCGGCATTTCCATGGTCGGCAATGATGATAGCCTCGTAGCCTGTTTCGCGCACAGCCGTGATAACATCTTTCACACAGCTGTCAATAGCTACAACAGCCTTTTCGATGGCTTCGTAAACACCAGTGTGTCCCACCATGTCGCCATTGGCAAAGTTTACGACGATGAAATCATACTTATCTTCGCGAATGGCAGCACAGAGTTTATCTTTCACTTCGTATGCACTCATTTCAGGCTTCAGGTCATAGGTGGCCACTTTGGGTGAAGGCACCAGGATGCGGTCTTCGCCCGTGAAGGGAGCTTCGCGTCCGCCGTTGAAGAAGAAGGTGACGTGAGCATATTTCTCTGTTTCGGCAGTGTGGAGCTGTGTGAGGCCTTGAGTGCTGAGGTATTCGCCGAGCGTGTTGTCAACATTCTCTTTGGGGAAGAGGATGTGCACTCCCGTGAAGCTGGCATCGTAGGGGGTCATGCAGAAATACTGAAGACCAGGAATGGTGTGCATACCTTCTTCGGGCATATCTTGCTGCGTGAGCACAATGGTGAGTTCCTTTGCACGGTCGTTGCGATAGTTAAAGAAGATAACAGCGTCGCCCTCTTTGATACGTCCGTCAACGTTGGCATTTACGAGGGGCTCCATGAATTCGTCGGTGTCTTTGTTTTCTTCGGTGTCGCGATCGTAGCAGCCTTGTACAGCCTGCACCATGTCGGTTTCCATGCGTCCTTTTCCTTCGACGAGCTGGTCATAGGCTACCTTTACGCGGTTCCAACGTTTGTCGCGGTCCATAGCATAGAAACGGCCTATGATGGTGGCTACATGGGCACCATATTTTTCGCAGTGGGCTGTGAGTTGCTCTATGAAGCCTTTGCCGCTCTTGGGGTCGGTGTCGCGTCCGTCCATGAAGCAGTGGATGTAAGTGCGCTCGGCAATGCCATATTGTGCAGCAATTTCAATGAGCTTGAAGAGGTGGTCTAAGGAAGAGTGAACGCCTCCGTCGCTGGTGAGTCCCATGAGGTGGAGACCCTTTCCATTGTCGCGAGCATAGGTGTAAGCACGCTGTATCTCAGGGTTTTCAAGAATGGAGTTGTCGCGGCAGGCGCGATTGATTTTCACCAAGTCTTGATAGACAATACGTCCTGCCCCGATGTTGAGGTGTCCCACTTCAGAGTTGCCCATTTGTCCATCGGGCAAACCTACGTTCTCGCCTGAAGCAAGCAGTTGCGAATGTGGACATTCTGCATTGAGGCTGTCAAGGAATGGAGTGGGTGTGTTGAAGATAACATCGTCTTTCTGACGATCGCCGATGCCCCATCCATCGAGGATCATCAGCAAAGCTTTTTTGCGAATAGCCATAAGTATTTGTGTGTGTTTGATTTTTGCGCGGCAAAAGTACGCAAAAAGTGGGAGAAACTTGCGCTTTCGTTGAGGCAATATCAAGATTACGCCTCCTCCACCCTCCCGTAGCGCCCTGGGAGCATAGGCATCCCACCCATGAAAGATAGATGAGCTTTTGAAGAAACATGTCAATAAAAAACACTCAGCCCCGTGTTTCTACCATGAGAACACGGGGCTGAGTGTGAATAAGAATAACTTGTCCTTTGCGCTTTAAGCGTAAGAAACTTATACTATGAGCACGAGCGGACTATACTTTGATTTCTACGTCCACGCCGCAGGGGAGTTCAAGCTTCATGAGGGCATCTACGGTCTTGGTGGTGCTGCTGTAGATGTCGATGAGGCGCTTGTAGGTGCAGAGTTGGAATTGCTCGCGGCTCTTCTTGTTGACGAACGTGGAGCGGTTTACGGTGAAGATACGCTTGCGCGTGGGAAGGGGGATAGGACCGCTTACAACGGCACCTGTGGCCTTGACGTTCTTCACGATTTTTTCTGCGCTCTTTTCTACGAGTGTGTGGTCGTAGCTCTTGAGTTTGATGCGAATTTTTTGACTCATAAATGTGTTTTGTTGTTTGATTATTGTTATTGAATGCAGGCAAAAGCCTGCGCTTTCCAGGGGCTAAGAGTCATTTGTTAGCCCCTGGTGAAGCGTTTGTTTTTATTTGATGAGATCTACGCGGCCTTTGACTTCTTCCAATACTTCGCGAGCGATGTTGGAAGAAAGTGGTGCGTGGTGATCGTAGGTCATGGAGCTTGTGGCACGTCCGCTAGTGATGGTACGCAGGGCGGTGACATAGCCGAACATTTCGGCCAGGGGCACCATTGCTTTCACGAGGCGGCTACCGCTACGGGTGCTTTCCATGCCTTCTACTTGTCCACGACGCTTGTTGAGGTCGCCGATAACGTCACCCATACTCTCTTCGGGGGTGTCAACTTCGAGCTTCATGATAGGCTCGAGCAACACGGGACCTGCCTTGGCGCAAGCGTTGCGATAGGCGTTGAGGGCTGCTACTTCGAAGCTGAGCTGGTCGGAGTCAACGGGGTGGAACGAACCGTCGAGGAGCTCTACCTTGAGGCTGTCAACGGGATAGCCACCGAGCACGCCGTTCTTCATGGCGTTCTCAAAGCCCTTCTGTACGCTGGGGATGAATTCCTTAGGAATATTACCGCCGGTTACGGAGTTGATGAACTGCAAACCGCCTTCCTTGTAGTCTTCATCGACAGGACCAACGTTGACGATAATGTCAGCAAACTTACCGCGACCACCCGTCTGCTTCTTGTAAACTTCGCGGAGGTTAACGGTTTCGGTGATTGCTTCTTTGTAGTTCACCTGAGGCTTACCCTGGTTGCACTCTACTTTGAATTCGCGCTTCAGACGGTCGATGATGATATCGAGGTGAAGCTCGCCCATACCGCTGATGATGGTCTGGCCGCTCTGTTCGTCGGTGTGTACGGTGAAGGTGGGGTCTTCCTCTGCGAGTTTGGCAAGACCGGTAGAAAGCTTGTCGAGGTCTTTCTGCGTCTTGGGCTCTACGGCGATACCGATAACGGGATCGGGGAAGTCCATGTTTTCGAGTACGATGGGTGCGTCTTCGCTTGAGAGCGTGTCGCCAGTGCGAATATCCTTGAAACCTACGCCTGCGCCGATGTCACCAGCTTCGATGACGTCAACGGGGTTTTGGTGGTTGGAGTGCATTTGGAAGAGACGGCTGATGCGTTCTTTCTTGCCACTGCGCACGTTATAGACGTAGCTACCTGCTTCAACCTTACCGCTATATACGCGGAAGAAAGTGAGGCGACCTACGTATGGGTCGGTGGCAATCTTGAAGGCTAAAGCACTGGTCTTTTCATCTACGCTGGGCTTGCGGTCTTCCTCTTCGCCAGTGTCGGGATTGGTACCTACGATGTTGGGCGTGTCGAGGGGGCTGGGCAAGAACATACAAACGTAGTCAAGCAACGTCTGTACGCCTTTGTTCTTGAATGAAGAGCCACAGGTCATGGGCGTGATGGCCATGGAGAGCGTACCCTTGCGGATAGCAGCGATGATTTCTTCGTTGGTGATGGTTGAAGGATCTTCGAAATACTTTTCCATCAAGGCTTCGTCGCACTCGGCTGCGGTTTCGAGCATCTTGTCGCGCCATTCTTCGGCTTCGGCTTGAAGCTCTGCGGGGATGTCTTCAACGTCGTAGTCGGCACCCATGGTCTCGTCGTGCCACAAGATGGCTTTCATCTTGATGAGGTCAACGATACCTTTGAAGTTTTCTTCAGCACCGATGGGGATGGCCACCACGCAAGGGGTGGCACCGAGTACGGCTTTCATTTGGCGAACTACCTCGTAGTAGTCGGCACCGCTGCGGTCCATCTTGTTGACGTAAGCCAAGCGAGGCACATTGTACTTGTCGGCCTGGCGCCATACGGTTTCGCTCTGGGGCTGCACGCCGCCTACTGCACAGTAGGTGGCTACGGCTCCGTCGAGCACACGCAGGGAGCGTTCTACTTCGGCTGTGAAGTCCACGTGTCCCGGAGTGTCAATGAGGTTGAGCTTATATTGCTGGCCGTTCCACTGCCATTGGCAGGTGGTGGCGGCACTGGTGATGGTTATACCGCGCTCTTGTTCCTGAGCCATCCAGTCCATTGTGGCGGCACCTTCGTGCACCTCGCCAATCTTGTGGGTTTTACCGGTGTAGAAAAGGATGCGCTCGGACGTAGTGGTCTTACCGGCATCAATGTGAGCCATGATGCCGATGTTGCGCGTGAAGTGCAAATCTATCTTTGCCATTGTTAGTCTTTGGTGTTTTTAGCTTTTTTAGAAGCGGAAGTGAGCGAATGCACGGTTGGCCTCGGCCATGCGGTGCATGTCTTCCTTACGTTTGAAGGCACCGCCCTGCTCGTTGTAGGCGTCCACAATCTCGTTAGCGAGCTTATCGGCCATTGTCTTTCCACCGCGTTTGCGGGCAAAGTTGATGAGGTTTTTCATCGACACGCTCTCTTTGCGCTCAGGGCGCAACTCTGTGGGCACCTGGAACGTGGCACCACCGATGCGGCGGCTCTTTACTTCAACCTGCGGCGTAACTTTGTCGAGCGCAGTTTTCCAGATTTCGAGGGGTGACTGTTCGTTGTCCTTCATCTTTTGGCCAACGAGTTCAAGTGCGTTGTAGAAGATGCTATAAGCGATGTTTTTCTTACCATCGAGCATCAAGTGGTTCACAAACTTGGAAACCTTCTGGTCTCCATACACGGGATCGGGCAATACGATCCTCTTCTTTGGTTTTGCTTTACGCATTTTGTAAAAAAGATATTGATGTGTTAGGCTGCCGGTGTGTCTTCAACGCGTCCGCTGACGTGTTTACTCAACCCTGTGCAAACCAAAAATTAGGTTGGTTTCTCCTTGCTGTAGAAAAGTTTCAGTGACGAATGGCAAGCGTTTTTGTCATTGCAAATAAAGCTCTTGCCATTCGTCACTTATCCTTTCTTACTTTTTGGCCTTAGGCCGTTTTGCGCCGTACTTGGAACGACGCTGTGTGCGACTTGCTACACCTGCGGTGTCGAGCGCACCACGAACAATGTGGTAACGCACACCAGGAAGGTCCTTCACACGTCCGCCGCGCACCAACACGATGCTGTGCTCTTGCAGGTTGTGTCCCTCTCCTGGGATGTAGCTGTTCACTTCCTTCTGGTTGGTGAGGCGTACACGCGCCACCTTACGAAGGGCAGAATTAGGCTTCTTAGGCGTGGTGGTATAAACACGCACGCAGACGCCTCGGCGCTGAGGGCAAGAATCCAGAGCTGGAGACTTTGATTTCTCCTTGGCCACTGTTCTGCCTTTGCGCACCAATTGCTGAATTGTAGGCATTTTGTTTAGTTTTTAATTATTATATTATTTTGTTTCTATTCGATTTTTCGGCACGAACGGGCACAATTCCCCCTTTGGGATATGCCTATTCGGGGTGCAAAAGTACGAAGTTCCTATCAAGCGACAAACATTTTCTTGTTTTTTTCATTACTTTGATGAAAGCGCACCCATAAAACGTAAGGCGCAATAAGCGAAAAAACCATTCTTTCAGGCTGTTCACCTCAGGGGTGCAGGCATTCCGCGCCACTATGCCAACCTCTTTGTTGGCGTGAGCCCGGGATTAGGGACGGATAAAAGAGCCTCAAACGGGAGGTATCGTTCCGGTTGGGAGCATGCGGCTGACAAGGGCGGGAAAACGCTTCGCAGGCAAGAACTATAGCAAACACCTGTTACACAACGCCTTAAAAAAGCTTCGGAAGTTTGAAAAGCACAAACAAAATGTTCAGTTTAAAAACATAGGGAACTTTGAAGTAAAACATAGTATGTTTTTTACGGAGGCATTTAATGGGGGATTCCACGTTTGTTTATATTGGCGGTTCATACACACAACAAAATGCGGGCCGCCCTTGCTTTCAGGCAGGGGCGGCTCGCGCTATGATGGTTTCTTGCTGTCCGGCCGGAGCCGGAGAAAGCCAAAGGATGTTACCACTTGAAATCGAACATATCCAGGAATTTCGGTTCTTCCATTCTACGGGTATCCCATTCGCTCGGGTCTTCCACAGGAGGCTGGGTGCCGGGGCCGTGGATGTCACCGCCCGAACCGGTCAGGATATCCTCCTGCGCAACCATTTGTACAACACGTATAAAAGGGGCTATATAGTACTTCTTCATAAATATTGAGTTTAACAATTACTGTATAACCATCTTTTGGCCGTTGCGGACATAGACGCCACTCCGGGTGGGCCTTCCGTTGAGACGGCGTCCGTCAATGGTGTACCAAACGGCTTCGGTGGGGATGTGTCCCACTTCCTGCAGGCCGGTCACTACGCCCGAAGCGCCATCCATGTGGGCCTGGTCCACGATGACCATGCGGGTGGTGGGGAAAACCGTGGTGTTCTGATAGAGCGAGGTGTGGAGCACGGAGGTATGCACGCGGAAGTAAGCGCGGTTGGCCTTGGTCAGTCCGGGGTTCTTCGACTGCACGAAGCAACCGTTGCTCAGACCGAAGGAAACGAAACCGTCCGCATAAGTGTCACCATCCATCAGTACGGAACTGCGGCCGGACACGAAGTAAGGATCATACGTCCATTCGTCATTAACATCCTTATAGTACTTGCGAGCTATTGACACCTTATTTTCATTAACGGCGAGATCAGCGTTATAGGTATCTTCATCCACAATCTCCCAGAAAGGCCAGACGTATGTAGGCTCAATGCAGGCCACGAGGATGTTGCCGTGGTCGGTGTGGTTGTCATGGAAGTCATGGCGAGCCTGAACTTCTCCAGGAGACATTCCCCATTCCTGGATAAGGTCAAAGATGTCAATCCACTGGCGGCAGTGCCAGTCTTCAATACATTTAATGCCATATCCGCCACCGTTGTTATACGCTTTTTGGTTTCCACATAAAATAGTATCTCCAGCCGCATAGAATGTTCCGTAAATCGTAGTATCTCGCTCATGAACCCATTTATGGGTACAGGGCACATAATTATAGAAAAGCACTTTGTGGAGGTTGTCAGTTCCTATCATACTCATATTTGTAGTATTACTGTAATTAGCAGGGAACCATACGACATCCACAGGATCACCAAGCAAAGCCTTCAAGTGTTCTGCACCGAGTTCAGAGGCTTCCGCCCAGTTGATATTGCTGGGTATAGTATATTTATTAAAACCTGCAGCACAACGGTAAGGACGGCCTGAGCTGTTCGTCCAGTAATCGTACTTCTTTACTGTGACGTTATTCATCGTGACATATTTATCGCTAGCCAAGTTATCATAGGAAGTACCATTCCACTTTCGGGTAAAGGTTCCGGTGACAGTAACCGTTGCGTGCGGATCCATCACGAAAGCATTTCCGTCACGGTCTTTCATGTTCAGAAGATCCACCCATTTAATCTCATAATCCGTACCGGCATCGTTCCAAACGGCAATCTGTCGCCATTTGGCCAGATGGCTGTTGAGGTCAAGCCAGGATTTGCCCGCCAACGCCACGAGGTTCTCATCCGAGTCGAACGTAAGCAAACGGCTATGAATCTTAAAACGTGTCAAATCGGTCGTAGCATCGTTTACTGTCACGGTATTGACCTCTACACCAAATTTCTGCGGAACGGTCTTCACCACTTTTGACACTAGCCCATAGTCCGCATAAAGCGGCATAAGGTAGATGGCCGGATGTGTATAAGCCAGCAGCAGCCCTTCATCGGGAGGCAGGATGCCGTCCTCAACCTCCATTGTGGAAATCTTGGGCACGCCGTCAAGCTGTTCGTTGCTGAAGTACTGGTGGGCAGAACGCGGGAACACATGCTGCTCGCCATAGACCACGCCGGGGGTAGCGCTGCCATCCGGGTGGATGAAGTAATCCTCGGTGGCTGTCCACATGGCCTTGGTCTCACCCATATTGTTCGTGGTGGTGGATTGCGCCCAAGTATCCACGCTTCCGCCGTGTGAGGGTTTCAGAACGTAGTTGTCAAGCATCCAAGACGAGCTGGCCACCCACCAAGGTGCTGTCACATAAGTCCAGGTGTCACCCTCTTTACCGGTATTGAGACCATAGTTCGGCTTGGTATAGGTCTTGGTCAGGTCAAACTTCACGCGGTATTCATGGTGGTGGTACTCCGTGCTGAACAATCCGCCGATGGCAATTTTGTTCTGGTTGCGGTCAACGGCATGCTTGTAGCATTCGCCGCTGCTGATCGGCACGATGATACGCACGCGGTGGTCGGCGTCAGTCTCAAACGGGCGGCCACTGGAAGTAATTCTAGGCGGGGTGATGGCATTGAATTCCACCGTCACGTCATTTCCGGGCTCATAAAAGGCGCGGTAGCCCAGGAACAGGCCGTTATCGCTGACGGGGTTTTCGGGGGCGGCATCGGTACCTGCCACAA
Organism: uncultured Prevotellaceae bacterium; assembly: GCA_900316575.1. Lineage (GTDB taxonomy): Bacteria > Bacteroidota > Bacteroidia > Bacteroidales > Bacteroidaceae > Alloprevotella. Next base: position 53,727 of record ONDJ01000012.1, on the reverse strand, counting down.
AGGGAATATAGGAAATGCCGTTGTTGGCCAGCGCATATTCGCCGATGTGTTCGATATGCTTGGGCACGTCGAAGCGTCCGCCTGCACCAAGGTTACAATCGTAGAAAGCATAGTCACCCACGGTCTTCAGACTTGCAGGCGGGATGAATGTAGTAAGGTTGGTAGCACCCTCAAAAGCATGGCCGCCAATAGTCGTGAGCGGCATGGTAGCGCCGGTGGGGTCGCCGGAGGGAGCCACAAACGTGAGGCTGGTCAGGTTACCACACCCATAGAAAGCCTGCTCGCCGATTTCGTGGATATTATTGGCAATCTGCACGCTGGCCAGGTTGGGACAGTAAGCGAACGCGCCACGGGCCACCCTGGTTGTCAAAGGCATAGAGCCCAAGTTAAGGCTCGTCAGGCTTGTCCAACCCTGGAAGCTGTGGTCGCCGTATGCTTTAATCTTATTCAGGTTTACAACATCCGAGATGGCGTCATACTGTGCATAGGACAGACCGTAGTGGCCGACGGACTCGATGTTGTTATAGTCAGCCCATTCCGCATCCGTACACGTCTCGCCGATATAGGGATAGACGTTGCTTCCCTTGTGGAAGGAAATCTTCTTCGGTGCGGTATAGCCGGTCTTGCGCAGGCCGCTGTCACCGATATAGGTGATACCCTTCGGGAGGATGAAGTGCGTATTCTCCACATCGCTGAACGCACCGAAGTCAATACCGACCACCTTGAGGATAATGTGTCGGTTCTTATATGCAGCGCCTAATTCATTATTCGGGTCGGCGAACTCCTGGTCCAGCATGATGAAGCTGGGGATGGTAATCGTTCTGCTTTGGCCCGGGACGTTCGTGTAGCTGGCCGCATTCTCAATGGCCGCTTCACTACAGAAAGTAGGCTCGGAGTAAAATCCTGAGAGGTAGCTGGACTCATTATCCTCATAGTCCGGAAGATTGCCGGCTTCTTCCTGTGCAACCTTTGCACGGACCGTCACCAATTGAGCCGGGGTGAGACCCTTGCCCACTACCACGTAGCCGGCAATATCGTCGCCCGAATGACGACCGGTGGTTCCATTGGCTCTTAAATCCACATGTTGAGATCCGCGTCCGGCCCAGTCTGCGTCATAAAGACTGGCATTTGCCGTACCAGTCCGCAGTACGGTGAAATACACGTCTTCTTCCACGCCGCCTGCACCGATAGGCTTGAAGCCGCCCAAATACACACGCGTGGGGGCGTCATGGGTAAAGTAGCCGGTACGGTTGCAATACTCATCCTTAAAGATGGCACGATAAGGAGTGCTCAGACCAAAAACATCCGGGTTGGGGTCAGGGTAGTCGTTAGAAGCGGTTATTCCCGAACCGGCAAGCGAGGTGGAGGTCCAAGTCGGCGACACAGAGGCCCTGATGACCAGGCCGTGACCGCCGCCGTACAACGGGTCTTCCCCTGCCTGATTTGCTCCATACGCATAATAAATGGAAAGGTTCTCGTAATAGGCACGATCCTTGACCTGCGCCTGAAGCGGCAGAGTCGTCAGCAAAGCCAAAACCATGGCGATGCAAGAGGGTAATGTCTTTCTCATATACGTTTTGATTTTATTATTTCTATAAAAGGATTCCGTTTCTTTCTATTGCCGGCACGCTGACGTACCATCTGAAACCGTCTTTAGACGGGCATAGTATGAGCCACACTCATGATTTAGGGTGCAAAGGTCGGAAATTATTCACTTTTGTACAAAACTTTTTGCGAAGTTTTTTATTTTTTGCTCAATTGTGCAAAGTTTCAACCCAAAAGGCAACTTAGTTTACCATTTTTCCACGCAAATTATATAAGTTAAAGTTAAGATTGTTCTGCATGTTTGTGCGGCTTTGGTCTTGCCCATTGCTTGTTAAATTGCCAAACTTTTAATGCGTTTTAATTGTTTCTTATGCGCATTAAAGCCAAAAGATTGTGCGTTTTTGCAAAATCGCAGTGCTAAATCACGGATTTAGCGTGAAATAGGCTTTTACTTGTAGGCTTTGGTTGCTTTTTTGTTCAACTGATGGCTTTACGACTTGCGGAAGCGGTGGGTGATGTCGTGAAAATGGCCGTCAGCGATGCGATACATGCGCTGATTGGTGGTGGGGCTACTAAGCGGCCCGAGGGCTTCAATCCAGGGGCCGAGCTTTACATAGTCGAAAAGTTCGGGACGAAAGTCTTTGGGGAGTTCTTCTCGCCCACTGTACCAGCCTGTGCGGAGTGTTGAGCCGTAGGTGAGCCTCACGGTGTCCATTAGGTGCATCACTGCTTGTGGGTCGCCATCGCCGCCCATCAAGCCTACGCAGGTGATTTCGCCTCGGTAGTCGTTGATGAGCGAGAGCAAGGCTACGTCATCGAGTTCGGGACCAGCGTCTTCTTTGAGATAGGCGCTGTGGCAGCCTGGGCAGTTGTTGGGACAACGAGTGAGGTTGATGGCAAGGGTTACTTCATCGGGAAATTCTTGGAACACAATGTCGGTTCCAGCATATTTGAGCATGGTGTTTGCTTTGTTTGTTTTTTATGCAACGTTAATGGGCTTAATGGGACACGTGGGCTCTTCATGAAACCCTTTGGACCCACTAAGCCCATCAATAATATAAGACTACGTGTTCGCTTAGGCTTTAACTTCAGGACGCAGATTGCCGTAGTAGCGGCGTGATGCTTCCTTTTGGCGAGCAGCTGAGAAGTTGCTGACACGCTTGAGGTAGCCAATGACGCGCGTGAGGTAGTCAAGATTTTTGCTCTTACACTTAGGGCACTCGTGCATGTAGCGCTTGTCGATGTGTCCGCAGTCGTTACAAACGGTGTTGGGGATGTTGAAGGTGAAGTAGTTGCAACCTTCCTTGGCAGCTACGCGCAGCAATTGGCGATATTGTGCCTGCGAGAGGTGCTCGTCGAGGTTCATGTGAAGGGCCGAACCGCCTGTGAGGTGCTCAATGTAGCGACGACCATGGAGACGGAACTTCTCGATGACATCGGTGTTGGGGTTTTCTACGACATAGAAATAAGAGTTGTAGCAGTCGCGCGGTACGAAATAGCCAGCTTCGCGATCCCAGCGTGCGTGCTTGACGCCTACGTTCTCGGCGGGTATCATTTCGCAGTTGAACATCACTTCTTTGGAGCGGTATTGCTTGTTGTATTTCTCAACGAGACCGAGGATGTCGCTCACAAAGGCTTGGTACTCTGGATTGTCGCTGATGGTGATGCCCAGGCTCTCGGCAGCTTCAACCATACCATTGACACCGATGGTGAGGTATTGGCGGGCAATGTTGATGTAGCCGCTGTCGAAGAGTGGGAGCATACCTTTGGCTTGGAGCACTTTGAGGTTTTCGTTGTATGCCATCTGCACTTTGTGGCAAGTGTCGATGATGCCTGCGAGGTAGTCGGTATAGGCTTGACCTTCGCGCGTGGCTTGTTGTACGCAGCGGTTGAGGTTGATGGTGAGTACGCTCTTTGATCCAGTGCTTACGCCTCCTGCTCCGAGGGTGTAGCTGAAGCCGTTGTCTTGTATTTCGTTGCGCAGGCGGCAGCACGAGGCAAGGCTGTCGGCATTGTCGCTCATGTAGGTGAAGAAGCTGTGTCCGGCGGCATACATTTCGGCTGTGAAGTCGGCATAATCTTTGTCGATCACGTCGCCGTCTTTACTCAAGAGAGCCATGGTCTCTACAGGGAAAGTGAGCACCGCTTTGAGACGCTCTTGGTTGAACCAGCGCATGAAGCGCTTTTGCAGCCAGTCAACTGCGGGCCATGAGGGCTGTGAGCCATCGGGGAAGAAGAAGTCGCCGAAGATGCTCTGGAAGTAGTTCTTGTCGTAATAGCTAATGTTCCAGAAAACGGCTTGGAAGTTGCGTGCGCCAGTGGGTTGATTGATGCTGTAAACGATTTGTTCGAAGCAGTCGGTGATAATCTTGTCGATGGTGCGTTTGCGCGTTGACATATCGGCCTGTTCGTCGGCGCGTAGGTAGAAGTCGTCGCCATATTCCTTTTGCAGGAAGTGGCTCATGTACATGAGGAACTCGGGCGTGGCGCAAGCCCCGCTGAGCATAGAGCTGACGATGAATACCATGTTGACAAAGCCGCCGCAGAAGCTCTTGAGGTTTGTTGGGGCAGTGCTGTTACCTCCGATGCTCTTTGTGCCGCTGAGCAACCAGGGATACATGGTGATGCTGGCACAATAGTTGGCCAAGCAGGTTTCGTCGTTTTTGTAGATAAAGTGGTTGTTGAGAAGGAAGAGGTAGCGGTCGGCGAGCTCTTTGCCGTACATCTTTTTAATACGGTCGGTGAGCATACGGCGATTGAGGCGAATGAAGTTTTTCTTGGGCAGTTCGCCGATGAGGGTGGCAATGTTCTTGTTCTCAACGTTGGCATTGGCGTCGTACTTAGAGCCAGTAGCAGGGTTGAGGCTGTCCACGTAGTCCATCAGGAAGTTGATGTGATCCACTACCTCGCGGTCCTCGGTGTGCTGTTGGCGATAGAGCATAAAGGACTTGGCCACTTTGAAGTAGCGCTCAGCCATAAGAGCCACTTCTACTTGGTTTTGGATGTCCTCCACGCTCATTCCGTTGCAGAACTTGAGGTGGGCGAGAATTTTTTGAAGCCCCTCAGCATCAAGGGGTTCGCCTACGGCGGCAAAGGCTTTCATTATGGCCGACTTGATTTTGTCGAGCGAGAAACGCTCCGTACCGCCGTCACGTTTGGTGATAATAAAGTTTTCCGTGCTCATTGGGAGACGTTAAGAGGTTAATTTTTTATTGATAAAAAGTTGAGATTTTCCTTTTTCTGCGTCAGAAGCCCATCAATAAAGGTTTCTGTAAAAAATGTGCACTAAAGCCCTGCAAAGGTAAATCAAAGTGGCCTTAAACGCAAACAAAAACGCAAGGAAATATGAAGAAAAACTCTCAATATCTCCTTGCGTTTTTTAGGGGTGAACCAGCTAAAGTCAGCTTATCATGTGCAGTTCGCCGAGGAGGAACAACATGCCGTAGCCCAGCACGAGGCTTATGAGTCCAACAAGCAAACCGATCTTTGCCATATCTTTTTGTTGCACCAGGTTGGTGGAGTAGGCCAGGGCGTTGGGTGGTGTGCTGATAGGCAACACCATGGCAGAGCTGGCAGCGATGGCTACACCGATGAGCACCGTTGGTGTTCCGCCAATGGGCAAGAGCTTGTCGCCCATGCCTGTGCAAACCGTTGCAAGGATAGGCATCAGCAGGGCAGCCGTGGCCGAATTGCTGATAAAATTGGACAGGGCATAGCACACCAATCCGCTCAGTACCAGGATGATAAGCGGCGAGAACGATCCGAAGGGAATGCTCTCAACAGCGTTGTCGGCCAGTCCAGACTTGTTTAGTGCCAAGCCCAGCGCAAAGCCTCCGGCCACCATCCAAATGACGCTCCAGTTGATTTCGTCGAGGTCGTCTTTGTTGATCACACCCGTCAAGGCGAAGACGACAAAAGGTATGAGCGCCACGGTATAGGAGTTGATGCCAGTGAGTTTGTCGAACATCCAGAGCAACACTGTAATGATAAAGGTGACAATAACCACGTTGGTCTTAAAGCCCTTTTTCATTTTGCCTTCAATCTTGATGGAAATAGTCTTTTGAGTGAAAGGGAAAATGATTTTGAGCACAAGCCACGACACCAAGAGCATTACGATGACGAAAGGAAGCATAAACGACATCCACTCGCCGAAGCCCAGGTTCATGTTTAAGCCCGAAGGGTCGTTGAGGTATTTCAGGGCAATGGCGTTGGGGGGCGTTCCGATGGGTGTGCCCATACCACCGAGGTTGGCAGCCAAGGGAATGGACAGCGTCAGGGCTATGCGTCCCTTGCCTTCGGGTGGTAGTTGCTTAAACACAGGGGTGAGGAATGTGAGCATCATGGCAGCTGTGGCCGTGTTGCTGACAAACATAGAGAAAATACCTGTGATGAGTATGAAACCGAGGAGCACGTTGTCGGACTTACTGCCAAAAGGCTTCAGCAGGATGCGTGCCAGCTGAGCATCCAATCCCGTTTTCGTTGCAGCGATGGCCAACACGAAGCCGCCGATGAAGAGCATAATGACAGGGTCGGCAAAGGAGGCCATGATGTCTTTATACTTCAGTAGTTCGCCCACGCCCTCGGCTTGGAAAGGCAGTAGGGCACTGTCGCTGCAAAAGAGTAACAACAGTCCCATGATGCCCACCGACGTGGCCCAAGCCGGAACCACTTCGAAGAGCCACATTAACGTAGCAAAGGCAAAGATTGCGATGATGCGCTGCTGCACGATGGTCAGCCCCTCGATGCCAAACATGGAGGCTGGTGCGTTCCACAGCCACAAGGTGATCAACGCGATGACTGCAGCCAAGGCAGTTTTCTTAAGGATTTTGTTGGGGTGGGCACGCCGTGCACGCCGCTCCCTGTGGTATGCATCAAGAAGATGGAACCCAGTAAAGATTTTGAACATATACTATAATATTATATACGGTGTACGCCTACAGATCAGCGTTTGTTTACGGGCTGCAAAAGTAGTGCAAGGCGAGCTTTGGCGCAAAGAAAAACAGCATGTTTTTGTTTGCGTTGCTGCGCCGCAGCCTCTCTTTTTCTGGTAGGGTAGGCATCCGCGTTTGTTTTATTGCTGTGGCGGGCGCGACGATACAGCTTCAATAGTGATTTCTTCCTTTTAGGGACGTGCTCATGCTGTATTAATGGTGGGCACCGATAATTTTTTCAGGAGGCTTCAGATTGCTGAAAATGCGTTGTCAGCATAAACGCCTTTTGCTGAAAATCGATTGTCTGTGCTTGAAAATCGATTTTCAAACACAGACGATCGATTTTCTGTGCTTGAAAAAAAACTATCTGGCACATAGAAAAGTCTGAGTATGCTTGTAGTTTTTATAAGCATTGTAGCTTCACGAATTAGGTTGACTACTTTTGGCCTTATTCACACTATAGGTTGACCCCAGGTTATAGGCGTATTAGGAATTATATGTCAAGGCTTCAATCGTTTTGAGTGCTTTGTTGGCAGAGGGGATGGCTGAAATAGTCATGCGGCGTAGGCCACGATGTTCATCGAGGCGCACCTGTGAGGGATTTTTCATGGCAAATTCTATGATACGATCGAAGGCTTGCGAGCGGTAGAAGATGCTGTTTGTATCGCTGACAAAGTAAACGGTCATCTTGTCGTTTTTCAGCAAGATGCGTTCCGCTCCTATGCTGCGTCCCTTACGGCGCAGTGTGGCACAGGCCAAAAGCTCTTCAGCCTCTGGTGGCAGTTTCCCAAAGCGGTCTGTGAGCCGATTTACATAAGCTTGCTGGGTTTCATCGCTTTCTATTGCTGCCAATTCGCGATAGAGCAACATGCGTTCGCTTGCCCCAGGCACATAGGTTTCGGGGAAGAAAGCTTGAGCGTCACTGTCCACAGTGGTTTCTTCTACAAACAGCGTATCGGAGCGGCGACCTCCTTCGCGCACTTCTTTGGCAAAAGTTTCGGCAAATTCCTCGTTGCGCAGTTCGCTTACAGCTTGTGAAAGTACCTTTTGATAGGTTTCGTAGCCTAATTCGGCCATAAAACCGCTCTGTTCAGCCCCAAGCATGTTGCCAGCTCCGCGTATTTCAAGATCTTGCATGGCTATGCTAATACCGCTACCCAAGTCGCTAAAGGTTTCAATGGCTTCCAACCGACGGCGAGCATCATCGGGAAGTAGTCCCAGCGGTGGGGCGAGCAAATAGCAAAATGCCTTTCGGTTGCTACGTCCCACACGTCCGCGCATTTGGTGCAAGTCACTTAGACCAAAGGTGTGGGCAGCGTCAATAATGATTGTATTAGCATTGGGAATGTCTATACCATTTTCTACGATGGTGGTGGATATAAGCACGTCGTATTCCCCTTCAATAAATCCTACGACGGTGCGTTCAAGGTCTTCAGGCTTCATGCGTCCGTGGCCAATGGCTACACGGACACCCTTGACGTATTGTTCAACCAATCGTTGCAGGTTGGGCAATGCCCCGATGCGATTTGTGACGATAAAGGCTTGCCCACCTCGGCTGAGCTCAAAACCAATGGCCTCGGCAATGATTTCGTGGTTGAACGTATGGATTTCGGTTTGGATAGGTCGGCGGTTGGGTGGGGGAGTTTGCAGTGTAGAAAAGTCGCGAGCTCCCATGAGCGAGAATTGGAGTGTGCGCGGAATGGGTGTTGCCGACATGGTGAGCGTGTCAATGTTCACCTTCAATGTGCGGAGCTTTTCCTTCACAGCCACGCCAAACTTTTGTTCTTCGTCAATAACCAGCAGTCCCAGGTCGTGAAACTTTACGCTTTTCCCTATGAGGCGATGGGTTCCGATGATGATGTCAATTTTGCCTTGCTCAAGGTCTTGCAGGAGTTCGCGTGTTTGCTTTGGGGTGCGAGCTCGTGTGAGATAATCTACACGCACAGGCATGTTGCTAAGGCGTGAAGCAAACGTGCGATAATGTTGCAGAGCCAGAACTGTGGTGGGGACAAGCACGGCAGTTTGTTTGCCATCGCAAGCAGCTTTGAAAGCCGCGCGCACGGCAATTTCTGTTTTTCCGAAGCCCACATCGCCACATACAAGGCGGTCCATGGGACGCCGGCTTTCCATATCGTGCTTCACCTCTTGAGTGACACGCAGTTGGTCGGGTGTGTCTTCGTAGGTGAACGAGGCTTCCAGCTCATGTTGCATGTAGTTGTCGGCACTGAAGGCAAAGCCCTGGGCATCGCGCCGTTCGGAATAGAGGCGAATGAGGTCGCGGGCAATATCTTTTAGTTTTTTCTTGGTTTTGTCCTTCAGTCGTTGCCAGGCACCAGTGCCGAGGTGGGATAGTGTGGGAGGTGTGCCGTCTTGACCGCGATACTTGCTCACTTTATGCAAAGCGTGAATGGAAACATAAACGGCGTCGCCCCCATAGAACGTGATTTTGATGGCTTCGTGCATGGTGCCATCGTTGTTGGGCAGACGCACGAGGCCCCCGAACTTTCCTATGCCATGGTCGATATGCACCACAAAGTCGCCTATATTGAAGGCTTTGAGCTCTTTTAAGGTTAAAGCCATCTTGCCTTGATGGGCAACATCGCTTCGAAGGGCATATTTGTGATAGCGGTCGAAGATTTGGTGGTCGGTGAATAGGCAGCAAAGCGCCTCGCTGTCGCTGAAGCCTTCATGGAGCGTGGGGGAGAGTGGAATGAATGTTGGAGCGGGAACGGCGGCAGTCTCAAGATGTTGAGCGGATAGGGTAGCAATGTTCTCGCTATCAGTAGCTTCGAGAATGCTTTTTAGACGTTCGTGCTGTTTTTGACTGTCGGCTAAGAGCATAATCTGATAGCCTTGTTCCGAGAAATGAGTGAAGCTACTGCGCACCAGTTCAAAGTCTTTGTGATATACGGGTTGCGGGTTTGTGTGGAACGATACAATGGCGCGTTGTTTTGAAGATTTTGTTTCTTCTGGCCTTGAAGAGCTGCTGACCTCTACACGCTGGAATTGCAAAAGGGTAGGTTCTACTTGCGAACGTGAGCAGAGAAGTGCTTCGCGCGAAAGAGGACCTTCGGTTGCTTCATCTGCCACTTGTGCTTGGCGCGAAAAGCCTTCTTCATAGACTTTTCCCAAAGTTTCCATGCAGAGATCAATGTGGCGGCAAACGACAACAGTCTCGTGAGGAAGCAGAGCGGTCAATGCTACGCCTTTTCCAGCTTCTTCGGGCTGAGCAATGAGGCGGGCTTCTTGGTGATGCTCGTGACTCAGCTGGGTGTCGATGTGGAACGTGCGGATGCTGTCAATTTCATCGCCGAAAAAGTCAATGCGAAAAGGCAACTCATCTGCAAAAGAATAGATGTCCAGCAAAGAGCCGCGCACTGCAAAATCGCCAGGCTCATATACATAGTCGCACCTGCGGAAGCCCAACTCATAGAGCTTATTGGATAATTCACTGAGGTCAACGTTTTCGCCGATGTGAAGAGAGATGGTCTTTTCAGAAAGCGAGGCATTGGTAGGAACACGTTCGGCGAGTGCAGCGGCATGGGTGATTAGGAAAAAAGGTTCTTGTGCCGTTGGTGTTACATCCCTTTCAGATAGCGTAGAAGTGAATGATGATAAACGTTCGAGTGTTTCAGTGCGAAGAATTTCTGCAGCCGTGTCGCGCTGTCCGAACTTTGCGGCCCGCCGATAGGCAGAAGGAAGCAGGCAAAGCGACTCTTCTTTCTGGAGCAGCGCACGCAAATCTTGGAATAGATAACCTGCTTGTTCTTCGTTCTCAGTCAGAAAGAGATAAAGTCGCACAGGCAACTTTCCAGCGTTGGCCGCCGCAGCTATATATACTGCTGGTGCTGAGCCACAAAGCCCATAGGCCTTGATGATGGGTTCACCTTTTTTGATGAGCTTGCAGCAAGCTGCTAATGGTGTTGACTTAGAAAAGAGAGAAAGGCGTTTGGACAGAGACATGCTGTTAACGAATAGAAAACGATTAAAAACCAAAAAACCGTTAGCCGCAAATGTTCATCGGCTAACGGTTTTGGGTTATCGTATAAACAAAGAGAATTTAAAGTTAGGGGTTAAAGTTTAAAGTGGTGGCAGTGGATGTGATGGTGGCTTTAAACTCTGAACTTTAGCCTCTAAACTTTCAAAGATTATCAGAACTTATAGCGGTTGTCAACAACCTTGGCACGTTCTTCAAGCGCACTCAGCAACAGGTGGGTGGTTTGTCCGCTGAATGGATTTGACATGATGATGGACTGCATGTCCTGCTGAGAGAGTTGTTGGAGCATTTGCTTTTCATCGTATTGCTGATCGGCCTTGTGCTTGTTCAAAACTTGTGCGAAGTAAACAGCACCTACACCAGCAACGGGACCTACAAACTGTCCTTTTGTGGCTTTGGCCAAAACTGCACTGAGCATCAACTCTTGTGTGCCTACACCTTGCAACATAACAGGTTGACCAAACGCATTGCCATTGACACTGTCGGTAACAACGCCTGCAATGGCCTGGGCTGCCTCAAGCGTCTTCACGTTTTTGTATTTGGCCATGAGCTGTTCAGATTTCTTCTGTTGGCGAACAACGGCTGTTAAGAACTCTTTAACAGCAGGGTTGTCCCAAGGCAGGTAGCCTTTCTTGTTAGTAGCGGTCAGCATAGCGACAACAAGATGGTCGTTGTGAGAACCTACTTCGTAAAGCTGGGAGATCTGTCCCACTTCAGCTTCGTCGTAAGCCCATGCTACAAGATCTTTCACAGCACTGCCGCCAATGCGTTGACGCAAGGCACTGAGCAGGTCAGAACCCGTGATGCTGTTGATCGGAGTAACGACGTAACCATTCTTACCGGCATTTTTCTCAATGGCTTCAATGGTTTGGTTCTGAGCCAAGAACTTGTTGAGCTTGTTGCGGTCGTTAGAATAGGTTTCTTTGCTGAAATCAATAGAACGGCGCACAATTGCTACGTTGTATTTATCCACCATGGCGCGTTTGTCAAGCACCTCAACAATCATGCTCATGTTGTTAACCTCAACAATCTTGCGCTCGCCTACGCCTAACTCATAGAGAGTGGTAAAGAGCTTGATGTTGTCTTCAGAAAGTCCGAGTGCTTCAAATTGGTTAGAAGTGAGCCAGATGCTATCGCCGTTTTGCCCATACTTTGTAGCCAGCGCTTTGAAGATACTGTCGTTAGCACCAGCGGCTTGCAGGGCATTGAAGATACTGTCGGCGCGTTTTGCACTTTCTTCTTCCGAAGAACCAACGGCAGCAATCATGCGATAGCGAATGCTGTCGGGCAGCTGCTGTTTAGCTACAAGGCGGAAAGTCGTCATTGTGTTGCTCTGTGCATCAGCGTATGGAGCTATGGTGCTACCTACTGCAACACTGTCCAAACGTGATGCTACATCAGCTGCGGCGTTTTGGAATACTTCGCGACGCATGGGGATGTTGGAGTATTGCAATAAACCTCTGCTGCGATTTACGACATAAGCAGGATCTGTGCCTCCGCTCAGTTGCTGATAAGCAGCCTGCATGTCTTTGTCAAGTGCTTGACGGTCGGCAGCACTTGCGGTAACGGTTACGTCAATGAGCTTGAGGTCGCGTGTGTCTTGAGGAATATAGAAACGCTCTTTGTACTGCTCATAAGCCTTTTGCAGGTCGGCATCTGTAATTTTGATGTCCTTGTCTGCAATTGTGCTGTAAGGAATGGCTGCAACGAGCGCATCGGTGAGGTTTACGTTGTTTTCAAACTCAAATTTGGCCAACGTGGGGTTGCTGGCGAAGCTCAGGCCGATGAAGCTGTAGAATTTCTGTGCAAGAAGTTCTTGACGCAGTTGCTTTTCAGTGTAAGCCCATACGTTGTCAATGGTCTGAATAAGTTCCACCTGCTCGCTACCACCTTGTTGTGCAGCTTGTTGAAGGTACTTGTCCTTGTTCTTCAGGAAGTCTTGGAGCTGCTGCAAATTGAAAGGAGCTTGGGCATTTCCTGTGAGGAACATAGCTATCATGCGAAGTGAACCCGCATTGCCATCGCGGAGTGCGTTTTGCACTTCTTCGTCAGAAACATAGAGACCAAGCTTCTTGGTTTCGTGCTGTATGATGCTGTTCTGAACATATTGCTGCCAAAGATAAGAGCGTATGCCCTCGTGGTCGGCATCGGTGAGCGCGTCTTCTTGGCCACTGATGCGGCGTTGCATCTGCACAATGTTGGTGAACGTCTGTTCTTCCTCAGAAAATTCCTGATAGGAAAGGTCGTCGCCATACACAGAGCCAACTTGCATACGGCTGACACCAGCTTGCTGTTCAAACCATTTGAAAAGGTCGCCAGCGACAAAGGCAAAAAGAGCGAGGCCAATTACGGCAATGAGCCATGGGCCGTAGCTCCTGATTTTTTGAATTGCTGCCATTTTTCTTTAATATGTTTTTTTAGTTTTACCGATTTTAGTTTGCGGTGTGCAAAAAGCCACGCGCGTTTTTAGCGCGGCAAAGATAGTGTAATTGAATTATTCAGCAAACTTTCAGTTGACAAAACTTTTGCTTTTGCTTTGAAAACACGGGAACCTTATCTTAAGAATGAGCAATCGGCTTATAAATAAGGTATGCGTGTGGACAAAAGAAGAAGCAGGCGCTTAGGGTAGTTGTGGTCGCAAACCACGCTATAGAAACGCGAAGATTTGTGGCAAAGAGCGGCTTTGGATTTCCTTTTTTCACGAAAAGGCGCAGTTTGTCAATGAAAAACGCTACTTTTGCCGTGTCAAACGTTGGATTTATAATCAATGAGCGAAAAGAATTCATCCTTACCACCTCTTCCTGAAGTGCCTGCTGCGGAGGAAAAATCTGTAACGACTCCTCCACCCCTACCAGCGGAAGCATCGAAAGTGAGTGAGGAGCATATTATGAGTCGGCCTTTGCGCTATACGATCGGTGTAGTAATGCTCATAGCTGCTATAGTAGCGGCTGTGATGCTCTACACCTTTGTTCACGATGTGCTTATGGACGATCACGAAGTGGTTTCCACACAAGATGTTCAGCTTGATCAGTATGTTATCAATGATCCGCCAGTAGATACACGCCGCTCCCATGTGAGGATGAAACCTGGTTCTCATCCTGAAGCTGGGTATATAGCAGACGAAAGTGTGTTAATACGCGAACGGGAAGAAGATGCACGTTTTCGTGAACAGAATGGTACGCCCGTTCCTCAAGCTTCAACGCAGCCAAAGCCTGAACAACGTTCGCAGCCTGCCAAACCTGCTGAAGAAGGAACAAAGGTGGAAACCAGTGCTACACCGCCTCCTGCCAGCCAAGCTGCGACTCCTGAAACACCAGCTCAGCCAGCTAAACCCGCTGAGAGTAACTCTAAGGAATAGGCTGAGGTGGAGCTTCAAACAGCCAGGATGCGACAGCCTCATGGTTGTAATCTTTGCTCAGTTAAACAAAGTACTATTTCTCAATAAGGGATGTCGCACATTTTGGCGTGCGACTTTTCTTTTATAATATACATTGTATGATTTCTCAGGAACATCCTTAGAAATCCTCAAGCGAAAATAAATCAGTTCAAATACCATGAAAAAGCTTTTTATTCCTTTGCTGTTGTTGTCGCAATCCGTTTTTGCACAGACGCTTACGCAGTATGTAGATCCCTTGATAGGCTCTGGTGGTCACGGCCACGTATTTGTTGGAGCCAATGTGCCTTTTGGAATGGTTCAAGTGGGGCCTACCAGTATTCCGCAGCAGTGGGATTGGTGCTCGGGCTATCATGATAGCGACTCTACGGTGATAGGTTTTTCTCATACCCACCTCAGTGGAACAGGGATTGGCGATTTGTTCGACGTAACGCTGATGCCTGTGATTGGCAATGTGACTTATGCACGAGGTGAGACTTCAGAAGTAGGAACAGGTTTGTGGAGTTATAGCGATCGTAGGCAGCAAGTGGTGCGCCCAGGATACTACAAAACGTATTTGACGCGCTATGGTATAACTGCTGAGCAGACGGCCAGTGAGCGTGTGGCTATTCATCGCTACACATTCCCGAAGTCAGACCATGCAGGCATTGTCATAGACTTGGAAAATGGCGGCTGTTGGGACAAGACCACCCAGAGCTATATGGAGCGACATGATGAATGTACGATTATAGGCTATCGCTATTCGACGGGTTGGGCTAAGCGTCAGAAGATCTACTTTGCCGTTCAGTTCAGCAAGCCTTTTGCATCCTTTGAGCGCGTGGACGACCGCTATATGCGTTTGAATTTTAATACTGCCGAAGGCGAGCAGATTTATGTTGCTGTAGCTCTTTCGCCCACTTCAATGAGTGATGCCGCTTTTCTATTGGGAACTTCAGGCTTGCAGCCGAGTGCACAAGGCTTTTCGCAGCAGGTAGAGCAATCTCAGGCTAAGTGGCAAGAGGAACTAAGCCGCATTCAGATAGAAACAACGAACGAAGCGGTTAAGCGTATATTCTACACCGCTCTCTACCATACGATGATAGCGCCAGTGGATTTCAGTAATGCCGATGGCACTTATCTTGGACACGATGGGCAGGTGCGTCATTCCCAGACGGGCAACTACACCATACTTTCGCTATGGGATACCTATCGTGCGGCTCATCCGCTGATGACTTTGATACAAGGCAAACGCTATACGGGCATCATTCGTTCGATGATTGACATTTTTCACCAGCAAGGCAAGCTACCCGTTTGGCACTTGATGGATAATGAAACTGACTGCATGGTGGGCAACCCTGGTGTGTGTGTGGTGGCTGATGCTGTGTTGAAAGACATTCCTGGCATTGATAAAGAAGAGGCTTATGAGGCTTTGCGAAAGAGTGTGATGCTCGACGAGCGAGGACTGAAGGAATATCGCGAGCGGGGCTATATTTCCATTGAAGGAGGCAACGAAAATGTTTCGCGCACGCTTGAATATGCTTTGGCTGACTGGTGTGTGGCTCAGGTGGCCAAGCAATTAGGCAAGACTGACGATTATGCTTATTTCCTTGAGCGCAGCAAGAATTATCGCAATGTTTTTGACACGCAGACGCGCTTTGCTCGTGGTCGTCATCAAGATGGCAGTTGGCGCACACCATTCGATCCTTTCTATTCTTCGCATGAGCAAGACGATAATACCGAGGGCAATGCTTGGCAATACACTTGGCTTGTGCCTCACGATCTTGATGGGCTTGTAGAGCTGTTTGGCTCAAAGAAAGCTCTTCTTGAGAAATTAGATAGTTTCTTTGTCGTTCAAGGCGATTTGGGTGCTACGGCTTCGCCCGACATCAGTGGTATGATTGGGCAGTATGCGCATGGCAACGAACCGAGCCACCATATCATTTATTTCTATACCATGTTGGGGCAACCTTGGAAAACTGCCGACCTTGTTCATCAAGTGTTGAATGAGCTTTATACCGACAAGCCCGATGGCTTGTGTGGCAACGAAGACGTAGGGCAAATGTCGGCTTGGTACGTATTGTCCACGCTTGGACTTTATCAAGTGGAACCAGCAGGAGGACGCTATGTGCTTGGGGCTCCAAATGTAGATCGAGCTACACTCAAAGTCAATGGTGGCACGTTTGTCATTGAAACGAAGAATAGGAGTGAGGCTAATCGCTATGTTCAGCGCGTGCTGCTCAACGGCAAGCCGCTCAAGCAATACTGGATAGACTATCGAGACATAGAACGTGGAGGTACGTTGACTTTTGAATTTGGGAGCAAGAAGAAAGCGTGGTATTAAGTAAAAACTTGTAGGCACCTATTTCAAACTTCAAGGCACCTATTTGAAACTTGCAGGCACAAAGATGGATACAATACCCGAATGGTTGTCGCGCACAGAGATGCTGCTTGGCGAGGAGGCTATCCAAAGGCTTCTGTCAGCAAAGGTGGCAGTGTTTGGCGTGGGTGGCGTAGGTGGCTATGCTGTGGAAGTATTGGCACGAAGCGGTGTGGGCGAATTACACCTTTTTGATGCTGACACTTTCTGCGAGAGCAACTTAAATCGTCAGCTTATTGCTACACGCAATTCGATTGGGCAGAAAAAGGTAGAGGCTGCCGCTGAGCGTATTAAACTCATCAATCCACAGTGTAAGGTCAGCGCACACGAAATGTTTTATCTGCCTGAGAATGCTCACCTTGTGGATCTTTCAACTTTTGACTATGTAGCAGATTGTGTTGACACGGTTTCAGCTAAAGTAGAACTCATACGTCGCTGCACGCAGGCTGATGTGCCTATCATTGTGAGCATGGGTGCTGCCAACAAATTGGATGCCACTGCTTTTCGTGTAGGGCCGTTGAGAAAGACTCAGGTTGACCCCTTGGCCAAAGCTCTGCGCAAGAAGTTGCGTGGTGAAGCGATAGGACGTGTCAAGTGTGTTTGGAGCGAGGAAGTGCCCTGTTCTCCCTTGGGCATTGTGCAATACTCAGAAGCCACTGGCCGCCCTGTTCCTGCCAGCAATGCTTTTGTGCCAGCCGCAGCGGGAATTATTCTTGGTGGCGAGATTGTCAAAGACTTGATAAGGGTTTAGTTAGGCACATCTTTCAGCACAGCATCAGCCACACTTCTTCATGGAAGTATAGCTCCTTTTGCCTCAGTTCGTCGCATTGCAGGGAAGTTTGGCCATACAGACAAAGACGCTGATGCTACGAAAATGCATTTTAACATTCATCGCAACGTAAATCGTTGGTATTAAACACAACAATGACTGCAAAAGGTTATTTTCAATTTATAGATGGCACGGCAGATCTTTGGGACTGGCTTGCTGCTGGCTTAGATTGTGCTTTGCGCGCAGTTAAAAGCAACAAGGTGTCCGCTACAAATGAGTGAACACCTTGCTTTGCTTTGTGGAGCTGGAGGGGATTGAACCCTCGTCCAAACGAAGAATGAATGAGCTTTCTACACGCTTAGCTTCGCTAAAGGTTTTCGTGGAGAAGCAAGACGGAAGCTACCTAAGCTTTTCCCTTATCCTCTTAAAGTTTCACCATCAGCACGAGGCTACTCATGGCTATTCCCGATTTTGCTGCACCGCCGCAATGAGATCGCCTCGGAAAAAACGGCTACCTCGGGCGATGTCTCGTCTGTGCTCCTGGAGCGCAGATAAAGCTAACCTACTATTCTTCAGTTTAAGCAGCGAGAGCGTAAGTGTTTTCGCCAATTAAATGTCGAGGGTCGAGATTTAAGTGCCTGCCCACAGCGCACTGCGTGCTTACACACCCCTCCTTTCGCTGTCAAATCCATTCAGCCCCTTGAGGGATTGCGCTGCAAAAGTAATTTGCAGTCCTTTTCTGAACAAGCTTTCTTGAGCTTTTTATCGTGTTTTCTGTTTTATTAACACTTTGCTTTGGGCTAAGGAGTGTTTGTGTAGGTTTGTGTGTTCTACTTGATGGCTTCTATTGTTGTGGCTTGGCTGATGCCTTGGAATTCGGGTGAATAGAGGCTTTGTATGCGCGAGGGTGCGAAGGTGTAGGTGCCTGCACGGTCGATGAGCAGTTCATCTGTGAAGGTGTAGGTGCCTTTTGCGAGTTTTTCTATGAAATAGACAAGGTCGGCATCACGCACTACGCGATAGCAGCCTCCTGCTTCTGTCCAGCGGTATCCGCTGAGCTTGTCGGCTGGCTCGCTGCAAGCTGGACGTCCTGTGCGCAGGCTGACATAATCATAGTCGCGATCTGCACTGAGTGTGAAAACGACTCGGATGCGGTCGCCTATGTGTACAATGGGGTGGGCTTCGTCTAATTTTTCCCATTGACCTTCTCGACGTACTTCAAGGCGACGGGTAATAGAAAGTCCTTTTCCATTGCTGACAATGTCTTGAATAGGCAGGGTGTAGCGGGCATAGATGCTGCCCCAGCTCACGGTGTTGTCGTAGCCACGAAGTGTGACGCTGCTTGCACTTATTTGTGGGTTTCCATGATAATGGTCGCAAATGTAGCCTGCTGTTTCTGCTCCCATGATGTTCTCGCGTTGGTTGACTGCAAGGATGCGGTTGCGATGGTCTTGCAAGGTGTAGCGCATGGGGGTGGTGCTTTTGGCTAATTCTGACGAGGGTGTGTCTGCATCCTGTAGCAAGAGGGCATAGATGGCATCAATGGAGGCTGAGGATGTTTCCCAGATTTGTGTGCGCTTAGCTTGGAGGAGCCATAGGCGCATCTCTGCTAATAGATTGTCGCGTACGCCAACGAGTGAGCCGTTTGCACTCCACATGACATCGGGGGCTGTAAGTGTGAGGGCTTCAATGGTGCTGGTTTGTGTGGGGATGCGATAGCTGCTCCACGTCATTGGGGCTCTGTGGGTGTCGAAGAATCGTCCGCGCTGTGGGTCAGCCATGGTTGTATGCTCTATGAGGCTTTGCAAGGCTGTTTTTGTGGCTTCTGTTTTGCCATAGCGTGCCAGGACTACTGCCATGAGCGACTTGGTGTGCATGTCTTCGGTTGCTGCTTGGTTTTCAATCTGTTCTATGAGGTATTTGACAGCACTCCGCACGGATGAGCTGCTGGCAGTGTGGTTGGTTAATGAGGCTGCATAGAGATAGCGCAGGTATTCGTAGGGGCAGCCTTTGTATTTCTTTTT
Organism: uncultured Prevotellaceae bacterium; assembly: GCA_900316575.1. Taxonomy (GTDB): domain Bacteria; phylum Bacteroidota; class Bacteroidia; order Bacteroidales; family Bacteroidaceae; genus Alloprevotella. The sequence continues at coordinate 34,711 of ONDJ01000012.1, read as the reverse complement.
CTTAGCTTGCTTTACATATTCTGTGAGGTTGCTTTCGATGTAGCTGTAAGCGCGTGGGAGCATCTCTGTTTTGTAGCCAGAGAGGTGTTGTAAGCGAGATAGGATGACGGCTATGCGTGTGGTCATATATAGGCTGCCTTGCATGCCTGGGCACCAGCTCCATGAGCCATCACTGTTTTGTAGCTTGCTTAGCTGGTTTAGCGCTGTGTGTTCGCGCAGGGCGTTTTGTGATTCGTCGAAGAGCGAGGCTAAGGCTGCTGTGCGTGTGGCTTCATCTTCACTTTCTGCAAGCCATGGGGTTTCTTCGATAATTGTGTTTTTGAGTTCTTCGTTGCGGCTTAAGATGTTGGCCCATGCTGTGATGGTGGTGTCGCTATAGGCTTTCTGAATAGCGGGATTGTTCTGAGCAATATGGCGTGCGAGGATGATGGCATAGAGACGTTCTGCCCAGTCGGTGGAGCTATAGCAGGTGCGATCGGCAAGGACTGGCAGTGCTGTTACTGCATACCATGCTGGATTGCTGGTGGCTTCGATGGTGAGTTGCTGGTTGGCTATTTGCTTTGAGCTGCTCCAGAGGGTGTCTATGCGGAGTGTTTGTGCTTGGTGGTTGGTGAGTGTGAAGGGTAGGGTGCTGATTACTTGTTCACGCGATGAGAGGATGGGCAGATAGTGTTCTTCGCCATCGCTGAATGCTCCACTTTTTCCTGTGATGCGCACTGTGAGGAGGCTGGTCTCGCCGAGTTTTGCGGCATCTATGCTGAATGTCTGTACTTCGTTGCTGTTGGCTGTGGTGTTGAAGTTCAGGGTTTGTTTAAGGATGACTTTCTCTGTGGCGGGGTCAAGGAGTTGCAGGAGTAGTGTGCCTGCAAGGTTTTTGTCGGTGAGGTTGCGTATGGTTACGGGGATTTGTGCTTTGTCGCCTTGGCGCAGGAAGCGTGGCAAGGCTGGCTCTACCATAAATTCTTTGCGTGCGATGCAGCTGGTGTCTGCAAGGGCGTAGTGCATGTCTGCTGTGTGGGCTAAGGCTCGGAAGTTCCACTTTGTAAGGCTTTCGGGCAGGGTGAAGGCTATGGTCACTGTGCCTGCTGAGTCGGTGCGCAGGGTGGGGTAGTAGAAGGCTGTTTCGCTGAAGTTTGTGCGTGGAACGACTGTGGCTGTCTCTTCTGCTGAACCTCCATCTGCTGCTTTGGTGGTTTCTTGGTCTGAGTATTCTTCTGCTACGATGCCGTCTTCCATCATTTCACTGTTGGCAGTGGCACGGGCATACATGGGTGCTGCCATTATGGCTTCTCCACTTCTTGCTGATGTACCTCTGAGGCGCATGGAGCCATAACCTACTCGCAGCGGGGCATCCATGAAGAGTTCGGGCGTGAGACTTGTGAAGCTGAAGGTGGGCATCTTGTGGGCTTTGTAGGGGAAGTTGCCTCTCACGGAGAACCATGAGCTGGAGGGTATGTCCCAGTTGCTGCGTGGTATGGTGCGTGGAAATGTTTGGCTATAGTGCCAATCGTAGGGTTTGAGGGCATCGAGTGAGGCGTCGTAGAGGCGTGCCATGACTGCTGCTTGTGCTGGTGTGCCATCGGGTAGTGTGACGCGCATTCGCCATTCTTCTTGCTGTCCTGGTGTGAGCTTGCTGCGGAAGGTTTCCCAGGTGATGTTGAGCTGCTTGTTGGGTTTGGGTTTGACGATGTTGATGGTTTTGCTGTGGAGTGTGTTGTTTTTGACGAAGGCAAAGGTGATGCTGGCTGCATCGCCGTAGGATGGTTTCCAAGCGAGTGTGTAGTGGAGGAGCGAGTCGCTGAAGTGTATGAGTTTGCTTTCTACGATTTCTTTGCGGATATACACGTCGTAGTACATGGTTACATCTTTCAGGGCTGAACCTATGATGACGTGGGCTGTGTCGCCTTGCTCGCTTTCACGTATGTTGTACCAGAAATCGTCTCCTGCGATGGGCCGTGTGTCGTTTTCTGAGAAGAAGCGGACGGTTGAGCTGCTTTTGTATTCTTCGCCTTGATATTCTATGATGGTTTCTACTTTGTATTTTCCTGGGGCTGGTAGTTGGCTGCGTGTGATGGTGTAGGGCTTGTTTGTGAGTATGCTGTCGCGAAGGATTTGGTTGTTTCCCAGTGTGATGAGGACGATTCCTTTTGCTTGGATGTCGTTGCCTTGTGCATTGATGAGGCGTGGGGTGATGGTTGGTGTGTGTTCAAAGCAGATTGTTTCGGGCCAGTCGGCTATGAGGTAGGCTTTGCGATGGGCTACATAGGTGGTTTGGCTGGCCGACTGGGTTTCGCCTTGCTGGGCTGTGATGTTTATTTTTGTTTGAAAGGCTGTGCGGCAATCTTGGTTGTCTGCTGTGGTGAGCACGATGGGGATGCTGAAACGTCCGTTGGCATCTGTGATGGTGTCGCCGTGTTGCAGGAGATTGGATTCTTCGTTGCCTCTGCGATACCAGTAGAAGTATTCATAGCGTTTGGTTTCATAGCTGACGTGGGCTCCTTCAACGGGTAATCCGCTGTAGGTTTGTGCTATGCCTGTGAGCATGAGGGTGTCGCCAGGCTGGTAGGCTTGGGTGATGGGGTCGATTTCTATTGTAAATGTGGGGCGTTTGTATTCTTGTACTTCGATGGTGGTGGCTGTCTGCTCGCTGTGCCCTTTGGACATGAGGGTGAAGGTGCCTGGTAGTAGGGTTTGTGGGAGTTGGAATGTGAGGGAGAAGTTGCCCAGTTCATCGGTTTGTGTTTCTAAGCTTGCGACTTCTTTGTGATTGCTGTCGTAGAGTGTTACTGAAACAGGATGGTGGGCTTCGATATGCAGGCTGTCGTCGTGTTGTGTGAAGACAAAGCCGCCTACTATTACTTTTTGTCCTGGACGATAGATGCCACGATCGGTGAATAGGCGTGTTTGTGTGCGATGATAGGCGCGTTCATTGGATGCTTTATAGTTAGTGAGGGAGAAGGCTGGCAAGGCTTGGTCGCCTGGGAGGGTTATGAAGGCTGTGTAGGAGCTTTGTTCGCGTTGATCGATGTAGTAATTGCCTTGGGCATCGGGCTGATGGGTGATGATGTCTTTGCGATATTCCAACGTCATGGCTGTGCCCTTGATGGGGGTGCCTGTGATGGCATCTACTACTGAAACACGACTCATGCCGTCGTCTAATTTTAGCATCATGGGCTTGAGCCTTGTGCAGAAGAAGACGGTGCCGTCGTGTTCTTGCTTGCCATCATAGAGACGAAGCACGTAAATGCCTGGTTCCTTGGGGGCTATGAAGTTGATGGTGGTGTCTTGTGTGACGTATGGTGGGCGTTCATTGACTTGGAAGGGATAGGAGCTCACCAGTGTGCGGTCAACTTTGCTCCATTGCTTGTCGCTGTCCTCCCAGTCGTAGGCTGTGATGCCTGTGAGCTGATAGATACGCAGTTGGCAAGTGCTGAGGGCTTTGAGCGAAAGGCGTGTGGAATAACTTTCATTGGGATATACCACTTGTGGGATGCTGCCTATGGAGAGTGCTGGCTGATTGATGCTGAGCAGGAAGTTGCGCAGGCGATTGGCTTGAGGAGTACTACCATAGCGTTTGAGGCCTTCTTGTGCCACGAGGGTTAAGATGCTGTCGTTGTGCTCATTGCGATAGCCCAAATTTGTCATCTTGATATATGTGAGCACGTTGAGTTTCAAGTTGGCGTATTGTTTTGCCACTTGTTGCAGGCGCTCAAAGTCTTTGCTCTTGGTCAAGTTGTAGGTTTTGCTACTGGTGCGCTCCAAGCTGTCGAGTGTTTGCAGGAGGGTGGCTTCTTGGTTGCCTTGGGCTTGATAGTAGCTGATGAGACGGCTGATGAGCGCAAGGTTTTTGGCTTCGCTCTTATAGCTACTTCTGCGATTGATGAGGTAGATGCGGGCTAAGACGTGCAATAGGTCGTGCTTGAAATATGCGCTTTGTTTCCCTTGAACGAATAGTGGGAGATAGCTCTTTGCGCGTGCTTTGCCGAGGGCTTCTATGTTAGTGAGCATTTCTTCGTAGCAAAGGTCTGCTTCATGGCTTCTGATGGTGTCGCGCCAGCTATATCTGTCGAGGCTTTTGGCTAATGCCATGTTCCACAGTGCTCGCTCCACTGGGCGAGTTTCTGCATTGCGATAGGCTCGTATTCTGCTAAGCTCCAGGGCTGTGCTGTCGTTTGAAATGTCGCTGTTGAGGACTAACCGTGAACAAAGGGCTTTGATGAGCTGCGAGGTGTTGCCTTCGCGCTCTGCTTTTTGCTGAATGCGTGCCACAATTTCGAGGGCTGAGCGTGGAAGATCGTTGCTCTGTGCTTTTTGGGCTTCTTTCCAGAGCGTGGAATACGACTGTGAAAATACGCTCAGCGAGCATATTACGAACAATGTTGATAGGATGGCTAACCTCTTCATAGTCCTTCAGTTTTTTTAATCAATTTATGAGCGCAAAGATAGGGCAATATGCGCATGTGTTTCTGCATTTTTCGCCTAAAAAAGATTAATCATGCATGTTTTGGGCCTATTGTGCTGAAAAATAGCTGTGGAATGCTGGGTATTTGGTGCATAAAAAAGGGTCAATCCTTGCTTGTGATGGCGTGGATTGGCCCTTTTTTTGAGTGGTTTTAGCCTATTTCAAGGGAAATAGGGAAATGAAACGAGTTTTTCAACTTGTATGCTTGAGCATGAAGAAGCAAATGTTGGAGCTGAGGTTCATGTTGAGCTCTTGGTCTTTGTTCTGCATTTTCATGTCGAGGAAGTACTCCTCAAAGAGCTTGGCAGAACTTTTGTCATCAAGCTCATAGGATTTTTTGAGCTTGAAGAACAGATTTACGCTTGTGGAGTAAAGGTTTAGCTCACTCCAGAAGGGTCGAGAGGTGGTTAATTTTAGATAAACATCGTGAAGAATTTCACGGTCTTTATCGTTGTTAACCAACTGTGCAACCAATCTGTCGTAAATCTTAGAGAATTGGCGGCTGAACCGCTTGTTCTCTATGGACTTCTCGAGGATGTGGTACATCCTGCGATACTTTGTCCAGTTTTTTACGCTGGCCTTTTTCTCTCCCTTAGACTTTTTTGTGGACGTTACTTGTTCCACAAGTTTCTTGAAAGTTTCATTAAGCTCTCTTGCTTTTTTACTGGGCTGCTCTTTGGCAACCGAACTTTTCAATTCAAATGTCATTTCCATAGCTGAAAATACGATTAAAAAAGTTCATTAATACAGTCCTGATCACTGTGGATCTTGTTTCCCCTGTTAGCTTTGACACTTGGTCAAGCTCCAAAATCATTTGGGGGGTAGCCCTAAAGGCAACGAATTTGTTGGATTTTTTAATTGAATTGTACATAGATAATAAAATTTAAAGATACTGCATTTGGAAAAACATACTCAAACACTTTGATTTTTTTTAATATTTTACTATCGCCCCGTTAAAGTGGGTAAATTAGTCTTTAAAATCTCTATATTGGTGCTTTTTCTTCTCAAATGCACTGCAAAAGTATGACAAGGATTTGGATTGTGCAAGCATTCCAACAAAAAAATTTGCAAAAACACAATATTTTATTTTATATGTATATACTTATGGTGTTGTTTAGCATGTTTGGTTTGCAAAAAAAAGGCAAAAATGGACAAAAGGATGTTCCTTTGCAGTTGTAGGGACTTATTTTTAAGCAGAAGGGAGCTGGTGAAAAGTAGAAGGGAGCTAGTTTTTTTGGGGTGTGCTGGAAGTGTTATACACTTTTTCGGTATATATATATAAGATGTTTTCAAGTTGGACAATGAGCTGGATTGGATCGCAATGAAGCTTGCATGTGGTGAAGGCTTGCTCATGGTGGAGATTTTCCTGAAATGGTTCTTTTCTAAGGGTGGTGTTCATTCTATGAGTGGTGTTTTTTCCTAAGGGTGTTATTCTTTCCATGAAGGCTGTTTTGTTCTTCCTTAAAAAAGTTTTGTTTCATTTCTAAAAAAAAGTTTGCTTATGGCTATTTATTACAAGTTGGTTCCGCGAAAGAAGCCTGGTACTACGATTGTGAAGTGGTATGGTTCGGCTGTCAACACGGGTGTAGTTAAGATTGATCAGTTGGCTGAGGAGATGTCCTCAGAGAGTACTGTGACGAGGCACGATGTGCTTTCGGTGTTGAGTTCTTTGCAGCAGCATATTATGCGTCATTTGGCTCTTGGTCATAGTGTGCGGCTTGGTGATTTGGGTTCGTTTCATGCTTCGCTCTATGGCTATGGTTCTGAGCAGAAGAAGGATTATTCTCCCAGTATGCTCAAGGGCATTAGGGTCCATTTTCGTCGTTCGCCTTACCTGAAGCGTGAGATTTCGCTTGCTAAGGTGCCTATTCAGAATGTTTCTGCTATCAATTTGCAGCCTATTACTGAATAGTAAAAGCTAAACGATTAAACACAAAAAAAAGAGGTGGGCATTTCTGATGCTCACCTCTTGCCTCTGTTAGTCAATTAGGTTTGTGTGTATGTGTGTGTCTTTTTGCGCTTCAGGATGGGCTTGAACCAACGACCCCCTGATTAACAGTCAGGTGCTCTAACCAACTGAGCTACTGAAGCAGGTGGTTGCAAGTTTGCCTTTGGGTGTTGCTCTTGGATTTTTGAGAACTTTGCGCTTCAGGATGGGCTTGAACCAACGACCCCCTGATTAACAGTCAGGTGCTCTAACCAACTGAGCTACTGAAGCTGATCTTTGACCAAAAAGTTGCTCCAAAAGCAAAATTGCGGTGCAAAAGTACAGCGTGTTTTTGAATTAAGCAATAACTTTGCCCCGAAATTTCAAAAAAATGACAAAGAAAGTTCTTGGGATGGGTAATGCTCTGGTTGACGTGCTTGCCCAAATCAGTAGTGATGATGTGTTGCAACAGCTTGGTTTTGAGAAGGGTGCGATGTACTTGATTGACACTCCGCGCTTTTTGGAGCTCTATGACTTGATGCGTGAATGGCCTTTGAAGTATGCCACTGGCGGTTCGGCTGGCAACACGATTTTGGCTCTCTCAAACCTTGGTGAGCCTACGGGCTTTATTGGCAGGGTGGGCGATGATGAAAATGCTGAGTTTTATAAGGAGAACAGCCTTAGGCATGGCATTGATTTTATGAATGTAGGCAGCAGTGGTACATCGGGCGTGGCTCTGACGTTTATTTCTCCTGATGGGCAGCGCACGTTTGGTACCCACCTGGGAGTGGCTGCAAGGTTGCGTGCTGAGCATTTGGAGAAGCGGATGTTTGCGGGCTATGATTTCTTTCATGTGGAGGGCTATCTCACGCAAGATCACACCTTGATTGAACATGCTTTCAACATGGCTGCTGAAGCTGGCTTGACTACAAGCATTGACCTTGCTTCGTACAACATTGTTGCCGCTGATCGCCGTTTTTTCAATCACTTGCTCTCAAAGGTTGACATCGTTTTTGCCAATGAAGAAGAGGCAGAGGCTTTCACAGGCCTACAACCTGAAAAAGCACTTGAAGTCTTAGCCAAGAAGTGCCCTATAGCTGTAGTAAAAGTAGGGCATCGGGGCACGTTGGTGGCAAGGGGCGAAGAGCGCGTTGTGGTAAAAGCACGTTCAGTGCAGTTAGTAGATACCACAGGGGCAGGCGACTACTATGCAGCAGGGTTCATCTATGGGCTCACACACGACTATAGCCTACGTGCCTGTGCAGAGATTGGCACACTGCTGGCCTCAGAGGTGATCCAAGTGGTAGGCACCACGCTTCCTGAAACCACATGGGAGGGCATACGTCAAGAAATCAGCACATTAAGTCAGCTCTAAACCTCTTAATAGCTATGCACAGCGCGCTAAGAAAAACATGCATGGTGGCAGTTTTTATGCTGAGCTCTTTGCTGTCATCTGTGGCCCAGTCGTCGGATCACAACTTTGAGCTCTCGCGTCAGTTGGACATCTTTGCCAATGTCTATACCCAGCTGGATCTTCACTACGTTGACACCCTTCAGGCAAAGGCCTGCATAGAAAGCGCTATAGCTCACATGCTGGGCGAGATCGACCCCTACACCATCTATTATCCCGAACAGCGGCGCGATGAGCTCTATCAGTTTGTTTCAGGCAAATATGCAGGCATAGGTGTAGGCCTGCGACTCAATGAAGCCACAGGGCGAGCCCAAATAGTCACTATCGAAAAATCAGGAGGAGCAGCCAGGGCAGGCCTGCACATCGGCGATCAGCTCCTCAGCATAGACCATAACGTAATCAGAGCCTATCAAAAAGGAGAAAAGCAGTCGCAGACAGAATACTTGATGGGTATCTCCCAGCTACTTCGTGGAGAGCCAGGAAGCAGTGTAGAGATAGAAGTGGTGCGCTATGGGCAGAACAGAAACAAAATCTACACCATCTATCGCAGCCTCACAGAGCAAAAAAGCGTCACCTTTGCAGCCATGCTCAGCGACAGCATAGGCTACATACGCCTGCTTGTTTTCAATGAGAACACCCCAGAAGAATTGCGCTCGTCAGTAGCAACCCTCAAACAGCGTGGAGCACAGAAGCTCATCATAGACCTGCGCGACAATCCAGGAGGTACACTCATGGCAGCAGTAAAAAGCGTAGCCCTGTTCGTACCTCGTGAGACAGAAGTAGTGCGCACGCGAGGACGTGGACGCCTCAGGCCCGATGAAATCCACACCACAGACTCAGAACCCATCGACGAGCTTATGCCCTTAGTCATTATGGTAGATGGGGGCAGTGCTTCAGCAGCAGAAATCACAGCAGGAGCCCTGCAAGACTATGATCGTGCAGTAATCCTGGGCAGGAGAACCTATGGCAAAGGACTTGTGCAAAGCACATACGACCTGCCCTATGGAGGCTTGCTGAAACTCACCTCAGCACGTTTCTACATACCCAGTGGGCGTTGCATACAGGCATTAGACTATTCCCATCGCACCCCCGAGGGAGACCCCATGCCCTTGCCCGAAAACCAATCTACAGCCTTCCTCACACAAGCAGGGCGCACAGTCTATGATGGAGGAGGAATCATGCCCGACGTAAGCATACCAGCAGACACCATCCCACAGATTGTAGAAGAACTCCTGCAGAGCGATGTGTTCTACGACTTCATAGCCAGCTACTGCAATCACCATCCATCCATAGACTCCCCCTTAAAATTCAGCCTCGACGAAGCCGACTACCTCTCATTCAAGAGAAATGTCGTAACCAGTAGCTTTGAGTTTGGCGAAAGAACACGCAGCGCCTTAGCAGAAGCACGCAAGATAGCCCATCAAGAGGGCTATGGCGCAGACTTCAATGCCCAGATAGATTCCATGATCCTTCAGCTGTCAGCCGACCCCGACAAACTCTTAGAGCGATGGAGGTTGCCCATCAAGCGAGCCATGGAGCAAGCCCTCGTCAGAGCATACTATGGCGAAGCAGGCGAAGCAGAATACACCCTGAGAGCTGACAAAGACCTCACTGCTGCCATCGCCCTCCTCAGAGATGAGCGCAGCTATCGTTCCATTCTCACCACAGCACCAGAACGCTGATAGCAATCACTACTTCTTAAGCATCTCGCGCATCCATACACGCACATGCCTCATCTCGCGCGTGATTTGCCGCTGACGCTTAAGCATATAAGGAGATGGCGCAGCACTGTTGAATTTTCGTGGATTGGGCAAAGAAGCAGCAATCAGCGCACATTGCCCTTCAGTGAGGCTACGGGCCCTTGTACCAAAATGCTCCTTAGCCACAGCTTCAGCACCATAAATGCCATCGCCCATTTCAATGCTGTTCAGATAAACTTCAAGAATACGCTGCTTAGGCCACAGCGCCTCAATAAGTACTGTGAAATAAGTCTCAAGCCCCTTGCGCAGCCATGTGCTGCTCGGCCAGAGAAATACATTCTTGGCTGTCTGCTGAGAAATAGTACTGGCACCACGACGCCTACGTCCATGCTCTGACTCCTCAATAGCCTGCTCTATCGCACCAATGTCGAAACCATGGTGCTTCAAGAAATTCTGGTCCTCGCTCGCCACAACAGCAATAGATAGCTGAGGAGAAATGTTTTCAAACGATTGCCACTCATGGTAAAGACGAGGCTTCTCGCCAGCCTGAACCTGCTCTATAGAGCGAATAACCATGAGTGGAGTGATGCTGACAGGCAAAAAACGATAAGCCACAACCGACAGCACACTGCTGGCAAAGAACAAGCCCAGCGTCCAGAAGAGCGTCTTTCTCAGGATATG
>ONDJ01000012.1:0-24484 GCA_900316575.1 uncultured Prevotellaceae bacterium | reverse complement strand
TTTAGGTCTGAAAGTGGCAATAAAGAGCTTTTCTTAGAAAGGAAGGTCGTCCTCTTCGCCAGCTGCAGGAGCCTCAGGAGTAGGAATAGCCGCAGCAGCCGCAGGAGCAGCAGCCGCAGGAGCAGCAGGTGCCATGGGAGCACTGGCAGGTGTGGCAGCAGCATTCGTTGGAGCTACTGGAGTAGCATTTGCAGGAACACGGTCCACCTTCCAGGCACTAATATCGTTGAACCAGCGTCCCTGGTATTCATGAGCATCAATGTCAAAAGAAACCGTAAGCTCTTCACCCACCTGAATGTTCATATTCTTGAGCTTGTCCTCACCAAACACACGGAAGCAACAACGACGTGGGTATTGCTCATGAGTTTCAATGACAAATTCCTGGCTCATCCAAGGATTGCCCGTACGATTTGAAGTGCCCTGCCTAACGGTAAGGGCTGCAATGATTTTACCTGTGATTTCCATAAAATTGGTGTTTTCTTTATAAATAGTTTGTTTTAGATCTAAGCGTAAATGGCCTGAGGAATATCCATCTGCCGCCTAAAGGCAAGGCAAAAGTATAAACAATAATTTATACGCGAGATTGCGTGGATGCCTTTTTTGGTTTAGAAACGAGCAGCAATGCATTCAATCTCCACACGCACACCCTTAGGGAGCGTCTTCACAGCAACAGCAGAGCGCGCAGGAGCAGGAGCAGGGAAGAAACGAGCATATTCAGCATTCATTTCAGCAAAATCGTTCATGTCTGATAGGAACACCGTCGTTTTGACAACATTCTTCAGCGAGAGCCCTGCAGCTTCAAGAATGGCAGCAGCGTTGGTCAGACAACGATTGGTGAGCTCAGCAATAGAGCCTTCAAGCAATTCGCCAGTAGAAGGGATGATGGGGATCTGTCCGCTGACAAATACCATGCCGTTAGCCTCAATAGCCTGGCTGTAAGGGCCTATGGCTGCAGGTGCATTGGGGGTAGAAATAACTGTTTTCATTATAGTGGTTGTTGTTTGTTGCTCACTTCAAATAATCCTCAAAATAGCGCGTGATGCGTTCGTGAAGATGTTCATAGTCATGGCCCGACATGTTGTGACCACCATCAGGATAAACAAAAAAGTCGGGTTGCGTACCAGCATTCTGGCAAGCACGCAGAAATGCCAGCGAGTGTTGAGGCACACAAGTGGGGTCGTTGTATCCAATGATGATTTGCAAACGCCCCTTCAGGTTCCCAGCTTTGCTGATAAGCGAAGTGCTTGCATAGCCTTCAGGATTTTCCTGGGGAGTGTCCATATAGCGCTCGCCATACATCACTTCATAGTACTTCCAATCAATGACAGGGCCACCAGCTACACCCACTTTGAACACGTCGGGATAGGTAAGCATCAAGTTGGTAGTCATAAACCCGCCAAAACTCCATCCATGCACACCAAGACGTTCGCCATCAACATAGGGCAAACTCTTCAAGAAGGCTACACCTTGCATCTGGTCGCGCATCTCTTCGTCGCCAAGATGACGGAAGGTGACACTCTCAAATTCAAAGCCACGCTCACTGCTGCCACGATTGTCAAGCACAAAGACTACATAGCCCAATTGTGCCATATAGATTTCCCAACCACGAGCTCCCCAATTGCGTGCTTCGTCAACATTGCGCGCATGAGGCCCTCCATATACATAGACTACAGCAGGATATTTCTTAGTAGGGTCAAAATGAGTGGGCTTTATCAGGCGATAGTAGAGGTCGGTCGTGCCATCTGCAGCCTTGATCGAGCCTCCTGAGATCTCTGGAACCTCAAAATCTGCCCAGGGATCTGCGCAGTCTCCGACAGTTCTTGACAATTCGGGCTTCTCAACATTCACAATGTCATATCTTCGGGTCACTGAAGGCGAAGACCATCGGTCCCAAATGTATAAGCCATTTTGTGAGAGGATGCCACTGTGCACACCTTCGCCCTTGTCGAGCATCTTTCGCGCTCCATTCTTTATGCTCACGCTGTAGTAGTTCACGCGAACGGGAGAATTTTCTCTGCTTGCCACAATGATGCTCTTGTCCTTGCTGTTGAAGCCAAGCACTTCGGTGATAACAAAGTTTCCCTTGGTCAGTTGGCGAAGCTCACCCTTTTCAGTATCAAAGAGATACAGGTGATTAAATCCATCGCGCTCACTCCAATAGATAAACTTGCTGTTGTCCCAAGGCAAAAATTGTATGGGATGTTCGGGATGCACATATTTGGGATTTGTCTCCGTATATAACACACGCGTGCGAGCACCTGTGGCAGCATCATAGGCCACCAGCTCAGCCTTGTCTTGCGAGCGAGGCAGTTCTATCATGTAGATAGTCTTCTCGTCGGGGCTCCAAGCTATGTTGGTGAAGTAACGATCAGTGGGATCACCTGCTTGCAGATAGACGGTAGAGCCCGTTTGAGGATTGAAGATGCCTACCGTCACTTTGTGGCTGGTTTCGCCTGCCATAGGATACTTGTCGGGCTCGTGTGTGGCTATGCGACTGCCATTTTCGTCATCAAGCGCTGCGAAGTTGATATTGACTTGCGGATAGTCAGTGACCATGCTTTGGTCCATGCGATAGAAAGCAAGGAGCGTGCCTCTGGGACTCCAGAACAGCCCTTTGGTTATGCCAAATTCATCTCTGTGAACACTTCTCCCGTAGAGCAATTCGCGTGAGCCATCTTGGGTTACTTGAAGATCGCGCCCATCAGCCGTGCGCACAAAGAGGTTGTAGTCCTTAACGTATGCTAAGCTGCGCGAAGGATAGCAAAACTCCTGAGTGTCAGACTGTATGCGCTCTTGTTTCCAGAGCACGGCCTTGTTCTCCCAGTCGTAGAGAATAGTTCCCCGCGAGGTCCTGACCAATGCCCAAGGCTTTGTGGCTTCAGGGAAAGTGGTGGTCATCAAGTTCAACGCACGCCCAAAGCCCATCCTGTCAATATCTTCGCTGCTGAAGAGTGTTTGATGTCGCTTTTCACCCTTCTGATCTTGCGTTAAAACTGCGGCATCAGCCTCAAGTTCAACGAGACAGTCACCCCAAAATTCGGCTGCAAGATAATCGGGCTGGTAGTTCCAAAATTCTGTGCCGCCGTAGATGAGCTGTTCAAGGTTGAATTGACGCTTCTGTGCCATAAGGGGAAGTGAAAAAAGAGCTATAAGTAGGAGGACTGAAGCCTTGAGCATGAGGCTTTTACGGTAAAGATTATTTTCTGCCATGATCTGAGGGTTTATGATTTCTTTTTTTGAAAGGATTGGGGTGTTCGTTTTTGTGGTTATGGTTTCCAAAATTTGCTTTGTGCTGGGGTTTCCTGGGCTCAGGCCTTGTTTCGTAAGCTTCGCGCTTTGCTTTGCCTCTCTGAAATTTGTTGAAATCGGCGTGTCGGTTGCGCAAGGCAATGAAATCAGGGTTTTCTTCAATGAAATCAGCGTCAGCATAGTCGCCTGGCTCATCAAATCGCTTTTTGAAGTCGTCTCGCTTGGCTTTGAAACTGCGACGATCAGCCATGTGTCGGCGTTCCTCACTGGTTTTCATCTCGCCTCCTTCAGCCCTGAAGTCTTTGAGTTTCCCGCTGAATATCTGATATTTACGAAAATCACAATCGAGCTTTCCATTGAGGAGCTGATAGCGCACACTGTGGCGCATACCAATTTTTCTGAAAAGCTCTTCGCGTGAACTTATTACCCAAGCTGTGCCAGGAGAAAAGGCGTTTTTGAGCCTTTCGCCTAACGTTGCATAAAGGTCTTGCAATCCTTGTGGAGCAAGGCGCTCGCCATAAGGAGGGTTGGTTATCATTGTGGCTGGCTCTGCAGGCTGCTGAAAGTCGCGAATGTCGCGCTCACTGACTGTTACACAACTGCTCACCCCCGCACGCTCTATGTTTTTCTGAGCTACCTTAACAGCTGCTATGTCGCGGTCAAAGCCATAAATATGATGGTGGAATTCGCGCTCCTGGCTGTCGTCTTCATAAATGGAGCTTAGCAAGTCGGCATCAAAGTCGGGCCAGTTTTCAAAGGCAAACTTTTGGCGAAACAATCCTGGAGCTATTCCTTTTGCAATCAGGGCAGCTTCGACCAGCAGGGTGCCGCTACCACAGAATGGGTCGTAGAAATCGGTTTCTCCTTTCCAGCCGCTGAGCAAAATCAAGCCTGCTGCGAGCACTTCATTGATGGGGGCATCAACTGTGGCTACACGATACCCTCGCAAATGCAGGCTTTCGCCACTGCTGTCGAGCGATAGTGTGCATATACCATCGGAGGCATGAAGATTTAGCTTGATGTCGGGATTTGCAATTGAAACAGAAGGGCGCTTGCCTGTTTGGTTCTTGAAGCGGTCAACAATGGCATCTTTCACACGATAGGTAACAAAGCGAGAATTTGGAAACTCTTCGCCGCTTGTAACTGTGTCTATGCTGAAGGTTTTGCCTTGAAGAATAAGCTCTTCCCAGGGGTGTTTGAGCACTTCGGCATAGATGTCTTCGGGTGAGCCTGCCTGAAAAGTTAGAATAGGTTTTAGGATGCGAACAGCGGTTCTCAAACAGAAATTGGCACGATAGAGCATAACCTTGTCGCCTGTGAAGGAAACCATCCTGCGGCCTATTTGCACATTGTTTGCTCCCAGATTGATGAGTTCGCCTGCTAAAACTTCTTCTAAACCCTGAAAGGTCTTAGCGATAAGAGTTGTTTCTTTCATATAGGGCGCAAAGATAGCTTTTTCTAAGCTTTTATCTCGGCGTAGATCTGCATTTTCTTTTCTTTTGCATTATCTTTGCCCAAAATTTTTTCCCAACAAGCCTTATCTTGTAAAAGCTATTATGGTAATATATAGTTGCGATGTAATTAAAGACCTCGACGAATTGGTGGGTTCGTTGGCCTGCGATCGTGTTTTCCTCCTGATGGATGAAACGACAGCTTCTTTGTGCAAGCCATTGCTGGAGGGTAGTCAAATTATAGCCAAGGCACAAAGCATCGTTATCAAGCCCACTGATAAGTATAAAACCATTGAGACACTCTCTGACGTGTGGAAAGCCCTGGTGCAGGGTGGGGCATCTCGCAAGTCTGTGCTTATCAATCTGGGAGGAGGCATGGTGACAGATTTGGGAGGATTTGCGGCAGCAACTTTCAAGCGCGGCATTCGCTATGTGAACATCCCTACAACGCTTTTGTCAATGGTAGATGCAGCCGTCGGAGGGAAGACTGCGATAAACTTCATGGGGCTAAAAAATGAAATAGGCTCCTTCTACGAAAGCCAAGCCGTTATTATCAGCACAGATTTCTTAAAGACGCTCGATGCAGAGAATGTCAGGTCGGGCTATGCCGAGATGCTCAAACATGCCCTTTTGAGCAATGAGAAAATGTGGCATAGGCATCTTGCCTTTGATCTGGACCATCCCGACTTCAGCTTGTTGCAAGAGATGGTGAAAGAGAGCATTCATGTAAAGAGTGCCATCGTCCAAGAAGATCCTCATGAGAAAGGCCTTCGCAAGGCACTTAACCTTGGCCATACCGTTGGTCATGCTTTTGAGAGTTTTGCCATGCAGCGAAATACTCCCTTGCTTCATGGTTATGCCGTTGCCTTTGGGTTGGTTTGCGAACTCTATCTTTCGTGCAACTTGAGGGGCTTTCCTGAAAACGAAATGCGGTCTGCTTGGAACTATGTGCGGTCTAATTATGGCACTTTCGCCTTTGATTGTAAGGACTACAAAGCTTTGATCGCCCTGATGCAACATGACAAGAAAAACCAAGGAGGCGAGATCAACTTTACACTCTTAGACCAAGTAGGCCAATTGCATCTTGACAGCCATGCTACAAGGGAACAAATAAAAGAAATGTTCGACTTCTTTACCAATGTGTAAGTATTTGTACAAATCCTTTTTGCTCTTTTTCCTACTGGCTTTCACAGTGGGCCAGCGTGCTTATGCTCAGCAAGCTGACTTCACAAAGCTTGCAGCCTTTTTCACGTCAATCGCCGATTTTGACTATCAATATCCACGCGAACGCGTATATCTGCATCTTGACAACAATGCCTATTTCATGGGCGAAACCCTATGGTTCAAAGCCTATGTAGTGCGATCCAGCTCGCTTTGTCCCGATACCACCATCAGCAGGGTTTTGTACGTAGAACTACTTGATACAGATGGCGAATTGGTAGAGCGCAAATTGCTTTACATAGACTCCCTTGGGCAAGCAAATGGAGAATTTAAGTTGGAACTGCCAGTTCGAGGCGGACGTTTCTATGAAGTGAGAGCCTATACGCGCGAAATGCTCAATTGGGGTGAAAAAGCCTATTATTCGCGTGTAGTCCCTGTATTTGAAGAGCGCAGCATAGAAAGCAATTCCCCTTTGCAGATCCTTCGTCCAGCCTCAAACACAGACCTCAGCCACAATCATCCTCGGCCATTCCATTTTGGTAAAGAACGCGAAATAAAATTGACATTCTTTCCCGAAGGAGGACATCGTGCAGAGGACCTTTCCTGCAAAATAGCCTTTGAACTTACAGACGGCAAGGGCGTGCCAAGAAACGACACCCTCCAGATTTTTTCAGAGAAAGGCGAACTCCTATCAAGCATTAGCCCCATACATTCAGGACGTGGCCTCTTTACCCTTCCAGCAGGTGCGGGCAAAGCCTATGCCCTTGTAGATGGTAAGCGCATAGAGCTTCCCCAGCCCAATGAGCATCAGAGCCATACACTTCAGGTTGAGCACGACAATCAAGGCTTGAGCATCATTGTGTCACGAAGTCCCAAGCATCAATACGAACTCTTAGGATTAGTAGTACTCTGTCGCGATAGAGCAGTTTATTTTGACACCCTCACCGTGGGCAATCTCCCAGTAGAACTCAATATCAGCCAAGAACTTTTAGGAGGCGGTGTCAATCGCATAGCCTTGATGCAAGCAGATGGAACCTCTCTCGCCACACGTCTCGTTTGGGGAAACTCAGCCGACGCTCGTCGCATTTCTATGAAAATACGTCAAAACGCAAAGACCTTTCTTCCCCTTTCGCCCATAGCACTTGAATGTTATCTGACTGATTCCTCAGGCCAACCCGTAGAAACTACCTTCTCCCTCGCAGTGAGAGATGCAGGCAGCGAAGTAGCCTCATCCCTCGAGCCAGATCTCTGCACAGAAATGTTGCTAAGCAGTGAGTTGAGAGGATTTATAGAGGAGCCAGCATGGTATTTTGAAAAAAACGATGCTTCTCGCAGACAAGCACTCGATGTGCTACTCATGGTACAAGGCTGGGAAGCAAATAGCATAGAGCGTATGGCAGGAGTTGAGCCCCCAAAATTCAACCACCCCATTGAAGACCGCCTTGTCCTGCAAGGTCGTGTGCTCAAAAATAATAATCGTGAACAACCACGTGCAGGCATCCTTCTGGGTTTGCGCATGTTCAATCGCGAAGGATACAGCCTACAAAGCCAAGCCACCACAGATAGCTTAGGACGCTTCACATTTGCATCAGAAACCAACTATTGGGGCGATTGGGTAGCACAATTCTCAACCCGTCAAGGCGACAAATATGTATGGAGCAGGGTGGCACTCGATAGGTGGTTCGGGCTTTCACCACGTCCCTTTGATTTTCGTGAGATGGAAATAAAACCACCACTTCAACATACATCGGTGGATACAACTACCCACGCAGAACTTTTTGAGTGGACTGACACGCTTCCCTATACAGCTATCCACGAAAACCTGCAAGCAGCCACCGTCACCTATCGTGGATATCGAGGATTTCGGGGCAATCGCTATTCCTACCAAGGAGGCGAACAAGCAGGAATGCGTCACGCCAGTCTTTACTACAACATTGAAACCCTTGTAGAGCAACGCCGAGATGCAGGCGCGGATCCAGGACTCATTTGGAATTTGTTGCGCGAAAAAGATCGAGGTTTTGATTTCTATGAAGACCTTGATCGCGATGACATACCCTATATGCGGCTACTCGGAGCCTTAGGAGACACTGCAGGAGATATACAGACAGGAGCAACCTATATGTTCACGTATAATGGTAGGCCTGCCATCGTCTTTGTTGACAACGAGTTGTTTATGCAGCTTCGCAAAGGCGATCAGCCCTTCATCTTTGCCGACGAAGTAAAAAGTGTTGTCATTATGCACAACCCCAATGACTATCGCCGTTTCCTGCCTTCAGAAATTACAGCTTTTAGTGACATCATGGCAATAAATCCATCAGCAATCTTCCTCTACACCCGCCCAGACTATGCATTCTTCAGAACCAAAAAAGGCATAGAGAAGCGTACCATACATGGGTTTAGCCAACCTGCCGTTTTCTACAATCCAGATTATCGCGGCATAGACCCACCAACACCCGATGATCATCGGCGAACACTCTATTGGAACCCATCTATACGCAGTGACCATCAAGGTAAAGCCACAGCCGTGTTCTACAGTCCATCCCACAACGTCGATGAAATCATCGTGTCAGCACGGGGCATCACGCCGAATGGTATGTTGCTCTATAATGAATAATTGACAAAAGAGCGCGAAGGATGTACAGCACATTGCAACTCCTTTTGCTCAAAGCAAAGCAAGATAGTAGTGAGAAAAACTGTTTTTCTTAATAAAAGATAACGAATTGGTAAAAATATGCTACTTTTGCCGCAAAACTGCTTAGCAAACATATCGATAAATATTCTTTCCTGCACAAGCTTTAGAATAGCATCACAGCAGTTACAGCTTCTTTCAGACTTCAATAATCATAAAAAAACATGCTCTATAAGTCCACAAAAGCCTTTCTCCTAATGATAGCCTTGGTAGTAGCCTTGGAAGGTTATGCCCAGGCAGGCACTGCTGTCACACCACCAGCCATAGACCACACGTCAAGATTATATACCATAGTCGTCCGCGATTCTTGCAATATCAGAACACAAATATTCAACGATATCGGCCCCTACACCAGTCAGGTAGTAAATGCTTTTAATAGCCTGATGATAAACAAGAAAACAAATCTTCCCGCAGCATTAGATGCAGCATTTATGGCCGACTTGTATCGCTATACAGATGCACACCAACCTGCAGAGGTAGAAAGGTTGGCACGCTCAGAAGCAGAAAAAGCTTATGATAAGGGATTGCAAGAAATAAGGGTTGCCGACTATGATACATTGTTTGGGAAATATGCTCCAGAGGAAGTACGTCGTGTGCACCGTGATATCATCTTGACAAAGATACGCTCTAATGATGTAGAGAAGCTCCAATCATTTTCGGAAGAAACAAGAGAAAATGGAATGCAGGACCTCTTCGAAAGATACTGGCAGACAGACGATGCCTATAAGTTGAGACTTAAAGTCAAGTATTTAGACCCACTGCGAGCCGATGTGTTAGCAGCATACGAAAATGGTCGTGAAGACTTTATCGCTCAATACACACAACGTCGGTGTGAAGAACTTCGAAGGTCAGAAATGGTACAAGGCGCGTATAAGCCAATCGTAGAGGAATTACAACGACGTACTAAGCGGTTCAAGGATATTTTTAATAGCTCATCAGGGTGCATCCCTGCATCCGAGGAATATTTTAATCAAGAGTGGACACCTTGGTTGAAAGAAAATATGCCTGCTTATTATGAAGCAACAGGCGGAATAAAGGTAGAAGAGCTAACCACCGAAATCACCGAAGTAAATCCCTATTACGATCCTGAGTTTGAGAAACGCGTGACACCATGGCGATGGGTAGATGAAACCTCAAGCCTGTCGTATGAGCTTCAAGGAGAGTATAGAATATATTTAGGGCACGAAGCCTATAAAGTGAAGGCCTTTGGAAACACGGGAGCCTTGGCAGTATATAATGGAGATCGGCTCGTTGCTGTGACCAAAGAATTTGAAGAATTGTCGCCTTGGGCATTGAGCTATGCCTTGTACGAAGCCGATTTCAATCGTGATAAGCTTGATACAAATGTCCAACTAAGCGAAAAAACTAAAGCGTATCTCGCTTTTCGTTTGCGTCATCACTTGCCAGTGATTGACGATGTGGCGGCAGATCAATACGTGATGTCACTTGCTCAAGAACATCGCCATGATTTGGATAGTCATTTCATAGAGCGTAGCGGACCCTTAGAGTTCTTGCATCACATACGTGGCAATACAGCCTCGTTGCTTGAAACATATTTCGAAGACAACGAAGGAAACATCTTTCGCAGGCTGACAGTCGTTCATTATGACAAACAGTGGAAGCCTTAGAAGTTTTCTAATTATAGTATCCGTCTCATAGTTTTATTATCAATCACGCTTGAAGATATTCTCATTTCTGGCATTTAACTTTCAAAACCAAACTATGGAAAATACCACTCCCATCCGAACCGCTCTAATCTCTGTATATCACAAAGAAGGACTTGAGCCAGTGCTTGAAGCACTATATAATGCAGGTGTTCGTTTTCTTTCAACAGGTGGAACAGGAGAGTACATTGAAAGCTTAGGCTATCCATGTGGACGGGTAGAAGACGTAACAGGCTATCCTTCAATACTTGGCGGGCGGGTAAAGACGCTGCATCCATTGATCTTTGGAGGCATCTTGTCGCGCAGAGATAGGGTCGATGACCGTGCAGATGTGGCAAAGTATAACATAGCCTCCATCGATCTGGTACTGGTAGATCTATATCCGTTTGAAAAGACAGTGGAAGAGGGAGGTACTTGCGAGGAAATTATAGAGAAAATCGATATAGGAGGCATCAGCCTAATAAGAGCTGCAGCCAAAAACTATAAAGACGTAGCCATTGTCGCTTCAAGAAGTGAATATGGAGAGCTCTTGGATATTGTTAAAAAACAAGGAGCTAATACCACCGAAAAACAGCGTCACGAATTGGCAACAAAAGCCTTTTCTGTCACGAGCCATTACGATACAGCCATTCACCAATGGTTTGAACTCAACAACAAATAACTGAAGCATTATGAAGATAGACACCATCAAATATCTTGAAAAGTTTGAGCGCCTGAAAAACATTCGCTTGTTTTCAAATCTTTTCTCCTTTACTCAAGAATTGGCCATGGACTTGGGTACAGCCAACACGGTGATCATCACAGGAGATGGCAAGATAACCGTAAACGAGCCCTCTGTTGTGGCGCTCGACGTGCACACAGACAAAATGATCAGTGTAGGAGGACAGGCAAAACTGATGTATGAAAAGACCAACAACAAAATTAGCGTGGTGCGCCCGTTGAAAGATGGTGTTATTGCCGACTTTAACGCATGTGAGCAAATGATGCGTGGCCTCATTCGTATGGCGCATGAAGGCAAGCACCTCTTCACCCCCAGTTTGCGTATGGTCATTGGAGTACCGAGTGGATCTACAGAAGTAGAACTGCGAGCCGTGCGCGACAGTGCTGAACATGCAGGAGGAAGAGATGTTTTTCTGTTGTTTGAACCCATGGCAGCAGCCATAGGAATAGGCTTAGACGTAGAAGCCCCAGAGGGAAATATGATTGTAGATATCGGCGGTGGAACTACAGAAATTGCCGTTATATCCCTTGGAGGCATCGTCTCTAACAATAGTATAAAGATGGCCGGCGACGACTTTACAGCCGACATTCAAGAATACATGAGCCGACAGCACAATGTCAAAGTCAGCGAACGAATGGCCGAGCGTATTAAGATCAACGTAGGCTCAGCCTTGACAGATCTTGGTGCCGATGCCCCAAAGGATTATATTGTCAACGGACCAAACAAGATCACAGCCTTGCCAATGAAAGTGCCTGTATGCTATCAAGAAGTGGCTCATTGCTTAGAAAAGAGCATATCAAAGATAGAAAGTGCCGTACTCAATGCCCTTGAAAACACACCACCCGAACTCTATGCCGACATTGTGAAGAATGGTATCTATCTGACAGGAGGTGGTGCCCTGCTGAGAGGATTGGATAAGCGCTTGACCGATAAGATCAACATCCAGTTCAAAGTAGCCGACGAGCCATTACTTTGCGTAGCACGTGGCACAGGTATCGCTTTGAAGAACGTAGATCGTTTCCAATTCCTAATGAGATAGTATTCATTCCAAGGCCTTCTGCTTATTGACCTCTTGATTTTTTTACACGCAAAGACGCAACGTCGCGTAAAGGTTAACCACCCGTCAAATCAATTCTTTTGCGCTTCATTGCTTCTTTGCGTTGCTTAATATGCTTTTATTGGCTCATAAACTTTCTGCCTCACCATCACTTAAGGCTCTTTTATGAGAAACCTATTGTTGTTCCTTCAGCGTTACACTCACATTCTCTTATTCATCGTATTAGAGATCGTGAGTCTTTCGTTGTTGTTCAATTATGGGAAAATGCAGCGCTCCGTATTTTTTTCAACGACCAACAGCTTTATAGCCACAATAGACCGTTTAAGCTATGATGTGACTTCGTTCATGTCGCTGCGTGATGTAAATAAGCGCCTTGAAAGAGAAAATACAAAGCTCAAACTTCAAAACGAAGCCCTAAAAGCATCTATAGCAGATAGCTTGCAGACGCTTTCTCCCACGGCCATGCGCGTATATGAATCATTGGTCTCTTTTCCACAGATTGAGGCTAAGGTTACGTCCAATGAGCAACGTGCAGACCGTCTAAATCATCTTGTTATCAATAAGGGTTCAGACGATGGTGTGAAAAGTGGAATGGGTGTCATAGGCGGCGGTGGTGTCATAGGCATAGTGGCCGAGGCTGGAGCAAATTATTCGTTGGTAATTCCCGTAACCAACAAGCGGAGTGCCATCAGTTGTCGCATACGTGGCACAAATTGGTTTGGCTACTTAGTTTGGGAAGGGGGTAGTAAGCTCATTGCTTATATGGATGAAGTTCCTCGCTATGCTGAGGCCAAGCGCGGAATGGCTATAGAAACAAGTGGCTATTCCGACATCTTTCCACCAGGCATTTTTGTAGGAAATATTCTCTCAGCCGAAAACGCTCCCGATGGGCAGTCATTGCGGCTGACGATCCACCTCGGAACAGACTTTTCCAATTTGAGAAATGTCAGTGTGGTGAAAAACACATTTCGTAGTCAAATTGACACATTGAGAAATCATGCGGCTTTCAACGAAGGGTTGTTAGACAAATAGTCCTCTTTTTAATCATGCTACCTGACACGCTTAAACGTATCTATTGGTTCATAGGCCTATGGTTGGTTCAAGTAACATTGTTCGACCACATAGCTCTTTTGGGTTATGCAATCCCTATGCCGTATGTCTATTTTTTCTGTTTTCTGCCGACCAACACACAGCGTTGGATATATGTAGCAACAGGCTTCGCGTTAGGTTTGCTAATTGACTTTTTTACAGGAACTCCAGGAGTTGGTGCTGCTTCATGCTGTGCAGTAGGCTTGGCAACCCCCTATTTGTTGAAACTCTTCGCGCCTTCAGGTTATGCTTTTGATGAACCCTTTGTGCCCTCAGTGCGTACTATGGAATGGTTACCTTTCTTGCGTTTTGTACTCTCGTTGACATTCTTGAACTGTGTGCTATATTTCATGATTGAGGCTTTCACGTTGAAGACCTTTGGGCGTCTGTTTGTCATGGCAATTTCAAGTACACTCATAACAACGCTTATCATATCAGCCGTAGAGTATCTTCGCAAAGACACCCGTCGCAGTCGTTAACGCCTTTCTATAAAGAAACTTATGCCTAAGTCAAAACGCTTTGCGCCTCGAAAGTTTGTCATTGGTTCAGTGGCAGGTGTTATTGTCTTTATATATATACTGAGACTCTTTTTCTTGCAGTTAGTAGAAACCGACTATAAGCTTACTGCTGACAGCAACGCTTTTCGACGCGATGTGATCAACCCTTCACGTGGGCTTATCAGTGATCGCAATGACTCCCTGCTCGTTTACAACGAACCCTCTTACGCTCTGATGGTTCAGATGATGGAGCAACATGGCATAGACACGCTCAACTTTTGTCGAACGCTTGGCATTACACGCGAGGACTATATCAAGCGGATGGAGGACATAAAAGATTCAGAGAAAAATCCTCATTATTCTCGCTATAAGCCACAAGTCTTCATGACTGGAATTTCTGTTGAAGAGTATGCTCGCATTCGGGAAAAGATGTTCCAATTCAAGGGCTTTTATTTTGAGCAGCGTTCCATCAGGCGTTATGCCAGTGCTGTGGGAGCTCATGTCTTGGGCGATGTGGGTGAAGTAAGTGTGAACGATCTTGGGCGCGACTTCTATTACCAAAGCGGAGATTTAATCGGCAAACTTGGTGTAGAGCGTTCGTATGAGAAAGAACTGCGTGGTGAAAAGGGAGTTCGCATTATGATGCGTGACGTGCGTGGTCGGACTTTGGGAAGATACAAAGACGGACTATACGACACTCATCCCGTAGCAGGAAAAGATTTGAAACTGACGATAGATATTGAACTTCAGGCCTTGGCCGAACAATTGCTTGAAGGAAAGTTGGGAGCCATCGTAGCAATTGAGCCCGAAAGTGGAGAAATCCTTTGCTTGGCTTCATCGCCCACATTCGATCCTCGGCAGATGACAGGAAAAGATCGTGTCAAATACACAGCCCGCCTTCAGAAGGATTCCATGCGTCCCATGTTCAATAGAGCCATTATGGGCACCTATCCTCCAGGTTCCACATTCAAGCCCACGCAGGGGCTCATCGGAATGCAGGAACAAATCATTTCGCCCGTAACATCATTTCCTTGCATCGGTGGCTTTCATTTCAAGGGACTACACTTGAAGTGCCATGGTCATTCTTCGCCTATCTCTGTTGTGCCAGCACTGGCCACATCCTGCAATGCCTTCTTCTGTTGGAACCTGTATCGCATGTTCAACAATCGCAGTCGCTTCTCTTCTCAACGAGAGGCTATGACTCGTTGGAAAGACCATTTGGTAGCTATGGGATATGGCTATCGCCTTGGTGTAGATTTGCCTGGCGAAGCTCGAGGCATGATACCCAATGCTGACTATTACGACAAATACCTCGGCAAGTGGGGGCCACTGAGCGTGATTTCCATTTCTATCGGACAAGGCGAAGTAACCGCCACCCCGCTCCAAATTTGTAATCTTGCAGCAACCATAGCCAATCGTGGATGGTTCAAGACACCTCATGTCATCAAAGAGATAAAAGGTGGAACGGTTGACCCCAAGTTTTCCCAACAACACCGTACGTTGGTAGATGGTGGGTATTATCGTTATGCTGTTGCGGGCATGCGCTCAGCAGTGACAGGTGGCACTTGCCGTGGAGCCAATCTTCCAGGCTTGTCGGTTTGTGGCAAGACGGGCACAGCCCAAAATCGTGGTGTTGACCATAGTGCTTTTATGGGATTTGCTCCCATGGAAAAACCACGTATCGCCGTAGCCGTCTATGTAGAGAACGGAGGCTTTGGCGCTGACTTTGGTGTGCCCATTGGTGCTCTTATCATTGAGCGCTATCTCAGGGGCGAACTCTCTCCTGAAGCACAGAGTAAGGCTACAGCCATTCAGCATCGCCACATTTCATACGCTGGATACCGCAAGCAATAATGAAGGGCTAATTAAAGTTTAGAGTTTATAGTTTAAAGACACCACGATTTGACAACTTACTTTTTTACCACTGCGCAGAGAAACGTTGGAGAAATTGTCAGATTGCAAATTGTCCGAGAAATAGTCTAATTGTAAATAGTCCAATTGTCAGATATGTTTACCCTCCGAGAACGTGCATCAGGTTTTTATGTAGATTGGCTCGTGTTGCTGATCTATCTAACCTTGTTGGCTCTGGGTTGGATGAGTGTATGCGGTGCGTCGCACGAGTATGGCGATACTGATTTTCTCTCCTTTACCACTCGCTCAGGAAAACAGTTGCTATGGATTGTTTGTTCGTTTGGTTTGGGTTTTGTGCTGTTAATGACCGACGAGAAGTATTTTGACATGCTTTCTACAATACTTTACGTCGGAATGATGTTCCTCTTGTTGATAACACCACTATTGGCAGGTAATATCAAGGGTTCTCACTCGTGGATAAAGTTTGGCAGTGTGATGAGCCTGCAACCCGCTGAGTTTGCTAAATGTATCACAGCTTTAGCTTTGGCTAAGGTGTTGAGCCAATCTGATTTCAACCTGCGTGTTCGCGAAGATTTTTGGAAAGCTGCCGCTATTGTGTTGCTGCCAGTGGGTCTGATAATTTTGCAGCGCGAGACAGGTACGGCCCTTGTATATCTGGCTTTCTTTTTTGTTTTCTATCGTGAAGGAATGTCAGGAAGTGTACTCTTCGCAGCCGCCGCCGCAGTCGTGTATTTTATAGTTGGACTCAGATATGCCAGCGACCCTCTTCCCGAAACTACTGCCAGTATCGGCGAATATGTAGTGCTGATTATCATAGGTGTGTTTACCTTGGTGTTGATGCATCGTTATTTGCCTCGAGAGCGTACGGGTAAAATGTTCGTGCAAGGTCTGGCCTGCACTATAGTCGCCTATTTCATAAGCCGTTGGTTCGTTCATTTCGATGTTTCCTCTGTGCAGTTACTTCTGCTATTTATCCTAACAGCCTATCTCATTTGGCAAGGATTAGGAATGCGCAAGCGTGTTTACTACTACATTGCAGCCTTCACTGTGAGTAGTGTGTGTTTCCTCTATGCTAGCGATTTTGCCTTGAACAACGTTTTGGCTAAACACCAACGTGAACGAGTGGCTGTGCTCCTTGGCACTGACAGCAATGTCAACGATGGCGGCTATAACGTCCATCAAAGCAAAATAGCGATAGGTTCGGGCGGACTATATGGCAAGGGATTTATGAACGGCACACAAACCAAACTAAAATATGTTCCTGAGCAAGATACCGATTTCATCTTCTGCACCGTGGGAGAAGAGCAGGGCTTCTTCGGTTCCACCCTTGTCTTGCTGCTTTTTCTCACTTTAATATGGCGGCTTATTTGGTTAGCCGAACGTCAGAGCACCACCTTTGGGCGTGTCTATGGTTATAGTGTTGTAAGCATTTTCATCTTCCATGTGGCCATCAATGTTGGTATGGTCATAGGTCTTGCTCCTGTCATTGGAATTCCACTTCCATTCTTTAGTTACGGCGGTTCCTCTCTTTGGGGATTTACATTGCTTTTGTTTATCTTCCTTAGGCTTGATGCTATTGACCGTCGCCGACTTCATCTTACGAATTGACATTCCAACCTCTAAATCATATTCCTTTTTTGTGAAACCATCCGATAGTAAATTGTCAGAGCGTAAGCGCTTTCTTATTGTAGCAATCGTGTCCGTGTTGCTGCTTTTGCTTATTATTCCTGCCAAGCGAGCAAGTTTTGATCGCTTAGGCGAAGGAGGTGACCTCTCTGACGCATCCGACACGATGTCTGACACAGCGGATTACGTAGAGCCTTCCATTCCCGATAGCACCATTGTAGAAGACAATCGTCCTGTTGATCGTGCAGGATTCGAAGACGGCTATACCAGCGGTAGCACCGATGCTTCTTTGCGTCAAGGACGCGGCACTTATGATGAGCAGAACCCCTATCCATCAGGTCAGCGCAACACCTACGTGGATAGCTACCGCGAAGGTTATCGCCAAGGTCAGCAGTTTGGCCAAGAACATCCTGCCAACTCCTCGCGCATGGACAGTCTTAGTATAGAAGACTTGGTGCGCGAAAGCGACAATCGACTGCAATAAGAGTAGCCCAGCGTCCATGAAACCATCCTTTAAGTACACCACTTCTAAAGTTTTAATCGTTTTTCATTATTTTTGCACCGAATAAAGGACATTTATTTTATGACAAAAAAACTCGCAATTTTCCTTTTTTTGCTCTGTGTGCCCATGTGTATGCTGGGCCAAAATAGTGACCGGCGTGTAAAGTACGAGGCAGTTTATATGTTTGGAGTTGCAATGAACTTTGCTGATAGCACGATATATATGACTGCCGTAGGGCGCGTAGATAGTGTGGCGCATGATGCATCACAAGGCGTGATGATGAATCGCTATGCCTATTCCGAGCAACTCAATCAATATCTCTATGCTCAGGCCGACAAACGTCATGAAACCTGCGCCGTTTTAACTGCTTCAAGTCGTGCAAAGGCTGAGAAGCAGTATCTGAAGATAAGGCGACGCATAGTGCGCGACCATGGTGCGCACAACTTGGTGGAAATTCCTGCCAACGCATTCTTCTTCCGCCCCGTGCCAGCGTTATAAATGATTTTGGGCTCTTTATTTACAAACACCAACGATGAACCAAGCTTCCAATTCCTTGCTTTTTTTTCGTGTTGCCGATATAGTTTTTGCTGTGGATTATGGCTATAGCGACAATCCACGCAATCTGCTTGCTCCTTATAAGAATTTCTACATGCCCGACTACAAAGGCGATGTAGATATGTATGTACGAGTCGCTCCCAATCTTGTTGATGCCGAGCCCGAGGGGAAAGAAGTGGGGCAATTTGATACAGGTGGTGCTATCCATGGTGTTTTTTTGTTAGCTGAAGGCGGTTATAAGTTTCAGCTACGGACCGTGGGCGGCGAGGTAGCTGCAGCGGTGCGCAGTAATACTCGTTTTACAGAGGTCTTTGTGACTTTAACAGAGAAAAAAGCCTATCAAGCCTACGGGCTAAACAATGCGCTGATGATATGTTTTGCGTATTGTGCGGCTTATCATGGAGTGGTGTTGATGCATGCCAGTGTCGTAGAGCGCGAAGGTCGTGCCTATCTTTTTCTTGGTAAGAGCGGCACAGGTAAGAGCACCCATACGCAACTCTGGATACGCCACCTGCGTGGAAGTCGCCTGCTCAACGATGACAATCCTGCAGTGCGTTTCGATGAACAGCGGGGGGCAATCGTCTATGGCACACCATGGAGCGGTAAGACACCTTGTTACCAAAACGAGCAGAAGCCCGTTGGAGCTTTTGTCAGGTTGGAGCAGTGGAAAGAAAATGTCATCAGACGCGAACCCGTGATTGCAGCCTTTACCGATGTGTTGACATCGTGCAGCACCATGATGTGGGACAAACCAAGCTATGACCATATTGTTGGCACCTGCTCTCAGCTTGTGGGTAGTGTGCCCGTGTATCATTTGCGCAATCTCCCCAATAAGGAGGCGGCTGAACTTTCCTTTGATACAATCAGCAAACCTATATGACTTTTTTGTCGGTATCAATTACTGCGTTAGTAGGCGGCTTGCTGGCACTCTTTATAATCGGGGCGGCCTTTTGGTTGTTGATAAACAAATCCCATACTCCCCAACACAAAAAGCATACAAAGCCAATTCCAGTACCTCTGTCAAACGCGAAGTTTGTACCTGCCGTAAAAGCTATTCTTGACGAGGGACGGCCTTTTGTGACATTCAGTGTTGAAGGCAACAGCATGCGTCCTTTCCTTGAGAGTAGGCGTGATTGTGTAGCATTGGCAAAAGCAGATGCTATTCGTGTGGGCGACGTGGTGCTGGCCGAGATAAGACCAAAGCACTATGTGCTTCATCGTGTGATTATTCGTGATGAAGACGATTTGGTGCTCAAAGGCGATGGCAATGTCAAAGGCATTGAAACCTGCACGGTAGAGCATGTGATGGCCAAAGCCGTAGCTTTCTATCGCAAAGGACGCAGACGTCCCGACCAAGTTAATCATTGGAAATGGCGTACGTACTCATGGTTTTGGATGCGTACGATATGGATGCGTCGCTATCTTCTTGCAGCTTATCGCAGGATATGGTTGCGCTTGTTTCCCGTGAAGATAAAAGATTTTGTTTACGATAAAACTCCCCCAAAATTATGAAAAAGAAATCCGGATTTGAACTTCGCGATGTTTGCGGAGAAAAGTTGATTATTGCCCAAGGCATTGAAAACATAGATTTCTCTAAGATGATCAACCTCAACGAGACAGCGGCTTGTGTGTGGCAAGCACTGCCTGCCGAGGCTCCATTTACAGCCCAAGATGCTGCTGATGCGTTGATGGCGGAATATGATGTAGATCCCGAAGTCGCATTGCGCGATGCGACAGCCTTGTTGGAGCAATTCAAGGAAGAGGGATTGTTGGAAGACTAAAGTCTGATGCAAAAGATTGGTGTTTTCCTTTCAGCACGCGAGCATTTGAACGAATGCTATGTTGCAGCAGCACGTGAAGTAGGTCAGTGGATTGGCGAAACAGGGCGCACACTGGTTTATGGTGGTTCTGCTTGTGGGCTGATGGAAGTGCTTGCTGAAGCTGTGAAGCGCGGTGGGGGGCGAGTCTATGGGGTAGTTCCTCAAATCATTGTTCAGCGTGGCTTGGAAAGCAAGCATATTGACGTGGCTTTCCCCTGCAACGACCTTTCTGACCGAAAAGCTATTCTCAATCGTGAGAGCGACATACTTATAGCCCTTCCAGGCGGCATAGGTACATTGGATGAACTCTTCACCGTTTTGGGCGAAGCGGCTATCGGTCTTCCTTCGGCAAAGACTTTGGTGCTTTATAACGTAGCAGGCATTTGGGACAATCTGCTTGAGATGCTTCAAGAGTTGCATCGTCGCGGATTTTTGCGCGAAAATTATCAAGATCGACTCAAAGTAGCCTGTAGCATTGCTGAACTTGAAACCATTGTAAAAGAACTTTAACTATGGTACTTAACTATATTTGGATTGCTTTTTTTGCCATTGCCTTTGTGATAGCATTGGTGCGACTGATTTTTATGGGCGACACCGAGGTCTTTCCAGCTATCATGAACTCTACGTTTGATACGTCAAAGACCGCTTTCGAGATATCTTTGGGACTTACAGGCGTATTGTCGTTGTGGTTAGGTATTATGAAGATTGGCGAAAAAGGTGGCGTAGTTTCGTTTTTTGCCAAGATTTTGGCTCCTGTCTTTGCCAAACTCTTTCCCGATATACCTAAAGGCCATCCTGTGGTGGGAAACATCTTTATGAATCTCTCGGCCAATATGCTTGGGCTTGACAATGCTGCAACCCCCCTTGGGCTTAAGGCCATGGAAGGTTTGCAAACGCTCAATCCTAAGAAAGATACGGCGAGCAATCCCATGATTATGTTCCTGGTGTTGAACACTTCGGGCTTGACCATCATTCCAGTCAGCATCATGGTGTATCGAGCCCAGCAAGGTGCCGTTCAGCCTTCCGACATCTTTATTCCTATCCTTTTGGCTACGTTCTTTAGCACCTTAGCAGGTATCGTCATAACCTGCCTTTATCAACGCATCAATTTGTTCAACCGCGTGTTGTTGCTCACATTAGGAGGCATGTCGCTTGCAGTGGCTGGCATTATCTGGGGATTTAGTCAGATGAACGAAGTGACGATGAATGTTGTTGGAACGACTTCGGCCAATGTGATCCTCTTTGCCATCATTATCGCTTTTATCGCAGCAGGTGTGCGTAAAAAGGTAAATGTTTATGAAGCTTTTGTTGAAGGAGCAAAAGACGGCTTCTCTACAGCCGTGCGTATCATTCCTTATCTCGTAGCAATCCTTGTTTCCATCGGAGTTTTCAGAGCAAGTGGTGCCATGGATTGGCTGATTGAAAGTTTTAAGTGGAGCATATCGGCAGTAGGTTTCGACACTTCTTGGGTAGAGGCTCTTCCTACAGCTTTGATGAAACCGCTCAGTGGGGCTGGCGCTCGCGGAATGATGGTTGACTGTATGACCACCTACGGGGCCGACAGCTTTGCTGGCCGTCTCAGTTGTGTTTTCCAAGGAAGCACTGATACCACTTTTTATATTCTTGCCGTATATTTTGGCAGTGTGGGAGTAAGTCGTGTGCGCCATGCTGTCACTTGTGGGCTTTTTGCCGACTTTGTTGGAATGATAGCTGCTGTGGGTATCTGCTATCTATTCTTTGGTTAAAACGCCATTAATCATAAAAAGGTCAAATCGCATAAACGTTCATTCTCCAAGTGCTTGCCAAACGCATTATTCCTTGCCTTGATGTAAAAAATGGTGAAACGGTCAAAGGCACAAATTTTGTCAACCTCCGCAGTGCAGGCGACCCCGTAGCTTTGGGCAAAGCCTATAGCGAGCAAGGAGCCGACGAACTCGTTTTTCTCGATATCACAGCTACGCACGAAGGTCGCAAAACTTTTACCTCTATGGTCAGTCGTGTAGCTGCCGAAATCTCAATCCCTTTCACCGTTGGTGGAGGCATTGGCGAGTTGGCTGATGTAGAAAGAATGCTCAGTGCAGGGGCTGATAAAGTGAGCGTTAATAGTGCTGCTTTGCGCAATCCTCGTTTGGTTGACCAAATCACAGGACGCTTTGGCTCGCAAGTATGTGTTGTGGCCATTGATGCGAAGCAAGAGGCTGATGGACAGTGGCGTTGCTATCTTGCAGGCGGGCGCGTTCCCACCGAGCGCACCCTCTTTGAGTGGGCTCGCGAAGCTGCCGACCGTGGAGCGGGTGAAATACTCTTTACGTCAATGGACCACGACGGGGTGAAACAAGGTTTTGCCAACGAAGCCTTGGCACGACTTCATGCAGAATTGCCCATCCCCGTCATTGCAAGCGGAGGCGCGGGAAGCATGGAGCATTTTCGTGATGCCTTTATACAAGGACAAGCCGACGCAGCCTTGGCCGCCAGTGTGTTCCATTTTGGTGAAATCGCAATACCTGCGCTCAAACAATATCTTGCTCAAGCTGATATTCCTGTGCGTCAGTGAAAAAGGTTTCAACAACCCGTTGATTCTTCACACTTCAGCAACAATCTCTTTCTTGACATGAAAAGTCTCAAACGCTTTGGGCTCTTGCCCTTTATAATCCTTGCCATCATTTTGGGCGTAGTGCTCGGTGGTGTAATGCCTATTTGGGGATTGCGTATATTTGCTACTTTCGCAAGTTTGTTTGGCAACTTCCTGAAGTTCATCATTCCGTTGATCATCGTTGGGCTGATAGTGCCTGCGATTGGCCATATCGGTAGGACGGCTGGCCGCTTGTTGCTTTTGACCATACTATTGGCTTATCTTGATGGGGCATTTGCTGGATTTTTTGCCTATCTTGGCAGTGTCAAAGTCTTTCCCGGGCTTATTCCTGCAAAGAACGCTGTGGGCGAGGCTGGCAATATCGTTCCTCTTGAGCCTTTCTTTACGGTTGAGATGCCGCCCGTCTTTGATGTCGTTTCAGCACTCTTGCTCGCCTTTACGCTTGGGCTGGGCATTGCTTATTTTCAGGGCAAGTACATGAAAGGTTTCTTTGAAGAATTTCGTCAAATTGTAGAGTGGGTTATCAGCAAAGCCATTATACCCTTGTTGCCGCTCTATATCTTCAGTATCTTTCTCAGTATGAGCCATACTGGCGAGGCTATGCACGTGTTGCGCGTCTTCATGGGTGTGATAGGTGTAATCTTTGCGATGCACCTTTTCTGGCTTATCCTTGAATACAGCATTGCAGGATTGGTGGTGAAACGCAATCCTCTGCGTATGCTTTTGACCATGCTGCCTGCTTATTTCACCGCTCTTGGTACTTCCTCTTCAGCCGCAACAATTCCCGTAACACTTCAGCGCACACAGAAACTTGGGGTGAACGACAGTGTGGCTTCGTTTGTTGTTCCACTTTGTGCAACGATACACATGCCTGGTAGCATCCTTAAGATCACCTCGTGTGCAGTGGCTGTAATGTTGATGCAGAATCAGGCATTCGATGCAGGGATGTTTGCAGCGTTTATTCTCAGTCTCGGCATTATGGCCATTGCTGCCCCAGGTGTTCCTGGTGGAACCATCATGACCGCCTTAGCACTCCTACAGAGTGTTTTGGGTTTCGCCGACACCGACCAAGCTCTTATGATAGCCCTTTATATCGCTATGGACAGCTTTGGCACAGCAGGCAACGTAACAGGCGATGGGGCTATCGCAGTTATCGTTGACTGCTTTAGGCAAAAGGCTCCATAACATTTCTGATGCTTTACCCGCAAAGGACTGGTAAGCTTCTTACGATTGTTTTACTTCTTGTAAGCTGTAACCTCTCGCAGCTACTATCGCTTCCCCGCGCTCCCAGCCGATGCGATAAATCTAAATCGGTCATTAGAGATTTGATTTACTCGCTTCAAACACTTTGTTTGGGGCTTTCAAACACTTTGTTTGAGGCTTTCAAACACTTTGTTTGCACGCTTTAAACTCAAATCTCTAATGACCGATTTGGGTTTATCAGAGTACAATGGGTGGTGCATAGGATTAGATCATGAGTTTAATCGGATTAAACTCGGAATACATCGGATTAAACTCAAAGTACTATGGGATTAAACTAAATCGGTCATTAGGACGTAATAAAATGATCGTAGGCATGTATGCTGTTCTACTATAAATCCTAATGACCGATTCGGGATTAAAAAATCCCACTAACGAAACAATATCAACGTGTTCATATTCGCTCCTTGGTTGCTTTTTCTCGCAGCTACTACACGCTTTCCCCGTCGCATCAGTTGGGAGCGCGGGCGTCCTCGCCCGCTTGGACTTAGCTAGAGGGAATAAGCCTTTAACCATGCTGGCGAGGATGCCCGCACCCCATGGTACACGCCCGTTTACCTCAAAAACAGCATCTGGCTTAACTGCCCTTGTGGGGGTGCAGTTAAGCCAGACGCTCGTTTTGTTGTTTTGTTGTTTTGTTCTGTGTGGGCTCTGGGATTTCTTATCCCCAGAATCCGT
>ONDJ01000030.1 GCA_900316575.1 uncultured Prevotellaceae bacterium | reverse complement strand
TATCGCTTTCATGAACAAGACGGTGAAATATCCTCAGATTGCTATTGAGCAGGACCTTCAGGGTACCGTTTATCTTCGCTTCGTGGTGGAGAAGGACGGACGTATAGGTGACGTGCGTGTAACGAAGAGCCTTTCTAAAGAATGTGATGCTGCAGCTATTGCAGCTTTGAAGAAAGCTCCGCGTTTCTCGCCTGCAAAGAACGAACACGGCGATCCCGTTCGTGTATGGTTCAACCTGCCAGTTAAGTTCCAGATCCAGTAATACTCAGAGGATTTATTGCAATCATTCTTATTCGCGGCGCGGCTGTCAAGGCTTGCGCCGCGAATTTTCATTATGCGCTAAGTGTAAGCACAAATTTTTCAAAAGATTAAGGAACAAAGTCTTTTTTTTACAGCATATTCTGTTGTTCATAGGGCTTTAGTTATTTTTGCACGGAGAGTCCTGTTTTGTTATAGTCGTTTTGTTTTTATTCATCTCAACATTCTCAAGATGAAGTCTGAACCTTCTGTTTCGGTTTCCATAAGGCGCTTTGCTGTTTTGCGTCTGCATTTGCCTGATGGCACGCTATTGAAGCGTCAAGTGGTAGAGGAACGTGCAGGGCGCTTTCTTCGTCATTATCCTTTGACTGAAGAAACGCCGAATACCATTTGGCTTCGCGGGGATTATTTTGTTTCTGGCAAAGAGTAGGCTCATGTTAAAATTGCGCTCCGACAAGACTGACTATGTATCCTATCCTCAATTGTGGTTGTTGCTTCCTTTGTGTGTGGGAATATGGGTGGGGCGTTTATCCTACGACTTGCTTTCAGCTTATACTGTCTATCTTTTTGCAGGCTCAGCTTTATTGGTGGCCATATTATTGATGCTTCAGCGTCTTCGCGCGTCAGCCGCTCGTATGGTATCCGTCTGTATTTTGGTTCTATCGATGTTGGGTTTGGGCATGTCTTTGGTGCATATAGCCATAGGCCGTGTTCAAACCGATTGGCCTAATGAAGCTCAACCTTATGCCATTCGCGTTGTTTCTTTGCCAAAGAGCTCTGACCGGAGCATTGGTGTTGAGGCTGAAATTGTGCGAGGTGCGTATGCAGGAAAGCGTATTCGCCTTTTCCAGCCCGATAGTGTTCGTCCTGAACTTGGCAAGACATATTGGGTTTATTGTCGCATCGAACAGCCTAAGCCTTCAGGCAATCCTTATGCTTTTGATTTCGGCGAATATCTCTTGACACAAAGCGTTAGTGGAACCGCATATTCACGCCTTTCAGCATCTTTTAATGAGCAGGAATCCTCATTCTCACTTCGTATATGGTCTTTAAGGCTTCAATCTCAGGCTGTCGAAAGGCTGAAAACCTATTTTGGTGGAACCGATTTTGCACTGCTTGCTGCCATGACCGTGGGCGATAAGCGTGGCTTGGATCCAGCGGTTCGCGAGGTGTTTAGCGAAACAGGCACAAGCCATTTGCTTGCTCTCTCTGGTCTGCATCTGGGACTCTTGTTTGGCGTTTTTCAGTTTTTTGTGCTCAATCGCATTCGTCGGCGTAGTATTCGTTTCGTGGCTGTGGGCATAGGCATTGTGCTGGTGTGGTTATATACCTTGGTAGCAGGAATGCCGCTGTCCATGCAACGCGCTGCGTTGATGCTTTCTATGGCTCAGCTGATGCAGTTGGCGCGTCACGATACTCTGGGAATAGACCGTTTGCTTGTTTCAGCGTTGTTATTACTTGTCGTCTCACCGTTGTCTTTGTTTGACGTTGGTTTCCAACTCAGTTTCCTTTCTGTTGCGTCTATTTTGACACTTACGCCGTTGTTTCCATCGGTCAAACTTTTTAACAACGGTTTCCTGCGCGCCGTCTACAATGTTTTGCTTGTTTCGCTCTCAGCTTGGATCGGTACGATGCCCGTTGTTGCGTATTATTTTCATGTGGTCGGAGTGTACAGTCTGCCAGCTAATCTTATTGCCGTGGTGTTGGCTTATCCTTTGATTGTCGTCAGTGGCATTTTTCTTGTTGTGCCCAATTTCTCTTCGTTGTTGGTTCCTATCATACAAGTTCTTTTGCGCGTTTTGTCCGATGTTCTCCAGTTTTTGTCCGATCTTCCTGGCAGTACGCTCCGTCTTTATCCTACGGCTGTGGGAACTATGTTGGCACTCTTAGGAGTTTTCGTATGCTCATTTTGGATTCGTCGTCAGAGCAAACGCTATGGCATGGTGCTTGTACTATTGCTGAGTGCGTTGATCGTTGTAGAGACTTGGGCGCATCGGCCTGGCCGCCTTCCGGCCCAGATCGTGTTCTATAATTTATGGCGTGGCAGTGCTGTTCAAGCTATTCGCAGTGATGGAACAGCTTATTTGTGGACGCATGGCGAGGATGCAAACAGGCAGGTGCGTATTGCCGCGCGCGATTTTTGGGAGCGAGAGAATATCAAGCCTTCGCAGCCGTTGGACAGTGTGTTTCGAGATAAATACTTGCAGTTCGCTCCGCCGTTATTATCTTTTGGGGGCAAACGTGTGGCTTTGCTCTGCGACAAGCAGTTGCACAGTTATTCTCAGGGAAGTTTTGCTCAGTTCACTGACTCAAGGGTAGTACAAGCTCCTTTACAAAGCGATGTGCTTACTATTCCAGTCGATTATATCCTTGTGTGCAAGGGTTATAGCGGTAAGCCAACGCAGTCGCTTGCTCGTTATCCTAAAGGAACTATTGTGCTCGATGCCTCTCTTGGTGCTGGGTATCGAAACATGTGGCACGTTGCTGCCGATTCCCTTC
The DNA here is from genome assembly GCA_900316575.1 of uncultured Prevotellaceae bacterium. GTDB lineage: Bacteria > Bacteroidota > Bacteroidia > Bacteroidales > Bacteroidaceae > Alloprevotella. Next base: position 11,571 of record ONDJ01000030.1, on the reverse strand, counting down.
ATCGCACGGTTCACGATATGCAGCGCGACGGAGCATTGATTGTGCGCATCAAGAGCGACTGAAGCCTACAGGTAAAAACGCGCTCGTCTAACTCATTCCGCCCCTTTCTGGAAAACGTTGAGATGTTGTCCTGCAAGGGCGGCGGCGATAAAACTTAGGGAGACATCATGCCCTTTGCTCATCGTTTCTGCCAGAGTGTGCATCGTTGCTCCGGTAGTAATCACGTCGTCAACGAGCAGGAGGTGTGGTGGGTGAGACAAGTCTGAGCAAAAGCGATTAAAATACTCTTCGCTAAGGGTGAAGATACCCTCCACGTTGTCGCGCCTTTGGTGGGCATTGAGATTGGTTTGAGTGGGGTTGTTGATAGTTCTTTTTACAAGGTCGTTACGCACGGGTATGCCTGTGACTTCTGAAATACCTTTCGCGATGGCTTCGCTCTGATTAAATCCGCGTTTTCTTTGTTTTTCTTTAGCTAAGGGAACGGGCACGATGGCATCAATGTTTTCAAAGAAAGGCGTTTCGTTAATATCATGTGCCATCATTCTTCCCAGAAATTCGCCCACACTTGGCCTGCCTGTATATTTGAGGTGATGAATAAGTTTGAAAGCCGCATTATTGTGGCGATAGGTAAGAAAAGCCATGCCATGCGTTGCACCTTTGATGTCAAAGAATAGGCGTGCCACCACATTGTCGCTCATTGCGTCGAGTCTGGTGCGAGGAAGAGTGGTAAGACAGCTGATGCATACATGCTGTTCGCTTTCGCTCAGTGTTGTGCCGCAAAGCAAACATCTTTTTGGAAACAGCACTTCAAAAGCCGCTTTAATATATTGTTTGAATGATGCGGTCTTCATTCGTCAGCGAGCCTTTATTGTTTGTTAGTCTTTGAAGGATTTTTAGACGCTTTAGCAGGTTCTTCGTTCTTGAAGCCGCAATATGGGCATTTTCCGGGCACTTTGCTGATGGCACGTCCGCAATGGCCGCAATAGAAGCGGCGACCTTTGTTTGCTTTCCAAATGGTATAAAGCAGCAACATCCAATAAGCCGCCAGCATCATGCAGCCTACATAAATGTAATTCGTAGAAAGCGAAAAAGCGATGCTCACCAATATGCACCTTGCAACCAGTTCTATGACGAAGCAAATCGCTTCGTTTCCTGGCAGTCTTCGCCAAACGTCGTCCAACACGGCTATTGCCATTAGTGCCAAAAGCCATGCCGAGGCCAAGAATATCGACAACACGGGTGGCAGTCCGTGGGCAAAGGGATTGAGCGTTGGGTTGAAATAGTATTCTGTCCAGGTATGCGGGGCAAAGTACCATACCATGGCATAGAGCAAAGCACACAGCGACACGCACATTCTGAGCAAAATGGGGTAGGGACTTCCGTGGAGCAACAAGACCCATTCAAATTGCTTCTTTCGATAACAAAAATAGGCCAACACACACAGTGTGCCAATGATGCCTGCGATGTTGAGCGGTGTGTGCCAGCGTGAAAAAGTGTGTATGTAGCTTGATATGGGATCGTCAGGAGCCGCCTTTGAGAGTAGTTCTACCTCTTTTACCCATCCGTGGAAGCCCTCGGTAGAGGTGAGATACACCCACGTGCTGTCGGCAGTAGAGTCTGGCGCGTTGATCAGGTCGGTAACAAAGAGTTTGATGCCTTTAGCCGTCACGATGGTGTCGGGCTCCACGATTTCTGTGGTCATCAGTTCGTCGGCCTCTCCGCTTTGCTGTTGCAAACGTACGGGTGAGTCTATCACATAGAGCCTCAGCGAGTCCGAGGTTCTAAACACATCACCGCGCCAATAGTGGTGAGTGAGCAAGAAGCCTGTGCTGTCAATGCCGCCTATGCTGTCAATGTCTTCGCCGCTTTCACTGACAGGATAGCTATAGTGACAAGCCGAAAGCGCGGCGCAGCAACAGAGCAAACAAATGATTTGCTTGATAGCATGGTGTAGGCGTTTCATTCTTTTTTGTTTATACGATTTTCCAAATTTATAGAACACCCCTTTAGCCTTTTTCGTCGGCCATGACGCGCATTTCGCATTTCTTGCAGTTGAAGATGAGCGGAAAAGTGCGTCCGTCGGCCATGCGTAGTGCAAGCGGCGGCGTAAGCTGCAGTGCTTCTTTTTCTCGAAGACAAGCACCAAGTTCGCGTCTCAGGCAGTAACGACATGTCATCAACGTTGCCTTTGGCACTTGCTGTAGTTCGTAGGCTGGCGCTATAGTCTTTGTGCCCCTCGTTTCGTAGAAGTTGCGTGCCTCGGCGTTTGCCACGTTGTACGTGTAGTCTATCTGCTGAGGCATTTGCGGGCGTTTTGTTGCAGGCTTTAAGCGTTCGGGTCTTTGGTAGCGTGTTTGGTGTGCTTTGGTGAGTTTTTCTACCATTGAGCGTTTCCAAGCCGCAAGCACACTTGCTGGGATGAAGCAGTTGGTGTTCACATCAATCTCTTCCGCTCTCCAAGCCGTTCCGCCAAGTCGAGCGAGTTGTCGGTATATTTGTTCAGTTTGCGGTGTCTTCGCTGTTTCGTGAGCGTGTTCAAAAACGAGCGAAATCTCAGCGTCGCTTTCGTCCTTTGCTTGTAGGCAAAAACCCGTTGGCGTTTCGCTTAATTGAATGTGCAGCGCCAAGGTTCGTGTGGCAGTGGGGTGGGAGAGTGTGCGTTCAAATGCCGCGTCGTGGTTGCGAAAGATGGGGGTGCCTGGTTTGATACGTTGAGGTTGATGGGGAAAGACGGTTGCACCTTCAGCGCGATTGACGCGAAAGCCCGTCAATCCGCCTTCAGCATCATGATAGCAAAGCCCGTCGCCAGCCGTGAGTGCTATGTTGGGCAGCAATTTCAGTTGCACAGCCCTTGGGTTGCACGCTTTCACCGTGCCTATTCGCTTTCCCAGCGATGCTGGCGTGTCGTGCGAAGCCATGGGGCGTTCAGGGTTGTGCAGGAAATAGGCTGTAAATTCGCGATTGAACGACCGTTCCACATCGGGTGTGAAATCAACGTCGCTCTTTCCGAAGCTACTCCGCCTAAAGTCTTTACCGCGTTGGCTTATGATTTCGTCAATGCATTGCCTATAATAAGCCACCGTGTTTTTCACGTATGCCGTGTCTTTGAGCCTACCTTCTATTTTGAACGACGAGATGCCTGCATCCATCATGGCTTCGAGCGAAGCACTTCTGTTCATGTCGCGCAGTGAGAGCAGGTGTTTGTTGGTGCGCACTGCCTGCCCCCGTCCGTCTATCAGGTCGAAAGCCAAGCGACAAAACTGGGCACATTCCCCTCGATTGGCCGACCGCTTGAAGCAATGTTGCGACGCATAGCAGCGTCCGCTATAGCTCACACAGAGTGCGCCGTGAACAAAAGCTTCCAACGGTACGCTGACAACTTTGTTGATAGCATTGATCTCAGTCAACGACAATTCGCGTGCAAGCACTATTTGTGAGAACCCCATGGCTTGCAGCTCTTGTGCCTTTTGGGGTGTTCGGTTATCAGTTTGCGTGGAGGCGTGAAGGGCTATCGGCGGTAGTTTCATGCCCAGCAGTGCCATGTCCTGCACAATCAAGGCGTCGGCTCCAGCTTCATAGAGTTGCCAAACGAGCTGTTCGGCTTCTTTAAGCTCGTTGTCGTAGAGAATGGTGTTGAGTGCCACGTACACACGTGCACCATAGAGATGGGCAAACTGGCAGAGTTCAGCAATGTCGGCCACCGCTACTGCCGCTGCCGCTCTTGCTCCGAAGGCAGGACCGCCGATGTACACAGCATCCGCGCCGTGGAGTATAGCCTCGCGGCCTGTTGCAGCGTCGCGTGCAGGAGCCAGGAGTTCTATCGGGCGGGGCTTGGGTGTGGCTATTTCGCTCATTTCTTGATTTGATACACGTCTGTTCCTTCGTTCAGTTCTTGCGTAGGGACAAGGGCTTCATTCCTTGCCCCTATGTCAGACCCGTCTAAAGCTGACTATCGCTGAGTTGGAAGGTGTTGCCTTGGCTGAGGTCGCCGGTTGAAAGTCCGAGCTTTAGCCACTTCATGCGCTGGGCACTGGTGCCGTGGGTGAAACTTTCGGGCTGGGAATATCCTTGGGCTTTCTCTTGCAGATAGTTGTCGCCGATGACTTGGGCGCAATTGATAGCTTCTTCAAGGTCGCCGTCTTCGAGCGAGCCAAACATTTTGTTCTCATAATGCCCCCACACGCCTGCGTAAAAGTCGGCCTGAAGTTCTATGCGCACACTCACCTTGTTGGCTCCCGTCTTGTTCATCTTGGCCATTTGAGCGTGGGCACTGTCGAGCGTTCCCAAGAGGTGTTGCACGTGGTGGCCCACTTCGTGGGCGATGACGTAGGCATAAGCAAAGTCGCCGTCAGCACCGAGTTGCTTCTTCATGGACGAGAAGAAGGAGAGGTCGATGTAGAGCTTTTCGTCGGCACTGCAATAGAAAGGGCCTACGGCTGAAGTTGCATTGCCGCAGCCCGATTGCACGCTGCCCGTGAAGAGCACCATTTGCGGCGAGCGATAGGTTTTTCCCATACTCTTGAACACCTCAGTCCATACGTCCTCGGTGCTGGCCAATACCTGTCGGGAAAATTTAGCAAGTGCCTGCTCTTCGGGGGTAAATTCGCGCTGTTCGGTCTGTGCCCCTCCTTGGGTTATTTGGCTGAGGTCGGCTTGTTGCAGGGTGTCGAGCGGGTTCCCGCCCATAATCCAGGTGATCAATGCGGCTACAATCAGTCCGCCGATGCCCATGCCTGCGGCTTTGCCACCGCCAAGTCTGCGTCGGTCATCTACATTGGTGCTTTCGCGTCGTCCGTCGAGTTTCATAGTAAAATATGGTTTTAGGTTGTTTGTTGCTGTTATAGCGGATCTACATCGAAATAGATTTGTATGCTCTTGAAGTCGGGTTGTTGTATCAAGACGTCTTGAGCTGCCATTAGTGTACGCTTGATGCTCGTGGCTGAAAGTCCTATGGGCATTTTGAGCATCAGTTGGCGGATGCAAAGCCGGCTCACACGGGCCACGGCTGGTTTGTAGGGCCCTAATAGTGACGTCGCGAAGTGAGGTTGTAGCAGGCTTGCGAGAGCCTCACCTGCACGTTCGGCTACATCATCGCGGCGGTGCTTCACGTGAATAACGATGATGCGTACCTCGGGGGGATAAACAAACTGTCTTCGCTCGGCCATCTGCGAGCCGAAGAAAGCTGGATAGTCGCCACGTACCACTTGGCCGATCAAAGGCAACTTGGGCGAATAGGTTTGTAGCACCACAAGCCCCTGCTTACCGCGTCGGCCAGCTCGTCCTGCCACCTGTGCCAGCATGTGGTAGGTTCGCTCGGCTGCGCGAAAGTCGGGCACGCGAAGTCCTTGGTCGGCATTGAGAATACCCACTACGCTGACACCGTCGAAGTCAAGTCCTTTGGTCACCATTTGGGTGCCGATGAGAATGTCGGTCTTTCCTTGTTGGAAGGAGTCTATGATTTTGGCATACGAAGATGCCGCGCGCGTGGTGTCGAGGTCCATGCGTGCGATGCGAGCTTCGGGGAAGATGGTCTGCACGGCTTCCTCTATTTTCTCTGTGCCATAGCCAATGTCGCGCAGTTGCGTGTCGCCACATTGCGGACACTGAGCGGGTATGTTGTAGGTGGCACCGCAATAGTGGCATTGCAGACGATGGGCTTGAGCATGATAGGTGAGCGCAACGTCGCAAGCCGTGCAATGAGGTGTCCACCCGCAACTCTTGCAGGAAAGCACAGGGGCATAGCCGCGTCGGTTCTGAAAGAGGATTACTTGCTCCTTGCGTCCCAAGGCGGCACGTATCTCGTCGATCAATCTTGGCGATAGTGGCGTGGACATCAGTTTCTTGCGACGCAGTTCTTTCACGTCTTCAATCACGATTTTTGGCAACAGCACTCCGCCATAGCGCGTGGTGAGTTCCACCAATCCGTACTTACCGCTTCGCGCATTCTGATAGGTTTCCAACGAGGGCGTGGCTGTGCCAAGGAGCACCTTTGCTCCCGTACTGTTGGCTAAAACGATGGCAGCATCGCGCGCATGATAGCGCGGTGCAGGGTCTTGTTGCTTGTAGCTCGTTTCGTGTTCTTCGTCAACGATCACCAGCCCCAAGTCGTTGAAAGGCAGAAACAGCGCACTGCGTACTCCGAGAATGAGCGGAAAAGGCTGATCTGATGCCTGCCGCTGCCACAACAAGGCACGTGCGCGGTCGGTAAATCTGCTGTGGTAAACCCCCATCTTTTCGCCAAAGAAACTGCCTATGCGGTCGGTGATCTGTGTGGTGAGGGCTATCTCGGGCAGGAGGTATAGCACTTGCTTGCCGCGTTTCAGGGTTTCTTCAATGAGGTGGATATATACCTCGGTCTTGCCGCTCGACGTCACGCCATGCAACAAGCACACCTGCCTCGGCTTTTGCTTTTCTGTGCCGCTCCATGCTGCCCTGATTTCGTCAGCGGCTTGTTGCTGGGCAGGGCTTAGCAGACGGTTGTCGGTGGTCTCTGTGGGCAGGCTGATGCTGATGCTTTCGCGGCGCGAGCGTGAGGTGCGTTGCGGCGTTTCTGTACGTTTCAGTACGGCAGGAAGAGCGGCTTTCATCACTTCGCCCATCGTACACATGTAGTACCCCGCCATCCATTTCCAAAAATCAAGCTGTGCTTGCCCCACAATGGGTCGCTCGTCCTCTACACTGAGCACTTCTTTCACTTGAGCTTCATCGATGCCTTCAGCCTGGGTACCCGTGCGCATCACAAGGCCTGTATATATCTTTTGTTTGCCCACTTGCACCGTAACCCTACAGCCCACCCGTACCTTCCCCTCCAACGAGGGTGGCACACGATAGGTCAGCGTGGTGCGGAGTGCCAGAGGCAGCAATATGTCGGCAAAAAGTCCTTGCATCGTGGCTGCAAAGTTAATCAAAGTTGGGTTAAAGCCACATCGTGCTCCACATCTTATTCAGTAGCTGAGGTGTCTGTGCGCGAAAATAGGGCATAGCGTCGTCCGCCTTTGTTGTAGATAATGCCCTCCTCTTGCAATTTCAAAAGATGTTTGCGGGCACTTGTTGCAGCAAGCCCCAAATGGCTGCGAAACTCCTTGCTCGTAAAAACTTTTCCACCCTCGGTAAGTTCCATCGCCGCGTTGCGTACTTCGTCGTCAGAAACTTTCGAAGAATGGTGTCCACGATGCTGAGCGCGAGCGAAAGAGGCTCCTGAAAGTTTGCCCATCAACTCCGTGCTTGGAAGAAAGCGAACAGACTTCACCGCAGCATTCTTCAGCACCAGTCGGTTCAGACTGTTGCGTTCGATGTCGCCTTTCATCGCAATGGAGAATGTACCCAGTCCGTCAATGCATACATTGTTTCCTTGCAGCAGCTCGTGCACAATTTCGTGTTTCAGGGCAGAGATTACCAATGCCACGTCGCCTTCAGTGGCTGCGGTAGATTCTTCAATACGCTTTATGAGTCGGTCCAGCGAACACGTCTGTTGCACAATAGGGCGTGCGAAGAGTTCGCCTGTTACATTCTTGAGGTTTTCGGCAGAGTAGAAATTATAATGAATAGCCATGGTTGTAAATAGTTTTAGGGTGGTTGATGGGTAATAAAATTCAAAGAAAAAAATTACTGCAAAGCCTCGACGTAGAAGAGACAAAGCTCGCTGACGCCCACGCCATCGGGCATTTGCGGACAAAGTTAGGGATTTTTTTGATAAACTCCGTACGGTGCGCACGTAATTTTCGTACGAAGTTCACGTGAACATCGTACGGCGCGCACCACCGAGATACGCTTCTCCTGCCGCATCGGTTGGGAGCGCGGGCGTCCCCGCCCGTAACAATGCAATCAAAGCAACAACCAACAACACAACAAAAGAGCCACGGAGGGCGGAACGTTTCTCTGTTCATGCCCTCCGTGGCTTTGTAGCTTAAGATTTAGGATCTTGTTTTGGTTACGTTCTATTCTTACGAATATCAAGGTTGTTGGGAATGATGAGGTTATTACGGGTGAGATAGCGTAAATCGTTGATATTGCGCCTATTTGCAGTCATTTGCGCTTATGATATTTTTTCGGATTGGAAAGAATGTTGAGCCTGTTCCGTTACCTAAGTGTTACCTTGGTTTCTGCGTTTGGTAACTGGTAACACTTGGTGAAAACGTGGAAGTCTGTACAAGAATTCCAACGACTCGGAAAAACATACATATTCTGGCGTATTTTGCACGGCTGGGGACGCTCTGAGATAGTTTAACTTTGCCCCCAAAAACTAAGAAGCGTATGAAAGTAAGCAAATTCAAGGTGTTGCTCTACCTCAAAAAGAGCAATCTGGACAAACCCGCAAAATGACAACGACTATGGCAACAGCGAACTTCTCAATAATCCCGAAAGATGTCTTCGAGCGAGGCATAATCAGAATGACCGAGTGTGGTATTATCACCATGCCCGGCAAGGACGTTTGGATGACGGTGGACGAGATTGCAAACATGCTTTTCGTTTCATCAGCCATAGTGTTTCGCATGATACGCAGTATATATAATAAAGGTGTCGCACGAGAGGAGGACACTCACGGCTCTTTCCGTTTGTTCCCTTATCCGTCCAAATTGGAACATCGACGTGTACAATCTTGAAATGGTTATCCGTCTGGCATGACAAGCAAATCCGCATTCATCAAGGCGCGAATCTTTGGAGAGCCATTCCATGTGGTGACATTCGACAAAGGTCAGCATGAATACTATGCCAAGTTAAACGATTTTCATACTCAGTTCCGTATGGTTGGCAATAACTATAACCAAACGATAAAGGAACTAAAGTGTCATTTCTCAGAACATAGGGCGATGGCGCTTGTATGTAAGTTGGAGAAATACATGATGGAGTTAGTGCAGATAATGCATAAAGTCGTAGATCTAACAATTAGGTATGAAAATCATCGAATTGGCAAGGATAATTGAATTTAAACACATTTTTTCAACTTAAAATTACCTCTTTTTTGCTTAATATACATTGAGTATGGAAAATTTTGTGTAAATTTGTAACCAAATATAGTTATGGAATGAAACGTAAACGAATTAACCGTCTGAAGGTGGTACTTGCAGAGAAGGGAATGACCAACAAACAATTGTCGGAAATCCTTGATAAAGATCCTGCTGTCATATCAAAATGGGTGACTAATGCCGCCCAGCCCAATGTGGAAATGTTCATCCAGTTATCAAAGATATTGGGTGTGAGTGTAGATGATTTACTTTGGACAGAAGAAGAATAGTGTTTTAGAAGTGTTATTATGGCAAGAATCTACGATAATATAGAAACCAAATTCGCAGAAGGGCTACAGGGTATTATTACCAATATGGGTGTAAAACGTGTGGACTTCTGCGTCGGCTATTTTAATCTGCGGGGGTGGAATCTCGTAGTAGAACAGATAGATACCCTTACGGGCGATTATGTCTATGAAAACGACAAACGCATTTTTCGCAAATGTCGTTTGTTGATTGGTATGCATCGGCCTGCAGAAGAATTGATTCGACAACTCTATACAGAACAGGTCTTACCTGATGCCAACTATGTCAGTCAGTGCAAACTGGAGATTGCCCGCGACTTCAAGCGTCAGCTTCAGTTGGGCCTGCCCACTAAGCAAGACGAGTTTACCCTTCGTCGTCTTTCGGCACAGATGAAAGATGAGAAGGTTTGTGTGAAACTGTACTTACGCGAACCACTTCACGCCAAGTTATACCTTGCCCATCGCCCTGATGACAACTTCAATAAGATTCAGGCTATTATGGGTAGCAGCAATCTTACCTATTCGGGATTGACCAAGCAAGGAGAACTGAATGCCGAATTTGGCGACAGCGATAGCGCAGAAAAATTATCCCGTTGGTTCGATGACCGTTGGGAAGACAAGTTCTGTCTTGACATCACCAAAGAACTGATAGAGATTATTGACAATAGTTGGGCAGGAGAAAAGGAAATACCACCTTATTATATATATTTGAAGACAGCATACCATCTGAGTGAGGAAGCCCGTACTGGTATCAAGGAGTTTACCATCCCACCAGAATTCAAGAGCAGCCTTTTCAATTTCCAACAGACGGCAGTCAAGATTGCTGCCCGTCATCTGAACAACGAGAAGCGTGGTGGTGCCATGATTGGCGACGTAGTGGGATTAGGAAAGACTATCACTGCCTGTGCCATTGCCAAGATGTATGAAAACACCTTTGGCAGCAATACACTGATTATCTGTCCTGCCAATCTGCAAGATATGTGGGCAAAGTATCGCAGGCAATATGACCTAAAGGCCGACATCATGTCGATGGCAAAGCCTATTGATGTGGATAATGCAAGATACTACAAACTGATTATTGTCGATGAAAGTCACAACCTTCGCAATAGTCAGGGCACACGCTATCGCAATATCCGAGACCTTATTCAGAAGCAGGACTGCAAGGTGTTGCTGCTGACGGCAACACCCTATAATAAGCAATACAAGGACTTGAGCAACCAACTGCGCCTATTCGTCGATGATGACACCGATTTAGGCATTCGTCCCGAAGCCTACATCCGCGAGATTGGCGGTGAGCGTAAGTTTGCCGAGAAGCACGAAGACTTCATCAGGAGTATCAAGGCTTTTGAGCGCAGTGAGTGTCAGGAGGATTGGCAGGAACTGATGAAACTTTTCCTGGTTCGCCGTACCCGTACCTTCATCAAAGACAACTATGCCAAGACCGACCCCAAGAACGGGCGTAAGTACTTGGAGTTTAAGGACGGGCACAAATCCTATTTCCCTGACCGCGTACCCAAAGCAATAAAGTTCAAAACCGTCAGTGGCGACCAGTATAGCAGGCTCTATTCTGTGGAGATGATAGGCCTGATGGAAAGTCTGAAACTACCCCGCTATGGTCTGATCCATTATTTGGACGAGAAGAAGGCTGAAGATGCTTCCAAATACGAAAGCGACTTGATTGCCAATCTCTCCCGTGCCGGCGAGCGTATGATGGGCTTCTGCAAAAGCACTTTCTTCAAGCGTATTGACAGCAGCGGTTTTTCTTTCCTGCTGACGCTGTACCGTCACATTTTGCGCAATGCTGTGTTTATCTATGCTATTGACAACAAACTCAAACTGCCTATCAGCGACGAGAACACCTTTCCCGAAGACTTCATTGACGATGCCGACATCAACGACATTTTTTCTAATGATGACGAACAGGAGGAAGAGGCATCCGGCGACAATCTCATACAGGTTCCCAACGACATGGCCGTCTATATGAAGAAGGCCGAGGAGTATTATAACGGTTTGATAGGCAAGAACAATGTGCAGTGGATAGATGTCAAATACTTTAAGCGCACTTTGAAGCAGCAGTTGAAGAAGGACTGTGAGCAGTTGATAGCCATGATCAACCTCTGCGAAGCCTGGAACCCGCAGACTGACCAGAAACTCAACGAACTGCAAGAACTGCTCCGTGCGAAGCACCAAGGCGACAAAGTCATTGTGTTCACCCAGTACTCAGATACCGCCAACTACATATATCACCAGTTGAAAAAGCGAGGCATACAGCATATAGACAAGGCAACGGGCGGCAGCAAGAATCCGACGGCAATAGTAGA
>ONDJ01000002.1 GCA_900316575.1 uncultured Prevotellaceae bacterium | reverse complement strand
CACCATCCCCTCGTCCGTCAAGAGCATCTACAGCTCTGCGTTCGAAGGCTGCACTGGCTTAACGAGCATCACCATCCCCTCGTCCGTCACGAGCATTGGAGACGATGCGTTCTCTGGCTGCACTGGCCTAACGAGCATCACCATCCCCTCGTCCGTCACGAGCATTGGAGGCGGTGCGTTCCAATACTGCACTGGCCTAACAAGCATCACCATCCCAGAGTCCGTCACGAGCATTGAAGAAAGGACGTTCGAAGGCTGCAAAGGCCTAACGAGCATCACCATCCCCTCCTCCGTCACGAGCATTGGATACGTTGCGTTCGCTGGCTGCACTGGCCTAACGAGCATCACCATCCCCTCGTCCGTCACGAGCATTGGAAGCCTTGCGTTCTCTGGCTGCACAGGCTTAACGAGCATCACCATCCCCTCGTCCGTCACGAGCATTGGAGGCTATGCGTTCTATAACTGCACTGGCTTAACGAGCATCACAGCCTGCAAAATGAAACCCTCTGAATATAATTGTAGTACAAGTGCTTTTGAAAATGTACCCTATTCTTCTGTTACCCTCTATGTTCCTTCTGGTAGTGCAAGTGCTTACAGAGCTTTAGCACCTTGGAGTGATTTCAGCAATATAGTGGAGACAGATCTAACAAGCATACAGACTCCAACGATAAGTTCTTCTGAAACCATCGTAGGCTACTACAACCTGCAAGGCCAGCGCATTGCCGAGCCACAGCACGGCATCGTCATTGTGCGCTACAGCGACGGCACAAGCCGCAAGATGTACGTGCGCTAAGCCCTGACGCAGTGCCCTGGGAAAATGGTCCGCAACTTATCAAACACGTCACCTGCTGCTTCATGCGTAGTAATACCATCAGTGCAGCCCTCGACCCCAAGAAGATGAACTTCGGCCCCGACAGCGTAGAGCAATACAAGAAAGATCAGTATCGCGCAGCCCATCCCGAAGAGTTCAAGGATTGAACTTCCCGAGTCGTCAGATTGACGGCTGGCGTAAGTACTACTTACGAGCCCCGTAAGTACTACTTACGGCTGCCGTAAGCCGCACTTACGGCATCTCAACACAAATTCAACCAACCAAAACAACCAAAACAACACATGAAAAGACGATTACTCCTCACCCTAATTGCCCTCCTCCTCGCCCTCAGCTCCTATGCGAATGGCACGGAGATAGACGGGATATATTACGAGCTTGATTCCAGCACAAAAACCGCAAGCGTGACTTATACGGGTAGTAGTTCTTCTGATAACACCTATTCTGGCGATATCACCATCCCCGCCTCAGTCAACTATAGCGGCACGACATACTCCGTTACGAGCATTGGATGGAGAGCGTTCAGAGGCTGCACTGGCTTAACGAGCATCACCATCCCCTCCTCCGTCACGAGCATCGGAAATAAGGCGTTCGAAGACTGCACAGGCTTAACGAGTATCACCATCCCTTCGTCCGTCAAGAGCATTGGAGATCTTGCGTTCGAAGGCTGCACTGGCTTAACGAGCATCACCATCCCCTCGTCCGTCACGAGCATTGGATGGGCTGCGTTTGGTGGCTGCACTGGTTTAACGAGCGTCACCATCCCCTCGTCCGTCACGAGCATTGAAGGCTATGCGTTCTATGGCTGCACCGGCTTAACGAGCATCACCATCCCCTCGTCCGTCACGAGCATTGGAGACTGGGCGTTCTTTGAATGCTCAGGCTTAACGAGCATCACAGCCTGCAAAATGGAACCCTCTGAATATAATTGTAGTACAATTGCTTTTTATAATGTACCCTATTCTTCTGTTACCCTCTATGTTCCTTCTGGCAGTGCAAGTGCTTACAAAGCTTTAGCACCTTGGAGTAAATTCAGCAATATAGTGGAGACAGATCTAACAAGCATACAGACTCCACGATAAACTCTTCATCCACCATCGTAGGCTATACTACAACCTCCAAGGCCAGCGCATTGCCGAGCCGCAGCCTACTGGGAGCGCGGGCGTCCCGCCCGCAAACGTTTAAGAGTCCCCTCGATGGGGGCTCTTAAACGTAATCAAAAATGCGTTTTGTTTGCTTCTGCGCTCGCCTTGCACTACTTTGACTTTCGCGAAGTAGGCTGCGGCTCAGCAAAGAAAATGAACGAGTTACTTTTCTCTGCGCTCGCCTTGCACTACTTTGCTTTGCGAAGTAGGCTGCGGCTCAGCATAATCAAATCAAAAATGCGTTTTGTTTGCTTCTGCGCTCGCCTTGCACTACTTTGACTTTCGCGAAGTAGGCTGCGGCTCGGCAAAGAAAATGAACGAGTTACTTTTCTCTGCGCTCGCCTTGCACTACTTTTGCAGGTGGAAACCTGAAAAACGACGATGGCTACTTCTTTTGAATCCATGATACTTTACCGAGCCGAGCGCATTCCGATGGTGCGCATTGCGTTTATTGGTGTGGGGCAGCGTGGTATGAAGACGCTGGCTCGCTACAATGTGATACGCGGAGCGGAAATACGTGTGTTGGTCGACATCAGCGCGGAGCATCTTGACGAGGCGGCTTCGTTGATGGAGCGCAGCGGCAGGCCACGTCCTGAGCTCTTGTGCGGGCAGGAGCGGTGGAGGGATGCTATAAGTCGTAGCGACATAGACCTCGTTTATATCTGTACGCCCTGGGAGACGCACGCCGAGATGGCTTGTGCGGCGATGGAAGCGGGGAAGCATGTGGCGGTGGAGGTGCCGGCTGCCACTACGCTTGAGGAGTGTTGGCGATTGGTGGATACGGCTGAGCGCACGCGGCGTCACTGTTTCATGACGGAAAACTGCTGTTACGACAACTTTGCCCTTGCCACGCTCGAGATGCACCGCGAGGGGCTGTTCGGCGAGTTGACGCATGTGGAGGGAGCTTATATTCACAATCTCTTTGAGCACGAGGGCGAGGCTACCAATCATGGAAACGGATGGATGCTTCGCAGCATTGCGGCGCACGGAGCCAATGCTTATCCCACGCACGGCATGGGAACCATAGGTTGGCTGCTCAACCTGCACAGGGGCGACCTGATGGAAAGCCTCACGTCGATGACTTCGCGCGGGCTGGGCGACGATGGTTTGCTGGGGCGCGTCAATTCTACGTTGATACGAACCAAGCGGGGCGTGACCATCTTGCAGCAACTCGATGCAACAACGCCGCGTCCTTACAGCCGACTGCAAACCATTTGCGGCACTGCGGGCTATGCTCAGAAATATCCCTTGCCCACCATCTTCACCAAAGAGCTCGACCATATTCTCACAGGCGAAGAGGCTCTCTCCAAGGCTTCAGAATACATGGAGCGCAATGCTGCCATTCACTATTGGAAGGAGGGGCACGACATCGGGGTTCCTAACGAGATGAACTATGCCATGGACTGCCGTCTCATTCACTGTCTTCACTACGGACTGCCGCTCGACATTGACGTGTACGATGCTGCGGAATGGAGTTGCATAGCCCCGCTTTCAGCCATCAGTGCCCAAGGTGGTGGTCGGCCCGTGGATATTCCCGACTTTACACGTGGGAAGTGGCGCAATGCCGAGCCTCATCAGTTTTTTCAGTAGTTTCTATAAAAAAAGTTCTGTCTCGTGAGGTATATACAGCTCTTTGTGTTGTTTTTTTGTGTGTCGTGTGCTGAGCTTATGGCGCAAACACCCGTAGAACGTTTCTTTGCTGCGTGTTCAGATACGTTGATACCTGTGTTGCCTGTTGCGGCGCGTCAGGAACTTCTTCGCTTGTCGCATGAAGGTGCTGAACCCATCGTGGGCAATCTTTTCGGTATGCCTTCGCGCATTGTTCGCCACACGGATAGCAATCTTACGATCAGTCTCACGCCAGCCAGCCAACTTGAACTTCAATCTTTGCCCACCGACACCTTGCCCGTAATCTGCATGGTTCATACCTTGTCTTCGCCCGCTGCTCACAGCCGTTTGCAGTTTTTTAGTGCCGATGGCAGCGAAGTGAGGGGCATGTATGAAACGCCCGATTTGTCACGTTTCATCGAGGCTCCCGATTCTACATTTTATCTTGTTCGCAGGCATTGGGCGAAAATTCTTATTCCGCTCCATGTAGAGGCTCAGTGGGAGGCTGAAGACTATGTGCTGAGGCTGAGGGTAGATACAAAAGGTCTCAGCCACGAAGAACGCCAAGGGGCTGACAAGGTGTTCAAACCCGTCCGCATGAGATGGACTGGCAACCGTTGGGAATTCCTTGACAACGAATAGGAAACACACGCTCCCCACGCGTGTTGTTATCCTCTCAAAAAAGAGCATGGTTCGTAAATAATCACAGTAAACCTCCCTTGGTTTTTTAGAAAAAGAGCCTTGCAACATTTGTTTTTGTGACTTTTGTCTATTTTTGTGCGCAAGAGTTCAATCCTTTATTCATTCATTAAAATCTATTTAACCATGAAAACACGCTTTGTTCAAAAGAAACTGGCATCGTTTGCCATGTTCTTATTGTTGGCTATTGCCTCAACGCCTGCATTTTCTCAAGGGGTGTCTATGAAGGACATCTATGCTAAGGGAGAAACGCTGTTAAATTATATAGAAGACGAATATGGCTATGAAGTCGTACATATAGAGTACGACATCATCACAAGCTCGAAGATCATCACACGTCGCCTCACTACGCCTTACACTTATACGATAGTAGGTTTTGCCGACGACCGTGTGAAAGACCTCGACATTATCGTCTATCAACGCAAAGGCAATGATTGGAAAGAAGTGAAGCGCGATGAGGAAGAAGACAGCACACCTGTGGTATCTTTCAAACCCACCGTTTCAGGCGATTATCGCATTGAAATCAAAGTCTATAAGTACAATCCAGGTGCTTCGGCTGCGCATTATGGGTTGATATTCTCGCACGACATACCATAGTTTGTTCGTAAACTCCCCTTTTTATAACATAAAACCAAAAGAGCCTGTCGAACTATAATAGCGGCAGGCTCTTTTGGTTTTTTTATCTGATGCCGCGTGCGTTGAGTGCTGCAGCATATCGCTTGGCATTGCGGTCGTGCTCGGCAAAGGTGCGTGCGAAGTTGTGGCTACCACTGAAGTCTTCTTTGGCACACATGAAGAGATAGTCCGAAGGTTCGTAGTGGAGCACATCGTCGATGGTTTCGCCCGAGGCGATACAGATCGGTCCTGGGGGCAAACCTGCATAGCGGTAGGTGTTGTAAGGGCTGTCGGTCTCTAAGTGACGCCGAAGCACGCGACGGAGCCCAAAGTTTTGCATGGCAAACTTCACGGTAGGGTCGGCTTCAAGCTTCATCCCTTTGCGCACACGGTTGATGTATAGGCCTGCTATGGTAGGTTTTTCGGGTTTATAGCGAGTTTCTTGGTCAACAATGCTGGCCAGCACACAGACTTCTTCGGGGGTGAAGCCTATCTCTTCGGCGCGTGCCCGACGCGTGCCGTCCCAAAACCGATCGTGTTCGCGCTTCATACGCCACAAGAATTGTCGGGGCGAAATGGTCCAATACACTTCGTAGGTATCAGGAAGAAAGAGCGTAGCCAAAGTGTGTCGGTTCACTCCGAGGCTGTCAAGCAACAGCGTGTCGCGCATTGCCTTGGCGAAAGCAGCACTGTCGGCCAGCAATTGTCGTGCTATCTTTCCAGCGAGCTTGTCCGTGGTGTGCGTAGAAGTGATTGTGAGCATCATAGGTGTCTGTGCGCCGCTTCGCAGGTTGTTCACGGCGGTAATCACACCAATATCCTTTCCCAAGTCGTAACGCCCAGGACGTATGTTGTCGGCATAATCCCTCTTGCGGCAGAGAAACTTGAAGAGAGCCATCGTACGCGGTTGGGCTGTTTCTGAAACTTTTTTATAAACATCATCCGCCGTGTCGGTTTCATAGATGTAGATAACGGCATGTTCCTTTGGAGAAAAGGCGGTGAAGAACACCACATAAAAACTGATGCAAAGCACAATGCCCAGTATGCCCAACGTGGCAATCAAGATGCGTACCCACGTCTGTTGGAAGTAATTGTTTGTTTTCATCGGGGCAAAATTACGGCTTTTCGCTAAATTTGCAGCCCTTACGACAATTAACAATGACGATACTCTTTGATTTAGACGGTGTTTTGCTCAACACAGAGCCACAGTATTCTGCTTTTTGGCACCAAGTGGGCAAGGACCTCTTTCCAGAAACGCCCGATTTTGCAGCCCGCGTGAAAGGCAATACGCTTCGTCATATCTTTGATACCTGGTTTCCCAACGATGACGAGGCGCAAGCCGAGATGAAACAGCGTTTGCGGGCTCATGAAACACAAATGACTTATCCTTTCCTGCCTGGAGCCGCCAGGCTTCTTAGACTTTTGCAGCAGGCAGGCCATACCACAGCCATCGTCACCAGCAGTTCGCTGCCCAAGATGGCTTTTGTGCTGAGGGAGCACCCCCAACTGCCTCAGATGGTTTCCCGTATTTTTACAGCCGAAGATGCGCCACGTAGCAAACCTGCTCCCGATTGTTTCCTTGTGGCAGCCGAACAGCTTGGCGTGAAACCTGCAGACTGCATTGTGGTGGAAGACAGCGAGAACGGACTCAAAGCAGCACGTGCGGCGGGCATGAAGGTCTTGGGCTTGCTCACCACAACGCCTCGCGCTGTCGTAGAGACCTATAGCGACTATGTTGCAAACAACCTTAGCGAGGTGAAACTTTCGGACTTAGAAACTTTGGCAAAACAATAAAAAAACAATGGAGTCACATTATATTTTTGAAAACACAAAGCGTGTTACCGTCAGTACGATTGCCCAGATGAAGGCTGCGGGCGAAAAGATAGCCATGCTCACAGTCTATGACTATACCATGGCTCGCCTTGTAGATGCAGCAGGCGTTGATATTATGCTGGTTGGCGATAGTGCAGCCAACACCATGGCTGGCTATAGCACTACGCTGCCTATCACCTTGCAGGAGATGATGGTTTATGCCCGCAGTGTGGTGCGCGCCCGAGAACATGCCTTGGTGGTATTCGACATGCCTTTTGGTTCTTATCAAACAGGCTTGGACGATGCTGTTAGCAACGCTGTCAGCGTGATGAAAGAAACCGGCTGCGATGCACTAAAGTTGGAAGGTGGCAGCGAACACCTTGACGTGGTTCGCCGCTTTGTGGAATGTGGTATTCCCGTGATGGGACATCTGGGCTTGCAGCCTCAACGCGTGAACGCTTATGGTGGCTTTGCGCTACGTGCCACTCAGCAGGCAGAAGCCGACAAACTCAAGAAAGATGCGCTGTTGCTTCAAGAAGCAGGCTGTTTTGCCTTGGTGTTGGAAAAAATTCCCGCAACGTTAGCAGCCGAAGTTGCTTCGTCGCTTTCTATTCCCGTCATCGGCATCGGTGCAGGGCCAAATGTTGATGGGCAAGTGCTTGTTCTACAAGACATGCTGGGCATGAGCGGGACGTTCCACCCTAAGTTTTTGCGCACCTATGCCAATATTGGCGAACAAATCACAAAAGCGGCAGCCCAATACGTCGCAGACGTAAAGCAGAGCGACTTCCCCTCTTTGGAAGAAAGCTACTAAGCTTATTAGGTCTGTTCTTTCAAAACCTTTATCGTTTTCATTCTTCATGCAATCCAATTTGCTCCTGCGCCTACCGCCTCACGTAGCCGCCCAACGAAACCTTTTGCTGCAAGCAGTAGCAGATGAATTGGGGGTGAAAGTAGATGACATAACTGACGTGAGGCTTACTTCGCGCAGCATTGATGCCCGTCAGCGAAATATCAAAGTGCAGTTGCGCCTACTGGCCTACGTTGGCGAGCCTGCCCCAGAAGTTTCTTATGAAGCCGTGCAATATCAGTCTGTTGCAGGGGCTCCAGATGTAGTAGTCGTAGGAGCCGGACCTGCAGGGCTCTTTGCAGCCTTACGCCTGATAGAACTGGGCTTGCGTCCCATCGTTCTTGAACGAGGAAAAGACGTTCATCGTCGGCGCATAGACGTAGCAAAGATTTCGCGCGAGCACCTTGTTAATCCCGAAAGCAATTATAGTTTTGGCGAAGGCGGGGCAGGGGCTTTTAGTGATGGGAAGCTTTTCACACGCAGCAAGAAGCGTGGCAATGTCGAAAAGATATTGCGCGTGTTTTGTCAAATGGGAGCGAGCTCTGACATACTCATCGACGCTCATCCCCACATCGGTTCCGACCGTCTGCCCGCTGTGATTGAGCGGATGCGCGAACAGATTAAGGCTTGTGGGGGTGAAGTGCATTTTCAGACAAGGGTTGATGCTCTCCTTTTTGATCAGAAAGGCGAAAACATTCAAGGCGTGCGCACGCAGATGGGCGAAGAATACCTCGGACCAGTCATTCTTGCCACGGGCCACAGCGCACGCGATGTTTATACCTATCTTGCTACAACTCCGGTAGCCATCGAAGCCAAAGGCATCGCCATGGGAGTGCGCTTGGAACATCCATCAGCTTTGATCGATCGCATACAGTATCACAATCCCGCAGGTCGAGGACGCTTTCTTCCTGCAGCTGAATACAGCTTCGTCTGTCAGCAAGAGGGACGCGGCGTTTATAGTTTCTGTATGTGCCCGGGCGGTTTTGTTGTTCCGGCAGCAACGGGAGCAGAACAAGTTGTCGTCAACGGCATGAGTGCTTCGGGGCGCAATGGTAAGTGGAGCAACAGCGGAATGGTTGTTGAAGTAAGGCCTGAGGATGTCACCGACGGGCTTTCAGATATCTTCGGTGCTTGCGAACGCGATGTTCCTTCACCCACCGATCCGCTCAAAGTGATGCGCCTACAGGAGGCGATAGAGCGCATGGCTTGGATGCAGGGCGGGCGTAGGCAGTGTGCTCCCGCAGAGCGAATGACCGATTTCGTCAACCATCGATTGAGTGCCGACCTGCCCGCTGTGAGTTATACGCCTGGTGTCGTAGCATCACCGCTCCATTTCTGGATGCCGGCGTTTATTACACGACGCTTGGAAGGTGCTTTCAAAGAGTGGGGACGTATGCGCCGAGGATTTCTCACGGCTGAAGCCACTGTGATAGCAGCCGAGACTCGCACCTCGGCTCCCGTGAGGATTTCACGACAGAGCGACACCCTGCAAAGCCCCGCCCTTCAAGGACTCTTTCCCTGCGGCGAAGGAGCAGGATATGCCGGCGGCATTGTTTCGGCAGCCATCGATGGAGAGCGCTGTGCCGAAGCCGTGGCTGCATATTTAGGCCATTGAAAAAGTTGGAGCACTCAAAAGTACATACTAATGGCTTTCAAATTTTAGTTTGAAGCCTTCAAGTTTTAATGACAAAGCCACAGAAAGAAACGCTCTATATGTTTCCTCTTCAAAATTCATTAGCGAGGAAAAGTTTCCTCCCTTGAGAGGAAAAGTTTCCTCCCCTGAGAGGAAAAGTTTCCTTCCCTGAGAGGAAAAGTTTCCTCCCTTGAGAGGAAAAATCTCCCCCTTGAGAGGAAAAGTTTTCTTCTCTTGAAAGGAAAAAATTCTTCTCTCCATCAGCGGTTAAGGACATCGTCGCAGACTTAAACTTTCTATACAACAAGCAAACTCTTACAACCAAAACGATGAAAACCAAGACAAAGATATTAGCCATTCTCTTGTTGCTCGTTCCCTTTGCAGCCTATGGTGTGCTCAAAGAACGCAGTCTGCAAGCCACACTGGGTGTTCTGCGCGTAGAACTCCAGAAAGCTTACGAAGACCAGCAAATCATGATGAAACGCCTCGAAGCCATGAATGCCGCCCAACACCAAGAGTTGGTACACATCATGGAGCGTTCCAGTCAGATTTCGCTGATGCTTTACAGCCAAAAGCAGGGTTATACCTTTGACTTGACCTTTGCTTGTGGGCAGGCCACGCAACTCTATCGTGACTTCAACAAAAAGCGTGTGCCCTACGACCGCATCCTGCAGCGCATAGACACCGAGATAAAACGCTACGAAGGACTCATCGCTACCCTGAAAGGCCTTCCGCCAGCCATGGAGCAGGATAGTCAGACGGTGATACAAGTCATTGACTCGCTCTTACCGATAGACAGTCTTACGGCCAACCTTCCCAAAAAAATAGATGAGCAACCATCGATGCATGAAGGCATCATGGGTGTGTCGCCTTCAAAGCCTTTGGTGAAACCCGCCGCAAAAAAGACGTCTAAAGGTAAGGAAGAAGAAACACCGCGCCACCCCCTTGAACTCACAGAGCAAGGCATCAAAGACCGCGCCGAGTGTGTGAAGTTTGCCGAAAGCCTGCTGAAGAACATGCAAGAGATGCGCGCCAAGGTAGAGCAAGACAGCGAGCACTACAAGCATATTTCCGCAAGTCTCAAGGATTTGTACGACTACGCCAACACACGCTACCACGAAATACAGCGAAACATCTTTGTCAACGGCGACCAAACGTACTTCGCCACCTTGATGAACCTCCCGCAATCCATCAGGCGAGCGTGGCAAGATGTGACCGACAAATACGACGACAAGGATTATCAAGAAACTCGCTCAGAATGGCGCGGACCCGTGGTGTTTGGTTTTGTGCTCTTCATACTTTTCTACCTTTTTGTAGCCACGGTGTTGAGCAACGTTATTGTGCGTCCCTTGATGCGCTACGTAAAGTTCTTCAAGAACGACTGGTTCCTTTCGCGCAAGACTGCCTTCATCGTAAGCGTGGGTGTGCTGATATTCGCCGTATCAATCATGACGGCGCAGCACTTCATGTACCACGACTTCCTCGTCATGGCAACAGGCCTGCTCGTAGAGTTTGCATGGATGCTCCTGGCCATTTGCATTTCCTTGCTTATACGTCTTGACGGCAAGAGCCTTAAGAGTGGATACCGCATATATATGCCCATCGTTCTGATGGGGCTTATCATCATAACCTTCCGCATCATCTTTATCCCCAACTATCTCGTCACACTCATCTTCCCGCCCACCTTGTTGGTGTTCACCCTTTGGCAGTGGCGCGTCGTTAGCAAGCACAATGCCAACATTCCACGCAGCGATATGTTCTATACGTGGATTTCATTGGCAGTGATGGCTGTGTCGTGCGTGATAGCGTGGGCAGGATACGTGCTTCTATCGGTGCAAATCCTCATTTGGTGGATATTCCAACTCACCGCCATTCAGACCATCACCTGCGTGTTCGACCTCTTGGATATGCTCTACAACAGCACCATCAAACGGCGACTGAGAGACTACCGAGCCAACCACAAAGCCCTCTATGTAGCGCTTCGCGGAAAAATCATTAGCGTGTCGTGGTGGTTCGACCTCATGCACCGTGCTCTGGTGCCAGTCGTTGGCGTGTTTAGTGTGCTCTATTGCATCTATCTTGCAAGCGACGTGTTCGACCTGGGCGACACTTGCTTAGGCATATTCTTCCATCCTTTCCTACACTTTGAAGGCGTAATCACCGTGTCGCTCTTCAAACTGGTCATTGTCGTTGCGGCTTTCTTTGTGTTCTATTATCTGAACTACCTGCTCAAGGCTATTTATCGCCACCTGCGCATCAAAGCAGCCATCATCAAAAACGGCGGCAAACTGGTGCGCACCAACGAAATAAACCTTACGCTGGTCAACAACGTTTTGAGCATCTTGATTTGGGGAACGTATTTCATTGCTACCACCATTGTGCTGAATATTCCCAAGTCGGGCATCAGCATCATCACTGCAGGCTTGGCCACAGGTATCGGCTTTGCCATGAAAGACCTGCTCAACAACTTCTTCTACGGCGTAAGCCTTATGGCAGGGCGTATCCGTGTGGGCGACTACATAGAGTGCGATGGCATACAAGGCAAGGTGGATAGCATCACCTACCAAAGCACACAGATTGTCACCTTCGACGGAGCCGTGATGGCCATCCTCAACAGCAGTCTGTTCAGCAAAAACTTTAAGAACCTCACACGCAACCATTCCTACGAACTGGTGAAGATACCCGTCGGTGTAGCCTATGGCACAAATGTGGAACAAGTACGGGAGATCCTCGTTGCCGAACTTGAGAAACAGCAACGGAAGGACAAGTTCGGACGCTTCATCATTAACGAAGAAAAAGGCTTCAACGTCCTCCTGGCCGACTTTGGCGAAAGCAGCGTTGACCTATACGTGACCTATTGGGTCCTGGTCAACGAAAAGATAGCTTTCACCTACAAAGCCCGCGAAATCATCTACGAAACCCTGAGCGCAAACGAAATAGAAATCCCATTCCCCCAGCGCGATGTCCATGTGCTGCAATAGGCTTAAAGGTCTTACACAGTCGTAGCTGGTTAAAAAAAAAGACCTCGGCCGCAAATGTTGGGAGCGCGGGCATCCTCGCCCGCAAACAAACCGCCTGCGAACAAACTTCCCGCCTCTGCTTTAACCTCTAAACTATAGCCTCTAAACTTTCAAGCACCTTATAGCGGACGCTGATAGTTTCATATACAGCAAAGAAGGAGCGTAAATGCAAAATTCTTATGATAAGAAACTACTTTTTTCTGACTTCGTCATCGTGTCACCCAAAAGAGGGTGACACAAAATACAAATAATTCTGTATCAAGCAAATAGAAAAACGGCGTTTTTTAAGCGACGAAGTCAGGAAAAAGCAATTCGTGTACTTGTTTCTATGATCGTTTTGGGAGATACGAATTTCAGAGCAATGCTCGCCAAACTTAAAATCTCTCAGCCTTTAAGCGTGCCATCTTGATGGCTGTGAGGGCAAATTCGTAGCCTTTGTCTTCGGTTTTGCCGCAGCGGTCTTGAGCTTGGGTGTATTCGTTTACGGTGAGGACTCCGTTGATAACGGCACTCGGGGAGGTGGTGTTGATTTGTGTGAGTCCGGCGGTAACGCCTTGGCAAATATAGTCGAAGTGGGGCGTTCCGCCGCGCACCACACAGCCTATCGCTATGATTGTAGCATTGGGCATGTGTTTAGTGGCTTGCGCTGAGGCATAGATAAGTTCGAAAGCACCTGGAACGATGATTTCTTCTATGCTATCGGCTGTTGCTCCGTAGTTTATGAGTGTTTCTTTGACGCGATCGGAGAGTGTTTCGGTTATCTCTGCGTTCCATTCTGTGCGAATGATGCAAAAGCAATGTCCCTTGGCTGCGTCTGAAGGCAGTGATATGCCGCTGAAACCTTTGGCTGACATGGTTAAAGAGAGGTTTGAGGTGGTAATAAATAAAAGGTTAAAGAAACCGTCGCCTCTTTAACCTTAAAACCTATTAACTATTAACCTTTAAACTATAAACTATTGGCTTAGCGTGTGGCGCGTTGGATAAAGAGGTCGATCATGGCTGCGCCAACCGATCCGTCTTGTTGCTGCTGAGCCACGCTGTATTGGCAGCGAGGATATTGGTCCTTCACTTGCTGATAGAGCTTAAGGGCTTCGTCAAATTTCTTCTGCGTTTCGAGCAGTTCGCCAGCTTTCACCAAGAAAAGAGGGCTGAGGATGTCGTTGTCGGCAAGCTTGGCAGCGTCTTGATAGGTGGAAACGGCTTTGTCAATCTGTCCTACGCCAGCATAGGCATTGGCTAAAGCACCGAGTGCTGCGGGCGAAAGGGAGTTGTCGCTGGCGGGTGAGAAGCCTTCAAGCTGAGCTACGGCTTCTTTGTATTTACCTTGCTGGGCGTAGCAGAAACCGGCTTGCGCCTTGGCTGCGTTGGCAGCATCGGTGCCGCTATAGTTGCTGATGAGTTTGAGCAAACCAGGGAACTTGCCTTCGCCTTTGAGGGCTTCGTCAAACTTTTGCTGTGCTGCAAGTGCTTGTCCTTGAGCGAGCAAGGCTTGCGCTTTGTCTTCGCGAGGCTGCTGGTAGAGGTACTTGTAGGCGAAAAATCCGCCGACGAGAACAACTACTGCTACCGTGCAGGCGATGATAGCTTTCTTGTACTTTTTGAAAAACGCCTCGGCCTGAGGAATGGCCGTACCCTGGGCGGCAGGTGCTTGCTTCTTATTAGCCATAATGGTATGAAGTTTTTTTTATTTTTACGAGTTGTTTCTGAGACAAACGGGGCAAAAATGCGTGTGAAAGCATCGGATTGCCCGTTAATAAAGCGCACAAAAGTAGTATTTCTCTTATAATGTCACAAAACGTGAGCCACTTTTTTTCCGCCTTGGTCTGATAATACGGTGCGTTTTGCTACTTTTGCACGGCTAAACAAGTAGCTTTATCCTATGACGCTCGAACATTTGTCAATCTTCAATTATCGCAACATTGCTGAGGCAAGCCTTGATTTTTCCTCTGGTGTGAATTGTCTAACGGGGGCTAATGGTCAAGGGAAAACCAATCTGTTGGATGCGATTTATTTTCTATCGTTTTGTAAGAGCGCGGGCGGGGCTACAGACTCCATGAACATACGCCATGGTGAGGAGAGTTTTATGCTTAGTGGCACATATGCTGCTGACAATGGGACGCAAGAGAAAATTACCTGCGCTACACGCATAGGCCAGCGTAAGGTTTTCAGGCGCAATGACAAAGCGTATGGTCGCTTGTCGGAACATATTGGCGTTATTCCCCTTGTGATGATTTCGCCTGGCGACCAGGAGCTGATAAGCGGTGTTAGCGAGGCTCGGCGCAAGCTGATGAATGCTGTGATTTCCCAATATGATGGTAAGTACCTCAGTGTGACGATGCGCTATGAGCGCACTCTGCGCCAGCGCAATGCCTTGTTGCGCGACGAGGCTCCTATCGACCCTACGGTGATGACTGTTTTAGAAGAGATGATGAGCGAGGATGCGGCTGTGATTTATGAAGCCCGTCGAGCGTTTGTGGAGGAGTTTATGCCTTTCTTTGAGCAAATCTATCGTGCTTTGTGTCCCGACGAGGGCGAAGTGCCAACCATTGCTTATCAGTCTCATTCGTCTCGGGGCCCGCTTGCTGCCTTGCTTTCCGAATACCGCGAACGCGAACGCATTGTGGGCCATACGCTTCACGGGCCTCATCGCGATGATCTGGTTTTCAATCTTGGCGGATATGCCGTGCGGCATGAAGGGAGCCAAGGGCAGACCAAGACGTTTTTCATTGCGCTGAAATTGGCACAATACGACTTTTTGCGTACAAAGGGCGAACGTCGCACACCGATACTCCTACTTGACGATATCTTTGACAAGCTCGACACGGAGCGTGTGGCTCGCATTGTGCGTTATGTTTCGAGCGGAATGCCAGGCCAAGTTTTTATCACCGACACTGACCGTAGTCATGTTGACCGCATACTTGCTGGTCTTGATGGCAATTATCGCCATTTTCATGTTGAGGGCGGGAGCATTTCAGAATAAGAGATGGAACGTCGCAAGTCAGAACCTTTGAGCAACCTTCTTTCGCAATATCTGCGACAGGAAGGTTTGGAAACCCCTTTGGCAGAGTATCGCGCCGTAGAAGCTTGGCCACAGGTGGTTGGTGAGCCGTATGCTTCATTGACCGAAGAGGTTGTGTTGCGTGGACAAACGCTCTATGTTCGTATCCGCTCGGCTGCTGCTCGCCAGGAATTGTTGATGAAGCGGGGCTATGTGTTGCAAAAACTCAATGAAGCCGCTGGTGCTCATATTCTCTATGACTTGCGGCTGATTTGAGCATTTCTGAATGAAA
The DNA here is from genome assembly GCA_900316575.1 of uncultured Prevotellaceae bacterium. Classification (GTDB taxonomy): domain Bacteria; phylum Bacteroidota; class Bacteroidia; order Bacteroidales; family Bacteroidaceae; genus Alloprevotella. The sequence continues at coordinate 268,639 of ONDJ01000002.1, read as the reverse complement.
AATTGCGACTTACTGATTGAGCACTTCCTCGGTGGTAAGTGTGAGGATTTTCCTTGTTTTGGGTGAGCGTGCTACGCGCTGTGCGATTTCGTAGCCGATGAGCCATACGATACCATCGTCGTCGCACAGAGCGCGTGCCTTCATGCGGCGGAGTATGGATACGTGTCGGTCGGCAAGAAAGTCGCTAACGAGTTTGGTGCCATGCAGGCCAAAAGGTGTGAAGCGTTCTCCTTGCTTGATGGGGCGAACATGGAGGTTGCCCACAATCTTTTCAGCATCAATAGAACAGATTCTTTCGGGGCACCAAGGTGTAGTACTGTCGCTCCATTCTATGGTTTCGTGTGCTCGGCAGCAGACGTATGATTTATAGCGAAAATGCTTTCCTGTTTGTGCTTCGGGCAAGGTGGCTATTTGTTCTTGCATGGGAGTGGGAAACAGATTGCCCAATGCATGATGCAACAGGGTTAGACGAGCAGGATGGTGGAGTAGGGCACAGACAGGAATAGAATGGATGTCGCCTTCGGTTTTTATGATTTCTGACAGTTCTTTTTCTACGCCTTGCTGATAAAAGTATTGGGCTTCGCGCAAGCGTTGGATGGTTTCGGCTATGGTTTGTCGCGCTGCAGGGTTGATGCTTTCGAGCATAGGAATGAGTTCGTGGCGCAGGCGATTGCGCAGATGGATGAGCGAGGCGTTGCTACTGTCAGTGACGTAGGGCTGTTGCTTGCGGCGAAGATAGGTTTCAATGTCGGTGCGGGCTATGTGGAGCAATGGGCGTAGGATGGGATATTTTCTTTTGGCGGGTTCCTTTTCGTCTTGAAGATGATTTGCCGACAAAGGTTCCATTCCCGTAAGTCCCATAAGGCCACTCCCACGTAGCAGATTGAGCAAAAAGGTTTCAATGTTGTCATCGCGATGGTGGGCGGTGCAGATGGCTTCGGCTTCATTGTCGGCACAAAGTGTTTCAAACCATGCATAGCGCAAGCGTCGGGCAGCCATCTCAATGCTCTCGCCATGGCTCTGGGCTTCATCGCGTGTGTTGAAATGCTTCACAAAGAGTTTCACGCCAAGGTGGGAACATAATTGGCGCACAAAGTTTTCGTCGCGTTCGCTCTCCTCGCCGCGAAGCTGGAAGTTGGCATGAGCGCAAACAACGTCCACACCTTTCTGTAGAAGTAGCAGCAACAACGCCACGGAGTCTGCGCCGCCGCTGAGTCCAAGCACAACGCGGCTGGCGGGAATTGAAATCTTTGTGAGATCTATGGGCATCGGATTATTGAAATGTTTTGACAATTATAACTCAACTGGCAGTACACCTATAACTCAACTGGCAGTACACTTATAACTCAACTGGCAGTACACCTATAACTCAACTTCCGCACCACTATCTGTTTAATTCATTGCACCAACTTTTGCTTATGCAGCAGAGTAATCAGTATGATACACTGACCTCAAAACCAGCTTCTCTGACGCGCTGACCGATGGCATCGAGCACAGCAACGGGGGCTTTCAGCAAACCTGGTTCAGGCGTTTCGCGGTCGATGGTATAGACCATTACGCGCTGAGGCTTTATCTTTTTCAAGGCTTCAATCCAAGGAGCAACAAAACGTTCGCTTGTGTTGTCAACAGAGATGCCTTTGCTCGTTGTTCCGCACATAAACAGCGTCTGCACCATCACGTGCCCCTTGAAGGCACAAAGCGTCTTGATGACTTCGTTTACGTCGTAAGAGCCTACGGGTCTATCAACAAGATGAATGTATTGGGGACTGACGGTGTCGAGCTTCTGAATGTTGTCGTCCACGCGCATAAGGGCTTCAAACACTTGGGGTTTGTGGCTCATCGTAGCATTGCTAAGCACAGCGACTTTGGCCTGCGGACAGTACTTGTCGCGCAAGCGCATGGTGTCGCCAACGATAGCTGGAAAGTCAGGATGAGCCGTGGGTTCGCCATTGCCAGCAAAGGTGATCACATCGGGCAGTTGCCCTTCGGCTTGCATTTTTAGCAACTGCGCTTCTAAAGCTTCAGACACGTCGCTTCGTGAAGGTCGGGGAAGCAGGGGACGTTGGCCCGCGTTGAAGCCACATTCGCAATATAGGCAGTCGAACGTACAGAGTTTGCCATCGGCAGGGATGAGGTTTACACCGAGCGAAATGCCAAGCCGACGGCTTTTTACAGGCCCAAAGATGGGCGAGGGATATAGAATGGTCATTTTTCGTGTTTCAAAGAATTACAACGCAAAAGTACACTTTTTAGGGTTATAGGTTGTCGTTTAGAGGTTAAAGATGTGGGCGTTCGTTCTTTGGGCTATAAACTTTAAACTATTTTCTGCATACGTGGAGCGATTTTGTAGGAAAAGCGTATTTTTGCTTCGTCAAACCAAACCTAATCAAACGTTTATACCCATGATTTCTAATTTGAAAAAGCGTGCAACCTTGCTGGTTGTTGTTCTCTGTTTGCTGAGTACGCTTGGGCTTCAAGCACAGCATGAAACAAGGAAAGGATTGGATTGTGCCACACAGATGTATTCCCTTCCTGGTGTGCGCTATATGCATCGCCTTAAAAGTGCAAACCCTGATGCCATGATTAGTGTGGGCAAGTTGCCCAAGGGACTGAAGTGGAACCAGAGGCGTCAACGTGTAGAGGGTGTCGTTAAGACTGAAGGCGTTTATCATTACACTGTCAGCGTGAAAGATGCAGAGGGTGAGGAGACAGACACTGTGACACTCACAGTGAGCAAATCGCTCGTACAGCCAACGCCTTTTATGGGTTGGTTGTCGTGGAATGTTTTTGAAGAAGAAATTGACGAAGAAAAGATGCTTGCTATAGCCCATGCTGCGAAGCGCTATGGTTTAGATACGCTGGGCTACAAGTATCTTTGTCTTGACGACTGGTGGCATAGCAGCAAGGATCGTCCCGCAAGCGGGAAGCCTGAATATGATCGAGTGAAATTTCCTCACGGATTGGCTTGGCTATCCGACAGCCTACATCGCATGGGCTTCAAGATAGGCATTTACAGCGACGCTGCCGAACATACTTGTGCCGGTGCTTTTGGGTCTTATGGCTACGAGCAAGCCGATGCTCGGCAATATGCCCTGTGGGGGATGGATCTGCTCAAATACGACTATTGCGGTGCGCCGCCTGAACGCGAAGAAGCCGAGCGGCGCTACAAAGCGATGGGCGATGCTTTGCAGCAGTGTGGGCGCGAAATTCTCTTCTATATGTGCGAATGGGGTCCGCGCGAGCCATGGAAGTGGGCGAGCCAAACGGGAGCCACTTGCTGGCGCACCACATACGACAGTCGCGATTTCTGGGACTGGGGAGCCAAGGAAAACAGCGGTCATATCGGGGCGGTGCAAGGATATGATATCAACAAACAGCTGTGGGCATACGGCGGTGTGAATCGTTTCAACGATGCCGACATGATGATGGTGGGCCTACACGGCACGGGTAAGTCCTCAAGCCACGACTACCAAACTTATCTCGCCATGACAGGCGAAAGCACCTATGCAGGCATGACCGCTGAGGAGTATCAGAGCCAGTTCTCTTTGTGGGCCATGATGTCCTCACCGCTGACGCTATCGTTTGACATGCGCAATATCACTGACGACGATTTGCGCATCATTTCCAACCGTGAAATGATAGCCATCAACCAAGACCCCATGGGGCAGCAAGCCGAAGTGGTTTGCGACACGATGGTAATGAGTGGCGGGATAGCATGTAGGGTGGAAGTGCTCGTCAAAGAATTGGAAAATGGCGATGTGGCTTGCGCTGTGTTCAACCGTGGCGAAAAGCCCTGTTCGTTTACAATAACACCCCAAATGCTACGTTTAGAAAAGAGTAAGCGATATTACTTCCATGATGTATGGGGCGTGCAGCCGAATGACGCTGAGGTTCGCGACGCGGGCCTATCTGTAGCGATTGAAAGGCACCAAACAAGGGTGTTTCGCATATCTCGAAAGAAACTATCTCGATAGTTGTGGTACGATGATAAAAAAGTTAAACACAAAAGATATACAATGAAAACACGCTTTGCTGAAAAACTCTTGCAGGCCGAGGCTGTGCGCTTAAGTCCTGACAATCCATTTACATGGGCCAGCGGCTGGCATTCGCCCATCTATTGCGACAATCGCCGGTTGCTTTCTTTCCCTGCCATACGCACGTTTGTCAAAGAGGGGCTCACGTCTTTGGCACGCGAAAATTTTCCCGAAGCCAACGTTGTGGCTGGTGTGGCCACGGGAGCTATCGCGATGGGAGCTTTAGTGGCAGATGTGCTACAACTCCCCTTTGTATATGTGCGTCCGAAGCCTAAAGACCATGGCATGGGCAATCAGATTGAAGGGTTCTTGCCCGAGGGCGCAAGGGTGGTTGTCGTTGAAGACCTTATCTCCACGGGCAGCAGCAGTCTGAAAGCTGTTGAAGCCTTGCGCAAGGCTGGTGCAACGATTGAAGGCATGGTGGCCAGCTTCACTTATGACTTCCCCGTGGCGCACGACGCTTTTGAAGCGGCTGACGTGAAGTTGGTGACGCTTTCCGACTATCCTCACGTGCTGCAATGTGCTGTGAAGCAAAACTATATCACAGAAGCGCAACAGCAAATGCTCAGCACTTGGCGCGAAAATCCTGCCGAATGGAGCTTATAAACTTGTTGGAATAGAAAACATTAAAAACTTATACGAACATGCAAAACTACGAAAGCAGTCAACATACTGTTTCTCGCCCCGTGAACGAAGCATTCAGTCGCTTGTCAGACCTTTCAGTCCTTGCCGAACTGCGGGAAAAGCTGAACAACCCTGAGATAGCCGAAAAGCTTGATCAAGTGCCCGAGCAATATCGCGGAACCGTGAAGAGCACACTTGAGGCAATCAAGTGCGACCGCGACAGCCTGAGTCTGCAAACACCCGTAGGGGCTATCACACTGCGCATCGTGGAGCGCCAAGCACCCAACCTTGTAAAGATGCAAGCCGAAAACTCACCCATACCACTCAATATGAGCTTAAACTTAAAGTCCGCCAGTGACACAACGACGAGTCTGCAAGTGGTGATCGGCGCAGAGGTAAACATGTTTATGCGCGGCATGGTTTCTGGCCCGTTGAGCAAAGCGGCTGAAAGCTTGGCGTCGGTACTTGCCATGGTATAGGGGGTGGCAGAGTTTTTAGTCGGGGGGGGCTTTTTGGTGAAAAGAAACTTGTACAGAACGCTTCTATTGGCGAGCACAATGGTATTCGCCACAATCTTTAATGGTTGCACCGACGAAACGGTTCAAAATGCCTACAGCAGATATCCAGCTAACTTTGTGTTTCGGCAGTGTGCAACGGTGCCGCAGATGAAAGCGGCACTTGGCGGCAGTCCGGGTTCGTTTTTCACAGTAAGAGCTACAGCCGACAACAAATATATTATCACCTCAAACGACGACTTGAGCAATCCATATACCTATCAGCGTGATGCGCTCGACCAAAAGATGCTTTACCTTTGTCGCTCGGGATTTATCATAGGAACACCAGCGTTGTCGTCATCGCTCGAGGCTTACGACTTGGCTTGTCCCAATTGTTTCCGTAGCAGCATTAGCCGTCCGTTGACTTTCGAGACGCGCACCCTCCTGCGCTGTTCGCGTTGCTATTGCGCCTACAGTCTCAACGACGCGCAAGGCATATTGGTCGAAGGCGAGTCAAAAGCCAAAGTGCTCGAACGCTATCATGTGGCTTTTGATGGGATGAACAATCTGAGCGTCACGAACTGACACCATACATCTACCCCCATATAGCAAACTCTTTTTATAAAAGTTACTCTGCACTCAAACGGCTATAAAAGTTTTTTTCGCTTTTATAGCCGTTTGAGTAGTTTTTTATGTAATAGCGGAGAGAAAGCCTTTTTACGGGTTTTATTCCGTGCTTTCAGCAGGCGTTTCGGAGTCATAGTAATCGTCCCATGCATCAGACGACGATGAGCCGATAGACGTGATTATAAAGGTTGCAACGATAGCAACGACGATGATGGCGACGATGATGATGAGCCATATCTTGTTGCTATCTTTTTTGATTTTTGGTGGCTGTGCAAAGGGGCTATTTGTTGCAAAGGGCGTGTTGGGCGAAGCGCTCCCCTGTATGTGCGTTTCATCGTTGGGGGGATTGCCCATTTGCGATTGCATCGGCGGTTGGGGATAGTTTCCAAACGCATGGTTGCCTGCTGCTTGAGGAGGGCCGAAAGGTTGTTGTGGATTTCTTTGGTACGATGCGCCTTGGGGCGGTGGTGGCACGCTCGGCCCTTTTGACGAACGATTGTCTAAGCTGCCAGCCATGGGCGGTTGGGAAGCGTTTGTCCCCATCGCGTTTGCGCCTTGTGGCGGTGGGGGCACGTTTAGTCCGTTGTGAGACGGAGCATCGTACGAAGGTGCAGTGCTTGGATTTGAATTTTGCGATGACTGATTTCCAGCCTGTGGCGGTGTGGGCTGTGCAGGATTTTGCCTCATGCCCGCCGCCATTGAAGCTGCTGCAGCTCCGCCTACTGCCCCGCCTATAGGGAAGGGACTTGCGTAGGGGTTATTAGGCGTGGCGGCTGCTGGTTGGTTCGATGGCATGGGGGTAGCCGGTGCGGGAGCGGAAGAGGCATTGCCCTGAGGGGCTGTCGTCGGCTTAGCGGCTGATGGTGGCACGCCCTGTGGCGTGGCGGCTGACGAGCCTGCCGCAGGATCTGCAGGGCTCACCTGGCCGTTGCGAGGTGGGAAAGTCTGCGCTCCTGGCGGCGTGGTGAAGAGCGGCTGAGGAGCCTTAGTAGCTTTGGCCTGAGGGGCTGCCGTCGGCTTAGCGGCTGATGGTGGCACGCCCTGTGGCGTGGTGGCTGACGAGCCTGCCGCAGGATCTGCAGGGCTAACCTGGCCGTTGCGAGGTGGGAAAGTCTGTGCTCCTGGCGGCGGCGTGGGGAAGAAATCCACAACAACCTTTTCCTCAATGAGTGGTATAGCTCCGGGGATATCGTCGCTTGAAGCCGACGGAGTCTCCGCCGCGTGGTTTCCTTCTTTTAGCTCTTCGAGCAGCGCTTCTACACGTGTGATAACTTCCTCTGTGCTGTGCGGGCGGTTGCTGATGCGTTCGTTCATGAGCCAGAAGATAAGTTCGCGTGTGGCATTGGATGTTTCAGCAGGGAAATCAAATGCAGCCCTGCCCTCGTCAATAATAGCCTGCGACGTGGCAGGGGTGCGTCCGCTGAGGAGTTTATATAGCGTGCCGCCCACCGCATAGAGATCGGTCCATTCGCCAATGCGGTCGAGTTGGCATAGCGCTTGTTCGAGCGGAGCGTAGCCAGGGGTGGTGAGGATAGCAGCCGAAAGCGTGGCAGAACCATTTTCAATAATCTTCGAAGCACCAAAGTCGATGAGAACCACTTTGCCGCTCTTGTCGATCATCACGTTGCCAGGCTTGATGTCGAGGTGCACCATCCCCACCGAGTGAATGACGCGCAGGCCTTGAAGTAGTTGCAAGATGTATTTGAGGGCTTCGGATTCTGAGAGTGCGCCACGTTGCTGTATGAGCCCAGCGAGCGACTGTCCGGCTATGTAGTCCATAACGTAATAGGACGTTCCGTTTTCGTCAAACAAGTCGCTGACGCGCACGATGTGTTCATCGCGAAGAGTGAACATACGCTCAGCTTCGCGACGGAAGCGCAGGCGTCCGTCTTCATAGTTTTGCGCTTGTGTGGGGTCGGTAAGCATGATGGTGCGCCCGTCTGCTGCCCGACTCGCTACTCCGCTGAGAAAAAACTCTTTCACGCAGACGTGAAGCGTTGTAGCACTGAAGCGGGTGTCGCGGGCCAAATAGGTGTTGCCGAAACCGCCGGCTCCGAGCAAGTCTATTATTTCATAACGATTGTTGAGGACAATGCCGGCAGATAGCTTGTGGATAGCGTTTCTCTCTTTGCTCATAACTCTTTGCGGGGTGTTAATGGATGAGGTGTGGCGCAAAAATACATTTATTTGGCTTAATATCTTATAGGAATTAGTAAAAAAGTTTATCTACGTAGGATGTTTCGATCACAATGGAACCCCATTGCTCGTTCAAAGCAACAAAACATCTGCTCAATAAATAAAGGCGATTATCATCATAACGCTAATGACCGATTTGGGTTAAAAGGCTAAAGTCTGACACCAGCACGACCTTAGCACCATGCTGCGAAGACTTTAGCCTCTAAAAAAAAACTTCTTCTTAAGCGAATTTATTCCTTGAAGTCGTAGAGCTCAGTGCTCAGATAGCGTTCGCCAGTGTCGGGCAGTAGGGCGACGATCGTTTTGCCAGCATTTTCAGGCTTTGCCGCAAGCCTCAATGCAGCGGCTACGGCCGCACCACTGCTGATGCCTACCAGCAACCCCTCCGAGCGTGCCAGCCGCCGCGAGGCAGCTATCGCCTCGTCGTTGCTGATAGGCATGATGCCGTCAACAACCTCTTTATGAAAGTTGGCAGGCACGAAGCCAGCGCCAATCCCCTGTATCTTGTGCGCCCCCGATTTCCCACCGCTGAGCACGGGCGATGCAGCGGGCTCAACGGCAATGGCTTGAAGCCGCGGATTGTGTTGTTTTAGCGTTTCAGCCACACCGCTTATCGTGCCCCCCGTGCCTACGCCAGCTATGAAGAAGTCAACCTCGCCGTCGGTGTCTTCCCATATTTCCTCGGCGGTCGTGGCGCGATGAACGGCAGGGTTAGCTGGATTGTCAAACTGTCCCAAAATGATGCTTCCTGGAGTGGATGCTCGCAGCTCTTCGGCTTTAGCGATGGCACCTTTCATGCCCGACGATCCTGGGGTGAACACGATTTCGGCCCCAAGGGCACGCAGCAGTTTTTGCCGTTCGAGGCTCATCGTCTCGGGCATGGTTAGTATGGTTTTATACCCGCGCACCGTCGCCACCCAAGCGATGCCAATGCCCGTGTTGCCACTGGTGGGCTCAATGATGGTGCCACCGAGTCTGAGCAGCCCGTTCTTCTCCGCCGCGACGATCATAGCCAGCGCAACGCGGTCTTTCACGCTGCCGCCCGGATTGGTGCGTTCAAGTTTTACGACGACACGTGCCTTCAACGCATCGGCTTTTTCTATGTGAGTGAGCTCGAGGAGTGGCGTGTGGCCAATGAGTTCCGTAAGGTTTTGATAAATCTTTGCCATGATGATGTGAGTGTTTTTTTTTTGATGTTGCAAAGGTATTGTATTTTTGTGAGGGGAGTGGTAATGAAAACGCGAGAATGTGTGTGTCTTCAGATTTTTTCGAGGGCTTGTCCAAGGTCGTCCAGGATATCGTCGATATGCTCTGTACCGATTGAAAGCCTGATGGTGGCAGGCGTGATGTGCTGCTCGGCCAGCTCCTGTGGGCTCATTTGGGAGTGGGTGGTGGTATAGGGGTGGATGACGAGGCTCTTCACGTCGGCAACGTTTGCCAGCAACGAGAAGATCTGCAGCGAATCAATGAAGTGCCATGCCTCGTCTATCCCGCCTTTAATCTCGAAAGTGAAGATGCTGCCACCGCCATTTTGGAAATATCGGTTGTAGAGAGCATGGTCGGGGTGATCAGGCAGACTCGGATGGTTGACCTTGGCCACTTTCGGATGATTGCTGAGAAATTCAACGACCTTCAGCGCGTTTTCAACGTGGCGTTCAACACGCAGGCTGAGCGTCTCTACACCTTGCAGAAGGATGAAAGCATTGAACGGTGAGATGGTAGCCCCTGTGTCGCGTAGGATAACCGCCCGGATGCGCGTCACGAAAGCCGCCGCGCCTGCTATATCCGCGAAGATGGCACCATGGTAAGAAGGGTCGGGTTTTGCCAACGACGGAAACTTATCGGGATTGGCCTTCCAGTCGAAGTTGCCTCCGTCCACGATCACGCCGCCGAGCGAGCTGCCGTGGCCACCCAGGAATTTCGTAGCTGAATGAACCACGATGTCGGCCCCATGCTCAATCGGACGAATCAGGTAGGGCGTGCCGAAAGTGTTGTCAACAATAAAAGGGATGCCATGCCGATGCGCCACAGCCGCCACACCCTCAATATCGGTCACGTCGGAATTGGGGTTACCGAAAGTTTCGGCATAGATAGCTTTCGTATTGGGTTGTATAGCAGCTTCGAGGGCAGATGGGTCGCCTGTTTTGACAATCGTGTTCGAAATACCCTGTGTGGCCAACGTATGCGTGATGAGGTTGAATGATCCGCCATAAAGGTTGTCGGCAGCTACGATGTGATCGCCCGCCTGTGCGATGTTCTGCAGAGCGTAGGTGACAGCAGCAGCACCTGAGGCAACTGCCAGCCCAGCAACGCCCCCCTCCAGAGCAGCTACACGATCTTCGAAGACACCTTGTGTAGAGTTGGTCAGACGGCCATAGATATTGCCAGCATCGCGCAGACCGAAGCGATCGGCGGCATGCTGCGAGTTGCGAAAAACGTAGCTCGTCGTCTGATAGATAGGTACCGCACGTGCATCCGTCGCAGGGTCGGGCTGTTCTTGTCCAACATGCAGTTGGAGCGTCTCAAAGCGGAGTTTCTTTTCTGTTGCCATAAGTTGTTGTGTTTGTTTAGTGATTAATGTTTAGCACTCGTTTTTGTTTTTACACATTTTCGATTTCGTTTATAACAGTTTTGCGCTGCAAAAGTACTACGCTTTGGAAACGTTTTCCAAACCGCTTTGAAAACTCAGAAAACAACGCTAAATTTGCGGCGTATTTAAGAATAAACAACCTATAGCTTTTCATTCAAAAGTCTTTTCACAGAAAAATATTCTACGCATGGAACAATTCGACCGCACCGACCTCGCCATTCTACGCACGTTGCAAGAAAATGCCAAGCTGACCACAAAGGAGTTAGCAGCCGCAGTCCACCTCACGCCGACCCCCGTTTTCGAACGCTTGAAACGTTTGGAACGCCAAGGCGTCATCAAGAAATACGTAGCAGTGTTGGATGCGCAAAAACTCAACCGCGCGTTTGTAGTCTTCTGCAGCGTAAAACTCTCGCGCATGAACCGCGACATAGCGCTCAACTTCACGCGCCGCATACGCGAAATCTCGGAGGTGACCGAGTGCTATAACATCTCGGGCGACTTTGACTACCTCTTGAAGATCAACGTTCAGGACATGGCACAATACCAACAGATACTGCTCAACAAGCTGGGCACCATCGAGAGCTTAGGTTCGCTGAAGAGTTCGTTTGTCATGGACGAAGTCAAGCACTGCTATGGCATCAATCTTTAGAGGGTGTTCTATAAATTAGACTTGCATGTTTTTTTGATCTATCATGAAAGACGATTTTCCCTAATTTATGGAACACGCCTAAACAGAGTTATTGCTATCCACTTTAGCGGACAGCAATAACTCTCTTACAAAAGATTTGTGTAGCTGCAGTGCTATGTACTTCGTTTCATTTTATTCCATACAGCCCATGAGCCTATAACCGAAAGCAAAGTTGATAGGGCCAATGCTATGATATGAATGCGGATGTCGGTGTGCAGTTGGAAGTCGGGACTCAGCGGTGCGATGTGGGGCAAGTAGGCATTGCGCAAGGCTGAAAGTGACAATGCTGAAATGAAAAAGGAGACAAGATACACGCCAACAATTACTGCGAAATAGGGCAGACAGATCGTTGCTGTAGGATAACCTATCAATCTGAGCGTTCGGGCTTTCTCCATATTTTTCTGCAGGAGCAGCCAAACGCTGAGTAGCATCACGAAGAAAGCCAGAACACAAATGCTAAGACCTATTCCCACCACTACGAAGCACACGATGCTCAAAAAATAAGCCATACGCCCTGCGTCGCCGCCTGTGCCCTCGGTGCGATAGCCTTTTTGAGTGAGAAACGCTCCAATGGCTGGATCGGCGGGATTTTTTACGTCGATGCAGAGGCGTGTAGGATTGAGTGATTCTTTTTCAGAAAGACTGTCGTTGGCCTTTAGCAAGAAATCCATCGGTACCAGGATGGTGTTCAAGCGATTGGAAAACCCTTTGACGCGCCCCTCGACGATCATTTCGCCGCGTGGTCCTGAGAGGAGCAGACGGATAGGCACCATGCCTATCATGCTTTCGGAAAGTGCTGGCAGGCCTCGTCCGGCTGCAAAGCCAAAGTTGTAAAGATTGAGATAGCCTCGCGGTATGACAATGGGCACGACGGGTGTTTCTGCTGGGGGGGCTGACGAGTGTGAAGCAGTGTCGCCCGCTGGGGGCGAGCCTTGTACTTGCCAGCCTTTGAGGTTGATGTCGAGGAAGTTGTCGGGCAGTGCTTCAAGAAACATTTCTGTTTGGAAGCCTACGCCAGCCGATGCGCTGCTGAAGGCGGCTACTACGCCAAACTGTGCGCTAACAAATGGGGCGCAGGTATCTACAAACGCTTGCGAGGAGATTTCTTGGATTTCGCGCTGGCTGAAGCCTGAGGCGCTCTTGCCGCGAAGCCCTGAGAGCCCCACTTCTTTGCTCACTACGATGTATTCTTCTTTCATGAAACTATCGCTGGCTGTAAAAATGGGCGCGACATCGCAGTAGAACTGTATGCCAAACAGCACAACGACGAGTCCCAGCAAGTTGGCAAGCGCGAAGCCTGCCAACTGCCAGGGGCTGATCTGTAGGCGGACGAGTTTCCAGAGGAGGCGGTTCATCGCGTAAAAAAAGCGCGCGGCGGTGGGGACTAAAAAGGCGTGTGCTTAATTGAAGATGCTGACGATGGTGGACAGTTCGCCGACGAGTGTGGCTAAGGCATTCTTGTCCTTGTCGCGCATAACGACATTTATTCTGCCCTTGCTGTCGGTCGTTGCATACAGGTCAATATAGTCGATGAGGCCAAGGATGTGTAAACCGATTTTAGACTCATAGTCGCTATCGGTGCCGGTGTTTTTGGATATCAGTTTGATAACATCAAGTGCATTGGTGCTATTGAGGCGCACATAGGCAATGCGGCCATGGTAGTTGTCTTTGGGCAGGGGGTTTGCCACTTTGTCGAAGGCGTTGCTGCTGATTGAGAACGAGCCAAAGAGGCTGCTGCTGTTGTGCACACCGAAATAGAGCATGATGTTTCCATTGTTGGGCGCAGCATTTTCGTCGGCAAGCCCCATCTCGGAGACTACATCGGCTGTGGAAACCAGCGAGCCCAGCGACAGCGAGAACTCGTTGGTGGCATATTCGTTGACACCCATGGCGTCGGCGATTTGGTTTTTCAGCGCGAGGTAGGGCTGTGGATTGCTCAAGTGGGCAAACATGCGATAGTCAAGGCCATGGAGATTGGCTTTGAGTGCGTTGAGGGTGAAGACGGCATCGCCGTTGAGGGCCTCAATATAAGGACGGAACGAGCGGATTTGCTCTTGCGGAAGCCCATTCTGCTCTACAAACTTGATGATTTCTTTGCCATTGAAGTTGCAGACGACGGAGAGCAGGGCATTCTTGTCCACATAGTCGGCGTATTCGCCCTGGATTTCGCTGAACATTTTCTTGGTTTCTCGGAGTTTGCGTTGGCCTTCGTCGGTGCTGGCAAAGGTTTCCATGTCTAAGCCTAAGCGTCCGTCCTCGGCGTCGAGGTCGAAGATGTAGTCGTAGTTGGCCATGTCTTGATAGGCTTGGGAGATGTCGTAGCGATTGTTGGTCTCTGACATTGCTTTTGCTAAAATTTCTCCACGCACCACAAGACTGGCAATGCCGTCGCCTTCAATCATACGTTTGTAGCCGGCAACGCTGGCGACGGTCTGTTCGGGGGTGAGGGCTTCGCGCGAAAGGAGCAGGTCGATGGCTTCTTGTGCATGAGTGGCATGGGTGTCTTTGAACACGAGCCATTCATCGTTGAAGGCCAGTAGGAAGTCGTCGTCACCCATGTAGGTAATGCCTTTGTATTCTTTGGCTTGCTCCCCGCCGTCTTCCTTAGAAAGATAGTTTGCAAAATTTGTTAGGTCGCTTCGGTTGAGCACTGTAGCTACAATGCCGCTGTGGTCTCCCGTTGCATCGGTGGAATAATAGAAGAAAATGGGTTTGCGCAGGTCTATTCCAGTCATTGCGGGGTTGGACACAATTTTTTCGGCCACGATTTTGCCTTTGGCCGAAAGTCCGCTTTCTCTTATGGATTTCTTGAGGATTTCTGTAAGTTTCTCGTTGTCGGCAAAGTCTCCTTTGTCAGCAATTTGAGCCACGTCTATGCGTCCTACTACGGCGGCTTCTTTGGGGATGAACTTGGCATAGTCCAAGTCCGAACCGCATGAAGACAGCACGAGTGCACACAGTGCTGCGAGCGATAGCAACAATTTGTTTTTCATAATCTTTTGGTTTTTTATGGTTTAAGAATTTTTTGAACTATTGCGCGCGCCGTATAGCCCTTGTCTTGCCTAACGATGTCCTCTGGCGTGCCTTCGGCAACAAGGCGTCCGCCACCATCGCCGCCTTCGGGGCCAAGGTCGATGCACCAATCGGCGCATTTGATGATTTCGGCGTTGTGTTCTATGATAAGTATGGAGTGGCCGCGTTCGATCAAAGCGTCAAAAGCACGCAGCAACTTGCTGATGTCGTGGAAGTGGAGCCCTGTTGTGGGTTCGTCAAAGATGAAGAGCGTAGGTTGCGTGGTTTCACTGCCTATGTAGTATGCTAATTTCACGCGTTGGTTTTCGCCGCCGCTTAGTGTTGACGAGGATTGTCCGAGCTGAACGTAGCCCAGTCCGACGTCTTGAAGCGGTTGCAACATTTTGCAAATGCGCTTTTGACAATGTTTGCTGAAGAATGCTATGGCTTCGTCAACGGTCATGCCGAGAATGTCGTAGATGTTTTTATCATGAAATCTCACTTCCAATACATCGCGCTTGAAGCGTTTTCCGTCGCAGGCTTCACACGTGAGTTGCAAGTCGGCCATGAATTGCATCTCTACCTTTACCATTCCCTCTCCCTTACATTCTTCACAACGCCCGCCGTCGGTGTTGAAAGAAAAGTAGGCTGGGCTAAATCCTTGTTGACGAGCCAAGGGCTGAGCAGCCATAAGGGTTCTGATCTCATCGTATGCTTTGACGTAGGTGACGGGATTGGAGCGTGAAGATTTCCCAATGGGGTTTTGATCAACAAACTCCACGTGCTTAATGGCATTGAGGTTTCCGCCGAGACTTTGGAATTGTCCTGGCCGATCGCCGCCGCTCATGTCAAGGTGTCGGAGCAATACGTTGTAGAGCACGCGCTTGACGAGGGTGCTCTTGCCTGAGCCGCTCACGCCTGTAACGACGCAAAGGACGTTGAGTGGAAATTTCACGTCAATGTTTCGTAGGTTGTTTTCGCGTGCACCTTTTACTTCAATATATTGATTCCAGCTTCTTCGCGAGGTGGGAACTTCTATATTTTCTAATCCGTGTAAGTATTTTGCCGTATAGCTTTCGCTCTTGGCTATGTCTTGGGTCTTCATCTGAGCAATCTCCGCCATAGGGCCTTGCAAGACTATGCGTCCGCCGCCAGTGCCCGCTTCAGGGCCGATGTCTATCACATAGTCGGCATTGCGCATGATTTCTTCGTCGTGTTCGACGATGACAACGGTGTTTCCCGCGTCGCGCAATGCTTTCAAAACGCCTATGAGCCGTCCCGTGTCGCGGCTATGCAGCCCAATGCTTGGCTCGTCGAGAATGTAGAGCGAACCCACCAGCGAACTGCCCAGCGATGTAGCCAAATTGATGCGTTGGCTTTCGCCGCCACTCAGTGTGGCCGACTGTCGTGAGAGTGTGAGATAGCCAAGGCCTACGTCGCAGAGGAATTTCAGCCGGTTGCGAATTTCAGTCAATAAGCGGTTGGCCACCTTGCTGTCGTGCTCGTTCAGCGTTAGGTTTTGAAACCACGTAGATAAATCCTTTACGGGCATTTCCACCAGTTCGCCAATATGTCGCCCTCCTATCTTGACATAGAGTGCTTCGGGTTTGAGGCGTGAACCATGACAATGCGGACAGGTCGTCTTTCCGCGGTAGCGTGCCAACATCACGCGATATTGTATTTTGTATTGTTGCGAGCGCACGTAGTCAAAAAAAGCGTCAATGCTTACTTGTTCTTCGGGCGGCAAGGTCTTTTCATACGTCCCGCCGTGCCAAAGGATGTCTTTTTCTTTCTGTGAGAGCTCGTCGTAGGGTTTGAATATCGGAAATCCGTTGCGTTCGGCACGTCTGCAAAATTCGCGTTTCCATTCGCTCATCTTGTCACCCCGCCAACATACCACAGCACCTTCAAAGACGCTGAGGCTGCCATCGGGCACCACCAGCCGTTCGTCTATCCCTACAATTCTGCCAAAGCCCTCGCACTCAGGGCAGGCGCCGAGTGGTGAGTGGAACGAAAACATTTGGTCGGAGGGCTCTTCAAAGGTGATGCCATCAGCTTCAAACGCTCCACTGAAGTAATGGAGCGTGCGTGCAGGATAGATGCGTAACATCATTCTCCCGTCGCCTTCGTAGAATGCCGTTTGCACACTGTCGGCCAGTCGTGACTGCAATTCTCTGCTATCATCGCAGCTCAATCGGTCAATGAGTAGAAAAACGTTGGTAAACACACCCTCGTGTTCGCTATCTACTTGCCATGACGGGGGAAGTGCGTCAGGAAATTCTTTTAAAACATCCTCAATGTGGACAATCTCGCCGTCTATATCTAAGCGTGTTAATCCTTGTTTCAAGTCGGTCTCCAATTGTTCACGCCAAGTGCGCCCGTGATGGATGCGCAGAGGAGCCAAAACGGTGAACCGCGTTCCTAAAGAATAGGCTTTCACACATTGTATAACATCCGCTGTGGTATGGCGTTTAACCTCTTCGCCACTGACGGGGGAATACGTCCTACCGATACGGGCGAAGAGTAGTCGCAGATAGTCATAAATTTCTGTAGAAGTGCCCACCGTGGACCGCGCGTTGCGGTTGATCACTTTTTGCTCAATAGCAATTGCCGGTGGAATACCCTTGATGAAGTCACAATCGGGCTTACGCATCCTGCCAAGGAATTGGCGTGCGTAGGCCGACAAACTTTCCACGTATCTTCGCTGCCCTTCAGCATAGAGCGTGTCGAAAGCAAGGGAAGACTTCCCACTGCCTGATAGCCCCGTAACGACCGTCAGCTTGTCGCGGGGAATACTCACGCTAATGTTCTTCAGATTGTTTACGCGAGCACCTTTCACGATGATAGCTTGCTCCGTTTCTGAGTTCTGAAGAGAAGATATGTTTGTTTTCGTTTCTGTTGTTTTTTTCATAAAAAACCTTTCAAATACGGCTTTGGCTGCAAATATAAGTAAAAAGAATGAATAAAGGGCTTCGATGCATTTTAGGGAACGCCACTTTGCCGTATCTTTGCTTCACGAATGAAAACGCCTACTTGTGTCATACTGCTTTTTATAGCTTTGCTGCCCATCATAGCACACGGGCAAGAGGTTATTGGAGAAGAAGAGCCCAGCGAACTTCCCGCAGTAGCCGTTGCGCCTGAGTTGCGCGTGGATACCGTGTCTGACGCCTCGGGGCACTACTTGAGCATTACAGTGCCCACTGTGCAGAAATATCCCCCTATGGTTTTTGCCAACGAGCGCGAACGTCGCGAATATGGCTTGCTTGTGCGCCGCGTCAAGAAGGTACTTCCTTATGCCGTTCAGGTGCGCTACATCGTGCTCGAAACCTACATCGTGCTCGATGGACTGCCCGAATCGGAACGCAAGGCACATATCAATCGTGTGAAGCGTGAACTTAACGACCAGTACGGACGCACCATTCGCAAAATGAGCAAGAAGGAAGGCCAGTTGCTCATCAAACTGATTGACCGTGAGTGCAACCAAACAGGCTACGACATCGTACGCGCTTTTATCGGTTCGTTCAAGGCAGGTATCTATCAAGGCCTTGCTCGGCTTTTTGGGCAAAATCTCAAGAAACGCTACGACCCCGAAGGCGACGACAAAATGCTTGAGCGCGTAGTTCGTATGGTCGAAAGCGGACAGCTCTGATTGTATTTTTTAGAACTTTATAGCACGCCCCCTTAGTCGAAATAATGGAGGATTTGGTCGTTGTCAACAACGAGGAGTATGGGTGTGCCATCGGGGGCAATGCGCGGCGATTCTCCAGCAAAGAGTTTGGCACAAAGCGATGACATCTCAGTGGGCGTGAGTGCTTGGCCGATAGGCATGGCGGCACGGCGTGCGAGGGCTAAAGCCAGACGGTGACGGATGGCTTCAACAGCATTGTCGTTGCCATTTTGTGTGTCTTCAAGTATGCCGCGAAGCAAGTGTTCAGGCTCGAGGCCTTCTGTTCCTGCTGGCACTCCATATATATAATAGGCGTCTGGGCGATCGGCGCGTAGGTCAAATCCAAGTACCGACAATTCTTCGCTAATCGTTCGCAGCGTGGCTTGCTCGGAGGGTGAGAGCATGAGCGGTTGGGGAAACAACAACCCTTGGGAAGGCAGGGGCTGTCCGCTCAGGTGCTGTAAGTAGCTGTCGTAGAGAATGCGCATGTGCGCTCGGTGTTGGTCGATGAGCATCAAGCCGCTGTGAACCGCGCATGTGATGAAACGCCCATGGTATTGCAGATAGTCTGAGGCTATTTCATCGGGGACTTCCGGCGTATCAATAAGCGTAGGAGTTGTTTCTTCACCATAGTTCACAGATGTGGCAAAGATTTGTTTGTTGCGCTCCCCAAAGGGTTCAGATTGCTTAGGGGAAATGCTTCGTGGAGCTCCCACGTCTTCGAATCCAAAGGGATTATAGTTGGGATTGACTTCAATAGAGGGTGGAGCGGGATGCACAGACATCTGTTCTCTGACGGGGTTGAACAAAGGAATGTCGGGCATGTTGGTCGTGTCGAAGTCAATCATCGGCATACCGCCATGTTTCCCCAGAGCTTCGCGCACAGCTGCCAAGAGTATTTGCCAGAGTGTTTGCTCGTCGTGAAACTTGATTTCGGTCTTGGTGGGATGGATGTTAACGTCGATGTTGGCGGGCTCAACCTCAAAACGCAGAAAAAACGGCACTTGCTCTCCTTCGGGTATGAGCCGCTCATAGGCTGTCTGAACAGCTTTGGCGAAATAGGGGTGGCGCATGTAGCGATTGTTGGCAAAAAAGAATTGCTGTGCGCGTTTGCGCCGAGCACTTTCGGGCGTGCCTACAAAACCGCTGATTTTGCCCAAGTCGGTATCTACGTCAACGGGTACGAGTTGTTTCTCAAGGCGATGCCCAAAGAGGTTGGCTATACGTTGCTTGAACGTGCAGGCGGGCAAATCGTAGAGTGACGCTCCATCGCGGTGTAGCCGGAATGCCACATCGGGATGAGCCAGTGCCAGGCGTTCAAATTCAGAAAGTATGCTTCCCATTTCTGTAAGGTCGCTCTTGAGAAATTTGCGCCTCACGGGAATGTTGAAGAAAAGATTGCGCACGGCAAAGTTGGCACCGCGTGGTGTCGTGACAGTCTCGGATTTGCGCACTTTTCCGCCCTCGATGTATAGCAGGGTGCCAAGTTCATCATCGGCAGTTCGCGTGCGCAGTTCTACCTGTGCCACAGCTGCTATGCTTGGCAAGGCCTCGCCCCGAAAACCCATGGTTTGAAGAGCAAATAAGTCATCGGCTTGGCGGATTTTGCTGGTAGCATGACGTTCAAAAGCCAAGCGAGCATCGGTGACGCTCATGCCTTGGCCGTCGTCAATGACTTGTATGAGTGTCTTCCCCGCTCCCTCTATAAATAACTGTACCAGCTTTGCCCCAGCATCTACAGCGTTTTCAACCAATTCCTTCACCACCGACGATGGTCGCTGAATGACTTCGCCGGCAGCTATCTGGTTGGCAACGGTGTCGGGCAAAAGGTGAATGATATCAGGCATAATGCGAAAAAAGTTTATAGATTGGAGGGTAGCGTTTGCAGTGGTGCAGTGCGGCGCACGGTGGTGCGCAATTCTGTGCCACTTTTCTTCGGTCGCCATTCCATGAGGTCATTGGCCGAAGTGGGGCGCATGTAGTCAAACCATGTGAAGTTTTCAAGATAGGTTTGCCCTTTAGGAGCCATGCCGATGGCATAAAAGTAGCTTTCGGCGGCTGGTGTCCAAATGCGACTGAGTTTGCGCTCTTTGAGTTTCATGCGCATTTCGGTTGTTTCGGTATAATTGTGGTAGAGCAGCAAACTGTCTTTCTCGAGTGGGAACATCACGGCGCGCACGTTGCCCTCGGCTTCGGCTGTGGTCATTTCGCCTTCTACGAAGTAGGCTCTCATTTGGTGGGCCGACAATTGGTTGAAATGCAGACTGTCCACTTGTTCTGCTACGAGTGCTTGGCGGTTTACGTAAATGCTGTCAATGGTGCTGTCGTTGGTGTAAACCACAATTTCTTCGCCTAATACCTGGCGGTTGTCGCTCCATACGATAGGGTCGCGCAACAGTCGCAGTGTGTGGCGCAATTGGTCGAAAACCATCGTGTCGCACACGGCTTGTACGTCTTCACGATAGGTGCGCACATGACGAATGCCTCGTATCACGCGATAAGCACTGTCGGTTTCAATATTGTAAGTAAAAATCCTGAGCGTGTCGGCATGGGCTGAAAGCACTTGGGGCTTAGAATAGTCTTCAACCAAGGCACGCCCCGTAGCCATTCCTTCGCCGGTGTTTTGGTTATAAGCCACACTGTCGCCGCGCAGACGGGCTTTGCGCTTGAAGTCTTGCATATCCACTTCATCCACGGCAAACAGCCATCCCGTTTTGTCATTGTAGGTGCCATGGCCAGCGGTCATGTCTTGCTGAGCGATGTGGTCTTGAAAGTGGAGGTTCTCGTAAGCGTGAGCAATGCCTGTGAGCTCGTTGTAGTCGCCACGGTCGCAGGTGAGGGTGCGCTGTGTGAGCTGTTCCGTAAAGACAACGTGACCGAAGCCTTTTACTAATTTTTCTTGTTCGTAGTATTCTCCACGGTCGCAGGTGAGAGTGCGATGGTTGAGATTGTCGGTGTAGCGCACATTGCCCGTGGCATCGAGTTTCCCTGTGTTTTCGTTGTAAACGGCGTTGTCGCTGACGAGTGTGCGCTGTTGCGGACGGTCGGTGTAGGTGACGTTGCCAAAGATGTGCACCAGTCCCGTCTGCTTGCTGTAGTGGAGGGAATCGCCTGTGAGTTCGCGGCCCTGGGGTTTGATGAGTTTGCTTCCTTGTGTGAGTCGTGCTTCGCGTGTGTCGGTGTTGTAGTAAGCGTTTTCGGTATAGATGTTGTTGTCGCGACTGATGATGTTGCTCGGCCCGATGAGGTGTGCCCAGTGAGTGTGCAGGTCGTATTCTAAGTCGTTTGTCGTCAGATTGAAGCGAGTGTTGCGCAGATGTACATTGTCTGAAAAATACGACTTTCGTGATCCTGTGTAGTATTCGCCGAAATCGCTGGTGAGCGTGTTTTCGCCGTCAATGAGTTTGCCGCCATCGAAGTATCGGCCTGCTCCTTCCATGCGGTAGTAAACGAGGCTGTCGGTGATGAGCGTGCGGTTGCGATGCTTGAGCGTGACGTCACGTCCCGTCATTCGGCCTATCTGCGACTGACCGTCATAGAAAAGGTGTTGCCCCGTGAGCGAAAGCGTGTCGCCTTGTAGCAAACGCACATGGCCGAAGGCTTGAAACGAGTTGGTGCTTTGGTAGAAAACAGCGCTGTCGCTGAAGAGTTGCATATTACCCTGGCGAAAGTGCACCTTGCCTGCTAATCGCCGAGCATCGGGGTCAATATCGCGGTCGTACATGTTGCGATCGGCATGGATGAGCTCCACCCGTTCATCGCGCGTACCGCCTCGCTGCGCAAAAGCCAGAAGCCCTCCTGTAATCAGAAGGGCTATCGTTAGCGTTATGCGGACGAGGTTGTGGCTCATTATGTGCGTTTATAAATTACGACGCAAGGATTATTGCTGAGCTGAGCCCCAACCCGAATAGTGGTAATTGCATCCTTGCCATTCGGGGTCGATACGCACGTAGGTGGTACGTACTTTTTCGCGCACCCATTCCTCGAGGCGTGCTTCGCGACGTTCGTTGAGCAGCATTTCGGCCAGCACCTCAAAGTCTTGTTCTATCGTGGCGCGATGGGCGGGAATGCGGTTCTTTATTTTCACAATGGCACAAACCGTTTGGTGCTTCTGTGTAGTGAAGATGAAGGAGTGTGAAATGTCGCCGATTTGCAACGTATCAACCGCGCGGGCTAATTCTGCGGGCATGTCGGTCACTGCAAAGCGCGACGTGGGACCCATCTCAGTGTTGTAGGCCATCAAGCCGCCTGCAAGACGCGTGTCTTTGTCGTCGCTAAACTTCAGCACGGCTGTTTCAAAGCTCATCTTGCCCAAGCGCAGACTGTCGCTGATGCTGTCTAAGCGTGTGAGGTATAGGTTGTATTCGTTGTCGTCCACCTTAGGGCGGATAAGAATGTGGCGAACATTGACCTTGTCCCCGCGCTTCTCAATCAGCTGGATGACGTGGTAGCCATATTGTGTCTTCACCACCTTCGAAACCTTTCCAGGCTCTGTGAGGGCGAAAGCTGCGTTGGCAAACTCAGGCACCCAACTACCCTTGCCGTGAAATCCCAATTCGCCGCCGTTGCGATAGCTGCCGTCTTCGGAATTCATGCGTGCTAAGGTTGCAAAATCGGCCTCGCCGTTGTTGACACGCCGAGCTATGTCGCGCAAACGATCTTGTATCCGCTCTATTTCCTCGGCTGAGGGATGGGGCTCCATGGTGATGACTTGCAATTCGAATTGCTCGGGAATTTCAGGCAAACTGTCGGCAGGAAGACTACCAAAACGCTCGCGCACTTCTGCGGGCGTTACGCGAATGTCTTTGACGATGCTTTGCTGTACGCTTTGTATCATGTTTTGCTCGCGTTGGCGTTGCATGAGGTCTTCGCGCAGTTGTGCCAAGGATTTGCGGGCTTGCAGTTCTAAGTTTTCTTGAGAGCCATAAGCCTCGAGATAGTGCTCTATGAGTGCATCAACGCGCTGGCGCACTCCACTTTCGTTGATTTCCACGCTGTCGAGCTCTGCTTGGTGCAGAT
Source organism: uncultured Prevotellaceae bacterium (assembly GCA_900316575.1). Taxonomy (GTDB): domain Bacteria; phylum Bacteroidota; class Bacteroidia; order Bacteroidales; family Bacteroidaceae; genus Alloprevotella. Next base: position 245,688 of record ONDJ01000002.1, on the reverse strand, counting down.
AGAGCTTCTGCACCGCAATTTGTTCGGGAATTTCGCAATAAGGATTGGTCATCGAAATTCCTTGAAGTTCCGAGCTGACGCGGGTCTCTTCAATGTCGCTCAGCAATATCGGTTCGCCACCTACTACCCACACCACCTTATCTACCACCTGAGCACTGACGCTACCAGCGATAAAGAGTGAAAGGAACAATGTGGCCAAAAATGTTTTGCGCATATTGGGAATGAATAAAGTCTCTATTCGTGTTGGTTCACAGTTTTGAGCACCGCCTCGTTGATTTGATAGGGATAGCGCTGACGGAGTTGTTCTATCCATTGTTGCTCAAGGTATTGCTGATAATCGCCTACCACCTGCAACTCTACGTCCTTGTAGTCTTCGGGCTGTTTCAGCTTCTTGCCTACAGCTTTTTCAAATGGGAAAGCGGCCAGAGGCTGTGATTTTCCGCCAAAGACAAGGCGATCGATCATGGTGTTTTCGCCTGCCTTGGCCACCAGGAGCTTAGATACACGCACTTGCACACCGCTACCATTAAATTCGGCATCGATGAGGGCTGAGAGATTGTCAGCACCTGCGTGTTTCTTAACAAACGAAACAGCACGTTTGAGGATTTTCTTCGTTTTGGCCTGAACGACATAGCCTTTGAAGTGAGGAGCCGTCCAAGCGTATTTGGCGCGGTTTTCTTCGTAATAGCGTTGCAAACCAGCTTCGTCGGTCTTGGATGGTGTGTAAACCTGGTTTTGAGCAGCTTCGTAGAGCAAGAGGCCCTCGCGGTATTCCTGAATGAGATAGCGCAGGTTGGCATCTTGGCCTACGTGGGCGTGCATCACACTGTCGAGGATAGCTTCGCGCGTGAGCGTGCCGCCACTTGCTGCAATGAGTTTGTTGATACGATTTTCGGCTGAGACTTCTTCTATGCCTTGGCGTTTCAGGTTGTTGACAATAATGTCGCGCAGTTGGGCATAAGGCTCTAAAGCTTTGCGGTCGCGCATCTTGATGATGTGGTAGCCGAAAGCGGTGAGTATCGGGCGTGACACTTCGCCCACTTGCAACGGATAGGCCGCATCCTCAAATTCCTTGACAAACATGCCAGGGCCTGCAGGTGGCAAAGCACCGCCATTGCGAGCTGTTCCGTCTTCGCTGAACTGTGCGGCCAACTCGGCGAAATCGGCTCCAGCCATGATAGCTGTATATATGCTGTCGGCGCGTTTGTGTATCGCTTCTTTTTGTTCGGCAGTGGCATCGGCTGGAACCTTTAGCAAAATGTGCGAAAGGTGAATGATGTCTTTGCCGCCGAGCTGCTCAGCCGTTTGGTCGTAATAGCTTCGAGCGATGGAGTCGATGAATGTTTCGTCAACCAAGTAGTTCATCAGCTGCATGTCGCGATAGGTGCGAAACTCTGTGAGCAGAGAGCCAACCGTGTCGAGCCCAGCATCTTCAGCCGCCAGCACCTTGAGCTTGTAGTTCAGATACATGTCGGCATATTCTTCCACCGTCTTTTCCTCCACAGCACCTTGCTGACCGCTGTTCTTGTTGTAAGCATATTCAAACTCGCCGCGAGTCACCTTGAAGTGGCCCACAGTCATCAGCACAGGATCAGCCTGCGCAAAGATTGTAAGTGTTATGAGAGAAAGAATAAGCGTTGAAAAAATCTTTTTCATCGTAGTATATAATGGTTAAAAGCGTTTCGTTATGGTTTTTACATTTCAGGGCGGCTGTAGTTGGGAGCTTCGCTGGTGATGGTGATGTCGTGCGGGTGGCTCTCGTGAACACCAGCACCTGTAATCCTAACGAAGCGTGCCTGATGCAGGGCGTCAATGTTGGCCGCGCCACAATAGCCCATGCCTGCACGTAGCCCGCCGCTAAGTTGATAGAGCACTTCCTGCACACTGCCTTTGTAGGGCACACGGCCAGCAATGCCTTCGGGCACGAGTTTTTTCGTCTCCTTCACGCCCGACTGGAAATAGCGGTCGCTTGAGCCGTTTTCCATGGCTTCAAGGCTGCCCATGCCCCGATAGGTCTTAAACTTTCGTCCGTTGAAGATAATGGTCTCGCCGGGCGACTCCTCCGTGCCAGCTACCAGTGAACCAATCATGACGCAACTGCCACCAGCGGCTAAGGCTTTCACTACGTCGCCGCTGTAGCGCAAACCACCATCGGCTATCAAGGGAACCCCCGTGCCTTCAAGGGCTTGGCTCACATCGTAAACCGCACTCAGCTGAGGCACACCCACACCAGCCACAACGCGCGTGGTGCAGATACTGCCAGGGCCAATGCCCACTTTCACGCCATCAGCACCATTGTCGGCCAACAATCGAGCAGCTTCGCCCGTTGCCACGTTGCCCACAACGATGTCAACGCCTTTGAACGTCGTTTTGGCTTCGCGCAGTTTTTCTACCACTCCACGACTATGTCCGTGTGCCGTGTCGATCACGATAGCGTCAACGCCAGCGTCAACCAATGCCTGCATGCGCTCCAACGTGTCAGCCGTAACGCCCACACCAGCAGCTACACGCAAACGGCCTTTCTCGTCCTTGCAGGCCATGGGCTTATCTTTCGCCTTAGTGATGTCTTTATAAGTGATAAGTCCCACAAGCCTACCTTCGCGATCAACCACGGGTAGTTTTTCAATCTTGTTTTCCTGCAAAATGCGGGCGGCCTCGGCCAAATCCACTTGTTGCTGCGTAACGACCAAGTTTTCGCTCGTCATTACACCCTCAATAGGCTTGTCCAAACTTTGCTCAAAGCGGAGGTCGCGATTGGTAACGATGCCTACGAGCCGCCTACCAGCATCCACCACAGGGATACCACCGATATGATATTCGGCCATCAAAGCCAGCGCGTCGCCCACCGTCCTTCCGCGTTCAATGGTAATAGGGTCGTAAATCATGCCATTTTCAGCACGCTTCACAATAGCCACTTGGCGAGCCTGTTCATCAATGCTCATGTTCTTGTGAATGACACCGATACCACCTTCGCGAGCTATCGCAATGGCCATCGTAGATTCCGTAACCGTGTCCATCGCAGCTGTGACAAAAGGAATTTGCAAAGGAATGTTGCGTGAGAATTGTGCAGCAAGGCTCACCTCTCGCGGAAGCACTTCGCTATAAGCGGGAACTAACAGGACGTCGTCGAAAGTCAGACCGTCCATCATAATTTTGTCTTGCAGAAAGTTTGAGGCCATCGTCACCAAAGTTTTTATTTGGCTGCAAAGATAGTGCAAGGCGAGAGCAATGAAAAGCAAAAGACGAAGTTTTTGCTTTTCACTGCCGAGCCGCCGCCTATCTTCGCGAAACAAAGATGCTGGGAACGCAGGCGTCCTCGCCTGCCCTGTAGTCGTGCGAAGCGCGGCTTATACATCTGCTCCACATGCCCCTCTAAGAGTTTACAAACTCGCTTGTAGCGATACTTATATCCCCACCTTGGGTATTCCAATTCCCAACCCCGTCTGTTTTTCATGGCCATGAAAAGTTTAGTTCACGCCCATGAAAAGTTTAGTTCATGCCCATGAAAAGTTTAGTTCATGCCCATAAAAAGTATGCAACTTTGTAGTTTCACAAAAAACGCCCAGCATCAAACCGTGATACTGGGCGTTTTTTAAAATGATTTAATCGCTTGCGGCTTAATTTCTTGAGCCAGCGGTTCCAGTTTGGCGACTATTGCCACCAGCCTGGCCAGGCTTGGAAATCACTTCCACTTCCACGCCTGTCACACCTGCGGCTACCATGCCCAATTGGCGGGCAGCACCGAGCGAAAGGTCAACAATGCGTCCGGCAGCGAAAGGACCGCGGTCGGTGACACGTACCACCACTTCGCGACCGTTCGAAACGTTGCGCACACGAAGCATTGTGCCAAAAGGCAACGTGCGATGGGCGCAGGTCATGCTGTCTTTGTGGAAGATTTCGCCGCTACTGGTGCGGCGGCCATGGAATTTACCAGCGTAGTAAGAGGCTTTTCCGCGCATCGTCTGCGCAGTGGCCGTGCTGGCTCCAATGAATGCGAATGAACACAGAATAAGTCCGATTAGGAATTTTCTTGCTTTCATAAAAAATGTTTTTTCACAGCGGCGGGGAAACGAGCGGTTTCGTTGTTTTAATTAGTAATATGCTCTTTCGACCCTTGCAGGCTCGCTCCCTATTCTTTTAATAAGGTATTTTCGTATCCGAAGAACGAAAATCTGTCACGGCGAGGTGCCCCTGTGAGATTTGACGGTGCAAAAGTAGGGCAAGATTTCTGACACACCAAACCATCCGCCCGCTCTGTATCAATTATTTAACGTTTGGAAAACGACTAATTAGCATCGGCTTTTCCACGATATTTCCTACCGTCTATTGTTTATCCTAAAATGACCTATATCCCGCTTTATCAGTACAAACTACGCTTGTTGCCACTCCCGCTTATCCCACAGTTTATCCACATACAAAAGATATGCGATTTCCCGCTTCGACGTTAAAGACTTTTTAACATTGCAGGCGCAATGCTTTGCAACGTTTGGCTTTCAAAAACAATGGTTTATGCGTATAGGGACGGTCCGAAGCGTCCTCAGCGCTTCCTTAAACCTGACTTGCCTGTCAGCTTGTCACAGTCGTAAATCAGCTCGTCTATCCAATTGCCTGCATATTGCTCAGGATATTCCTTGCAGAGGAGTGGGATATTATAGGGTTTGCTGTGTTTGAGGTTGTATCCTCGCAGCACGCGCATGGCGTATGGGGAGAGCTGGACGTTGTCAATGATTATTCGCTGTATTTTGGTGTTTCATGGAATGCGCTAAAGACTCCCCACTAAGGAGTATGGGTAAGAGGTGCCACTTCTTTGGAATAAAGATGCTCTTTATAAGCAGGATTGTCCTGAAAAGGGATGTGTAGAGAACATTATGATGTTTTGCATAAACATATATACGTGAAACGAATAATTCTCTTTTGATGGATTTCGGTGTCTTTTTGTTTGAAGAACCACCTCTTAAGTGCTTAAAACTTACAGAAGGATACACCACGCTTTCATATCCCGCTTGATGCAAGCGTCGGCATACATCGTATTCTTCATAATACAAGTAGATGTTTGTGTCAAAGCCACCTATTTCCCAGAATACTTTTGCAGGAAAAAGCATAAAACATCCATTTATCTCTGGGGCATTGAATGGATGTTGCTTTTTTGTTTTCCGTGAGGGGAAACTCTTAGGAAAAAGGAACTCAAATATGCTGTCGCCAAGGACTTCGTGTCTAATGCCCGTGCCATGCTTAAAAGAAGGAACGAAGGAGCCATTTGGGGTATATTGTTGAGGTGTTATACAACCACAATATTTGTTTTCCTCCATATACGCCATTAAAGGAGTTATTGCATCTTCAACGAATGTAACATCGCTATTTATGAAACAATAATACTGGCTTTTAGCAGTCTGTGCCCCAACCATGTTCCCTGCTCCAAATCCTCCGTTTATTTTGTTTTGTATTAAGACAAAGCTTTCTCTTACTGATAAATTTCGGAGATAATCTAAATCTTCTTGGTTGCTACAATTGTCCACTACTATGATTTCATGCGCACAGTGTACACATCTTTTAAGAGAGTTGATGCAATCTTCAACAAGTTTTGCTGTATTATAGTTGAGAATTATAAATGAAACCATTTCTTAATTTGCAGCATATATTTCAGGGTTCAATGTGCGTCCAAGGTTTGGCTAATTATGAACCAAGGCATTAAATTCATCACGCTGTCCGTTAAGCAGCGAATGTTTTTGACTCTTTGAAGATTTACGTTTTGGCAATTTGGCGGCGGGCTTCCACGTGCGGTGGTAAAGTCCTAAGGGGTCAAATCATATTTGTTGCTTAACGGAACAGCGTGAGAGGAATTTATTTGGTTGTATGAGCTTAATTAGGGATTGTCATCAATATCGTTATATTTCTTCTGACTATTTGATGACTATCCCTATATTATTCTGGTACAAATCCTATTGACCGATATGGGTAAGAGAAGACGTGTTCAGAAACTCTGGAATTGGAGACGCTTCTTTCTCTTTTTTATTTGTCATTGGCTACACGTACCATTTTTATGGTTTCGTGTAGATAGTCAGGACGTGGATAGCTTGGGGGGAAGGCATTCTCGGCCCAATGGTCGGCATATTTCATTGTGCCAGCGACATCAGTGCCTAAGCTCAAAACCATTTCATCGTTTCCGTTGAGCGTGATGTGCCAAACATCAAAATCGTCCTCGTCTTCTGCATATTCCTCGTCCCATTGGATAAGCAATAGCCCTTTGTTGAGCGTCCATATATCAAAGTCGTCGTAGGAGCTTGCTGATAGATATTGTCGGCCACCTTTTTCGTTGAACTGATATCTCCAATAGTCGCACTCGTAAGGTGAGGGATCAATCAAGTCAACCTGTTTCATCACTTCGTCACCATGCTTAATAAGCAGATGGTATTCGCTTACCTGCCAGATGCCGATGATTGCGGAAGGATTTATATTGTTCTCGTCGTCATCGCCGCAGGCGGTGAGTGTGAACGTTGTTGCAGCCAGCATCAGGGCAAAGACTGCGAAAGAGATAAACTTTTTCATGGCTGAGAATGATTAACTTTGTTTCTTGAATGTCAGTGTGTCATATCCATCAGTATAAGTAAACTCTGTGGCTGACTTGATGCTGATGTTCATTACCCAGGGTTCATCTTCTCCAATGACGTTGATAGTGAGTTGGCTTCCATTTAGCTCATAAGTGAAAGCCTCGGGTAAGCCATCGGGGACGCCTTCGTAATATTCTTGAAGCGTTCCTGTCTTGTCTTCATTGAAAATATAGATGGCATCAAGTCCTTCGACATCTGCTTCATACTCATACCACGTGCCTACGATAGAGAACCCGTTTGAGGCATCGTCATCGTCATCGCCGCAGGCGGTGAGAGTGAGTGCGCTTGCAGCCAGCATCAGGGCAAAGACTGCGAAAGAGAGAAACTTTTTCATGTTTGTTAGTTCGTTATGATGTTTTATTCCTTAAATAGGAAGGTGCACTTCCTCGCCTAGGAAGGTGCACTTCCTAACCGAGGAAGTACTACTTCCTACCTTGGGGTGTGAAGGGGCTTAGAAGTTGTAGCCGAGTTGGATGTAAACGCCAGAGTTCTTGATAGTGGCATCATCTTCATTTGGACCAACATAAAATCCATCTTCATTGTTGAAATTGGTAAGACCTATTTGGTAGCCAGCTTCAAGCAAGAAGTTCTTGAATGTGACACCCGTACCAATTACGAGTCCACAGTCAAAGCGCTTGAGCGGTCCCTCTCGTTCATCACCATATTCATCTTTATACTTGCTAAAGAGCTTTCCACTCTCAAAGTCTCCTTTTGTATTGGAATACTTGGCTTTTCCGCCAAGGGCGTAAGCAACGTACGGACCGAAATTAATGCGGATGCCCCAATTTTCGTTAAAGTTGTAGCGGTAGGAAAGAAGGAGAGGCAGTTCAAGATATGAGGGCGAGTATTTTTCGGTCCAGGCATAACTATTTAAGCCATTAAGATATGCCTCAGAGCGTTCGCAAGGGCGAGTTGAGAAATAAAGACCTGGTTCAAAGTGTAAACTTTCGAAAATAGGGATGTCGGCTACTACACCTACGCGAAAACCTACTTGTGCATCAAAATCAATATCTCCACCGAAATGGTTAATATTAATACCGGCTCGTACGCCGAAGCTAATGGGGTTTTCGCTCTTCTCGGTGGAGAAGAAGGATGTGCTGCGCCCGGATGCGATCTGGGCGTTGGCGGTCATTGAGCATACTGCAACGACGGCCAGAAGAAGTGTTTTCTTCATGATTGCTTGAAATTTTATGAAGTTAATAAAAAGGGGGGTGTGTTTTCAGAATAAAAAAGGAGAGAGGGCGGCGCACCGATGGTGCACTGACGTAGAGGCGAAAGGAAAAGGGTCTCCGAACAAGACGGATGCGCCTGGCCGCCTTCTCTCCAAAACATAATGTTTCACTAATACGTCAGCTTAAATTCCATTTTCCACACGTTGTACAGACGCTTGGCTGAGCCGCGCTGCGAGAGGAAGAAGATGCTCTTGCCGTCGGCTGACCACACGGCACTCAGGTCGTTACCCGGGTGGAAGGTGAGCTGTGTGAGCCCAGTGCCGTCGGTGCGTACCACGTAGATGTCGGTGTTGCTAATTTTTTCCTTTTCCGACACGCTGCTGCCCGTGCAGAGTATCCAGCGACCGTTGGGCGACAGCTGCGGCGAGGTGAAGCTCTTGCCGGGCTGAGCAAGGATTACTTCCTCAACGCCTGTTTCGTAGTTGATGCGCCAGATTTCACATTCGTTTTCCTGTGTGAAGCGAGCACAGTAGAGGGTGTTGGGCGTGTTGGGGATGGGCTGCGGGGTCATGCCGCGCGAGTAGTTGGAAAAGAGGTTGTTGTCCATGTTGTAGCTCCAGAGGCTGTAGTTCTGATAGCCACCTTCGCCACGGTGGAAGTAGATGGTCTTGCCGTCGCGGGCAATGACGGCACCGAAGTCGTTGTCGGAACCACCAGAAATCTGTTTCACTACCGATCCCTGCTCAGCTCCTGTGAGGTAGATGCCATTATGACCGTTGCGCCACTCGGTGAAGCAAAGCGTCTGTCCGTCGGGCGACCACGACACGTCGCGAACATTGGTGCGGAAGGTGCGCTGCACACTGACACCGCCCTTAGTGGTGTTTTTCACCATCACATTTGAAGCATCGTTCTTCAAACTGAGGTAGGCAATGCGCGTACCATCGGGCGAGATGGCTATCTGTGGGTTGACCCACCAGTCCACGCGCGACACTTTGCCCGAGGAGAAAAGCGTGGTGCTACGCCCCACGGTGGTATAAACCGCATCGGCATCTTCGGTGATTTTTTCGAACTTCGTACCTCCTTCTTCGGGTACGAACACTTGCGAGTAGTCAAACTTGCGACGTCGCTGCGCCATGCCGTCTGTGCACAGCAAGCTGAGGACGAGTAGCAATGCAAAATACTTTTTCATAAAGAAAAGATTATGAAAATGTACTGCCAGCGTCCCCAAGCAGTGGAATGTTAGGAAAAGGATTAATGTTTGTGGTACATACAGATATAAAAAGCGCGGGATGCTGTACAAATTGCCGCTCCCGCAAATCGAGGCTCTCGCATTGCCCATCCTGTTAGGAGCGAACAATGCAGAAGCCCACGCCGAATATGCTAGCATAAGACTTCACAGAGCCTGTGAAAACTTCAAGTGGATTAGGAGAGACGGGATCCGCTAACCTCAGACTTTCGGGTCACAATAGGCGACCGCCAGTCTATACCACTTCAGTGACAAAGCATGATACTTTGCCTCCAGAGGTTTTCACGCTTTAATTAAAGAGTGAAATCAGTTAATTGATGAAACATATTCCCATAGACATCTACTGCCCGCATTAGCCTTGAACAGGAGTGAAATTTGCGAGATTTCGATTTGCCAAAAGCTAAGCGTCAAGTAAACGCTTTATATATGTATGTTGTGCCTACCCACCCGCTTCCGCTACTTCGAAAAGCGCTGCAGATTTGGGCAAACACAATGCAAAAGTAAATAAACTTTGCGTTTCTGCAACCTTTTGTTCATGAAAAGTGCCTTTATGTATAGGTTAATAACGTTTAAATGCGTGAAATGAGCGTTTATCTGCTGACATGGCGCAAGGTGACGCACACGACCTCGGGCGGCAATCCGAGACGGAAGGGCATGAGCGATTCGCCGAGGCCTGTAGTGACGCATAGTCGCTGGTTGCCGGCTGTATAGAGGCCGCTCCACTCTTTGAAGATGAGTGCTGCGGGCGACCATCCGCCAGGCAGTGCCATCTGCATACCATGGGTGTGTCCGCTAAAGGTAAGAGGAATGCTGGTCTTCCCCGTAATGGCACGGTGCCAGTGGGTGGGGTCGTGTATGAGGAGTATGCGATAGGCAGCGGGGGAGATGCCCTGCATGGCTTTGTGCAGATTGGCGCGATGAGGATGGGGCGGCTTGCTCTCGTTTTCTGCACCGATGATAGCAATGCTGTCGGCTCCTCGGTGGATCACGGTGTTCTCGTTGAGCAATAGCTGCCATCCCATTTGCCGCTCCATCTGCTCAAGGCGGTGGATGCGCCGCTGGGTGTCTGTGCTGTCGGGCTGAGGGTAATAGTAAAGATAGTCGTGGTTGCCCATCACGCTGACAACACCGTCTTTGGCTTGGAGCTGAGACAGTGTGGGAAGGAACTTATCGAGTTCCTCATCGCTAAAGTTTACGATGTCGCCGAGGAAACAAATTAAGTCGGGCTGAACCGCATTGACAGCGGCGACTTTCTTTGCGATGGCGGCAGTGTCGGCATAGTATGTGCCAACGTGGAGGTCGCTGACGACGGCAATCTTGTAGCCATCGAAAGCCGCTGGAATTTGCTCATCGGCGATGAGGATGTCTGTGCGTTTTATACGGGAGGTGCCGTAGGTGAAGCCATAGATGATAAGACCGAGTAGTAGCAGGGAGATGGTCCAAGATAGAAAGGAGAAAAACCTACGAACATAGCCTTTGAAGCATTTGCCCAGAAGCAGGGTTGTTGCATAAAGGGCCAAAGGCGCGTTGTAGATGAAAGTGACTGAAAGCAGACGTATTCGCCAAACGCCGGGTTTATAGACCACATAGCCCGCTGCCATGAATAGCAATAAAGTGCCTGTTGCTAAGACAATGGCTGGTAGGCACATCCACCACCGACGTTTTTCTGTGGGCAATGCTATCCATAACAGCAAAGTAGGTATGATGGAAAGCAATATATAGAAGATGCCGATGCGAAGGATCATGAGCTTTAGTTGTGGAAGTTTAGTCGTTAAAGACAAGAAGCAATATATCTGCGCTTGTAGTCGGCGCGTTGCTCTTCGCTGACTTGGCCTACTGCAAAGTAATGAGCCTCGGGGTGGGCCAGCATCAGCCCGCAGGTGGATGCGTGTGGGAGCATTGCGCCGTTTTCGGTAAGCGTGATGCCTATTTCTGAAAGCTTCAGACGACGGTGGATGGGAAAGATGATGCGTTGGTCGGGCAGGCAGGGATAACCAACGGCAGGGCGTATGCCTTGAAAGGCTTCGCGATGAAGCTCGGGAATACTGAGTCGCTCATTGGGCGCATAGCCCCAAAAGTGGCGTCGCACTTCTTCGTGCATACGTTCAGCTGCGGCTTCGGCCAAGCGGTCAAAAAGCGTTTGACGCAACATGTCGGTCTCGTTAGCGAAGCCTGCCGTGGTGGCAAAGAGTCCTACGTGGTCGTTCACGCCATTGCCACCACCCAGACCTACGGGCAACACAAAGTCTGCAAGGCATAAACAAGTCCCCTCGGTCTTTTGTTGACGCAGACAGGGTAGCCGCCACTGGTTTTCAAAAACGAGGTCGTCGCCATCAGCTCTGCAAGGAAGAATGTCGAAGCGGGCTTTGGCTATTACGCCGTCTTTTTCCATTTGTTGCAATGTCGTAGATGCCTCAGTGAAAAGTTCGGCAGCGACTTTTGCTTGGTCTTTATCTTCAGCAGAGAAGCTCTCTATCCATGCCTTCCTGCACGACATGCAGTGGTGTACTTGTGCAATCGTGGAAAATCGCGGAGCAATCTGCCAAGCATGGAAGAAATAAGCCCAATTGATGTAGGACGTGAGCGTAGAGACGGAATAGTGCAGAGTTGTCATGGTCAGCCATAAACTTTGCGGCCACCTATGTAGGTGCTTACCACACGATGGTGGAACGTATGTCCTTCAAGCGGCGACCAATTGCAGCGGCTCAGTATCTTGTTGGGAGTAAGTGTCCAAGGGCTATGAGGGGCGACCAGCACGAAATCGGCTTCATAGCCTTGGCGAACGTATCCCCTTTGGCTCAATCCGAAGAGCTCTGCGGGATGGTGGCACATGAGTGTTACTACTTGCTCGTAGGATAAAAAGCCTTGGGCTACAAAGTCGAGCATCACGGGCAATGAGAATTGAACCATCGGTATGCCGCTTGCAGCCCGCAAAGCACCGCCGCGTTTTTCGCTAAGCCGATGGGGGGCATGGTCTGTGCCAATGGTGTAGATACGTCCGTCTGCCAAACCTTTGCGGAGCTCTTCGCGGTCGGCTGCTGTCTTGACGGCGGGATTGCACTTGATGCGTGCGCCGAGCCGTTGGTAGTCGTCTTCGCAGAAGAGTAGGTAGTTAGGACAAGCTTCAGCCGTGATGTTATCTGAAGCTTCTGCAATGAGCCTTAACTCTTCAGCTGTGCTGACGTGGGCGATGTGCAGGCGTGTGCCATGCTTTTCTGCCAATGCAATGGCTCGCTGGGTAGCACTGATGCAAGCCTTGGCAGGGCGCAGTTGGCTATGAAGGGCTATCGGAGCATCGCCTAAAGAGTATTCCCCGCGCGCGCGTATATATAATATGGTAAGGATTTCTTGGTCTTCGCAGTGGGCAACGATGGGTTTGGGAGCGGTTTTGAAGACGTTGTCTAACACCTCGTCTTCGTCAAGCAACATGCCACCTGTGGAAGCTCCGAGGAAAACTTTCACGCCACAATAGAGCGAGGGGTCAATCGTAGAGAGTCGTGGGGCATTCTCGCGTGTTGCTCCAAGGTAAAACCCCATTCGGATAACGCTTTTCTCCGCTGCAAGATGTGACTTTTCGAGCAATGCTTCTTCAGAGGTGGTCGCGGGAAGAGTATTGGGCATGTCCATGACGGTGGTGACACCTCCTGCGGCTGCCGCGCGGCTTTCGGTGGCCATGTCGCCCTTGTGGGTGAACCCTGGGTCGCGAAAATGTACGTGGGTGTCGATGACACCAGGGAGCATCAACAGTCCTTGAGCGTCTATTACTTCGTCAAAAGTTTCAGCGGATAGCGGCTCTTGGCTGATGAAAGCTATTTTCCCGTTTTCTATAACAACATTGCCCGTAAAGCGGTGGTTGTCGCTGACGATGGTAGCGTGCTGAACGAGGGTTTTCATCGTCTTGGTTTTATTTTTCCCGTCAATGCCCGCCAGCGCAGGTTGATAACGCCAAAGAGTGCTTCGCTGAATATGCCGCCCGACATCTTGCTTGTGCCGAGTCTGCGATTGACAAAGATTACTGAAACTTCCTGGATGCGGAAGCCCAAGAAATGAGCGGAATACTTCATTTCTATCTGGAAGGCATATCCCTTGAAGCGTATGGCATCGAGGTCAATCGTTTCAAGCACCCGCCGGTGGTAGCACACAAAGCCAGCCGTGGTGTCGTGAACAGGTATGCCCGTTATCATGCGCACATACTTTGAGGCGAAATAACTCATCAACACACGTCCCATGGGCCAGTTCACCACATTGACACCGCTGACGTAGCGCGAACCTACTGCAACATCGCCCTGTCCTGAACTGACGGCTTCGTAAAGGCGGGGAAGGTCTTCGGGGTTGTGGCTGAAATCTGCGTCCATTTCGAAGACGTATTCATACTCGCGTTCTAAGGCCCATTTGAATCCCGCGATATAAGCCGTGCCGAGTCCGAGTTTTCCGCTTCGCTGCATGAGGAAAAGTCTGTCGGAAAACTCATTGTCAATCATTCTCTGCACAATCTGTGCGGTGCCGTCGGGCGAACCGTCGTCAATCACAAGGATGTGGAAACGGTGTTCCAACGAAAAGACTGCGCGAATGATTTGTTCAATGTTTTCTTTTTCGTTGTAAGTAGGGATGATAACAATGCTGTCGTTGGTGTTCATGGGTATATAAAGAATGAAGTAGCTAAAACTTAGCGCAAAATTAAGGAAAGTTGGGAAGAAAGACCTTGTTTTCCCCTGAAAGCGTGCAGAAATACGGGTAACAGGTACCCTTACTGCATGATTTTTTGTACTTTCGCCGCCAAAACAAAGTAATAATCAATGACAACGTCTGCAAATGTTCGGGTGCGCTTTGCTCCCAGTCCCACAGGTCCGCTCCATATCGGCGGCGTACGCACCGCGCTCTATAACTATCTATTTGCCCGTCAGCATGGCGGACAATTCGTATTTCGCATAGAAGATACCGACTCCAATCGCTTCGTCCCTGGTGCTGAGCAATACATTCTTGAGTCGTTTCGTTGGCTCGGCATAGACTTCGACGAAGGCGTAAGCTTTGGAGGCGACAAGGGTCCGTACCGCCAGAGTGAGCGCCGGCATATCTATAAGCAATATGTTCAGCAGTTGCTTGATAGTGGCAAAGCCTACATCGCTTTCGACACGCCCGAAGAGCTGTCTGCTGCTCGCGAAGCCGTTCCCAACTTCCAATACGATGCCTCAACGCGAATGAAAATGCGCAATTCTCTTTCGTTATCAAAAGACGAGACCGAACGTCTCATTCGCGAAGGCGCAAACTATGTGGTGCGCTTTTTGATAGAGCCAGGCGAGGATGTTGTTGTTCACGATCTCATCCGTGGCGATGTGCATATCAACAGTCGTGTGCTTGACGACAAAGTGCTCTACAAAGCCGCCGACGAGCTCCCTACCTACCACTTAGCCAACATCGTTGACGACCACTTGATGCAGATTTCCCACGTAATTCGCGGCGAGGAATGGTTGCCCAGTGCCCCGCTTCACGTGTTGCTCTATCGCGCTTTCGGTTGGGAAGACACCATGCCGCAGTTTGCTCATCTGCCTTTGTTGCTCAAGCCCGATGGCAAAGGCAAACTCTCAAAACGCGATGGCGACCGTCTGGGCTTTCCCGTCTTTCCGTTGGAGTGGAAAGACCCCGCGACAGGAGAAGTTTCGCGTGGTTATCGCGAAGACGGCTATCTGCCCGAGGCCGTCATCAATTTCCTCGCTCTTTTGGGTTGGAACCCTGGTACCGAACAAGAACTCCTTTCATTGCAGGAACTTGTGGAGCAGTTCGACTTGAGCAAATGCAGCAAGGCTGGCGCTAAGTTCGACTACGTGAAAGCCGCATGGTTCAACCACGAATATATCCTCAAGAAATCTGATGCCGAACTCTTGCCTGCTTTCACGTCACTACTGAGTGCCAATAGCGTGGAGGCTACCGACGAGCAGGCTTTGGCTGTCTTGGGCATGATGAAAGGGCGTGTGAACTTCGTTAAAGAGCTATGGCCCCTCTGCAAATTCTTCTTCGTAGCTCCTACGGAATACGACGAGAAAACCGTGCGCAAGCGCTGGAAAGAGTATTCGCCTACGCAGATGAACGAACTCAAAGAACTTCTGAGTAGTCTTGATGACTTCAGCATTGAAAGCCAGGAAGCCGCCGTCCATGCTTGGATAGAAGCCAAGGAGTATAAGATGGGCGACGTTATGAATGCTTGGCGGCTCACCTTGGTGGGCGAAGGCAAAGGCCCTGGCATGTTCGAGATTAGTGCATTCCTGGGTAAGGCCGAAACCCTAAAACGCATGAAGAAAGCCATCGCAGAGCTTCCTTAAACAATAAGAGTAAAGTTTAGCGGTTAAAGGGAGCGCAGTGACAGGAAGCGCGGGCTGGTCGCACTCCGCCCCTTACTTGACATAGTTCTTGTTAAAAGTGTATTATCGTAGAGTTGTGGCTGAGAACTTTAACCTTTAACCTCTCTTCTCTTACCTCTGTATCACCATGTATTCCCTTGCTATATACATTTATATGTTCTGCGTGAACGTAGCTGCGCTTTTCGGCAACAAAAAGGCGCAGCTTATGATGCGCGGACATCGCAATGCGTGGAAGATTCTTCGCGAAAAAGTTCGTCCTGACAAACATCCCGTGTGGTTCCACGCAGCCTCTCTTGGCGAGTTTGAGCAAGGACGGTTATTGATAGAGAGGCTAAAGCGCGAGCAGCCCGATGTAAAGATACTCCTCACGTTCTTTAGTCCCTCTGGCTACGAAGTGCGTAAGCACTATGAATATGCCGATGTCGTGTGCTATCTGCCCTTCGATACCATGCTCAACGCTCGCAAGTTTCTTCGCCTGGCCCATCCCTCAAAAGCCGTGTTTATCAAGTATGAGTTTTGGGCGAACTACTTATACCTCTGCCATCGTCACAATGTGCCAGTCTATAGCGTGAGTAGCATATTCCGTCCCACACAGATCTTCTTTCGCTGGTATCATTGTGGCTATCGTCACGTGCTGAAATGGGTTGCCCACTTTTTTGTGCAGAACGAAGCCTCGCGCCAGTTGCTTGCTTCGATCGGCGTAAGCAATGTAACCGTTACGGGCGATACCCGCCTTGACCGCGTCATTCAGATTAAGAAAAACGCCAAACTTCTTCCCATTGTAGAGCAGTTTGTGGGCGAGGCTCCTCGTGTGTTTATTGCGGGCAGTAGTTGGCAACCCGACGAAGACGTATATCTTCCTTACTTCCAGCAGAAAGAATGGAAACTGATTATTGCCACTCACGTGGTGAACGAACAACGCATAGCCCATTTGCGTGCACGTTGTGAAAGTGTGATAGGTCCGACCATTACCTATAGTGAGGCACAAACACTGTCAACAGACCGTATATTCGCAAGCCGCGTGTTGCTCGTTGACTGCTTCGGACTGCTTTCAAGTATCTATCGATATGCCACAGTGGCTTACGTAGGCGGTGGCTTTGGTGTGGGCATACACAATGTGCCCGAAGCAGCTGTATATGGCATTCCCGTGCTTTTCGGCCCCAACAATCAGAAATTCCAAGAGGCCCAATCGCTCAAGGCATGTGGAGGAGCTTTTGAAGTTGCAAGTGCTGAAGATTTCGCCAAACGCATCAACCTCTTTGTCGAACAACCCGAAACGCTTGCTCAGAGTGGCGAGGCAGCAGCGCAATACATCAGTAGCAGTGCAGGTGCCGCGGATCGGATTTTTGAAGCAATCTTTTAGAAAAAGTTTAGAGATTAAAGCTTAGCGATTAAACTCTCCGCAGCATAGTTCTACGGTCGTATTAGTGACAGGCTTTGACCTTTAACCTCTCATAAACCTCTAAATTTTAATCTTTTTAATCTATGACACACACATTCCATCGCTTGCTTGCACCCTTGGCAGCGGCCTTTCTTATGCTTGCCGCCGCTTCGTGCCATCGCTCCGTAGTAGAAAACAACCTCGCCGCGCAAGTCGAAGCCCAAGAACTCATCCGTTCCAGTCAGAGTTGGGACGGCGTGGAACTACCTGATTACCTCGAGGGGCGTCCCGAACTAGTAGCCATGCGTTACGTGTTTCCTCCTGGCCAAAAGCTGGGCTGGCACCACCATGTAGCTATGAACTATGGTGTGTTGGTTCAAGGCGAACTCACCATCATAGGTCTTGACGGCAAACAAAAAACCGTTCGCGAGGGCGAAGCCGTGATTGAAATGGTCGGCACCATCCACCACGGCGAAAACCGAGGCAAGAAGGCCGCCGTGCTCTATATGTTCTATCTTGCCAAGAAAGACATGCCCCTTGCCGTGCAACATCCCGAGATACCTTTAGAGTAGCAGAAACTTTATCGCCCCAGTTGGGAGCGCGGGCGTCCTCGCCCGCATGAATACCCCTCCCTCGCATCGATTTTCCTAACAAACTACCGCTTCGTTTGCATTTTCTTTCCTTCAAAGTCGTCACAGCGAAGATTTGTTTACTTTTTTCGCATGAAACCACGCGAGAGAGCATCGTTTGAGAAAAAAAGTGAGCAGAGATTTGGCTGTTCCAAATCTTTGTGTTCTCTCTCTAAAGAACTTATTTACTAACGAAACCTACGGTCTCTCCGTCTTCTGCGGCACATTGTGCAGCTGAGGCGGAGAGACCTTTTTTGTGTAGCAATTAACATTCTTAACCCTTCATACAATCTTTCAAGATGAAAAAGTATTTATCCCTTTTCGCGTTCGCGCTGTTTGTGGGCGCATTGACATTCTCCCTCTCAGCTTGTGAAGGAGACGATGACGAGACTCCCGATACACCTTCGGGTGATAGTAATGTAGATAATGGTCATGTATATGTTGACCTTGGTTTGCCGAGTGGTGGTTTGAAGTGGGCTGACCGCAACGTAGGTGCCGACAAGGTAGAGGCCTATGGCGACTACTTCGCATGGGGTGAAACCAAAGCGAAGTCCGATTATTCTTGGAGCACTTATGCCTATGGTAGTGCCAAAGATGAGCTCACGAAGTATTGCTCAAAATCTTCGTATGGACTGAATGGTTTTACGGATGCTTTGACCGAGCTTGAGCTTTCAGACGATGCAGCCCGCGCCAATTGGGGTGGCAATTGGCGTATGCCTACAGATGCTGACTTTCAGGAGTTGATCAACAACACTACCGCCGAGTGGGTGGAAAATTACAATGGTACGGGTGTGAAAGGCTATCGTTTTACATCCATAAATGGCAATCACATCTTCCTTCCTGCTGCGGGCTACCGCTACGACACGTCGCTCGACTACGTGGGCTCGTACGGCTTCTACAGGTCGCGCTCGCTCTACCAGAGCGACCCGTACCGCGCGTACGGCCTGGGCTTCAATTCGGGAGGAGTGTACGTCTCAAACGGCTACCGCAACTACGGGCTCAGTGTGCGTCCCGTGCGGTCTTAAGAACTGAAAGTGCATCCTCCTTTCCAAAATCATAAACCAACAATACGTTTAGAGCTCCTTCAATAGGGGCTCTAAACGTATGCGGGCTTATCGCTTGCGAGACCTTATTATGCGTCTCAAAGCCCAAGCAATGCCGTAAAGTATTTATTCCACTACGTGTGCCATTTTGTTGAATTATGGTAATGAAACGCCCTTGGTTGCTTTCATTTTGAAAGAAAACGGGAGTGTTTCATGTCAGAAAAGTTATCTTTGCCCACGAAGCGTTTATTGATAGAAAAATGTGTCCCATGGAGAATCAGATATTTGACTTTGACATGCTGCAAAGCCACTATGTGTCGTTGCGTTTGCGCATTGACGAAGTGCGTCAGTTGTTGGGGCGGCCCTTGACACTTGCTGAGAAGATTTTGTTTGCTCATGCTACGCACCCTAAAGCCCTTCAGGGAGCAGTGCGCGGTGTGGACTATGCTACGTTTCGTCCCGATCGGGTGGCAATGCAAGATGCTACGGCGCAGATGGCGGTATTACAGTTTATGAACACAGGCATGGAGCGCACGGCGGTGCCCACGAGCATTCACCTTGACCACTTGATACGCGCCGAGCGCGGTGCGCATCATGACTTGCAAAAAGCTTGTGATGAAAACAAAGAAGTGTACGACTTCCTGCGCTCTGCTGCAGCAAGTTTCGGAATGGGCTTTTGGGATGCTGGTGCAGGCATTATCCACCAAGTAGTGTTAGAAAACTATGCTTTTCCAGGCGGTATGATGGTGGGCACCGACAGCCATACGCCCAATGCAGGCGGATTGGGCATGATAGCTATCGGTGTGGGCGGAGCCGATGCTGTCGATGTGATGGCAGGTATGGACTGGGAGCTACGGTTACCCAAGATTATCGGTGTGCATTTGAGTGGAAAGCTCTCTCTCTGGGCATCGCCAAAGGATGTGATATTGCATCTTTGCGGACAGCTCACAGTGAAGGGAGCCACCAACTGCGTCATAGAATACTTTGGTGAAGGAGCTGCTTCGCTGCCAGCTACGGGCAAAGCTACAATCTGCAATATGGGTGCTGAGGTTGGCGCAACGACCTCGCTCTTCCCGTTTGATGAAAAGATGGCTGCTTATATGTGCGCTACGGGGCGTACAGAAGTGGCGCGGATGGCTGCTGAAGTTGGTCTTCAAGCCGACGAGGAGGTCTTGGCTAATCCGAGCGATTACTACGACCGTGTAGTTGAGATAGACCTTTCAAAGATAGAGCCTCATGCCAATGGACCTTTCACTCCTGATGCCGCATGTCCCGTAAGCTTGATGGCCGAGAAGGTGGCTCGCGAAGCTTTGCCCGAAAAAGTAGAGGCTGCACTTGTGGGCAGCTGCACCAACTCGTCGTATCAAGACATTTCGCGCGTGGCTCATATCTTGCGCGAAGCCATGCAAAAAGGCCTTGCTCCTAAGGCTCAGCTCTATGTCAATCCTGGTTCGGAGCGTACGCGACTGACGTTGCAGCGCGATGGTGTTATGCAAACGTTGAAGGAGGCAGGTGCTATTGTGTTGGCCAATGCCTGTGGCCCTTGTATCGGACAGTGGCGACGCGAGGGAGCCGAGCGAGGTGAACGCAATACGATCGTGACGAGTTTCAACAGAAACTTTGTGGGACGTGCCGATGGCAACCCCAATACATACGCCTTTGTTTGCTCGCCCGAAATGGTGGCAGCATACGCCTTGAGCGGTTCGCTCAAGTTCAATCCGTTGACAGAGACACTGTATAATACATCGGGAGAAGCGGTGCGTCTTGACGCTCCTATAGCCAACGAATTGCCTGCCGATGGCTACACGGATGCGCTTGAAGGTTTTGTAGCACCTACGGAACATGCTCAGGTCGTTATCATCCCCGAACATTCCGATCGCCTGCAACGTTTGGAGCCTTTTGCACCACCGCAGCAGGACGACTCCTATAACCTGCGCCTGCTGATCAAGGTACGAGGCAAATGTACCACAGACCATATTTCCAAAGCCGGCACTTGGCTGCGCTTTCGCGGTCACTTGCAAAACATCTCTCAAAACTTGCTCCTTGGAGCCACGGATGCCTTCACTGGCGAAATGGGGACAACGCTCAACGTCTTGACCAATGAACGTGGAACACCTGCCGCAGTGGCTGCAGATTATCGTGCTAAGGGAATAGGCAGCATTGTAGTGGCTGAAGAGAATTATGGTGAAGGTAGCAGCCGCGAACATGCTGCGATGGAACCAAGGTTCTTGGGTGTGAAAGCTGTTGTTGCCAAAAGCTTTGCACGCATTCACGAAACAAACTTGAAGAAGCAAGGTGTGTTGGCACTCACTTTTGTTGATGCTACCGACTATGAGCGCATCCGTCAAGACGACATCATACATATTAAAGGCCTGCAAGCTTTCAGCCCTGAGAGCGAATTGAGCCTTGAAGTCCTCCACAGCGATGGTAGTCGTGAGCAGATACCACTCCGTCACACCTACAATGAAGTGCAGATCAAATGGTTCTGCGCAGGTTCGGCACTCAACCATATCCGACAAACACTATGACAAACCTCATCACTCAAACCTCTGACGGCGGGCTCAGTGTGCCCGATAGCCCCATCATTCCCTACGTAGAAGGCGACGGCGTTGGACCTGAAGTAACCGCCGCCATGCAGTCCGTGATAAACCATGCGGTGCAGACTGTGTATAGCGGACAACGTAGCATCGTTTGGAAGGAAGTGCTTGCTGGCGGCAAGGCCTACGAACGCACCGGCGAATGGTTGCCCGAAGAGACCATGCAAGCATTCCGCCACTATCTCGTAGGTATCAAAGGGCCGCTCACCACCCCCGTTGGCGGTGGTGTTCGCTCACTGAATGTAGCTTTGCGCCAGGGGCTCGACCTCTTTGTGTGTTTGCGTCCGGTGCGTTGGTTTGAGGGAGTAGAGTCGCCCGTGAAACGTCCGCAGGATGTGGATGTCACGGTGTTTCGCGAAAACACAGAGGATATCTATGCCGGCATAGAATGGGAGGCAGGAACTCCCGAAGCCGAAAAGTTCCTACGCTTTCTGCGCGAAGAAATGGGTGTGAACAAGGTGCGTTTCCCAGGGAGTAGTTCGCTAGGCATTAAGCCCATCTCCCGCGAAGGAACCGAACGGTTGGTGCGGGCGGCAGCGCAGTATGCCATTACGACAGGTCGGAAAAGACTTACCCTTGTGCATAAGGGCAATATCATGAAGTTCACCGAAGGCGGGTTTAAGCGCTGGGGTTACGAAGTGGTGGAGCGCGAATTTGCCGAAGATATTCAGGCGGGCCGGCTTGTCGTTGACGACTGCATTGCCGACGCTTTCCTGCAAAATGCATTGTTGAAGCCCGAAGCCTATCGCGTAGTGGCTACACCCAACCTCAACGGCGACTACATCAGCGACATGCTGGCGGCGCAGGTAGGCGGTATCGGCATTTCGCCAGGGGCAAACATCAACTACACCACCGGGCACGCCATTTTCGAAGCTACCCACGGCACCGCTCCCGACATTGCTGGTACGGACAAAGCCAATCCCTGCTCGCTGATACTTTCGGCGTGCATGATGCTGCGCCACATCGGATGGAGCGAAGCAGCAGAAGCCATAGAAGCGGCTATCACAAGCTGTTTCCAGCAAGGAAAAGCCACCGCCGACTTGGCTCGCTTCATGAAGAACGGAACCCCGCTTTCAACCAGTAGTTTTGCCGCAGCTGTTATTGAGAACACAAGCATTTGAAACCCCAAAAACAAACACACGAACCATGAGCATCAAGAAAGAGTACGTTATCTACAAACTGTCCGACCAAATGAAACACAGCATCCATTTCGATGCTGAACAGTTTACGCGCCTTGGCGTGAAACGTGGCTTGCGCAACCAAGACGGAACGGGTGTGCTTGTGGGGCTGACCAACATAGGCGATGTGCATGGCTATGAACGCGACAGCAAGGGAAACATTCATCCCGCCGAAGGAAAACTCTATTATCGCGGTTACGACATTGCAGAGTTGGTACACGCGGCTCAGAAGGAACATCGCTTCGGATTTGAAGAGGTGGCTGTGCTGTTGCTCAGCGGCGAACTGCCCGATAAAGACGAACTGCGAGAGTTTTCGATGCTCGTTCGCGACAACATGCCGCTCGACCCTCGCACCACACTCCACATCATAGAGCTCGAGGGACACGACATTATGAACATCCTGGCGCGCAGTGTGCTCGAACTTTACACCTTTGACCCCAATCCCGACGACACTTCGCGCGAAAACCTCATGCGCCAGAGCATACAGCTCGTTTCGAAGTTCCCCACCATCATCGCTTATGCCTACAACATGCTGCGACACAACCGATTGGGGCGTTCGCTTTCCATACGCCATCCACAGCCACGGCTGAGCATTGCCGAGAACTTCCTTTACATGCTCAAGGGCAAAGACTTCACACCCCTCGAGGCACAGATGCTCGACCTCCTACTCATCGTTCAGGCCGAACATGGTGGCGGAAACAACAGTACCTTCACCGTGCGCGTCACCTCCAGTGCTGGGACCGACACCTACAGTTCCATTGCTGCAGGCATAGGCTCTCTGAAAGGACCGCTCCACGGCGGGGCCAATCTGCAAGTAAACAAGATGCTTCACTACCTCAAAGATGCCATTAGTAATTGGGAAGACGAGGAACTCATTCGCGAGAAGCTTCGCGAGATTGTAGATGGAAAATCCTTTGACAAGAGCGGACTAATCTATGGCATAGGCCACGCCGTCTATACCCTTTCCGATCCACGCTGCGAATTGCTCAAAGAGCTTGCTGGCGAATTAGCTCGCGAGAAAGGCCGCGAACGCGAATATGCCTTCATGCAACGTCTGGAGCGTATCGCTAAGCAAGTGGTGACCGACATGAAAGGCCGCACCAAGCCCGTCTGTGCCAATGTGGACTTCTATAGCGGCTTTATCTATGAACTCCTTGGCGTGCCCCAGGAAGTATTCACGCCTATTTTTGCTATGTCGCGTATCGTAGGCTGGTGTGCTCACAGGAATGAAGAACTTTGCTTCAACGGCAAGCGCATCATACGTCCTGCTTATCGATTTGTTGACGAAGAAAGCCCTGCCTACGTGCCTATTGCAAAACGCCATTGACCGCTTCGATTTTATGAAAAACTTTGCAGCCATAGATTTTGAAACGGCAAACTTTGAACGCTCTTCAGTGTGTGCCGTGGGCGTTGTCATTGTACGCAACGGGGAGTTTGTAGATGATTTCTATTCGCTCATAAAGCCTGAGCCAAACTATTACAACGAACATTGCTGTCAGGTTCATGGGCTCTACTACGACGACACCGACAGTGCTCCACTTTTTCCCGATGTTTGGCAGCAGATAGAACCCTTGATTGAGGGGCTTCCACTCGTGGCCCACAACAAGGCTTTTGACGAAAGTTGCCTGAAATCCGTGTTCCGTGTTTATCAGATGGACTATCCCGACTATGTCTTCTACGACACCTTGCGCACGGCTCGCCGGCGGATACCCCACTTAGCGAACTATCAGCTCCAAACCGTGGCAGCCGCCTGTGGCTATCAGCTTGAGAACCACCATCACGCACTGGCCGATGCCGAGGCCTGTGCATGGATAGCGCGGGAGATCATCAGAGCTTAGCACGTTCGTTCCCTCCTCTAACCCTATACCATGAAGCATCTATTCCGTTTGCTGCCAATCTTTCTCTTCGTGCTTTGTTGCCCGTGGGCAAAAGCCCAGACCGACAGCGTGCGTGCGATGCGCTATACGCATTTGTTTGGCATTGGTGGAGTGAACTTGTTGGACACCTATCTTTCGCCCTTGGAATATACGGGTTGGCAAGTTTCAACAATGCATACTACCGAGCGTCCGCTGCGTCCCACGAGTCGTTGGTATCTGTCGGCTCGCTATGGAGGCGACTTCGCACGTGCACTTTCGCCAACCGAAGACGGAAAGTATTGGGATGCCAATCTGTATGCCGCTGTGCAGTTGCGTCGTCAGTGGAAACCGCTCACGGCATTAACGCTTCAGGGCGGAGCAATGGGGGAAGTGTTTTTGGGCGGAACCTACAGTCAGCGCAATGGCAACAATCCCGCCCAGGGCAGAATAGGAGCGCAGATAGGGCTGAGCGGACAAGCCGCTTACGCATTTCGTTTGTGGAACAAGCCTTGGCGCGCACTGGTTTCGCTCGACGTTCCTCTACTTGGACTGGCTTTCACGCCAGCTTACGGGCAGTCGTACTATGAAATCTTCGAATTAGACCATCGTGATCGCAATGTGCGTTGCACTTATTTGGGTAACGCCCCTTCGCTTCTGCTCACAGCCAACCTCGAAATCCCCCTTGGAGGCAGTGCGCTTGTGGTGGGTTACCAAGCCGATGTGCGCCAACACAAACTTGCTGGGTTGAAGCGTCACAGCTGGGGAAATCGTTTCGTGATAGGCTGGACGCGGCGTCTGCAAATACTAAGAAACCGATGAAACGTGTCATGAGAAATACGCTCTTGCTCCTGATTGTTGTGCTGCTCAGTAGCTGCATCACCGAGGACGTGCCCGAAAATACGCGTCGTGGCAATTTCGAAGCACTCTGGCAAGCCATGAATGAGCACTATTGCTTCTTTGATTACAAAGCACAGGAATGTGGCGTAGATTGGAACGAAGTGTATCAGCGCTATGCACCAGCTATTTCAGAGGGGATGACAAACGAACAACTCTTTGAAGTTTTGGGCAAAATGCTTGGCGAGCTTCGCGACGGCCACGTCAATCTCTATGCTGCCCACGACATAGCCCGCTACGGAGCGTGGTACGACGACTATCCCGCCAACTTTTCCGACTCTTTGTTGCGCATTTATCTGGGGCGTACCGACGAGTACCGTCAAGCCGCCACACTTCGCTATCGTGTCATCAACGGCAACATTGGCTACCTTCGCGTACCTACCTTCGAATCGTCAATAGGGAGCGGCAACATTGGCGAAGTGATGCGCTATCTTTCCGCTTGTGACGGGCTTATCGTTGATGTGCGTAGCAATGGTGGTGGCTTGCTCACCGAGGCACAAGAACTTGCCGGACTGTTTGTCAACGAAACCACCCTCGGTGGCTATATACAGCACAAGACAGGCTCGGGGCATAACGATTTTTCTGCGCCACGCCCCATTAACATAGAGCCTTTTGCCGGACTACGCTGGCAAAAGCCCGCTGTCATTCTCACCAACCGCCGCACGTTCAGTGCAGCCAACGCCTTTGTGATGTTTTGCAAAGGGTTGCCTCGTGTCACAATTCTTGGCGACCGCACCGGCGGCGGTGCAGGATTGCCTTTTAGTTCCGAACTGCCCAATGGCTGGCTGTTGCGCCTTTCAGCTTGTCCTATGTACGACCGCAACATGCAACTCACCGAACATGGTAACTTCCCCGACGAACACGTAGATATAACTTCCGAAGACTATCGCCAGGGGCGCGACACCATGATAGAGCGTGCTCGCGAACTCCTCATGGGGGCAATGCGGTGATGTACCTGCCTACCCATAAGATTCATTTCCCTATAAAAAAATCGTTGAGGCTTTTCCAAATCTATGTAAAGCTTCAAAAAAGTTGTGCACAGCCGATCTATTCGTTTCCAGACTTCGGCGGGTTTAGCATTTTCGAGCGCTTTCTCGCCAGAAACCCCTATGAATAGGGATTTTTGTAGGGCGACTCGGGTGACTCAGGTTTTCAGTAGACTTTTGCGACCCGTTTCCACGCAAGAAGAATAGGGACGGGTAGCATCAGTGTTGTGGTGATTAATAAGAGGCAGGGAGGTTTCAAGGAGATCATTCGTAAGGAGCTGTGTCGTTGTTCAATCAGAGGCTTTCGCTAAAAAGAACGTTATGTCTTTGCATGAACAACCGATGTTTTCGCGTACGCGGTGTACACCGCGTACGTTCGCGGCGTACAGTGTTTACGTAATTTTCGTACGGTGCGTACGCAAAAGGTCCTATAGCATTTCCGCAAAGATAGGGTTGTTTGCGTGTAACCATCCAAGGAGAGCCGTGGTTTTTGCGTTAGTGCGTGCGATTACATGAAGCCTTAATGTCGCCGCCCTAATGCACGTGGGGGCAAAATACAGACGCGGTTTTTGTTTTATTGTACAAAGATTGTTATTTTTGCACCCTATAAGGTAATACCCCCTTTTGTAGCATGAAGAAATTTATGGCAATCATGGTGCTTGTGCTGTTTGTTTCCCTCGTGGAGGCAATGGCTCAAACCACGATCAAATACGGAACAGTAAGCTATCAGACATTGCTTCAAGAAATGCCCGAATATGGGCTGATGAAAGGGCGTTTGCAAACGCTCAAGCAGGCTTACGAGAGCGAAGTGCGCTACAACGAACAGACTTTTGAGCAGATGTTTGCCGACTATCTCAATGGGCAACAAACGTTTGCTGCATCAATCTTGGCAAAGCGACAGCGCGATCTGCAAGAGGCGTTAGAGAAAAGCTTGGCTTTCAGAGCCGAGGCAGACAGCTTGCTGCAAGCAGCTGAGGCAGAGATGTTGCAACCTATTCGTGCGCGTTTGGATAGTACCATTCGCGAAGTGGGCGCAGAGCGCGGCTACGAATATATCATAAACCTTGACACCGGCGCCTATCCGTTTATACATAGTAGCGTGGCTGAAGATGCCATGCCCTTTGTACGTCAGCGTCTGAGCGCACGCAAGGAATAAAAGGTTATGAGCGGAGCGTGTAAAGGAAGTATCGGTATCTTCGATTCGGGCTACGGCGGACTGACCATCTTACGACAGATACGCCAATATCTGCCCGAATACGACTATGTTTACCTTGGCGACAATGCACGTGCGCCCTACGGACCGCGTTCCTTTGAAGTGATTTACAGCTATACGCTCCAAGCAGTAGAGGCGCTCTTCAATCGCGGCTGCAGATTGGTGATATTGGCATGTAACACCGCTTCGGCAAAGGCCTTGCGCACCATTCAAGAGAACGATTTGCCACGATGGGACGACGGGCGGCGCGTGCTTGGAGTGATACGTCCCACGGTTGAGGCCATCGGCGCACTGACGCACACGCGCCATGTGGGATTGCTTGCCACACCTGGCACGGTAGGTTCAGGCTCTTACGAGATGGAGCTTCGTAAGCTCTACGGCGACATAGTCCTTACGAGCGTGGCTTGTCCGATGTGGGTAGCGCTGGTAGAATATGGAGAGTACGACTCTCCTGGTGCCGACTACTTCATACAGAAACGTATAGAGACCATTATGCGGAAAGATCCCGAGGTGGATACGCTCATACTGGGTTGCACACATTTCCCGCTCTTGATCGAAAAGATTGCCAAATATACGCCAACGGGCGTTCGTCTTGTGCCACAAGGCGATTACGTGGCCAAAAGCCTCGCCCGCTATCTTGCAAAACATGAAGCTATGCGCAACAACTGCACAAAGGGAGGTACTTGCACCTATCTCACTACCGAAAACTCAGAGACCTTTGCTGCAACGGCACAGATCTTCTTGCGTAAGCCCTTAGAAAACGTTGAGAAAATAGAACTCTAAGTAAACGAATAACAATACACATCATCATGAAACCAATTATTTATTTACTCGCGTTGATTGTCTCAGTGAGTTTGACAGCTTGTGGAGGTGATAAGCCTGCTGAAAGTGGCGCAAACCTCGATTCGTTGGAAATGATGAATGGGAGCACAGAAGAAACGCAGCGTTTTCTTGATCAGGAAGGCGACATCATTCACGACGAAAACGTTGACACCCTTCCCGCTAATGAAGATGCTACCGATGATGAAGACCCTGAAACAAACCTTCCCCCAGTTGAGGAGTAATAATAAAGTTTAGAAGAAAGACCCTATAGGTTGATGTCGCAGCGGAGGCTTTAACCTTTAACCCATAACCTTAGATACTATGATAGACGTAAAAGAACTGCTCAACGAACTTGATGAGCGCATGGAGATGAGCGTGCTCCATTTGGAAGAAAAGCTCTCGCGCATTCGTGCAGGGCGTGCCAATGTGCATATCCTCGACAGTGTTCGCATAGATTACTATGGACAGATGTCGCCGCTGCAAGTAGCAGCCAGCCTCACTACGCCCGACGCGCGAACGATAGCCATCAAGCCTTTCGACAAATCGATGTTCAAGGAAATCGAAAGAGCTATCATCAACAGCGATGTGGGCATTATGCCTGAAAACAATGGCGAGATCATCCGTGTGAACATTCCGCCACTCACCGAGGAACGTCGTAAGCAACTCACCAAGCAATGTAGCGGCGAGGCCGAAGAAACCAAGATCGCCATTCGCAATATACGGCGTGAGGGCGTTGATAAGCTGAAAAAAGCGGTCAAAGACGGACTGAGCGAAGACCTCGGCAAAGATGGAGAGGCCGACCTTCAGAAACTCCACGACAAGCATATCAAAGGCGTGGACGAACTGTTGGAGAAGAAGAACAAGGAAATAATGACTGTCTAAAAACTTATGTCTGATATTCAGAAGGAACGACTTGTGTATCTATTCTTTTCAGGTATGCTTAAAGCCCTGAAAATAGCACTCATTGTTTTGATGAGTTACTTCTTCATGACTTATTTGCTTGAGTTTCCTCTCTGGATGACGGCATTGGTGGCCATTGGCATTGTGATACTCATCTGAACGCCGATGGCAAACCTCACCTTACATGGCTTGGTGGTTAAGAGCACAGGTAGTTGGCAAACCGTACTCACCGATGCGGGACAGACCATTGCCTGCAAGGTGAAAGGAAATTTGCGACTACGCGGATTGCGCACCACCAATCCCGTAGCTGTGGGCGACAGAGTGACTATCGTGCAGCGCGAAGGCGATGAAGTAGCCTTCATTTCAGAAATAGGCGACCGCCGAAATGCTATCATTCGGCGGTCGCCCAATCTTTCCAAGCAGAGCCACATTCTGGCAGCCAACATTGATCAAGCGGCTTTGCTTTTTACCATAGCTCGGCCAGAAACAACCACCACCTTTGCCGACCGCTTCTTGGCAGGGGCAGAGGCTTATGGGGTGCCTGCGATCATTGTTTTCAACAAAATTGACGACCTCAGGCCCGAAGAGTTCAAAGCGATGGAAACGCTGGAAACCATCTACAAGGATGCCGGCTACCCGTGCTACAGAATTTCAGCACTCAACGGCAGTGGCACACAAGAGCTGTTGAGCCAATTAGAAGGTAAACTCACCTTGCTCTCAGGGCATAGCGGTAGTGGGAAGACCACCTTGCTCAACACACTGATACCCGAAGCCAAGGCACGTACCGCACCCATTAGCGAAGTGCATGGGCAGGGGATGCACACGACGACTTACAGCACACTTTATTCACTTCCCTCAGGAGGTGCACTCATTGACATTCCAGGCATTAAGGGCTTTGGAACCTTTGACTTCAAACAGGCTGAAGTAGGGCATTATTTTCGTGACATCTTTGCGTTGAGCTATGGGTGTCGCTATGGGGGATGTACGCATACGCACGAGCCAGGATGCGCTGTGCGTCAAGCACTTGACAATCATCAGTTGGCTCCCTCGCGCTACGTTTCATATCTTTCTATGCTCGAAGACGAGAGCGAAGGAAAGTACCGAAAAGATAAGTGGGTATAGGTTAAAAGGTTAAAGGTTAAGGGCGACGCAGAACCTTGAGAGCGCGGGGTGTAGCGTTAGCGAATATGAACCCCTTAGCCTAATAGTGAGGAAAGAAAAGGCATTGCGTCTTAGCGACTGATTTCTTCAAGCCCAACAATGCCGTGGCTTACAGCATAAACCGTAAGTGCAGCTAAGGAGCGCGTGCCTAATTTTGAGGTAAGATTATTGCGATGGGTGATAATCGTTGTGAGTCCCACTCCTAAGGCATCTGCCACTTCTTTGTTGGAAAGTCCACGCACCAGATGGCGAAGCACTTCCGTTTCGCGTCGGGTGAGCGTTAGGGCTTTGTCGTCGGGTAGTTTGTGACGATGGGTGTTGGGAGCTTTATCGCTTATTGCATGATGAGCGATTGAAGCCATATCGTGGGGGTGCAAGCCATGAGGACCATGGGCTTTGCCGTGGAGCGTCATGATCTGATGGAGCAGGGTTTCGCGAGGTTGGCAAATGTCTATCTGCAAGAAGCCTTCGGGAAGCGAAGATGTTTCAGCACCTTGTACAAGAACAATCGTTTTGTGCCGACGAGGCAAAAAGAAGCGTGCGTGCTCCATCAATACTTGGGCCGAGATGAAATAGTGAACAAAAGGGTCGTCGGCTGCATTGTAGCTAGCTCTGGTTTCTTTTGCCAAATGACTCAAACTCTCGTATATGCACACATCCCCTGTTGGCATCATCTTTTCAATGAGGCTGGCCAAGCCGATGGCTGTCAGCGTGTTTTGGGATATGATGGCTATGCGGGGATGCATGATAAAGGATTTGACTAATTGTAAATTGTCCAATAGTCAGATTAAAGGTTCTCTAATCTCTTTTCTCTAAACTTTCTTTAAGGATAAACCACAAGCACTTTGATGTAGTCTTTCAGTCGAGCCAAACTTTTTCCTGCTCGGTTTTGGGAGTCGTTGACCATCAGTAAGGTGCGACGTCCGCCTTCAAGATTGGGGCCAAAGCAGATGCCCTCAAAGTTTGCCCAGTCGATACGGAAGGGCTGTATCTTTGTTGTAAAAGAAGTAAGTAGGCGCTTGGGGATATAGGCTCCAGGGGCAAGGTGCTGAACGTCGGTCGTATCGTTGATGATGGCGGCTCCGCGTGGATCGGCGAGGTAGATCTTTGTGACGGTTTCGCTGCCAAAGTAGGCTTTTGTCACGTTCAATTCGCGCTCCACAACGATGAGCCTTCCATCGCCAAAGGGGCACATTGCACTCACGCCGTAAGCATAATTCTTTCCATCCTTTCGCGTGCGGCCAATATCCATGCGATAAGCATATTGCTTTGCAGGTTGGAGATTGTCGCCGAAGCTTTGGAAGCGAAGCACGTTGATAACACTTGGGGTGCGCACTGTGACATAAGGGCCATCGGCGGGAAGTGTGGTTTCGGTTGTTGTCCAAAAGAGGTGGGTGGCTGTATCGTAGCAGAGTGCCTCAAATCCCATGTTATTCACGGTCTTTCCTTTGGCAAAGATGCTGGGGACGGCCAATTTGCGTCCTGTGGGTAAGCCACGCATGGTGTATTCCAAGATTTCTTGGTCGCCTTCGCCGCTGATGAAGATGCTTCCACTGGGGTGGTAGGCAATATCTTCACAGTCGCGTGTGCTCCAACCTTGCCATGAGCGTTGGGCATGGGGATTGGCGAAGAAGCCTTCGTCCGTCACATTCGTAACAACACCTGTGCTACTGGCTATTTCGATGTGAAAGATATGAAACCCGTCGGCACTATCTTTGTCGCTGACTATGGCGTAACGGTCATTGCCAAGGGGAGTGATGCCACTATAGTTGCCTGCAGGTATGTCCCATTTGCTCAAGTTCCATGGGGCTAAGGTTTCCACGCGTTGGGCTATGGAACTCAGTGGAAGCAGCATGGCGATTATAAGAAGTAGTTTTTTCATACTTAGAGGTAGAGATTTAGGCGGTAGCTGTGTGTTGCTTTGCCGTTAGTTTGTAGATGTTGGTGCAAAAGTACATAAAAACTTGGGTACTTGTGTCAACTACGCTTGCAAAATAGGCTGTGGAGGGCTGGCTGTGGCTTTCAATCTGTGCCAAAGAAACAAATTGTGCCGCAGTTCTTGGGATGAGCTGCGGCACAACTGAAAGAGTTTTATTCTATCGGAGGAAGGCGTTTTTATTGGCGCTCGTCTCGGCGGGGACGATCGTCGCGACGTCCTTCTCGGCCCTCGCGTCCTTCACGACGTGGGCGGCGTGGACGCTCTTCCCAACCTTCGGGCTTTGGTTCAAGCACGCGGTGAGAGAGACGATACTTGCCGGTCTTTTGGTCTATTTCGAGCAATTTCACTTGTATGTGGTCGCCTTCTTGCAGGCCGAATTGTTCCACGGTCTCGAGGCGTTTCCAAGTGATTTCGCTGATGTGCAGCAGGCCTTCGCGTCCGCTCATAAATTCTACGAAGCAGCCATAAGGCATGATGCTTACAATCTTGGCATCATAAACTTCTCCTACTTCGGGGATGGCTACGATGGCACGTATCTTGGCTACTGCGGAACTGATACTCTCTTTGTTGGGCGCACTAACTTGCACTTTGCCCACGCCATCTTCTTCTTCGATGGTGATGGTGGCACCTGTTTCTTCTTGCATTCCCTGAATGATCTTACCGCCAGGGCCAATAACAGCTCCGATGAATTCTTTAGGAATTTCAAAGGCTTCGATGCGTGGAACGTGGGGCTTATAGTCGGCACGTGGCTTGTCGATACACTTCATCATCTCGCCGAGGATGTGTTCGCGGCCAGCTTTGGCTTGGGCGAGTGCTTTCTCGAGGATTTCGTAGCTCAGTCCGTCGCACTTGATGTCCATCTGAGTGGCGGTGAGTCCTTTGAGTGTACCAGTGGTCTTGAAGTCCATGTCGCCCAGGTGGTCCTCATCGCCAAGGATGTCGCTAAGCACGGCATATTTGTCTTCACCAGGATTTTTGATGAGTCCCATGGCGATGCCGCTAACGGGAGCATTGATGGGTACACCAGCATCCATCAGTGCCAACGTGCCAGCACAGGTTGTGGCCATGGAGCTTGAGCCATTGCTTTCCAATACATCGCTCACTACGCGGACGGTATAGGGGAAATCTTTGGGCAACTGTCCTTTCAAGGCGCGCCAAGCTAAGTGGCCGTGTCCTATCTCGCGACGGCCTGTGCCACGCTGTGGGCGAGCTTCGCCGGTGCAGAAAGGAGGGAAGTTGTAGTGGAGGAGGAACTTCATGTAGCTCTTGTCCAAGACGTCATCTACCAACTTCTCGTCGAGCTTGGTGCCCAGGGTGCAAGTGGCTAATGCTTGTGTTTCTCCACGGGTAAAGATAGCACTTCCGTGGGGCATGGGCAGGGGGTCGGCTTCGCACCAAATGGGGCGGATGTCGGTAGTTTTACGTCCATCGAGGCGTTTGCCTTCGTCGAGGATGCAGCGGCGCATGGCGTCGCGTTCTACGTCGTGGTAGTAGCGATCGATGAGGCCGTTCTTTTCTTCGAGCTCTTCGGGCGTAAGCTCTGTATGAGCAGCAGCATAACGCTCTTTGAAGTCTTCGCGTATTTTCTCGAACGCTTCGGCGCGCGCGTGTTTTTCAAGCGCTTGGCCTGTCACGTCGTAGGCGGGCTGATAGCATTCGTCTTTTACTTGCTGGCGAAGTTCTTCGTCGTTCACTTCGTGGCAGTATTCGCGCTTCACGTCAGTGCCGAGTTCTTTGCTGAGTTCTTTTTGCAGGCGGCACATGGGTTTGATGGCTTCGTGGGCGGCTTTGAGGGCTTCGAGCAGGGCGCTCTCGGGCACTTCGTCCATCTCGCCTTCTACCATCATGATGTTTTCTTCGGTGGCACCGACCATGAGGTCCATGTCGGCTTCAGCCAATTGCTGGTATGTGGGGTTGATGACATACTGGCCACCTATGCGTGCCACACGGCATTCGCTGATGGGTGCTTCAAAGGGTATGTCAGTACAAGCCAATGCTGCACTGGCAGCAAAGCCTGCCAGGGCATCGGGGATGTCAACGCCGTCGGCACTGAAGAGTGTGACGTTGACAAACACTTCGGCGTGATAGTCGCTGGGGAATAATGGGCGCAATGCGCGGTCAACAAGGCGCGAAGTGAGGATTTCGTAGTCGGATGGGCGGCCTTCGCGTTTGGTGAAACCGCCAGGGAAACGACCTGCTGCGCTGTATTTTTCGCGGTAGTCGCATTGCAGTGGCATAAAGTCTGTGCCGGGAGCAGCGTCTTTGGCTGCGCAGACGGTGGCAAGCATCATGGTGTTGCCCATGCGCAGCATCACTGCGCCGTCGGCTTGTTTTGCCAGTTTGCCCGTCTCGATGCTGATGGTTCTGCCGTCGGGCAGCGAAACGGTTTTAGTAATTACGTTCATCTTTCAAGTAATTAAAATGTGTAAATAAACTCTCTTAAAATCGCGCAAAAGTAGTAACTTATTCCTTTTCACGCACTTTTTCTGCTGCTTTTTTGGTTTGGGGCGGGCTTTTTTGCTTTGGTATAGTGTCTGTTGTCTTGTGTAGGCTTCTGTCTGATGATGGAAAGGCTTTTTTCTCTCGGTGTTTATACTTGTGTCTGAACATGTGTCCGCGCTTTTCCGGACACCTCTGCACTCCCGTCCGAACATGCGTCCACTCCCGTCCGGACAAGAGTCCGCGCTTTTCCGAACAGGAGCGGACTTTTTTCCGTTCATGAACGGAATTTTTTCCGAACATGAACGGAATTTAGTCCAACCTTGATTGGACTTTTTTCCAATCATGGTTGGACTTTTGTCCAATCATGTTTGGACTTTTGTCCAATCATGTTTGGACTTTTGTCCAACCTTGATTGTACAGCAAGTGGACTGGCAAAAAAAAGAAGCACTATCAGCAGGGCGGATATGTTTCCTGCTGACGGGCTTCTTGTGCTGGGGGCTTTGCGGTGGTCTGTTATGGTTGTGGCGGGCGTTACTTGCTCTGAATGCTGAAGGGTGTTTTGAGCTTAGTATTTGAAGGAGCTGCCGCCGAGGAATTCTCGAAGTAGTGATGTGGGTGGGAGCCCTTTGGTATCAAGCGGGGGGAGGTAGGAGAGGAATTTGAGTAGTCGGTAGGCTTCGCTGTATTCGGGTTCGTGTTCGGGCACGGCTTCGAGTAGTGGCAGTGCTTCGGCGCGGATGGCTGCAAGTTCGAAGAGCAGGGCGGTGTTGACCATTTCGTCGGCTTCTTCTTGATAGGGGAATATCCATCGGTTTTCTCCGTTGCGCACACTGGGCCAGCGGC
Organism: uncultured Prevotellaceae bacterium; assembly: GCA_900316575.1. Classification (GTDB taxonomy): domain Bacteria; phylum Bacteroidota; class Bacteroidia; order Bacteroidales; family Bacteroidaceae; genus Alloprevotella. Next base: position 210,422 of record ONDJ01000002.1, on the reverse strand, counting down.
GTATGGTGTCGAGGGCTGAATAGCCGCGATATTTGTTGTCGCGCACGATGCGTCGCAGCAGGCGGTTGTCGGTAGTGGGGATGTAGTTGTGGTCGTCGAGCATGATGGACGTGAGCGCACTGGCATAGATGCGGAATTTGCTCTCTGCGGGCAGGCTGGCGGTGAGTTCGGGATTGAGCGCATGTATGCCTTCGAGGATGAGCAGTTCGCCTGCCTTGAGGCGCAGACGTTTTCCGCTGTTTTCGCTTAGTCCAGTGTGGAAATTGTAGCGTGGCAATTCTACTTCTCCGCCGCTGAGGAGTGTTTGCATCTGCTCGTTGAAGAGTGGCAGATTGAGCGCATAGAGGCTTTCGAAGTCGTATTCGCCGTGTTCATCAAGCGGCGTTTTTGTGCGGTCCACAAAGTAGTCGTCCAATGAGATGGGTATGGGGCGTATGCCGCACACGGCAAGTTGTACGCTCAGGCGTTTGGCAAATGTGGTTTTCCCACTGGATGAGGGGCCAGCGATGAGAATGACGCGCAACTGGCTTTGTGAAGCAATGCGATCGGCCAATTTGCTGATTTTCTTTTCCTGCAAGGCTTCGCTCACGTGGATGAGGTCGGCTGTGTGGCCTTGGCTGATGGCTTTAGCCATTTGGCCGATGGTGCGTATGCCGAGAATGTCTTGCCAGCGATGGTTCTCGCGAAAGACGTCGAACATCTTCTCTTGCTTGTAGAGGGGTGCCAGCTTGTCGGGCTCGTTCACGTCGGGGACGCGCAGCAACAGCCCGTCGGCATAGGGCATGAGGTCGAACAGATAAAGTTGCCCAGTGTTTACCAACAGTGAGCCGTAGAAGTAATTGGGTAGTCCGTCGAGTGTATAAACATGCGTGTAGAGTGTGCCGCGTCCTTGGAGGAGCAAAACTTTGTCGTCCATACCGTATTGGCGAAATAAGTTGATAGCCTCTTCGGTGGGTATGGTGGAACGACGAAAACGTAGCTTTTCAGCAATGATTTCCTGCATCCGCTTCTTCAATGCAGACACCATTCCCTCATCTTCTGCGCCTGTAACTCTGCAATAGTATCCGCCCGACATGGATATTTCAATGCGCAGTGTGGCTTCTGGATAGAGGTCGTGTACGGCCTTGTGGAGTACAAAAAAGAGTGAGCGCGTATAGGTGCGCAATCCCGACGGCGATGATGTGCTGAGGAATTCTATGTCTTTGCTGGAGTAGAGCGTGTAGTGGAGCCCTTCTACTTTGTTATTTACCTTGGCACTCGTGGCACCATGGGGAATGTTGAGCTCAAGTAACTCATAGACTTGTTCTAAGTTATAGCCAACGGGTACGCGATGTGTACGTCCCGTGTTCTTGCATCGTATGGTTAAAGTTGGTAGTGCCATGGTGGTGTTTGGTTTTTTTGTGTTCTTATTCGCCCCACGAAGCGCGGTCAAGGTTGCGATAGCCTACGGCTTCGCCAATGTGGGTTGCTGTGATGACGGGTGAATTAGCGAGGTCGGCAATGGTGCGCGAAACTTTCAGAATGCGCTCATAAGCGCGGGCGCTGAGGTTGAGGGTTTTCATGGCTTGCGCCAATAGTTGGGCTCCTTGTTCATCAGGACGGGCGTATTTCTCAATGAGGCGAGCCGTCATTTGTGCATTACAGTGTATGCCCTTTTCGTTCTTGAAACGTTCGGTTTGGAGGTCGCGGGCTCGTACCACACGTTCGCGGATTGCTGCACTATTCTCTCCGCGAGGGGCTGAAGCCAAGTCTTGTAACGGCACGGGAGTTACTTCCACTTGAATATCGATACGATCAAGCAGCGGACCACTGATTTTGCCCATATAGCGATGGATCTGTCCAGGGGTGCAGGTGCATTGCTTGGTGGGATGGTTGTAGTAGCCGCACGGGCAGGGGTTCATTGAGGCAACGAGCATGAATGAACAAGGCAGTGTGGCGGAATACTTGGTGCGCGAGATGGTTATCTGACGGTCTTCAAGCGGTTGGCGCATGGTTTCAAGTGCGGTGCGACTGAATTCGGGCAGTTCGTCAAGGAAAAGAATGCCATTGTGGGCGAGACTAATTTCGCCAGGTTGTAATGATGCACCGCCGCCAATGAGGGCTACGTCGCTAATGGTGTGATGGGGCGAGCGGAAGGGGCGTTGTGTGATGAGGCTTGTTTCACGGTTGAGCTTGCCTGCGATGGAGTGGATCTGTGTCGTTTCTAAACTCTCTGCCAGTGTAAGTTGTGGTAAAATCCCTGGCAGGCGTTTAGCCATCATGCTTTTTCCACAACCAGGTGAGCCGATGAGCATTAGGTTGTGGCCGCCAGCTGCTGCTACTTCTAAGGCTCGCTTCACATTTTCTTGGCCTTTTACGTCGCTCATATCCAATGGGTAGCTGCTCTGCGCGGCATAAAACTCTTCGCGCGTGTTGATTTCAGTGGGCTGAAGAACGCCGTGACCATTGAGATGATCAACGACATCTTTCAGATGCGTTGCACCTATAACGCGAAGGTTATTGACTACAGCGGCTTCACGTACGTTGTCAATAGGGACAATGAGCGTCTCATAGCCCTTAGCACGTGCAAGGATTGAGATGGACAAAGCTCCCTTTACGGGGCGAATGCTTCCATCGAGTCCCAGCTCTCCTACCAGCATGGTGTGTTCAAGAGCGTGGATATCTACCATTTTTTCTGCAGCCAGGAGGCCTACCGCCAAAGGTAGGTCATAGCTTGTCCCTTCTTTGCGCACATCGGCTGGGGCGAAGTTTACAATGATCTGGTTCTGAGGGGGCTGAAAGCGAGAATTTGATAGAGCCGACATGACGCGTGTGCTACTTTCGCGCACAGCATTGTCGGGCAGTCCCACCATGAAAATAGCAGGCTCGCGCTCTCTGCGTTGGTTCTTGGTTTTGTCAATTTCCAGAGTAACATCCTGTGCTGTCAGTGCATTGAGGGATGCAGAATGTATTTTGACTAACAAGGGGAAAGATTGTTTTACAGTTAAACTAAGAGGAAAAGGTTCCTTTTCTTATTTGAGCTTTTTCACTTCGCTCAAGAGTTGCTTGGGTTCAACGTCGCGAGCAATGATGCGCCCCGTGCGGTCAACGAGTATTGCTGTTGACACATAGCGTATTCCAAACAAGGTGATTAGAGGTGACTGAAAAGATTTGCCGTCGCAGATGACTGGTGCTGAAAGACTATCGGTTTGCATACGCTCTTGCAGGCGGTTGATGTCAGTATCAAGGCTGAGGAGCAAGATTTTGAGATCGGACGGGGCTTGGCGTTTCACTTCGTGCAGTGTGCGAAGTTGTTCGTTATAGTTGTGCGCCCATATAGCAGCAACAGCAATTAGCATAGGTTTTCCACTGAAGTCTGTGCTCTTGACCGCTTCTCCTTTAATGGTTGTGGCTTCAAATGCGGGGAGGTCGCTGCCTACAGCTATGGCCGTGGCTGGCATGAGCGTTTGTTCCACCAAGTGCAGGGCACGGCTCTTTGGTTGGTTCTTCTTTAACAAGGCCAAGAGTTCTTTCACTAATTGCTTGTTGGGATTGGCTTGATGGCAGAAAACGTCGCGCATCACGGCAATGGCAGCCAGCGATTGTGGGTGCTGGCGTATGAAATCAGCTGCGATGCGGGAGCGCTCAGCTTCGCTTTTGTCTATAACTGATTGGCGGAAAGCGGTTAGTAATTCGTTTTGCTCCGTTCCAGTAATCGTCATAGCGGCTAATTTCTGCCCATCACCTTGGATTGTGATGGTGGCATCAGGCTCGAGAATAAGGGAATACTCTGTGAAATTTTGGAGCAACAAGGTATATAAGGAGGGCTCGCTTACGCTTATTTCGCCTTTGAAATCTCCACGTTCAACGGTCAGCGTGTCAATGCCTATGCCAACACCATCGGCACTATAAAAGTATATCTCTGCTCGCTGCACGTTTTTGAAGTTTCCTTTTACACGTGCTTTGTTGCCATCAGAGGCACAGGCTGTGAGCAAAGCAGCAAGTGTGAGATACCATATTATATATATAGGACGGCACATAAGGTTCCTATTAAAAAGACGAAAAGGAGCCACTTGTCCTTCGGTATTAGCAAAGGATGTGGCTCCTATGGAGTTGTTATTTGATCAGACTTTGGAACGTTGGGTCGTTGAAGAGTGTAACGAACTCCAGATCGGTGGCTGCACGGGCTTTGAGTGTGGGATCGGTGCTAATGGCTTCGCGCAGGGCACTAAGTGCAGTTCCGTTCTGATTAGTGCGTGCTGCTACGATAGCCTTCAGATAGTTGGTTGTTGCATCGGGTGAGGAGATGGCTGTGAGTGTTTTGGTCGCATTGCTATAATCTCCCGCCAGCACTTGTGCTAAGGCAGCGCTGTTTGACTTTGTGCTACTTAGGCTTTGAGCGGCTTGACGAAACTTGCCTTGTGTGATGAGCAGATTGCCGAGCACTTCGCCATAGCCTTTTGCTGCAGTGGCTTTTGATAGAAAACTTTCGGCTTCGTCGCCATTGCCTTGGGCGAGTGCCACAAGTGCACTGTTGAGATTTACCTCGGCTGCGTTACTATTGAGCGAGCGGGCACGCGATAAGAATGCTTCGGCCTGGGCATAGTCGCCTTGTTGATAGGCAAGGGTGGCGAGGTTGTTAAGCGGACGATAGTCGGTGGGGTTTTGTGTGGCTGCGGCTTGATAGATACGTCGTTGCAGGGCGGCATCTTTGGTGAGTGTTGCACCATAAATGAGCTCTTCGGCGTTGAGCTTAGTGGGGTCGGTGTTAAATTGTGTCAGGATTTCATCGTCGCTACGTCCGATGATGTTGTAGTTGATGATCATACGTGCGCGGCGCAGAGCTGGTAGCACGGTGTCGGCGAGTTCGCCATAGGCAGCACTGATGTTGCGCACTTGGCGTTCGCGTTCTTCGGGGTCTTCGTACATAGAAAGTACGCGCAGGATAACGTCTTTGTCTTGTATGTTTGAAGCGGCTACAAGGCGTTGGAAACCTTCCCAGTCTTCAGCGGTGTAGTTGGTGCTGATGGTGGTTTGCAGGCCGAGGCTGTCGAGCTGACTGCGTAGGAATTGTTCGGAAGTGCCTTGACGACGTTCGGCGAGTTGGCGATTGAAGTCAAGTTTGCCATCGGGCGAGGCATAGGCACTGATGGTGATGCCGTCAATGGCATAGCCAGTGTCTTCGGCTTTGATTTGGCGCAAGGTCTGAAGGAAGTCTTGCACGCTTGTGCTTCTCACTTCGCTTTGGCGCACATCGGCTTTAGCCAGGAGATAGAGTATCTGTGCTTCTTGCTGTTGGGCGATGGCATATTGATAGTTGTCGGTGCTGAGGGTGGGATTGGCTGTTGCTACGGTGCGGGCGGCGAGGGTGGAAGTGGCCAATACGCCAGGAGCTACGTAGATGTCGGGCATGACGGTGGTTTTGGAGCCTTTTTGTTGCACTACGCGCATATATAGCCCGCTTTGCATCATGGCGGGTTGGAAGTCAAAGACGCTTCGTTGTGTGTAGTTGCCACCGAGACGATAACTGATTTCTTGGGCATTGCCGCGCACTTTCTCGCCTTGGAACGTCATGGTCTCACCGCGTGTTTCGCCGCCTTGATAGCGCAATACGGGTGTGATGGCTACGGTGCTCTTGCGGTTCATGAACTTTTCGGGAAAGCGTCCGTTGATGACTACGGGCACCCTGCCGCCAGCTTCTTCGAGCATTTGGGGAGTTACGTTGAAGTTGTCAGCGGTGAGTTGCACTTGTTTGGTGCAGGCGGCGAGTAGCAGGCTTGTCGTCAGTGCAATAAGGGAAAATCTTAGCGTTTTCATGGTTTTATGATATTTTTTGTTTTCTAATGGACTTGTAGAGGAAGTAACAACCTACGAGGGCAAAAGGCAGACTGAGCATTTGCCCTTGGTTCAGGCCGATGGTATCTACCATATTGAGTTCCCATTGTTCTTGCACTTCCTTGAGGAACTCGATAAAGAAGCGGAAGATGAAAATGTATGAGAGGCACAATCCGAAGTAGAAGCCTGTGCCTATGCGGTAGCGGCTCTTGAGGTAGAAGGCCAGTCCGATAAAGAGCAACAAGAGGTAGGCCAATGCTTCGTAGAGTTGTGCGGGATAGCGGGCAAAGTCTTCGCCGTTTTGCACGAAAATGAAGCCCATGGCACTTTCGGTGGCTTTGCCCACGATTTCGCTGTTCATAAGGTTTCCTAATCGGATGGCGCAGGCGGTGATGGGTGTCGCAATGCCAATGATGTCCACCACCGTAAGGATCGGCATTTTGTAGCGACGCACATAGAGCCACAGAGCCAGGATGATTCCAGCCGTTCCGCCATGACTGGCAAGCCCAGCATAGCCCGTGAGTTTCCATGAGCCATCGGCCAACTGTCGTATAGGCAGGAACATTTCTATGGGGTGGGATAGGAAGTAGGCGGGTTCGTAGAAGAGGCAGTGGCCGAGCCTGGCTCCGAGTATGATGCCTACGAAGCAATAGATAAAGAGCGGCTCAAACTTGTCTTGCCCTATCTTTTCGCGACGGTAGATCCATTGCACGATGAAGTAGGCTGCTGCCAAGCCGATGCACCATAGCAGGCCGTACCATCTCACTTCGAAGCTGCCGAGGGTGAAAAATACTTTGTCGGGGTTCCAAATGATGTAGTTAAGCATAGTTTTTATTCTTCAGGAGAAAGAGCTGTTTGCCTTCGGGGAGGAAGTGCACCTTCCTGCCTTAGGAAGTGCACCTTCCTACCTTAGGAAGTGCACCTTCCTATTCGTTCCTTTTATACATTAAATCTGAAGTGCATGATGTCGCCGTCTTGTACTTCATATTCTTTGCCTTCGACATGGAGCAAACCAGCTTCGCGCACGGCGGCTTCGCTGCCCAGGCGCAGATAGTCGTCGTATTTGATGACTTCGGCACGAATAAAACCGCGCTCAAAGTCGGTGTGAATAACGCCGGCACACTGAGGAGCTTTCCAGCCTCGGCGATAGGTCCAGGCTTTTACTTCCATTTCGCCAGCAGTGATAAACGTTTGCAGACCCAGCATGTGGTAGGCAGTCTTGACCAATCGGTTGCAGCCGCTCTCGGTCAGTCCTGCGTCTTCAAGAAACATTTGGCGCTCTTCGTAGCTTTCCAACTCAGCGATGTCGGCCTCGGTGCGAGCGGCGATAACGAGCAGTTCGGCACCTTCGTCTTTTATAGCTTCGCGCACCGCCTGGGTGTAGGCATTGCCTTTGACTGCACTGGCTTCGTCCACGTTGCAGACGTAGAGCACTGGCTTTGAGGTGAGCAGAAAGAGGTCGTGCGCGGCTTGGATTTCTTCTTTTGTTTCAAACTGCACGGTGCGAGCCGACTTGCCACTTTCTAATGCTGCTTTGTAGGCTTGCAGCACACCGAGTTCCACCTTTGCATCTTTGTTGCCGCCAACGGTAGCCAGCTTTTCGGTCTTGGCCAATCGGCTTTCTATGGTTTCGAGGTCTTTAAGCTGCAGCTCTGTGTCGATGATTTCCTTGTCGCGCACGGGGTCAACGCTGCCATCAACATGCACCACGTTGCCATCATCGAAGCAACGCAATACGTGGATGATAGCGTCCGTTTGGCGAATGTTGCCAAGGAACTGATTGCCTAATCCTTCGCCTTTCGACGCGCCTTTCACCAGCCCGGCTATATCTACGATTTCCACCGTTGCGGGCACAATGCGCCCAGGGTGAACAATCTCCGCCAATTTTGTGAGTCGCTCGTCGGGGACGGTGATTACACCCACGTTGGGTTCTATGGTGCAAAAAGGGAAATTTGCTGCCTGCGCCTTTGCGCTCGACAGACTATTGAAGAGGGTGGACTTGCCTACGTTGGGAAGTCCTACAATGCCACATTGTAATGCCATATACTTTGTTTATGTTCTTTTTGTTGTTTGCAGGCGCAAAGATACACAAATTAGGTTAAAAGAGTTAAGAGGTTAAAGGTTAAAGCCTGCTGGAACCACTCGCATCTCTAATCGCTTAACTTTCACTTTTCAGATATCCCCTGTAGCTGCGATGAGCCATTGCTTGTCGGCTTCGTCGCTAAGTAGGGGCAACAATCGGTGGCGCACTTCAGCATGGTAAGCGTTGAGATAAGCGCGCTCTTCGTGGGTGAGAATCTCTTGTATGATAGGCGCAGTGTCAAAAGGACACAGCGTCAGAGCTTCGAACGATAAGAACCCGTCAGCATCCTTGCGCACCATCAGCACATTCTCTAATCGCACACCGAAACGCCCTTCAAGATACACACCAGGCTCGTCCGTGATCGTCATGCCAGGTTGCAGGGCAACCATCGTGCAAGCACGTTTATCCTTACGTATCTGATGAGGACCCTCGTGCACACAGAGGTGGCTTCCCACACCGTGGCCGGTGCCGTGCCCGAAGTCGTAGCCGGCGTGCCATAGTGGAGCTCGAGCGGCAGTGTCAGCCTGCAGTCCGTTGGTTCCTTCAGGAAAACGCAGGCGTGCCAACCCGATGTGAGCCTTGAGCACCAAAGTATATACGCGACGCTCCTCATCGGTGAGTTGCCCAAGAGGGATGGTGCGAGTGATATCGGTCGTACCACAATCGTATTGCGCCCCACTGTCGAGCAGCAGAAATCCATTGCTTGGCAATGGTGTACTCTTCGTAGGCTCAGCCTCGTAGTGCACAATAGCACCATGCTCGCCGGCAGCGGCAATGGTAGCAAAGCTGAGACTGGTGAAACCCGCTTGTTCTGCGCGCAAGGCTGTGAGTCGGCGGTCTATCTCTTGTTCCGTAAGGTCGTCTCCTCTCAGTAAAGCCTCGTCAAGCCAGCGGCGGAAGCGTATCAGAGCCACGCCGTCGCGCTCCATCGCCAAGCGGAAGCCCGCCTGTTCGCCCTCGTCCTTCACCGCCTTGAGTAGGCTGGTATGCCCATCAGCGATAGGTCGCAATGACCACGAAGCTTGCGCAATCAGTTGCTTCATGCTGTAAGTGAGCGTCCCCTCGTAGCAGATCGTTTCATGGCTATTCCCCAATTCCATCAGCACAGCGGCAAGCCCATCATAAGGCCTCACAGCGACACCAGCGGCAGAAAGCCTATGAGCCGCCTCGCTATTCAGTTTCTCTTCATCCACAAAGAGCACAGACCTGTCTTTAGTGGCCGACACCAGCAAATAGCTTAGGAACACCGGGTTGTAGGCAATGTCGCTGCCACGGAGGTTTAGCGTCCATGCTATTTCAGAAAGGTCGCTCAGTAGCAACCACTCATCTTTGTCAAGTGCGTTGCCCAATAGTTGTAGTTTTTCCTTTGCCGAGCGCGATGTATATATAGCCGATTGAGGAACAATCTTGCCTTTGGGCAAGGCGGGGCGGTCGTTCCAAATGTCGCAGAAGGGGTCGTCTGTGAAGCGAAAACTAAACGATTTTTTCCCCTGTTCAGCAAGCGTCTCGGCAAAGTCTTCAGACAACAAGGCACCGTTGCCGCCCACGACTTCTACCCTCTGCTCGCAGAGCCACTCACCGACCTGAGGAACACCCTCTGTGCCCTCGCGCATCAGTTCAAAAGGCGAGTTCTCCAACTCCTGCGCCGCCTGTAGGTAGTAGCGCGAGTCGGTCCAAAGCGCAGCCCCGCGCAGCGTCACCACCGCTGTGCCCGCCGAACCCGTGAAACCCGAGAGCCATTCGCGACACTTCCAGTAATCAGGTATATACTCACTGCCGTGGGGATCGGCAGTAGGAACAACAAAAGCCTCGAGATCATTTCTTTTCATCCAAGCGCGCAATGCTTCCACGCGCATCGTCGTTGTATTCATAGTAAAATGTGGGATAAAACGTGCGTAACACGCGCAAAGTTAAACAAGATTTACGTACCTTTGCGGCGAAAACGATATTTCTAACAATCTAAAAACTTTATTCTACACATGTCATTCTTAACGAACGAAAAGCTTGTCATTGTCGGAGCAGCCGGCATGATTGGTTCCAACATGGTACAAACCGCGCTCACCATGCGCCTCACCAGCAACATTTGTCTCTACGACGTATTCTCACCCGAAGGCGTGGCTGAAGAAATGCGTCAATGCGGCTTTGGCGATGCTTGCATCACAGCCACCACCGACGTGAAAGAGGCTTTCACCGATGCCAAGTACATCATTTCCAGTGGTGGCGCACCCCGCAAGGAAGGTATGACGCGCGAAGACCTCTTGGCAGGAAACTGCAAGATAGCCGAGGAATTAGGCAAGAACATCAAGCAATACTGCCCCGACGTAAAACACGTAGTGATCATCTTCAACCCCGCCGACCTAACCGGTCTTGTGACACTCCTTTATAGTGGTTTGAAACCCTCGCAAGTTACCACCCTTGCCGCTCTCGACAGCACCCGCTTGCAGAGTGCTTTAGCCAAGAAGTTTGGTGTGATGCAGAGCAAAGTAACTGGCTGTGCCACCTATGGCGGCCACGGCGAGCAAATGGCCGTGTTTGGCAGTGCTGTTAAAATTGACGGCAAACCGCTGACCGACATCATCGGCAGTGATTGTTTCCCCGAGGCCGAGTGGGAGCAAATGAAGCGCGACGTCACCCAAGGCGGTGCCGCTATCATCAAGCTTCGTGGCCGCAGCTCCTTCCAGAGCCCCGCTTATCTCAGCGTAGAGATGATTCGCAGCGTCATGGGCGGCGAACCTTTCGCTTATCCCGCTGGTACGTTTGTTAAGAACGAAAAGTATCAGAGCATCATGATGGCGATGGACACCACGCTCGATGCACAAGGTTGCACCTATCGTATGCCCCAAGGCACACCCGAAGAACTTGCAAAACTCGACCAAAGCTACGAGCACCTTTGCAAGATGCGCGATGAGCTTGTAACGCTTGGCATCGTTCCCCCCGTGAGCGAGTGGAACGCTATCAATCCAAACCTCTAAGCCAGTAGATTTAAACCTTTTCAAAACCGCTGGTCAACAATGTTTGTTGGTCAGCGGTTTTTGTTGCTCTTGGGGAAAACGCTGTTGGGGATAAATGAGTATCTTTGTCCGATTTTCAGGATTTTTTCAAGGGGTGAAAATCGATTGTCAACGCGAGGAAAATCGACCGTCTGTGCTTGAAAATTGATTTTCTGTGCTTGAAAATTGATTTTCACGCGCCGGTGCTACGGCTGAAAAACCAGACAAAAGATTTCTTTACCTTTTGGCTTAAGTTTTGGTCAAATTGGCTTCATCCGCAAGAGGTGTACTGCTATGGCAAGAAAAGCGAGCGAGGCGAAACCGAATGTTGGGTTCGGCTACGCCTCGCGCTGTGTAGGGGATAAAGGTTTTGTTATTGGTTAGATTTATAGTTGGCTGACGACGGTTTTGCCAGCTTGCATGACGAAGCGCAAGGTTTGTTGGTTGTCGTAGATGACGATGTCGGCATCTTTTCCGCGTTGCAGGGAGCCTTTGCGGTCGTAGATGCCCATGATGCGCGCTGGGGTTTCGGCGGTCATACGCAGTGCGTCGGCTACGGGGATGGCGGCTTGCTGCACGGCGGTGCGAACGAGGCGGTCCATTGTAGCGATGCTGCCTGCCAATGCGCTGCGGTCGGCGAGTTTGCACACACCATCTTCGATGATGACGCGGGGGTCGAAGGCTTCGGTGGCATCGCTGGCGGCTACGGCAAGGGCGTCGGTGATGAGAGCCATGCGTTCTGTTCCTTTGATTTTCCATATCATGGAGAGCAACGGAGCTGGAACGTGTATGCCATCGGCGATGACTTCTACGGTGAAGGCTTCTTGCTCGTAGCCAGCTTCAACGATACCCACTTTTTTGTATTCGCGCTCTTTGTGCATGGTGCTCATGGCGTTGGTGAAGTGGGTGAGGTGGGTGAAGCCTGCATGGAGAGCTCGAATAGCATCTTCGTATTCGCCTTTGGTGTGGGCTATAGCGGGCAAACAGCCGTGGGCGATGCAGAAGCGTCCGAATGCTTCAGTGCCTGGCAGTTCGGGCGCAGCATCCCATCGTTTGATGACGTTGGTCTGGGTGAGCAGTGGCTCGTAGTCAGCGGGGATGGGAGGAGTGATGTATTCGGGCATTTGTGCTCCTGCCATGGCTTTGTTGAAGTAGGGCCCTTCAAGGTGTAGTCCCATGATAGGGCTACCAGGCTCTTGCATCAATTTGTCGCAAGTATGCACGGCGTCCCATATCATGGCGGGCGAGGAGGAGGAAAGGGTGGGGAAGATGGCTGTTGTTCCATGCTTCAGATGGGCATCCACAGCAATGCGGAAAGCTTCTTCGCTGCCTTCCATAAAGTCGCGCCCACCACCGCCGTGGATGTGGAGCTCTATGCCACCAGGGGCTATGTCGCCGCCTGCAGCGTCTATGATTTCAGCGCCTTCAATGTGGAGCGCATTGTTGGAGACTTCAAGGATTTTTTCGTCTTCTACAATGACGGATCCGCCTGTGAGCCAGCCCTCGGGTGTGAGGATACGGCCGTTTAGGATTTGTTTCATGGTAGTGTTGATAGTTATTATGTTTTTATGCTTCTTTATTTTGGGTGCGAAGATACGGCAAGTTGGGCGGTGGAGCAAGTTTTGTGTGCAAGTTTAGAGGTTAAAGTTTGCGGCGGTTTGTTCGTGGGCAGGATGCCCGTGCTCCTAAGACTTTGCGGCGGTGCCTTTAACCTCTAATTTCTTTAACCTTTAACCTCTTTAATCCTTATATTGCTTGCGATAGGCTGTGGTAAAGGCATGTTGCAGTGTGTGGTCAGCGTTATTGATTGCCCAAGTGGGTCCGGTGTAGCGCGTGGTGTGGCCTGGGAGGAGGTTACCTTGGCGGTCGGTGATGCCGAGCATGAAGTTGACAAACCAATCAAGGTCTGCTTTGTTTATGGATACGCGACCAGCGGTTTCAACGTCGTTGTCCAGGAAATAGCGGTTGAGGTAGTAGTAAATCTTATCTTGCAAAGTGGTAAGCGATATGCCACGAGCTTGTAGGGAATGGATGGTGCGGAAGAAAGCGTAGGGCATGGAAGCAATGGTATTAGCATAGCGGTTGCTGTAGTGGCCTGTGTGTTTCCCGCAGGTGTTGTAGGCTATGGTGCCTTGTTCGTCCATGCCGAGCGAAGTGAGTTCGTAGTCGAGGGCTATTTGGTTGCCGCCGCCTTGTGTTTTGTAGTTGTCGCAACCGAGTAGCGCGAGTAGTGTGTAGCCGATGGTGCCTGTGCGGTCGGCTCCTGTGCGACAATGGAAATAGACGGGTCGGCCTTGGCGCAATTGGTGGATTATCCATGCCACGTCTCCCACTACGGCTGAGCAGGTCGTGGGGTCGTAGAGGGCAAAGTCGGTGGCAATGTTCATGAAGTGGGCATCAGATAAAGGGGTGTAGCCTAATGTATAGGCGTTGAGTAAGTCGTCGTTGGGCCACGCTCCTTTGCCAGGCAGTCCGCGTAGGTCTAAGTGGGCACGAATACCAATGCGATGGAGCTCAGCAAGGTCGGCGGCTGTGAGGTGGTAAATGACATGTCGAGGGTTTTGTCCGCCGAGGCTACCACCGCGATAGATCCATTCGTAGCGCACGGTGTTGCCGCCCCAACCCGTCCAACCGCCAAGGTCGCGGATGTTCCAACTGCTGCCACAATGTATCATACGGAGCTGACCAGTGGCTTTGATTTGTCCGCTCGTGAGCGTAAGGCCGTCGGCTATGACTTGGTAGTAGTAGGTAAGTCCTGGCACGAAGTTTTGGAGTGTGTATTGGCCATGTCCATTTTGAAGAAGGACTATGTCGTCAAGCACGCAATCATGAAAGGCTGCATCTGTGAACATTCGCACTCGGGCTTTAGTGGCCGTGGGCGCGTCAAAAGAGATAACCTTTACGTTTGGCTGGTCATTGCGGTAGCCGCGTTTGAGGGCTGATGCCCGCAAAGACTGAAAACGAGTGTCGTCGAGAAAAGAGGGTGAACCAGCTTCAAAGACGGAGTAAGAACGTGCCATGAAGTCGGCAGTAGTGGGGTTTTCTATGTCCAGTATCTCGGCTGCATCATTAGATTGAGCTGCAACAGTGCTTTGGCTATGCCCTGTGTAGAAAACCAGCGCGAGGCAGAGTAGTAAAGATGAATAGTTTATTCTCATGTTTTCTTGTTTTTAAAGTGAATAGAGCGTGGGATGCAAATGTTTTTTGCGAAAAGCCAATGCATATTTCCCACAGTCGAAAACGGTGAACGAAGCACGCAGGAGGTTCTTACACAATTGCTTCCACTTGTTGCGATGGATAGAAATGTTTGTCACAACAAGGCATCCTCCTTCGCTTATATGCTGATAAAAGTTTTCGGCTTCAAGAGCATAGGCTGCTACTAGTAGTGAAATATTTGCTTGTGGCTCAACATTTTCTACTGCTTTGCTGTTGTGGCATCCAGCGTGTATATAGGCCGTGAGTGTTTCTGTGCAGACTTCTTTAGAGAGGTAGTAGGCGGCGGGTTGCACTTCGTTGGCTAATCTCAGCATCAATTGCAGGAAGTGTTCATTCTTGCGTTTCCCAAAACGTTCTCGCAACTCGTCGTAGGCATAAAAGGGTAGGCACTCAACGATCACGTTGCGCACGATATGGTAGGCAAAAGGCGATTGTACGCCATAACCTCGACGTGTGAGCCAGCGTGAAATGAGATTGGCCATCGTTGTTCTTAGAAGCTTAAGTTTAGTCCACACATCACTGTAGCACGCGGCATGGGGTATCCCATGCGTGTTTCGTAGCGGCGTGCAAGGAGGTTATCGCCTTTGGTGTAGATTTCCATTTGAGGAAGTGGCTTAAAGGCAATAAGTGCACTGAGCAGAACGAGGCTTTGGTGCGCTTCTGCATTGCCTACGGCGGTGTAAAGATGGCTGATGGCTTGTGCTCCGAGGTTGGCTCTCCACTGAGAAGTTTTAAGGTTAAATCCAAGATAGCCTTTGTAGCGCGGCGTATCGAGCATAGGGGTCTTCATGTGAACAAAACTGTGGTTGGTGGTCAATGCGAGGAAGGAACATATCTGCCAATTGGCCTGCGCTTCAACACCAATGTTGCGGGCTTCGCCTGTGTTTACATTGCGTGGTGCACCATCAACCATAGCGGTTTGTATGAGGTTGTCGGCGCGGAGCAGATAAACGTTTATGCTGTAGTTGATACGTGCATTCTGCAGATGTTGCGACCATGATAGTTCGTAATTCCAAAGACGTTCAGGTTCTAATTGGTCGTTGGCAGGTTTCCACATATAAAGCTCGCGCAGTGTGGGATTGCGAAATCCTTTGCCAATGGTAGCCTTGATGCTGGCGCGATGGGGGAGCGAGGCACTGATGCCAAATTGAGGGATAAACGCAGTTCCTGTTTGGCTGTGATGGTCCACGCGCACCCCAGCTTCGGCGGTGATGATACGCAAGAATTGTTGTCTTACGTCAATATATCCTGCCACATCGTGCTGGGTGGTATCAATGCTCGTTCCTGTGCGTTGCCCGGTGCTGATACTACGATTCCAAGCTTCGCCTTGTATGCGCTGATAGTCAAAGCCGAGTGTTATGGTGTTGCCTGCCCAGAGTGCTGCACTTTGATAGATGTTTATTCCCGTTAGGGCGTCTTGAGAGCGAAACAGCGTGGTCTTTGGCGCAGCATCTGGTGCATGTCCGTCGTTTATCTTATGGTCGCCCCAGTTGTGGTATATGCCTATGCGTCCCGAGGTGAAGCCATAGTCGTTGTCAACACTTAAGGCAGCTTGTGCGCGCATCACTTTTTGTCGGGCTTCGAGCAGAGGGGCTTGCACGGTGCCAGGATAGTGAGCGATGAAACTTGTGACGTCGGCCATTACTTCAGCTTTCCAATGCGCTCCGAAGTCGTAGCCAATCTTGCCTTGTCCGCTGATTTGCTCAAAGCCCAGACGCGGACGATGGCCATCGGTGCGGCTGTATTGTCCACTAACGCTGCTATGGAAACTTCCGCTGCGCAGACGATTAGCTATACTGCCTTCAAAGGTTCCATAACTGCCCCAGGCTGTATGAATATCGGTTTTAGAACCTTTGGCGGGTGCTTTTCGGGTAATGAGATTGACCACGCCACCCATGCCGTTGCTACCATAAAGCATACTGGCTGGGCCACGCACCACTTCTACGCGTTCCACACCAACTGTTTGATAGGCATCGCTGATCGAGTGGCCGAAGATTCCTTGATATTGTGGATGGCCATCGATTAGCACCATCACGCGGCCATTGCCGCTTTGCATTCCACGTATGCTGATGCCGCCTGCAGCTCCGTCGCTTACGCCGTAGCCTAGTATGCTACGTGAGGTGACGAAGAGTCCTGGAATGAGTTCCGACAAAGTTGGCAAAATGCTTATCTGCTCTTTG
The DNA here is from genome assembly GCA_900316575.1 of uncultured Prevotellaceae bacterium. Lineage (GTDB taxonomy): Bacteria > Bacteroidota > Bacteroidia > Bacteroidales > Bacteroidaceae > Alloprevotella. The sequence goes on along the minus strand of ONDJ01000002.1, from coordinate 194,139 downwards.
GCCGAGAGAGCATCGTGACTAATCGTAGAGATAGTGGCAGGAAGTCTTTCGATGTTGGCTTGGCCACGAACTCCCGTAACGACCGCTTCTGTCAGCGTATCAATAGCAAAAGGCTGTGCTGTTATGTTTAGTACGGCACAGCTTAATAATATAAATATAGTATATCTCTTCACGGAACCATTACAAGATTGTACCGCCGTGAACCCAGTCCGATGCGCTCGGCATATTCTGTGATATAGGTGCCGTGTTGACGGTTGATGCGTTCAATGAGCGGACGGCTGTCATCGCCAGTGGTGGCTTGATGTCCGAATACGAGGTCAAGACAGGCTTGGTCGAGTGCCACGGGATCGGTGCTGGCAAGGATGCCCATATCTTTCAGAACGGGTGTGGCAGGATGAGCATCGCAGTCGCAATCCACCGACATGTTGTTCATCACGTTGATATAAAGGATTTTTCCCTCGCCAAAATAGTCGTGAACACCCTGTGCTGCAGCAGCCATAGACTCCAAAAAAGCATCTTGCTCAGGCAGGTTTTGCCAGCAAGTTGCAGGGTCGGTGGTGAACCCTGCGGAATGGATATAAGCTTTTCCTGCAGTGCTGGCCACTCCGATGCTTGCATTTTTCAACACACCGCCAAATCCGCCCATGGCGTGGCCTTTGAAGTGAGCCAAGTTGATCATAAACGTGTAGCCCATCAAGTGCTCGCCCACTATGTCGTATGTGATGTGCTTCTTGTCGCGAACGGGGATGCGGATTTCTCCAAATTCGTCCATGATATCTACGGCGGCGATGCTGTCAAATCCGTGTTCACGAATGGTTTGCCAATGCTTGGCAGGGTCTTGACGCGAACCGCCATAGGCCGTACCACATTCAACGATTGTGCCATTAACTTCGTCAACCAAATTGCGGATAAGTGTAGGCTTTAAGTAATTGTTGCCACCACTCTCGCCCGTGCTGATTTTCACGGCTACGCGGCCCGTTGCTGGGATGCCAAGGGCTTTGTAAATGCGAACAAGTGATTCGGGCGTTATTTCTCGCGTCATAAAGACTGGATTTTGTGCGGCTACAGTCAGCGTTGTAGCCAGCACCAGCATAAGCGAAAATAACTTTTTCATAGTGCGTCTTATTAATTATTGAATATGTTCTACCGTAACACTCTTCTTGGGTATAAACAAATAGTCATGGGCTGTGATTAGAACGTAATAATCGCCCTCTTCTTGGTATTCATCGGCTATAATAGTGCCTTTACCAACCGTTGTAAAGAGCGGACGTTCTCCTGAATCGCTGTAGTCTTCGCCGTAGAGTGGTGTGTTGTCTTTCGCTGCAACCAATCGCGTAGTGCCTTTACCGCTGTACCAATTCTGTGTGCCGAGATATTTGTTGTATGCCCATCCTGTGATTTTGCCTACTGATACCTTGCTCCAATTTCCGCTTCTCCCACGCAGTACACCGCTGCCCAAGCCATGATGGAAAGCATAGAGTTTCGTGAGCACCTTGCCTTTCATAGACGGTTGGGAACGAACGTTGACAAATCCGTCGTCGGACGTTGCATATACCACCGTGAACACTTCTTGCGACCATATTGGTAAAGCAACAAGGCTTAGCGTGAGTAATAACAAAATGTTTTTCATCGTTGCAAGAATTTTTATGGTAAAAGGCTTTTGGCTTTACGATTTTGCCATTTTGAGAATTAGTCTGTGGTGTTCGCGTACATTTTTCATGAAGAAAAAAGTCTAAATAGATTATTTCCGATTGTTGTCAGATCGGGTACCACTCGCCATCGTCTTCGTCCTCTTCTTCTTGTCTCTGCGGTTCGTCTCTTTGGGAAGGTTGTTGTTCGGGTTGCTCCTCGGGTTCTTCTTGTCGCTGAGGTTGTTGCGGTTCCGTTTCTATGATGGGAAGGTCGTAAGTTTCGTCTTCCTCGCCGGTAATAGGTATGTCATAGATTTCGTCTTCGTCTTCAGCTTCCAACGGATCGTCACGATGTTCGGGTTGGGCTTCGGTTTGACCTTGTCGGCCCGGTGGAAGTTCGTCTTCGTAGTACTGCATAGGCGGCTCGTCGAGCGGCACACTGTCGGGGAGTTCCATCGGTGCATAATTTTCGTCAAAGAACTTCTGGTAGTCGTCGTAGCTGAAAGCGGTTCCGAGCAGCTTCAAGTTCTTTTCGCTGATGAGTACCAGCCTTCCTTTGCGCACCATCGTTGCCAATTGCGGTTCTACATAGAATTGCTGGGCATAGGCATGAGCCTCGGCATAGCCGCTAAAGCCTTTGACGATAAACTGTGTGATATCCGTATAGCGCACACTCTCAAGGTCGAACGTGCGGCTGGTGAAATGCGTGAAGTTGAACCGTGCCACGGCGTAAAGCAACTGGTTGTTGTCAATGCTGTCAGTGGGATAAGCCAACAGACATACGAAAGGCACGGCTCGCTCGGCTTCAAATTCTGTAGCCATATCAGTACTGTCGTTCTGCGCTGTTTGGCTACGGCGCGACCATAGGCTTCCCACATCATACCCTCCTTTGCCTACGCTACGTCCATTTTCCAGCCCTTTCACAATCATTCCTGCCAAGTGCGAAACATCGCTGTCGGGATATTTCTTAACCAGTTCGCGCAGTTCGCTGATAATTGTTGTGTTGTCTTCCTTGCCCATTCGCGAAAGCGCATTGACAAAGAGAAACTTCGGACGATTTACGCCGTCGGGGAATTCTTCGGTAGATCGTTGCGTGTTGCGAGCTACGGTAGCATCGTCGTGCAGTCGGAAAGCGTTGTATGTAGCAGTGTAGAGCGAATCTTCAATCTGTCGTCCGAACTGCAAGTTGCGTTCAAAATTGGGATGCGTGATAATGCGCGTTGTGTCGCTCTGCGGGTAGTGCTGAGCCATTAGGTTTCTGTAATGGTTTGCTTGGGCAGGCTTCTTCCAGCGCAGGTACATCAAGAAGAGCTGATAGTACACATCGCTCATCTGTTCGTAGCTCGTATATTGACGAACAATGCGGGTAAGGCTCTTTTCGGCTAATGCAAAGTCGCCCAAATCGTCTTTCTCTATCACTCCAGCATGGTGCAGAGCGTCCATGATGATCAAGTCGCTTGCAGCCTTGGCCTCGGGTGTGAAAGGTATTTGCTTGAGATAGTATTCGCGCTTGAGCGGGTTGTTCTCGTCTTGGCTTAGCGAATCGGCCAAAGCCTGAGCGAGGCTGTCAGCCAAAGCTTGAGCTTGCAGGGCACTGTCTGAGAGTTCTTCCTCTGTTTCGTCATCGTCGGGCGAGAGCTCTGCCAGCACCGTGCGATTTGAGCGTCGCCAGTTGTCTTCGTTCTTGCGATTGCCCCATTGCTGCTGGAAGCGTTGTTTACCCTGCTGCACCAATTGAGGGTTATAGAAATAGAAAGTACCCGCGTCCGAGGCACCAGCTCCAGTCGTACTCGTTCCAGCCATGCCCGTGCCAGGTAAAATCCCTGCACCCGCATCGCCGCCACCTGCCAAAGCCTGCGCTGCCGAGTCGCGGCTAGCCCGCCTAGCTTCTTCTTGTCGGCGGCGTTCCATTTCTATTTGTCGGTCAATGGCAGCATTACGGTCTTCTTCACTCATGCTAGCCAATTCCTGTAAACTGTCTTGCAAGTGAATAGCATTGGTATAAGGCACGAGCTTGTCAAGAATCTTACTGCGTCTGATGGCTTCAGCGTAACCCTCGCGTTCCTTGTTGAGCATACCAATGGCTTCGCTGTAGCAAGTCTGCGCTTTGTCAAAGCGTTGCTGTGTCCAATAGATTTCGCCAAGGCTGAGTAGCAACACACCTTTTTCCGTAGAACCGCTTTGCGACTTGGTGCGCCCTTCTTCGTATGCCGAGATGGCAGCAGCCGTGTCGCCACGTGCTAATTGTATGTTGCCCAGGGCGAAATACACTTGGTGTAAATAGTCCTTGTACTTTGGATTACGCGCCATGCGCTTCAGCTTGTTTATCATACGCGAACGCTGGCTTCCGTCCGCCGAGAGCACCTGCGTTTGCAGTATTCTTGCATTGAACTCCAGCTCAAAGGGAGGCGACATGCGCGTCACTTTGCGTAGTGCCTTGTAGGCCTCATCATTCTTGCCAGCCATGCGGCTCACTTGGCCTATAATATACCAAGTACGAGCCCTCTGCAAGCGCGAACCACTTTTGGCTGCTGCGCTTTTGAGCAAGGGTAAAGCTTCCTCGTAGCGTCCTTGTCTGAGCAAGATGTCGGCTTGTGACACATCGCGCTCGCGGCGCAGGCGATGGGTCAAAGAGTCGTGGCGAATAAGGTGGAGGGCATTTTCAGCATCGTAGAACCAATCCGTTTGGCTGTAGCAACGAGCCAACCATATACGTGCTTCAGCAGCCACGCGCGGTTCGGCGGCATAGTGGCGGGCAATGTAAGAAAACGTCGAAGCGGCCTCAATAAACTCGCCTCGCTGAAATTGCGCTTTGCCCATCATCAGCCACGCATTTTTCAGGAACGGATTGTATTCCTGACGCGCCAATTGTTGCCGTCCTTTGGGCGTTTGGCGTTCGCGTGCCGAGAGATTAGGCTTTGCCTGAATGCTGTGGAGCTTGATAGCTTTTTGTGCTTTAGTAATGGCTGTTTCGTAGCCACCCTTGCCGATACCGCTTGTAGCTTCAACGGCCACAGGAAATAATGGTAAAACCTCTGTATAGTCGTCTTTGTGGCCGCGCTCTTGCTGTTCAAAGCTTTCCGCAAACGCCTTCTGCCCGTTATAATACGTGTTATAACGGGCCGTAAAACCATGCCAAAAACGCGATGCAGCTGTGTTCTTCTTCGTGGAGCACGCCGATAGCATCAGCAAGCACAGCAGCGCGGGGAATAGTCTTCGCATATCTTTAATATATATATAAACGCGCCGCTGCTCGGTTTATTGCATAAAAACGCTATTGGTTGATGCTGTTCTTAAATTGTTCTTGCGAGATGGTGCTTTCCTCGCCGCGTTCAAATTTATGAATGTGCCACGCATCGCCGCGAAGCACGGGGAGATAGAAGATGTGGTCGGGCAATAAGCGCGAAGAGGCTTTGTAACAAGCACTGAGGCAGGCTATTTTGTGCTTGTATTCGTCTTCGGAAATTTGTTTGCCAATGGCGAGGTTTACACTCTTCACTTCAAAAACGTGGATACGCCCGCTGCGGTCTTTCATCACGAAGTCGGGATAAGACACGTGGATGCCACCGTCGTAGTATTCGTAGCGAATGTCGGAGCCTTGCGGGAAGTTCTTTCCCCAAAGGAAACGCCCCGTGGGCGGTTCGGCTTCGGGCGCGACGGGTTGACCGTACTTGGCGGCGGCTTCTTGCAGGATGCAAGCAAAGTCCGATTCGGCTTCGCTGTCGAAATCGTAGCGCGGCACGCCACCTTGCCGCTTGCGCCACACCCAATCGCGAACCTGCAAGCTGTTTCCTGTGGCGGTATATGACGAGCTGGCGGGGAACGATGTTTCTTCGCCCACTTCCATCGTCTTGTCGTAGTCGCAAATGTAGGTGTCGAAATGTTTGCGCACACGCTCGGTTTGTTCGGCAAACTGCCACCAGCGCGATGTGTCGCCAGAGGCGTAGTCGTAGCAAAGGTCTTGCAATTCGGCGGGCTGGCGGCTGAGTTTCTTATAGAGGCTGAAGATGTCGGTAGGCGCTGTGTTGTCAAGCGGTTTCAGCACATCGGCCACGTTGAAGTCTTTCCTTTCTTTCAGATTGGCGAGGCGCGTGGTCTTTACGCGTATCTGTTGGCGAATGTCTTCAATGCCAGCTTGTTCCCACAGCGTTACGCCCTGCGTGCGTTGCATACTCTCGGGTCGCAAGCCCCACACCCATGCCGTCATAGATAGTTGCTGTGCCTCGGGCGAAAGGCGTTCGAAGTCGAGCAAACGTGGGTTGCGGCGCACGCGCCCTACCACCTGTTCGTCTAACTGTTGGCTCTGCGTGTCGCGCACCTGATAGAGCATACAGGCACGCGGAATGTCCCAACCTTCGCTGATAATCATTTTGAAAACAATGACGTCAATCTGCGAACCCGCGCCTTTAGCATAGTCTTTCCAGCGTTCGGGCGGCAGGCGTTTCTTGACGGCATCGTTTGTGTCGCAGTCCTTAGGCTTGTCCATAATCTTCATCCACTTCAGTTCTTGGTGGCGGTCGAGGGCGGGGCGTATCTTGCGCGTCCATTCTTCTTCGGCCTTGTCTTTGTTGCTGATTTGGATGATGAGGCAGGGGTTCACGCCGAGCAAGTTGCGGTAATCGTCTTGTATCTCAAGGAGTTTTTCTACGGCATCCTCTACCGTCGCGTCTGCGTCCTCGCAGAGTTCTATGTGCTTAATGAGGTTGGCACTGACAGCTTCTTCATCGGTTATCTGCACATCGGGGCGTTGTCCGCGGGCGAGCTTTGGCGTGGCGGAGAAGTTGAGGATGCGCGTAAAGAAGTTTTCGGAGATGTCGTCGAGGTTCTTTGTGGCTTGGTGGCACTCGTCTTTGATGAGGTAGATGCGTTTGTTCAGGCCCGTTCCCATGAAGTTTTCTGTCATCGTGCGCAGGAAGGCCAGCATTGCGCCTTGCATCAGGCGGCTGTTTTTCTTGTAGAGGTCGCGCGGCAGTACATAGACGTTGTAGTCCGTTGGGATATGCAGGCGTTCTTCGCCTGCTATCTCTGACGAAATGAGGTGCGGTTTCAATGCGGGGAACGTACCGTCGTCGGCCAAGCGACGGAAGGCTTCGTAGTTTTGCGCGGCCAGGCCGCCTTTCGAGAGCGTACTGACGAGGAACACCACGTCAGGCATTTCGCTGACGATGCGTTGCATCAGGTCGGCCATCATGTGCGTCTTGCCGCTACCCGTAGGAGCACGGAAGGTCAGTTCGCGCTTGTTGCCGCATAGGAGTTCGTAGAGTTCGCCGACGGCGCGTTGCTGCAGGTCTCTAACTTCTTGTTGCATGGTCAAGGTCGCGTTTACGTTTTTCCCAATCGCTGTCGTTCTCTACGGCCTTTTGTGCATGCTGGAAGTGTTGGCACACCCATTCTATCTTCTCGCGCATCGTGGTGAAAGGCTGTTGGCCATAGAGCGTTTCGTCTATCACGTCAAAAGGCGTTTTGCTCGCCGTAGCTTCGGCGTTGAACACACGGTCTATTTCCGTCACTTCAAGGTTGTCGCCGTAAGGTTCGTTCGTCTTTATCCATGGAAAGTCCGCTGTGCCGTCGTAGCACTTTCCCGTCATGATGCGCTTCAAGCGCTTGGTCGTCACGTCGTAGGCAATACCGTTTGGCGTAGTGTCCGTCTTTTCATTGAGCTGACAGAGAATAAACTTGCGCTTTCCGCCGTCCTTACGGTTGAGTTCCAGCACAGCGTGGCCTGTGGTGCCACTGCCTGCGAAGAAGTCGAGGATGAGGGAGGATTTGTTAGGATTTAATGAAATTAAATGACTAAGAAGTGCTTTAGGCTTAGGATAGTCAAATGAAACTCTTCTAAATATTGAAGCCAAATCATCCTTTCCGCTTTCTGTTCTCCCATAAACAGCATCTACTAATAAGCTTCGTGGCGTAATACCTATAGGTCGGTAGTATTTTGTATAAACTTTCCCATTCTTAAAAACAAGTTCTTCAAATTGTTCTTTTACTTTCTGTTTCCCCCAACGCCAACAAGATTGTTTACCATTAACGACACGTGGATAATATGAATTCCCTTTTTTATCTACAATCTCGTAAACAAGGGACTGGCTAAACTGAATTGATGCTTTATCTAATGTGATTAGCCCATAATCGCCTTTTGCATCATGAAATGGATAAAGCTTATCATCTGTTTTGTAAAGTAAGTCTTTACCTATTTGAAAAGTATCCTGATTTCTTGCATACATGATTACGTACTCATGTTCTGCAACAACAAACTTGGTATCATTGCCTCCACCTTGTTTCTTCTTCCAAATAAAGTTCGCCACAAAGTTCCTCTCCCCAAACAACTCATCAAACAAGCACTTGACGTAGGCTTGGTTCTTGTCGTCGATGGAGCAAAAGATAACACCCGTGTCGGCGAGCAGTTGGCGTGCGAGCACGAGGCGCGGGTAAAGCATAGAGAGGAGATTGTCGCGCGTAATGGCGTTCTCGTAGTTGGTATGTGCGAACTCGCCCATGCTGTCTTTGCCGTAGGGTGGGTCAATGTAGATAACATCTACTTGGCCGCGATACTGAATGAGGAGGTTTTGCAGAGCTTCATAGTTGTCGCCGATGATAAGGCGATGAGTCAGTGCAGTGGGGTTGGTGGTGAAGCTCAGTGCGGGGTTGCGGTGCAGGTAGCGGATGTCGGTTGTGAGGCGTTCCAAACGCACATCGAAGTGGAAGCCCGTGCGTTTGTAGGTAGTGCCGAGAGCTGCCACAGCGATGGCTTCGTCGTCGGTGTCGGCACGCTCAATCAGTTTGCGGAGCAAGGTTGCGTTGGTGGGTTCGAGCACGCGGTCGTCCACGCGCTGCTGCAACTCGCGCAGCAAGTCGGCGCGGGTGGGAGAAAGAGGGTTGGTAGGCATCAATCGGTTGGTGGGATTAATGCGCTGCTATTCTACAAAAAACGTTTCCTGCAAGTACAAAGAAAGTGGGCAGTCTTCCCGTCCAACGTTCCAGGTACTTGCAGGAAACCTACGCACAAAGAAACAGGAAAACGCCCACTGGGGTGCAGTGAGCGTTACCATTATTCTTAGTGCGTGTTCTTCTACCTGCAAGTTTCGGAACGTTTCTGAATAATAGCCAACGCTATGATGAAATAATCTGTATGTCTGCCTCCGCAGTCGGCAGCTCATGTATGTGGAGCTTTTGGGTGGGGCCGTGCGGCGGCGCGAAAGGTTCGCATGGCAAAAGTAGCTATTTTCAACAGATATGTTGCAAGTAGTAGCTACTTTTTGTTGTTTTCCACGAGGGCAAGATTGTTTTGGATTGTGGGTAAAGCGTTTTTTAGTTTAGTGGTATCGCAATGTCCTAGGAGCGCAGGCGTCCCGCCTGTATGGACTTTGCGAGTGGCTCGATGTCCGAGCAAAGGCCAATATCGTGTTATAACGTATGCCAGCTCCCATCGAGGGAGCTGGCATACGTTTGCTGGCGAGACGCACGCGCTCTCAGGACATTAACCTTTTAAACTCTTTCCTCTAAACTTTCACTAATGACTTCGGCCTTAATGATATGTAGGTTTTCAAGGGGGCGGTCGTTGCGATCGGTGGGTACGAGGCTGATGGCTTCAACGATATCCATCCCCTCGAGTACTTCACCAAAGACGGTATATTGCCCATCGAGATGAGGTGCTCCGCCGCGTTCGGCATAGTCGTCGGCTTGGGCTCGGGGAATGTGCACCTGTCCGCCAGTCATGCGGCTGACATATTCCCTAAAGTCGGTCATGCGGCTGGGGGGTATGCGCTGTCCGGTGACGATGTAGAACTGTGCTCCACTGCTGCGTCGCTCGGGGTTGACATCATCACCTTCGCGGGCTGCTGCGAGTGCTCCGCGATGGTGGTAGTGAAGGGGATAGACGATTTCGGCAGGAAGGGTGTAGGGAACGTCGGTTTCGCCCAAGAGGTCGTAAGGCGAGGCGTGGCGCGAGGTGCTGTCGCCCGTCTGTATCATGAAATTCTTAATGACGCGATGGAAGAGTATGCCGTCGTAGTAGCCCGTGCGAACAAGGTGGAGGAAGTTGTCGCGATGGATAGGGGTGTCATCGTAGAGCACCACGGTGAATGTGCCTTTATCAGTGGTGAAGCGCACTTGATAGGTCTGCGCGCTGATGGGCATACATAGTGCAATTAAGCAGGCTACTATGGCGAAAAAACGTCTTGTCATTTACTATTTTGAAGATTTACTATTGAACGATTTTAAATCATTTTCCCCGCGTCTTCAAAGTTGGCGCGGATGGCTGCATTATCGTCGCGGGGATCGATGTCCGCGCTCGGCTGGGCATCGCTGTCGGCGGGTTTGCGCTTGCGGGCATAGCGGCTCACACTGAGCATCATGCCGAGGCTAATGCTTACAGAGATAATAGAACTACCGCCACGGCTGATTAGCGGGAGCGTTTGTCCCGTTACAGGAATGAGACCCACGGCCACAAACATGTTGACAAGAGCTTGGAAGACAATGAGAATAGAGAGCCCGAGTATGAGGAATGCGGGGAAGTTGCGCTCGCATCGGCTGGCTATGCGTGCCGCTCGGAAGAGCAGAATGATATAGAGCAATACGACAAACACACCGCCCAAAATGCCGAGTTCTTCAATGATGATGGCGAAGATAAAGTCGGAAAAAGCTTGGCTGAGGAAGTCGCGCTGTACACTGTTGCCTGGGCCTTTTCCGATGAGATGGGCGGAAGAGATGGCTATATTGGCATGGCCCGTCTGGGCATTGTCGGCAATGGGATATTTGGCGGCGAGCAGGCTGTCGCGGTGAGCCGTGCCAGGGGGGATGGAGTCCTGCGCTTGTTTGAAGGAAACTTCAGCTTTCGAAGCTTCGCCATTGCCCATGAAATCAGCTATGCGGTTTTTCCAAGTAAGGGCACGTCCCAGTCCCGGGAGGTCAAAGACGAAACTGTCTTTGGGCAGAGAGAGGAGCACGAGAGCACTGACAAGGCCTATGCCGATGAGCGACAAAGTGAGTTTGAGCATTTGCTGCCTCGGCACACGGCCTATAATCATCATAGCGAAAACCACAACGAAGATGAGGGCTGCGGTGGAGAAATTTTGTGTGACGATGAGCCCGCAAAAGACAAACGTGATCCACAAAATTTTGTTGAACAGTCGTGGGTCGGCTCCTTCTTCGCGCTGGTTGTAGGAAAGGAGCAGGGCTATGCTGGTGACCATGATGGGTTTGGCAAATTCAGAGGGCTGCAATTGCATACCGAAGATGCTGAGCCAGCGAACACCTTCGTTCGACTCTTTTCCGAATGCCAAGGTAGCTATGAGGGCAATGAGTATCAGCGGCAAGCCAAACAGTGGCACAATGCGAAACCAGCGGCAAGGGATGTTGTGAATACCCCACAAAATGACGAATCCTACAAAAAGGAAGATAGCGTGATTGTAGAGCACGCCCCAATAGTCGCCGCTTTTGTAGGCCAATGTGCTGGCTGCGCTGAATTCTTCTACTAAGGAGATGGCTATGAGAAAGAAATAGACCGCCCAAATAACGAGGTCGCCTTTGAATATGCCGCGTGCTTTTACCATAAACTTATTTGACTATTTGACGATTTACTATTTGACTATTTCTCGGACGTGACGAAGTGCTGTGGTGAACCCACGCATTGGACTATTTGACTATTTACAATTTGGCCACCGCGCTTCGATACGTCCGCAGAATTGTCAGATTGTAAATTGTCAAATTGTAAATGACTTGATTGTTTCTTTGAAAAGATTGCCACGCTCGGCCATGCCGTTGAAGAGGTCGAAGCTGGCGCAGCATGGGCTGAGTAGTACCGTGTCGCCTTGGCGGGCTACCCCTCGGCAGGCACTGATGCAGTCGGTCATGGAGTGGGTGTCGAAGGTGAGGAGTCCCAAAGTGTCAAACACTTCGTGGAGCTTGCTATTATCGGCTCCGAGGAATACTAATGCGCGACACTTTTCTTTGATGAGGGGAATGATTTGCGCATAGTCATTGCCCTTGTCCAACCCGCCCAAAATGAGAACCACGGGGGTAGTCATAGCATCCAAGGCGTAGAAGCAGGCATCTACATTGGTCGCCTTGGAGTCGTTGATGTAGGTTACGCCATCGACTTCGCCCGCGGGCTCGAGACGATGGGGCACAGGCGGGAAGTCGCTCAATGCACTACGCAAAGCCTCATGGGACACACCAGCTTCGAGTGCGGCGAGCGCGGCAGCCATGCAGTTCCTGACATTGTGTTTGCCTCGGAGCGAAAGTTCACTCACGGGCATCGTGAATGCACGTGGGCGTTCTATTGTCATGATACCATCCGCCACATAGGCTGCAGCCTGATTTCCGCTTGTATCGGCAAAGCACAAGGTGCTCGCTAACGTGGGATTTTCTTGCAACATAGCGGGCACGTAATCGTCGTCGCGCCAATAAATGAAGCTGTCGGAGGGCGTTTGGTTTTGCTTGATGCGCATTTTGGCTTCAGCGTATGCCTCTATGCGATAGTCGTAGCGGTCGAGGTGGTCGGGCGTGATGTTCAGAACAATGGCTATGTTTGCCCTGAACTGGTACATGTTTTCCAGCTGGAACGACGAGAGCTCAAGCACATACCAATCGTGATGGCCTTCGGCCACTTGTAACGCCATGCTGCGCCCCACGTTTCCAGCAAGAGAGGCATCGTAGCCTGCACGGGTGAGGATATGGTGGATGAGTTTCGTGGTGGTGGTTTTGCCGTTGCTTCCCGTGATGCAAATCATTTGGGCATCGGTGTAACGCGATGCAAATTCTATTTCGCTGAGAATAGGGATGCCGCGTTCTGTGGCTTGAACGACAATGGGTGCAGTGGGAGGAATGCCAGGGCTTTTCACAATCTCGTCGGCTTGAAGAATGAGGCTTTTGGTGTGACCTCCTTCTTCCCACTTAATGCCATGCGACTGAAGCATTTGCTTGTATTTGTCAGCAATGGGACCAGCGTCCGACACAAAAACGTCGTAGCCTTTCTGAAGAGCGAGGATAGCAGTGCCGGCACCAGTTTCGCCAGCACCAAGTATGGAGAGACGCATAGAGAACTATCGGATTTTAAGGGTGATAATAGCCGCGGCGGCCAGCAAAATGCTCGTGATCCAGAATCGAACCGTAATTTTGCTTTCATGCCAAGCACCGCGTGGCCAGTTGAAGAGGTATTTGCAGTCGGCATCAAGATCTTTGGGCAGTACACGGAAGTTGTCGTGAATTGGTGTGCGTTTGAAGATACGTTGCTTGATGCCCTTGCGCTTTCCTATTTTGAAGTAGCCCACTTGAAGCATCACGCTGATACTTTCTAAAAGGAATATGAAGCAGAGCACAGGCAGCAGGAGTTCCTTGTGGATGATGATAGCTAGCACGGCAATGATGCCGCCAATGCATAGCGAACCGGTGTCGCCCATGAAAATCTGAGCAGGAAAGGCATTGTACCACAAGAAGCCTATCAGTGCTCCTACCATAGCAGCGGTGAAAACCACCAATTCTTGCGAGCCAGGGATGTACATGATATTGAAATAACTGGCAAACTCAATGTGGCTACTCACGTAGGCCAGCACACCAAGCGCCAACATGATGATGGCAGAATTGCCAGCCGCCATTCCGTCCATGCCATCGTTGAGATTAGCTCCGTTGCTCACTGCCATGATCACAAACACGGTCATCAGCACAAATATCACCCATCCGCCAGCACTTTGATAATCGCCAAGGAACGCAGTGACGGAAGAATAGTCGAAATTGTTGTTCTTGACAAAGGGTATGGTAGTCTTTGTGCTTTTTTCGGGCGAACTCTTGTGCACAATTTCAGTGCGTGTTGTACCCCGCGAACGTGTAACATTTTCGTGAATAGTGGCATCTGGGCTCATATACAGCGTCAGCCCCACAATCAGGCCGAGCAACATTTGAGCTACCAATTTGTAGCGCCCAGCCAAGCCCTCCTTGTTCTTGCGAAAAATCTTGATGTAGTCGTCAACGAAGCCTACAAAGCCCAGCCATACCGTGGTGACAATCATGAGGATGAGGTACGTGTTGCGCAATCGTCCCAACAAAAGGGTTGGTACGAGAATGGCTACAATAATAATGATACCGCCCATTGATGGCACTCCTTTCTTCTTCTCGCCAAAGGGGTCGATCTTCACATCGCGCTGTGTTTCGCTGATGTTTTTCCGCTTCATGTACTTGATAAAATGTTCACCAAACCAAGCAGAAATAATCAACGCAAATATCAAGGCGAGCAATGAGCGGAACGATATGTAGTGCCACATTCCTGAACCTGGAATGCCAAATTGCTCAAGCGCACGGAAAAGATAAAATAACATGGTCTTTCTCTTCTTTTAGGGCTATTCCAAACCAAAGGCTTTTCGTATCTCTTCGTGGTCGTCAAAATGGTGTTTCACGCCCTTGACTTCCTGATAAGGCTCGTGTCCCTTGCCTGCAACAAGGATAATGTCGCCAGGCTGAGCCATAGCTGCAGCGGTGCGTATGGCTTCGCGGCGGTCAACGATGCTCAGCGTCTTTTGCATTTGCTTTTCGTCAAGACCAGCAAGCATGTCGTTTACGATATCAGCAGGTTCTTCAAAGCGCGGATTGTCGCTTGTGATGATGACGTGGTCGCTGTGGTTGGCTGCTTCCTGCGCCATGATGGGGCGTTTGCCTTTGTCGCGGTTGCCACCAGCTCCACAAACGGTAATCACCCTGCCGTTGCGCTTAATCTCGTTGATGGCTTCAAGCACATTGACAAGTGCATCGGGTGTGTGAGCGTAGTCAACGATGGCACTGAAACCTTTAGGAGAACGTATGGCTTCAAAACGTCCATTGACAGGGTGGAGCGTGGAAAGGGCTTGCAAGGCTTCTTCACGTCCGACACCCAGTTTGCGCGCTGCGCCATAGACCGCAAGCAGGTTTTGCACGTTGAAGCGTCCCACAAAACGCACGCTGACTTCCATGCCGTCCATTTCAAGCAACATGCCTTCAAGGCTCTCTTCAAGTATGCGTGCTTTGAAATCAGCCGCAGTGCGAACAGAATAGGTACTGACCGTTGCTGCACAGTTTTGTACCATAACCATGCCATTGCGGTCGTCGGCATTGGTGATAGCAAAAGCCTCTTTTGACAATCCGTCGAAGAAGAGCTTCTTGGCATCACGATAGTTTTCAAAAGTTTTGTGATAGTCGAGATGGTCGCGCGTGAGATTAGTAAAAATGCCTCCCGCAAAAGTCAGACCACCAATGCGCTGTTGCTGGATAGCATGGGACGAACATTCCATGAAAGCATACTCGCAGCCAGCACTGACCATTTCAGCCAACAGACGGTTGAGCGTAACAGGGTCGGGCGTGGTATGCGTGGCGGGGACTTCGCGTTCATCAACGTAGTTGCACACCGTGCTTATCAGCCCGCAGCGATGGCCTAAGGCTCTAAACAACTGATAGAGTACGGTTGCAATCGTGGTTTTTCCGTTGGTTCCCGTAACACCTACCAACTTTAAGATCTTAGTAGGATTGCCGTAAAACTGCGTAATGACAGGACCAGAAGCTGATTCGGTATCAACAACTCTGACGCAGGTAACCCCATCAGGCAAATCAGATGGAATTTCATCAGAAACAAGCAAAGCTGTAGCACCTTGCTCAATGGCTTTGGGTATGAAGGCGTGACCATCGGTCTGAGTGCCTTTCACTGCTATAAAAAGGCTACCAGGCTTAGCCTGACGTGAGTCAGTGCAAACGTCTTGAATATCTATCTGCAAAGAACCTTGGCAAGCCAGAGGCTGGACTTGGCTGAGTATTTCTTGAAGTTTCATAGAGTGTATCGTTTTTATGTTTGCGTTTCTTGTTTCAAATTTTTTATCTTCTTTTAGTTGTGCTGGGCTTTGGCTGTGGTGTCGTCTTCTTGGGTGTGGCAGACGGCTTTGGCTGTGTGGCTTTTGGCTTTGGGCTTGGTGCTTCCTTCTTTGGTTTAAGAGTGTTTGAAGGTGACTGAACATCTCGCGTAGGGGTCGCAGTGCGTATGGAGTCGGCCCTTTTTTGAGCAGTTTTGATACTATCTTCACGATGCTGCTCCGCGAGTTTTTGAGCCTCAGCTTCTTCAACGTCTAATTCGGCTTGCAGACTATCAGCCATTTCTTGGCATTGTTGTTGGTCGCCTAAATAAAGGAGAACAGTATCGCCTCGTGAAATATGAGCTCCTGCGCGTATGCTCTGGCTACCAACGTGTCCGACGCCCTTAGCCTTTACGCGTAGTCCCATACTCTCTAAGCGGAAAACCGCATCGCGCAATCCATATCCACTGACGTTGGGCATAATACCAGAGGCCTGAAGCGTGTCGGCAACAAACTTGACGTTCGTACCGCTTGCCGAGAAATATCCCCAAAGCTCAGGATCGCTTTCATTGAATGGAGCTGGCAAACTAATACCCATTGTTTGCATAAATCGGCTTGCAGGTGCTGTGTTGCCAGATGCGATGAAAGGTGCATGGGCATAGACGCTGTCTGTGGCAGAAGTAAAATCTTCAGTACGCTTCAGCGACATAACCGTTTCGGCAATCTGCTTGAAAACAGGACCGCAAACAGTACCGCCATATACACTACCACCCGATTTCACACAAACAATCATAGAATACTGAGGTGCATCGCTGGGGAAATAGCCCACAAATGATACCAGGTATTTGTTTTGAAATCCACCTATATCCCATACCTGCGCAGTGCCGGTCTTGCCAGAAATTTCAAAAAGTTTGCTTCTGACAAGCTTTGCTGTAGCATGCTTACCTTTCACTACAGCCGAAAGGCATTTCTGGATATCTTCAATAGCTCCTTTGCTCGCCATGTGCTCACGCACAGCTACGGGCGGGAATTCTTTGATGGTTTGTCCGTCGCGGCTTAAATGCGTGACAAAGCGCGGACGCATCATCCTACCTCCGTTGGCAACTCCATTATAAAAAGTTACGGTAGTAATAGGGGGTATTTGTGTTTCATATCCAAAACTCATCCAAGCCAATGCCGTTTTAGACCAATTCTTTTTGTTCGGCATACGGATACGTGGGGGCTTGTATTCCTTGAATGGAAGCTCTAAGTCTGCTCGAACACCGATACGGTCAAGTCCTGCTACAAAAGCTTCGGGATTTTTGTGATAAATGCGGTCAATCGTAGTTCCAACAGCTACGTTTGACGAACGTTCAATGGCTTCAATCGCTGGTATCTTTCCCGGTCCTCCGTGTCGCCATCCAGAGTCTTTTATCCATGAGCCATACATATTATATTGTCCGCCATGGGCATCAACGATATCGTCTATATGAAGTTTTCCGTCGTCGAAGGCTACAAGGAAGGACATCGGTTTGAAGACCGATCCCGGTTCCATCAACTGCGACAAAGCCAGGTGGTCCATGTAGTAGAAATTGCCGTCTTTTGCTCGCGAAAGCGTAACCATCGCTTTGACATCGCCTGTGGGAACGTCCATCAGAATGCAAATGCCATATTCTGCCTCATCCATCGTGTTGAGTTTGTTGCGCAAAGCCTCTTCCACAATGTCTTGCATGTTGATGTCCATCGTTGTGTGGAGGTCGCAGCCATCGGTGGCAGGCTTGTCCACAATCGTGGCATAAGTGTTGAACACACGCTGGCGATGGGCCAGACCAGGGGTTCCGCGAAGCACAGAGTCAAAATGCTCTTCCAAACCAGAACGCGGTTTGTCCATTCCGCTATAGAGTTCGCCGATGGTATGAAGTCCTAAGCGGCCATACGGATTTTTACGTTTGAACGACCGCTCGGCGGTGAAGCCGCCAGCTCCTACACTCTTGCGAAAAACAGGCAACATCTTGAGCCGGCTGTATTGAACATGGCTAACTCGGCGATTATAGAGTTTCCAGTGGTGACTGCCAAGCGCACGTCCTTGAAGTATTCGTTGGCGGAATTGTTCCGAGGTGGTTCCAGGGATGATTTCAGCCATTCCGTCACAAATAGAATCAAGGGAAGCGAGTAGCACACTGTCGCGCAGGAATTGTTCACGAAGTCTGCGCACGCTGTCTTTTTCGTACGAGAGGAAGTCCATGTACAATTCGTATTCAGGAATACTGGCAGCCAACACTTCACCATTACCAGCCAGAATGTTACCACGTGTGGCAGGTAGCGTGTCGCCTTCGCGGACAAAGCGTTTATCAACTTCAGCCCAAAAGCCGCGCTTGTAGGTCATTAGATAACCCACTTTTCCAATCACGAGAAATCCGGCAAAGAGAAAAAGCACCAGAAATGCCGTGAAGCGAGGCATTACATGTTTTACAGGGAAATTCATTTTTTTTAAGGCTGAGTATTGTTTTTGAAAGTTTATCGTTTATAGTTTAAAGTTTGCTGCGAGCTTTAACTTTTAATCTTTAATCTTTAAACTTTCATTGTTGTTCGTTTGCAATCTCTAATTCGTAGAGGGGTTGTGTAGATGTTCCGAGCGTTGTGTCGCGCAGATTTTCTTGAACATAACTGCGACGGGTCTTTTCCTTAATTTCGCTGGTGATAGTCAGGAGTTTCCACTGCCGGTCTTGTAGTGTGTCTAAAAGGTGGTTTTGCTCAATGAATTCGCGCTGGCAGGCGTATCGGTTGCTTACATAAATAACCAAGAGCCCTACAATGAGCAATATAAATAATAGGTATTTGCGCAGGAATGTTCCTGTGAATATGTCACCGCCGAGCACGCTACGCCATGTGATGCGCGTTCGTTGCTCGTTGTCAATGTCCAGAATTTCGCGCAGGGCACGATCCGCCCTGCGCTCTTTCTTCTTCGCTGTCCGCGAAAGTTTTTCCTTTTCTTTGTTGTCCGCCATGTTGTTCTAAAGAATAGCTATTCTTTCAAACAAAAAATATATAGTCCTTTTTCCTTTTGTCTCTTGTGTTCTTGAAAAGAGAGTCAGCTTTCAAACTCTGTAGCTATGCGTTCGGCTACTCTTAGCTTGGCACTGCGACTTCGTGGATTTACTTCTTGTTCTAATGTAGAAGGAACCATCACTTTCGTACCAACGCTTTTGAAAGGCGATAATCTTCGTCCGAAGAAATCTTGCTGACTTTGGCCTTCCACGTTTCCATCACGCATTAAGTTTTTTACCATGCGGTCTTCAATGGAGTGATAAGTGAGTACCACAAGTCGCCCACCTGGTTTGAGCACTTTTACTGCAGCTTGAAGCATTTGCGAGAGTGCTTCCATTTCAGCATTTACTTCTATGCGCAGGGCTTGGAAGAGTTTGGCCATTTCCTTCTTTTCGCGTCCTCTTGTGAGCAGGGGTTCAACGATTGAAGTGAGATCAGCAACCGTGTGCATTGGGCCCCGTTCGCGCCGCTTTATGATGGCTTTGGCTATTCGACGCGCCCCGGATAGTTCGCCATAGTGCTTCAGCAGGAGAGTGAGTTTGGCTTCATCGTATCCATTTAGCACATCGCTTGCCGTCAGGCTTGCATTTTGGTTCATTCGCATGTCTAAAGGGCTATCAAAGCGAAATGAAAAGCCGCGCTCAGGCGTGTCGAAATGATGGCTTGAAACTCCAAGATCTGCCAATATACCGTCAGCGTCAGTCGCTTTATAGAACCGAGCCCAGTTTTCTAAGAAGCGGAAATTGCTGCGTATGAAAGTGAAGCGGTTTTCGCCTTTGGGAACTTGCAGAGCAGCATCCGCGTCTTGATCAAATCCGTAAAGCTTACCTTTTCCCCCTAATCTTCGCAAAATCTCTCGGCTGTGGCCACCACCGCCATACGTGAGGTCAAAATAGGTGCCGTCGGGTTTTACGCTAAGCGCATCAATGCTTTCTTGAAGCATCACAGGTATGTGGTATTCCGTGGCATCCATTTTGTTTTCGAAGGTATGGGGGAAGCAGTACAGACGAAGCAGATTGAAGCTGTGGTTTTCAAAGAACGTTTTTATTGGTTGCCCAGGATCTCTTGCACTTGTTTGCTGTAATTGCGGTCGTCAAAAAATTTGGCTTTTTCTGAAGCCCAAATCTCAATGCGGTCATCGTTGCCTATGAACACGACTTCTTTTGATATTTCTGCCACTTGCAGCCAATGCTTTGACAGTAAGAGCCGACCAGCTGTGTCAAGCGAAATTTGTTCAGACTCGCCAACGTAGCAGCGGAATACCATAGCGTCGCGTTCATCCCAACGATTTAGCCGAGTGCGCAATAATGCTACTTCTTGTTCCCAGGCTTGCCATGGAAACAATACGAGGCATGGCTGATGCACATCGCGGCGCAGCACTAAACTCTCAACTACCTCGCCGAGCTGCTTGCGCAACACAGAGGGCAGGAATACCCTGCCTTTTGCATCCGTCTTTGCTGAAAATTGACCGCTGAACATCTTTCTCATCTACTTAGACGGCCCAAAAATACACACATTTCCCCACTATTCCCCACAAATTGCGAGTTTTTTTGCTTTTAGATGCTTTCTAAGAGGAATTGAGGGCGTACTTTTCAGTGTTTTTTACAGAATGGTTTTAATTTTGCCGCGTGCTTAAGGCTGTGTTAAGCAAGTGCGGCAGATGGCACAATGAGTGCTTCGTGTTCGGTGTGCGATACGCTCGTTTTTATTTTATCGTAGTAATCAAATTCAATTCAGAGATGAATAAGGTAGTTCGTTTTTTGCTTCTATTGCTCTTCATGTTGTCAGCAGGGAGCGCAAGGGTCTTGGCGCAACGCTTTGACCCGAATACACGTTATCGCATATCTGTTCATGGCCATGATGCCGATGTTGTGGACAATGCGGGAGCTTATATTGACGATATCAACCACAGTTTGCTTGCGTGCTATACGAAGACTCAGCAGCAAGATAATGGCAGTTCGCCGTGGTGGTATATTCGCCGCAGTGATTCGGGTGGATGGACTATTCAGAATGCTGTGACAGGCAGATACATTGAGATGCGAACTTATCGCTATTCTTATGAATGGGACGGGCAGTACTATTCTGGCGAGCAGCAGGAGTTGCGCTCCAATCCCGCGTTGCTAAGCGATAGTTCGCTTTGGTCAGTTGACTATATTGATGGTGCTTTTCGCTTCAATTCGGTGGCAATGCCTTCGTTGTACATGGGTATTTATGTTTGGAGCTATGGTGATGATAGCGAATACTATCTTGAGACGATGCGTAGCGAATGGAAGTTTAGCAATTATATAATTGGCTTCGACATTACGGCTGAGGACGGTACGCCTGTCGGGGGCGAGGGAACGCCGTCGCACGTGTTCTCTTCAATGCATCTGAACGGGAAGACTCCTATGCGCTTTACGGCTTCGGGCGACTATCTGGTTACGGTGCCCGAACGGGCAGCAGGGAGCGACTGCGAGATTGCTGTGACGTGGGATGACGGTGGCTATGCTATGCGTGTTGACGGTGCTGAGCCGACTGCGACGGGCTTTGTCGTGAAGGGGCTTTCTTGCAATGCGGGCTATCCTTTCACGGTTGTGGACGATGGGGATGCTCCTTTGATTAGCGGGACGCTGTGGTTCACAACACTTCCTGTCTGCGACATTACAGCCTCGGGCATCAATGGCAGCACTTACGTCATGGGCAAATTCCGTATGCAGGATCCCGACAATTCTTTGGTTGATACGACTTTTACGGCTGAGGTGAAGGTGCGCGGCGCTACGGCGCAACGCTATCCTAAGAAGCCTTATAACGTGAAACTCCGCCAGGCCGATGGCAGCGACCAAGATGCCAATCTGCTGGGTCTTCGCAACACGCACACCTGGGTGCTCGACGCTATGTATGTGGACCGTATCAGAATGCGCAATCGCGTATGCTTCGACACGTGGAATGAGATGGACACGGTGCCCTACGCCACAAACTACAACCAGCGCAACGGCACCGTAGGGCGTTTCGTTGAAGTTTTCGTCAATGGCGAGTATCAGGGCCTATATTGTTTTACGGACAAAGTAAATCGCAAACTGCTCAACCTCACCAAGGTGGACTTCGGGCTTGACAGCACAGAAGTGACCCCGCGTGGTCTGCTCTATAAGGGCAAACAGTGGGGCGACGACACGTATCTCTACACCTATCCCGCAGGCTCTATTTCGACGACTACGACTTGGGGCAACTGGGAGCTTGAGTATCCCGACGAGTATCCCTCGGCTGCCGCGTGGGCGCCCTTGCGCAGCTTGATCAACTTCGGCAAAATGTCGGAAGCGCGCTTTGTTGCCAACTTTGATCAGAACTATTACTTTGGCAACTTGCTCAACTATGTGATGCTGCAATTGGCTTACAACCTCGAGGACAACGGGATGAAGAACATGTACGTCAGCACCAAGAACATTCAGAAGGCGGGCCGCCGGATGCTTTTCACGGTGTGGGACATGGACTCCTCGCTCGGTGGCCTATGGAACGGACAGCACAACGACATCGTAGCCGACACCACCTATGTCACCATCGTCTATCCCCTCTCGCGACTTTTCTCTCACAATTCTCTTGGCTTCCGCGACAGCCTACGCCTCAAGTGGCACGAGCTGCGTGAAACCACGCTCTCGCCCGAGCGTCTTTCCGAGCGATTGGAAGCCTACACCACGCTCTTCGAAACCAGCGGAGCCTGGGCACGCGAATACAATCTGTGGGGCGCATCGTGCGACCTCACAGCCGACCTGCGCGAGGAAATCCAATACGTCAATGAATGGTATGCTCGCAACATTGCCTACCTTGACGAGTTGCTTCCCGACCTCCCCACAGGCCTGCGCTCAGTAACGGTAGGAAGCCGCAGTTCGCGCGGCATCTACACGCCCGATGGTCGCCGGCTTGATGCTCGCTCTGTGCACGACCTCCCGCCTGGCATCTATATCATTGATGGGCGCAAAGTGATACGCTGACCCAGTGCTGGGCACAGATTTTTGACAATCGGACAATTTACCAACCGACCATTGGAGCGGCAAACTCGGGGCTCCAATGGTCGGTTGGTAAATTGTCCGATTGTCCGTTTGGGACTATGCCTGTGGCAACGAAGCAGCCCTTGTGCCGCTGTCTCTCATTATTTTTCTATCAGTTCACACTCAGTCCGTTCATGTTTGAACAAAAGTTCAGTCATGTTTGAACAAAAGTTCAATCATGTTTGAACTAAAGTTCAGTCAAGGTTGAACTAAAGTTCAGTCAAGGTTGAACTAACGCGTACTCATGATTGCACTAAAGTGCACCCTTGATTGCAATTCTTTGCAACCTTGATTGCACAAAAGTGCACCCTTGAGTACACTAAAGTCCAATCATGGTTGGAAAAAAGTCCAATCATGATTGGAAAAAAGTGCAATCAAGGTTGGACAAGAGTCCAATCATGATTGCACCAAGGTGGATTTATGTCCGCTGGCGGGAAGCGTCAGCGTAGGGGGCGAGGGCGTATAGGGCGTGTGGTTTCCCTTGGCTTCGTTAATGGATGCGCGAAGCGGGGTGGTTGTGACGGTGGATGTTATTCCACGGTGATGAGATAGTAGTTTTTCTTGCCGCGCTGTACGAGCAGGTGGCGGCCTCCGATGAGGTCTGCTTCGTCAATGAGGCGGTCGAAGGCTTGTAGTTTCTCTTTGTTCAGACTCACGCCGCCGCCTTGTGTGAGCTTGCGCATTTCGCCTTTTGAGGCAAAGCATTGCGTCTTTTCGGCAAAGACATCTACGGCTTTCTGGCCAAGAACTTGATCCTTCGAGAGCGTGAAGCGGGGCACTCCGTCGAACACTTGCAGGAGGGTTTCTTCGTCGAGGTGCAGGAGGCTCTCCTTCGTGGCGCGACCGAAGAGGATCTGGCTGGCTTCAACAGCTTGCTCCCAGGCTTCGCGGCTGTGTACCATCGAGGTGACTTCCTCGCCCAAACGCTTCTGGAGTACGCGGCGGGCTGGGTCTTGCTCCTGCTCCTGAATGAGGGCTTCAATCTCTTCGCGAGACAGGGAGGTGAAGATTTTGATGTAGCGCTGAGCCTCTTCGTCGCTGACGTTGAGCCAGAACTGGTAGAAGCGGTAGGGCGTGGTGCGATGGGGGTCGAGCCATACGTTGCCCTGCTCGGTCTTTCCAAACTTGCGTCCGTCGGCCTTTGTGATGAGTGGGCAGGTCAGTGCATAAGCCTGCGCTTCGGGGCCGAGGGTGCGGCGGATAAGCTCAGTGCCAGTGGTGATGTTGCCCCACTGGTCGCTGCCACCCATTTGGAGCTTGCAGTTCTTGGTGCGGAAAAGATGGAGAAAGTCGTAGCCTTGCAGAAGCTGGTAGCTAAACTCGGTGAACGAAAGTCCGTCGCTGGCTTCGCCGTTGAGACGTTTCTTCACGCTGTCTTTGGCCATCATATAGTTGACCGTGATGTGCTTGCCCACTTCGCGTACGAAGTCGAGGAAGCCGTAGTCCTTCATCCACTCATAGTTGTCAACGAGCTCAGCACCATTAGAGAGCTTAGAGTCGAAGTCGAGAAACTTGGCGAGCTGGGCCTTGATGCACTGCTTGTTGTGTTCAAGGATTTCGGGTGTGAGCAGGTTGCGCTCCTGACTTTTGCCGCTCGGGTCGCCGATCATGCCAGTTGCTCCGCCCACGAGGGCCAGCGGCTTGTGGCCGCAGCGCTGGAAGTGGCGCAAGATCATCACGGAGCACAGGTGCCCAATGTGGAGGCTATCGGCTGTGGGGTCGATACCTACGTAGGCCGTGGTCTGCTCTTTCTGGAGTTGTTCGGAGGTGCCGGGCATCATCTGGTGAACCATGCCGCGCCATGTGAGTTCTTCTACAAAATTCATCGGAATGAGAAAATTCAGTTTGTGTTGTTGATGGTTTCTGATTACTTTTGCGCGCAAAAATACAGCTTTGGGGCGGTTCTTTTATAGAGCGCGGGCTGTTTTTGTGTGAATAGGACGGATTAACACCGCTTTTCATGCGCCCGTGATATAATTTCCGTGGGCATTTCGCGTTTTATTTTTATGAGTTTTCTCTTTTCTCTGACACGCTAATGATGAAACAAATTCTTTTTCTACTGTTGTTGTGTCCGCTCATACTTGTGGCACAACCCAACGCCGACCCCAAGATGACCTATGTAGATAGCCTGGGATTTACGCAAGAGGTTACAGAATACGACGGCTCGGCTCCCTTCAACGCTACATTCACGTCGAATGTATCAGATGCCGACGATTACACTGTGCTCTACGAATGGCGTTTCATCCGTTCGGGCGAGACAGCTCCCTTCCTCATACGCTACGATGCCGACACGGAATTCTCCTTCACGCAGTCGGGTACGTTCTTCATAGAACTTAGGGTTTCTTTTGTGCAGAGCAACGACACCATAGAATACGAGCAGGAAACACCTTTTTCGGTGAACATTCGCGAGTCGATGTTGGAGTTTCCCAATGTCATTACACCCAACAACGACGGAGCTAACGATGTGCTCAGGGCCAAAAGTGGCTGGCAGAGTATTGTGAAATTCAAGGCTCAAGTGTTTTCGCGCTCAGGCCGGCTCATCTATGAGTGGGACAATCCAGCCGGTGGTTGGGACGGACGCTCAGGTGGTCGCGTGGTGCCCGATGGAGCCTACTACCTGCGCGTCGATGCCTTGGGAGCCGATGGACGCCGTTTCAACATACGTAAGACCATCAACGTTCTCTCAGGCTATCGCGAAGGAAACCAATAGCCATTTTTGAAATTATCTCCCATGCCAAACGACTCCATAGAAATCTTCGGGGCAAGGGTGCACAACCTCAAGAACATTGATGCAACTTTGCCTCGCCATAAACTCAGCGTCATTACCGGACTGAGCGGAAGTGGCAAGAGTTCGCTGGCTTTCGACACACTTTATGCCGAAGGTCAGCGTCGCTATGTAGAGACCTTCTCGTCCTACGCCCGCAATTTCCTCGACAACCTGGAACGCCCCGATGTAGATAAAATCTCAGGGCTCAGCCCCGTCATCAGCATAGAGCAAAAGACCACCAACAAGAACCCGCGTTCCACCGTAGGCACAGTTACCGAAATCTACGATTTCCTCAGACTACTTTATGCCCGCGCTGGCGTGGCCTATTCGTATAAGAGCGGCGAGCGAATGGTGCGCTACACTGAAGAACAAATCGTAGATCTTATCTTAGACGACTACGAAGAGCGCAAAGTCTATCTGCTAGCACCTTTAGTCAGAGGCCGCAAGGGACACTATCGCGAACTCTTCGAGAGTGTGCGCAAAAAAGGCTTTCTTAACGTGCGCGTTGATGGCGAAGTGATGGAAGTGGTGCGCGGCATGAAAGTGGACCGATATAAGAACCACGACATCGAAGTCGTGGTAGATCGTCTGCGCGTACAAGCTAAGGACAAAGACCGTTTAGCACACTCTGTGGCACAAACAATGTCGCAAGGCGATGGGCTCATGATACTTCTTGATGCCGAAACAGGAACATCCCGCTTTTATAGCCGCCGACTTATGGACCCCGCAACGGGTTTGGCATATCGTGAGCCAGCTCCTCACAATTTCTCGTTCAATTCCGTTCAAGGTGCTTGCCCCCAATGTAAAGGTCTGGGCTATGTCAGTGTTATCGACCGAGAAAAGGTTGTACCCGACCCACGCCTGAGTATTTATGAAGGCGGGTTGGCACCTTTGGGAAAGTATCGCAAGGTGTTTATCTTCCAACAGGTAGAAGCAGTATTGCTTAAATACGATGCCGACCTCAAAACGCCCATTGCCGAACTGCCCGAAGAAGCGCTTAGCGAAATCATAGGCGGAACGCCCGACCGCCTCCGCATTCCGGCGCGCATAGCCGGAACAACCAATGACTATTACGTCGATTTTGGCGGATTGGTGAAGTACATCAATCAGATGGCCGACACAGAAATGACAGCCGCAGCACGAAAATGGGCCGATAGCTTTGCTCATACACAAACCTGTCCCCATTGCCACGGAGCACGTCTCAACGATGAAGCACTCTCCTATCGCTTTGCAGGTAAGAATATCTATGAGCTTGCTTCCATGGATATCGGCGAACTTTCAGAGTGGGCAGAAAAAGTGGAAACCAGTCTTGAAGGCCACCAAGCCGTTATTGCGCACGAAATACTCAAGGAATTGCGCACGCGACTACGTTTCCTCGTTGACGTTGGCTTAGATTATCTTTCATTAGCACGCTCCACAGCTTCGCTCAGTGGAGGCGAAAGTCAGCGCATACGTCTCGCCACGCAGATAGGATCGCAGCTTGTAAATGTGCTTTATATCCTTGACGAACCGAGCATCGGCCTGCATCAGCGCGATAATGTGCGACTCATCCGTTCCCTACAGCAATTGCGCGATACGGGCAATACGGTTGTTGTCGTTGAGCACGACAAAGACATGATGCTTTCAGCCGATTATATTGTAGATGTCGGTCCGATGGCAGGACGCAAAGGCGGGGAAATAGTATTCCAAGGAACACCACAAGAAATGCTGAAGGCTGGTACGCTCACTGCTGATTATCTATGTGGAAAGCGCACTATTGAAGTGCCCAAAGAAAGACGTGAAGGCAATGAAAAGCTGCTGCGGATTATTGGTGCGAAAGGCAATAACCTGAAAAACGTTACGGCAGAATTTCCACTCGGCACTTTCATTTGTGTCACAGGTGTGAGTGGAAGCGGCAAGAGCACACTGATCAACGAAACATTGCAGCCCATACTTTCCCAAAAGATCTATCGTTCGTTGCAAGCACCACTCCCTTACGACAAAGTGGAAGGATTGGAATATGTGGACAAGGTGGTGAGCGTGGACCAAAGCCCCATAGGGCGCACACCACGTTCCAATCCAGCAACTTACACTGGAGTGTTTAGTGATATCCGTTCACTCTTTGTGGAACTGCCCGAGTCTAAAATTCGCGCTTACAAAGCAGGGCGTTTCTCTTTTAATGTGAAAGGCGGGCGGTGTGAGACTTGCAAGGGAAGTGGCTATAAGACCATAGAGATGAACTTCTTGCCAGATGTGCTTGTGCCGTGCGAAACATGCCATGGCAAACGATACAATCGCGAAACACTCGAAGTGCGCTATCGTGGAAAGAGTATAGCCGACGTGTTGGATATGACCATCAACCAAGCTGTAGAGTTCTTTGAACATGTGCCGAGCATACTTCATAAAATTAAAGTGCTGCAAGAAGTCGGTTTGGGCTATATCAAATTAGGGCAAAGCAGCACCACACTTAGTGGCGGCGAGAGCCAACGTGTAAAGTTAGCTACCGAATTGTCTAAGCGCGATACGGGTCGTACCGTATATATATTAGATGAACCTACAACGGGGCTTCACTTCGAAGACATCCGCGTGTTGCTTGGTGTGCTGCAAAGATTGGTCAACAAAGGAAATACCGTAATCGTCATTGAGCACAACATGGATGTCATCAAATGCGCAGACTATCTGATCGATATGGGGCCAGACGGCGGGCGTGGCGGTGGCACCATTGTTGCCACAGGTACTCCCGAGGCTGTTGTTAAAAAAGGAAAAGGTTTTACCGCTAAATTCCTGCAATCAGAATTATAGCGATTTGACGCAGCGTTACCTACCGATTGCGTTTAGGGCGTAAGTGAACCAACGGGATGAGCATTTCCTCCAACGAAATGCCACCATGCTGGAACGTGTTGCGATAGTACTGCACGTAGTGATTGTAATTGTTAGGATAAGCAAAGAAATTGCGTCCGCCGGCAAAGATATAGATCGTAGAAAGATTAGGCGTTGGGAGCCCTACGTTAGCAGGCTGTTTCATTTCAAAAACATCACGATGGGGATAGGAAAGATTTTTTCCTAATTTATAGCGCAGATTGGTGTTCACTTCGCGGTCACCAACTACTTTTATGGGTGTGTCCACGTGGATGCTACCATGGTCAGTCGTAATAATGATGTCAGCATCTTGCGCAGCAAGCATCGCGAAGAGTTCTTTCACAGCCGTGTGGCGAAACCATGAGAGCGTGATGCTTCGATAAGCAGCTTCGTCAGCCATCAGTTCGCGTACCATTCGCGAATCGGTGCGGGCATGAGAGAGAATATCAATAAAGTTGACAACAAGTACATTTAGAGGAACGCGAGCCATTGCACTTATGTTGCCAATTACACGTTCGGCTGCAAGGCTGTCATTGAGCTTGTTATAGGTGAATTGTTCCTTCCTGCGGAAACGCTCCATTTGTAATCGTAGGAGCTCTTCTTCGTGTAGGTTTTTGCCTTCTTCTTGCGTTTCCTCTACCCAAAGGTGAGGATACATTTTTTTTATATCAGCTGGCATTAGTCCCGAGAAGATGGCATTGCGCGCATAGCCTGTTGCCGTGGGTAAGATGCCAAGGTAGAGATCTTCGTCAATATCGAAAGCCTCAGAAAGTTCAGGAGATAGT
Source organism: uncultured Prevotellaceae bacterium (assembly GCA_900316575.1). GTDB lineage: Bacteria > Bacteroidota > Bacteroidia > Bacteroidales > Bacteroidaceae > Alloprevotella. The sequence continues at coordinate 165,264 of ONDJ01000002.1, read as the reverse complement.
ATGCGCCATTGGTCATAGCGAAAGTTGTCCAACACAAGCATATATACCTGCCGACCTTCGCGTAGCAAGGGAAAGACCTTACGCTTCATTACATCAGGGCTTATGAGCGGACGTTCTTCGGGTTTGTTCACCCAATCTTCGTAATGCTCTTTGATAAAACGGAAAAATGCTCGGTTGGCTTCTTCTTTCTGAGTCGCGAGCATGTCTGCCATGGGAGCAGAATTTTCGCTGAGTTGCAATTCCCAGCGCACTAAACGGCGGTAGAGCTCTTTCCATTGCTCAAAGTCGGGATTGGCATCGATCTGTTCTTGTAACTCAAGGAATGCACGGCTATAGCCCGACTGAGTGGCTTCGCTCACAATTTCTCGCTGGTGAATGTTTTTTTTCAGTGAGAGAAGAATTTGGTTAGGATTGACAGGCTTGATCAGATAATCGGCTATCTGTGCGCCAATAGCTTGGTCCATCAAGTCTTCTTCTTCATTTTTTGTTACCATCACGACAGGTACGTCAGGTTGTAATTCCTTGATGCCTTGCAAGGTTTCCAGCCCGCTTAGCCCCGGCATGTTCTCGTCCAAAAGTATGAGGTCGAACGGCTTTTCTTGGCAGTGGCGCAAAGCGTCTGAGCCGTTGTTGCAAGTGGTCACATCGTAGCCTTTGTTCTTGAGAAATATAATGTGGGGACGGAGCATGTCAATTTCGTCGTCAACCCAAAGAAGTCGTGAAGCCATTGTCATTATAAATTAGTTTCTTTCGCGGCAAATATACAAACAATAAGTAGCTCTTGTGTTTGCTTCGTGAGTTTTTAGTTTAAGTTAACGACTTTGAAAACAATTTGCTCCCGCCCGGTAATCATTAGGGCAGGAGCAAATAGGTAATAGTAAACTATGTAAGTAGGGTTAAGCCTCTTCTTTAGCCTCAACGATACGCTTGCGGTTGAGCAGGCGGTAAGCAATGGGTGAAGCAAGGAAGATGGAAGACATCGTTCCGAAGATAACACCCAAAATCATAGCGAAGCTAAACGAGCGAATGCTATCGCCACCGAGGAAGAAGATACAGAGCAACACCAAGAGCGTTGTGAGCGATGTGGTCACGGTGCGACAGAGTGTTTGGTTCAGCGAGTCGTTGAGTAGTTGTTTCGTAGGACGTGTGGGATAGAGCTTGAGGTTTTCACGTATGCGGTCGAACACCACCACCTTGTCATTGATGGAGTAACCGATAGCGGTCAAAACTGCTCCGATGAATGTTTGGTCCACTTCAAGCGAGAAGGGAACCCAGCCCCAACATACGCTGTACATGCCGATGATAAATAGAACGTCAACTACCAAAGCGAAGACAGAACCTACAGAGAAGGCTACATTGCGGAAGCGAACAAGAATGTAGAGGAAGATGGCAATGAGCGAGAGTACAACGCTGATAAAGGCACTTCGTGTCATGTCAGCTGCTACGCTCGGACCAACCTTTTGGGCGCTGATGATAGAACCACCAGTTTTGTTGTCGCGATCCTTGAATGTGTTGTAGTCTGCCTTGATGAGACCCTTCTCAGAAAGAGCACTCCAAATAAACTGTTCTACTTCTTGGTCCACACTTTCAGCATCGTCGTCAATCTTATAGTTCGTTGTCAGACGCACAGCGGGATTGCTTGTTGTTACAATGCTGATGGCACTTACGGTTGCATTGGGGTCTTTGGCTTTAACTTTATCCGCTACGGCTTCCGCTACAGCTTCGGGAGTAACGTCTTTTTGTTCAAACTCAATGACGTAGTTGCGACCACCGGTGAAGTCAATGCCTTCCGACAATCCGCGAACCACCAAAGAGCCGATGAAGACTATAGCCAAGATACCGAATATGACAAACGACTTACTTGAAGCTTCCATGAACTTCACCTTGGTGTTGGTGAGGAAGTTGCGGAAGATGGGTGTGGTGAAGGTCAGTCCAAGCCACTTGTCGCGGGCATGGAAGTGTTCGTAAACCATGCGTGTCATCCATACGGCAGTGAAGAATGAAGCAACGATGCCGATGCCCAGTGTCATGGCGAAACCACGAATAGGACCTGTACCGAAGTTGTAAAGGATAACGGCCGTAATGATACTAGTGAGGTTGGAGTCGAAGATGGCTGAGAACGCATTGCCATAACCATCAGCCAGGGCACTCTTGATGTTCTTGCCTGCACGAAGTTCTTCTTTCGTACGCTCATAGATAAGCACGTTGGCATCCACTGCCATACCCAAGGCAAGTACCATACCCGCAATACCGCTCATGGTTAGTGCGGCTTGGAACGATATGAGTACGCCGAAGGTGAAGAAGAAGTTCAAAATCAATGCGCCGTTGGCTACCATTCCAGGAATGAAGCCATACATCAAGCACATGTAGATCATCAGCAGTACGAATGCAACAATACAAGCTGTGAAACCAGCGCGAATTGAAGCGTCACCAAGGCTTGGACCTACAGTTTCTTCCTGAACAATCTTAGTGGGAGCAGGCATCTTACCTGAGTTGAGCACCGTGGCAAGGTCACGCGTATCATCAGTGGTGAAGTTACCACTGATTTCGCTATTACCGCCGCTAATTTCGCTGCGCACTACAGGGGCACTATAAACATATCCATCAAGCACGATAGCTACGCACTTATTGATATTGTTGCGAGTAAGATTTGCCCAGTCGCGTGCACCACCACTATTCATGGTCATTGTTACAATGGGGTGGTGCTGTTGGTTGAAGTCGTCCTTAGCTTTAGCAATGATATCGCCTTGCATAGAAGCTTCACCCTTGTCGCCCGATTTGAGCAAGTAGAGTTCAAAGACATTGCCAGAATAGTAGCTTGAAGCTTTTACGCCCCATGCCAAACGAAGGTCTTGGGGAAGTACTTGCTCGGCTATTTCTGAGTAAATGATTTTGTTGACTTCGGCAGTGTCCGAAGCTCTTACTAAACCTGCGATACAGCCATCGGCAGAGATGCCAGCTTGTACAAGGTGGCTAAACAATGGATGTTCGTTGGCTGAAGCAGCATCGTCTTTCTTCGGTGTGTCGGTTTTTCCTGCAGTGGCAGCAGCCAATGTCGTGTCGGACGCTGTGCTGTCAGTAGCTGCAAGCGTCGTGCTGTCGGCAGGAGCCGCTATTTTACCCGTTTTAAGGAACTGAGCATAGCGGCTATCAAGTTCTTTGAGTGCACCTTCAACTTCGTTCATGCGATAGGTCTCCCAGAACTCAAGGTTAGCACTTCCTTGGAGCAACTTACGTACACGTTCGGGTTCCTTGATACCAGGCATTTCAACCATAATCTGGCCAAGCTGTCCACGACCGCGGAGTATCTGGATGTTGGGCTGAGCCACACCAAAGCGGTCAATACGTGTGCGAACTACTTCGTTTGAGTTGTTAACAGCCGTTTCAACCTGTTTCAACAAAGCTGTGGCAACTTGAGCATCAGTGCTCTTGAAAGTAATGCCATCTTCTTTAAGATTTTCTGCAAATATAGCCCCCAGCTTGTTTTGTCCATTGGCTTGTTGATAGGCTTTTACGAATAGGTCCACAAAGTCGCCTTCGCCCTTCTTTACGCCTTTATTGGCAGTGTCAATAGCTTTAAGCACGGCGGGATCTTTTGCGTTCTCGCCAGCCAAGTTCTTGACAACATCGGGGATGCTCACTTCAAGGATAACATTCATACCACCTTCCAAGTCAAGACCGAGGCCTATTTGAAGTGTTTGGCATTCCTTGAGCGTTTTCCAGTTGAGGAAAACTTTCTCGTTCATCATGGAGTCTAAGTAGGCTTTGCCCGCATCCTCTCCTTTAGCAGCGGCAATAGCAGCGGCTTTATTCTCATAGTGACGTGTCACAAATGAGAATGAGAAATAGAAGAGACAAATCAGGGTCAGCGCCACTGCGATGAACTTGATAAATCCTTTGTTTTGCATTTTGGAATTATTGTTTTGTTTTGTTGTTTTCAAGCAGATTTTGTGCCTTCGTCAGCCTAAAGGCGCACAAAACAGCGTGCAAATTTAGTGCAACATTGTTTGACTGCAAAGCATTTGCCTAAAAAACAGTCTTAATCCTATATTATATATTGTGTAGGTTAGCGGTTGTAGTTTAAAGATTAAAGCTTGTCGCAGTATCTTTAATCTTTAAACTTTAGGCTCTAAGCTCTTATTGGTATTTCTTCATCAATTCGTCGGTGGTGGTGTCTCCTAAGTCCTTGGCTTTCTGAAGATATTCCCGTGCTTTGGCTTTGTCGCCTGTTTCACCATGCGAGATTGCTAAGATGCGTAGCAGGGGGATGTGTTGAGGCAGGGCGGGGTAGGCGGCTAAGGCACTTGTTTTAGCACTCTCATATTCTGCACACGCGAGGTATATAAAGGCCTCTTCTGTCTGATAATAAGGCTTGCGTTCAGGTGAAGCGGAGAGGATAGCCGACTGTATATCATCCAAGGCTTGTTGATACATGTGTCCTTGCAGTTCGGCCTGTTCGCGCATGTAATAAAATGTATCGTTGAGTTTGCGCGGACCGATGATGTGTTCAAACTCATTGTAGTCTTGCACGGCGCGGCGATATTGCCCATAGAGCACCAAGCGCTGTGCTCGTTCGAAGAAATATGTTGCAGCGCGTTCGTTGTATGGGCGCTTTTGTACCTCAATTGCCTTGTTGAGCAGACTTAAGATTTGTGCCGTGTCGCCTCCAGCGCGCTCTATGGCCAGCATAGCTGTGAAATAAGTTTCGTCAGAGGCAATGTCCGTGGCATTTACTTCCATGAATTTTGTATAAGCTTCGCTATAGCGTTCCATAGCGAAGAGACAGTTTGCTTGCTGCAAAGCATATAGCGGGGCGTTTGTCGTGTTGTAAGCTGCGTTGGCCTCCTGCAATGCTTTTTCCAAATTCCAACCTTGAAGAGCAGCGGTAGTGTCGTTGACATAAGCACTATATATGCTTCGACTGAAAGCATAGTGTACGGCATCGGCTGTGGTCTGATCATTAGCACGCTCGAAGGCGGCAGCAAAGTCTGCATCAGCTTTCGTGAATTGTTTCATCGCTGATAGGCGGCTGGCACGTGTGAGGTAGCCTGATGGATCCTCGGGATAAGCTGCAATGAAATCATCCATAGCCGCAAGCGATGCTTGGGTGTCAATAGCATCGAGCAGTGCTATGTATTTCTGTGCTTCGTCTTTTGTCGCAGGCAAGGCTTTGGCCATAGGCAATGCACGTAGTTCACGATCGAGTGCACTGTTGGCTGTGATATTAAGGGCTGTAGCAAAGCGCACATCAAAGGCTTCTCCGCTATTTGCGCCAACGATGGCTACAACCTTTCCTGTGCTGTTTATAAGCGGGCAGCCCACGTATTTCGGGTCTGCTCCAAGCGAAATGGTATAGAACATCGCTGCGTCGTAGCGAACAGCCTCTGACACCGAAACGACCTGTGGCGTTTCTTTTTTCGTGCGTAAGTATCCTACTGCAAAAAGTTTTGTTCCAGCTTGTGCCACTTCGGTGCTATCTGTAATCGGACTGAGAAAAGGCTGACCTTCAGCTTCAGTTCTCAATTTCACGAAGCCATAATTTTCGCTCGCTCCCAATATGCGGCTCACAGCATGACGCTTGCCTTTGGAGTCGGCAATTTCAGCGCGAACGGCTTTGGTAAATGGGGCATAAGGCGCAATGATGGTTCCCGCAGCATCAATGAAAAACACAGTTCCAGTGTAGATCGTAGAGCCTTGAGCATCAAAGGCGGTGAGTGTTGCAGTTGCTTTCCATGCGTCTTTGGGCTGCGCCCATACGCTTATTGATGTTAAAATGATGAATAAGGATAGAAAGAAGCGTTTTGTCGTCATAGTGTGTTTTCCTTAAAATGTCTTCCTTTTAGAAGCTCTTGCGCGTTGGTTATGGCTGCTTCTGTAACGTCTTGTCCGCTTAGCATGGAGGCAATCTCTTGTTCACGCTCTTTGGAAGAGAGTTTCTTGATATACGAGATGGTAGCTCCTTGGGCTGTTTCTTTATAAACTTTATAGTGGATAGTTCCAGCGGCGGCAATTTGTGGCAAATGGGTGATGCAGATGACTTGGCAGTTGTGCGCCATCTTGTTCATCACACCCGCCATAGCGTCCGCCATACGTCCTGAAACACCCGTGTCTATTTCGTCAAAAATGATTGTTGGCAACGCTTGTTGCTCTGCAATAACAGCTTTGAGTGCTAACATGAGGCGGGCTATCTCGCCGCCGCTTGCTACTTGAGCCACGTCTTGTAGTGGCAGATCTTTGTTGGCCGAAAAGAGTAGCTTTATTTCATCTTGGCCATTGGGGGCAGGTTCGTGTTGCTCTATTTGAAATTGAAGCTTAGCGGCGGGCATTCCTAATTCCTCGGTCAGTTGCAGCATTCGCTCTGTTAGCTTCTGAGCTGTTTGCTTTCTTGATAGACTAAGCTCGTCTGCAATTTGTTTCAGCTGCTTGAAGGTTGCTTCAACTTCGGTTCTTTTTGCTGCGATGAGTTCGTCAGCATTTTCTATGCGCGAAAGCTTTGTGCGCAAGTCTTCGGTCAGTTCTATGAGTTCTTTCACCGTTTCCTTGCGATGCTTTTTGAGTAAGCTGAAGATTAAGGCCAAGCGTTCTTCTACATATTCTAAACGTTGCGGGTCAAAGTCTAAACTTTCTGCAATTTGTTCGGCCTCGGCTGCAATGTCTTCGAGTTCTATGCGTGCGCTTTCTATGCGTTCTTCTAATGCTGCAGCCTTGGGATAGATGCTAGCGATGCTGTTCAATTCGTGGCTATCGCTGCGTAACAATCCTGAAATATCAAGCTGTTCGTCGGACAGATGCGATGAAACGCGGAAGAAGGCGGCTTTAATCTCTTCGCTGTGAGCCAATTGTTCTTGTTCGGCTTCTAACTCTTCTTGTTCGCCGTCGCACAGTTGAGCTTCGTCAAGTTGGCTGAGCTGAAACTGCATGTATTCAGCCTCACTGGCATTTTGCGAAGCCTCTTCTTCAAGCCTTTGAAGTTCATTACGGGCTTCGCGCCAAGCTTGGTATTTTTGTTTGTATTCGGATGAGTGTGCAGCTCCCGTTTCGTTGGCATCAAGGATGTTAAGGAGGAAGTGCTCATCACCCATAAGCAAGTTTTGGTGCTGTGAGTGGATGTCAACGAGCTGTGATGTCAGTTCCCTTAGGGTGTTCAGAGCTACAGGGGTGTCGTTAATAAAAGTCCGGCTTTTTCCCGTGGCTGTCACCTCGCGGCGAATGATACATTCTGTGCCTTCTCCGTCAATATCGTTGTTTGTGAAGAAATCTTGAAGCCGTGTCGCATCAATGGCAAAGTTGGCTTCTACAACACATTTCTTGGCATCGGCTTTTATGGCTTTTGCTTCAGCTCGTCGTCCAGTGAGCAGGCCTAAGGCTCCGAGCAAGATGCTCTTTCCTGCACCCGTTTCGCCCGTAATGACGCTGAAGCCTTTGTCTAACGTGAGGTCAAGATGGTCAATGAGTACGTAGTTGCTAATATGGAGTGTACGAAGCATTTCTGGAGGACTATTGCTGTATGAGCCGCCACGATGTGTTCATCGATGCGTTGATGGCTGACAAGATGTTGAAGAGGTCGTCTTTTTCTTTACTATTAGCTTTGCCTTGGTAAAGACCAACGATTTCATCGCGTTTGAACTCAGTGAACAGTTGAGGTACGAGGCTCAGCGGTTTGTCTTTGTGCGCTTTGTCTAATAGCGAAAGAGCCTCGGTGATGGCAGCTCGGCCACGATCAGGGTTTTCTGCCATCACGTCCAATCCTTCACGATGGTATTTGTACATGAGCTGGCGCATCGACTCCATGCCGCTGTCCATATAGTCGTTAATGACCGCATAGCGGTTTTTCATATCGTCAAAGGCTTTCCATCCCTTGCCCGAAAGCACTAGGCTCTGGCTGTTGAGTGTGATGTTCCGACAGATCTCAAGCACTTCTGTGCCTCCGAGTGGTGAGAATGTGTCAAGGTCTATACCGATGATGAGGTAGCAATAGTAGGCAATGAGTGCAGTGAGGTCGTTGTCCAACTGATCCACGCGAAATTCCATCTTATCGTATTCTTGATAAATGAAATTGAAACTATCGTCGGTGTTATAAAAAGTAGGTGTGGTATAGTTGGCATTAAAAACGGGACGAGTGGCTTGTACGTTGAGTGTACATTCAAACTTATGCTCGTTCACTTCGTACTTGTTCACGGTGATATTAAACGTGCAGTTGATGCGCTCAGGGCGAGAAAACTGCAGCTGCGTCCATTGCCTTTCGTTAATGAATTGCTCAATGGCTTGTTTCAGGTTGTCAAAAACGGCAACGTCTGTCCCCTGTATCTTTTGGTGGTTAATATTGACACGGGCTGTCAGCTCTTGAGCCTGCCCGGAGAGACAGACCAGCATCGTGCATAGGAGGACTATTTGTCTAATCGTGCGCATAGTTCGTCAATGATGTCTTTAGCCACTTCGCTTTTGGCTTTTAGTGGAAAGGATTTTATGCCGGCACTGTCAATGATACTTACTTTGTTGGTGTCGGTTCCAAAGCCTGCTCCTGCGTCTTGCAGGGAGTTGAGCACTATGAAGTCCAAGTTCTTACTGACCAATTTTCGCTTAGCATTTTCAATGCCGTCGTTGGTTTCAAGCGCGAAGCCTATGAGTTTCTGAGCTTTTGTTTTTCGTTTGCCCAGTTCGGCTGCAATGTCTTTTGATGGTGTGAGCTGCAGGGTAAGTTCGTCGGCTGTGCGCTTTATCTTTGCGGTAGCAGGGTTGGCTATGGTGTAATCGGCCACTGCAGCGCACAGAATGGCTACGTCGCTATCGCTGAAAGCTTTCAAGGCCGCGTCGTGCATCTCGGCTGCCGAAACCACGTTTATTCGTTTTACACCAGCAGGCGTTGGCAGATCGACTGGACCGCTTATTAGCGTTACGTTGCCTCCACGTTTAGCACATGCTTCAGCCAGAGCAAACCCCATCTTTCCCGACGAGCAGTTCCCTATGAAGCGAACGGGATCAATGTGTTCGTAGGTTGGCCCTGCAGTGATGAGCAGGTGCTTGCCTGCGAGTCTCTTGTCTGAACGAGCTGCGATGCTTTCAATGACGCATTGATAAATCTTTTCAGGCTCTTCCATGCGCCCTTTTCCTTCCAATCCGCTGGCCAGTTCGCCTGCCGCTGGCTCTATGATGGTGACTCCATCGTTTCGCAAAGTTTCCAAGTTGCGCTGAGTTGCAGGATGAGCAAACATGTCTAAGTCCATGGCAGGGGCTACAAACACGGGGGCCTTCATGGAGAGATATGTTGTTATCAGCATATTGTCGGCAACGCCAGTGACCATCTTTGCTATGGTTGAGGCCGTAGCTGGGGCAACAACCATAGCATCTGCCCAAAGACCCAAGTCAACGTGGCTGTTCCAAGAACCATCGCGCGAACTGAAAAACTCTGTGATAACAGGCTTGCGCGTCAAGGTGCTGAGCGTCACAGGCGTAATAAATTCCTTGCCCGCTGGTGTGATAACCACTTGGACTTCATGGCCGGCTTTGACAAACAAGCGGATGAGTGAGCAGGCTTTATAGGCGGCTATGCTGCCCGTGATGCCGAGAACAATGTGCATAAATCTATCTTGGCGGATGTATAAAGCGGATAAAAGCAAAAAGCCAAAAGTTCCAACCGACACCTCTCGCGGTTGCCGCTGATTGCAACTTTTGACTTTTATAGCGTTAAGTCGGGGCTCAATCGTTGAGCATCATGGGCATCAAGAGCATCAACACTTCTTCGCCTTCGGGCTGAGTAGTGGGAACAATGACACCAGCGCGCGAAGCGTCGGAGAGGCGGAACGTTACTTCTTCGCTCTGCAAATTGTTGAGCAAGTCAATGAGGAATGGTCCCTTGAAACCTATGCGCATGGGCATGCCATTGTAGTCGCAGAGCATCTTTTCGTCAGCCGACATTGAGAACTCAAGGTCTTGTCCTGAAATGCTCAGATTACCCATGTCAAAGTTGAGCTTCACAAGTGCGCTATTTACGTTCGAGAACAACATCACACGGCGCAATACGCTGAGCAGTGCTTGGCGGTTGAGTGTTCCTTCGTTGGGGTTGGCTTGGGGAATAACGCTGCGATAGTTGGGATAATGCCCCTCAATAAGCCGGCAAGTAAGTGTAGCTGTGGGGGTGGAGAATACCGCGTTGCGTGCGTTGAACTGGATGGTTACATCGGCTTCGTCTTTTCCAAAAAGGCTCTTAAGCAGCGACGCGGGTTTCTTAGGCAGGATAAAGCAACCTTCTTCCTCGGTTTGAATATTCTTGATGGTGGAGCAGGCAAGTTTGTGCCCGTCGCTGGCCACAAAGGTGACGCTGCCTTCTTTCACGTCAAAGAACACTCCGTTCATCACAGGGCGAAGCGTATCGTCGGCGGTGGCGAAAAGTTCGCGACCTACGCCCGAGAGTAATTGCTCTGAAGGAATGGTGATCGTGGTAATTTCGCCATCGAGCGTGGGAGGCGTGGGAAATTCCTCAGCACTTTGAGCCATGAAACGATACTGACCGTTCTGGTAGTCGATGGTCACTTCCATCGTTTGCTCGTTGAGATATACGTCAAGAGGCTGTTCGGGTATTTCTTTCACGGCATCTTGCACCGTCTTGGCGTTTACGGCAAACTTTGTGTCGCCGTCTTGTTCAGATAATTCAAGAATAGATACGAGGGTGTTTTCGTTGTCGGAAGCGGTAATAGTGAGCTTCCCATCGCGAACGTCAAATACAAAACATTCAAGGATGGAAACATTGTTCTTTGGTGTCACAACGCGCCCCATGGCTTGCAGGCGAGAAGAAAAAGCGGTGCTTGAAATAGTAAATTTCATAGGATTGTTATGGTGTTTTTTTTGATTGCATTAGTTTGCGGTCTGCGGTTGGTACACAGATTTGCGAAGCAAAATTACGACAATCGGTTGAATTAGCTTCTTTTTTTGCAAAAATTGTTTCTTTCGTACAACTTTGATTGTCGGAAAAGCGTTACGAACCCAAATCGGTATGGTGAATAGGGGCTAACTACAAGCTCTGTTCGCATCAGTTGGCGGACGTGTGCGTATTTGCTCGCAATTTTCAGATTTTTTCAAAGGCTTGACAATTTGTTTTCAAGCACAGGCGTTCGATTTTCTACGCGCGGACGACCGATTTTCTACGCGTGGAAAATTGATTTTCAGGCTTTGGTGTCGCAGCTGAAAAAACACCACAAAGGATTTTCTCTTTGTTAGAGAACTCTAACAATACGAGCTTGAATAAACAAAAGCCCTTGTAGGAAAAACTACAGGGGCTTTTGTTAAAACTTGTGGCTCTTTAATAATTACTTGAGGCTTTCAAATGATGCATTTGAGGCCTTCAAAAATGAATTTAGTCCGGATGTTTATTCCTCGCCGATGGATGTCCAATTGTCGGCAGCCCAATTGTCGTAGTAGCGTGTACGTTGCGGCACGGAACTTCCTGCTCCGCCACCGCCGCCTATGCCTGAGCTGCCGCTGTTAACCTGACTGACGATCATAAGGTGGCGAATAGGACGAACAGAGGCGTGTATCATCTCAGGAGCGATATATGTTTTCTTGTTCATTGCGAGTTGCATTTTTAGTTTTCTATGTTCCCTAGTCCCACTAGTATTCCTAATGCTTCTAGGACTCCTATTGTTTTAATAAATAATCTTCTTACCGTTCACTATATATACACCGCCTTTTTGGGGCTTCGTTACACGGCGGCCTTGCAGGTCGTAGATGGGTGCTTGACGATAGGAATTAAGGCTGTTACCATTGATTTCGTCAATACCCGTGACGATTTGTTGGCCGTCGCCGAAGTCAAGGCTAAAGCTACGAATGTTTTGTGCTGTGCTTGCATCAACCGTGAACCAAGCTCGGAAGGGCAGGAGGTTGCGGCTCTCGGTGGCATAGCAGAGCTTATTGTCAGGCGTGAGGAAGAGTTGCGAACGATCGTTTGCCGATACCCATGCGAACTTGTAGGTGCTCTTGAAGGTGACGGCTTCAAGTCCTGCGCTTTGGACTACAACGTTGGTGGGCTGTTCAGCCGCGATGGTAACGCTGGGGAAAATAGGATTGATGATATCCGTTCCGCTGGTCCATTTGATGATGTAAGGCTTACCTGCTTCGATAGCTGTGGCAGTCTTGAAGGTTAAGTGGAGTGTATTGTTTGTAGCATCTACGCCATTGGTTCCTGCTGGGTCAAGTTCCATGAGTTCTGCACCTTCGAGCGGTGTACCCGTGAGGGTGGACAAGGCAAAGGGCAGACAAATGGTGTTCCACGCCCCGTCCTTGTAGAGCGTGTAGCCATCGAAAATAACGCTGCGTTCTTGTCTGAGTGCATTGGATAGGTCGTCTTCGTTGTGGTTGTTGATCCAGTTGCCATAGAGCGTCAGTGTGAGACCCTTTGGTGTTATGTGAACAGGAGTGGCACTCATAGTCAGTTCATAATAGTTGGCTTCGTAGTTGCTGTCGTAGCCTTTTGCGATGAGCTGTGAACCGTTGGCGGTATAGTCCGTGCCGCCAACGAGCACGAAGCGAAGTGTTTCGCCTACCCCGACGTAGTAATTATTGCTTGTGCCGTCGTCGTAGTACGTGCCCACCATGTTGTCGTTGGCATCGGGTATGGGGAAGAAGCCGATGCTCTCTTCGTGGCTGATAGGCCAGCCGCGCATGGCCTTGCCAAGCACGTCGGTTCCAGTGATGCCACCAAACTTGCAAGCTCCGATGTAGTAGTTGTTCATGGCTTTTGCGTCAGCGCTCGTGTTCATCACGCCGATGATGGCTCCCACGTTCGTTCCGCTCACGTTTCGCATCAGGCACGTGTTCGTGCAGCTTTCCACCATGCTGTTGTCATCGGCATTGCCAACGATGCCGCCTACGGTGCTGCTGCTGTTCGTTGTGGTTATCTCGCCGAAGTTGCGGCCACTTATCTCGGCTGTCGAAGTCATGGCGTGTCCCACAAGGCCGCCAATGGTGCCGCGTCCTTTCACGGTGCCGCTGAAATCGCCGGTAACGGCTTTGTACGCCACGCCCACCAGGCCGCCAAGAACAGGAGACGCGTAAGCAGACTCCGTCAGCTCTACGGTTGCCATGCTTTCGCAGTAGTTGACGGAACCATAGCTTTGGCCAGCTATGCTACCAACGAACATCTCTCCCTTGACGACGACATTTGAAGAAACAATGCGGCAGCCTGAAATTTCGCCATTGTTGTAGCCCACAATGCCGCCGCTGCTGTTGGTGCTATTGAAGAAGCAGTTGCCCTCGAGCGTGATGTTGCTGATCGTGGCTGGCGCCAGGGTGGCTCCAAACACGCCAGCCCAACGCACACCGCTCACGTTGATGCCTGTGATGGTGTAATATCCGCCATCGTAGTTGCCACTGAAGTAGTATGCTTTTTTTGTGCTTTTGTCAAAATATCCCACGGGGGTATAGGCCTTACCCGTAAAGTCAAGGTCGGCCGCTTGGCGAAAGTAAACGCCTTCATATTTTTCGCCGCTTCTGACGATGGTAGCCAAGCGCTCCATGTCGTCGGTCGATTTGATGAGGAAGGGCGACGCTTGTGTGCCCTCGCCCTCCCAGGGCTTACCGATGGTGAAGGTGTCGGTGCGCAGGCCACCGTATTCGCCGATGCCCCAAATCTTGATAACGTATTTCCCCTCGGCTGTGAAGCCCTCGGCGGGTATGTCGGTGATGAAGTCGGTGCCCTCAACGAGGTCCTTGGCGCGGCACACCACGCTCACTACAGGTTTCTGAGCCTTACTGGTGTAGGGAACGCTGGCTGGTGTAACCGAGGTGCGCGTGACGTTAGGATATTCCGTCAGCCTAAGGTCTTTCGCACCTTTAGAATAGATGAGAACGTTGCCCGCTGGCATAGTGAACTGCCAGGTGCCATCTTCTTGCAGCAATACGTCTACGTAAGATGATGAGCCGCTTATCTCGGCGCGGTAGTTCCACATCATGCCGCTGCCAGAGGGCGAGCCGAAGGTGGTGACGTTTGAGAGGGTTATCACGGTGCCTTCAGCGTAGTAGCCTGTGCCGTTGATGGTCATCGTAGGTGGCGTGTCGATGGTGCCGTTGGTGAGTTGTGCGCTGTTGAAAGCGATGGTGGAGATGCGCTTCACGCCGTAGCCTTCGTTGGTGCCTGTGGTGGAGCCTTCTACGCCCACTGCACCGATGGTGCACGCGCCGCCCACGTAGTTGTCGGTGAGGGTGGCAGTGTTTTTATAATTCCACCCCAAGATACCGCCCACATACCTTGTGCCGCCACTGATGGTGCCAGTAAACGTGCAGCCAGTGATTGGGGTCTTCACCGCGCAATCGCCTACTATGCCACCAATAGCTTCGCTTCTCGTAGAGGCAATAATGGTCGCCGCACTAGTGCAATTTCCGATCAGGGTAGTAGGATCGAACCCTAAATATCCTATTATACCGCCGAGCGAACCTGAATATTGCCAACCTGAAGAACCTTGTACTTGGATGTCTCTCGTTTCTAAAGTTACATCGTCCGTTACATGGCAATTCCTCACAGTGGGACATTGGCCAACCTCCGAGTATCCTTCTCCTGTGCATCCTACTATTCCTCCTATGCAACAACGTCCTTTGATAGTGCTGGCACTGAGCGTTAAATTCTCTATGACAGCAGAGGTGACGATCGTACCGAAAAGCCCGATATTCGTACTATTCTCAGTAGATGCAGTCCTGTCTAACTGAACGCCAGAAATGGTATGCCCATTGCCGTCGAATTTGCCGCGAAAGGCTGCACTTTCGTTTTTATAATAGTCGCCAATAATGGTGTAGGTCTTGCCCGTGTAGTCGAGGTCGGCATCGAGGCGGAAGTAGGTGCCAAGATAATTATTTCCTCCATTCACCGCATCGGCCAATGCGGTCATGTGGTCGGTTGTCTTGATGATGTAGGGGTCCCATTGCGAACCGCTACCACCACCAAACTGTGCCCATGCCGCCGTGGGTAGGAACATAGTCAGCAAGGCAAACAGCGTTGCCCGCCAAAGGTTTTTGGAAAATGATGTAAATGTTTTCATACTGGTGTCAATTTTAGTTTTCTTCAAAAAAGTATGCACACAAAAAGCCCCATCAAACCGCTTTGTTGAAGCAAAAGCGTTCAATGGTGGGCTTATAAAAACAACGCAAGCAATAAGCGAGCGTGTAAGTCGTTGCTAATGAAGTTGTTGTGGTGGGGGGGGTAGGTGCTTCGCAAGCTCGCACAGAAGCGGCCTTGAAGTGGGCTTGCAAGGCTTCTGGCGCGGAACTAAGAATGCGGAAGAGGTCTTGTTTGCTCATAAAGCTTATCCTTTTGTGGGCAAAGATAAACAAACCTTCCGTAAAATATACGAAAAGGAGCCAACTTTTTACACTTTTCTGTGACTTAGAACCCCCAAAGGGCTTTGTTGTAGGTAGTTTCCACTTGTTGTTCGGTGGCATTCGGCAGGTTGTGGAAGAAGTCGATGCCCGTGAGTTCCTCTAACTGGTCGATGGTGACTAAGTTGGCACTAAGGTTGCTTCGTTCGGCAGAAGTATAGCCTCGGTGTTCAAGCCACAGACCAATGGCATCGTAAGTTCCGTAGCGATAGCGGAGAAAAGCCATGAAGTAGTACTTCGGCACGCGAACCACCGTGTTGTTGCTGCGCACAACATTGCCCATGGTCTGCCCACTACGGATAGTGCCTCCTTTGACTACATAGACAGTGTCGGCAAAGGTGGCATCGCGGCATTTGTTGCGAAACTTGTTTTCATAGTCGGCCCAAATGTATGCATTGAATTCATTCAGTTGTGGGCTCATGTTGGTCATGTAGAAAGTTTGAACGTTGGCTTCGCTGCTCCACACACGGTCGGCAGATGCGCAAATATGACCACGATCATAACCACTGAAGTAGTTGCGGCCTATCCAGTATTGCGACGGTAGCAAGGGGTCGTCGGTAAACGGGTCTTCGGACCGCCCTGTGACTTGCTGGCGTGTGATGGCATCAAAGCGAAAGGCAACCCAGCGTGAGTGCATGGCAGAAGGGGCGAACTCTAAGCAGTAGTTCATCACCTTGCGATTGCCATAGGTGGCTTCATGAGAAATAAAGATACCATCAGAGGAGGCCAATTTGGGCACTTCAAGCCGGCTGGTATAGGAGGCAGGGTCGCTGTTGGTTGTGCCGCCGTTGTCTCCGCCTTCGTTGATAATGATGATGTTTGGCTCTTCGTCATCATCACTGCCGCAACCCCATGTGAAACTAAGGGTTGCCCATAATAGCAGCATAAAGCTTAGAGAAGGTTTCATATAGTTATAAAGAAAATCGGACGCACACGGGATTTGGGATCGTCCCAGCGTGCGTCCGATGGGTTTTTGTGATGTCAGAACATTATCTGCGCCAACGACGAACGGCGGAAGTGCCGTCGTCGAAGATTACCTGCATGGAGACGATGCGAAGCTGAACACCTGCGCTGTTTTGTGTAAAAGCGTTTGTGATTTTCAGCTCAGGGGCGTTAATGCCATTGATCGTAATGGTTTCCGCTGCTGCATTCTTAGAGATCGTTCCGCTTGTGGTTGTCATCTGCTCATTGCCTCGGTAGTTTGTACCGTTGTAGGTGGGGGAGCAATTGATAACAATGGCTTTGATGTTCTGCCCATTAAGCGAGGTGATCGTCAAAGAATTCTGTGCATAAAGGCGTGCGCTCTTATCTACTGCATAGTATTTAGGCGGGTTAGCTCCTTCGTTCTTTGCAAAGTTCAACGCAATGCCTTCATTGAGGTTGTAGGAAGTAAGTTCAGTATTGTTTTCCAAGCCAAGGCCTTCGGCTGTAACTGTCACAGCTCCTGTTACGTCAATGGGTTCATTGCCGCCTTGTGTTGGGTCGTCACCGCCACCCTGTGTTGGGTCATCAGCCTCACCTGCGGCAACGATGAGATTTTGGATTTCCCAAGTGGCAGCTTTCTCTGTGCTGATGTACTGAATGGCTACGCGAATATCGCTCTGTCCAAGGTATTCAGCGGGTATAGCCAATTTGCCTGTGTTGCTCCAAGCTGCACCACTGAAGCTGGAGAGCATGGTCCATGTGACAGGCAGTTGTGTCCAGCTGATGCGACCTGGAGAAGCTCCCTCGCCGGGGAAGCCTTTGCCGATAAGTATGCGGTATTCGTCGTTGTTGCCAGAGGCATAGGCCAGTTTGTAGTCGAACGTTACGTATGCTGCCGTTACTCCCGTGAGGTCAAACACTGGCGAGATGAGCCATGCATTGGCGGGATGGTTGGTTTTGCTGGGGCTGTCGTAGGAGGTTATGTAAGCACACTTATAGGTGCTGTTGTACGTCCAATTGTAGCCATTGCCTTGCTCGTCCCAAGTGAGGAAGTCGCCAAGGTTGCTGGTGAGTGCGGTGCTGAAAGGAGCTGAAAGAATGGCATCGGTCTGCGGTTGGGGATCTGTCCCCCCCTGTCCGTCAATCTGTCCGTCTTGACCAGAACCTTTATCAACAACAAGGTTCTTTACTTCCCACGTTGAGCCCGATTCGCCGCAGTTATAACGAAGTGCTATGCGTACCGTTTTGCCTTGGAATTGCTCGGGTACGTTGATGTCGGCTTGGGCAAAGGTGTTCCAATCCCTGCCCTCGGTAAATACGTTGTTGACGAGTGTCCAACCTTCAGTGGGTGCTTCTTCGTTCCAATTGTCGGAAATGAGTAACTGCTGGTCGTCGTTTGAAGCCACGTAGCGCAGGATGTATTCGAACATGATGTGGCAAGCCTCTTCAGGCAGTTGGATTTCTGGGCTTACAAGGTAGTAAGTGCCAGGTGTGGTGACTTTGGTTGAGTTGTTGTAGCCTGCGGCCTTGGCAGTGCTGAAATCTATAATCCAGTCGCCGCTGCCACTGGTGTTGATGCTGACAAATTTGCCAAGCGAAGAACTGAATGCTTCGGCATAGGGAAGCTCTGTGACAATGCCACCGCTTGGACTATCGCCGCCACCTTCGTATTCATCGTCAAAAATACTGTAGGGCGCTGGAACGTCGCTACATGCTGCGAAACCGAGCATCAGCACGGCTGCGGCAAGAAAAGAAAAATACTTTTTCATATCGTGTTAGTTCTTTGTTTTATGGATAAGGTTAGTAATTCAGTTTGGGATAAATGTCGTTAAGGTCGCGCAGTTGCACTTGCCAGTCGCTGCCGTAATAGGTGAAGACACCCGTGTAGGAACGGCTGTCGTCGGGCATGAGCTGATAGGCTATTTCGTTTTCCGTGCTGGTGCGCAAGGTAACCTTTTTACCACCGCTCATCACGATGGTGCGGTCAACGCCGTAGCCATCGTCGTGGAGTTCTTCGGGAGCAAAGTACTTGAACATGCGTCCGCCTACGTTGACAAGCGGTTCGTATTTGCCATAAACAGCATCGGCTTCATCAACTTCGGTATTCTGTAGAGCAGTGCCACGATTAGCCTCGCTCATTTCGTCGATGGTGCCAGAAACAGTGGCAAGCATCGGCGTGTTCTGGTATGTGCGGTTGGCTGAAGCTTTGAGCCAGTCCTCGGTGAGCACTTTGGCTATCAATTCGGGGGCATTAGCGTTAGGCTTACCGATAAGCTGCACATTGGTCTTTAGCATACTGAAAAGCATGGGGCCAAGGTTTAGGTTGCCGTAGCTACTGTAGTAGGGCTGCCCGATTTCGGGTGTGAGACTATATACGCCGACATAGAGGTCTTTGAGGTTGACGCGTACCTTTTGTCCCAAGGGGAAGTAGGGATAAAGGCAAGTGTTCTTGATGCGGAGGATGATGCATTGGTCTTCGCCGCTGGTTTCAATGCTGCGGAGCATCACGTTTTGATAGAGATTGCCGCTCACATCATTAGCAACAACAATTCCCTCAAAGATGAGGTCTTCGGTGACCTTGGTGCTCCAATTGCTGGAGCCACGTGTGTAGTCAGCACCCGAATTAGAGGCACAATAGCGAGCTTTTACTTCTGCAATGGTGGTGTTCACTTCGCCCACGTTGATGCTGAACACGTCAAGGTCGTAGGTGTTGATCTCATCGTGTTCGTCCATGCAAGCCGTTAGTCCCAAGGCGGCTATACCATATATAAATAAGGAAAGGAGTTTCTTTTTCATCGTTCTTCAGAGTTTTAGAAGCGGTAACCTATGTTCAAGAACGCATTGAAAGCGTTGGCATAGTAGTACTTGGAGTTGTTCGAGAAGCTGTAAGCACGTTGTGTGTGCTGGCTGTTGTTGTAGTAGTCGTCGCGGTTCATCTCGTAGCCACCAGTGCGCAATTTGCGATTGTTGGTCACGTTGTTGAGTGAGAGGTTGATGGAGATGGAGCGTCCGCGTCTGAGGCGAATGTATTTGCCGATGGATAGGTCGAGCATAAATCCTCCGTCGAACTTTTCTTGCTTGGGTATGTAGTTGTAAGCAATGTGTCCATCGGTCTTGTCATAGAAGATTGCGCCTCGTTCGATCAGATCTTGGAGCTGGTCGAGCGTCATTGCCATCTGATAGTCGCCAGTGGTAGGATCGCGCTCTATGATTTCGGTATGGAGCACGTTGCTCAAGCGACGATACTGCGAGAAGCCTACATATACGCGGTCGTAGTAGTTGAGGTTGGCACTGAGGAACCAACCATCTACATTATAGTTCACACCGAGGCTAAGTGCCGTAAGTGGTGTGCTACTCACGCGCATATCCTTTGCAAAGACGCGCAACTGCTGGTCTTCGCCTGTTACGGGGTTGATCCACGTGTTGAGTTGGGCAATGGTAGAAGCGTTCATGCCTTCGTAATCTACTTGTGCCAAAGGATTGTTGGTGTACTTAGCTTCACCGACGCTGGCCAAGAAGTTGAACGAGAGCTTGGTGTTAACTTGCCACTTCAAGGCACCCTCAAAGCCGTAATATTCTTTGTCGAGGTCGCTCATGGTGAGATAGGTGAAGCGCGACTCTTGGTCGTTGTAGAACGCTGTCTGTTCCACCATATTCATCATGCGGGTGTAGTAGCCTGTGAGTTTACCCGAAACAGGGCCGATGTTGAACTGATAGGCCAGTTCTGCACTGAGGATGTCCTCGGTGGTGAGGTTGTTCACAAAGTTGTTTTGGATGCGCGGTGCTACAAAAGCATTGCGGGCGAGTGGAGCACGTGCGGTGTAGCTTCCACCAAGTGTGAAGATATGGTTGGGCGTGATGCGATAAGCCAAATGCACTTTTCCACCACCGCCGAGGAAGTTGGCAGTGCCGCTGCGTCCGTATGAGTTTTCAGGAGCACGACCATTACGCATCAGGCCTTCGCGCTCAATGCTCGTTCCGTCAATGTGTGCGCCGGCAACGAGGTTGAAGCTCCTGTAGCTGTGCTCAAAGATTCCCCACAACTTGGCGTGGTTTACGTAGATGTTGTAGTCGTAGCCAAATACATCGCCTTCGCGGATTTGGCGGTTGGGACGGTTTAGGTCGTTTTGGGCCTCTTGGCTGTCAAGACCGTAGTCGTTTGCTGCAAACTTGTCAACATCGGTAAAGACATTGCCGCCGAGGAGGTCCTCCATCGTCTTGTAGTGCATGCCTTTGGTGTGGTTCAACACGAGACCAATGGTGTATTTGTCGCGCTGGCTGAGCAGGTGGCTGAACGTAGGACTAAGTGCAAAGACGAGTTGGTCGTTGTGGCGTCGCTCTTGATAATAGAGTGTTTCTTGTCCAAGGGCTGCTGCTTGGCGGTTTACGTAGTACAAGCGGTCCCAGTTGATTTGGCGGTTGGCCTTGCTCGCCGTCCAATAGTCGTACATGCTTTGCCATTGTTCGAGTGCAAACGCATTTTGGCTCAGCCATTCGGGAGAGTTCTCTGTACTATAAACATTAAAGGCGCTGCTGGGCAAGTTTTTATAGTAATCGGGACGAGGGTCATAGGCATCGCCGTTCCATCCAAGTGCGGTTGTGCCGTAGTTGCTGTAGCGGAAGCCAAACGTGGTAACGAGTTTGCGCACGTGGTCAATTTTCCAATCCCAAGTGAGCAACGTAGTGGGCTCAAAGCTCTTTACAACGCGCGAGTTGCGCTTCTTTCCGTTTTGGTAGCCCCAGTTGGGGTTGTAGTAGTGGCTGTTGGCCAGCCAATAGGCTTCTTCGGTGGAGGCTCCTTGCTGGCCGCGTTCTGTTGGTGCGCCAAAAGTGACTAAGGAGAGGCTGTGTTGGTCGTTGAAGCGTTTTTCGATAGAGAGCAAGTAGCTGAACGAATTGTAGAACGTGCCTTCAATGACACCCTCTTTCGCCCAGCGGTAGCCCACGGTTCCAGCAAAAGCCCATCCGCTGGCCGACATACCTGTGGCGTAGGTGTACATGCCGCGAAGCACGTAGTTGCGGTTGGTTCCCGACAGCGTCAGCTTGTGACCAGGCATAAACATCGAGGCGCGGGTATTGGTGTTGCTTGCACCTCCCACGCCAGTCATGCCAAAGTTGTTGTAGTCGTAAGCTGAAATACCATCGCGATTGCGCGTGGCATCGTTCAGACCGCCAACCAGTCCGTAGCTAAATCGTCCGTTTTCGGCATCGTTCATCAACAGACCGTTCATGTAGTACTGATTGTACTGATTGTCGTAAGCCCTAACGCGGAAGCGCATCGGACTGAAGCGGTAACCCACCTCGGAGAGGAACGGGTCGTTGCGCAAGTTGGAGATAGTTGAAGCTGTCTGTGCAGCGTCCTCTTCATCTCCGAGCTGCGATTCTGTAAAGGTCACATCGGCGTTGTCGCTCACGTTCGTCAAACTGTCGATGGGTGTTTGTGCCCATCCAGCTGTAGTCAAGAGCAAAGCCGCGGCCAATAGTTTGGCTCCTTTTCTCATAAAGAAGAAGTTTTACTGATGTTTTGTGTTAGTTTTTAAGCAAAGCGAAGGGATAACTTTACGCAACCATGATGCGCGTATATATATATTGTGTGTTAGCGCGTAAAGTTGCTCCAAAAACCCCTTGTTGATTTCGGCACAAAGGTAGGTAAAACCCATTAAACTTTTAGCATTTGTTAAGAAAAAAGGAACAGAAGGCTTTTCAGGTCCAATCTTTTTTCAGATTTTTGCGGTGGCATAGCGTTTGTGAGCAAATAGAGATGCCGTCGCTGTGCTTCCTTATTCTTTTTTTGCTATGAAAAAGTCTGTCTTTGCCTTGCTGCTCATTGTGTTGAGCACCCAGGTTTATGCGCAAACGCCGACTGAGAAACGTTATTCGCTTTATGGCGTGTGTTTCTACAATCTTGAAAATCTTTTTGACACCATCCATGCTCCTGGGAAGAACGATTTTGAGTACCTTCCTAGTGGCAGCAATCGATGGGGTACAATGAAGTATCGGGCTAAGGTAAAGAACATGGCCACAGTGTTGGCCGATCTCTGTACCGACCGCTTGCCGAATGGTCCTGCAGTTGTAGGTGTTTCGGAGGTGGAGAACCAAGCTGTGCTTGAGGACCTTTTGCGTGAACCTTGCCTTAGCGGTCGTGGCTGGAAGGTTGTGCACATTGAAGGGCCCGATCGTCGTGGTGTGGATTGTGGTTTCTTCTATAATCCCAAGCTCTTTCAGTTGGAGCACACGATGCTTGTTCCTTACTATTACCTTTCAGAGGAGCAGCCCGATGTAGATTTGGGTTTCTTTGTCAACGATAAAGGCCGCGTCATGCCTTATCCCGACCTTCGTGGCGACACCACGCATATCACACGTGGTTTTCTTGTAGCTTCAGGCAAGTTGGCTGGCGAACAGTTTCATTTCATTGTCTGTCACTGGCCGTCGCGCTTTGCGGGCAGTCCTGTGCGCGAGCGTGCAGGCTATCAAGTGCGTTGTTTGAAAGAAGCCCTGCAGCGTCAAGATCCAGGTTGCAAAATTGTTATCATGGGCGACATGAACGATGACCCCAAGAACAAGAGCATGAGCGTGTCCTTGGGTTGTAAGCATAAGGCAGACGAAACTTCCGAAGACGATCTTTATAATCCTTGGTGGGATACCTTATATAAAAAAGGTGTAGGCACGTTGATGTATCGTGGCAAGTGGAATTTGTTTGACCAAATAGTCTTCACGGGCAACTTGCTGGGCGAGGATCGCAGCACGCTCAAGTTCTGGCGCAACGAAGTATTTGTGCGCGACTATTTGTTCTTGCAAGAGGGACGCTTCAAGGGCGGCCCGCTACGCACCCACGCCCAGGGTGTATGGCTCAATGGCTACAGCGACCATCTACCCACCATGATTTATTTAGTGAAAGAAGCTAACTGATTTGACAATTGGACAATTTACAATCTGACAATTCTGCGGACGCTTCGAAGCGCAGTGGTAAATTGTAAATTGTCCAATTGTTAAATACGTTGGTTGTCCAATTGAAAATTGTCCAATTGTCAAATATAATTATGTCCAAGCCAAGCATACCAAAAGGCACGCGCGACTTTTCGCCCACTGAAATGGCGCGCAGAAACTATATCTTCCAAACAATTCGCGATGTCTATGCGCTTTATGGCTATAGCCAAATAGAAACACCGGCGATGGAGAACCTTTCCACCTTGATGGGGAAGTATGGTGAGGAAGGCGACAAACTACTCTTCAAAATTCTAAACTCAGGCGACTTTTTGAGTAAAGTGCCTTCCGAACTCCTACAGCCCGATGCCAGTCGTGGCAAACTGACTACACAAATTTGTGAGAAAGGATTGCGCTATGACCTCACAGTGCCTTTTGCTCGCTATGTGGTGCAACACCGCGAAGAACTTCAAATGCCTTTCAAACGCTATCAGATACAGCCCGTGTGGCGAGCAGATAGGCCGCAAAAAGGGCGTTATCGCGAGTTCTATCAATGCGATGCCGACGTCGTTGGGTCCGACTCACTGCTGTGCGAGGTTGAATTGGTGCAGATAATCGATGAAGTATTCAAGCGTTTAGGCATTCGCGTCTGTATCAAACTCAACAATCGCAAAGTCTTGGCAGGGATAGCCGAAGCCATTGGCGAACCCGAGCGCATCGTTGACATCACAGTAGCTATTGATAAACTCGACAAGATAGGCCTCGACAAAGTCAATGCAGAGCTGATAGAAGCAGGCCTGAGCCAAGCCGCAGTGGAGAAGCTTCAGCCTATATTGGCACTCCAAGGAACTAACTCCGAGAAGTTAAATGCAATTGCCGCTGTGCTCAGCGAAAGCGAAACGGGGCTTAAAGGCGTAGAAGAACTGCGCACTGTTCTCTCACAAGTGGACGTTAGCGGTGGTACCCAGGCAGAACTTGAATTGGACTTAACGCTCGCTCGCGGCTTGAACTACTATACAGGTTGCATCTTTGAGGTGAAAGCACTCGACGTGCAGATCGGCAGCATCACGGGAGGCGGACGCTACGACAATCTTACGGGCATTTTCGGCCTTCCTGGATTGAGCGGTGTAGGTATCAGTTTTGGAGCCGACCGTATTTACGACGTGTTGAACCAGTTGGACCTCTATCCTGCCGAGGCCGTTGTCGGGACCCAGCTCTTATTTACCAATCTTGGCGTGCAGGAAATCACCCAAGCACTTGCCTATGCGCGTCAAGCCCGCATGGTAGGTATTCCCACAGAGGTCTATCCCGATGCGACTAAGATGAAAAAGCAGATGAGCTATGCCAACAACCGCCGAATACCTTATGTAGCCATCATAGGCGAAACCGAACTCGCTGAAGGAAAGCTTATGCTGAAAGATATGAACACAGGCGAGCAACAGCTCCTTACCATCAGCGAAGCTATAGAAAAACTTAGCACAAAAACTAACTAACATATCACTAAAACTATGAAAAAAACAAGCAAATTTCTTCTTGGGGCTCTTGCCCTGCTGACATTTACAGCCTGTGGTGGTTCCAATGCAGGCAAGAGCGGTGATGCCGACAGCACAGCTGTATCCGATCCCTTTGAAGCCGCAGCCGGCGAAACAAAGATTGTAGTCAACGACACGCTCAGTCCCCTCGTATTTGTTCCCGTCAAGGGCGGCACGTTCGAAATGGGCGATCCCAATGGGCAGAAGCACGACGATGATATCATCGAAACGCCTGCACACAAAGTGACGGTAAGCGATTTTGCGATTTGCAAGACCGAGGTGACGCAGCAATTGTGGCAAGCCGTAATGGGCAAGAACCCCTCTCATGAGCAGGACGACCCACTCAAGCCCGTAGAAAACGTGTCGTGGAACGACTGTCAAGAGTTTATTAAGAAATTGGGTCAGATGACAGGCCACGAATATCGTTTGCCCACCGAAGCCGAATGGGAATATGCAGCCCGAGGCGGCTCAAAGAGCAAAGGCACACGCTTCTCAGGTGGCGACGATGTAGATGCCGTTGCCAACTATCACCGCGACGACAATCCCATAGCCGGACGTTTGGCAGGCGTTGGTGTACTCCAAGCCAACGAATTGGGACTCTTCGACATGAGCGGAAACGCTGCTGAATGGACGCAGGACTTTTATGCCGAATACACTGCAGATGAGCAAACCGATCCCAAGGGTCCAGCCACTGGCGACTACCACGTATATCGCGGAGGCCATTGCAACAACAACGCCGACGGATGTACCGTAACCGTTCGCATGAAGTTCAATCCCGTGGGAGCTGCTTCCTACATAGGCCTGCGCTTGGTGCTCGTAAAATAAGGCGAATAAAAGAAATAAATTAACGGACTGGAAACATTCTTTCAGCCCGTTTTTTTGCGTTTTTTGCGCAGAGCACAGTTTTCTAAAAGGGCCTATGGGCGTTTTCGTTTTTATAATGAAGAAGCTTGAAGCGAAAATATTCCTAATAAGAAAATCCTTGTTGGCGGAAAATTTCAAAAAAAGTTCTTCCTTTGCGACAGATTGTGGATACGACTTGCGTATATACAAGTAGAAAGACGACACAAAACCACAAAACACAGCTATGACTCCACATGAAACCGAACTGACGCTGCAATCCGCTCTGCGCGGTGAGCAGACGAGCTACCGGCGATTGTTTGAGGAATATAGCGGAGGTGTATATACCACTGTGGTGCGTCTCACGGGAAAAACGGAAGTGGCAGAAGAATTGACGCAAGACGTTTTTCTGCGAGCCTTCAATGCTTTACAAAGTTTTGACAGCCAACGTGGCACGTTCTATACTTGGATACAGCGCATTGCATACAACACGGCTATCTCTTATCTCAGACAAAAGAAACCACCCGAGGCAGAGACGATAGATCTTGAACTTGACCGATTAGACGAACCTCCACCTGAATACCTTCACGAAAGCTTTTCAGAAAAAGACGAAAGCAAGATAGAAAGACTAATGCGGGCCATAGAAAGCCTGCCGACCACAGAGCAGCATCTGCTCACGCTCTATTACTTCGAGGAGCGTTCGCTACAAGAGATCGGCTACATCATCGGCATCAGCACAGCCGCCCTCAGCAGTCGCCTATCACGTATTCGCAAAAAACTTTACCATAAACTCTCAGCCTAAAGCAGCAATGAAAGAAGAACGTAACGACAACACGATACTCCGCGAGGCCCTTTCGCGATTAGCAGTCCGCCAGTCTGCACCCCCTGAAGGAATGACGGATCGCTTTATGCAAAGATTGGTACAAGAAAAGGCAATCACAAACGTGGAGATTAGCTCTCAGAAGAACTCCGCCAAGCCCAACAGCCGCGTTTTGAAGCTCCGAGTTTGGGCTGTCTCCGCAGCGGCAGTGGCTATATTTGCAGCCATCATGGTGTGGCCTCAACCCGAACAAGAGGAACAGGTAGCAGTCGTGGCACAAGCACCTATGCCTTACTTCTCCTCAGCGGAATCTTTCAACAAACAAAGTGCGCTGGAACCAATAGAAGTACCCAAGGTTTCTAATCCAGAGCCAACACACTCATCAAAGCCGCATATTATGCCACCGCAAGCGAAGGAAATATCTGCTCAACAGCAACAAGAAGAACGCGAAGAGCCTTTGCTGGCTAATGATTTTCCGCAAGAAGGAAGCCCAACGGTTGTAATGAGCACGGAGAGCGAAATTGTTTCATTGAAATCAGAACCCCGTCAAGAGCCTACGACCAGTGAGCCCACGTCAGAGCGGTCAAATCAAAGACCACAAACGCATTTCACCACTTACGAGCTTGAATTAGACAGACGAGCTACCCAAGCAGTTGATGAACACACACTACTATATGTAGGGGAAATACTTGCTGTACAACAACTGCAACAAAAAGAATATCTCATTGAAGCCTTAAGTATATTCCAACAACCCACTCCCGAACAACCAAAACCGATCAGAATATGAAACGTACAAGAATCTTCGCAGCCCTTGTGCTGCTAATCTCAACGCTGATGCCTGCCACAGCACAAGTTGACATCGAAAAAGCAATCTATCAGCTCACAACTCACAAAAAAGTCGACGTTACCTATTCCAGCTCCTATGACCGTACTCCCTCACAGGCTACGCAGAGCAATAGCCCGATGAAACCTATTCTTGAAATTTATAGCTTTTCCATGAAGAACAAGCAACAGAAGTTGATAGACAACATCGTGCAAGCCTTTTTAGCTCAGAGGTCTAACCCCGCTTGTTATCGCATTGAGAGCTATGGAGCTTCAACAAATCAAGACCCACGCCAGTGGAATATAGTTTACGGCGAAGATGAAGCCAACAAGATAGAAATAGGCCGTAACAAAATGTACAATTACACCTTTGTGAACATAGCCGATCAAAGACCAGAAGCACAAGGACAATACCGTACTTGCTACTGCATTGAGTGGCGAAAAGGGGCATATAAAACTGACGGGCGTATCATTATTACTTATGCTCGTATTCCAACAGTCGCACCATCTGCTCCTGCCCAGCCCCTTGAGCACGATCCCTTTGAAGCCTTTGAAGGAATGTTTGCTGGCGTGGATACTGTAAAGATGGACACACCTATTATATTACCCGATGGCAACATATCAAATTTTCAGAGTCTATTGGACGACCCTCTGACAATTATCAATGCTCTGCGTACACAGCTCCTTAAAGCTAATGGTGAAGATCAAGTTCAAATAGCTTCTATGCTATATCGCATCGTTAAAGATGCAGTGCAACGCGATTTACTTACTGCTGATGAGCAAGACATGGTGCGTCAGCAAATATTAAGATGTATTCCCCATGCAGCTATTAACGGTAGCGACGCACAAACCACACAAGACTACCTGCGTTTGGCTGCCAAAGTGCTTGAGCCATCAAATCCACGTTAAAAAGAATTTGGTTAATAATGTGAAAGGGACTGCTCCGATGGGTATGCAATCCCTTTTTCTTGCGCCAAAAGAAGCTATTCGGTCTTTCTTGGAGCATAGATACGGGGGAAGCAAAACATTTTGCGTACTTTTGCTTTCAGAAAAACAGCGCATATATGGCAGACAGCCTCAAACAACGCACAGCGAGCAACCTCGCATGGAGCGGATTGTCGAGTGTGTTGACACAAATTCTGAACCTTGCATTCGGCATTCTTTTGGCACGCAAACTAACGCCAGGCGATTACGGCATGGTGGGTGTGCTGGCTGTGTTTACCGTAGTGGCTAGTGCCTTGCAAGAAAGCGGTTTCATTGCTGCCATTACCAACCTGAAACGCGCCACTGCGCGTCATTACAACTCCGTCTTTTGGTTTAGTGTGCTGATGAGCCTTGGCATATATGCAATCCTATTCCTTTCGGCTCCCCTCATAGCGGCTTTCTTTGGCAAACCCGAATTAGAGAGTCTTTCGCGCTTAGTATTTTTATCAGCCGTGCTTGCTGGAGTCGGGACAGCCTTTTCGGCCTATATGTTTCGCGAACTGATGAATCGCGAAAAGGCCATCATTGGTATTGTAGCCCTCGTATGCAGTGGTTCAGTGGGTATTCTGCTGGCCTATGCCGGATTTAACTATTGGAGCTTGGCTTGGCAGCAAATTGTGTATGTGGGAATGTCGGTCGGCCTGCGCATCTGTTATGTTCCGTGGCGCCCCACGTTCAATATAGATTTCGGCCCCGTGCGCCAAATGTTCGGCTTCAGCAGTAGGCTCTTGGTCACCAGTATCATCAACGGTGTTTCGGGCAATATACTTTCCCTCGTGTTCGGTAAAATCTTTGCAGGGCAAATGCACCTTGTGGGCCATTTCACGCAAGCCAACAAGTGGAACCTCATGGCTTCAAGCGTTGTGGGCGACACGGTGCGTCCCGTAGCTCAGCCCATTTTGGCAGGTATTAGTAGCGACACAGCAGCGCGATGCAGAGCCTATCGCAAGATGATTCGCTTCACGGCATTGCTTTGCTTTCCCGCTATGATAGGGCTGAGTGCTGTTAGCGAAGAATTTATTCTCGTCACCATCGGTCAGCAATGGGCTGACTGCGTTCCGCTGTTACGATGGCTTTGCATCGGGGGAGCGTTTCTGCCACTGCACGCACTGTTTCAGCAAATGACCATCGCCTGCGGGAGAAGCGGCATCTATATGCGAATGAACGTTTCGTTGATCGTTTTGCAAATACTTGCTGTCATTGGCACAGCCCGTTTCGGTATGGAAGTGATGGTGGCCACGTATGCCATGCTCAACGTGGCATGGTTCTTTGTTTGGCACCTTGCCGCATCGCCACTTGTGAACCTGCGTTTCATCGATTTGCTTCGCGACACGTTGCCTTTTGCCCTTGCAGCCCTTGTGCCTACATTGTTGGTCTTTGTTTTCACGCAGGGCATCTCAATCCTATGGCTACGTCTACTATTGCGCGTAGTGCTCGTAGCGGCTGCCTATTTCCTGATACTTTATCTGCTCCACGCTCAAATCTTGCGCGAAGCCCTTCAATTCATTCGCCGAGTCGCAAAAAAATAATCTGAGCACGTTGGGGTACTCAGATTATTTTGTACGCTCTCTTGGTTTCGCTTAGATGCCTGCCAGAGCTACGATTTGTTCAACGGCTGCCTCAAGGCCACTCAAGTCTTTGCCGCCAGCTGTAGCAAAGTGGGGTGCTCCGCCGCCGCCGCCCTTGATGAGACGTGCTGCCTCGCGCACCATTTGACCTGCATTCAGTCCGCGCTCTTCTACGAGGTTTTTGCTCAGCATAACAGTGAGCAATGGCTTGTCGGCATAGCGAGTGCCGAGAGCCACCAATACGCTGTCGGGCAACTCGGCTGCTATCTGGAATGCCAAGTCTTTGGCCACGTCGGGCTTTACTTCACCAGGCATCACGGCCTTAACAACGCGGATGCCACTACGTTCCTCGGCTTGTTGCACCAAGTTGTCACGCATACGCAGCGTTTGTTCCTTGACAAAGCCTTCTACCTGCTTCTGCAACCCACTGTTTTCTTCAATGGTCTTTGCTACCGCAGCTTGAAGGTCTTTGGCGTTCCCATAGAAAGCGTGCAAAGCATTCAGCAAATCGTGCTCTGCATAGATACTTTCTTCAGCCGCACGGCCAGTGATGGCCTCAATGCGTCGCACACCAGCAGCAATGCTGGATTCCGACACAATGCGGAAGAAACCGATGCGTCCCGTACTCTGTACGTGGCATCCACCACAAAACTCTACGCTGTCGGCAAATTTTACAACGCGCACGCGGTCGCCATATTTTTCGCCAAAGAGGGCGATGGCTCCGAGCTTTTGAGCTTCGTCCATCGGTAGATCGCGGTATTCCTGAAGCGGGATGTCCTGACGAACGCGTTCGTTGACGAGACGCTCTACTCGGCGAAGCTCTTCAGCGCTGGTCTTTTGGAAATGTGAAAAGTCGAAGCGCAAATAATGAGGAGTTACCAACGAACCTTTCTGTTCTACATGTGTACCGAGCACTTCACGCAGTGCTTGGTCGAGTAGGTGTGTGGCACTATGGTTGGCTTCACAAGCACGACGCGAAGCTTCATTGACTTCGGCACGGAAGGTCGCTTGGGGATCAGTGGGCAATTTGTGTGTGAAATGCACAGTAACACCATTCTCCTGCTTCGTATCAAATATTTCTGTGCGCTCATCTCCGCAGATCAGAACACCTGTGTCGCCTACCTGTCCGCCCATCTCGGCATAAAAAGGAGTGCGGGGGCCAAGAACAAGTTGGTAGTATTCCTGCTTCTTCTCTTTCACGTGTCGATAGCGCTGAATGCGTACATCCAGAGCTGTGTGGTCGTAGCCATCAAAGGCACATTCGCCTTCACAAAGAATGGTCCAGTCGTCGGCAGTCTTGGCGGCGGCACCACGAGCACGCTCCTTCTGCTTTTGCATCTCAACATTGAAAGCAGCTTCATCCACTGTCAGACCTTGTTCGGCGCAGATAAGCTGGGTGAGGTCAAGCGGGAAACCGAAAGTGTCGAACAATGTGAAAGCCTTTACGCCATCCACAACAGTCTGACCTGCGGCTTTGGTTTCACCAATCACGCCATCGAGCAAAGCGATACCCGTAGAAAGTGTGCGAAGAAAGGACTCTTCCTCTTCGCGCATCACATTTGTGATAAGCTCCTGCTGGCTCTTAAGCTCTGGATAGGCATCGCCCATCTCGCTGACCAACGTTGGCAAAAGCTTATAGAGGAAAGCTTCTTCCTGCTTCAAATAAGTGTAAGCATAGCGCACGGCACGGCGTAATATGCGACGGATCACGTAGCCTGCCTTAGCATTGCCAGGCAACTGACCATCGGCGATGCTGAAACTGATGGCGCGCAAATGGTCGGCCACAACGCGCATAGCCACATCGACCATTTCGTCAGTGCCATAGCGCAAGCCACTCAAACTCTCTATCGTGCGAATGATCGGTTGGAACACGTCTGTGTCGTAGTTCGACTTCTTACCTTGCATAACCATACACAAACGTTCAAAGCCCATGCCTGTATCAATGACTTTTTTGGGCAATGACGTTAGCGAGCCGTCGGCCATGCGATTGAACTCCATAAAGACAAGGTTCCAAATCTCTATGACCTGCGGATTGTCTTTGTTGACAAGGCTTGCGCCACTAACGGCAGCCTTCTCTTCTTCATTGCGAAGGTCTATATGGATTTCCGAGCAAGGACCGCAGGGCCCCGTGTCGCCCATTTCCCAAAAATTGTCGTGCTTGTTTCCATTGATGATGTGATCGGCGGGAAAGTACTCAGCCCAATAGCCAGCGGCTTCGTCGTCGCGTGCGAGTCCCTCTTCGGGTGAACCTTCAAACACCGTGACATAAAGCACCTTGGGATCTACGCCAAGCACCTTGACCAGAAATTCGTAAGCATATTGGATGGCTTCGTGCTTAAAGTAGTCGCCAAAGCTCCAGTTGCCAAGCATCTCAAACATCGTGTGATGATAAGTGTCGCGCCCCACCTCCTCAAGGTCGTTATGTTTGCCGCTGACACGCAGACATTTCTGCGAGTCGGTTTGCCGTGGGCATTTAGGCTCAGCATTGCCCAAGATAATATCCTTGAACTGGTTCATGCCAGCATTGGTGAACATCAGCGTTGGATCGTTCTTAATAACCATCGGTGCGCTGGGCACTACAAGATGGCCGTGCTCTGAGAAATAAGATTTAAAAGCTTCACGAATTTCGTTGGCTGTCATCATAGGAATAAAGAATTCGTAGTAAAAAAACGTTTTAATCGGCTGCAAAAGTATTGTTTTTCGTGCTAAAAGCGTGAGCTATTGGATAAAATCTCTTACTTTTGCTCTGAAAACAAATCAACAACGTTAAACCAATTTTGTGAAATGAAAAAACTTTTTACTCTGCTCAGTGCATTTTGCGTCGTAACGCTTATGGGCTTAGCTCAGACCGTAAATCTCACGCCTTGGCCCAAGTCTATGTCAACACGTACGGGAGAATTTGTCTTGCCAGCCGACATCACGATTGATGCTACAGGACTCAGCGATGACATCCTTAAAGAGGTGAACAACTTTGCCCAAGGACTTAAGAAATCCACTGGAAAGAATGTTTCAGTGGGAAGTGCTGAAACGCCTACCATCGCAGTGAAACTTAGCACTTCACGCCTTGATGACGAAGGCTATAAGCTGACTGTAGCTCAGACGGGCATAACGCTTGAAGCAACAACGGCTACGGGTTTTTTCTATGGCTTACAAAGTATCAAGAAGATGCTGCCCGCAAATGTGTTGTTGGAGCAAGCCGATTTGACAGCCGTGTACGCATTGCCTTTAGTGACGATCAACGATGCTCCGCGCTTTGCGTATCGTGGCTTTATGCTTGACTGCAGCCGCCACTTCTTTACCGTTGACGAAATCAAGAAGATGCTTCGTCTGATGGCCTATTATAAGATGAACCATTTCCATTGGCATCTTACCGACGACCAAGGCTGGCGCGTAGAAATCAAGAAATATCCCTTGCTGACTACAGTTGGAGCAACGCGCACCAATTCTTGGAATACAGACTTGAAGTATGGTCAGTATTGGACCAATGCTCAGTATGGCCCATATTTTTATACGCAAGCCGAAATTCGCGATGTTGTAGCGTATGCAGCCGCCCTGCATATTACAGTCGTTCCTGAGATAGAGATGCCTGGTCACCTAGCTGCAGCCATGGCAGCTTATCCCGAGTTTAGTTGCAACCCGAGTGGCTCTCACAATGTTTGGACATCGGGCGGTATTTCTACGGATGTGCTCAATGTTGCTAATGATGGTGCCATTCAGTTTGCTAAGGACATTCTCTCTGAAATTGCTCCGCTCTTCCCTTGTGAGACATTCCACGTGGGAGGTGACGAAACGCCCACTACGGCTTGGCAGAACAATGCCGAGTGCCGCACGCTTTATCAAGCCGAAGGCATGACCAACTATTCGCAACTGCAAAGCCGCTTCACAAAGATAATCGCCGAGCACTTACGTACGCTCGGCAAGCGTATTGCCGTTTGGAACGAAGCAATCACAGCTGGTGGTGCCAATACGAGCCTCATCCAAGAGAGCGAAGCTACGATATATTGTTGGACACCCTGCCAAACTGCCGCATCCAAAGCAGCTTCGCTCGGATTGCGTGCGATTATTACTGAATACAACAGCGGCGGAGCTTCATACTACATCAACCGCCGTCCCACCACAAACGACTACGGTGCTGGCGGTGGCGACAACACCCTGCAAAATACGTACAATTACGTACCCGTTCCAAGCAGTGTTTCAACCTCAGCTGCTCAGTATTATTATGGAGTGCAAGGCACGTTCTGGTGTGAACATGTGAGCGAGCCCGAACATCTTGAATATCTAGCCTTACCTCGACTTATGGCTGTTGCCGAAGCGGGGTGGACCCCCCAAGCACGGAAGAACTGGACTTCGTTCCGCGATCGTATGCGTGCCGACACGACTATGCTCAAAAAGGGCGGCTACAACTATCATCCGCAGTTCCTTGAATACGATGGTGCAACGCTTGGCTCGTCAGGGCAAACCACGCAAACCGTTCTTCCCAAGTCGTCAACGGGTTTGGAAGCCAATGCCAAGTTTTGGTACTTCATGGTATCAAAGGGCTCTGGCGACCGCACGGGGCGCAGGATAGAGCTATTAGAAGCAGGCTCTTCACTTCTTTCTTCAATGAGTGCTAACGGTGCTACAGCAGGTATGCTGTGGTCGAACGTCGCGGCTGAAGAAGGAGCGAGCAACTATAATGCCCAGCTTTGGGCCTTTGAGCTCGACCCAGGAGGTTCGGGGAAATATGCTCTTGTAAACAAAACCGCGCCTAATGGCTCGGTAAAACCTACAGCATCGGCCGCCGGAACAGGTGGCCGGTGGTCGTATGACACCTCTACAAAGTATTATAGTTTCACGCTGGGTGATAACGGTTTTGGAGCAGAAGGCGACTATTATTACTACTCTATTCGTAGCGACAAGAATGGCGACTGGTGGATGAACTGTGCAATGTCGGGCAACAAATACACCGTCAATCTCTACAATTACCCTTCAAGCGGTAATGGTGGCTTGTGGACGTTTGTTCCAACCTTTGAAGTAGAAGTCAGTACAGAGGATTTGCGAGCTGAAGCCGCCGCTTTCGTAGAACAAGCACGTACGTATGTAGATGAAGAGGAACGCGCACCTGGACTTTTTGCCTATGAACCTGTTGCTGCGCTTGAAGCTCTTCTGGCAACACCCTCAGGTGTTACACGCGAACAATTTCAGACGGCTCTTGAGGCAGCTAAAGCCAGCCTCGTATTTCCCGAACTTAATGGTACGTATCGTATAACGAATACTACGGAAAGTTTCCTTGGTCGCTCGCTTTGCGACATAACAGGTGCGAGCTATCTCACACACACCGACAATGCCTATGCGAATGATGCATGGACCGTTACATCGTTTTCAAACCGTGAAGGCTACACCGCCAAACTCCGTCTGAAGAATGTTGGCACAGCTCGTTTCGTGGGTTCACCTGCAGGTAGTGCTACGGGCAACTTGGGAAATCTCGTCGGGACGCAAACCACTCAGCTCACCATTACATACTTGCCCGACGAGGGCGATTTCGTAATTGTAGGGAGCGATATGCGTTATTACCCCATTTCGCACACCTCAGCGTCCAACCCAGCAACCATTGCAGCCTCGGCATCGGCCATTCGTCCGCAGGGAACGGGCTGGCAGTTTGTGCCCGTTTCCGTATTGACGCTCACTTGTGTGAACGAAGCCGATGGTACGACGCTCGGAACTTATACTTGTTCGCGAAGCAAGGAGGAGTTGGATGGGCAACTAAAGATGCCACAAATTCGCGGCTTCCAGCTGATAAACCAAACCAAGGTGGACGAATCCAATGTGCTTCTTACTTACCGACGTAGCAGTTACAACATAGACATCATAGGTCGCGACAATCGCGGAGCTATAGTTGTAGTTAAGAACGACCAGTTGAATATCAGCTCCTGCGGCACGATGTGTCCTGAAGTGCCTGAAGTGCCTTTCTACACACCACTCACCACCGTCATTGACTGCGAAGGCCGTCCCTGTCGCGATACAGTGATAAACATTCTTTACGAGACAGATGCCCTTGCTGGTGTTAGAAAGCTGGGCGAGGCTGTCAGCAATCTGGAGGATGGTCATAGCTATGTTTTCTATGACACATCTCCTTCCGCCACCGAACGCATTGGTTACCGCAATGTTAATCCTTCGACTGGGCAGATTATGCAGGCACGCGCCATTGAAGGCACGGACCCCTACTACGTATGGACGCTTGAGCGCGTAGGCACTACTGGAAACTGTTTCCGCGTAAAGAACGAAATGACAGGCAAATACATACCCGTCCTCACTCAAAGCGGAGCAATCTATGTGGCAGACCAAGGCGACACGTTCACTTTCACCCACCACGACGGCGATGTGTGGGAAATCCAGGGCACGAATAGTCAATACTGGGATGGCGTGGCTGGATCGTTCACGGGTTGGCACACTTATGGCCACCCATACAAGATTTATGAGTACCACGTACAGCCCTACTACTTGGTCACCACCGAATATGTTTACGACAACGAAACCACTGCTTCGCCTACGGTAACGACACTGGTGAAAGCTGGTGAGGACTTCACCGCGACCATTCCGACTATTGATGGCTATGCCATAAAGACCATTGAGAATATCGATGCGCTGAGCCCCGTTGCCAGCCACGCCACGGTGCGTGTGGTATATATTGATGAAACCACGGGATTGACCACCGCGCCAATGGTTGGCACAAGCTCCATGGCGGTTTACGACCTCCAAGGTCGCCGCGTTCTTCGTCCGGGCAGAGGACTATATATTGTGTCGGGACGCAAAGTTTGGATGAAATAAGACAAACGCGATACCTTTTATCACATAGCGGGCTTGGAACCAAACGCAGTTCCAAGCCCGCTATGTTTATTCAGTCTTCTTGTTTTCAGAAGCGAATGTTTGGTTGCAGCCTAATTTGCAGCGCGTGCTTGCACCACGTTGACCACGTAGTCGCCCAATTTTTCACATTCCAACACAAGGTCCATGAACACCGTGCCCAGATTGTAGTCGTATTGATGCTCATTGATGGCGCGAATGTTGTCGGACTTCAAGCGCACGCGAAGCGCATTGATATCATTTTCTAAGCGGAAGGTGAGGCTCACGTTTTGGCGGTCGCGTTTACCGGCAAGCACACGGTTCATTTGCGTCAGGGCATCGTCAACGTGCTGCATCATCACCGTCAGCTGTTGCATCTGCCAAGGCGTGAGTAAGCTCGAAGGCATGGTTCCGTCGGCATGTTTGAGGGTGAAACGGCGAAGCGTACGAGCCATGTTGTAACAAGCGTCGGCAATGCTTTCGAGTTCCCCAATCTCGCGCAGGATAACAGCTACTTTACGCTTCGTGCCGTCACTGAGATGGTCGTCGCCCAATTGTTCCATATATTGGGCAATAGCCGCCTCGGTGCGGTCGGCATGGTCTTCTTGCTGTTCAATTTTGTTGAAAAGTTCAAAGAAATGCCCGTGCTCTTTCTCCACAAGCAAGTGGCGCACATCTGCAAACATATCTTGCACGCGCTGGGCAAAATGGCTCGTTTCGCGCTGCGCCTGCAACACAGATATTTCTGGTGTCTGCACCAGACTGCTCTGAATGTATCGCAACACAGGTTCTTCTTCGTGTTGCTCGTCCTTCATCGGCAGCAAGCGGCATACCAATCGCTCCAATTGGGGCACAAAGCCCAAGAGCAACAACGTGTTGGTCACATTGAAGCACGTATGAAACATGGCCAGCACCACCGACAAGCGCTCCACCTGCCCACCAGCAGCGGGATCGTATCCTGCCAATTGGCAAACCAAATCGGTAAAAGGATAGAACAAGATGAGTACCCAAACGACACCTATCAAGTTGAACACCAAGTGAGCTAAGGCAGCCCGACGCGCCTGCGTGTTCGCTCCGAGAGCAGCGATGTTGGCCGTGGCAGTTGTGCCGATGTTTTCACCCATCACAAGGGCTATGCCCAGCTGAATAGGCAACACACCCGAGGAGCAAAGCAAAATCGTCAGTGCCATCACGGCAGCTGACGATTGCACCACGCAAGTAATTAGCGTACCAATAAACAAGAAACTAAGTATCGTAAGATAACTCCCTGTGTCGAACGAAGCAAAGTAAGC
This sequence comes from uncultured Prevotellaceae bacterium, assembly GCA_900316575.1. Lineage (GTDB taxonomy): Bacteria > Bacteroidota > Bacteroidia > Bacteroidales > Bacteroidaceae > Alloprevotella. Next base: position 127,376 of record ONDJ01000002.1, on the reverse strand, counting down.
CACCACCGCTTCGTTGTCACCAAGATTCATTTCTTTACCCGTGGTGCTGAGCATCACCAGCGAGAGGAGCATAAAAGCCAGACCAAAGAGCAAGTCGCCCACATTCCTTTGTTTGCGGCTATAGATGAGTAGCATACCAATAAAGAACGAGGGGAATACTACCATTGACAAGTCAACGTTGTAGCCCAGCGACATGATCCACGCCGTGAGCGTAGTTCCGATGTTGGCACCCATAATCACTGAGATAGCCTGCGCCAAGGTCAGTAATCCTGCACTGACAAAAGAAACCGTCATCACCGTCGTAGCCGACGAAGACTGAACAGCCGCCGTCACCATGGCTCCTGTGAGCATCCCGGTCACACGATTGGACGTCATGCGCCCAAGAACGTGTCGCAGCTGTGGTCCAGCCAGTTTTTGTAAACTTTCACTCATCATCTTCATACCGAAGATGAGTAACCCCAGTGCCCCAAGCAATTTAATACCTACCACCAGGAAATCAGTAGAATTCTCCATAAGAATATATTGTTTTGAATAAGTTTCCTTTCTGCATGCAAAATTAGCTACAGCTCCGCGCTTCAGCCCGTAAGCAGGCGTTACGTTTCTGTTAAACTAAAAGCAGACCAGGCGTTGGCGGTTGATCGTTGGTGTCTCCCACTTTGTTCACGCCTTTGTTTGCACTTTGTTGCGGGCGGGACACCCGCGACCCACGAGCCACGTGTGCGCGTCCGCTGTGCCTTTTGAGAGCACGCTTTTCGCGCATAGTATAGGATGTTTTGCGTGCGCGCCGTACGAAGTTTACGTGCGCACCGTACGAAAATTACGTGCGCGCCGTACGAAAATTACTTGCGCACCGTACGGTGTGCACGCGCTAACCTACGTTGTCGTGTCTGCGTACATACGACTTTCGTAGCGAAAAGAGTGGGAAAAAGCCGCGTCAAAATGGGATGTCTGTTAACGCTTTCCACAAAAAGAACATTCTTTATCCCCTTTGTGTAGGGACAAGGAGCGTAGGCTCAAAATTAGAGTCCACTGTGCAGGCGAGACACCTGCGTTTTAATGGCTCTGTATAGCGAAGCATAGGCGGCGGTTTGGCAAAGAAAAAGAACAAGTTCCTTTTCTCTGCGCTCGCCTTTCACTACTTTTGCAGCCGAATTATAATAAAGGGTTTTATGAAAGAGTTCAAACGCACACTCGTTACGGCTGCTCTGCCGTATGCTAATGGCGGTGTACACATAGGGCACCTCGCTGGTGTTTATGTTCCTGCTGATATCTATACACGTTACTTGCGGCTTCAAGGAAGGCCTGTGCTTTTTGTTTGTGGGTCGGACGAACATGGAGTACCCATCACCATTCGCGCTCGCAAAGAAGGCATTACGCCACAGCAGGTTGTGGACCGTTATCACAACATCATCAAGAAGTCGTTCGCAGAGTTTGGCATTTCTTTTGACATCTATAGCCGCACTACCTCTGAGACGCACCGACAAACGGCTTCAGAATTCTTCCGCACTTTATACGAAAAGGGTGAATTTGTGGAGCAAGAGAGTGAGCAATACTATGACGAAGAGGCAAAAACTTTCCTTGCCGACCGATACATCACCGGTGAGTGTCCGCATTGTCACAACCCGCAAGCCTATGGCGACCAATGCGAAAAATGCGGACGCGATCTTTCGCCCACCGAACTCATCAATCCTAAGAGTGCCATCAGCGGGAGTGCACCTGTGCTGAAAAAGACGAAGCACTGGTTTCTGCCGCTCGACAAACATCAGTCGTGGCTGTCCCAATGGATACTCAGCGACCACAAGGAATGGCGCAGCAATGTATATGGACAATGCAAGTCGTGGCTTGATATGGACCTGCATCCTCGCGCTGTGACGCGCGACCTTGATTGGGGCATACCCGTTCCCGTTGAAGGAGCAGAGGGCAAGGTGCTCTACGTGTGGTTTGACGCTCCGATAGGTTACATCTCCAACACGCGCGAAATCCTCCCCGACACGTGGCAAACTTGGTGGAAAGACCAAGAAACACGGCTCGTTCATTTCATCGGCAAGGACAATATTGTATTCCACTGCATCGTTTTCCCCGCGATGCTCAAGGCTGAAGGTAGCTACATTCTCCCTGACAACGTGCCCGCCAACGAATTTCTTAATCTCGAAGACGATAAGATCAGCACCTCGCGGGGCTGGGCGGTTTGGCTCGACGAGTATCTCTGTGAGTTTCCTGGAAAGCAAGACGTGTTGCGCTACGTCTTGACAGCCAATGCTCCCGAGACCAAGGACAACAACTTCACTTGGCGCGACTTCCAAGCTCGCAACAACAACGAGCTTGTGGCGGTGTATGGCAACTTTGTCAATCGTGCGCTGGTGCTTACGCATAAGTATTACGAAGGTCGTGTGCCAGCCATGGGCTGTCTCACAGAAATGGACCAAGCTGTTATCGCTGAGTTCCAAGGCGTGAAGGCAGAGCTTGAACGATTGTTGGAAAACTTCCGTTTTCGCGATGCACAGAAAGAAGCCATGAACTTGGCACGCATAGGCAATAAATATCTGGCCGATAGCGAACCGTGGAAAGTGGTAAAGACCGACCCCGAGCGTGTCAAAACCATTCTCAACCTCTCCTTGCAGCTTGTGGCCAACCTTAGCATCGCTTTTGAACCCTTCCTGCCATTCTCTTCGCAGCGTCTGCGCACGATGCTCGGAATGACGTCGGTGGAATGGAACCGTCTTGGAGAAATCAACCTGCTGGAAGAAGGCAAGCAACTTGCTAAGCCCGAACTGCTCTTTGAAAAGATTGAAGACAGCGCCGTTGAAGCCCAAGTTCAGAAACTTCAGGACATGAAAGCCAAGAGCGAGGTAGCGGCTTGGAAGCCAGAGCCCGTAAAGGCTGATATCGCTTTTGAGGATTTTGAAAAACTCGATATTCGCACCGCCGAAGTCACCGCCTGTGAGAAGGTAAAGAAAGCCGACAAGTTGCTCTGCCTTACGTTGAACGACGGAACCGACACACCCCGAACCATCGTTAGCGGTATAGCACAGCACTATAAACCCGAGGAACTCATAGGAAAAACCATCTGTTTTATCGCCAATCTGCCGCCTCGCAAGCTGCGTGGTATAGAGAGCCAAGGCATGGTGCTTTCCGTGCAAAACCCCGACGGAACACTCAGCGTTATTACTACTGACCGCAAGGCGCAAACGGGCAGTCCAGTGGTATAATCGCACTGCAGAAAGAAGACAAAAAAGCTCAATAAATAGCGATTTCGTGCATAAAGTTTTGAAAAAGCGAGTGTTAAACTCGCTTTTTTCGTACTTTTGCGCCGATTTTAGGAAAATTGTGCCCGTGGCACAGAGCGTGTGAAATAATCTATGAAAAAAGAATTTGCGTTTTCGCGCATCAATTTTATCTTATTGGCTGTGGCTATGGCCATTGTCGTAATAGGAATGTGGCTAATGGCTGGCGATGCCTCTTCAGCCGAGCAGTTCAATCCCCAAGTGTTTAGTGCTTTACACGTGAAGGTAGCCCCGCTGGTGTGCTTGGTGGGATATTTGTTGATGATAGCAGCTATCCTGTTTCCAGCAAACCGTAAGGGCGATGATGCAGATGTGAACCTAACTAAGAAATAAAGCCAATGGGAACGCTTGAAGCTTTTTTGCTCGGTTTGGTGCAAGGATTGACGGAGTACCTGCCGGTGAGTAGTAGTGGACACTTGACAATCGGTTCAGCCATATTGGGAGTAGATGCCGATCAGAACTTGGTATTTACCGTGGCTGTTCATGTGGCAACCGTGTTGAGCACCATCGTGGTGCTCGGTCATGAGATATTGAAGCTCATTCGCGGCTCGTTCTGTCGTATTCCTGCTACAACTCCCTCGGGGAGCGCAGTGCTGTGGGAGCGTATGAATGCGGAGCAGCGTTATGTGCTGGCTATTATCGTTTCTATGATTCCCGTAGGAATTGTGGGCGTTTTCTTCAAAGACACCGTTGAGGAAATTTTCGGTTCAGGCCTTCTTGTCGTTGGGCTCTGTCTGCTTGTGACCGCCTCGTTGCTCGCTTTTTCGTACTATGCTAAGCCTCGGCAAAAAGATGAAATATCCCTGAAGGATGCCTTTGTCATAGGATTGGCTCAAGCTTTAGCTGTGCTCCCAGGTATTAGTCGCAGTGGCTCTACGATAGCAACGGGTTTGCTGCTGGGCAATCGCAAGGAAAGTATGGCGCAGTTTTCTTTCTTGATGGTAATACCGCCAATTCTTGGCGAAGCCTTGTTGGATACCATTAAGGTGTTTCGCGAAGGCGTGGAAGCAACTTTTAATGGAATAGGTACTGTGCCACTACTGGTAGGCTTTTTGGCCGCTTTTGTCAGTGGCGTAATAGCCTGCAAATGGATGATAGGCATTGTGCGCAGAGGCAAACTGATTTATTTCGCTTATTATTGTGTAGCTGTTGGGCTGTTAACAATCGTTTTGAGTCTCTAAATACTATAACTTTTTGTGGATTTCCTTGCAGGCGAAATACTGGCTTTCGACAAACCGTATCGGATGACCTCGTTTCAGCTCGTGGCGCGTGTGCGCTATCTGTTGTGCAGGCATCTCGGTGTAAAGAAGCTTAAAGTAGGCCACGCTGGTACGCTTGATCCCTTGGCGACGGGTGTGGAAATCGTATGCACCGGACGGGCTACCAAGCAGATCGAGGCTTTGCAACTCCACGAGAAAGAATACTTGGCCGGTTTGCGATTGGGAGCAACAACGCCAAGCTTCGACTTGGAACATCCCATAGATGCCACGTTTCCAACGGAACACATCAGTCGTGAGATGATAGAAGAAGTGTTGCATCGTTTTGAAGGAAATATCTTGCAGGTGCCACCCGTTTTTTCCGCTTGTAAAATAGCAGGCGATCGGGCTTGCGACTTAGCCAGAAAAGGTCGCGACGTGACACTTGCAGCCAAGCGCATACACATTGAAAAAATAGAGATCGTACAATACGACATGCCCGATGTGATACTTCGCGTCACCTGCGGAAAAGGCACTTATATCCGAGCTTTAGCGCGCGACATTGGTGAAGCGTTAGGCTGTGGAGCCCATCTCACATCATTGCGGCGCACACGCGTAGGCGATGTCCGTGTGGAGCGATGCCACCAATTGGAAGATTTTCCAGAATGGCTTAGCAGCCTCGCTCCTTCCAAGTCCTCAGCCGCTTTATCAGAAGAAAAGCCTGCATAGACGAAGCGTAAAGAGAGAATGCGATTATAGATTGTCTAATGGTTATTTTTTTTAGAAATGAAACTTTCTCAATTCAAGTTCAACCTTCCTCAAGAGAGCATAGCACAGTATCCAGCACTGAATCGTGATACATGCCGCCTGATGGTGCTTCATCGTTCAACGGGCGACATTGAACACAAGGAGTTTGTCAATCTCATTGACTATTTCAAAGAGCACGATCTCTTTGTGTTCAACAACACACGTGTTTTTCCAGCTCGGCTTTATGCCAACAAAGAGAAGACGGGAGCGCTCATTGAAGTATTTTTGCTGCGAGAACTGAATGAGGAGTTCCATCTGTGGGACGTTATCGTAGATCCCGCCCGCAAAATTCGCATTGGTAATAAACTCTTTTTTGGCGAAGATGGCAGTGTTGTCGCCGAGGTGATAGACAATACTACCAATCGTGGGCGTACATTGCGCTTCCTTTACGAGGGCGACCATGACGAGTTCAAGCAAATGCTTTACGGACTGGGCGAAGCACCTGTTCCGCGTTATGTAGGTAGGGAAGTAGAGGCCGAGGATTTGGAGCGTTACCAAACCATTTTTGCGAAGGAAGAAGGAGCTGTGTGCGCACCTTCGGCAGGTATGCATTTTTCTAAGCAAATGTTTACCCGTCTTGACATCAAGGGCATTGACACCGCTTATGTAACCTTCCACAATGGCTTGAACCAGTTCCAAAGTGCTGACGTGGAGGATTTGTCTAAAAACAAGACCGATAGCGAGCAAATGCGCATTGATACTGCAACCGTAAATCGTGTCAATGAAGCTCGGGATAAAGAGCAGCATATTTTGGCCATTGGTTCAAGCACAATGCGTGCATTAGAGACAGCGGTTGTAGGAACGTATGGCCGTGTGAGGGAGTACGACGGATGGACCAATAAGTTTATTTATCCGCCTTACGATTTCCGAGTAGCCGATTCCTTACTCATCAATTTCCATTTGCCACAAACTCCCCAGCTGATGCTTGCAACAGCTTTTGGTGGCTATGAGCAAACGATGAATGCCTATAAAGTTGCTGTGAAGAAAGGTTATCAGTTTGGTCCTTTCGGCGATGCGATGCTCATCGTGGAATGAAGACACTGTTTGTTTCCTTTGGGAGTAACCTCGGAGACCGCGAGGCGCAAATACGTCAAGCAGCAGCGATGTTGGCTGAGCGAATAGGCAAGCTGCGTATTCTTTCTTCCATCATTGAAACAAGGCCGTGGGGATTTTTTTCGCCGCATCTGTTTTGTAATGCAGCCGCAATTTACGACACGCAGTTAACGGCTGAAGAAATCTTGTTAATTGCCGAAGACGTTGAGCGTCAATTGGGACGCATGGCTAAGACCCAACACAGCCATTATGCAGATCGAGCCATAGACATTGACCTGTTGGCATTAGATGAGGAAATTGTCAACTCTCCACGGCTCACCTTGCCTCATGCCCACATTGCTCAGCGGCGTTTTGTGCTTGAGCCCCTGGTGGAGATTGCTTCTGAAGCTGTGCATCCTGTGCTGAAAAAAACTTATGCAGAGCTGTTGGCAATGCTGAATGTGTTGCAAATAGAAAAAGTAATGCAAATAACGGATGATATCGTAGCGGCTTTTACGCGCCTCATCCCCCAGCTGTCTCAGCGAGCAGTTCTCCCCACGAAAGACTATTTGCTTATGCTTATAAGCACCAATACAACCCATCTTTATGTTGGACGGGACGAAGCGGGGCAGATTTGTGCCACATATACACTCTGTATATGCCCATCGCCCACTGGTGCTAAAGCTTGGCTGGAGGATGTTGTTGTAGATGAGCTTTGTAGAGGACGGGGATATGGAGCAAGACTTGTTGAACATGCGATATGCGAAGCCCGCCTGTTTCGTGTCAAAAGCCTCAACCTAACCTCGCAACCCCATCGCGTTGCTGCAAACAGCTTGTATCAGAAGATGGGCTTCAAACCTCGCGAAACAAACCTATACCGCTTTGAACTATCTTGAAGGGTGTTTTTTGAGGTTGTAGCTTTATAGTTGTAGAGAATTGTGTACTTTTGCTTCGCAAATAGGAGATAGCTTCTTCTAATGTTCAAGGCTCCGTAGCTTAGCTGAATAGAGCGTCAGATTCCGGTTCTGAAGGTCCAGGGTTTGAATCCCTGCGGAGTCACTCACTAATTGAGGCCACAGTTTTTGCTGTGGCCTCAATCATATCTGCAGTGCTCTGGGAGTGCGGGCGTCCATAAGGATTTATTATTACAAAGTGGGCGTTGCGAGTCGCTGACGCACGGCTTCGAAAAGTAGAATGGCAGTGCTGACACTTACGTTCAGCGAGTCTATGCGCCCTTGCATAGGAATACGAATGTGGTGGTCGGCAGCCTGTCGCCATTGGTCGGTCAATCCTTCGCTTTCCGTTCCCATTACAAGTGCAGTTGCTCCTCTCATGTCGGTGTCATAGTAGAGGTGGGAGTCTTGGAGTTGAGCAGTGAGTATCTGCACGTGGCATTCTTTGAGAAACTGGATACATTCTCCAGAAGAGCAGGCCACGAGAGGAACCGTGAAACGTGCACCGAGCGAATTGCGAATAAGGTTGGGATTGCCTAAGTCACAACGAGGGTCGCAAACGATGACAGCCGAGGCTTGTGCGGCATCGGCACTGCGCAGAATTGCACCCAAGTTGCCAGGCTTCTCCACACTCTCAAGCACTACATAGAGCGGTTTCGTTTCAGTTTTCAAGTCGGTGAGCCTTAACTTTTTGTCTTTAACTATAGCCAGTAAGCCCTCAGTGCCACCGCGGTAAGCCATCTTTTGATATACAGGAGCCGATACTTCCGTAGCATAAGGTTGGCTTTGCCATTTTTCAGCGGTATGTTCATCTACATAGTCGCGGCAGAAATAGAGCGTTTCAATCTCGTATCCAGCAGCAAGGCATTGGCCAACTTCACGGAGTCCTTCAACGGCAAATAGCCCCGCGAGCTGGCGTTCAGAGGCTTTTTGTTGGAGTAAAGCGATGCGCTTCACCATAGGGTTTTGAAGGCTGGTAATAATCATAGCTTGTGACATTGGATTGTTCAGAGTGTTTTGAACTGATAGCCTTTGCTCAGTAGCCAATCAATAGATCGGGGCAAAGCGTAGAGCAACTTGTCGAGGCTCTTGAGCGAGTCATGGAAAGTAATGATACTTCCTGGGCGGGCATAGTTTCGCACATTGAGCAGTACGTCGTGGCCGTTGAGCCGTTTGGAATAGTCGCGCGTGACGAGGTCCCACATCACAATCTGATAGCCCGCTTTCCTCACACCACGGTATTGCTTTGTCTTCATCCAACCATGGGGCGGACGAAACAAATTGCTACCGATGAGTTTGTTTGCCTCCTCAACGTCTCGAAGGTAGCTGCCCACACCGTGGCGGAAACCACCAATGTGGTGGAACGTATGGTTGCCGAGCCGATGCCCGCCGTCTTTCACCATTTGAAACACCTCTGGATGCTTCCTAACATTGTCACCCACCATGAAAAACGTGGCTTTGATGCCATAGTGTTTCAGCACATCAAGCACCCAAGGCGTAACCTCGGGAATAGGACCATCGTCAAAGGTGAGATAAACACTCTGGTCGTAGCGATCCATCCGCCACAGCGCGTGCGGATAAATCCAACGTAAGTAGGGGGCAGGTTGCTCAATGAACATAGGGAAGTTTTCCTAATAAAAAATACCTTTGAAAGTAAATATCCCGTACAGCACAGAGGTACAGTACGGGATATTTGAATATAGAGACCTTCTCTCAATATGCCAGTTCCCGTTGGCTTATCATACTAAAATCCAAAGGGTGATGCGCTACTTGCGGCTGGGACGGTTTGTTCACTTTGGCGCATCTGTTGTTGGATGACTTCCATGGCGGCGCGGCCTGCTGGTAGTGTGGTAATGGCGTTGAACTCTTTCTCAAATGCTGCATATTGAGGTGAACTACAATCTTTGAGACCGTCCAAAGCCATGGAGGAAATTTGTAGCTCGCGGTAGCACTTTTCGGTAAGGTTATTGAACAAGTATTCTTCCGAGAAGGAGTTCATCCAGCGCAACATGCTCAAAGACTGACGAGCAATAGCGGCATAAATCTCGGCAGCAGACTGTTTGTCGCCTACTTCAAGCCAGCTGTCGGCCATATCAATGTCAGAGAACTCTACGGGTATGGTCGCAAAGGGTAGCTCCTTCTTAGCCTTATCCATAACCTCTTTAGCACGTTTCTTATCGCTTTTAGCCAACAAAGCCTTGGCCAACATACCCAGCATGTGGCGGTGCGTGCGGCACATGCGCATGTTCGTTTCGTCCAGATAGATTCCTTCCCACGACACATTGCCCCAAAGGAAACGGTTCATCATGTTGTCGTACATTTTGTCAACATCAACTTGTTGGTTCCATTGGAACGGCGTGATGCGATAGGCAAGACCTTCAAGTGCGAGGTATTTCTCTAAACCAGCATAGTTGCTTTGTCCTAAGGTAACGCTCATGAAAATGGGACGCTTCCAATCGTTGCGAGCCAACATTTCATAGACCATCATGGTGCTCTTGGTGATGCCACGCTGGCCAGCCCAAGAGATGGTGATGTAGTCGGGGATACTGTCTTTACCATTGGGCAAGGTCATGCCACTGGCAATGACATTTTGCTTATTGACAGGAACAACGACACTATCGGTGGGAATAACGATATGTTCGCCGTCGCGGATTTTGCCAGGACGCACATAGTTGTCAATGATGTAGAGCAAGCTATAAGGATTGATATTAGGATTTTTCGCCTTGATAGCATCAAGTTCGCTGCGATATTCGGGCTTGATGACAAAGTAGTCGTAGCCCATGTTGTCCACATACTGATAGGTTTCCCAGTCAATGGGCAGCGATGGAGAGTCGTAGGCGGGACGTACCATTTGGTCGGTGTACCACGATGTTTGCAGGTAAGAAAGGTTGCACACGCGGGCATCTGTACGGAAGCCTTCTACCTCTTGAGCATACCAAAGAGGGAACGTATCGTTGTCGCCGTTGGTGTAGATAATGGGACCACCCTTTTCAGGCAACGACGACAAATAGTTTTTGCCAAAGTCGCGGCAGGCAAAACGCCCGCTGCGGTCGTGGTCGTCCCAGGTTTGCGAAACCATCTGCAAAGGAACTATCACGCCCAGCACACTAGCGATGGCTGCCACAGCCATGTCGTTCTTCAGTAAGCGACGCAAGAGCTGAGCCACACCAGCTACACCCAAACCAATCCAGATGGCAAAAGCATAGAACGAACCAGCATAGGCATAGTCGCGCTCACGGGGCTCTTGTGGCTTCTGGTTCAGATAGAGGACAATAGCTAAACCCGTCATGAAGAAGAGGAAGAATACTACCCAGAACTGCTGAATGCCCTGTTTGCCGCGGTAGGCTTGCCAGAACAGACCGATGAGTCCCAAAATCAGAGGCAGACAATAGAATGCGTTATGGCCTTTGTTGTTCTTCAGATCGTCGGGCAACAGATTTTGATCGCCATAAAGGGCATTGTCAATGAAGGAAATGCCCGTTATCCAGTTGCCATGTTCCTTCTCTCCAAATCCTTGAATGTCGTTCTGACGTCCAGCGAAGTTCCACATGAAGTAGCGCCAGTACATAAAGTTGATTTGATAAGAGATGAAGAAACGGAAGTTGTCGAGCTGCGATGGCATTTCACCTTGATAATAGCGTCCGTTGTATTCGCCATCAACAAGCTGCAGGTCAACCCCACCGAGCCACTGGTCGTAGGCTTTGGTATGCATCGCCGAGTGCATGCGCGGGAAGAACATCTTCATGGCCGAAGGATAGACGTAGTTGTCGGTGATTTCCACTTCATCGTAGCTATCAGGCTCGTTGGCATTGACCTTTTCATGCTTCTGCCAACGGGTTTTCTTGCTCATCTCAACAGGTTGAGATGAGAACGCTGGACCATAGAGAAGGGGAGTGTCGCCATATTGCTCACGTCCTAAGTATTCGCCCAGCGTAAACACGTCTTCGGGTGAGTTTTGGTCCATAGGTGGGTTGGCTGTGGAACGTATCACGATGAGGGCATACGTGCTGTAGCCAATCATCAGCATCAGCATGCAGAGCAAGGACGTGTTCAGCGCACGTTTGCGCAAAAGATATTCCTTGCCGTGCTTGAACTGAAGCAAGAAGTAGAGCACTACTAAAACAACGAGACCAATAATAACCGAGAGAAAGCCATGACCAAAGAATGGAATACCAAGTAAGGCTACACTGGCGAGAAACAGGACGTTGATCAACTTGCGGTCTTTGCGTGTGGTGCTCCATATCGCAGCAAGCACAACGGCAACGAGTACGATGATATAAGCCACCAAACCACTGTTGAACGACATGCCCAAAGTGTTGACAAAGAAGAGTTCAAACCAACCGCCTACTTTTACAATGCCAGGCACAACGCCATAAAGCACGGCAGCAATGAGCAAGAAACTAATAGCCAAAGCCACTAAGGAACCTTTCAGTCCCATTTCGGGCTTCTTCTTATAGCAATACACCAACGTGATGGCTGGCAAGCAGAGCAAGTTGAGCAAGTGCACACCGATGCTTAGGCCTGTAAGGTAGAAAATTAGCACTAACCATCGGTCGCTCCCTGGTTCATCGGCACGTGCTTCCCATTTCAGAATGAGCCAAAAAACTAAGGCCGTGAACATGGAAGAATAGGCATATACCTCGCCCTCTACGGCTGAGAACCAGAACGTGTCGCTCCATGTGTAAGCCAACGCTCCTGTTAAGCCGCAACCCATAATGAGTAGCGATTGTGCCAGTGAGATCGCCTCGCCCTCCTTTACCAATAGCTTTTTTGCCAAAGCCGTGATGGTCCAGAAAAGAAATAGAATGCAGAGCGCACTAAGCAAGGCCGACATCACGTTGATCATCAGAGCTACCTGCATAGGGTCGCTGGTGAACTGTGTGAAGAGGTTGCCAGTCAGCATGAAGAAAGGTGCGCCTGGCGGGTGTCCTACTTCAAGTTTATAGGCTGTTGAGATAAACTCAGGGCAATCCCAGAAGCTGGCCGACGGTTCCACCGTCGAGCAATACGTGAAAGCTGCAATAGCAAAAGCCACCCAGCCCAGCACGTTGTTCAGCAAGTTGTATTGTTTCATATCGGAATAAGTATTATTTCTTAGCTTTCTTACGGCGGCGCACTTTAGGCGCGTCGAGTACTATGTTTCTCAGAAGAGTAAAAAAGAATATATTCAGCAAAAAGAAGAAAAGGAAAGCAACAATGAAGAGCAAGATGTTTACCATCTCATAACCTAAGCCCGTTGCATTTCCAAGCCAGTTAAGGTCGTCAATAGATTTGTCAAAAGCCTCAGTCATGGAACCCTCGTAATGATTCCACAATTTGAGTGTACCGAAAGCAAAAGGCAAGAACCACAAGACTGTGGCAGCGGTAATAGCAAAGCGTTTAGGGGTGCGTTGCTTCCAAAGCTTATAAATCATTAACAGCATGGGCAAAGCTGCTGTAAAGGTGAGGATAGCAGGTTGCAGGTAAATGAAGCAAATGGTATTTATTTCCTTATAAGTGTAGCCCGTGAGCACAGCCATCACTTCCATCACGCCGCAACAAAACTTGAAGAGAGTATCAATCATACAAATATGTATAAGCCAGAAGCTTGTTTCAGCGTGCAAAGATAGTGCAAGGCGAGCGCAGAGAAAAGGAACTTGTTCATTTTTCTTTGCCGAGCCGCCGCCTATCTTCGCGAAGCAAAGTGTGCAAGGCGAGCGCAGAGAAAAGAAACTTGTTCATTTTTTTTTGCCGAGTCGCCGCCTATCATTTGAGAGCGTGGTGCCTCCTTGTGCGCATAAAGGATAAAGATAAAACGCTAAAAGTCAGAATAACTTTTTACTTTTGCGCCCAAGAAAAAAGTAAGCAATCATGATACGCAAATTTGACTTTCTCGTTATAGGCGGTGGCGTGGCGGGTATGAGCTATGCCCTTCAGGTAGCTGCATCTGGCAAAGGACGAGTCGCCCTGGTGTGCAAGACTACGCTCGACGAGGCCAATACAGCCAAGGCTCAAGGTGGTATAGCCAGTGTGACCAATCTTGAAGTCGATAACTTTGAAAAACATATCCACGACACCATGGTGGCCGGCGATTATATCAGTGACCCTGAAGCCGTGCGGCAAGTCGTAGAACAAGCTCCAGCAGCTATTGAACGCTTAGTTAAGTGGGGTGTAAACTTTGACAAGCGAGAGGATGGCACTTACGACCTTCATCGGGAAGGCGGGCACAGCGAGTTTCGTATCTTGCATCACGCAGACGACACGGGTTTTGAGATACAGCGCGGACTGATGGCAGCTGTGCGTCGTCATCAGCGTATCACCGTTCTTGAGAATCACTTTGCCGTGGAAATCATCACACAACACCATTTGGGCATAGAAGTCACACGGCGCACGCCCGACATAGAATGTTTCGGGGCATACGTGCTCGACCCCGATACGGGCAAGGTTGATACAATTCTTTCTCGCGTCACAGTATTAGCAACGGGCGGAGTCGGAGCTGTATATAGCAGTACTACAAATCCCGAAATAGCCACAGGCGACGGCATTGCGATGGCCTATCGTGCCAAAGCCACGGTGCAGGACATGGAGTTTGTGCAGTTTCATCCCACAGCACTCTACAATCCCGCCGAAAAGCATCCCGCCTATCTCATTACCGAAGCCATGCGTGGCTATGGTGGCATTCTTCGTTTGCCCAATGGCGAAGAGTTTATGCAGAAATACGACAAGCGCTTATCGCTTGCCCCGCGCGACATCGTGGCACGTGCCATTGACCGTGAAATGAAAATCCATGGCTTAGACCACGTTTGTCTTGACGTTACCCACAAAGACGCTGACGAAACTCGTCACCATTTCCCGAATATCTACAAGAAGTGCCTGAGCATCGGCATTGATATTACATGCGATTACATTCCCGTCGTTCCTTGTCAGCACTATTTTTGTGGCGGCATTAAGGTGGACCTTGATGGGCAGAGTAGTATTCACCGACTCTATGCTCTCGGAGAATGTAGTCGTACGGGATTGCACGGCGGAAATCGCTTGGCCAGCAATAGTCTCATAGAAGCCGTAGTTTATGCCGACCGCGCTGCCGCTCATAGCATTGATCATATCAACGACTACGACTTCAACGACCAAATTCCCGAATGGAACGACGAAGGCACCATGACCAACGAAGAGAAAGTTCTTGTAGCTCAAGACGTGAAAGAAGTTGGGCAGATTATGTCTGCTTATGTTGGTATCGTGCGGAGCAACCTACGTTTGCATCGCGCATGGACACGTCTGGATATTCTCTACGAAGAGACCGAAGAACTCTTCAAACGCGTCAAAGCCACTCGTGATATCTGCGAACTCCGCAACATGATCAACGTGGGCTATCTCATCACCCGCCAAGCCCTTGAGCGTCATGAAAGTCGCGGCTTGCACTACACCCTTGACTACCCGCGTCACGCTCTTGATCAAAAGTGAGCTCAAACCGATTGAGAGTAAAAAGAAAAGCGTCTCACAACCAATATGGAAGCGAGACGCTTGCTTTTGTGAGGGTGTCTGATGGGACTCGAACCCACGACATTCAGAACCACAATCTGACGCTCTAACCAACTGAACTACAGACACCATGTTGCTTCGCGAAGAAAGGCAGAGTGCTTTGTTGCAAAGCTTACTTTTCTTGTAAAGCGGTGCAAAGGTAGTGCAAAGACATGTTTTCGCCAAACAAATTACAAGGAATTTGTGCGAAGTTGCGTGTAGTTCTTTGAAAAGTATGTACTTTTGCTTCGAAAACATAACCAAATCCTAACGTAAAAGACTTTTCTTTAAAAAACAAACTAAACACGTATGAAAACCTATCTCGTTACTGGCGCAGCAGGATTTATCGGCGCGAACTTTGTGAAATATATGTTGAAGCGTCACGAAGATGTACGCTTGGTTTGCCTTGACTTGCTGACGTATGCAGGCTATCTGGGTACGATTGACTCAGACATTGACGGCGAGCGTTGCATTTTTGTTCGCGGCGATATTGGCGACAGAGAGCTTGTTGACGGCTTGATGAAGGACTTTGACATTGACGTTGTGGTGAACTTCGCCGCTGAGAGCCATGTGGATCGCAGCATAGAAAATCCGCAGTTGTTCCTGCAGACCAACATTCTTGGCACACAAACACTGTTAGAAGTCGCAAAACGAGCATGGCAGACGGGAAAAGGCGCAGACGGCTTCCCAACCTATCGTGATGGAGTGCGCTATCACCAAGTGAGTACGGACGAAGTGTATGGCTCCTTGGGCAAGGAAGGCTATTTTATGGAGACAACTCCGCTCGATCCGCACAGCCCCTATAGCGCTTCAAAAGCCAGTGCCGACCACATCGTGGCAGCATATCGCGATACGTTCCATTTGCCAGTGAGCATCACGCGTTGTTCCAATAATTACGGCCCTTATCAATTCCCTGAGAAGCTCATTCCGCTTATCTTGGGCAACATCCTTAAAGCCAAGCCACTCCCTGTATATGGCAAGGGTGAGAACATTCGCGACTGGCTCTACGTAGAAGATCATTGCAAAGCCATTGACATGGTGGTGCGCGAGGGCAAGCCAGGGTGCGTTTACAATGTAGGTGGACACAATGAGCGTCAGAATATCGTCATTGTGCGCACAATTCTTCAGCTCGTGCGTGAAGAGATGGAAAAAGATGCTTCTCTGCGCGAACTCCTTCCCGAAGATAAACGCAATGATTTGACGTGGATCGGTGAAGGGCTCATTACCTACGTCACCGACCGTTTGGGCCACGACCTTCGCTACGGCATTGACCCTCAGAAGATCAAGGACGACCTTGGTTGGTATCCTGAAACCGACTTTGAGACGGGTATTCGCAAGACTGTGGCTTGGTACTTGCGCAATCGTGAATGGGTAGAGGCCGTCAGTGGTAGTGACTACCAGCAGTATTACGAAAGGATGTACGCTGGACGATGACGATAAGCATCCCTTCTCCCGCAGAATTGTCGATTGCTGCCAAGGAGTTTGTGGCTGCAATGGAAGGGCATAAGGTCTTTGCCTTTGTCGCACCCATGGGAGCAGGTAAAACTACGTTTATTCGCTCGGTATGTGAGGCCTTGGGTGTGACTGACACGGTCAATTCACCAACGTTTTCCATTGTGAACGAATATCGCTGTGCAGGTTCTTTAGATTCTGTCTTTCATTTTGACTTTTATCGACTAAAGAATACCGCTGAGGCTTCTAACATGGGACTTGAGGAGTACTTCTATAGTGGTTCTCCTTGTTTTGTGGAATGGCCCGAGGTAGCCGAAGCTCTTCTCCCCGACGATACCGTATATATATATATACATGTGGAGCCCGATGGCACACGCATCGTAAGCACAACACAGAGCACTTAATCATTCTCCCCTTTTATTACTATGAGTAGGACTTTCTTGGTATGGCTTTATGTCCTTTGCTTATTAGTCGGAGCAAAGGCGCAATACGTATCTTCCCCAGATGTGCGATCTTTGCCGCAGGAAATGAAAGACACCGTGACCGCTTTGCGTTTGACGGGAACGCTGACTAATGATGCCAATTCCGACTTCCGTCAGTTGCGCGAAGTCTGTGGGCGTTTGGCACTTTTGGATATGCATCAGGCATCCGTGACGGCTATTCCTGACAACGCTTTCTTTGCTGCAAAGCATCTCAAGCAGGTGTTGTTGCCAGATAACTTGAAGCATATAGGCCGCTATGCCTTTTATCGTTGTACCTCTTTGACTGGTACTCTTGTCCTCCCTGAAGGTGTTGAGACACTTGGCGAAGGAGCTTTCCAGGGGTGTAATAAACTGAAGCAAATCGTCCTGCCCAGCACGTTGACGCGTATTGGTCCGTGGGCATTCTCTCGCCTTTTAGAGTTGCGCGACACGCTAACCATCCCCGAAGGTGTTCAAACCATCGGGCGCGGAGCGTTCTATATGAGTTTTCGTATTCCTGCCATAGACCTTCCTGCTTCGATCGATACGATTGAGGCTGAGGCTTTTGGAAAATCTGTGTGGCTGAATACGATTCGCATTCGTGCCACAGTTCCTCCCGTCCTCAGTCCAACGGCTTTCAAGGATGAGGTTTTCAAGAATGTTAAGCTTGAAGTGCCCGCTGGCTGTGAAGAGGCTTATCGCAAGGCTCCCGTATGGTGTCGCTTCTTTGGTGTGGACGAACCGCAGGCAGTCACTCCGCCTGCAGAGCTTGCACTTATCCCCATGCCTGCAAAGGTAGAACACGGCGAAGGTGAACCACTGGTGCTTAGTCGCTTGCCTTTGCTTTCGGGAGCGGGCATGTTTGCTGACGAATACGAACAGCTCAACGAAGTGCTTGAAGAGTTTTCGGACTATGAGCGTCCACGTGGTGCTCAGCGTTATATGCCTTGCCTTGACGTTGATGAAAGTTTGGCTCCTGAGGCCTACGTGCTTGATATCAATAAGGATGGACTGAAAATCATAGGCGGAAGTACGGCAGGTATTTTCTATGGTATCATGACGTTGCGCCAAGTATTGCTCAGCAATGCTGGCGAAAGTGGAGTGTGCCGCGTGGTACAACCGCTTCATATTGAAGATGCACCGCGCTTGGCCGTTCGCCAGTTGATGATCGACCCCGCCCGTACCTTCATTCCCGTCCGTGGTATCGAGGACATTATCCGCGAGATGGCCTATCTCAAGTACAACATGTTGCAGCTCCATCTTTGCGACGACCAAGCTTGGCGCGTAGAGGTGAAAGCTTATCCCGAGTTGGTGCAGCAAAGTAGCATTCGTCCTTCGCTCGACGACATGCATCGACAGAGCCCTGGCTACTACACCCAAAGCGAACTTCGCGACCTTGTGGCTTTTGCCCAGAAGTGGCACGTTATGCTCATTCCCGAAATCGAGATGCCTGGCCATCAAACAGCCGCTTTTCATGCGCTGCCTTGGTTGACGTGCGATACGACTAAGGTTTTGCCTATTCGCACGCGTAGCGGTGTGGCCAATGAACTGCTTTGTGCAGGTCGCGAGAGTACTTACGAATTTCTTGGCAAAGTTATCGGTGAAATGTGTGCCATATTTCCTGCTCCCTACTTCCATTTGGGTGGTGACGAAGCTGGACACCCCGCTTTGGGTTGCTGGACGCATTGTTCCGACTGTCAGGCCCAGGCTTCACGTTTGGGGTTCACACTTGATGGTAAAGAGAATTGGCGCTTGCAAGAATATATGTTTGCGCGAATAATCGACACGTTGCAAATCAAGTACGGAAAGACACCGCTCTTCTGGTACGAAACAGACTTTCACAACATCCCCGAAGGCTGCGTGACCTATGCTTGGCGGCATGGTAAGACGGCTTTGGCCATTGATGCTACTATTCGCAACAAGGCGCGCATCCTGCTCTGCCCTGGCGAGTTTTGCTACTTTGACTATCCCATGGAAAAAGGCGACTTGCCCGACAAAAACTGGGGCATGCACGCCACGCCTTTGCAGAAAGTTTATAGCTTAGATCCTACTTGGGGCAAGGGCGACGATTTTGAACGCAACAATCTCTTCGGCGTTGCTGGCACGCTGTGGAGCGAATGTATGCCCGAAACGGAGCGTATCAGTTATATGGCTTTCCCGCGCTCGCAAGCCTTGGCCGAAGTGGCTTGGTCGCTTCAGCCACAGCGCGACTATACAAGTTTTTTGCGCCGACTATCTATCCTCACTACCGATCTTAGCCGCCGCGCTGTGCCTTGGTCCAATAAGTATTGACTTTTACTTCTTTTGTTCTTATGAAACGCATACTTTCATTTTTTTTCGCACTCGTATTGAGCGCGACAGCTTTTGCCGACCCCATCGCCGACTTGTTGGGGCGCATTTTGCCCGAAAATGGAGATGCTCAGCGGTTTTCTTGGTCTCTTTCCGAGAGCGACAATGACCAGTTTACATTGACCTGTGACGGAACAACGATCACAGTGTCTGGCAACAATTATGTAAGCATTGCAACGGGTATCAACTGGTATATTCAGCACTATGCTGGTATTGACATTTCATGGAACAATCCCTCTGATCGCTTACCAAGCGTGTTGCCTGCTTGCGCGCCCGAGACGCATGTTTGCTGTGCCGATTATCGTTACTACCTCAACTTCTGCACACATTCCTATACCATGGCTTTCTGGGGCTGGAAGCGCTGGCAACAGGAGATCGACTGGATGGCTCTGCACGGCATCAACCTGCCCTTGATTATCACAGGCATGGAATGTGTGTGGCGCGACGTGCTTATCAATGGTTATGGCTATGCTTCGCTCGATGGGGTGAACGAATTTGTTACGGGCAGTGCCTACTATGGTTGGTTCTTTATGAACAATATGACGGCTTGGGGCGGACCTCAACCTGAAAGTTGGTTCACGCAGCGCGAAGCCTTGGCCAAGCAAATATTCAAGCGTCTTGGCGAATTTGGCATGACGCCCGTCGTGCCAGGCTACGTAGGTATGGTGCCCAAAAACTTTCTCTCGCTTGCTGCGGCAGAGAAGGTCACAGCCTGGACTGCTGCCGACATCGTGAGTGGTGGTTCGTGGAATGCTTTTGAGCGTCCTTACTTTGTGAAAAACAACGATCGCTTGCGTGAGTTTGCTGCCCAGTACTATGCGGCCATGCAACGCGTGTTTGGCGACGTGCTTTCCACACACTATTATGCCATCGACCCCTTCCACGAAGGCGGTGTCCCCTCTGGGGTCAGCACCCCAGCGCAGAGCGTACAGGCTATGTACGATGCGTTGCTGGCATACGACAACGAGGCTATTTGGGTGGCTCAGCATTGGCAGGAAAATCCTGGCACCTACCTCACACGCACCGTTCCTGCAGGGCGTTTGCTCATTCTCGACCTCCACGGCGACAGCAGCGCCGATACACAGTGTGGCGGCAACAACAGCGATGCTTCGGGCAAGAAGCACGATTGGATTTGGGGACACACCAGCAACTTCGGCGGCAACGTGGGCCTCTTCGGTCGTATGGAGCGTATCATATCATGTTATTATGGTGCGCAAGCGCTTGCTTCTTCAAGCAACTTCAAGGGTGTGGGCACACTTCCCGAAGGAATAGAGAATAACGCTGTGCTCTACGACCTAATATATGCACTTCCATGGGCCAATGAGACTTATACGCTCAATACGTGGCTTGAAGATTATGTAAAGATGCGCTATGGGCTCAGTCCTGAAGCCGACCGAGAGACTTTCGCTACGATGCTCAGTGCTTGGAAACGCCTTGCAACGGGCATTTACAATTGTCCTACCAACAAGCAACAAGGTACAACCGAGAGTGTCTTTCTGATGCGTCCTGCCACATCGCCTGGTGTGGTGAGCACATGGGCACAGTCGTCATGGTATTGGGACTTCAACGAACTTCGTACCGCGCTCTTTGAAATGCTCTCTCTCAGCAACCGCCTTGCCGAGAACAACAACTATCGCTACGACCTTGTTGACGTGATGCGACAAGTGATGGTCGACTACGGCAAACAAACGCTCGACAGCATTGCAAACACCAATGTCGCAGCTACGCGCCGTACCATCAGTAAACGTTTCTTACAACTCATACTTGACCAAGACACCTTGCTTGGCACACGCACCGAATTCCGCTTAGGTCGTTGGATCGAAATGGCGCGTGCCCTTGGGCAAACTGATGAAGAGAAGGCACTCTACGAAAAGAATGCCCGCATGTTGCTCACCACGTGGGGCGATCGTGCTCAGTGCGAAACAGGCAAACTCCACGACTATGCCAATCGCGAGTGGCAAGGACTCTTGTCGTCCTACTACTATCCGCGTTGGGCGGGTTTCGTGGCTCGCAACTTTGTTGCGCAGCAGTGGTTCACCAACTACGAGTGGCCTTTCGCCACTGGCGTAAGTGGCATAGGTAGTGGCTATCTGCCCGAAGGTGCGCCCTATGCCTACGGCACATTCACAGCCGAAGCCGTGGGCGATGAGATAGAAACCGTGCGCCGACTTTACGACAAATACTTTTCCGCTTGGCAACCTGATGTGTATGTGCTCTCGCAGCCCGACTTCACCGCCACCTATCGGCTTACCAATGCAGAGAAATGGTATAGCGTAGCCGACACAGAGGGGCTATGCCTCACCGTGCCCAATTCTGATTACAGCGGATACCGCCTCAAACGTGCTGCGCTCAAGGCCGACGACGATGCCTATCTTTGGCAATTTGAAACATCGCCTTCAGTAGAAGGAGCTGTACGCTTAAAGAACGTGCTTCTCGCCAACCTCTCCGACAGCCGTTACGGAGCTTATCTTAGCAGCACGCCTTCCACGGCTGGCTATCCCGCCTATACGTTCAGTGCATCGGGCAGTGACTATTACCTTTATCAGAGTGGCGAGAACTACTATCTTACCGACGCAGCCACGGGTGCTTGCATGTCGCCCGACGTGGCTTGGGCAGAAGCCTGTGTGCTGGTGGGCAGTCGTCGCACAGCTACCTCTTTGCTTCATCTGCAGCCCGTCACCCCTACAGGCATGACATCACTTTCTCTTGCTCAGTCTGCCCGTTCACAGACTTACGACCTTCAAGGCAGGCTTGTAACTTCGCCTCTCCCAGCGGGCATTTATGTAGTGGGCGACAAGAAAGTGCTCAAGAATTAGCGTGTTCGGATTATGGGTTATCTGGAATTTCCAGATTTTCCAGATTTTCCAGTCTCGCTGTTTGTCTGGCTTTTGCGAGGGCGGCGCGTAGTTGGGCGTTTTCTTGTTTTAGGTTTTCTATTTCGCGGGCTTGTCGCTCGATGGTTTGTCGTTGCGTTTCGCGCTGTCCGAGTCGGGCAGCTGTCATGCGTTCGCGGATGCCGCCTTCGGTGGTAAACTCGCGGTCTTTGCGCTCTATGTATTTTGTGAGGGCTTTATCTACTTGGTGGCAGAGGCAGAGCGCCATGTTGGCTAATTCCTCGTCGTTGAGACGTGGAAGGAGGTCTTGATAGTCCTCGTACTTGCTGTGGCTTTTGCAAAAGGTGTGCAAGCGGTCAAAGCGTGCGCTTTTGCCGAACCATTCTTTCAGTCCATTTCGCTTGAGGTAGTCTTGATAGTCTTCTAATAGTTCTTGGTTGCTGCCGCGTGCCACGCCGAGTAGTTTCAGTTCTATTTCGGCGGAGGTTTGTGCGTCGCTACTCCCCTCTACAATATTTTGCTTTGTGCTACGCGCTGCTTGCACCATTTGATCAACGGTGCGGTCGCCGAAGCGTGGTAGGAAGCGTTGGCAAAAGTGCTGCGTGAGTTGATAGAGCACATCGCTGCGTTGGTAGAAACGCAGTTGCGTATAGACCACAGCATGGCGTAGTGCGCTCTTTGTGCCGTCGTCGTAATGGCGAATTTCGGGCTGCGGCTTTGTTTCCATTGTGCTTGTCGTTTGCGGACTAATGTCGGTGCAAAGATACAAAAAAAGCAAAGTGTTGCTCTTTGCCTAAAGAAAAGTTATACGCAATGAAATATTTGATAGGGGCGGGTACCATCAATGTTGTGGTGGTTGACAAGAGCCTGGGAGCTTTCAAGGAGATCTTCCGAAAGGAGCTACGTCGTTGTTCAGTCAGAGACTTTCGCTAAATAATACGCTATGTCTTTGCACGAAGCAGCCTATGTTTTCGGTGCGCATCGTACGGTGTTCACGTAATTTTCGTACGGCGCGCACGCGAAAAGGCCCTATAGTGTTTCAGCAACGATAGGGCTATTTGCGTGTAACCATCCAAAGATAGCCTTGGTTTTTGCGGTAGTGAGGCGATTATAGTGTGCTTGCGCGAAACTTTTTGCCCTGACGAATAACGTTTTTTATGCGCCACCTTTAAAATGCAGTAAAGGTTTCAGTTTGCTCTCACGGGGAGAACAATCTGAAATCTTTTTGCAATTATAATCTCTGTGTAGGCTTAGAAGCTTACTTTGTAGGTTTGGGTGCCGTCTTTGATGATGTAGATGCCGTGGAGTCTTGAGAGGCTGGTGGCTACGATGCGCTTGCCGTTGATGGCAAAGACTTCTACGGGACGCCCCGTGAGACTGTTGATGAATTGCCCCTGCTGAATGCTGAGCTGGGTTGAAGGCATGAGGGGTGTGGCGGCTATGCCTGTGGCGCTTTCGCCTGCTGTGGCGGTGGCAAATACGGCTGCGTAGCGACAACCTACGTCACTGGTGTTGGTGCCGTTGCCCCAGTTGAGCACGCGCCAGCTGTTTGAGGTTTCGCCTTGGTTGAGCTGTGAGGTGCCGTTGACTACTGCAAAGAGGCAGTTCATCTTTCCGC
This sequence comes from uncultured Prevotellaceae bacterium, assembly GCA_900316575.1. Taxonomy (GTDB): domain Bacteria; phylum Bacteroidota; class Bacteroidia; order Bacteroidales; family Bacteroidaceae; genus Alloprevotella. The sequence goes on along the minus strand of ONDJ01000002.1, from coordinate 103,893 downwards.
TTGTGGTGAGTGTCCACCCTGTGGCTGGCTGCTCGGTTGCAGTTTTGATTTGCTCTGCTGGGGTGGTTACGTTTCCTGGTATGATATAGGATTTGTCGGCTCGGTTGATGATGTTGTAGGTGCCATCAGCTCGGAGCACGAATTTCCACTGTGAGGTTTCGCCTTGTGGTTCACTCTCGCCGATGATGCCTTGGCCTGCTCCTTGTGAGGTGGCATAGCGTGGACGGTCGGGGGTGTAGAGGTAGTACCAGAAACAAGTGTCGGCACTGGTGAGTGGTTGGCGTATGTTGGCCAATCGTTCTTCCATGCGTCGTGCCATGGCTGGTTGAGATCTATAGACGTTGTTGCTCTCATACTTTGAGGTGCGCAGGTTGTAGAGCTGTGGTGAACCTGAATAGCCGGTTTCAATGCCTGTTTGCCCTTGTGTGGCTCCGCCATTGCTGGGTTCAAGGAGTTTCCAGCTCTTGTTGCGAATGGAGAGTGCTCGCGACTGCGCCATTTCTACTACAAGGTCTCTGTTTTGCGTGTCTTCGCCCAGCCATGTCGTGATGTGGTTTTCGCTGTCGTAGGCTGCTCCTAAGGGCAGTTCTACACCCACTAATGCTGCAAACGAAGCGATATCGTCAATGTGCGACACTAAGGCATCTGACACTTTTCCTTCCTTGATTCTGGCGGGCCAGTTAACAATGAAGGGCACGCAGGTTCCTGCTTCAAACATGCTGTATTTTCCGCCTCGCCATGGGCCTCCTGGCTTGTGAGTGCCTAGGAGCTCTACGGCTTGGTCTTGATAGCCATCGTCGAGCACGGGTCCGTTGTCGCTGGTGATGACCATCAGTGTGTTGTCGGCTATTCCCAAGCTGTCAAGCGCTTTGGCTATGGCTCCTACGGTGTAGTCGAATTGAAGGATGGCGTCTCCACGCAGTCCCATCACGCTCTGGCCTCTAAATCGGTCGGCGGGCCAGCGCGGCACATGCGGATCGTTCGTACACAGATAGATAAAGAAAGGTTCATCGCCGCAATTAGCCATAAATTCCACGCTTTTGGCAATGATGCTGTCGGCCAGGATTTCGTCTTTCCATAGTGCTCGTCCCCCGCCAGTCTGATAGCCTATGCGTCCTATGCCGTTTACAATGGCTTGATTGTGGCCATGACTTGACTTGAGGTTATAGAGGAGTTCGGGATTGGCACTTCCTGTGGGCTCGCCCGTAAAGTTGCGAGAATAAGAGACGTAGAGGGGATGCTCAGGATCGTGATTGGCCACGCGCCCTTGCTCCACAAAAACCGTGGGCACACGGTCGGCAGTGGCAGCCATGAGGTAATGGTAGTCAAAACCAATATCGCGTGGTGTCCAGTCTAATTCACCATTCCAGTCCTGCTGTCCGCCTACACTGCCTAAGCCCAGGTGCCACTTGCCAATGGCTGCCGTGCGATAGCCTGCACTCTGAAACATGTCGGCCATTGTGTATTGATGGGGCTTGATAATCATGCCCTCATTGCCAGGAGCAATGTCAGTGCCCGGACGGCGAAAGGCGTATTCTCCCGTCAGCAGTGAGTAGCGCGAAGGCGTGCTTGTAGAGGCGCAAGCATGAGCGTCCGTAAACCTCACGCCATGAGCCGCAATACTGTCAATGCAGGGTGTGGAAATTCTTGTGGCCCCATAGCACGAGAGGTCGCCATAGCCTAAGTCGTCAGCAATGAGAAAAATGACATTAGGACGCTGAGCCGTCTGCGCCAAGGCACTCGCCGCAACACCCAGACAGGGAAGCAAAGAAAGCGTAAAAGGTTTCATAGGCAGGAAGGTTTTTATAGAAGTCCTGTAAGTCAATAAATGCAATCGCAATATCGGCAAAAGTAAACACCTTCACTCGCTTAAGCAAAACCTTCCACGTCTTTTTGCACAAAAACGCGCTCATCTATGAGATAATAGTTGCAAACTTTTGGTTAATCCACGGCCATTACCTACTTTTGCAGCCGATTTGCCGCTGAGGGGCGCGGACATAGCCCCAGTGTGATGGCGAATTAAGCGAACAAACAACTTAATTTAGAGTAACACAAAAACTAAAACAATGAAAGAAATTGCAATCAAAGGCACCGAGCGCGTGCCCGGAGGCAAAAAGGCAGCCCGCCAAATGCGTCGTGAAGGACTTGTACCCTGCGTACTCTACGGAGAAAAGCGCGGTGAAAACGGACTGCCCGAAGCTACAGCCTTTTCTGTAAGTGAAAAGGAGATCAACAAAGTAGTATTCACTCCCCACATCTATCTCGTGAACGTTAACATCGACGGCACAGAGCACAAGGCTGTAGTCAAAGAAATCCAATTTCATCCCGTCAAGGACAATGTGCTCCACGTTGACTTCTACGAAGTGACTCCCGAGAAGCCTATCGTTATGGGCGTGCCCATTCAAACAGCAGGTTTGGCTCCTGGTGTGCGTGCCGGTGGTCGCTTGACAGCCATGCTTCGTAAACTCGATGTACGTGCCAAGTACACCGACATTCCCGAAAAGCTCACTATTGACGTTTCACACCTTGAATTAGGCAAGAGCATCAAGGTAGGCGAACTCAGCTTTGAGAACATGGAGCTCGTAACTCCCAAGGAAGTTGTCGTGATCACCATTAAGATGACACGTGCAGCCCGTTCGGCGGCCGATCAGGCAGCAGCTCAGGCTTAATCAGCTAATAAAATTCCCACCTGCTTAGGCTTAAGGGCAGAGGTGGCAAGAAGGCCACCTCCCCTTTAGCTTCACTTTTTCAGGAAAAGCACCTTATTATATATCATAAAAGTGCCAAGATGAACAATCTGATTGTGGGCTTGGGCAACATAGGCGATGAATATGCCGCCACCCGCCACAACATAGGTTTTCGCGTGTTGGATGCCCTTGCCGAGGCATCCAATGCTGTTTTTAGTGACCGCCGTTATGGATTTATCACAGAGGTCAGAGTGAAGAATCAAAACCTCATCCTGCTCAAGCCCAGCACCTACATGAACCTTTCAGGCAACGCTGTGCGCTACTGGATGAATCAAAAGAACATCGACCCACAGCGTTTGCTCATCGTCGTTGACGACCTAGCCCTCCCCCTTGGCGCTTTGCGCATAAAAGCCTCAGGCAGCGAAGGAGGACACAACGGACTGCGTTCCATCACCCAACAACTCGCCAGTCAGCAGTATGCACGTCTGCGCATAGGCATAGGAGGAGAGTTTCCACGTGGGGCACAGATCGATTATGTGCTCAGTCCTTTCACACAAGAAGAAGAGCAAATCCTGAAAGAGCGCATCCCCATTGCCGTAGAAGCCGTCAAAAGCTTCGCCCTGCAAGGCATAGATCGCACCATGAATCAATTCAACGGCAAATAAAATCCTATCCATCTCTCCATGGCAAGCCTCAAGTCACTCGCAAAAGATAGTGCCATCTACGGCCTGAGCAGCATCATAGGACGCTTCCTCAACTACCTGCTCGTACCTCTCTACACCCGCGTCTTTGCTGCCCAGAGCGGAGAATATGGCATCGTCACAGAGCTCTATTCCTACGTGGCACTCATCCTTGTGTTGCTCACATTTGGCATGGAGACAACCTTCTTTCGCTTTGTCAACAAACAAGATGAAAATTCTCGTCAGATCTACAACACAGTCCTCACTCTTGTAGGTTCCGTGAGCCTTCTCTTTATCCTTCTTGTAGGTCTGTTTCTTAAGCCCATCAGTGAAGTTATGGGCTATGACGAGCACCCACAGTACATACTTGCTATGGCCATCACTGTTGGCATAGACGCATTCCTTTGTATGCCCTTTGCTTACCTCAGGTATCAGCAAAAAGCATTACGCTTCGCCACCATCAAACTCATTGCCATAGGCCTCAACATCAGCCTCAATCTGCTACTCTTTATTCTCCTCCCGAGGTTCCTGCCCAACTTTGGCATACACGTGGGCTACGTCTTCTACGCCAATTTGTTCACCACCCTCATTACAGCCTTTATGCTTCTGCCAGAGCTAAAAGGCTTCCATCCAACTGCTTCCAAAGAGCTCGTTAAAACCATGTGGGCATACGCATGGCCCATCCTAATCCTTGGACTTGCGGGAGTGCTCAACCAAACAGCCGACAAAATCATTTTTCCGCACATCATGCAGGGACCAGAAGGCAAAGTGCAACTCGGCATCTATGGAGCCTGTGTCAAAATAGCCATGATAATGGCCATGATAACCCAAGCCTTTCGCTATGCTTACGAACCCTTTGTATTCAGTAGGCAAGACAATCGTGATGTCAAGAAGGATCAATCGCAAGCCACCAAATACTTCCTCATCTTCACACTCCTGGCTTTCCTCGTGGTGATGGCCTACATGGATTTGCTCAAGTATCTCGTCAGTCCAGGCTATTGGGAAGGCCTGCGCGTCGTTCCCATCGTCATGGCAGCCGAAATCCTCATGGGGCTCTACTTCAACGTAGCCTTTTGGTGTAAGCTTACCGACAGGACCCTTTGGAATGCCCTTTTCGCTCTCGCAGGCTGCTCAGTGCTCATCCTTGTAAACATCCTATTCATCCCTCATTACAGTTACATGGCTTCAGCTTGGGGCGGCGTAGCGGGCTATGGTACAGCCCTCTTGCTCAGCTTTATCATTGGTCAGCACTACTACCCAGTGAACTATCCTTTGCGCTCCATGGCCACCTATGTAGCCCTTGCAGCTTTCTTCTACTTCGTGATGACCCTCATTCCAACGCAATGGCCCCTGTGGACACGCCTTACGCTCAACACCCTAATCCTGTTCGCCTTTGTTGGCCACATACTTTGGCATGATATGCCTGTGTGGAAGTTCAGGAGGAAAGGGGTGAACGTTAACAAGAAGAAATAAATCCAACAAGAGTCAGACAATATGCAAAACTCAGCTATTAAATCCCAGCGAGATCGCTCTATTGACTTCATGCGCTTCATTGGCATCTTTCTTATTGTGATGGCGCATAACAGAGAAGGACTTCCAAACACCCTTTTTGAGTTTCGCTCATTTGATGTACCCTTGATGGTGTTCGTTTCGGGTCTATGTTTTTCAGGAAAGTATATAAGCAACACAAAGCAGTTTCTTCTTCGTAGGACTCCAAGGCTCATAATTCCGCTCTATGTCTTTCTAACTGCATATTTCCTGCTCTGTTTTTTCATTATTTATATGTTTGGGGTTAACACCAATCTGAACTTCAGAATGGTTGCAGAGAGTTATTTGCTACTGGGTGGTATAGGCTTTGTGTGGATTATCAAAGTGTTTTTACTCATTATGTTGCTTACGCCAGCTTTGCTCTATGTTTATAGAAAATTGCCAAACATCACACTCTTTTGCATCATAGCTCTTGTGACTCAAACATTATATATCAAATATGTTGGCGGCGTAGAAAGTTCTACCCCATTTCAATTCTTTATACGTGAATTTGTGCTATATGCTACAGGCTACAGCATTGTATTCCTTTGTGGCCTGCAAGCGGGTAACCCCAATTCGCGGTTGAAATCAGCTATTCCTTGGTTTTTACTACTTTTAATTTATTTTGTTTATCACATAGCAACAGAAAACAACGCCATCCTGCCTATCAATAAACACAAATACCCGCCAGCAGACATTTTCTTGGTCTATGGCTGTGCAATCTCATTTTTGCTCAACCTCTTACGTCCAATTTTCAGCAAACTTGCAAATAGAATAACAGACTTTGTTGGCTCGAATACCATGTGGATTTATCTTTACCACATTCCTCTTGTGAGCCCATTTTCCAGAATAGAAGTGCATTGGTCACTCCGCTTCTTGACCATGTTCTGCATTGCTATGACAATAACCTATTTGCAAGTTACTTTCTCACACAGAGCTGAAAACAAGTGGCCTTGGAGTGGCTGGAAATATCTCAGAGGGTAGAAATCAACTAAAACAAAGAATCTTCTTTTCTCCTTCTTATGTACACAGCCAGCTTGCCTAATGGGATGAAAGTCATCATAGAGCGAAGCACCTCGCGTGCACTCTATTGTGGTATCGTTGTCAAGGCTGGCACACGCCATGAAGAGCCTGCTGACAGTGGCATGGCTCACTTTATGGAGCACATGGCTTTCAAGGGTACCAAACAGCGTACGGCGCGCGCCATCACAGGACTCCTTGAAAGGCGTGGAGGAGACCTCAGTGCCTTTACCACAAAGCAAGAAACGGTCTATTATGCCCAAGTGCTACCCGAAGATTTTCACTTGGCAGCCGATTTGCTTTGCGATATAGTCTTTCAGAGCACTTATCCACAGACTGAAATTGACAAAGAAGTAGAAGTCATCTGCGACGAAATAGAAAGCTACCGCGACAGCCCCTCGGAACTCATTTTTGACGACTTTGAACGCTTACTCTTCCCCGATCAACCATTGGGTAGAGACATCCTGGGCAATCCTCAGCGGCTACGTCAATATACCACAGCCGATGCCCTTCGTTTTGCCTCTAAGCACTATTTTCCTAATAACTGTGTCTTTTACGTATATGGCAACATTGATGAGATAAGAGCCCAGCAAATTATCAGCAGAGCCCTTATAGGAAAAGCTTGTAGGGAACAGCCCCTTGACTCAAAATCTTCCAAACAGGCGATTGAGCCAAAGGCTGCACCCAGTTTCTATCAAGAAATACACAAAGACACTCACCAGGCTCACGTAGTTCTTGGAGCACCTACTTTTGGCTTTATGGACCCTCGTTATCCCGCCATTCTACTCATCAACAATATGCTCGGAGGGCCTGCCCCTAATTCACGGCTTAACCTCTCCCTACGCGAACGTGCAGGATTGGTCTATAGCGTTGATAGCTACCTTACAACCTATCCTGATGCAGGCCTTTGGACCGTTTATTTCGGCAGTGATTTCAAAGACGTAGAGCAATGCTTGCGCCTCATTCACAAAGAAATCCACAACATTGCCAGCCAACTCCTCTCACAGCGCGCATTAAAAGCAGCAAAGCGCCAATACATTCGCCAGACACTCCTTTCGCTCGACAATTTCGAGAACTATGCCATAAGTCTTGGCAAATACTACGCCCACCATGGGCAACCCCTCAACATAGACCGCTATTGTCAGCAAATAGAAGCCCTCACCGCAGAGCAAATTCTTAGCACTGCAGCAGAAGTCTTCCAAACAAAGCGTATCAGCACCCTTATCTATCGCTAAATCTTAAAAAGTCTTATCTGTAAGCATCTTTTAAGGACGATATTTTTTGCGTATTTAAATATCTTTTCTACTTTTGTACTCGTTTTCGGTAGGAAAGCGTTAGTTCTTTGATTTTTTGAAGCATCAAGAGCCGGTTTAAGTACCGCTCCAACCGAGCTTTCATAATAGCCACGGTGGGAAAATCGATGCGAATTAGATCGTTAGGTAGTAATTATTCATCTAATTAAAATAAGAATTATGAAAATTCTGAGTAACATTTCGTCTTTTAGTGACGTAGAAGCTTGCGATGCTTCTACGCTGAATTGCTATGCCTTTCGTCATGGATATGATGTGAGGCAAGGTTTGTCGTTGCCGTTTGGCAACATGGTTGTTGGTTGCGACTTTGAATTACAAAGCATCCATTTCCATAACAATGAGTGTAAGTATCTGTGCTGTGAGCGGTAGAACAGCGCAGTCAGGTATAGCTTCATTCAAGAGGCCTATTGTTGTACACAAGCCTATCTATAGAACACCATTTAACTAATAAACTTATTAACACATGATCAAGAACAACAATTCAAACCAAGCCTCTCTGTCAAACGACAGAGTTGTATCTGTTGGCGGAAATGCTGACGAGTTTTCACTCAACGACAAGGTGACACACCCCCAAAACGGAATTATCCTCTTGGACGGGACGTTGCTTGAGTGTTTCCCAAAAGAATCGCCGCAAGAAAATTTCCAACCCGATGTGATAGCATTAGACACTACAGGAACTTATCTCGTAGATGGAACAAAGCCGCGTAAGCCAATACTGCCACCATCTCCAGAAGAAGAAAGACAGCAGAAACTGTTTGTTGAAAACGCTTTTTACTTGTTGGCACACCGAGAGCGTATCCTGCGAGATAGTCGAATGTTTCTTGCTCCCGTAGCCATTCAAAGCGCACTTGCGCTTACTGGCGTTTCGGGATTTCGACGCCCAACAGTAGGCGTTTACCTGGAGTATTGGACTAACTGCTTGGGTGCTATTCAGACGGACGAGCAAGGTCGTAGAAGTCTTGTTTACTATATTGCAGGCAGTCCTTTGAGTGGAAACAACAATTGCAGTGTAGTAGGCGAAGATGGTGAGACAAGTGGGGTAACGTTATCTTCATTCAGTGCGCATTGGAAGCCTTTTGTCAGTATCAACACCCGATATACAAAAGCCAAGCATATCTACCAAGCCTACACACTTGAAGAGGTGCTTGACATATTGCATCATGAAGATGAAGACTAGTTAGACTCTTTGACAGAAGCACATATTGCTGTCCGATACAAAAAATCGGCGTATGGGTCAATACTTTATCTATGATTATTTCTTGCACTATTGGTTAAAGCAGCAATAAAAAGAACCAGCGAGATAAACAATAGCAAATTGTTTGTCTCGCTGGTATTAAGTGGTTTACGCTTAGGTGTAAACTTTAATACTCATCCTCATTGAAGAGGAAATCTTCCTTGTCAGGATAGTCTGGCCACACTTCCTCTATGTTTTCATAGGTTTCGCCTTCGTCTTCAAGCTCCTGAAGGTTTTCCACTACCTCCATCGGGGCTCCTGAACGCATGGCGTAGTCAATAAGTTCCTCTTTGGTTGCAGGCCAAGGTGCATCCTCTAATTTTGAAGCTAATTCTAATGTCCAATACATAGCTTTGGGGTTATGGTTTTAGGTGTTTCAACAATCAGAATTTGTGCCTATTCCTTTTAAGGCGCGGCAAAAGTACTACTTCTGTTGATATGTGCAAGTGTTATCGCAAAATTTTCACGTCTTTTTAAGAAGTTTTGCAATTTCTGAGAGGAGTTGCCCAAAAGAACTTTCAACGATTGATGCTGAAGGTTACATCTCGTGCATTTTCAAGCCAAGTTATCAGGTTGCCGTTGGGGTTGATGCCGGTAGCAGAAACACGCATTCTTACATCGTTTTGTTCAGTGCGGTCTGTGATGTGGAGGAATAGGGGGACATGTCCCGAGTTGGCTTGAATGATAGTGGTGAGCTCACTGGTGAAAGCTTCATCTATTACATCCAGCGTGGTGTGGATGGTAACTGACTGTACAGCATTTTCCTTCACATTAGGCAATAGCTCTACGCGGTTAATGCGTAAATCAAGTTGGTCTGCGTTGTATCTGCGCGGTTCTACACGGGCTGTTACGAAAAGGGAGTTGCCTATTTGCATATAGCCCTGCCATTTGGCCCAGTCATCACCAAAGAGTGCCAATTCGCCTGCACCGTCATAGTCTTCCATTTTGACAATGCCATAGGGGTTTCCTGTGCGTGTGAATCCTGTGCGCAAGGCTGTTACCATACCTCCAATCGTGAGGTCACGGCCTTGTAGGGAAGTGCGGTCATCGAGTTGGTTCATGCGTGTGTTGCACACGTACTTTACAATCGTCTTGTACTCGTCAAGTGGATGCCCTGAAAGGTAAATGCCAATGAGTTCGCGCTCTTTGTCGAGGCGTTCTAAGTCGCTCCATAGCACAAAGTCGGCAATGGGCTTTGGTTTCGTCACTTCCACGATCACGTCTCCGCCAAAGAGAGAGGCTGCACTTTGCTGCTTGTCGGCCTGCATACGCTGTCCATAGCGAATGAGTATATCCAGAAAGTCGGTCTGCCCATCTTTAATTAAGTATTGCTCGCGCTTAAAGTCGCTGAAGCAGTCCAAGGCTCCAGCCAAAACAAGACTTTCAAGGCTTTTGCGATTTACTACAGAGAAGTTTACGCGCTCCACAAGGTCGTAAGGCGAAGTGTAGGGCCCATTCTTCTCACGTTCAGCAATGATATGATCGGCTACGGCTCCTCCCATTCCTTTGATGGCAGCCATCCCGAAGCGAATGTCTCCATCATCATTTACACTAAACTTGCGTCGACTTTCATTAATGTCAGGTCTGAGTGTGCGTATTCCCATCTTTCGGCATTCGTCCATCAGCTTTGAAATTTCGCTGATGTCGTCCAAGTTGCGGCTCATTACGGCTGCCATATACTGAGCGGGGTAGTGGGCTTTGAGATATGCCGTTTGGAAGGCTACCCAACTGTAGCATGTGGCATGGCTCTTGTTGAAAGCATAGGAGGCAAAGGCACGCCAGTCGTCCCAGATTTTTTCTAATTTCTTTTCGTCATAACCATTGGCTGTGCCTCCTGCGAGAAACTTGGGATACATGTGGTTTAGCTTGTCAATAAGCTTTTTTCCCATAGCCTTGCGCAGGGTATCGCTCTCGCCACGAGTGAAGTTGGCAATCTTACGCGAGAGCAACATCACCTGCTCTTGGTAAACCGTGATGCCATAGGTGTCTTTCAAGTATTCCTCCATACATGGCAGGTCGTAGGTAATAGCTTCTCGACCATGCTTGCGAGCGATGAACTGGGGAATATACTGCATAGGCCCTGGACGATAGAGGGCATTCATGGCAATGAGATCTTCAAACGTGCTGGGCTGCAGCTCACGGAGGTATTTCTGCATTCCTGCAGATTCAAACTGGAATGTACCGATGGTGCTCCCTTGGCAATAGAGGTCGTAGGTGGCAGCGTCGTTGATGTCAATATTGTCCACATCAACTTCTACTCCACAACTTTCACGAATGTTTGCCACCGCTTCTCTGAGAATAGAAAGCGTCTTCAATCCCAGAAAGTCCATCTTGATGAGTCCTGTGTCTTCAATCACTTTGCCTTCATATTGTGTGCAGTGAAGCTTCTGTCCAGAGCGCTTGTCCTCGGCTACAGAAACAGGCACCCAATCGTTGATTGGGTCGCGACAAATGATGAATCCACAAGCATGGACCCCCGTGTTGCGCACATTGCCCTCCAGCATACGAGCATAATGGATGGTGTTGCGCATTTTTTCGTCGGGAGAGGTTTCGGCCTGTCGCAGTTCTGGTATGGCTGCAATGGCATTCGTAAGGTTCATCTTTGGCGTTTTGCCATCGGGACCTTCGGGCAGGCGGTCGGGAATGAGTTTGCAAAGGGCATTGCTTTGGGGCAATGGAAGTTTTTCTACACGTGCCACATCCTTGATAGCCAACTTAGTGGCCATCGTGCCATAGGTGATGATATGAGCCACGTTTTCCTCACCATATTTTTCTGTAACCCATTGCAGCACACGCTCTCGGCCATCATCGTCGAAGTCAACGTCAATATCAGGCAGGGATATACGGTCGGGATTGAGAAAACGTTCAAACAGCAAGTCGTACTTAATGGGGTCAATCTGTGTGATACCGAGGCAATAGGCCACCACGCTGCCTGCAGCAGAGCCACGCCCTGGCCCTACGCTGACATCTAATTGCTCGCGAGCTGCAGCTATATAGTCCTGTACAATGAGGAAGTAGCCAGGAAAGCCCATCGTCTTCATGATGTAAAGCTCAAAGTTTACCTGTTCACGCACATTGTCGGGAATAGGACTGCCATATCTGCGCTCGGCTCCTTCATAAGCAAGTTTACCCAGGTAGTCAGCCTCAAGCTTTATGCGATAGAGTTTTTCATATCCTCCTAAGCGGGCTATTTTCTTTTCACCTTCCTCGCGGCTGATGACCACATTGCCGTTTTCGTCCTGCGTAAATTCATTGAAAAGATCCTCTTCTGAGAATATTTGTCGGTAGCTGTCTTCTGTTCCAAAGTCTTCAGGAATGGGGAAGTTGGGCATGATGGGCGCATGATTGATGCTGTAGAAACTTACTTTGCTCAACACGTCCATGGTGCCTTCAAGGGCTTCGGGCACATCGCTAAAGATGGTGTTCATCTCACGCTGTGTCTTGAACCATTCCTGCTTGGTATAAACCATACGATTAGGGTCGTCAAGGTCTTTGCCAGTTGAGAGACAGATGAGTCGGTCGTGAGCTTCAGCATTTTCCTCGTCCACAAAGTGAACATCGTTGGTGCACACGAGTTTTACACCATGCTTATGAGCCAGTTCTATCAATACAGGATTGATGCGCTCTTGTATTTCATAGCATTCGCGATTAGCATGAATTGAGGGGTTCGTGACGCGGTGGCGTTGCAGTTCTAAATAGTAGTCTTCACCAAAAACACGCTTGAACCAAAGGATGCTCTCTTCAGCTCCACTGATATCGCCTGCAGCTACCTTGCGTGGCACTTCTCCTGCCAAACAGGCCGAGCAAACAATAAGCCCTTCGGCATGTTTCTCAAGCTCTTCGTGATCTGTACGAGGTTTCATATAGAAACCATCTACCCAAGCCTTGCTCACAAGCTTCACTAAGTTGTGATAGCCCACTTCGTTCTTGGCTAATACTACCAAGTGGTTGCCACTCATGTCTGTCTTTTCGCTCTTATCATGGAGTGAACGTCGGGCTACATACATTTCACAGCCAAATATGGGCATGAAATTGGCTTGTAGTCGAGCTTGCTCTATTTCCTTGTTGATGGCTGCAATTTCGTCAGTGCTTGCAGCGGCCCCACTGTCAGCATTCAGTGCTGATAGGCGAGCCTCTGCCTCAGCCAAGGCTTTTTTTCCATTGGAGCGTGTACGGCTGGCGACATCAAAAAACTCTTTGATACCCATCATATTGCCATGATCTGTCACAGCCATGCCGTGCATGCCGTCTTTTACAGCTTTGCTGACGAGTTTTGAGATGGAGGCCTGACCATCAAGGATGGAGTATTGCGTGTGTACGTGTAGATGAACGAAAGGTTGCATCGCGGTTTGTATTTCTTGAGGTGAAACGTGTTTGAACAGCAAGTTCTGACAATAAGTCTGAAAGAGGCTTTGGCCTATGCCAAAACAAAGTTTTCAAGGACTGATTGCCAGAACTTGCAGATAGTTTCCTATGGTCTTTGCTTTAAGCTTTTGTTTACAAAATGTGCATCACGGCTTTAACCATGTAGAGCACCAGAGGAATTGTGACAAGTGCAATGCCAATAAGGTCAATAATGGCACCACTCTTGATCATCTTGGTGATAGGTATGTAGCCACTGGCATAGACAATAGCATTAGGTGGAGTGCTGACAGGCATCATGAAGCCTAATGAAGACGACAAAGCTACGCCTACTGCCACTGGTATAGGGCTGAAGCCAGCACTGATAGCTGCGCCAACAGCCAAGGGACCTATCATACCCACGGCTGCTGTGTGCGAGGTGAGTTCAGACATCAACAGGGCTGCCACACAGAAGACAGCCACAAATATAGCCTCGTGAGGTTCGCCTCCCATCATGCCAACAATCTGATCGCCGATCCAAGCTGAAAGTCCTGTGCTGTACATCATACCGCCCATGGCCAAACCGCCACCAAAGAGTAGCAAAGTGCCCCATTCAATGCCTTTCACAGCATCTTTCCAACGCAATGTCATTCGCGAGAATTGTTTGTTGATGGGCAGGAAGAAGAGCAAGAGACCACCAATCATGGCTACAACAGCCTCGGGAAAAATTTTGTTGTAGGTCTCAAGAAAGCCCTTTGCGCCAGCCTCGCTTATGGCACCCAATGTTTCAAGTATTTGAATGAAACCTGGCAAAACCCACAATACTACAGCTACTAAGAATGCAATCAAAGTATTTACTTGAGCCACTGTCCAGCCACCAAGTTCCTTGATCTTACTCCTTATAAATGACTGTGCCCCTTCAATGTGTTCTACATCGGCAGGAAACATTTTCCAAAGCACAATGTAGGCTATTATGAAATAAATAATCATGGCCACAAAGCCCCAAGTCATCCACTCAAAGAAAGATATATGATAGAGCGAAGGGTCTTTCTCGTTGAGGAAACCTATCATCATGATGTTTGGCGGCGTGCCAATCGGGGTGAGCACACCACCAATGGAACACGAATAAGCTGTCATGAGCATCAATCCCGTGGCATATTTGTAGGAATGTAGGTTGATTTCCTTGCCATTGGCTGCCATCATTTCGCGAATGGCTTCAAGCAATCCCAAGGCAATGGGAAACATCATAGCAGCCGTAGCTGTGTTGCTGATCCATCCCGAGCATACCATACAGGCCAAGCCTATGGCCAAGAAAATGCGCCTCGGGCTGTCGCCCACCCATTTCATTGAGATAATGCCGTAAGCTATGCGCTTGTCCAATCCGTTAACCATCATGCCCTTTGCTATGATGAAGCCGCCCATAAAGAGGAATATCATCGGGTTGCCAAAGGCTGCAAAAGCTTCCTTCATGCTCACAACACCAAAGAGCACACAGAGCGTAGGTCCTATGAGCGATGTCACAGGGATGGGTACAGGCTCAGTAATCCACCATAGTGCCACTAAAGTCATAATAGCCAGCAGAGTGTGAGCATTTTCCTCCAATCCGGGGATGTCAATGTACCAAACCAACAAAGCACAGAGCGGAGCACAAATAGCACCAATCAGCCTGCGCCAGCGGTCAAAGGATTTATCACCCGTCAGTTCGTCTTCACTGACTTCAACGACTTTTTTCTTTTCTGCCATAGCGGTAGTATTCAAATAGAGGATTTGACAATTACGTGGGCAAAAGTAACATTTAATTGTCGTTTTTGCATTCCGTTTCTAAAAGAATGTTTATATTTGCTCGCAGAAAGTGCAATTAAAAACTACTCAACATTATGATTATGCCTCTTTTCATAGTATCTACAGCACTTATTATTGTAGCTGTTATCATAGCCCTTTTCGCTTTACTTTACTTTTTCAAACACCGAGGCCACAGCAATCTTGCTAGTGATCGTGCTCGTCTGCGCCAAGTGCTTACAGCTATTTTTACAGAGGTGAAGAAGCCCAATATATCTCACAACCGCTTGGTTAAAGAACTCAAAGCACGCCTACATGTAGGGGAAAAGATGGCTCATATTCTCATAGGCAAAGCTAAAGCAATGGGACTTGTCAATACCAATGGCCAAACGGTCAGTCCTGGACCAGAGTTAGGACTCTGAAACATCTTCCAATTTCTTGTAAATAAGAATAATCAAATGTAAAGAAGGGTGAAGGCGTGGTTGTACTTAAAGCAGAAGGTCACGCAAAAACTTCATCCTTTCTTTTTTTAACTAAGTCCGTTCTAATTCAAAATAGAACGGACTTAGTTTTTATTTGCTCCCACTTCAAAACGAGCTTGCCATATTTCCGAAAACAGGACATCCCTGTTGCTGAACAAAAAAACGGGGAACCTCTTTCTTAATGATGTGCTTCCTATTATTGTTTTTCTGTATGAAGGTTCTTCGCTTTTAGTCCTTCAATATGCTGATGTAGTGCATTTTGCCACAGAAAGCAAGGGCGTATGGCAGTTTTTTGCGTAATTTTGCGCGAAAATTGAAAAATCAAAGCCACTTCAACGATGGAACTACAAACCAAATACAACCCAGCAGAGGTTGAGACCAAATGGTACGAATATTGGGAGCAACAAGGACTCTTTGCTTCTAAGCCCGATGGACGTGAACCCTATACAGTAGTAATTCCTCCACCTAACGTGACGGGTATTCTACACATGGGCCACATGCTCAACGAGACCATTCAAGACATTCTTGTGCGCCGAGCACGAATGGAAGGAAAAAATGCCTGCTGGGTGCCAGGCACAGACCATGCCAGCATAGCCACAGAAGCCAAAGTCGTTAATCGCTTGGCAGAACAAGGCATAAAGAAAAACGATCTTACGCGCGAAGAGTTTCTCAAACACGCTTGGGATTGGACAGAAGAGCATGGCGACATCATTTTGAAGCAATTACGCAGGGTAGGAGCCTCATGCGATTGGAGCCGCACAGCATTCACCATGGATGAAGAGCGCTCTCGCAGTGTCATCAAAGTTTTTGTTGACCTCTATCGCAAAGGGCTTATCTATCGCGGTGTGCGGATGGTTAATTGGGACCCCAAGGCTCAAACAGCACTCAGTGATGAAGAAGTGGTTTACAAAGAAGAGCACTCCAAACTTTATTACTTGCGCTACTATGTGGCAGACGATCCACAAGCCACCACTCGTCCTGAAACCATTATGGGCGACACCGCTATGTGTATCAATCCCAAAGACCCCAAGAACCAATGGCTTCGTGGCAAACAGGTCATCGTTCCACTCGTGGGGCGTGTTGTTCCAGTGATTGAAGATGAGTATGTTGACATTGAGTTTGGCACAGGTTGTCTCAAAGTAACTCCAGCCCACGACGTAAACGACTATATGCTTGGCGAAAAGCACAATTTGCAGAGCATAGATATTTTCAATGATGATGGCACTCTCAGCCAGGCAGCAGGACTGTACGTTGGCAAAGACCGTTTCGTGGTGCGCAAAGAAATTGAACATGACCTCATTAAGGCAGGACTCATGGAAAAAGTAGAAGACTACACCAACAACGTAGGCTTCAGCGAGCGTACCAATGTGCCCATCGAACCCAAACTCTCCATGCAGTGGTTCCTCAAGATGCAACACTTTGCCGACCTTGCTCTGCCTCCAGTGATGAACGATGAAATCAAGTTCCATCCTGCAAAATACAAAAACACTTATCGCTATTGGCTTGAAAACATCAAAGACTGGTGCATCTCACGCCAATTATGGTGGGGGCATCGCATACCAGCTTGGTATCTCCCACAAGGAGGATACGTCGTGGCAGAAAACGAGACAGAAGCTTTGGAATTAGCCCGTCAACAAAGTGGTAACCCCAACCTCCAAGCCACAGACCTACGCCAAGACGAAGATGCCCTTGACACTTGGTTCTCTTCATGGCTATGGCCCATCAGTCTTTTCAAAGGTATAAACGAGCCAGGCAACCAAGAAATCCAGTATTATTATCCCACCAGCGACCTGGTCACAGGCCCCGATATCATTTTCTTCTGGGTAGCCCGTATGATCATGGCGGGATATGAGTACATGGGCGACAAGCCCTTCCGAAACGTTTACTTCACAGGCATTGTGCGCGACAATATAGGGCGCAAGATGAGTAAGCAACTCGGCAACTCACCCGATCCTCTTGAGCTCATCGACCGCTTCGGAGCTGATGGGGTGCGTATGGGCATGATGCTATGTGCACCAGCAGGCAACGACATCCTCTTCGATGAACAACTCTGCGAACAAGGACGCAACTTCTGCAACAAAGTTTGGAACTGCTTCCGATTAGTTCAAGGTTGGCAAGTTTCAGACGTAGCACAGCCCCAAGCCAATGCCCAAGCAGTAGCTTGGTTTGGAGCACGATTGCGTCAAGTAGCCGCCGAAGTAGCTGACCACTATAGTAAGTATCGCATCAGCGATGCACTGATGTCCGTCTATAAACTCTTCTGGGACGAATTCTCTTCATGGTATCTTGAAATGGTCAAGCCTGCCTATGGTCAGCCCATTGACAAAACCACCTACGAAGCCACGCTGTCGGCCTTTGACGACCTGCTCCACCTGCTTCATCCCTTCATGCCCTTCATCACCGAAGAACTCTGGCAACATCTTGCCACCCGCAAGCAAGGAGAAAGCATCATGGTCAGCCCCCAGCAGATACCCGCTCCACAAGTAGGCGACACAGATCTACTTACAACCATGGAGCTCCTCAAACAAGCCGTCAGTGGAGTGCGAGGCATACGAGCGTCTAAGAACATTTCCCCGCGCGAGCCTCTTGTTCTTGAAGTCGTCAACGAAAATCCTCTTGCTGACCACACAGCATTGCTCCAAAAGATGGCAGGTATCTCAGAACTAAAGAGCGTCGCTTCAAAGGGTGAAGGCACCTCATCCTTCCTCGTAGGCACCACAGAATTTGCTTTAGAGATAGGTTCTCTCATAGACACCGAGGCCGAGATTGCCAAAGCCCAAGCCGAACTCAAACATCTTGAAGGCTTCCTCGCAGGAGTTGAAAAGAAGCTTAGCAATGAGCGCTTTGTGCAAAATGCCCCCGAGCAAGTAGTAGCCCTTGAGCGAAAAAAACAAGCTGATGCCACAGCCAAAATAGCCCTTCTACGCGAAACGCTTGCCAGCTTAGGACAATAAAGCACGATCAATACTCCACACTGCAATTTAG
Source organism: uncultured Prevotellaceae bacterium (assembly GCA_900316575.1). Classification (GTDB taxonomy): domain Bacteria; phylum Bacteroidota; class Bacteroidia; order Bacteroidales; family Bacteroidaceae; genus Alloprevotella. The sequence goes on along the minus strand of ONDJ01000002.1, from coordinate 85,848 downwards.
GACTTTACATCCATTCTACTCCCCATCAAGAAGCTCCTTCAGCACACCCAACGTGCTTAAGGGGCTTCTTTTTGGTAAGAAAACTTGACAAAGGCCACCATCCCTAAAAGCCTAAAACAGTCAAATTTGCAAGCCTTGCAAAAAGCAATTGTTGAGTTAATTTCAAGATGAAGAATACTTTTGCAAGACCAATAGAATAATAGTAAAATTGTTAGTCTAATCTTTTTAATACAATCAAATGGATTACAGTTCAATCGCTTTTATTCAGGCAATGTATGCGAAAAGATTTTTTAAAATATTGCACGAATGCCTTGATACCTTTACTGAAAGTTATTCTGAAGAAGATTTGACAGATGACAATTCTTTAGAATTAATGTTTTATTGCTTAGCTACAGGTAAGATGGGTTCTATGTTTCAAGATTCTTTCGCAGATCTTATTTGGAATCAGTGGGACCATAAATGGAATTCACGATATGCGGTAAAATCTTTTGTACGCAGTCGCATTCTCTTTTACCAGAAAGAAAAAGAAAAACTGATGCAATACAAAAGCTACACACCAATGCGTATATTCAACACGATTATTTTAAACCCCTTGGTTGATGAAGTAAACAACTATCCAGATTTTACGATTTCTCCTTTTGAACTTTTGAAGTTTCAAGGAGTTTTAAAAAAAGTAGATGGTCTTATAAAAGAAGGAGAAAGCAATCTGTTAAGCAACTTTATTGATCAAGTGGCAGACTTATCAGAAAATGACGATTCAGTTGTTGAACAAAGCAACAATAAATCAGATAAAGATGATGATTTACCTTTTTAACAACAACGCTACTACGAATTTCAATCTCCAAAATTCCGTAGCAGAATCTGATCGTTGCAGTACTCAATTACAATTTTCAACTTTTTAGATAACATCAATAGATATGGATGATAAAACCCGCGACAAGATAGCTGAAGGATGCAGCACATGGTTTTGGATTGCCGTTGCAGTTTTCGTCGGTACGGTAGTAGCTGAAGCACTAAAATAAAGAAATCAAATAGCTTGTACTATGTTAGTAGCAATCATTGTAGCAATCGTTGTGTTTACAATTTATTTGATAACAAAGGAATACAACGAAGATGTAAGAACCAACGTTACCAATTATGGAGGTATGCAGCATAAGTACGATCTGATAATATCTAAACTTCAAGAAGGTTGCAAGAGACAGCGCATAACAAGAGATAGTGCTGAATTTGTTCATGGAAACATGACTTGGCGTTTAGATTATATATCAAAGAGTTTGGAGATCCGTGCAGACGGTTGGTTACCACCTGGGAAGACGATAAAGAAAAAGTGGGTGTTTCCACATGATATGTCTCAAGAAGAAATCCTCAAAGAGTTGGAAAGTTGGGCTGTATATGAATTTATGAAAATGGTATAGGATCATAAAGAAATTTAAGTTTGTACTTTTATTCCTTGGAGTCATAATGTCGTTCTGTTTGTCGGCTTTGGCTCAGATTGTGACGATTGACAGCCCCAGCTCTTCTCAGGAATAATAGCACAGCGCGAAGCATCGGAATAATGCTTCGCGCTGTTGTTTAATATTTAAGTTCGCTGGCTTACTGGGCGAGTTTGTTGTCGCTGCCGAGTACGTCGGTGATCTTGTGCTTGTAGAGCTCTGTCATGAGGTCGCGAGCTGGACCACAGTACTTGCGGGGGTCGAATTCGCCGGGTTTCTCATTGAATACTTTGCGTACAGCGGCGGTGAAGGCCAAACGGCTGTCGCTGTCGATGTTGATCTTGCAAACGGCACTGGCTGCTGCCTTGCGGAGTTGCTCTTCGGGGATACCTACTGCATCGGGTAACTTGCCGCCGTTGGCGTTGATGATGTCAACATACTCTTGAGGAACTGAAGAAGAACCATGGAGCACGATGGGGAATCCGGGTAGTTTTTCCATGATGGCATCGAGCACATCGAATGCCAATGGGGGAGGAACGAGGCGGCCTGTCTTGGGGTCGCGGGTGCATTGTTCGGGGGTGAACTTGTATGCACCGTGGCTTGTACCAATGGAGATGGCAAGGCTGTCAACACCTGTGCGGGTTACGAAGTCGATAACTTCTTCGGGCTGGGTGTAGTGGCTTTCTTCGGCTACTACATCGTCTTCTACGCCAGCCAATACGCCGAGCTCACCTTCAACGGTTACATCGAATTGGTGGGCATACTCAACAACTTGCTTCGTCAAGGCGATGTTTTCTTCGTAGGGCAGGGCGCTGCCGTCGATCATTACGCTTGAGAAACCGAAGTCAACGCAGCTTTTGCACACTTCAAAGCTATCGCCGTGGTCAAGGTGCAAGCAGATTTCGGGATGCTCGCAGCCAAGTTCTTTTGCATACTCTACAGCTCCTTGAGCCATGTAGCGCAGAAGGGTTTGGTTGGCATAGTTGCGGGCGCCTTTTGACACTTGCAGGATAACGGGGCTCTTGAGCTCGCTGCTGGCCTTGATGATGGCCTGAAGCTGCTCCATGTTGTTGAAGTTGAAAGCGGGGATAGCGTATCCGCCGTTGATGGCACGCTTGAACATCTCACGGGTGTTCACGAGGCCAAGTTCTTTGTAGCTTACCATAATGTTTATGATTTAATAAGTTTAGTTTGATTCGGTCGCAAAAGTACGAATTTTCAGATAAACAAAGCGAAAATCACTTTTTTATGTATTGACAGACAAATTGATATACAGCCTGAACGTTTGTCTTTGCTGTGTGATTGTCATTTGCTGCGTGCTTTTCCGTTGTTTTCGTGTGGTTACTCAAGCTCTTCGTCGGGTTCATACCCGCCAAGTTCGCGCAGTTTATTCTTTAATACGGTGTATTGCTGGAATAGGTCGTTGAGTGGTTCTTCGTGGTTAGCAGCATCGTGCATAGGACTCTTGAGGAAGAAAGCAAGCCACGACTGATTGCCTTTCAAGCCTGCACGTGCGGCAAGGTCTATGCAAAGCACAAGGTCGAGCACTACAGGTGCTGCCAATATACTGTCGCGACAGAGGAAGTTGACTTTGATTTGCATGCCATATCGGTGTCCCATCCAGCCAAAGATGTCAAGGTTGTCCCACGATTCTTTGTTGTCACCTCGTGGAGGATAGTAGTTGATGCGCACTTTGTGGAAGACGTCGCTGTAGAGCTCTGGTTGCTCATCGGCTTTGAGGATTGTGTCAATGACGCCAAGCTTTGAAACTTCCTTGGTGCGAAAGTTTTCAGGCACATCAAGCACTTCACCATCGCGATTGCCAAGGATGTTGGTGCTGAACCATCCGTCTAATCCCAAGCAGCGTGTTCGCAACATAGGAGCCAAGACGGTTTTCATCAACGTTTGCCCCGTCTTGAAGTCCTTGCCTGCTATAGGAACTGCATTTTCTTCGGCCAATTGCCACATTGCGGGAATGTCAATACATAGATTGGGAGCCCCCATCACGAAAGGTACGCCCTCGCTCAGTGCTGCGTAGGCGTAGCACATTGAGGGGCTGATATTGTTGCAATCGTTGCTTGCAATAGCTTCGTTGAATGCTTGAAGTGAACCATGAATGTGTTCCTTGTAGTCAATGAACTTTTCGGTTGAAGCGGTCCAAATTACTACAAGGCGGTCCAATTTGTTTTCGTTGCGGAAAGTTTTGATGTCGCTGCGCAGTTGGTCGATGAGCTCTTGGCGTGTTCCTTGCTTGGTATGATCTCCTTGTCCTGCCAAGCGCGAAACAAATGTAGCGTCAAAAGCTGCTGTCATAGGGCGAATGTTTTCCAATTCTTTGCTTACGGGAGAAAGGTCATCGGGATGAAGCACTGCTGCACCCAATGCTGCTTCGTATGCGTTTTGAGGGAATATGTCCCATGCGCCAAAGACCATGTCATTGAGGTCGCACAGAGGAACTAAGTCACCTATTTTTAGATATTTTCTGTCGTTGCCGCGTCCAACACGTATCTTTGCCAACTGAGTGACCGAGCCGCCAGCAAGTCCCATACCTTTGCGCAATGAGAGTACGCCAGCAATGAAAGTGGTGGAAACAGCACCGAGGCCTACACATAGCACACCAAGTTTACCTGTTGCAGGTTTCATATATAAGTTGCAGGTTTTTTTGAAAGAAAAATAACACTTTGCCTTTCAAGCAAAGGCTACAGATTTTATTATTGTATGCAAAAGTAGGGCAATATTTTGAGAAATGGTTTCTTCAAGGCAAGTTTTCCTTATTTTTGCCCGTGTTAGCTATTCCTTTGACGTTTTTATAGCCTCGCTTATGGACTATCGTATTGTTTCTGCCGATGAAGCTGCCAATTTGGTTCACCATGGCGACGTGGTAGCCTTCAGTGGCTTCACAGCTGCAGGTTGCCCTAAGGAGGTGCCTTCGGCGATAGCTCGTCGTGCAGAACAGCTCCATACTCAAGGCAAACCTTTCCGTATCAGTGTGATAACGGGAGCCAGTAGTGGTGATGCTATGGACGGAGCGTTGGCACGCGCTGGTGCTATAGACCTACGTTTGCCTTATCAGAATGTGGGAGACATGCGTTCAGCTATCAACGAGGGGCAAGTTCGGTACATTGATATGCATCTCTCTGAAGTGGCCCAGCAGTTGCGTTATGGTTTTCTGCCACGTCCGCGAGTAGCTATTGTTGAGGCCAGTTCTATTTCATCGCGTGGGGAGATTGTGCCCACTTACGGGGTAGGCATTCTGCCTACTATTTGTAGGTTGGCAGAAAAGATCATAGTGGAACTCAACGTAGCTGTGCCTGAAGCTCTGCGCGGTTTGCACGATATTGCTGAGCCTACCGACCCTCCTCATCGCCAGGAATTGCCTATTTATTCCCCAAGCGATCGCATAGGAAGCGATTGTGTGCGCGTTGATCCCGCGAAGATTGCATGTGTAGTTATCACAGACCGCTCCACCGAAGTTGCCGCATTCAATAAAACCGATGAGGTGACTGCAAAGATTGCTCAGAATGTGGCTCAGTTTCTGGAAAAAGAAATGCACAAAGGACGTCTTCCCAAGGAGTTTCTGCCTATTCAGAGTGGGGTGGGCAATGTGGCCAATGCTATTTTGAAAGATCTTGGCAACAGCCCCGTCATTCCTCCCTTTGAGATGTACACTGAGGTGATACAAGACAGTGTCATCGACCTCATTAAGTGGGGGCGCATACGTATAGCCAGTGGCTCGTCGCTAACGTGTTCGGCGCAGAAGATTGAAGAAATCCTAGCAGCCCTTGACTTTTTCCGTCAGCGATTGGTGTTGCGTCCTACCGAGTACAGCAACTCGCCTGAAATCATTCGTCGTCTTGGGGTTATCAGCATCAATACTGCACTTGAAGCCGATTTGATGGGTGCGGTAAACAGCTCGCACGTGTTAGGCCAGCGCATGGTAAACGGCATTGGCGGTTCGTGCGACTTCACGCGCAATGCTTTCCTCTCAATCTTTACAACGCCCAGTGTGGCCAAGGATGGTGCTGTGAGTTGCATCGTTCCGTTGGTGGCTCATCAAGACCAGTCAGAGCACAGCGTCAAGGTGCTTGTTACAGAATATGGGGTGGCTGATTTGCGGGGATTGCCACCGCGTGAGCGTGCCGAAATTATCATAGACCAATGTGCGCATCCTGACTATCGTCCTCTCTTGCGCCGTTATTTAGACAATTGTCCCAAGGGACATGCTCCGTTTAATCCTAGCAACTGTTTCGCTTTCCATCAGACTTTTGCAGAGAAAGGAGATATGCGGAAACAATAAAATTACATCCGACCAACTTGTAAACTTGTGGCTTTCTAATTGAAAATTTACTCAGGCAAATAAAGACTATACGCCCCACAACTACAGAGTAATGTCACTGAGTTCAATATAGTCAATATCGGGCATATTATCTGATGAATTGAAAAGGCGGATGGTGTTGGTTCCTTTCTGAAGCTTTATCTTTATACTCTGTATTGCTACTTCTTTCCAGTTACCAGAATAGACATTGTAGGTTCCGATGCTTTCACCGTTTACTTCAGCACTAAATCCTCGCGTCTCTCCTGAAATATAAGCAATACTTAAAGTGTATTCTCCACCTTTATCTGAATAGACGTTACGCCATATAAGGTCATTGCTTTCGCTGCGTCCCAGCCAACTCGCTTTCATACCGCAGCTGCAATTATCTGCGTACTCATAAATACCTGAACATTCAGCCTGGTTGTTTCTTAGTTCCTGATAATTGCTGATATAAGCTGTTTCAGCTTCATAGCGTTTACGCTCCATTCGAAAGTCTGCTTCGGCCAAATAAATCCGTGTACCATGAGCAGGAACAGAAACATGGAATTCATGAACGAAACTTCCCAAGTCCTTTTGCTCAAACACATCACGTAGTCTTATGCTACCTGAAAGACAGAGATCGTCAAATCTTACGATTGTTATTTTTTCTGAACCGTTTGGATTGTAAACAGCAAAGGCTCGTTTTGCGCTATTCAATTTTATAATGTCTCTTACAAGAATATAACAACCATTGGATAGATTTACAACGTAAGCCTGCTGACAAAGACTATCTTGATTAATGGCGATAAGTTCTTTGTTCTTTAAGAGTTTAAGAGTTTAAGAGTAGAATCTTGAATACTAGTAAGGTCACATCCGATAAGTAACGGCGAATTCATCATACACCACATTCCAAAATGAGTTTTGTCTTCCTCATTATTCATAGACCGTCCTACTTCAAGCATGTCCATGTCGTTAAAATGGCCTTTACTGCTATAAGCACTCAAATAAAGATTCTCTGCGATTATGTTTTTCACAGATGTCCAATTATCTTGAATGTCATGCGTTGTTCGCCATGAGAATGCCACATCGTGGACCCAAGTGCCAGGATAATTCCACCGACAGATATTTAATCTTACATCTTTGCGCCCTGTTTTTATTATAGATTTGCTTATTGCTTCATATCGCTCTTGTTCATTTAGTGAGAGTCGTTACTGTGTTTTGGGGTGCATCACCACCACAGAAATCTACTTTAATAAAGTCAAAGCCAAATTGTGTGAAGAAATAATCCGCATCTTCATCGTCATGCCCATAAAGGCCAACACCTTGGGCGATGGAATCTCTGTCATAATAGTTGCCACAAGTGTTACGACCTGCATCACTATAAATACCCGCTTTTAGCCCTAACTGGTGTATATGGTTTACCACAGGTTTAAGTCCACGTGGAAATCGTATAGGGTGGATAAGTAGTTGGCCTTTCAAATCTCGTCCTCCAAAAAAGCCATCATCTATATTTATATAGTTATATCCCACATCGAAAAGTCCCTGTGAAACCATCGCATCGGCTTGACGGATTATGAGAGAGTCTGTGATATTCACTCGATACGTATTCCATGAACTCCAGCCCATTGTGGGACCGTCCTGGGCAGGCATCCACATCGTTATCGAACATGACAAAAACAATATAGCAAATCTTTTCTTCATGAGTTTTTTATTATAGAACCACCTTATAAGCTTCCACTTCTCTCTTTTGTCAAAAAAAAGACGCGGCAAAACATGTCTATGCCTATTCTTCTCGAATGGACTTGAAATCGCGCCAGCCTATGAGCGATTGGTAGGAACGAATGGATCCGCGCGGCACATGGAGCGTGGCTTGCGTGAAGAGGTTTGTGCCATCGCTGTAGAAGGCTGATGAGTCATAGACGGCGTAGGGATTGCGGCTTTCGCAAACGATTTTGCGCAAGGAGTAGCATGCTCCGAAGCAATAGCTTTCGATGCGTCGCAGGTATTGAGGTAGCTTCACACGGTTGAGCGAGCGACACCCTCGGAAGGCATTTCGCCCGAGGGTTTCAACGCGATAGGGAATGCTCACATCGGTTAGTGAACGACAATCTTGGAAACAAGCTTCGCCAATAGACGTAATGTAGTTTGGCCAGCGTATGGTGCGCAGACTGCTGCAGCCCTTGAAACACCGTTCGGGCAGGCTACGTAGGTCGCAATAGCCAAACTCTACGGCATAGAGGTTTGTGCAGTCCTCAAAACAGCTTGTGCCGAGTGAGCGAAGAGCTGACGGAAGATTGATGCGCGAAAGTCCCCGACAGCCTTTGAAGGCTTCGTTGCCGATGGTGCTGATGGAGTAGGGGAGACTGAGGCCGCTGAGGTAGCTATCTTTGAAAGCGCGGTCGGCAATGGTGCTTACGGTATAGTTGCGTCCGTTGTGTGAAACATTAGAGGGGATGTTGACGTAGCCACTGTATGCCCGGCTGCCACGTGTAACAGCTACTTCAGAACTATAAGAATTGCGCGGTTCAAAGGTGATGCCGTTTACTTCAAAACTTTGTGCACAGAGCAGAAGAGGCAATGAAAAGCTGAGTAACGTGAAGAAGTGTTTCATGGTGATGAATGATCGGGGATTAAAAACTATAGTCGGGCCATAGCATAGGCTGTCCGTTGGTTTTGCGCATAGGGCGTTGGGCTTCGTAGCTTTTGAGACTGTCGGTGAGCTCGCGGACGAGTTCAAGCGCCAATGCGGGTTTTTGCAGGGAGAGGTCGTAGAATTGGCTGATGTCTTGGCTGTTGTCGTATAGTTCTATGTCGCCCGTTTCCCAGAAATAAATGAGATGGTATTGGCCGCGCATGATAGCCGAGTAGGCTCCATAGCCATCGCGTTGCTGAATGCCTTCGGTCCACAGGTTGGGGTAGTGCCAAATGATGGTGCGTTCGCGTTGTAGCTCGGGATTGAGCAGTAGGGGGGCAAAGCTCTTGCCGTCAATGGTCTGTACGGTTTGATAGTCCTTGATTCCAGCCATGTCAAGTATGGTGGGGAAGAAGTCTTCAATCATCACGCGGTTGGCGTTTGTGGTGCCGCCTTGGGTCACGCCGGGCCAACTCACGAGCATTGGTTCGTGTATGCCGCCCTCCAGCGCAGAACCTTTGCCGCTGCGAGCCGGAAAGTTTTGGTCAAAGTTTTCGATGCCCTGGCGCACGCTTATGGCTTGTCCGCCATTGTCGGACATGAAGAGAATGATGGTGTTGCGAGCCACGTCGGGGCGTTTCTCGAGATAGTCCATCAAGTCGCCCAGACTCTTGTCCATACCCTCAATGAGTGCTGCATGGTTCACTTCGTTGTCGTTGAGATGGTCGCGTATCTGATTGTCAAAAACACCCTGCCCATCGGCTTGTCGGTAGTTGGAAGTGAAGCGGCTGTCGGGATTGTAAGGCACGTGGATGGCATAGTGAGCCATGTAGAGGAAGAAAGGCTGACTGCGAGCTATTGGAACTTCAAGGGCACGCATGGCTTCGAGGGTGAGCGCTTCAGTGAGGAATGTGCCTTGGGCATAGTATTGCTCAAGGCCTTTCACGTGAAAGACTCCGCTACCATAGTTGTCCTGAGCCAAATAACTGGCGGGCGCGCCGTTTGCACCGCCTGCAATGTTTACGTCAAAACCAAAATTTAGCGGCTCTTCACCCGCTGTGCCGATGGCTCCAAAGTGGGCTTTGCCGCAATGGATAGTGTAATATCCGTTGTCGTGGAGTATCTGAGGCAGCGCTGTGATAGGTGTAGCGCGGTAGCGGTCGTGCTCACTTAGCGTTTCGCTTGCAGGTTGTATGCCATTGACGTTCCATTCAGGGGGAATGATGCCTCCTTCTTGGCTGTCGGTACTCTGATTATAATGGAGTGTCCAGTTAGTGACACGATGGCGAGCTGCGTTCATGCCCGAGAGCAGACTGCATCGCGAGGGTGACGAAATGGCACAGGCGTAAGCATTGGTGAACTTCACACCCATGCTGGCCAAGCGTTCCATGTTGGGCGTGCGATAGCGTAGGTTCAAGTTGGTCGTCTCTTTCCAAAAAGGCACAGACGTTTCCTGCCAGCCCATGTCGTCAACCAAGAAAAGGACAATGTTAGGTCTTTGAGCAGCGTGCATAGCGCATACCGAAGCAGCTGCGGCGATGAGTGAGGGGACTTTGGGATTATACATATCTCTATTGGTGTTGCTTGCGTTTACAGCTTCGTGCTGCAAATTTAGGTATTTCTTGCATTTATATCCCTTGTTTACACATTTCTTGGCCTTAAAAGTAAAACAAGCGGCCTTTGCTTGTGTTGCAGCAGCGAAGATGAAGAAAAAAGCCTCGGGCAAAGAACTTTTTCCTGACTTCGGCGATGCGTCACGCTATTCGCGCGTGCGCCGATTATTCCTTTCATTTTGGTAATTCGCCTCTCCAAGTCATTTTTGAATAACTTTTGAACAACGCCACAGCTCTTTTCTGAAAGGCTACGCTTTTTGGAAGATTTCTGTTCACGGGCGGGAATGCCCGCGCCGCATACGTAACGCTTCCTGCCGCAAAGCCCTGGGAGCGCAGGCGTCTCGCCTGCTACAAACTTTTATAAACGCTTCATGTTATCGCACGCAGTAGCGCAAAAACCACGGCTCTCTTGTGATGGTGACACGCAAACAAGCCTTGCGTTGCGGAAACACGATAGGACCTTTTTGCGTGCGCACCGTACGATGTTTACGTGAACATCGTACGAAAATTACGTGAACACCGTACGGTGCGCAGCGAAAACATAGGCTACTCCATGCAAAGACATGGCGTTTTTTTAGCGAAAGCCTCGGAGAAAAAACTTTCTTATGCGCATGGTGATACCATTCTCAAACGGATTACTTTTAAGAAATCTCATTCGTCCATTCCTCATCTTCCCAACAAAGGCGCGGCATCCACTGAGGAACGCCGCGCCTTTGTTGGTTGTAAGAGTTAGTTGATTGTGGTTCAGAACGTGATGCTGTCAAGTTTTTTTGCCTGTCCACTGGTCCACTTGGCATCCTTGGTATTGAACCCACTGGCAGAAAGTGCCGCAGCAGTGTAGTAGAGCCAGCCTTTGACGCGTATGCCGTAGGTGTGGTCGTCTGAGCTGGTGTTGGTGATGTTGAACGTTGGGTGCGTGGTAGCATCGCCAGCCAAGTAGAAGTCGGCATCGGAACGAATTCCTTGGCAGCGGGCTGCATCTTCGGTGCCATCGGCGAGAGTGTATTCGTAGCTACCGCCAGAGACGGTCATGTTGATGGTGCCATTGTTAATCCTAAAGTCGGTGCCAGCCTTGAAGCCTTTACAGCCATTGCCTGTGACGTTGATGTTAAATGTTCCTCCCGTGATAGTGAGACAGCTGTCGGACTTGATGGCTTTGGTGTCAACCGAAGTAGCGTTGGCATTGATGGTTCCGCCACTGATGAAGAGCTGGCCGTTGAGCTCCTTGGTTGGGTCGTTGTTGATGCCTACGTCAATGCCGTCGCCTATGTTGCCGCTTAGGGTGAATGTGCCGTTTTCAATGCTGAGGTATTGCTGCACGTTCATGGCATCGCTTGCCGAGGCGAGTACGTTGAAGTTGCCAGTGAAATCGCTGCTAAATATGGTGTATTCGTCGCTGCGATAGCCGTGGCGTGCGTTGCCTGTGATGTTTATCGTTCCGTCACCAGTGAATGTGGCATGTCCGTTGCAGAAGAAAGCTCCTTTTTGTCCGCCTGTAGCTCCATCAATAAAAGTGTTCGTGCCACTGACGTTAATGGTGCAGTGTTTGCCGTTGTGTATGTTGATGGCAGCGGTGTCGGAACTGGTGATAGATACGCCGTTGAGGTTCAGAATGGTGTTGTTCTTACCTTCCATTTCAAAAGAACCATCGGTGGCTGTGCCTGTGAGATTGTAGGTGATGACATCGGTGTAGGTGGCAAGGCTCTCGATAACAACGTCTTGGCCATTGACAGAGGTGGTGAGATAAGGGGCAATGTTGCCAGCAATGACCACGTCAGCTGTGCCATCGGTGTTGTAGGTGACGTTTACCGTTCCATCGGCTATCGTTTCTTCGCCAATGGTGATAGAGGTAATGTCTTTTACGTCATAGGTGATGGTGCCAATGGTAAGACTTGTGCCTGTGCCAGTGGCTGTGGCTTGGAAGGTCATGTCCTCCGTAGTGGCAGTGAACACTTCATGGATATGTCCGTTTCCACGGGTGACGCGCAGTGTGGTCTGAGCCGTAAGGCTTAAAGAACAAGCCAGCGCGAGGAGTAGAAGTATCTTTTTCATTGTACTATGCGTTTGAAGGTTCTACCATTGGCGCGAATTACGTAGATGCCAGCAGGTATCTTGTCGGGTAGTGAGCCATCAGCTTTGCCCCAGAAGCTTTGAACAAGACGCCCCGTTGTGTCATAGACTTCAACAAGACTGTCCGCTGAAGGCATAGTGCTGACTTCTTTAATGGCTGTTGGCGATTCGCTAAAGTGTATGGATTGGAGCAACGAGAGGGCAAGTACATAGGTGAATCCACTTGTAGTGGTTGCTGTCATTTGGTTGTTGTCGCTGTCAAAGGTGATGACAGTTCCAGGAGCAGCGATACTTGTTTCCCTTCCCTCTGAGTACACAATGGTGAGGTAGTTGTAGGTCTGTGCTGAGGCTGTCAAACCTAATGAAACAAAGAGTGCAAGTAGTGCTTTTTTCATAGTGAAAGGAAAATAGAGGTTTTCTTAGAGGTGTATGGTATAGCCAAGACTGATAACGTGGAGATTTCCTTCTTCATCGTCGTCTGAGCCATTGCTGTAGATGTATGAGAGGTCAAAGCTATGGCGCTTATTGATGGTGTATTCTAAGCCTACTACCCAGCGGCGCTTCTCAATAGAGAAACCCTCGCGCAGATTGTTTGAGAGTTCAAACGAAGCATAGGGCTCAAGCGGTATGCCCTTGATGTTGTAGCTCACTTGCAGGCGCGAACGCAAATAGAGGCGATGTTTGCTCTGCTTGAGGCGGTCAACGGTTTCCGCACTGAAGTAGTCGCCATTGAAATAGACGGGTTCTTGGCTGAAATAGCGGTCTGTGCCGTTGTCGTTTACTGTGTAATAAGTCTCGCCAGTGAGATCGTAGATTTCAGCCTCGTCAGCAGTTAGCTCGCAGGTGCGATAGCGTGTGCGCTCGGTGTGGGCTGGCTGGAAGTGCGTGTATTGCAAGCGCTCACGCAGAGAAAGGGTGAAACGCCCTATTTTGTGACGCCCTGTGGCTTGGAAGAAGAAGCGGTTTTTGTCGCGGCGGAACGAAGCATCGCTGTTGTAACCATTAACGTAGCTGTCGCCGTTTTCGTCTGTGCTGTAGTTGATGTCGGTCTCTCCAGCATTGCGGTCGCGCATGTAAGCATAGCCAATGCCGAGGCGTAGGAATTTGAAGGGCTTGTAGGTCACGCCGAGGTCAAAGCCTGCTCGGGTTACTTTTGATACGTTATCTTCAAAGCGTACTTCCGTGCCAGCACTGACGGTCCATTGCTTGTTGATGTCCTTTTGAGCACCGAGCGTGGTCCATAGGCCAAAGTCGTCGCTCTGAGCCAATGCGGGCGAAACTGCTGCAATGACGAGCAGGATTGTCAAAAGCTTTTTCATAAGGTTGTTCTTGATGTTTAAGGTAGTTTTTTTCTTTTATGAGGAAAGCAATTATTTCATACGAATGTTTTGGTTCACTGTGTTGGAAACGAGATCCACGCCTTTTGACTTATAGTGTACGTTGATGAGGCAGCAGTCGAGCAAGAAATCTACCGCTCCGCATTCTACGGCCACAATTTCCAAGCCGAGGCGTTTTTCCAAGTCGGCAATCAGTTCGCCGCGACGCTCTGGAACAATGAGTTCTATGTTGTCGTACTTCACCAACTTTGTGGCAACGCGAGAGCGGTTGAGCAGCACTTCCATCAAGGCTGCCATGACAATAAAGATGATATTGATGATGGCAACGAGTTCCCAATCGCCCTTTGAAGACGTTCCGTTGGCTACAGAGAGTGCTACGAGGTAGAACATATACGTCATCTCGCGGATGGAAACTTGCTCTGTGCGATAGCGCAGAATACCAAACACGGCAAACAATCCCAATGCGGCACCCATCTGTAACTTTGTTCCTTGAGCCATGAACAGAAGTACGAAAATGGCCGTAGAGAGCAGAATGTAGGTAAAATAGTATAGTTTGTTACGTCCTCGGGGATAGTAAAGGAACTGCACAATAAACCAAACGCTAAAGGTGTTGACAAGCAATAGCGGGACGAACTGGAAGAAAGTGACGAGGTGTTCTCTGCGTCCAGCGGCAGTTTCAAGAACATCCATGGCTACGTCAGTAGCAGGCTTTGCGGCTTGGAGCAGCAGGTTGATAGCATCGAGTAAAATCATATTTAATAAAAGAATAAGGGTAATCGTTTATTGAATGTTGGTTTCTGTTTGTAGGAAAGCACCCATGTAGGAGTCGGCATGGCTTGTTTTCTTGGCTAACAGCCGCAAGCGTTTACGCAACAAGTTTTTGCGTAGATTGGGGTTGGTGACAGCCGTTCCGATAACGTATTTGCTGAAACCGCTCGGTTTGATACGCAGTTCGCGTAGCATGGATAGTAGGGGTGAGAATGTCCGTCCGTCGCGCTTTAGTTCAATAATGACAGCATTACTTAGGTCGGCATTGATGCCCGTCTCATGGTTTTCTATACGTAGTTGGAGGTCAATCGTTACACGTTCGGTTTTTTGATAGTTCACCAGCGTGATGCGAGTAAAGAAATTGCTCAAAGCGGGTATGAGTTCATCAAAAGTCAGTCCCAGTTGTTCCTTCAAGAATTCGCTGCCATAGCGCGAGTCTTCCATGATCGTGCCTTCAATAGGTACACTGACACGTTTCTTGCGAGTCTTGCCATGATTATCTTTACGTTTTATTTCTAAGAAAGCAATACCGCTGTCCACGTATCTGCGAGTACGTACTTTGGTACGCGGTTTACGCTTCTGAGCGTGGATGAGATAATAATGGTGGTCGGTAGGGAAATCCCAGTAAAGCGTGTTGTAGTGAGCAAGCCGCGAGTTGTTAATCTCTTGTACATAGTAGCCATGACTGGCCAATGAAAGCAAGCGTACCAAGGTGGCAATGTCGGTCACGTACTTGGTGTCCGTGCGCTTCATCAGCTTCACGCCCGACATCTCTTCAAGCGTAATTGGCCGCATGTGCCCTAAAATGGTTTCTATTTGTTGTTGGTACGTTTCCATATTATATATATACGGAGAGAAAAAGCTCACAGCAAACACAAAATCACGGGGGCAAAAGTAAATAAAAACTCATTCCTTTTACCGCAAGTATTGTGCAAAATATTTTCTACAAGATAGAAAAGCTTATCAAAAAGCCCCAAGAACCTTTGTTTTTGCATAAATTTGCAAGCATGAGTACGTGCGCTTAAAAAAAATAGCACACGTGTGTAACCTTTTAGTTGTTCATCCGTCTTCCATTTAGAGCATGTTAAGCACATTAGACTTTCAGACAGACCTCTTGCCTCATAGTGACAGGCTTTTTCGTTTGGCTATGCGCTTCACGCTCAACAGAGAAGAAGCTGAGGATATTGTTGAAGAAACGCTCTTAAAAGTTTGGCAGAAGCACGAAGACCTCTCAGAGATAGACAACTTGGAGCATTATCTGCTCACAATTTGCAAGCGACTGTCGCTCGACCATATTGCCAGGAAAGAACACTCTAATCTATCCCTCGAACAGCTTGAAGTAGAAACCACCGACGTTGCTGCCTCACCGCTTGAACAAGTTGCTACATCTGATCGTGTACGGTGGATTCGCCATCTCATCAATGCGCTTCCCCAAAAACAACGAGCGATAATTCAGTTGAGAGATATTGAAGAGAAAAGCGTGAAAGAAACTTCTGAAATCCTTGGCATTACTCCCGAAGATGTAAAGACGTCACACCACAGAGCTCGCCGCACTTTGCGCGAGAAACTCGAACAATTAGACAATCATGGACTATAATTATATAAAGAATCTGATAGACCGCTACTTTGAATGCGAAACCACGCCTTCAGAGGAACGTATGTTGCGCGCCTTTTTCAGTGGCAACGATGTTCCCGAAGACTTGGCTAAGTTCAAGCCGCTGTTTGATACATTTGCCTCAGAAAGCCAAGAGACTTTGAGCGTTTCGTTCAAGAACCGTTTGTTGGAAAAGGCTGGTGTAGCTCCCGTCGTAGAGGCTCGTCCCAGAGTGTTCTCTTGGCGTATAGCACTTCGTCCACTTTACAACGCCGTAGCAGCAGTGGCAATCGTGATGTTGGTAGGCCATCTGGCTCAGATTTCTTTTGGCAATGAGCCCACCAGCAGCAATGAGATGAATATGGCGGGAAGTGCTGTGACGGACACAATCGGTTCTTCTACAACGACCAATCTCCGTGCTGTTGGTGAAGGGACACAAACTGCCGCCATTCCCGACAGCCTGCCAGCTAATACTTCAAAGCAAAGCAACCAATAAACAATCAACCTTAAATACACACCCTTCCTTTGGAATGGGGAAAGCCTTGTAGGAAAGAGAGTAAAACAATTAGCCAAGTTACCTTAAAACAAACCTTTACACCTATCTGTCTGCATAGGTTCAGTTCTCTCCGAAAAGGCTTATCCGCAACCTCATGGATAAGTTAGTCGATAAGGGGAAGCGCACTGTAACAAGTCGCTTCCCCAATTCGTTGTGTGATGCCGTAGGCTCTATTTATGGAAAGTTTAGAGTATAAAGCGTTTATAGTTTAAAGATGCGGTGGGCTTTAACCTTTATCATTGTTGCTCCCCAAGTGCGTTTAGTTCCTCTAGACACTTCACGAGGCTGTCGCGCCACCAATTGATGTTAGCTCCATAAACGTGGGTTATCTTCGTCTTGTCGAGCACACTGTAGTGTGGACGGCGGGCAGGAGTGGGGTATTCTTCACTGTTAATGGGATAGAGCTTGCAAGTGTTGATACCCGCAAGACTGAAGATGGCAGCGGTGAAATCATACCAAGAACAAACGCCTTGGTTGGAGAAATGATATGTTCCTGCGTAAAACGCTGGAGCGTTAATAATGGATACAATTTGGGCGGCAAGGTCTGCAGCATAGGTAGGTGTTCCAACTTGATCGGCTACAACGCGGAGCTCTTCGCGTTCGCGACCAAGGCGAAGCATGGTCTTGACAAAATTGTTTCCAAAAGAGCTATAAAGCCAGGCTGTACGGAGGATGATGTGGCTTTCAGGCAAAATTTGACGCACGACTTGCTCGCCTTCAAACTTTGTACTTCCATAAACCCCTAACGGCTTGGCTTCGTCGTCTTCGCGATATGGCCTATGGCCTGTGCCATCAAACACATAGTCGGTAGAAATGTGTAGCATTGTTCCGCCTACTTCCGCCATAGCGCGGGCAAGATAGCCTGGGGCTTCAGCATTGAGACGGCGGCAGAGTTCGGGTTCTTGTTCGGCACGATCCACTGCCGTGAAAGCAGCGCAGTTTATGGTACACTTTATGCCGTGCTCGCGTACGAAAGCTTGTATCGCTTCAGCATCAGTGATGTCAAGTTCCTGTACGTCGGTGTAAAAAACTTCTTCAATGTTTTTCAGTTCGCCTACTTCATTGCCTATGGTTCGGCGTAGTTCGCTGCCAAGCTGTCCGTTGGCACCTGTTATCAGTAAGTTCATAGTTCTAAAGGTTCTTTTTCGTTTTGTAGGTAATAGTCTGAAAGTTGTCCAAGCAACATGCCGATTTCTTTCGTTGCTTGCTCAGTCTCAGTAGAGATGTCTTTGCCTTGCATACGCAGTAGCAGCACCCCATAGAGGGCGTTGAAGCAGGTTTCAAGTTCTGAGGAAACGGGTTTTTCACCATCTTCTGAAAACTTTTTTGCTTTTGCTCGCAATTCTACGATGTAGGGCAGTACGCGATTGTACAAATCATGGTAGTAAGGAAACTTGCTTGATTGAAGCAAACTGCGATGGAGTTCTTCCATATCGGCAAGTGCATTCTTGTTAATTTGAAGATGGCCGCCATGGCGCAAACCTCCTTCCTGCATCATCCGACAAAGGTCGGCATACCAACGTTCTGTCTGCCTACTTTGTTCTTCTGGCAATTGGAAGCGGCTGAGATAACTACTACGCAATTCGTCGAAATCTAAGTGATAGGAGCGTAGCAAGTCTTCCACTTGCCACATATACAATATATATTCCGCACGATTGGATGTACGCAAACGTTCTGCAATAATCATGGAAAGTTTAGCGTCTAAAGTTTAAAGATGCGGCGGACTTTAACCTCTAAAAATAGAGAAATGAAAAATGGTCATCGCGGCATAGAGCACAGCAACAGTCAGTACTATGGTGCCAATGGTGCGATTGAGGATGAGTATTCCATGCAGGTCGAAGGCGCGTTTCATCTTCGTGATAACATACGTCAGTCCGTACCACCACAACATGGCTCCGCCCACGATGCTGGCATAGCCTAAAGCCGTGCCATACCAATTGCCTGGAATGACAAAGGTAAACATATTGAACAGAGCGATAAACAGGAAGATGATGAGCGGATTTGAAATGGTCAAACCGAAAGCTGATATAGCGTTGCTCAATAGCGTGCCTTTCGTATCCGACTTAGAGGGACGATAGCCTTTGCGCGGATCGGTGCGCCACATCCAAACACCGAAAGCAAAGAGCATCACGGCACCTACAATCTTGAGATAAAACAGATTTTGCTCGTTGTCGATAAACTCCATCATGAGCGGCAACATACCAGCTCCCGTTACCAAGGCATAAAACAAGTCGCTCAGCGCCGCTCCTGCACCTGTGGCCATGCCATAATCGCGCCCTTTCTGAAGTGTGCGGCGTATGCACAAGATTCCTACTGGCCCCATCGGGGCAGAGCAGATAATGCCAATCAAAAGACCCTTGATGACGAGCTGAAACGTACTGATATAGTCGGCAAAGACACCCATAACAGATGCAAAAATACTGATATTTGTCAATCTGACAATTTTCAATTAGACAATTTATCGGCGATAAAACCACTGCGGTGGTGCGCTTGTAAATTGCTAAAGGGCTAAATCATCAAGAAAGTTTGTTTTTCTTGCGGCTCGCTTCCATCACTTCTTGATAGTTGTTCACAATAGCACCCACCACAAGGTTAAGCAGCAGGAAGGCTGAGAGAATAAACCACACCACATGATAGCCTGTGATAATGGCTGGCGAAACTTTTACCAATCCGTACTGCGAGGCCGTCACGAGGTTGTAGCGTATGTCGGTCCAGTCCTCGCCCGTAAGTTCGCGAAACAGTGTGAAGAACGCTTCGTCCAATGTTCCGAACGGATCGGCACTATTTGTGGGAGCATTAGGAGCTTCCGCTTGAAATTCTTCAAACTTTACGCGCTCTTCGGGCGTGAGTGTAGCAGGGTCGGGCAGGCGGAATAGGCTCACACCAATAATGGCGAAGAGGTAGATGAAAATAAAGAAAAAGACTACGTTGTAGAACAGGGCACTCATCGACTTGATGAGCACGATGATGATAAGCTTTATTTCCTTCGATGTGCGCAGAATCCTCAGCACGCGGAATACCCTCAGCACGCGCAGTGCCATCAATGTTGATGCATCGGCAAAGATTCTTTCGGGTATATAGCTGATCAGCACCAGCGACAGGTCGAAGATGTTCCATCCGCCTGTGAAAAACTGCTTTATACTATCGGCAGCGATGAAGCGCAGCGTGATTTCTAACGTGAAAATGCCCAGAATGATGTGTTGAAGGAGCGTGATTGTTGGGTGAGTCGTGTAGGTTTCAACGCCGATAAAGAATGCGTTGAGCAAGATGATGATTGTGATGCTTACTTCAAACCAACGTTTAGAAGTGATGTCCTTTGCAAATTCTTTAATGGAGTTCATTTTGTTCTTGTGTGTTTTCGGTGTGCAAAAGTAAAAATATCTGACAAATTGACCATTTATGATTTACGCTAACGCTTATAATATTTTGGGTTAAAGATGCTAATGGATTTTCCTATTGCTGTCTGCAAAAAGCAAATCGCTCATTAGAAATCCTCACGGCCTTACAGCTATGAGAAATGCTAATGAGCGATTTTTTGGGGAAGGGGAGTTTGCGTTTTATTGTACGATGATCTTCTTACCGCCGTGGATGAAAATTCCCGGGCGTGTGGGTGTGGAGGTGCGACGGCCTTGGAGGTCGTACCACTCATCGCGCTGCGCTGTGCCCGTGGTTGTTATGGTTTGAATGGCTGTGGGCAGGAGCAGGGCTAAGGCTGCGGCTTCGGTTTCTTCGCGTGAGAGGTAGGCGGAATAGGCTGGTAGGGCGTCTGTGGCTGTAACGAAGCGGGCATTGCTGTCGAGAACGTATGCCTGGCCTTCGGCAGGTGCTCCCTCGGCACCAAGGCTAAGGCGTTTGCCTACCCCAACGAGCAGATTTTGCGCGGGGGCTTCTGCTTTGCTCGCTGTGGCCGTGAGCGTGTAGGTGCGCGGTGTTGCACTGACGAGAAGCACGGGTGTGCCAGCAGAAATGATACCGCCCGTGATGGGTTCTACCGTGACGCTCTCTGCGGTTTTCTCTGTAATAGCGGCTGCTGTGAGGTCGTCGGGATAGGCTGCGTCAAAGGGCAGACATACCGTGGCGGCACAAACTCCGTCGGCTCCTTGTGTTTCAACAACAAATTGCTGTACGGGCACAATGTGCCATGCTGCACTCTCAGCGGTATTCTTTCCGCCTGCCAAAGTTCCGTCGCTGTAGTTGAGGAAGCTGTTTGTACTTGTTCCATTGTCCTTGAGCGTCCAAGAGGAGAGATTGCCGCCAAAGTTGCTGATGCTGTAGGAGTGTGTGGTGGGTTCATCAACCATGGTGCTTGGGCGCGTAGTGGAGGTTATGCCCAGGAAGCGACCGCTTTCGGGGTTGAGCAGGTAGTACGACCCTGTGCTCCCTATGGGCAAAACGCGCCAGAGTTGAGAGCGGTCGTCTGTGGCTTCGGCAGTCGTGCTGGCAACTTCAGCACCGATGGCTGCACTCACTGTTGTGCCGTCGGCTTTGGCAATACGATAAAGGCGATTGTTGTCGAGGGCGATGCGCGATGCGCTTGTGCGGAAGGTGTTGTAAGCACGTTGCAGGGTGTTGAACGTTTGTCGCGTCTTGGCATAAGCATCAGCGGCACTAACCAAGGCATTGGCGCTTGCTGCGGGATATTGACCTACGTTTGTGCCGAGGTTTGCAGCGGCTTCTGAGGCAAAGCCCTGCATGGTGGCAGCGGCTTCCTCAATGACTATGGCTGCCGAGTAACCCATCACACTGAGTTTGTGCTGTCCGTCGTCAGATAGATATATGGTTTTCTTCGTTCCGACGGGTGTGAGGTACCACGTGCCGTTCGTTCCTCCGTTAGTAATGGCCCAATAGGGGAAGGCTCCTTCGGTGAGGATGGGGAGATCGGTGCTTTGCGGTTCGTCTTTGAGTGTGAGTGAAAGAGCGGTTCCAGCTTCGCGGTTGAAGAGGCGATAGCCATTTACGTTGTCGCCCACGAAGCACCAAAGGTCGGCATCTGTGATCTGGCTGAGTGCGGTGTTGTTCAGGAAGTAGTGACCAGGAGCGTCGGCACTGTACTGCATGTAGCGGTCGGAAACGGTCAGCGTGTACCACGTGGTGGTGTCGGCAAAGATCCCATGTGAAATGGTTGTTGGTATTACGGGCTGGCTACGCAGATTGCGCTCGTAGGTGACGCAAACTACGATGGGTTCAGTGGCAATAGAGGGTGCAGCACTTTCACCATCGGCCGCCTTTGTGCTCAGGCGTTTGTAACCGGTGAAAGTCGGCGGTGTGAGGCGGTTGGTGCTCTTGGCATAGGTCTGAACATCCATCAGCCGAGTGTGTTCTCCGTCGGTTTCGTAGCACAGATAAGTCACAGGGAAGTATTTGTCAGACGATGTGAGTGTGACGGGTATGAGCTGATATCGCGAATTACCTTCGCTCGATCCCCAACCCACTGGCTTAGCACTCTGGGCATTGATATACTGCGAAGAGGCTGCATTGTAGATGTTGAAGCTACCAGCTGTGCTGCTGGCACTGATGGTGAACGTGGTTGGCTCTGTGCCTGTGGCTACGGTGCTGCTCGAGAGCGCAGAAATGTAGTTGCCATCAAGGCCCGTTTCTATGGTATAGGCATCTCCCGACTTGTGGAAGATAAACACGTAGGGCATCGCAGTGAGGTTGTTCTTCGAAGGGGCACTGCTGCCGAAAGAGAGGGCACTTCCAGCATCGTAAGCATATTTGGAAAAGCCTGTGCTGTAGAGCAGATAGGCTCCACCGTCTTGAATATCGGACAGTGAGGATATGCGTGTACCTATTGCAGAAATAATGGGAACATCGGTCTGCTGTGTGACTATGAGCCAAGTGGCTTGCCTAACTTTTGATTGATGTTTCTCATTAAGCGCACCAGCAGGTTCAAAGGTGAGTGCGTCGGGCTTGGCTGAGTTTTCACCTTGCAACAAGATGTCGCTGCCAGTAGTGTTTTGAGCAAGTCCTACTACGCCTCCAGCAGTGTAGGCATACCAACTTGCTCCTTCCATGGTTTCAAAAAGATAGACGGGCGAGGCCGTTTCAACCAATGGGCAAACACCATCGGCTGTAGTAAGAAACGTGCTGTCTTTCAGATTGTAGAGGAAATAAGCATTGAGCTGTTCGTTATAAGCAACGGCCCAGCGGTGGGCTTCGTCGTCGGTGGCTGTCGTGCGGCCATCGGTGCAGGCTTGGCCATTATTAGCATAGAGATAGCCTTTAGAGCCTTGGCGCACATAGTAGGACTGTGTGGCATCCAACTGCTCCAGCGAAGTGATGTCCTCGGCAAACGCTTGTGATATGCCGAGCAAAATGGCTGCAAAAAGGACGAATATATTTGTTTTCATCGTTTCGGTGGTATTAGAAGTTAAGGCTCATAGCATTTCACACGTGTGCCGTCGCATCCCACTGCCATGATGTAGGCGGGAGTGGTGCTCTCGGACGACGTTTTCCAGATAGCATGAGTGTAGCGGTCGGAACCTTGCGTGTCGCCAAGTCCATAGATGGTGGCGTGGAGTAGGTTGCCTTCGGCATCATACGTTTCGTAGCCTACAGCACCGCGCCAGGCGTAGTTGTCAATTTTTATTACGGTATGACCATTGAGCGTGGTGCGTGAGCAGCCTGTGCCAGCGGGCAACAGCGTTTCAAGCTTGATGTTGTCGCGGAAGATGTGCATGTTGTAGGCATTGATATAAATCACTTCAGCAGGCACTTCAGGATAGTTCTTGCGCTCGATGGTGTTGCGGGCAGAGTTGATCATGCTCTTCGTTATAGTGAGGTAACCACTGTTGTAGTCGTCAATAGCTACGTTGCTCATCACGGTGAGCATTCCCGCCTTTTCAAAGTATGGGAAGAAGTTGAGGCCTGCCGCATTGCAGAATTCTTTGAAGAAATTCAAGCGTTTGTTGGCATCGGTGGCCGATGTCATGGAAGAGGTGGTGCGAATTTTTTCGAAGTAATCAGGATAAGCGTTGTAGGCCTTGTCAGCAGCCATCGTGTAGAGCACAAGCTGCCACAGTGGAACGAGTGCCACAAAGTGGTCAACGGTCGTGCTGCTAAATTCAGTTTCGGTTTGCCAGTGATAGTTGGTGCTGAGGTTTTTCACTACGTCCATGTTGAGGAAGTTCTGCATGCGACCACCACGCACGCTACCTACGATGCAATTGATGTGCTCGTCTTCAAGACGAAGCTGCGACCATGGCAAGTTGTATTGCACCCAAGCGGAGTAGATGTTGTTGGTCACCTCGGTCATGCCTACCCATCTGAAGGCGTTGAGCTGATTGTTGTGGCCGAGTTCGTGAGCCAATCCCCACGACTCTAGATTGATGGGCGATACCCAACCGCCGAACAGGCTCCATGCGCAGTTGGCACCCTCGGCACTTGCAAACAATCCTTGGATGGATGGGCGTACGAACTGGTGGTTTTTTGGTGCACGGTTGTGACGGAACAAGCCCATTATTTCCCATTCGCGCCAAACCACGCTGTCAAGCTTTTGTGCCAGTTCAAAGCCGCGTGCTGGGCACTGAGCCTTCAGCTGATAAAGCGGAGCTACCATGTGAACACGCGGTGTGATAATGTCGAGCACGTCGCAAGTGGCATTGGCCAAAAGCTGTTTCCAAGTTACGTTGTCGTCGGTCTCAAGATTGAACACGCCGTTCTGGCTGCCATAAATGAAGTGGAGTTTTATGGGCGCGGCTGTTGCATAATTTGTGGTATAATAGAGAACGTAGCTTGTGCCTCGATTGGTTACGGTGAAAACGTTGAGACCATCGTGGAGGGTGTACTTAGAGTTTTGTCCCATGCCATCGAGTGCAAAGTTGTAAACCTCAAGCTGTACGCTGTTGTTACCGATGCCACTGGCCATGACAGCTACTTTCTCGCCCGCAGTGAAATAAATGCCCGTGGGGTTTTCGTGGGGGTCGTAGTAGGCATTGGTCAAGAGTTCTGCTTGCAGGTTAACGATAGGACGATAGGCTTCGTAACTGCCCACACGGAAGGCTGTGCTATAGGTGCCGTCAAAGATATCTTGAGCCAACTGTTTGGCCAGGGGATTGGTCACGGCATCAATGTCGGCTTGCGTTACTTCAGGCTTTAGCTCAGTATAGAGCGCATCGGCAAAGAGTTCAAAATCGCCCACTTGTGATGCACCGTCGTCAATGAAGGCTATTTCAGCAGCTGAAATGTAAGCATTGTATCCAGCGGTGACGCTGATGCGAACTGACTTCACGTTGTCAACACCTTCTGTGCCGAAGTCGTATGCTTTCTGAGCATCGTCGTTTTGGTACGAAGCTGAACCATGTTCAAGGAAGGCTGTACCGTTGGAACTGGTGCTGACGGTGATACTCTTAAACACGCCCGTACCGTTGCCACGTGGGGTGATAAGGATGCGGTTCAGATGTTGCGGTTCGGCGAAGTTGAACGTGAGCGTTACGGGAAATGTCGTCGAACTGCTCCATGTGCTGTGGTAATACGTGGTGTTGTCGCCGTCAAGGGCATGGGTAATAGGCGCACTTTCACGATTGCTTTCAGAAGATGAAGCATAGGCTGTTTGCACCTTGACTTTGTCTCCGCCCATGGATGAGAAGGGGTTGGCCAATTGTGTTAAGGCAATGGTTTTTGTAGCTCCTTCGCGAGCTATGGTAAGATGGGCTGTTCGTGCATCGCTGTTGTTTTGCTCAAAGAAGAGCGAAACGCCGTCTGCACCTTTTGAAGCTGTTACCCATGAGGCATCGGTGGTGGCGGTGTAGTCAGAGCCGCCAACGCCAATCTTTATGGTCTGTCCAGTGAAGGACACCGTGCGTGATGCATCGCTGGCAATGTAGAGCGGCGAAGTGACGGAGGGTACGGGTGTTTGTGCCCATGCCGCAAATGGGATAGCCACTGTCCACAATGTTGCAAAGACTTTGCGGAAAAGGTTTTTCATAGCTGTGAAAAGGTTTAGTGCTGAAATATAGTAGTTTGGTTTATTCTTGTGCTTTAATTACTTGCAGACCGCGTTGTACAATGTCGCTACGGCTGTTGACGAAGCGGAAATACTCGTTACGATCCCAGAGGTTGTAGGCAATTTGTGCTTTCAGCGAGAAGTGCAGATCGTCTATTGTGGCTTGAAGCTCTTTCTTGTCTTTGGGTTCAATGCCTTTTTCCTTAGCTTCTGCGAATATCTTGTCAATGAGGCTTTGTGGCACAACATAAGAAGCTTCGAAGTCTGCAAACGTGGGGAATGTGGCCAAGAGAACGTTGCGGTTGTTCATGGAATAGCGCAGAACGTTTTGATTGAGTATGTCAGATCGGCGCAGACGGCTAAAGAACTTGGTGACTTTTGTGGTGTCGAGCGGCACGAATACATCGGGCATAATGCCGCCGCCGCCATAAACGATGCGCTGCTGATTGAGCGTGCGATAAACGCGTGAGCTGTCAAGATGTATGCTGTCGATCGATGTGAGTTCACCGTGATTGTAGCGATTTTCTACGTCGTGGTCGTAGTCTTCTTTCTTGCCTTTGACATAGGGTTTCTGTATGCATCGGCCTGTGGGGGTATAGTAGTGGGCTGTGGTGAGGCGTATCATAGAGCCGTCGTTGAGGGGGAGGGGACGTTGCACGAGTCCTTTGCCAAAGGTGCGACGCCCTACGATGGTGGCACGATCGTAGTCTTGCAGAGCTCCGCTGACGATTTCAGAGGCCGAAGCGGTGTATTCATCTACGAGTACCACGATTCGCCCGCTACGCATCAGTCCGCCAGGACCGGTGGAATAGTTGCGGCGTTCTACTGTGCGTCCTTCGGTATATACTACAAGCTGGCCGGCTTCAAGAAATTCGCTGGCTACGTCCACAGCAGCATCGAGGTATCCGCCGCCGTTTTGCTCAAGGTCGAGCAGCAAGTCTTTCATGCCTTGAGCTTGGAGCTCTTTGATGGCTTTTCGCATTTCTTCGCCAGTGTTGGCTCCAAAGCGTTCAAGATGGATGTATCCGATGGTAGGTTCTATCATGTAGTAGGCATCAACGGTGGCCATAGGGATTTGGTCGCGTACGAGGGTGACATACCAAGGTTTCTTTACGCCTCGGCGCATAATGCCCAGACGAACGCGGGTGCCTTCTTCGCCGCGAAGTTTTTTCATGATGGTGTCGCGCGGCATGTTAACGCCTGCTATCGGCTCGCCATCAACGGTGACAATGCGGTCGCCTGGTTCTATACCGGCTTTCTCGCTGGGGCCGTTCTTGGTGGCTGCGATAACTACGAGGGTGTCGTCAAGCATGTTAAACTGCACACCGATACCTCCAAATCCGCCTTGCAGCGGTTCGTTGAGCCGACGTGTTTCTTCAGCGTTGCTGTAACTGCTGTGAGGATCGAGCTCTTCAAGGATGCCGGTGATGGCGTTTTCTACTACCGTGGCGTCTGAAACGGTGTCCACGTAGAAGTTTGTAATAGCCAAAACGGCCAATTGCAGCTTGCGCATTTGGTTGGCGTCGAAGTCCATGCCGCTCCCTAATCGCTGAGCTACGCCGCTCATTGGGAGCAAAACTATGAGCAAGAGCATGATTGCGTGGAAAAGTGTTTGCTGAAAATGTTTCATAACGAGTGATGAATGAGGGGAAATGTATGTTTTAGAAGGTTTATTGAAACGGATTTTGTGGAAGGAATTGACTCACATCGCGGCCATATTTGATCAGCTCGCGTACCACACTGCTACTGATTGCAGCGTGCTGGGGCTCGGTGAGTAGCAAAACGGTTTCTACACCGCCAAGTCGTTTGTTCATGGCAGCCACATCGCGTTCGTATTCAAAGTCTTTGACGCTGCGAAGTCCTCTGACGATGAAGCCTGCACCGACGCGATGGGCCAAGTCGATGGTAAGATCATCGTAGCTTACCACTTCTACTCGGGGATCTTCCTGGTAAAGGCGGCTAATAAAGTCAACGCGCCGTTCCACAGGATAGAGCGGATGTTTGCCCGCGTTGACACCCACACCGATGACTACCTTGTCAAAGAGGGGCAAGGCGCGCTCTACGATACTGGCGTGTCCAATGGTGAAAGGGTCAAACGAGCCGGGGAATATAGCGGTTTTCATAGGTTGGGGCGGGGTAGGAGTAGGCAGTGCTACACGTTGTTTCTAAGTGGTGCGGAAGTTGAGTTATAGGTGTACTGCCAGTTGAGTTATAAGTGTACTGCCAGTTGAGTTATAGGTGTACTGCCAGTTGAGTTATAGGTGTACTATATGTTGAGTTGAGGATAGCTTGTTGAACTATGCTTCTTGCTCTTCGTCAGCAAGGTCTTCTTCTACGCGCAGGTTGTTGATGATGAACTGCTGGCGGTCCATGGTGTTCTTGCCCATGTAGTAGGCCATGAGCTCGCCGGGTTGATCGCTCTTGTGGAGTGTTACTTGTTCTAAACGCATTTCGGGACCGATGAAACCTCGGAACTCATCGGGCGAGATCTCGCCTAATCCCTTGAAACGGGTTATCTCGGGGTCGGGACCGAGGCGTTCAATGGCTGCAAGGCGTTCTTCTTCGGTGTAGCAATAGGCTGTTTCGTATTCCACACGCTTTGAGCCCGAACCTTTTGCGCCTTTTTTCTTGTTGCGCACGCGGAAAAGGGGAGTTTGCAGGATGTAGAGGTGTCCCTTCTTGATAAGGTCGGGGAAGAATTGCAAGAAGAACGTGATCATCAGTAGGCGAATGTGCATACCGTCAACGTCGGCATCGGTGGCTACAATGACTTTGTTGTAGCGCAGGCCGTCAAGACCATCTTCTATGTTGAGCGCAGCCTGAAGCAGGTTGAATTCTTCGTTTTCATAGACCACCTTCTTTGTCAGCCCAAAACAGTTCAAAGGCTTGCCGCGCAGGGAAAACACGGCTTGCGTGTTCACATCGCGACTCTTCGTGATGCTGCCGCTGGCACTGTCGCCCTCGGTGATGAAGATGCTGCTTGTGTCGCGCGGATCGTTGTCCTCGGTGAGTTCTTCGCCTTTCTTCAGTTTGGGCGCAGGATCGTTGTAGTGCACGCGACAGTCGCGCAATTTGCGATTGTGCAAGTTGGCTTTCTTGGCACGTTCGCGAGCAAGCTTCGTCACGCCTGCAATGGCCTTGCGCTCTTTCTCGCTTTCGATAATCTTTTGCAGAACGACCTCGCCAACGTCGGTGTGCATGTGCAGGTAGTTGTCCACCTGCTCTTTGATGAAGTCGCCCACAAACTTATTCACGCTCACACCGCTCAAGTGAAACGGCTGTCCGTTCTTGTCCTTATCGGGAGCCATCGTGAGCGAACCGAGCTTGATCTTCGTCTGGCTTTCAAACATCGGCTCTATCACGCGAATGGCAATAGCTGCTACAAGACCATTGCGCACGTCGCCTGGTTCAAAGTTCTTGCCAAAATGTTCCTTAATGGTGCGGGCTATGTGTTCCTTGAAAGCACTTTGGTGTGTGCCACCTTGCGTCGTGTGCTGACCGTTGACGAAACTATAGTATTCCTCGCCGTACTGTCCCGTGTGGGTGAAGGCTATTTCTATGCCGTCGCCTTTGAGGTGTACGATGTCGTAAAGCCCAGGCGAAGTCATGTTGTCCGTGAGAAGATCCTTCAGCCCGTTACGGCTCACAATACGTCTTCCGTCATGGTAGATGCTAAGCCCCGTGTTCAGATACGTATAGTTGCGGAGCATATTGCTCACGAACTCATCGCGGAAACGATAGTGTAAAAATAGTGTGTCGTCGGGCGTAAAGGCGATGAACGTACCGTCTTCCTCTTCAGTTTTTCCCTCTTTGTCGCTCACTATCTTGCCGCGCTCAAACACCACTTCGCGGTATTTGCCCTCACGGTGTGTGCGAGCAGTAAATTTAGAAGATAAAGCATTCACCGCCTTGAGTCCCACACCATTCAGTCCTACAGAAGCCGTGTAGTTGTCGTTGTCGAACTTGCCACCCGTGTTAAGCTGTGACACTACGTCAACGAGCTTACCAGGCGGAATGCCGCGACCGTAGTCGCGCACCGTAGCACGCAGTCCGTCCTCGATGCTCACCTCAATGCGTTTGCCGAATCCCTCGTTGAATTCGTCAATGCTATTGTCAATCGTTTCCTTGAGCAGCACATAAATGCCGTCCTCAGCATGCGCTCCGTCGCCGAGCCGTCCGATGTACATACCAGCGCGGGTACGCACGTGTTCCATGTCGTCAAGGTGGCGAATGTTGTCCTCTGTGTAGTCCGCCGCCTTGCGCAAAATTTGTGTTTCTTCAGCCATATATCGTTTTATATGGAATAAATGCCTCGCTTCGTGCCGCGTGTTTCTATTCATCTTTTTGCGCTTATGCACAAAAACGCAACGGCACAAAGACACTTTTCAGCCGCGAAAATACAATAAAATAGGCAAAACCACCGCTATAACAATACGAAATAAACACTGTTTTGCCTCGTTGCTGTATCTTTGCTCCATGAAACGGCTACTTGTGCTGATATTGATGTTTGTTGTGCTGACGGCAGGCTTTGCGCAGGAGCGCAAGTTGCGGCTGGTGGAATGGAATGTGGAAAATCTCTTCGACACGCTCCACGACTATGGCCACAACGACCAAGAGTTTCTTCCCGAGGGGACACACCGATGGAACTCGCAGCGATATTTCAGCAAGATTTCCCTTGTAGCTCGCACGCTGGCAATCTTAGGGGGAACAGTGCCTGCGGATTTGGTGGTGCTTTGTGAGGTGGAAAACGATTCTGTAATGGTGCAGCTCACACGCAGAAGTTTGCTTGCCTCTTTGGGCTACGACTATGTGATGACCAATTGTAAAGACAGCCGTGGCATTGACGTTGCCTTGATGTATCAACCTTCGATGTTCAGGCCTATGTCTGTACAGAGCCTATCGGTGCCCTATGATTCTTTAAGCGAAAGGCCCACGCGCGACATTCTCTTTGTGAGTGGCGAGATTACTACGGGCGAAGTGGTACATCTCTTCCTTTGCCACTTCCCGAGCAGATCAGGAGAGCGTAGGGCTACGGAGTCTTATCGCATGAGGGCGGCTGGCGTTGTCAAGAGCAAGACCGACAGTTTGATGCAAGCCAATCCGTTGGCAAAAATCGTCATCACGGGCGATTTCAACGATGAGCCTCATGATGCCAGCATAGCCCAAACGTTGGGGGCAAGCGTTCCTCCGCCAAATTCTTCAGGCATAGATGCGCAAAGGCTCTATGTGCTTTCTGCGCGCTTAGTGGCTGGGGGTGGCATTCAGGGTACTTATAAATTTCGTGGCCGATGGAATCGTTTGGACAATGTCATAGTCAGTGGCAGTTTGCTCGCTGAAACTGATGGGATAGTGACTTCCGAGGCTCATTGTGCTATTGGTGCGTTGCCTCATTTGCTGGAGGAAGATGGAGACCAAGGGGCTGTGAAGCCTCGACGCTCCTTTCTTGGACCTGCATGGCATGGTGGCGTGAGCGATCACTTGCCCTTGGTGCTTGATATGTTTTATTGAGCGAGGGGAAATTGCTCTTGCAGGAAGAGTTGTTTTTGTCCTTGCAAGTTGTTGCTTGTAGTGGTTATTTTTGCCGTGCAATAAAAGAAGGGCCAGATAGCCCCTGTTATAAAGCTCTTTGAAAAGAGCAAAAAATAGCAGGGAGGTAGAAAAAAATAGGTCCGAGGTCGTTCAAACGACCTCGGACCTATTTTTTTCTACCTCGGACCTTGTTTATATTACGTCGGATCTTGTCTTTTTTCGCTTCAAAGTGGGTCAAAACAGCAGTAAGTGCAAATTGAGGAGCGTGAAAGTGATTGTCGAAAAGTCCACTTATTCGCTTACGGGGTGGGTGTAGCAATTACGCTGAATGTTCTGCGGGATTGTGCAGTCGAACCAACTCTATCTTTCGAGGTGTGGCGCGTATGATTTTGAATAGATACTCTCCAGCCTTGATGGTTTCTCCATTTTTAGGAAAGCGTCGCAATGTAGTGAGCAAGAGGCCTGCCACGGTGGTGTAGTCGTCGCTTTCGGGCAAATGTAGGCCAAACATTTCGTTGACACTTTCCACTTCCAAACGGGCTGAAAGCAAGTAGTCGCCATCGGGTGCTCTGCGAGCTGTGAGCGTTGAGAAGTCGTGTTCGTCTTCGATGTCGCCAAGCACCTCTTCCACCAAGTCTTCAATGCTCACAATGCCGCTAGTGCCTCCAAATTCGTCAACCACAACAGCTAGCGAGCGTTTTTCTTGCAAGAGCATAGGCATCAGTTCGGAAGCCAGCATGGATTCTGGCACAGCAGGTAGGCTCAAGATGGCATCGTGCCAGTCTTGGTTGAGTTTGAAAAGGCTTGAAGAATGCACGTAGCCCAAGATGTGGTCCAAATCGTCTTGACAGATGATGACCTTCGACTTACCACTGCGCACAAAGGCGTGACGCAGTTCTTCGGGAGTGGCTGTATGTTCTACAAAGACGATTTCTGTGCGAGGTACAAGGCAGTCGCTCACGCTGACATCGCTAAATTCCAGTGCATTGTGCAGGAGTTTTACTTCTGAAGAGCGTTTTCGGGCATCGCCGCTCTGCTCTAATCCTATGCGCAGTAGTGCTTCAAGGTCGTAGTCGCGAGTGGCAAAGCGTGAGGGCAGAGTAGCTATACCAAAGAAGCGCAATATAGCAGCTGTCAACGCATTGAGCAAGGCTACTGGCAGGCCACAGAGTGAGCAGATAACCACGGCAGGCCATGCCAATAGGCGTTTGGTGAGGCTATGTTGGTCTGTGCCAAAAAGACGATAGGGCAACATTCCCAATAGGAACACGAAGAGAATGACAGCCACCGCCATGAGAATGGCTGAAGCCCAGAGAGGGATCTTTTCAATCCCTTCTTGGATAAACGAAGCGCTGAAGATGCCTGCTGTCAATAGGCTTGCTAAGCTCACAGCCCGCAGGGTTTGCAAGGCTAAACGATTATGGCGGCTCAACAAACGAAAGGCTTTGGAAACATGCCGATATTCCTCTTGTCCTGATTGCCATAGCAGCATATCGGGCCGCATGAAGGCTACATAGCAGCTTTCAGCAAAGAACGCAAGTAGGAGAAAGAGTATTACAAAGAGCATTGCAGGGAGAAAAATGAGCGGGAAACTTGTTGAAATAATAAGTATTTCTTGAAAACACCTTGGGAAGGTCAATTCGCTTTTTTGGCAGTGCTGTCTGTCTGTAAGGTGTCAGAATTGGCTTTTGAGGGGTTCCCTTGACCATGTCGGCTTTCGTCGGGTAGGGGCATGAAGCCTCGGCTTTGGCGCACCAGATAATGATTGAGCTGTTCGTCGGCCTCGAAGCTGTCGCCCTCAATCTCTTGGTCGGGCTCTACGATGCGCATGTATTTGCTGCCATAAAGGAGGTGCTCATCCATGTTCCAAAAAAGTTCCTCGGTGGTGAAAACTGTGCCTTTTTCGCGATTGACAATGCGCACACGGCCACGGAGCTCCCACAGCTTTTGATTGTAACAAAATGCAGTGTCGGCCTCAATGGTAAGATTGGGCAGAAAACGCTCGTCAAAGCGCTCCATGATAATTCCCTTGAGAAATTCTTGGCGTGGAGGCGTGGTGCGATCGAGCATTCGCCACTCTTCAGCCACAATGCGGTAGCGAATGATGCCACTGTCGCTGATGAGTTTTGAGACGCCAGTGGTGACCATCACGGGTGTGGAGTCGCGCTGGGTGATGGCTTCACTGGTGGGTGTGCTGTCGCCTCCGCATCCACTCAGTAGGGATGTAGCTGTGATGAAAAGGATTAGAATGGGAGCAGACCAGGCTTGTTTCACAGGAGGATCAGCGTACTCGCCACTTTTGGAACCATAGTTCGTTGAATGTGAAACCTACAGAGAACCACAGATAGTTTTCTGCTACTTGCCATGAGTGTTTGGGCTGCACTCGTCGGTAGCCTGCTGAGAGGTGGAGGGTGGGATAATTGCCAAAGTAGGTGTAGCTGGTGGCAAGGGGCATGGATACACCCAGACTTGCTCCGTATTCGGAAGGTCCATCCTGGCCATTGACAGTAACGTAAGGCGTGCTGTAGCTGAGTCCTATGCTATAGCGCAGGTGGTGACGCCAGTAGTTGCTGTTGGGATTGGGCATATAGTCGGCACCAAGCACAAAGGTGTGGCGGTCCTTGAGATTGCCTTTTTGAGTGACGTAGGTTGTGCCCGAAAGTTCGGGAGTGGTTACGTCTTTCCAGCCTTGCCAAGTATAGTCAAGGCCAATACGCAGACGATTGCGGTAGGTCCAACCCAGTCCTACGCCTATGGTGTGGGGCAAGGCAAAGGCTTTTTCAACGCGCTGGGTGTCGGCTGTTACTACGGCTGAGCTGCTGAGCTGCTGGTCGTAGTATTTAGCTCGTGAACCAATGGTGTGTCCCAATCCGTAGGTGAGGCCTATGGTGCCTGTGCTCTTGGAGGAGAGGCGCGTGGAGTATTGCAATCCGACGTCAAGCTTGTAGGTGCTCAGGCTGGCATCATACTTGCGGTTGCGGGAATATATGGTGTTGTCGCTGAAGGTGGCCAGCACGGTGTGGGTGAGGTCGCCCCATAGATAGCCTGCATTGAGACCTATGGACAATCCCTTGAATGGGCGAACGCCTAATCCCATATATACTTCGTGAAGACCGCCATCGCCATTGTAGGTTTCTGTTTGTGTGACGTCAATGCCATTGCGCTGAAAGGTTGAGGTGTTTGAAAGGTTGTAGCCCACTGTGCTGTAGGGCTTCAGACCTACCGACAGACCAAATCCTGGTAACATGCGAAAGCCTACGGCGATGTGGTCAATGTTGGCATTGCGTGCATTGACGCGGTTGCCTTTAGTACCTATGTTGGCATTTTGAAGCGTGAAGCCTATGTCGAAAAGGAAGGCAGCACTGTCAATGGCTGCATAGGTGGCAGGGTTCTTGAAGTTCAGCTGCTGGCCGTCGCTGAGGGCATAGCCCAATCCCGACATGCCTTTGTTGAAGCTCTGTGCCCCGTTGTGGAGTAGTCCCAATCCGTAGCGGGAATAAGGGGAATTGCTGCCGTTGGTCTGAGCAAGGGCAGTGAGGGGAAGGAGCACGAAGGCTGTGAGGAGAATAATGGTGGAGCGCACGATAGATGTCATGGATGTTTTCATGATAGTGGGGGCTGAGGTTTACTGCGATGGGCTTTGGCAGGAGGTGGCGTTGTTGTAGTTCAAAATAGCGTTTAGCCCCGTTTCTACAAGATGAGGCTGATGAATAAGCTGAAGTGATGGACTGAGCAGAGGGAGCATTTCTGTGCTCTTGCCGCCTGTGAGCAACACTTTGAGTTGGGGCATGGTTTGACGGAGTCGCTGTGCATAGCCTTCTATTTCGAGGGAAAGGCCTTGCATGACTCCGCTGCGTATGGCTGTTTCTGTGTTGTAGCCAATGAGAGGGGTGTCGCCGATGTGGTTTACCAATGGCAGACGTGCGGTGCCCTCATGCAGTGCTTGCAGACGCATGGAAGGCCCCAACGAGATATTCCCACCAAGGAATGTGCCATCGTGGGTGAGTACATCGAGCGTGAGGCATGTGCCTATGTCTGCGATGAGTATGTCTTGTTGGGGAAAGAGCGTGATGGCTCCTGCAAGTGCGGCAATGCGGTCACTGCCAAGTGTAAGTGGAGTGCGATAGGCATTGTGGAAAGGCACTAGGGTAGTACCATCGACGTAGATAATGGGGCATTGTAGGCTATTGAGCCATTGGTCAATGTCGCTGGTGTCTTGGACTACGCATGAAACGGCACAGGCTTCAATGCTATGCTGCTGGGCAAAGAGGCTGAAGCGCTGTGAGTCTGTGCGTCGTTCATGTACACTGCTGACCAGCTCATTGTGCTGGAACAATGCTGCTTTGACGAAGGTATTTCCGATATCGACGACTAAGTTCATTGGCTTTGCTGCTGCAAAGTTATGCAAAGGTGCTCTGTTTTAGTCAAAGGGATGGCCCAAAAAGTGAGTTTGCTGGTCGTGCTAGTGTGAAAACTGGTGGGCTGAATGAAAAAGAGCGTGCCTCGAGTAACTACTTGCAAGACTTTGAAGTGAAGTATTTAGCCCACGTTGCCCTGTTGGATGAGGTATTCTGCAATTTGCACAGCATTGAGGGCTGCTCCCTTGCGTATTTGGTCGCTCACAAGCCAGAAGCTGAGGCCGCAAGGATTGCTCAGGTCGGCACGTATGCGCCCTACATAGACGTCGTCTTTGCCTGCTAAGTGCAGTGGCATGGGGTAGATGCCTTCAGAGGGGTTGTCCATGAGGGTGACGCCTTGTGCTGTTGAGAAGGCTTCGCGTGCTTGCGCTGGTGTGATGGGTTCGGCGGTTTCTATCCAAATGCTTTCGCTGTGAGAACGCAGGCTGGGCACACGCACACAAGTGGCTGAGGTGAGCACATCGCTGTGCATGATTTTCTGCGTTTCGTTGAACATCTTCATTTCTTCTTTGGTGTAGCCGTTGTCTGTGAAGACGTCAACTTGGGGAATGACGTTGTAGGCCAGCTGATGTGGAAACTTGCTTATAGTGGCAGGCTTGCCATCAAGCACTTCGCGATATTGCTGTTCAAGCTCTGCCATGGCTGCTGCTCCTGCGCCACTGGCACTTTGGTACGAGGCGATATGGATGCGCTTGATGTGGCTCAGTCGCTCTATGGCTGCAAGGGCTACTACCATCATGATGGTGGTGCAGTTGGGGTTGGCAATGATGCCACGCGGACGTGTGAGTGCATCCTCGGGATTTACCTCTGGGACGACCAGGGGCACGTCTTTGTCCATGCGGAATGCGCTGCTGTTGTCAATCATCACGGCTCCATGGCGTGTGATGGTTTGAGCAAATTGTTGAGAAGTGCCGCCGCCTGCACTGACAAAGGCTATGTCAACGCCTTTGAAGTCATCGTTGTCTTGCAGAAGTTGTACTTTTATCTCTTTTCCACGGAAAGTATATGTGGTTCCTGCACTGCGGGATGAACCGAAAAGCAGAAGTTCGTCAATAGGAAACTCTCGCTGAGCGAGGATGCGCAGAAATTCTTGGCCCACTGCGCCGCTGGCTCCGACAATGGCTACTCGCATAGTTTTGTGTGTTTATTTTTGGGCACAAAAGTAAGAAGATTGACGGATTGGGGCAAGTTTGTGGGGCTTATCAGTGTTTTTTGGCTACTTTTGCCCCGAAAAAGTGTCCTGAATATGCCAATAGTGGATAACCCTACGTGGATTTTCTTCATTGTGCTGGGGGTGATTTTGTTTGCTCCCATGCTGATGAGGCGGCTGCATGTGCCATCGGTGGTGGGGCTGATTGTGGCTGGTGTGCTTGTGGGACCTTATGGTTTTCACTTGTTGGACTACGACGATAGCTTTGAGCTCTTTGGCAAGGTGGGGTTATACTATATTATGTTTTTGGCCTCATTGGAGATGAATGTTCAGGATGTGCGCAATACGAAGTGGCAGACGGGAATGTTGGGGTTGTTGAGTTTTTTGTGCCCTGCAGGGATGGGTTTGATGCTAGGATTGATATGGGGCATGGGCTGGCCTTCTTCTGTGTTGTTGGCTGCTATGTTGTCGTCGCATACATTGGTGAGTTATCCTATTGTGATGCGCTATGGTTTGTCGCGCAGGCGCTCTGTGGGCATTGCTAGTGGTGCTACGATTGTGGCTGACGTGTTGACGCTGTTGGTGTTAGCTGTTGTAGCTGGACTATACAGGGGGGGGGCTGATTCTACGCATTTTGTGCGTTTGCCGCTGATGGTTGCGGGTATGGGAGCTGTGATTGTGTTTGTGTTTCCATGGTTTTGCCAATGGTTTTTTAGGCGTTATGACGATGTGGTGGCTCAATATGTGTTTGTGTTGAGCTTGGTGTTTCTTGGTGCTGGCTTGATGGAATTGGCTGGATTTGAGGGAATACTTGGTGCTTTCCTTGTGGGCATTGTGTTGGGCAGGCTGATTCCGCCTTCTTCGCCTTTGATGAGCCATGTGGAGTTTATAGGCAATAGTCTGTTCATTCCTTATTTCTTGATAGGTGTGGGAATGATTATCAATCCTGCTGCTTTCTTGGACTGGAGGCTGACGTTGCCGCTGTCGTTGCTGATGTTGTTGGTGGCAGTAGGTGGCAAATGGGTGGCTGCTGCATTGACGGGCCATGTTTTCAGGATGAACACGGCTGATAGGTTCTTGATGTTTGGCTTGACAACGAGCCGTGCTGCTGCAACTCTGGCTGTGGCGTTGGTGGGTTACCATATTGTGTTGCCTAGTGGGGATAGGCTTTTTGATGAAACGGTGTTTAACGCTGCAATGGTGTTGATACTGGGTACCTGTGTGGTGAGTTCTGTAGTGACAGAGCGCACTTCGCGTCATATAGCTCTGACTAAGCCAGAAGATGATACCTCTGATGGTGTGCAGACTGAGCGTGTGTTGGTGGCTCTCTCAAGGGAAGAGGGTGTAAGTCCGCTGATGGAGTTGGCTCTGATGCTCAGGGCTTCGAGGGGCAACGTGCAGTTGTCGGCTGTGAGCCTAGTGCTTGAGGACAATCCTGAGCAACACAAACAGAGCGCCCAATTGTTGAAAAGGGCTGAGGGTATTGCTGCTTCTGTGGGTGCGCCGCTGGCTACACACAACCGTTGGGCAGTGAACAGAACTACAGCACTTTACCATACGGCTATGGAAATCGGGGCAAGCTCTTTGTTGATAGGCCTTCATAGGAAAATCAAGGTGAGTGACTCTTTCTTTGGAAAGTTTACGACGGATTTGCTGGCTTCTATGCAGCGCGAGGTGGTGATTTATCGCTCTGTGATATCGCTGGCCTTGATGAAGAGGATCCATGTGTTAGTGCCCAAAAGGGCTGAATACGAGAAAGGTTTCCAACATTGGCTCGGAGTGCTCCACAGCATAGCTGAGCAATGTCAGTGTGGCGTGGATTTTTATGCCACAGGGCCTACACTACGTGCTATGCAGGACTATTATGAACGCCACGGCAAGGTTCTCAACAGTCAGTGGATTGAATACAACACGTGGTCGGACATCTCACCGATTGTTCACCGCACGCACCAGGACCATCTTGTGATTATTGTGATGGCAAGGCATGGCACGCTGTCCTACCACAAATATATGGAATATGTGCCTGAACAGACAGAGCGCCATCTGAGCACCAGAAACCTCATGCTCCTCTTTCCTGATCAGCACAATGCTTCGGCTGAAAACACAGCCTTGAGAAGCGGAGTGCCTGTGAGAGTGAAATAGCCGATTGTAGGATTCTGAGAACTTGGAGGCTCTAAAATGTTAAAGATTAAGTAAAGAACAAGAAGCCAATGATAAACGTCAGAGACATTCATAAATCGTTTGGACAGCTTGAAGTGCTACGGGGCATAGACCTGCATATTGCTGCCCACGAGGTAGTAGCCATTGTCGGAGCCAGCGGCGCGGGGAAGACCACTTTGTTGCAGGTGATGGGCACGCTCTTGAAACCCGAAAAGGGGAGTGTGGAGATAGCAGGGCAGGAAGTGACACGTCTGGGCAGTAGCAAGTTGGCAAAGTTCAGAGGAAAGCATCTAGGCTTTGTGTTTCAGTTCCACCAGTTGCTCCCTGAGTTTAATGCCTTAGAGAATGTGATGCTACCTGGGCTCATTGCTGGTCGCTCTCGAGGGGAATTGAGGCGTGAGGCAGCTGAATTGTTAGAGTTTATGGGGCTAAGCGACCGTGCTTTGCACAAGCCTAATGAGCTCAGTGGGGGTGAGGCTCAGCGAGTGGCTGTGGCAAGGGCTTTGATCAACAGGCCTGACGTGGTGCTGGCTGATGAGCCGAGTGGCAGCTTGGATTCGCAGAATAAGGGTGAGCTCCACCGCTTGTTTTTTAAGCTCAGGGAGGAGACGGGGCAGACTTTTGTGATTGTCACGCACGATGAGAGCTTGGCTCAATTAGCTGATCGCACCATTCGCATAAAGGATGGGCTTATTGCTGAGCATGTCACAAACACTTTAATGCCATGAGAATAGCTCTGGGCAACTACAATACGCTAACCATAGTGCGCTTCACGGATTATGGAGCTGTGCTCTGTGGGGGCGAAGTAGGAGACATATTGATGCCAAAGGCTTATGTAACCCAAGAGATGCAAATAGGCCAAGAGGTAACCGCTTTTGTTTATTTAGACCAGCAAGAGCGTCTTGTGGCAACAAGGGAGAAGCCGCTGGTCAAGGTGGGCGAATGTGCCTTTTTGGAATGTAAATGGGTGAACGAGCATGGTGCTTTTCTTGATTGGGGATTGATGAAAGACCTTTTTGTACCCTACCGCGAGCAACGTCAGACAATGGAAATAGGCGAGAGCTACTTGGTGTACGTATATATTGATCATGAAACAAGTCGCATAGTGGCTTCTGCCAAATTACAGAAGCACTTGCGACAAGCCTCTGAACGCGATTTTCAGCGTGGAGAGCAGGTGGAGCTCATCATTTGGCACAGAACACCGCTTGGCTTCAAAGTAATTGTGAACCATCGCTATCAAGGTCTAATTTATGACGATCAGATTTTTCAGCCTCTTCACGCGGGCAACAAACTCCTTGGAACTATCACCAACATAAGGGCTGATGGTAAGCTTGATGTTATCGTTGGAACAGCAGGCAAAGAGCGTTTCATAGATTTTGCCCAAACACTTCTCCATGCTCTGCAAGCGTCAGCTGATGGTTTCTTGCCCTATGGTGATTGGAGTACTCCCGAGGAGATCGCCAGTACCTTCAATGTGAGCAAAAAGACCTTTAAGCGAGCCTTAGGCACTCTCTATCGCCAACATCTATTGAAGATAGAAACGGATGGGGTGCGCTTGGTGAGAAATGTATAGACTACAATATAAGATTTAGAAACTTTAGAGAAAGATATGCTGGTTTTGAAACTGCCTCTATCACTTTGCGCCCCCTCATGAAGATAGGCTGTGGTTAGGAATAAAATGAACAAGTTCCTTTCTTCTGCACTCTTTTTGCACTACTTTTGCTTCGCAAAAAAAATATTCAATCCATAAACTCATTAATTATATGGCACAGACACCGCCGTTCCGCTATGCTCCGATGTTCCAAACGGGAGCGGACACCACTGAGTATTATCTGCTGACCAAAGACTACGTAAGTGTCAGCGAGTTTGAAGGACACCCAATTCTCAAGATTGAGGCCGAGGGACTTCGCAAAATGATTAACCAAGCTTTTCGCGATGTGTCTTTCCTGTTACGTCGCTCACACAACGAGCAAGTGGCAAAAATTCTTTCAGACCCCGAAGCGTCGGACAACGACAAATACGTGGCGCTGACCTTCTTGCGCAATGCTGAAGTGGCAGCTAAAGGTCAACTTCCCCTTTGTCAAGATACAGGAACAGCCATCGTTCATGGCGAAAAGGGGCAGCAGGTGTGGACTGGTTTTGAAGACGAAGAAGCTATCGCCCACGGTGTTTATGATACCTATACACAAGAGAACTTACGCTATTCGCAGAATGCACCGCTCGATATGTATCGTGAGGTGAACACGCGCTGCAACTTGCCTGCACAGATTGACATAGAAGCCACAGAAGGCATGGAATATCGTTTCCTTTGCGTGACCAAAGGGGGCGGCTCTGCCAACAAGTCCTATCTGTATCAAGAGACAAAGGCTATCCTCAACCCGCAGACGTTGGTGCCTTTCCTTGTTTCGAAGATGAAAACACTTGGCACAGCAGCCTGTCCGCCTTATCATATAGCCTTTGTTATCGGTGGTACCAGTGCTGAAAAGAACTTACTCACAGTGAAACTCGCTTCTACGCACTATTACGACAATCTGCCTACTACAGGCGATGAAACAGGGCGTGCTTTTCGCGATATTGAACTCGAAAAGCAGCTCCTTGATGAAGCCCATCGCATAGGGCTTGGTGCGCAGTTTGGAGGGAAATACTTTGCCCACGATGTTCGCGTAGTTCGCTTGCCACGACATGGTGCATCGTGTCCGGTGGGTTTAGGAGTAAGTTGTTCCGCTGACCGCAACATCAAGTGTAAGATCAACAAGGATGGCATTTGGATAGAAAAGATGGACGACAATCCTGCAAGCCTCATTCCAGCCGCATTGCGCGAAGCAGGCGAAGGTGGCGGTGTGCAGATTGATCTTGATCGCCCGATGGACGAAGTGCGAGCCGAACTAACCAAGTATCCTGTCAGCACACGCCTTTCGCTCAATGGTACCATAATCGTGGCACGCGATATTGCTCATGCTAAACTTAAAGAACGTCTTGACGCAGGCGAGGATTTACCTGAATATTTCAAGAAACACCCTGTGCTTTACGCTGGACCAGCTAAGACACCCGAAGGATTGCCCTGTGGATCTATGGGGCCTACCACAGCTGGACGCATGGATCCCTATGTAGATTTGTTCCAAAGTCGTGGCGGTTCCATGGTGATGATAGCTAAGGGCAACCGCTCACAGCAAGTAACCGATGCTTGCCAAAAGCATGGAGGTTTCTATCTCGGTTCAATTGGTGGCCCTGCAGCCATTCTCTCATTGAGTTCAATCAAGAGCATTGAGTGTGTGGAATATCCCGAATTGGGTATGGAGGCTATCTGGAAGATAAGCGTTGAAAACTTCCCTGCGTTCATTCTTGTTGACGACAAAGGCAATGACTTCTTCCAAACAGTGAAGCCTCGTTGTGCAGGTTGCTGATGTACATTCCATACAATAAAAACCAACGCTCCCCGCAGGAATCTCTTAGAGATTTGCGGGGAGCGTTGGTTACTGTTGGCGAATGTCTTGTCGCTTGCGTTTCCAGCGGCGATGCGACCAAAGCCATAGGCGAGGTTGCCGGATAATCATTTCTTCAAGAAGCTTCATATAGCGTTCTGTCAGTTCAAACTCACCCTGGGCATCGCTGGCATGAGCCTCTATGCGACGAAACCGACAAACATAGTAACCACGTTTGACACATTCCACTTCTGCAAAATATACAGCAGCTCCAACTTTCTTCGCGATGCGTTCCGTTCCAGTGAAGATAGGTGTGTCTTGATGCAGAAACTCTACCCAATGATGGATGCTGTCAAAGCGTGGAGTTTGGTCACTAACGAAGCCTATAACAGTTCTTTGTCCATGTTGCTTCATCTGCATGATGCGGCGCAGAGCCAAGTTCTTGTCAATACATTCCGAGCCGAAGCGCGAACGCATTTTATGGAATAAAGCATCAATGCGCGGGTCGTGAAGAGGTTTGTAGAGTTGCGCTGTGTGGATGCCCTCTTTCATCCAAAGAGCTAGTGTGGAAATCCATTCCCAGTTGCCATAGTGTCCCATGTAAATAAAAACAAATGGCTCTTCCTTTAGGTCGGTCTCAAACTGTTCTATTCCTTCAAAGCGCATTCGCTGCATGATTTCCTTTTTTGAAATGGTTAGGAACTTGATTTGTTCCACCACCATGTCGCAGAAAGAATGATAGAAATCACGCGCAAGCATAGCAATCTGCCGCTCGTTTTTTTTTGGAAAGCTGTTGCGTAAGTTCTGTATGACCACCTTGCGCCGATACCCCCAAGCGAAAGGCCGTAAAACATCGGCCATAAGATATAGCACGCGCAAAGGTAAATGAGATAATAAACGCAGTAGGCCGTAGCCGATGCGTGTAAGTATTCGTTTCATGGTGCAAAGATACTGCAAGGCGAGTGCAGTGTAAAGCAAAACACGAAGTTTTTGTTTTTACACTGCCGAGCCGCCGTCTATCTTGGCGAAGCTATAAAAGCGCGGGCTTCGCTTAAATACAAAAAAGTCACACTTTCAAATTCGGAAAGTGTGACTTTCTAATAAAATATAAGGAAAATTAGTTCACAGCTTCAGCCAATTCTGCACCAGCCTTGAACTTAACAACCTTGTGAGCGGGGATAGTAATCTTTTGCTTAGAAGCAGGGTTGATACCTTGGCGTTCACCAACTTCTTTCACGCTGAGCGTGCCGAAGCCAATGAGAGAAACTTTGTCGCCTTTAACCAAAGCGCCTTTAACAGCGTCGAGAGCGGCATCAAGAGCAGCCTTTGCGGCAACCTTGCTCAGGCCAGCAGCTTCTGCAATCTGAGCAACGAGTTCAGTCTTGTTCATAATGATAATTTGTGTATTAAAAAGGTGAAAAATAGTCGCTTTGCACCGCAAATATAGGGCTTTTAATAACAAGCCACCAAACTTTTTGGCTACAAAATGTACCAAAAGCCTTATTTTTTCGGCTTTTTTGTGCGAATAGTCCCTAAAATACTATCTTTGCGGGCGAATTTACAATCTAATTATAATTCACAACAATGAGAAAACTTCTATTGTTCATCGCGCTTCTGCCCCTACTGGCCATGCAGGCGCAGATGCCAGAAATGCAAGCCGATGAGGCTGTGCGCACAGGCAAACTTAAAAACGGACTGACGTACTATATACGTCACAACGAACTGCCCAAAGATCGTGCCAATTTCTATATTGCACAACGTGTCGGCTCTGTACAAGAGGAGGAAAGCCAACGCGGTTTGGCTCACTTCTTGGAGCATATGTGTTTTAACGGTACAACCAATTTCCCAGGTAATGCTATCACAGAGTATTTGCAGAGCATCGGCATTAACTTTGGTGGAGAACTCAATGCCTATACGGGAACAGACGAGACCGTATATAATATAGACAACGTACCCGTTACTCCTGGGCACATTGATTCTTGTTTGCTTATTTTGCATGACTGGTCGCACGACGTGTTGCTCGAAGCTGATGAGATTGACAAGGAGCGTGGCGTTATTCATGAAGAATGGCGTTTGCGCAATAGTGGAATGATGCGTCTTTATGCTCGTAATTTGGAAACGCTTTATCCTAATTCGCGCTATGGCCGTCGTTTCCCTATCGGACTAATGAGTGTAGTAGATGAGTGTCCGTACGACACACTTCGTGCTTACTACCATCGCTGGTATCGTCCAGAACTACAAGGTATCGTAGTCGTAGGCGACATAGACGTGGATGAAATTGAAAAGAAAGTGATAGCCCTCTTCAGTGAAATTCCCAATCCTGAGAATCCTGAGCCTTACGTAGATTATCCTGTGCCCGACAACGAACAGCCCATCTTTGTCGTAGATAAAGATAAAGAAGTTCCGCAGGCCACGTTAATGATTCTCTACAAGCACGATCCGCTACCCCGCGAGATGCGCAATACGCCCATCTATCTCATGATGAATTTGATGAATAATATCATTGTTCAAGCCATTGATGCTCGCTTTGCAGAACTCTCTCAGAAGCCCGATTGTCCTTTCCAAAGCGCAGGATGTGACTATGACAACTATATCATGAGTAAAACGAAAGATGCTTTTGGCGTATATGTAAATCCCAAGCCCGGTCAGGATGCCGAAGCTGTTGAACTAATAATAGCCGAACTTGAACGCATCCATCGCTTTGGTCTTACAGCCAGCGAGATAGATCGTGCCAAACAAGAGTATATGAGCCAACTCGAAAAGCGCTATGACAATCGCGACAAGCAGCAGAATTCCTACTTTGTGAATCGCTACGTGCGCGCCTTCCTT
Source organism: uncultured Prevotellaceae bacterium (assembly GCA_900316575.1). GTDB lineage: Bacteria > Bacteroidota > Bacteroidia > Bacteroidales > Bacteroidaceae > Alloprevotella. Next base: position 41,099 of record ONDJ01000002.1, on the reverse strand, counting down.
GATGGAACGCCCATCTCAAGCATTGAAACAGACTATCAGATGGTACAGATGCTCAGCGGACAAGTTACTGCAGATGTGATCAACAAGTTGGTGAAGGAATACGTGGCCAGCACTACTGAGAATTTTGTGCTTGCAGGTTTCTATCCTGAGAAAGATGATGTCGCAGTGCCGACAGTTGGGCAACTTCAAGCAGCTGTAGAACGCGGACGCCAGGCAGAAGTTCAGGCTTATGTGGACAATGTGCGCAACGAACCCCTCGTTCCCAAAATGCCCAAACGTGGCAAGATAACAAAAGAAGAGCCTTCAGCCTTTGGTTATACACTGTGGACTTTGGCTAATGGCGCACGCGTGTATTTCAAAAAGACCGATTTCAACGAGAGCCAAGTTATCTTCGGTGCCCGTAGTTTTGGAGGACTTAATGCAGTGAAGTCTGCCGACCTTCTCAACGCTCGTCTCGCAGCTTCCATGGTTGACGGTGCTGGTCTCGGAGCTTTCAGCGCTACTGAACTCCAAAAGGCTCTTAGTGGTAAGCAGGTTGCTATATCTTCCTCAATCAGTGCCACAGGTGAGGCACTTGACGGTTCTTCTACGCCCAAAGACCTTCGCACTTTCTTCGAATTGATCTATTTGCATTTTACCGCTCCTGGCAACGACGTGGATAGCTACAACAGCGCCATTGCTGCCCGTCGTACCCAGCTTGAAGGTGCTGAGCGTATTCCCGAAAGTGCCTTGAGCGACAGCATTATCTCTACATTCTATAGCAATCATCCTTATACCAAGCCTATCAAGGCAGCCGACCTCGACCGCGCCGACTTCCAGACTATGCGCAGTATCTACCGCCAACGCTTCAATTCAGCAGGAGATTTCGACTTCTACTTTACAGGAAACTTTGACGTTGATTCCTTGCGCTTATTCACAGAAACATATTTAGCCTCTCTGCCGCGCGTCAAGAACCGCGAAGCACGCTCCGATGCAGCTCCTCTTTTCGTAGAGGGTGTTGTGACAAATCGCTTCAATCGTCAAATGGAAACTCCTAAGAGTTACATCATTCAGGTATGGCATGGTCGTCAGAATTGGACACTTCGCGATGAAGCAATCCTTGATGTGCTTGGTCAAATCCTCGACCAGCGCTATCTCAAGAGCATTCGTGAAGAAGGTAGCATGGCATATGCTGTAAGTGCATCAGGTGATCTTGGCTTTGCTCCACGCGAAGAATATAACATTGAAATCGTGTGTCCCGTAAAGCCTGAGAAAGCTGATAGCGCAATGATGCTCATGCGACAAGGTATTGACGACATTGCTATGAGTGGTGTTACAGCTGATGAAATAGCCAAGGCCGTGAACTACAACCTCAAGACCTATGCCGACAACCAAAGGGATAACGACTATTGGGAAGGACTCATTCGCAATCTTACTATCTACGGCAAAGATCGACGCGAAGGCTATGAAGATATTCAGCGTAGCATCACAAGCGACGACCTCGTTCAATTTGTTCGCCACCGCTTGCTCATTGATAACAACTGCGCCACCGTGCTGATGCTCCCGCAGTAAGTTTTTAATCAGTCAGCATATTATAGTGCCGCAAATCCTAATTCTGTGATTTGCGGCACTTATAGTGTAAGAGATTTTTGGGCGTATGGCTAAATTGTCAGGTGCTACTACTTCCACCGGAACGTGTGAACCATGTAGTCAATGTCCTTTTGCCATTTGTCGGCTTGTTTCTCAGGATAGCGCCATTGTATTTGAGTACCACGAGTTTTGTCAAATAGTAAATAAGCTCCTGCAACAATCACCTCATAGTCCTCCTGCCTAGGTAACCTCCAGCGAGTAATACCTCGCATTGCGTTTATTCCGCCAAAAATGCGTACGGTTTTCACTTCAGGTTCCCCGATCATGTATGTTGGATCCTGCCCACCTATGAGGAACTTGTACCATTTTTCTATTTCACGTTTACGCACTTTAGGCCTTTCGTGAGCCCATGGAACCACCGATAGACTTTCTGGTGCGTACGAAGGCCTCATGATGCAAACATTGCACATCAAATCGTCTCCCTCATAATTGCCCCAGCCTCGAGGAAGGAATATCCGAAAATCCTCTAACGCCTTGTGATGTTCCAATCCTTGAGCTTTGTAAAACGGCAAATTCGGGTCAAATTCTTCCAACGTTGGCGGCACACCCATGATGAAGTCGTCAAATTCCACCACGCGCCACCCTGGTGGTAGATTGGCCAACATATCTTCCACACCGTTGCACGAAGTATGCAACGTGCCCATTGTTGCGATGAATAGTAGCAGACGGAAATATGCTGCAATCTTTTGCATGGAGCGAAAGAGTGAGAAAGTAAAAGCGTTTGTGTCTTCTATCTAATAGTCTTCAAGCGTCACATTATCGTTCTTCTCGCTATTTATCCAGTCGTTATATTGTATGTGGACACTGTAAAGATAAGGGTAGTTGTAATAAGACTCGTCTTTCCAGATATAAAGGCTTATGTATCCGATAGCCCTGTCATAGGCCTTGTTTGGAACATATATGATGAAAGAATCTTCGTCTTCGTCATTTGCAATCCCATCTGCATATTTTGTTAAGAGATTATGCTTAAAAAGCTCAAAGAGTTCGTTTGCATTTTCTTCGGTCAAATCTGGGATGTAAGCTTTAGCTGCATAAACTAACAGTGTCTTGCTATTGTAATATACAGAAATGTTTGCTTTTCGGTTTGAAAATGTTCCCTTAAAAGCCCTTGTTCCTCGTGGCAATTCGTTACTAAGTTGTCTATCGTGTCTCACACCTTTAGCTTGTAACTTAGTTTGGAACTGATTGATCGTGCCCGTCAACGGAATGCCCATAAACATTAAATGCTCCTGAGCAGGCAGTAGGGCGCAGTATGCAAATATGCAAGTAAGGAAAAGCAAACGTTTCATAGATGGAGAACTACTGAACTTTAATGTTATAGAATTTCCAAGGACTATTTCCGCCTTCTTCTATTATATCAAAAGGACTATTAGGATATTCTAAAGCTGGAAAGTATAGTGTAAATGTGATTTTTTCATCACTCCTGCTAAAATAATGGCGATTGGGAGATAAGGGAATCCCCGTGGCTTTTATCATTTTCAGTTTTTTGCTATGCTGAATGAGAAACGTTTGAGGATTAATGCAACACCACTCCGAACGATTGTTTATAAATTCAAATTGAATGGCAGTGCAGTATGCAGAAGTCTCAACTTTAGTTATTCTGCATGAGGTATTACTATATGTAGTGAAATGTGGTAAATAGTGGTTTTCCTTGGTTGCATTATGATTCCTTAGCATAAAGTCAAAAGAATCTCCTTCATAACCGATTTGAAACTTAACCGGCAGATTGAACCATACACGGACAGGTTCGCCGTTTACATTCCTTGCAGGAGCGAAACGCGGAGCTTTCTTCAACGCTGCGATAGCTGCCACGAAGCGAAGATAAACGGTACCCTGAAGGTCCTGCTCAATAGCAATCTGAGGATATTTCACCGTCTTGTTCATGAAAGCGATAAGTGCTCCTTCACCGCCAGGGAACTGTGCCATTGTAGCCACACAGCTCTCGGAGTAAATTTCCGTATCAGCCTGACGTACGACCTGCGTTCCTGTGCTGGTTCCGCGACCACCAATCGTACCACGACCGGCATTAGCGTCGTGAGAAGTACCACCAACCATCATACCAGTAGTTGCAACCACAGTACCGCCAGCATCACCTGCGTAAGTACGGTTACTAAATGCGACACGACTGGAAGAGTGTTGATCTTGGGTGCGAAGCTCACGGCTTTCGCCAATGGTTTCTATGATGCGAGTTGTTGTATCGGTGTCGGCAGCATTTGTGGCAATTTCTTCAGCCTTTGCTTTATTAAACGTTTTAATCAGCTCCTTAAAGTCTTCGGTTTCGCGGATGTTATCGAGGTCAAAGTCGCGGGCTATGTGGTTGAAGTTGTTGTATCCGTTTTGTAGGGCGAGACGCAAATAGACAATGGCTTTGGCTTTGTCGTTGACAAGCGAATAAACGCAGGCTCCGTCATAGTAGGCTTCACTTTTTTCAACCTTTATGCGCTCTTCTATGGCTTCAACTGCTTTGGGGTAGTTGCCGAGGCCGATGTAGGCATAGGGTAATGCGTGGTTGCTTACGGGATTGTTGTCTAATTCTATCACACGTTGGAAGTCGGCTTTAGCTTCGTTCATTCGTCCCAATCGTTGATAGGAGCGTCCACGGTGGAGGTAGTCGTGTGGATCGGGCTCTGCGTTAAGGACAATAGCCACATCGTAGTCGTCTAATGCTTTTTTGAACTCTTTGTTGTGGTAATACGCCCAAGCGCGTTGCGAGTAAATGGCACTCCAATTTGGGACGCGTTTAATTACCTTGGTGTATTGCTCAATGGCTTCGTCATAGCGTCCAAGAGATTGTAGTAAATCTGCTCTGAAAGAGATGAAGCGAAGTTCGTTTTCGTCTGTTCTAAGATATTTATCCACTTCGCGGAGTGCTTCGTTGTATCGTCCAAGTCTGTTGAGGCACCAACTTTTGTTGTAAGCCGACACGGCGTTGGGTTGAATGTCGTTGGCTTGAGTGAAATAAGCAAGGGCTTCTTCGTAGTTATCTCTTCCAAGTTCAAGCATACCAAGATAGTGCGGCCATTTATAGTTGTACTCATCGGCATTTTGCTGCACTTTGAGTTTAGCTCTGACTATGGGGTAGGCTTCGTCATTGAAACTACTCCAGTTTATGTCGCTGTTCAGTTCTTCCTTTAAGTTCAGCGTTTGTATTAAATCGTCGGCAGATTCAATATACTTACCCATTTTGTAATAGATGTCTGAACGCTGTTGGTACAATATAGGATTTTGCTTTTCCAATTGTATAGCCTTGTTGATAAAAGTGAGTGCCTCCTCATACTTATTATCTGTTCTATATAAAAGTGTTAAAATTGTCAGTACCTTGCTGTCGTTGGGATGTGTTTGGGCGGCTTTATGAGCTAAAGCAAAAGCTTTCTTTACGTTGTTTTGAGCTATATAGATGCCGCATAAGTCAAAGATGGTGGCGGCATAATTATTTTGGTCTAATTTCATGGCTCGCTCTAAATCAGAGATAGCCCCAGTAGTGTCACCGAGCTCAGCGTGAAGATTGCCGCGTAAGCGAAGAGCATCAGCCATATAGCTTTTTTCCTTTCTAGGTATGTCATCTATGCAGTTATTGACAGATTGCATAGCTTTGCCGTATTCTTTGAGCTCGTTGTAGCAAACCGCAATGAAATAATAAGGAACGTACTTTGCCTCGCGAAGATCTTGCAAGGATGCTGTGAATCGATGAATAGCTGTGGCGTAATCTTTTTTTTCAAAGGCATCCCACCCAGATTGGAAGTTGTAGCTGCCAGATTGTGCAAAGCTATTGCTACAGCAAAGGAGGGCAATGAAAGCGGATAATATTATGTTTTTCATAGCGTATGTGAGTTTATGAGTTTGTAACTAATCTTGCCGACTACCAGCACCGCCTCCTAATGCGCCAAGCACTGACGAAATGCTAAAAATCCAATAAAAAACATTGTAGGCTGTGGTGTAGTCAGAGGCTTTATAGACGCAGTCCATAAAGAAACTGCGCACAAAGTTGGCCACGAAGAAAAGGCCGTGCCAAATGCCGTGATACCATTCATAGTGATTGGTAGGGTCTATGTCGCAAAAGAGCCAACCTGCAAGACAATAGACTATGATGGAAATGAGTATGCGAGTAATCATGTCTGTGATGAATTAAGGTTAGAAATCCCGCACCGTGGACATCAATTCGAAGATTAACGCCCAAAGGTACAACTATTTGATAATTTGGCCATTTACTATTGGACGATTTCGCGGAGATGTTACCCTCGGTACTCGCTAAATTATAAATTGTCCAATAGTAAATGGTCAAATGTGTTTATTCTTTGCGTGAAATCTTGTTCTCGTAGATGAGGAGACCTATCAAAAGTACAGCGCAGGCTATGTCGGCGATGTTCCACATGGTTCTACCGAGGGCTATCTTTGCGATAGGCTGAAAGAGCAGGGCGAGTGCTGCAAACGTTACGCCGAGTGCGGACTTGTCTTGGTTGAAGTAATTGAATGCCAGCACGGCGAATACCACCAAGGCCACATACCGTATTAGTATATAGTACCCGTATGGCATGGGCAACAAGCACACGAGGAGCAGTAAAGCCATCGCGCCGCTTATGATTTTGAGGAAGAGTGTTTTCATTGTTTTCTAATCGTTTATAATCCGCGTGCACATTTCATACATGCTCGGCGGCCACGCATTTTGGCTGCAGTGAGGGAGGTAGTGCTGGGGTGTCTGCCGGCGCAGGAGGGGCGGGTGTGATAGCACTCGCCATAGCGCGAGACGAAAACCGTTTCGCTATCGTCGTCATAGGTTTCGTCGCTACTGACGAAACCAGCTATGGGCGAGTATCGGCTCTCGGAGTCGCTCGTTCTATCTTCCTTGTCGTTACAAGCAACTAGTACGTTCGCCGCACTGAAGACTATTGCTAATAATATGCTTGAGCTAAATAATCGGATAAAAGATTTCCTTTTCATGGGGTGAGTGTTTTGCTTGAATTTGACCTTGATGCTGCAAAAATACACATCGATCTCGTAAGCGCAACAATCATGCTCATATTTGCATGAAATGCCTTTCGTTAATGCAGTTCACTGTTAGTAATGAGTGCTGTGTTGCGAAAGCTTTTTGTGCTTAGCGGATAGATTTCTATGCAGTAGGGCAAAGTATTCTTTTTGAAGGTCGATGGAGCTAGGCAGGGAAATATTTGTTGTAAAAAAGCCGCTCTATGCACGGCTACAAGGCAGGCGAGACGCTTGCGCTCCCTGCACTTTGCTTCGCGAAGATAGCCTGCGGCTCGGCAATGAAAATTAAACCCAATTCGGTCCTTAGAGCATTTTTTTCGTGGTCGCATTTGTAAGAGTATGTAAATAAGCAATTAGACATTAGCATTTTCTAATGATCGCCATTAAAAAATTCAACTTACGAACATATTACTATCAATTAGTTATGAGTTTGGCCACGCATTTTAGTGGTCTAATGAACGATTTGGGTTGAAGCGAGTATACATTTTGTTTGGGGCTTTCAAACACTTTGTTTAAGGCTTTCAAACACTTTGTTTGGGGCTTTCAAACACTTTGTTTGAAGCGAGTAAACTCAAATCTCTAATGATCGATTTGGGTTAAAAAACATGCTGTTTTTCCTTTTCACTGCGCTCGCCTTGCACACTTTGCTTCGCGAAGATAGGCTGCGGCTCGGCAATGAAAATTACGCTCGCCTTGCACACTTTGCTTCGCGAAGATAGGCTGCGGCTCGGCAATGAAAATTAAAAACATGCTGTTTTTCCTTTTCACTGCGCTCGCCTTGCACTATCTTTGCACCGAAATAGTGCTTTATGGATAAAATACAAGAACTTACAACGGCCATTGTGGCTGGTATTCGTGAAAAGAAAGGCAGAGATATCGTCATTGCAGATTTATCGACAATAGAAACTGCTCCGTGTAAAACCTTTGTGCTCTGCACTGCTGGCTCTCCTCAGCAAGTAGATGCAGTAGTTGATTCTATTGAAGAATTTGCTCGCAAGCAGGCTGGCGAGAAGCCCGCGGCTATCTGTGGACGCGAAAATGCGGAATGGGTGGCTATGGATTATGGCACTGTGATGGTGCACGTTTTCTTGCCCGAACCGCGCGACTACTACGACTTAGAACATCTTTGGGACGATGCCAATATAGAGCATCTGCCCGATGAATTGTGATTTTTTTAGCAGGTTAGAATACCTTTATGGCAAATCAGAAAGAGAAAAAGCCTCGCCTGTTTTCTTCTAAATCTCCCAAGAACGGGACAGGCGCAGGCAAAAATCCTAAGACACCCGGTTTTAGTTTGTCGTGGGTGTATATTATTATAATCGGTGTGCTCGCCTATATGCTCTATACGGGGCAAAGCTCTTCGGGCGGCATTGACAAAGAAGTGAGCCTCACAGAGTTTCAGCGCTATGTGATGACGGGCTACACGCGCAAGGTCGTTGCCAATACGAGCGAAAACACCGTGTCGCTCATCGTAAAACCCGACAGCATTCGCTCTGTCTTTGGTATGGGTACTGACCGCACGGGGAAAGAGCCTACCATTACGGCCAACTATGCAACTTCGGAGAGTGTAGAGGCGTTGGTACTTAAAGCTCGTGAGTCGGGACAGCCTGTTTCTCTGACTTATAAGAAGGGAAACGGAATGCTATGGAACTTGCTGATGAGCTTATTGCCTATCGTGGTGTTGGTGGCGTTGTGGATGTTTGTGCTTCGTCGTATGGGCGGCGGCATGGGCGGCGGCATCATGGGCGTAGGCAAGAGCCGTGCTAAACTCTTCGAGAAAGGACAAAACAGCACGGGCATCACCTTCAAGGACGTAGCTGGACAAGAAGGGGCTAAGCAAGAGGTGCAAGAGATTGTAGAATTCCTGAAGAACCCTAAAAAGTACACTGACCTCGGCGGAAAAATTCCCAAAGGGGCTCTCCTCGTAGGTCCTCCGGGAACGGGTAAGACGCTCTTGGCCAAAGCCGTGGCTGGCGAGGCCGATGTGCCATTCTTCTCGCTGGCTGGTTCCGACTTCGTGGAGATGTTTGTTGGCGTAGGTGCAAGCCGCGTGCGCGACTTGTTCCGGCAGGCCAAGGAGAAAGCTCCGAGTATCATCTTTATTGACGAAATTGATGCCATCGGAAGAGCGCGCGGAAGTCATTTGGCTACAGGGGCCAACGACGAACGCGAGAGCACGCTCAATCAGTTGCTCACCGAGATGGACGGCTTCGACACCAATAGCGGTGTGATCATCATGGCGGCAACCAATAGGGTGGAAATCCTCGACAAAGCCTTGTTGCGTGCTGGGCGTTTCGATCGTCAAATCCACGTTGACCTACCTGATATGAAAGAGCGCCGAGCTATCTTTGAGGTGCACCTCAAACCTATAAAACTCGGCGGCGACATAGACATAGATTTCCTTGCGCGTCAAACCCCAGGTTTCAGCGGTGCCGACATTGCCAATGTTTGTAACGAAGCAGCCCTGATAGCCGCTCGCTACGACCATCCTGCCGTGGTGAAGCAAGACTTCCTTGATGCCGTTGACCGCATTATAGGAGGCTTGGAAAAGAAGAGCAAGGTGATGACTGCCGACGAGAAACACGCTATTGCCATCCACGAAGCCGGTCATGCCTCTGTGTCGTGGCTCACACGCTATGGCAATCCGCTCGTTAAGGTAACTATAGTGCCCCGTGGGCAAGCACTTGGAGCCGCATGGTATCTACCAGAAGAAAGAACCATTACGCTCAAGGAACAAATGCTCGACGAACTCTGTTCGTTGCTCGCAGGTAGGGCGGCAGAGGAAATTTTCACAGGCCATATCAGTTCGGGTGCACTCAGCGACATAGAGCGTGCCACGAAACTTGCTTTCAGCATGGTGGCCTACTATGGTATGAGCGATGCACTGCCTAATCTTTGCTATTATACCAACGAGCAGTATTCCTTTAACAAACCCTATGGCGACAAGACTGCCGCACTGATTGACAGTGAGGTGCAGCGCATCATTGCCGAGCAATATGCGCGTGCCAAGCAAATACTTGCCGACAACAAGGAGGGACACAACAAGTTGGCAGCCATGTTGGAGGAACGCGAAGTGATATTCACCGAAGATGTAGAGGGCATCTTTGGTAAACGTCCGTGGATTAGTCGCGTGGAAGAACTGATGAGAGACGAGCAGGCCGAAACCGAAGGCGACAATGCCACTTCGCCAGATGCAGTAACAAGCGTCTCATCGGACGTAGAGACGGAACATCACGACGAAACAGCTGAGCAGACTAAATCATAAAGATGATGAATAATCTCGTAGTGCGCACATTGACCGGGATCCTTTTTGTAGCCATTCTTGTAGGTGGCTTATTGGGCGGTCCTATGACTTTTTCATTGCTGTTTGCAGCCATCACAGCGGCTGCATTATGGGAGTTTGCTACCAATGTAAACAATCACTATGGGGCACAAGTGAATAGGCTCATCAATACGATGGCGGGCGTATTTCTCTTTGTGGCCTTTGCTGGCTACTGCGCCGACATGGTGCCACCGCGAGCCTTTATTCCTTATCTCATCTCAATTCTCTATCTGCTCATCAGCGAACTTTATTTGCGCGCAGAAAACCCTCTGAAGAACTGGGTCTTAGCTTTTGCTTCGCAACTATACATTGCTTTGCCGTTGAGCACACTTTGTGTCCTTGCGTTCATCTTCAACCGTCAGGCAGGCCAAACGGCTTATAGCTGGGTGTTACCCCTGAGCGTGTTTATCTTTCTTTGGGCTAACGACACAGGAGCCTATCTATTTGGCAGTATGCTCAGCAAACGCTTTCCTGCAAAGCTCTTTCCGCGCATCTCACCCAAGAAGTCATGGGTGGGCAGCATAGGCGGCGGTATGTTGGTGTTGCTGGTAGCCGTTGCGTTGTGGCATTTCTTTCCAACAGCAATGCCCGTGCGCCATGGTGGAATGCTTGGCGGATTGTCGCCCTTGATGCAAACATTATTAGGATGGATAGGATTAGGCTTAGTCGTTTGTGTGTTTGGCACGTGGGGCGACTTGGTAGAAAGCCTCTTCAAACGCCAGCTTGGGTTGAAAGATAGTGGAAATCTCCTGCCTGGGCATGGCGGAGTGCTCGACCGCTTCGACTCAGCCCTGCTTGCCATTCCTGCATCTGTCCTTTATCTCTATACACTTAACTTCTAAAATGGAATAAGGTTAAAGTTTATTGGTTAAAGAAACCGTTGTAGTGTCCAGGGAGCCAGATGTCACACCGGCGAACAAACATCCTTGTAAATAACAACCGCAAACTTTGATCTCTAAACTTTGCTTTAAGCTCTATAACCTTTAAACTTTTATTATTATACCAACGTGCTTACACTTGACATCATCTACAAGGCGCGCACCGTGCTCAGCCAAATGATACGGCCCACAGCGCTGATAAAGACCGACAAACTCCTTAGGAGTTCGGAGCTCTATCTTAAACCAGAGAACCTGCAAGTAACGGGCTCTTTCAAAGTACGCGGGGCAGGCTTCAAAATCTCACAACTCACTGACGAAGAGCGCGAACGGGGCGTGTTGGCTTGTTCGGCTGGCAACCATGCTCAGGGTGTAGCCTTGGCAGCACGTAGGCTGGGCATCAAGGCTCTAATCTGTATGCCCGAAGGCGCACCGATCTCCAAAGTAGAGGCTACGCGCGACCTTGGAGCAGAAGTCGAGCTCGTTCCAGGTGTTTACGACGATGCCTACAAACGTGCCCTTGAGTTGGAAAAAGAGACAGGTATGACCTTTATCCATCCTTTTGACGACGAATTGGTCATTGCTGGGCAGGGGACTATAGGCATGGAAATCCTTGATGAACATCCCGAGTTAGACGTTGTGTTTGTTCCCATCGGCGGTGGCGGCTTAGCCGCTGGAACAGCCTATGCACTCAAGACACTCAAACCCACCATAAAAGTCATAGGCGTACAAGCCGCTGGAGCAGCCGGAATGCAGGAGAGTGTGAAGTGTGGCGAAATCGTTCAACTTCCCGATGTACTTACCATTGCCGATGGCATTGCTGTGAAGGAGCCTGGAAAACATACCTTTGACCTTTGCAATCAGTATCTCGATGAAATTGTAACGGTGAGCGAAGACGAAATCTGTGCAGCCATACTTGCTTTGATAGAGCACCATAAACTGACTTCCGAAGGGGCGGGAGCCGTCAGTGTAGCAGCAGCGATGTTCAACAAATATCCTATCGAAGGGAAAAAAGTATGTTGCGTGGTCAGTGGAGGAAACATTGACGTAACCATACTTAGTCGCGTCATCAATCGCGGTTTGATGAAGAGCGGACGCACCGTTGAGATGCTTATTGAATTGCCCGATCGTCCTGGTTCGCTCTTAGGCTTGTCGAAAGTCATTGTTCGTTTCGGTGCCAACATCATTTCGCTTCACCACGAGCGCAACGGCGAGAGTCCCGACGTTAATTCGTGCAATCTGCGCATGGTGCTCGAAACGCGCAACCGACAACATATATCCGACATTCAGCAGGGCATTACCCAAGCAGGCTATACCATTCTTGACACACGTGCCGCAAACTAACAGATTTTTTTATGGAAACTACACGCCAACGACGCATAGAACGCCTTATCCAAAAAGAGCTCAGTGATATCTTCCGACTGCAAACAGCGCAAACGCGCGGCATTATTGTTAGTGTAAGCAAGGTCTATATCAGTCCCGACCTCAGTGTTTGCCGATCCTATCTTTCAATCTTTCCCTCCGAGCGAGGCGAAGAAATCCTCAAGAATATCACAGCCAACATCAAGAGTGTGCGCTATGAATTAGGAAGGCGGTGTGGAAAACAGTTACGCATCATTCCCGAACTACGCTTCTTTATCGACGACTCATTAGACTATATAGACCATATCGACGAACTCCTAAAAGGATAAAGGATCTGACTATTTGACCATTTACAATTTACCACTGCGCTTCAAGCGTCTGCATAATTGTAAATAGTCCAATTGTCAAATACTCGTATGTCTTTCTCGTTTTTCATAGCGCGCAGGTATCTCTTCTCTCCTCGAAAGGTGGGGTTCATCCATTTGATTTCAGCTATCTCTGCGGGCGGTGTGGCAGTATCTTGTCTGGCACTGGTAGTTACACTCAGTGTGTTCAACGGGTTTCGTGAACTCATCGGAGGATTGTTCACGGCCATGGACCCTGAATTGCTCGTAGTGCCAACCGGTGAAAAGTTTGTGCAAGAGAACGACCCCATTTTGGTCGCTATCTTCAAACATCCTGGCGTGGAAAGTGCCACGTTTTGCCTTAGCAGCGAAGCCCTCATCCTCCCCAAAGGAAAACCCCTCGTTTTTACCCTCAAGGGCGTAGGCGACAACTACGCTCAGACCACAGGTATCGACAGTATTCTCCTTGGCGAAAATACTGACAAGCTCATCCTCACTCGCGCAGGTATCAACTATGGCACACCAGGCATTGGCCTCGCTGCAGCAATGGGGAGTATTGACTACGGCGCGCCCTATGTTTATGCCCCAAGGCGTGGAGAGCGCATCAATATGGCAAACCCCGCCGAGAGTTTTACATTCGACAAAATATGTTCATCGGGCAATGCCTTCCAAGTGAAGCAGCGTAAATACGACGAAAACATTATGATCGTCCCACTGAAGTTCGCTCAAGACCTCTATGAGCAATACGACAAAGTGACATCGCTTGAGCTAAAGCTTAAGGGCAAGAACGTCCAGAGCGTCCAGTCCGAGTTGCAGCAAATGTGTGCTGATCGCTTTCGCGTACTCAATCGTACAGAGCAGCAGGAAGAGACCTTCCGCATCATGAACATAGAAAAGTTCGTGGCTTATGCCTTTTTGGCTTTCATCGTATTGATAGCCACCTTCAATATCATAGGAGCCGTCTCTATGCTTATCATCGATAAGCGCGCCGATGCAGCCACCCTGCGCAATATGGGAGCACGGATGAGCCAAATTCGCCAAATCTTCTTCTACGAAGGAATGCTCATTTGCATTACAGGAGCGGTTATAGGCGTGGTTCTTGGAGCCGTAGTTTGCTTGTTGCAAGAGCATTTTGGTTTGCTCAAGCTTGGCGGCGAACAAGGTAATTTTATTATTGATGCATACCCCGTTAGCGTGCAATTTCTTGATATCCTACTTATTCTTGTTACGGCTGTTGCCACGGGCGTAATCAGTGTGTGGTATCCTATTCGCTTCTTGACAAAAGAAAAAGAGTAAGTTTGCTTTTGCAAAAAGTCATTATGCAAGCTCCTTCCTTGCAAAATGAAAGTTTTTTTCCGTTTTTGCTGAAAAAAATAAAGCAAGACGGGTATTTAGATATACCTTTGCGCCGCAAAAAACAAACACAGATTTTATTCTTATCACATCATGGAGCATATTGACATACTTGACCGCAGAATTCTTGAAATCATAACGCGCAATGCCCGCATCCCTTTCAAAGACGTAGCTGAAGAATGTGGAGTTTCCCGCGCCGCTATCCATCAGCGCGTAGCCCGTTTGATGGAAGAGGGAGTAATAACAGGTAGCGGCTATACTGTTTCGGCCAAAGCCTTGGGCTACAACACCTGCACATATGTAGGTATCAAGCTTGAGCGAGCCGCCATTTACAAGGAAGTAGCAAAACGCCTGCTCGAGTTTCCTGAAATCGTAGAATGTCATTTCACGACAGGGCAATACTCTATCTTGATAAAGCTTTACACGTTCGACAACGAGCACCTAATGGAATTGCTTAACACCTGCGTGCTTAAGATAGAAGGAATAACAAGCACTGAAGCGCTCATCTCCTTAGGCGAAGGTTTTAGTAGAAACATCGCCATCATGCCTCCGCGTGCTAAACGCAATGCAGCTGAGAATCATACTACACGTCGGCTTCGGCAGCCCGAACATCTCTACGATGGCGAATTAGGTATGTAGTATCTTTGCCTCAATCTTTCCGCATCGTATATGCTTTTTTCCTTATCAGTCACAGGACCATTGCTCGGGTTGAGCACCTTTGTTATTATCGGACTGTTTCATCCCATAGTCATTAAGACGGAATACTATTTCGGCACACGTCCTTGGTGGATATTCTTGCTTTGTGGCATACTTTTCATTGCAGGAGCCTTCCTTTGCTCACACACCTTTTGGTCGTGCCTGCTTGGGGTGCTAGGCTTCTCGTGCCTATGGAGTATTCATGAGCTATTTGAACAGCAAAAGCGGGTGGAACGCGGATGGTTTCCACGCAATCCCAAGCGCAAGAAATAAGAAAGGGTTCGCAAACGTTTGCGAACCCTTTCTTACATAAAAGATAATCTGTTTGTGCTTGCGGTTTAGTCCTACTTGGTGCTGCGGCTGGCTTTGATCGTCAAGAAATTGCTGCCATAAGAGAAACCCGTGAAAGAAGCACTGAGCGGATTTAGGTCTTCAATGGTGAGAATTTGGTTGCCGTATGCCCCGAATGCTATTTGGCACTGGGCATAGGCTTTATCGGGCTGCGACGGATCGGGTTGCATGTGCCCATCTTCAAGTTCCCAAGTCATAGCTATTGGCGATGTTTCTCCTTCAACACGCACGCTGTTTAGCTCTTCATATTTGGCTTCAAGCGAGTTTGTCTCAGAGAGATTAAAACTTAGTGCGCGATTAGAAGTGATGAGTTCACTCTCATCGGGAAGGGGAATGATGGATTCCGTGGCTGTCCATGTGCCTGAAAGCAACAAGCTGGTGGCTTGGAGGCGTGTTAGGTTGCTTTGCGCATTTTCTTTTACTGTGGCGGAGTGCCATGTGCTTCCATCTAGGCTGATTTCTATGGAACTTGAAGAAAGCTTGCGATAAGAGATAGTTGCTGGTGTGGAACTGCCCATAAACGTTATTGTGCCACTTTGGTAATCGCCTTCATTTTGGCTGGAGAGCGTGTAGGTTGATGCGGTGTTGCCTACGATGATGTTTCCTCCTTTTTCGCCGAGAAATGCTATGTTGTGTTCAGCGAGCGAGAGGGCATACTCCGTGTCATCAGTGTTCCAAGTCCACAATTGGTTAAGGGCTGTGCGCGCTTCAGTCTGTGTGAGCGGTGAAACATTTTCATCATCGTCGGAAGAACATGCTGTGATGCAAACTATTGTCGCAAGTAACAGCAGCGTGTGCTGTATGAGCGTTGTTTTTCTCATGAGAGTGTGTCGTTATTTAGTTAATCTCCACGAATATCCGTCTTTAGTATCTTTGATTTCAAAGCCTAACTCTGAAAGGTTGTTGCGAATGCTGTCGCTGGTTTCCCAGTCTTTGGCTGCCTTAGCCTTGGCGCGAAGGTCAAGGAGCATGTCAACGGCTCCAGCGTAAGCCGTTTCACGTTCGGCATTTCCACTTTCAGCATCATCGTGCAGCCCCAGCAGTTCGCTGGTAAAGGTGTGCATGACAGTGCGCAGACGCTCAAGTCCTTCTTGGTTGATGGTCGTTTTATGGTCTGCTAATTGACCTATTGTCCTGCAAGCATCAAATAGGTGGCTGATGACCTGCGGCGTGCTTAGGTCGTCGTCCATTGCTGCATAGCATTTGGCTTCTAATTCATCAGCGTAAGCTGTGCCGATCGCTGCATCGGTGGCGATGTTGATGCTGTCGAGCCGCTTGAGGGCTTCGAAAAGTCGGTCGAGTCCTTTCTTTGAGGCCGCGAGAGCTTCGTTGGAGAAGTCAAGTGTGCTGCGATAATGAGCCTGCAGGATGAAGAATCGAATAGTCATGGGAGAGTAGGCTGCCTCAAGCATAGGATGGCTTCCTGTGAAGAACTCATCGAGCGTGATGAAGTTGCCCAAGCTTTTTCCCATCTTTTGTCCGCCGATGGTCACCATGTTGTTGTGCATCCAGTAGTGCACGGCTTCGTCGCCTTGGCTCGCCACGGCTTGTGCTATTTCGCATTCGTGGTGAGGAAAAACGAGGTCCATGCCGCCGCCATGGATGTCAAAATGCTGACCAAGGTATTTGCGTCCCATGGCGGTGCATTCGCAGTGCCAGCCAGGAAAACCATCGCTCCAAGGCGATGGCCAGCGCATGATGTGTTCGGGCTGTGCTTTCTTCCACAGTGCGAAGTCAACTTGATTGTGCTTTTCGCCCACACCATCAAGCGCACGACTTGCGTTGATTACATCTTCGAGATTACGGCCAGAGAGTTTGCCATAGTGATGGCTCTTGTTGTATTTCTCAACATCGAAGTAGATTGATCCGTTGCTCTCGTAGGCGAAACCAGCATCTATGATTTCTTGCACCAGCTTGATTTGTTCGATGATATGTCCGCTTGCATGGGGCTCAATGCTTGGCGGCAGACATCCCAGACGTTCCATGGCCGTATGAAAGCGGTTGGTGTAGTATTGCGCCACTTCCATGGGTTCCACTTGTTCCAAACGTGCTTTCTTGGCTATTTTGTCTTCGCCCTCGTCAGCATCGTGTTCCAAGTGACCCACGTCGGTGATGTTGCGCACATAGCGCACCTTGTAGCCTTTGTGGAGCAGGTAGCGAAAGAGTATGTCGAACGTTACGGCTGGGCGTGCGTGACCCAAGTGGGCATCGCCGTAAACCGTGGGGCCGCAGACATACATTCCAACGTGTCCTTCAACGAGTGGATGGAACTCTTCTTTGCGACGTGTCAGTGTGTTGTATATGGTCAACATAAATACGTAAGTAGGTTGGTCGTCTTTATGGTTTTACTTTGATAACTTGCACCTTGAAGATCAGTGTGCTGTAGCCAGGGATAGAGCGATTGCCTTGTTCGCCATAAGCCAAATTGTAGGGAATGAAGAGCTCCCAGGTGCTCCCCTCGGGCATCATGGTGAGGGCTTCGGTCCATCCTTTGATTACCTGTGTGGGCTTGAACTCAGCACTTTGTCCGCGTTGATAGCTGCTGTCAAAGACAGTGCCATCAATGAGCTTGCCTTCGTAGTTTACCTCCACAGTGCTTGTATCGGTCGCTACTGCGCCTTGTCCTTTTTCAATGATGCGATATTGCAGTCCACTGGGTAGAGTTACGACATCCTTGTTACGGCCATTTTCAATAAGGAATTGTGTGTTCGCATACTGATAAACTTGGCTCTGATAGGCTACTTGGCGTTCAACAATAGCCTGAGCTTGCCCATTCACAGTAGCATCTTGCTGCTTGATGCCCTGCACTAAAGCGTCAATGAATATAGGGGCAACCACATAATTACTGTCGGCCTTACCTGTAGCAGTTCGGTTGAGGTCGGGAATAATCTCCTTTTGGTTTTGTACACCGATGGTCAAGCCTGCGGCGTAGGCCATCATCTTCTTGGCATAGGCTTCATCGGGCAATGCGCGCAGACCATTGATGAAATCGTTCATGTAAGCCGGGTCAACGTTCATTCGCTGCACGGCGTAGGTTTGTAGGCTTGACGAAAGCATGATACCCGCGGCATGACTGAAGCTGTCAGCGGGAACGGGTGTGGCTTTGATAATGGTGTCCAATGCCGCTGTCGCTTGCTGCGAAGCGGTTTGTTGTCTGCTTGGTTGAGCATTTGCGCTAACCACAATGGTTGTAAGGAGCATCAAGGAAGCAAGGGTCTTCTGTATGTTCATTGTTATGATAGTTGTTGTGTTTGTTTTATTCGAAAGAGATGAGTTCCATGGTGAAAATTAGTGTGGCATAAGGGGGGATGTCGGGCGGATTGCCTGCGGGACCGTAGGCTTGGTCGTAAGGAATATACACTTCCCACTTGGAACCCACGGGCATGTGCGTAAGGGCTTCTTGCCAGCCTTTGATGACTCTTTCGGGCGAGAATGTGTCAAAAGCTTTACCACCATGATTGGCCGTGGAGTCGAATACCTTTCCGTTGATTAGTCGGCCCTCGTAGCGTACGTTGACCTGACTTTGCATTGTAGGCACAGCGCCGCTCCCTGCTTGGATTTCCTTGTAGTAAATGCCATTAGATAAAGGTTTCACTCCTTCTTCTTTAGCTTTCTGAGCGATAAAATCTAATCCTTCACGCTTTTCTTTTCCATAGAGAACTTCAGCGCGTTCGTCGCTGATACGTTCGGTCAGAGCCATTGCGAGGTCTGAAACTTGTTCGCGCGTAAGTGCCTTCCCTCCTATAGCGAGAGCTTGTCGGCCATAGACCACATCGGCAAATCCTGCTGCAAACTCATCGACACTGAGATGGAGCGAGTCGCCGAGTTGCATCATGCGCTCTGTACGCGAAACAATGCGGTCCAATAAGCTTTGTCCTGCATTGATTCCATCGTCGAAAGCAATGGATGCCTTGTCGTTGCCACCACGTGTGGACGCTTCAGCACCCTTTGAAATTCCTGCGTACAAGCCAGATAGAAAGTCCTCAATATGCGTGCTGTCGCTGTCAATGCTTTGTAGGTGAGCACCCAGCGTTGCACGGTCGGCACCGTTAAGTCTGCCGAGGCAATAGGCCAAGGTGTCAAGGCTTGTCTCAAGTCGTGCTGTGGTTGGCAGCTTATCTTGACAAGAAGAAAACATCGCTGTTGCGATAAGCAGCGTTACAATATAGTTTTTCATCTATGCGGAAACATAAAAAGCAGGTCTTATAGGGCTTATAAACCAGATAAGACCTATAAGACCTGCGCGTTACAAGCCGTGAAAAGTTCTATTTCTTGCCGACCAATTCAATCGTGAAGATAAGATTGGAGAAAGCGGGGAGCACTTCGCCCATAGGACGTGCGCCATAGGCTTGGCTATAGGGGATATAAACTTCCCACTTTGAGCCAATAGGCATTGCCATGAGAGCAGCCTTGAAACCAGGAACCACACCGCTAACAGGCATTGGACGAGCTTCCTCACCAGGGCTAGCATCAAATTCCTTACCGTTGATGAGTGTACCCTTGTACTTTACCATAACCGTGTCGCGCTCACCAACCTTAGGGCCATTACCAGCTGTGAGTACCTTATAATATACACCGTCGCTCAGAGCCTGAACACCTTCGGCCTTAGCTATTTTGGACATGTAGTCTTCAGCGGCTTTCTTTTCTTTGGCAAATTCCTTAGCCAGGGCTTGTTCGTTGAGAATACGGCTTACGGAGTCAAGGTATTGGGCTGCAACTTCGGGACCAACTTTCTGCCCGCCAATCATCATCTCGGTCTTACGGGCAAGGGCGTCTTTCAGTCCTTGCACATAGCGTGAGGCACTGAGGTGGCGCGTGCTGTCGTTGCCGAAAATGTTGTTCTCGATGTTTGCAAAGCCCATTTTCTTGGTCTGCAAACCTGCCATTAAGCCTTGGAAGTAGGCAATCTTTGCAGGATCGTCAGCTGCTTCAAGTCCTTCTTTCAGACCTTTGATGAACTGGTCTATTTGTGTGGAGTCGCTACCCATTTGAGCCAAATAGGCTGCGATTTGGTCGGGTTGGCCTTGAGCCATTCCGAGCATGTAACTAATGGTGTCAATTTGCTTGTCGCCAGAACTGCTGTTGCCGTTGCAAGATGTCAGTGTGGCTACGCCGACGAGGGCGATAAAGAGGAAAATCTTTTTCATTGTAAATATAAAAGTGTTTGTTTTTTTGATTTTGCTTTTGCTTAGAGTACTTTGATAAGTTCTACGTCGAATATCAATGCGGCATAGGGCGGAATGCTTCCGCCAGCACCGCGACTGCCATAGGCTAGGTCGTAGGGGATGAAGAAACGGAACTTGCTGCCTTCTTTCATCAGTTGCAAACCTTCGGTCCAGCCGCTGATAACACCGTTCAACGGAAACTCAGCGGGAACTCCTCTTCGGTAGCTACTATCGAATACGGTGCCATCAATGAGTCGGCCTTCGTAGTGACAACGAACCGTGTCAGTGGCAGTGGGGCTATTGCCCGCGCCGTCTTCTAAAACAAGGTATTGAAGTCCGCTGCCAGTTACAACAACACCCTCTTCCGTGGCATTAGCAGCGAGAAAATCTTCGCCTGCCTTGCGAGCTTCCTTGCCCTTTTCAGCCTCGCGCGCTTGTTGTAGTTGTTGGAAAGTAGTGATTTCGTGTTGTGCTTCAGTGTCGCTAAGAAGCGTATTGTTGCCTTGCAGAATGTCTGAGACAGCCTGGGCGAAATCTTGCGCAGAGAAATTCTCTACGCCCATTTCGCGGAATTGTCGGCCAATGATCATGCCCAAGGCATAACTGAGTTTGTTCATCGTTTTAAGTGTTCTTTTTTCTATAATGTGCGCAAAAGTAATGAAATTCTTTACTGAGCGCATTTATTCCCTACGTTTTTTACTAATTTTGTGCTTTGTTCTATCAAAGATGCCAACCCCGATGAAGAAGAAACTTGTAATATTGAGCGGTGCGGGCATGAGTGCAGAAAGTGGTTTCAGCACGTTTCGTGACCAAGGCGGCTTGTGGGAGACTCATCCTGTTGAGGAAGTAGCCACGCCTGAAGGCTGGGAGCGCAACCCAGGCTTGGTCACCACTTTCTACAACAGCTTGCGCAAGGGGCTTGTAGAAGCCGTGCCCAATCAAGGGCATTACGATGTTGCTCGTTTGGAGGCGGATTACGATGTCACGGTTATTACGCAGAATGTAGATAATCTCCACGAGCGTGCAGGCAGTTCGCGCGTCATTCATCTTCACGGCGAACTGATGAAGGTTTGTTCTTCGCGTCAACCCGATAATCCTCGTTATATCCGCACCTTGGCCGATAACGAGTGGGAAGTGCCCATTGGCACACGCTGCGAAGATGGTTCGCTGTTGCGTCCGTGGATTGTTTGGTTTGGTGAAGCCGTTCCTAATCTTGATGCAGCCGCCCGCGAAGTAGAGCAAGCAGACATTTTTGTTATTATCGGTTCTTCGCTTGCTGTATATCCCGCAGCGGGGCTTATACATCACGCTCCAGCCGAAGCACGTCTCTTTCTCATTGACCCCAACGAGGTCAATGTACCTACTCACCGCCTTGTTGAAGTTATTACATTACCAGCTTCAAAGGGGGTAGCCGAATTGGCTCGGCGACTGCAAGCATAGGAATTCACATTTCGTTTTCGTGATACGTGTAAAGCGTCTTCTCAACATAGCGAATAGGAGGAGACGCTTCTTCTTTTCTTTGGAAAACAGTAGCACTTCGCTGTTTGCCCGTGCTTTTTGCTCTATTTTTGCGCCCAAAAAGAAAAAAGAGCTATGCAAACATTTGAAGAACTTGGCGTTCGTGCCGAATTGTGTCGTGCTGTTGAAGAAATGGGCTTTGCTGCGCCGATGCCTGTGCAGGAAGCCGTAATACCTGAATTACTCAGGGGCCATCACGATCTTATAGCTTTGGCACAAACGGGTACCGGAAAGACAGCCGCTTATGGTCTTCCCGTTTTGCAGCGCACCGATGGCGAGTTGCGCACTGTGCAAAGCGTCATTCTCTGCCCAACGCGCGAACTTTGTTTGCAAATAGCCGATGACCTGAAAGACTTTGCCCGCTTTTTGCCCGCCATCCGCATCGTGCCAGTTTACGGTGGAAGTAGCATCGAAAGCCAAATCCGTGCCTTGAAGCGTGGAGCGCATATAATTGTAGCCACACCAGGTCGGTTGATGGACCTCATGCGCCGGGGTATTGCTAAGGTCGATGAAGTACGCAGCGTTGTGCTCGATGAAGCCGACGAAATGCTCAGCATGGGATTTGAAGAGGATATTGCTACCATCCTTGGCCAAATGCCCGATACCCGCCAAACGCTGCTTTTCTCTGCCACAATGAGCCGCGAAGTTGAGGCTGTTGCCACGCGCTATCTCACGGATTATCAGGAAATCGTTGTAGGTTCGCGCAACGAGGGTGCTGAGCATGTCAATCATGTATATTATATGGTCAATGCTCGCGACAAGTATGCCGCACTCAAACGTTTGGCGGATTATTATCCACGCATTTACGCCATAGTCTTTTGTCGTACACGTGCCGAAACAGCCGAGATTGCTGATGCGCTGATCCGCGATGGTTACAATGCCGAGGCACTACACGGCGACCTCTCGCAGGCGCAGCGTGATTTGACCATGCAAAAGTTTCGTCAGCATCGCATTCAACTCCTCGTGGCTACCGACGTGGCGGCGCGTGGACTTGACGTGGACGACCTCACACACGTTATCAACTATGGCTTGCCCGACGACATCGAAAACTATACGCATCGTAGTGGTCGCACAGGGCGAGCTGGTAAGCGAGGCACAAGTTTTTCAATCATCCATACGCGTGAACGTAGCAAAGTTCGCCGTATAGAGAAGGTCATTGGTAAAACGTTTGAGCGAGGCATTCTTCCCGAGCCGCGTGAAATCTGTGCCAAGCAGCTCTATAACGCCATTGACCGCTTGGAGCATACCGAAGTTAACAAAACCGAGATAGCACCCTTTATGCCCGAGGTGATGCGCAAGTTGGAGTGGCTCTCTCGCGAAGATTTGGTGAAGCGCATGGTTACACAAGCCTTTGGTCGTTTTTTGGCCTATTATGCCAGTGCGCAACCTATCGTGCAACCTGAAGAACGCCCGTCACGCAGCGAAAAATCGGACAAGCCTACAGCTAAGCGCACCAAGAACGCCGAAGGTCACTACGAGGCTGAGCCTGGCTACGTGCGTTTGTTCCTCAATATGGGCAAGCGCGACAATTTCTACGCGCGCGAAATAATCAATCTCATCAATCGCTATACACATGGTCATGTAGCCATAGGACGCATTGATCTGCTGGTGAATTGTAGTTTTTTTGAAGTGCCTGAAGCCGATGTGGATCGCGTGATGCACAGTATGAGGCGTGCTCAAGTGGCAGGTCGGAAAGTCGTTGTTGATTATGCCGATCGCGCAGACCAACCTTCAGGAAAGTCCATCAAAAAACGCTCCAGCGATGCTCCTTGTTCTAAGAAAGAGCGTAAAGGTAAACAAACATCGCGTGCGAAGAATGTTAATTACAAGCCCCATTACGATGACTGGCGGCAATTCTTTCAGCATTAAGTTCCACTCCTTTCTGAAACAGAAGAGTCCTTTTCCTCTCTCTCGGAGCTCTGAAATCTGATGCAAAAGGTATCATTTCGTGCTTTTCAGTGGTTAAATACCTACAAGTGGGTATTGTCGGCTTATGCGCCTCGCCGTACTTTTGCACCGTGAATGAGTGACGCGCCGTGAGGTGCCTCCCAAAATGAGTGAAAGATTGAAATTGTTATGTCAATGTTCGTTAAAAAACTGCTCACGAAAGCTTGTGAGCAGTTTTTTTAGTGTTTAGATTAAACGTTTGTACTTTTTGACGGTCTATCTCTTGTAGAGAAACAAAACAAACAATCTATTTAATACATAATACACACATGAAAAAGATTCTTATCCTTTTCGCAGCAGTCCTCATCGGACTCTCAGCAAACGCCCAGGGACGTGGCGGTAATGGCGGTCGTGGCGGCGATCCTCGCCAAGGTATGCAACGCATGGCAGAACATCTTGCCAAAGAAATGAAACTCGATGACGCAACGAAGGGTTGGTTCGTGCCACTCTACGTTGAGTATCGTGACACGCTGATGTCGCTGCAGCGCTCTCAGCGTATGAGTGAAAAAGAAATTCAAAAGCTTGACGATGCAGCCGTAACCACGCTGATCAACGAAAGCATCGCACGCGACGAACAGGTAGCTGCACTAAAGCGAGCTTATCTCGCAAAGTTCCGCGAGAAACTCACCGAAAAACAAGTCTATAAAGTGATGGTAGCCGGAATGCGCCCACGTGGAGGCGACCAAGGACGCCAGCGCCAAGGCAACAGACAAGGCGATTTCCAAGGCGAAGGCCCTAGAGGTTTTCCTAACGGTGGACCAGATTTCTGATAAACCCTCTATTCAATAATAGATCGGACAGATTCTTCCGTATGAGCCTGCTAACAGGGAAGTTAGCAAAAAGAAAAAGCTCACGACCATGTCTTTAAGACTATAGTCGTGAGCTTTTTCTTGAAAAGAGATTGTGAAGAAGGGTGAATGTGAGTAGGGAATAAGGCTTTCGGTAAAAAGCAGATGCGGTGAGGGGTCTTTGCAGATTATAACTGTTCGCGGCGCAGTGGGTAATTGGCACGCAGGTTTTCAAAGTTCTCTGGATGAGCTCGAAGCGCGTTGCTGTCGCGTTGGGGGTCGTAAAGCATGAGTTTGCGTTCGTAAAGATCGGCGGGGATGTCACATTCCTTGATGTCAAGTGTAGGCGGAACTACGTTGAAGGTGAGATCCTCGCGATGTAGGAACCGAGCCACAGCTTCAAGTGACATGCGTGTGGCATTGGCTTTTCCGTCAGCACTATAGCCCGCAATGTGGGGTGTGCTTAAGAATGAGCGGCTGAGTAGGGCAGGGGAGATGTGGGGCTCGTTTTCCCACGTGTCAATGATGGCTTCGCTGACTTTTCCCTCGTCCATAGCTTGGAGCAAGGCTGTGGTGTCAACCACTTCGCCTCGGCTGGTGTTGATAATGACACAAGGATGTTTCAGTCCGGCAAAGAAGGCTTTGCTTGCAAGGTGGTAAGTAGCGTCGAGTCCCGATGTGGTAAGCGGCGTATGGAAGGTGATGATGTCGGCTTCCTCTTGAAGTCGTGCCATCGACACGAAATATCCGCCTTCGCTGCGTTGGCGTGGCGGGTCGCAGCGAAGCACACTCAGCCCTAATGCAGCGGCACGTGCGCAAACCTGTGTTCCTACGTGGCCTATGCCTACCACTCCTATCGTGCTTTGCTTCAAGTTGATACGTTCTGTCTGGTGGAGCAAAATGAGTGCGCTTTCAACGTATTGAGCAACACTCGTGGCATTGCAGCCTGGGCAGTTCGTCCAACCGATGCCCGCTTCTTTCAGATAAGTAGTGTCAAGGTGGTCGTAGCCGATGGTTGCAGTGACGATGAAACGCACGTTAGAACCTTCGAGTAACTTTCTGTCGCAACGTGTGCGCGTACGAATGATGAGAATGTCGGCTTTCGCCACATCTTGCTGTGAGATAGAAGCGCCTGGCAAGTAGATACATTCGCCTAATTGCTCAGCAAGGCCACGGATATAGGGTATTTTGTTGTCAATAATGATATGCGGCATTGTAGGCTTTCGTTTAATTTCTGCGAAAGTAAGCAGAAAAACCCAGAAATAGGCTTTTCCAAGGGTTTTGTTTGCCTATGCAAAGTTTTTGTACGAACTTTGCTGATTGAAATGACTTTTATTGTAACACAGCATGCATAGTTCTTTTTGTCCTAAATGCGGTCAGCCCTTGCAGTCACGCAGCAGTTTTTGCCCCAATTGCGGCAATCGTGTCATGAGTGCGGGCGGCCCAACCAACCAGCTCATAAGAGAGAACTCGAACAAGACCGTTGTCATTGTGTTGTTGGCTGTAATCATCGGCTTGTTGGTGGCAGGCGGCCTTATCTGGGCGATGCTGACTTTTAAGTCGGACAGTTCTTCAACGTCAGAAGCTGTTGTTGACTCTCTCGCAACTCCTCAGATAGATACTACATCTAGCGCAAATGCATCTCCAGCAATCAGTGATTCACAGATCTCGGTAGAGCCGCCTGTGAGCAAGTATCCGCCGCTCGTGGTCGTGGCAGGCGACAATGTGTGTTTGCGTGTTCAGCCCAATGAAAGCACAAAGTTAGAAGGTAGTGCCTATCCTCACCTCAATACGGGCGACGAAGTGGATTGTGTAGGCGCAACGGCCAATTATTACAAGATTGTATATAATGGGCGCAGCTATTATCTGCCCAAGAAATATGGGCGTCCACGCGAATAACGATTTTATAGCATGAACAAAACAAAAAGTCTTCGCACGGCTCTTCTACAGATGACGTGCTCGAATTCTACAGCAACCAATAGAGAAAAAATTTCGCAGTTTGTGGCTCAGGCAGCATCACAGAGTGCGCGCCTTGTGGTGCTTCAGGAATTGCACGATACACCCTATTTTTGTCAAACCGAAGATGTTGACAATTTCAACCTGGCTGTAGCATTGCCAGGTGAAGCTACTGGTTTTTATGGTTCACTGGCTAAGAAGTATGGTGTAGTATTAGTTACTTCGCTGTTTGAAAGGCGTGCACCAGGTTTGTATCACAACACTGCCGTGGTGTTTGAAGCCGATGGCACAATAGCAGGAACGTTTCGCAAGAAACACATCCCCGACGACCCTGCCTATTACGAAAAGTTCTATTTCACTCCTGGTGACGACGCTTGGCGTCCTATTTCCACGAGTGTGGGACAACTGGGCGTACAGGTTTGTTGGGATCAGTGGTATCCTGAAGGGGCACGCCTCATGGCACTCTCTGGAGCCGACTTGCTCATATATCCCACCGCCATAGGCTATGCTGCTGAAGACACTCCCGAAGAACAGCAACGCCAACGCGAAGCTTGGCGCACAGTGCAGCGTGGTCATGCCGTAGCCAACGGACTGCCGCTTATTGCAGTCAATCGCACAGGCTTTGAAACCGATCCCAGCGGGCAGACGGCGGGCATACAGTTTTGGGGGAGTAGTTTCGTGTGTGGGCCGCAAGGAGAAATGTTGGCCGAAGCCTCAGAAGGCGACGAGCAACTCGTGATAGTGGACATCGATCTCCAGCGCAGCGAGCAAGTGCGTCGGTGGTGGCCATTTTTGCGCGACCGGCGTATAGAGCGTTATGGTGACTTAACTCAACGTTATTTGGACCCAACAGTATGATGGATTGGAGCAAACTCATATCTTCCCAACGGTTTGGAAAAGAAGGCGTGGCTCGTGACGAGCGAGAGCGTCGCAGCGATTTTCAGCGCGACTATGATCGGCTCATTTTTTCGGCTGCTTTCCGTCGGATGCAAAACAAGACACAGGTGTTTCCTTTGCCAGGCAGCGTATTCGTACACAACCGATTGACGCACAGCCTTGAAGTGGCCAGTGTAGGCCGAAGTTTGGGTACAGATGTGGCCGACCTTCTCATAGATAGGCATGGAGAACAAATGCGGCCATACCTCCAGCAATTTGCTCCTATCGTCAGTGCCGCTTGCTTGGCACACGATATGGGGAACCCGCCTTTCGGTCATAGCGGCGAGAGTGCCATACGCACTTACTTCACCGAAGCCGAGGGAGAAGCACTGCGTCATTTTTTCACCGAGCAACAGTGGCAAGACTTGGCCCATTTCGATGGCAATGCTAATACGTTTCGCTTGCTAACCCACCAGTTTGCTGGTCAGCGCAAGGGTGGTTTCGTGATGACCTATAGCACACTGGCTTCCATCGTGAAATATCCTTTTTCGTCAACACTTGCCGGGCGAAAGAGCAAGTTTGGCTTCTTTGCCGACGAACAAGCAAGCTATGAGCGCATAGCCAACAGTTTGGGCATTCCGTGCCTAGAACGTTCGCAGGGAGGAGGCGTGCGCTATGCGCGTCACCCGTTGGTTTATTTGGTTGAAGCCGCTGATGACATCTGTTACGAGGTGATGGACATTGAGGACGCCTTCAAACTCCGTATTCTCTCTTTTGAAGAGACGCAAGACCTCTTTATGGCTTTCTTTGATGAAGAAACGCAGGCCAAGATGAAGGCCGCCTATCCCGACGACAAAGACCGTGGTGACCGCATCGTTTATTATCGCACTTGTGTCATAGGTGCTTTGGAGCGCGCTTGTGTGAACGTGTTTGTGGAGCACGAACGTGAAATACTCAACGGAACATTCGCAGGTTCGCTCATTGACCATATCCCACCGCGTGAACGCGAAGCCTACAAGCGTTGTTCCCGATTGGCCGTAGAGCGTATTTATAAAGCACAAGTCGTTACCGACATAGAATTAGCCGGATACCATATTATATATACATTATTAGGGCTGATCGTTGACGCTGTGTTGCATCCCGACCGCGCTTATAGCCAATTGTTGCTTGGACAAGCTTCTGCGCAATATGCCCTTGGCGAGGGGACTGAGGCCGAGCGCATCTTCCATGTGGTAGATTACCTCACAGGAATGACCGATGTGTTTGCCCTTGACTTATATAGAAAAATTAACGGCCATCAATTGCCCACCGTATGACCTCAAAGCACGCTACTTCGCGCGAGTCTGAATCTTCCTATAAGCGTCTATTCCATAGCACAGGTTTGATGGGTGCCGTACAGGTGCTCACGATGCTGGCTGCAGTGTTGCGCACCAAGGTTGCTGCCGAGTTTATCAAGAGTGCTGGTGTTGCTGTGAGCGACTTGTATTCTCGCAACATTGCCTTGGTAGGCTCTGTGAGCAATTTGGGACTGGGCTTCAGTGCCGTGCAGCGTTTGGCAGAGCTCCATGACCAAGGCAATGAAAAAGCTACTGCCGAATTTACTCGCACGGTGCGCACGTGGGTGATGATCACTGCTGTGATGGGAATGCTGATGGGCATGGTGTCCTCACCGCTGCTAAGCGTGTTTATGACGGGAGGCTATGAAGAGACGTGGCACTTCTGCTTGCTTGCCCCCGTAGTGGCTTTCACCACGCTGATGGGTGGCGAAATAGCAATCTTAAAAGGTATGCACGAATTGAAGCGCCTTGCTAAAGCCACTGCATTGACCGCCATTGCCGCGTTGCTCATCGCTGTGCCCTTTTATATGTGGTTGCGGTTTCGTGCCATCATTCCCGTACTCTTCCTCACTACATTGGCTTCAATGGTCTTGCACCTCTTAGCCACAAACAAAATCATGCCCTATCGGCTATGCCCTATAACTCGCGATTTCTTGCGAGCAGGTATGCCCTTGGTACGTTTGGGAATTTCGTATGTACTTGCAGGCGTGGTGGCTACGGCAGCAGAGCTGATCATACGCACAGCACTAAAGCAACAGATGCGCTCTTGGGACGAGCTGGGGCTCTATGCCGCAGGTTTTACGCTTATTGTGAGCTACGCCCGCATTGTCTTTGTAGCAATGGATGCCGATTTCTATCCACGTTTGTCGGCTGCTGTTCACAATGGAGTGCGCACGCGCACACTGATTTCGCGTCAAACAAACGTGCTTGTGATGCTAATGACTCCATTGCTCATTCTGTTTGCTCTGTCTTTGCCTTTGCTCATCCCGATATTGCTCACTACAGAGTTTATGCCCGTGATACCCATGGTGGTATGCGGACTTGCCTATATGTTTTTCAAGGCTGTTTATACGCCAGCCGCTTACCTGTCGTTGGCTCATGCCGACAGTACGGTTTATTTGGTGATGGAAACGGCCTACAACATTGTGCTCATCGTTAGCGTCCTTGTAGGTTATGCTCTGGGCGGATTGGCTGGAGCAGGTGTGGGACTTTCGGTGGCCAATATGTTTGACCTGATAGCAGTAACCTTATACTATCGTCATCGATATGGCTTGCGCTATGAACGGCGCACTATATGGTTCTGTGTCGCTCAGTTTGTGTTGCTCATCGTGGGGCTTGCGGCTTGCTTTGTGCCCCAGATTGCATGGCGCATTGGCATCTGCTTGATTGCTGTAATGATGTCCGCAGTTCTTTCTTTGTTTATTCTGAAAAGCGAAAAGGCGCAAAAAGAACACACACAGAAAAAATAATCGCGTAGAAATTTGGTAGTTCAGAAAAAACGCCCCACCTTTGCACCCGCAAACAACAAATGGTGCCATAGCTCAGTTGGTAGAGCAACGGACTGAAAATCCGTGTGTCCCCGGTTCGATTCCTGGTGGTACCACTTTCGTTGACAAACTCCCGTAATGCAAACAATGCCTTACGGGAGTTTTTTTAGTGTACCCGCTCAAAATTGCAGCGTATGGGATAGTGGTCGGAATAAAGTACGCTTTGGTCTATGCGACAAGCGTGAGGCTTGAAGTGCTTGCTACAAAACATGTGGTCAATGCGCACCAGCATACTGTTAGCATTAAAACTTCGTCCGAAGCCAGTGGCCGTTGCAGCATAGCAGTCTTTGAGGTAAGAAGAAACTCGGTTGTGCGCATATGAAATAGGCGTGTCGTTGAAATCTCCGCAAAGAATGATACGCTTGCCTTGCTGACGTTCCAAGTACTCACATAGTTTGTCCACTTGTTCAGCACGTTTCACGCTGGCTGCGGCTATTTTGGTAATGAGCATTTTCGACCCATGGCGTTTTTCGCTGTTGCTGAGTGTGTCGGCATCGTGAACAATGCCCGAAAATCCAGCCTTTTCTTCGGGCGAAAGTCCCATGGAGCGAAGGTGACAATTTACTACATAGATCGTGTCGCTACCGTCGAGTAGCGTGAAAGCCGCGCAGTGATTAGATTCTCCATTCGCCACAATTTCACGGCCAATGATGGGCAGGCGGCTGTAGATGTTCAGATAGCTACTCTTGGGCAGTTCCACCGAGTCGCGATAGGCAAATGAACGGTTCAGCATGGGAGCAACCTCTTGTAGGAAGCGCTTGTTGTGGTGTGGAGCCTCTTGCAGGCAGACAATGTCGGACTCGCTCTCTAAGATATAATTGCAAATAGTCTCACCATAGATGCTGTCGTCTTTGGTTGCAAAGAAATTCTGAACGTTGAAGGAAAGTACTGTGATCCCGTCCTCAACGTCCTCTTGCGGGAGGTTTATCGGCAGATAAATACGCACGGCCCAAGCGTTAATCAGCACACCAATGAGCAACACCCACCAATGGCGCACGCGGAATGTGGCAGCAAGAACAATAAAAACCGAAGCGGCTGCTAGCAAAAAGGGAAAACCCAAAACAAAAACCCCTATTAGTGGGAAGCGTGCCGGCGTTACAAAAGTGGATAACCCGCAGAGAGTAAGCAATACGGCTGATAGCACTCCCGCCCACCATATCAGGCTGTGCCATAGTGTGCCCTTGGATGCATTGTTTGAACGCTTCTTGCTTCTCGTCATGGTTTCTTACGGATAAGTTTGGCGATGATGGGATAGTGGTCCGAATAGGTCTCTACGGGTAACACGCGGCACAGGGTTGGTTCCCAATCGGGAGAGCAGAATATGTGGTCAATCCTAACGATTATGTTGTTCCGACAAAATGTCCGGCCGATGCCATAGCCTGCTTTGCGGTAACAATCTGTAAGTCCGCTTGCTGTGCGCCTGACAGCGTAACTTACCGGTGTGTCATTGAAGTCGCCACAGACGATAAAGCTCTCGTGACGATGTTTCTGGATGTAGGCAGCCAATGTGTCGGCCATTAAAGCACGCTGTGAAGCTGCCTGCAGAAAAGAGTTGACGATGGACTGTAAGCCGCCTGTAGAATTCGTGCTTGCTACATAGCCTCGAAAAGCATAATCGTAAACGTTTTTTTGTGCCTCGTTGAGGCCTATGCTTGACAGGTGGCAATTAACGATGCATAGTGTGTCGCCCGCGCTGCGTAGCACACGATAGGCAATAGCATGGTTGTTGCCACTTTGTGTGACGATTTCTTGGCTCAAGATAGGGAAGCGCGAGAAAAGTCCCATCGGGCTTTTCGTTCCTTGTATCAAGATGTCGTAATACGGATAGCGCTGGGTGAGTAGCGGAATGACGCTTTGCTTGTAGAAGTCCCGTTCTTTTGCTCCTTCTTGAAAGCAAACAATGTCGGCTTCGGCTTCACGCATCAGTTTTGCAACGTAGTTGTTTCCCAGAGAGTCGCTTTCGTGGCCACCAAAATTGCGTGTGTTGAAACTGACGATGCGAAGCGTGTCGGAAGCGGGAGTGGCGGCTGGTGAAATGATGCGAATGGGGCAGTAACTACAAAGGGCAGGAAAGCTCAGGATGAACGTGCTTGCAGGAACTATCCACCATTTGCGACGAAGGAATACCGCAAAGAGGAGCCCTAAAAGATTTACGAAGAAAAACAGCGGGAATGCCAAGCAGAGCAATGCCGCAAAGGGCACCTTTGTTGGCGAAATGAAAATGCTTACCACGCTCGAAGCAAGCAGAATGGCAGCACAGACGATAAAGAGCTTGGCTGCAAAGCGCACGTAGTCCCTTTTGCCCCAAGGAGCTCGCGAGGCGTTTTTATGCTTTCTGCCAAAAGGCTTCGAAAGTCGTTGTTTTATGCTTTCAGTTGTTGTCAAGAGGCCTATCGCTGGCTACGTTCAAAGAGTTCGCGTTTTTCATCATCGGTGAGGCTGGCATACCCAGAGCGTTTCACTTTGTCAAGGATTTGATCCATGCGTTCTTCGTTCTGTCGTTTCGACTCGTTGTAGAGATGGTCGGGATTGTTGTCGCGCATCGTTTGCTTGTTCATTCGAGTGCGACTGAAACGCTCTTTTATTCGCTCCCAAACGGAGGGCTTGTGCGTGTCCCATTTACCCCAACTGCCAGGCTGGTTGTAGCGTTGACGATCTTGTTTGCGCCAATGGAGAATGAGCAACCAGCCGATAAACATTCCGCCTAAGTGTGCAAAGTGGGCCACATTGCCCGTGCTCAGGAATGCCTCGGCCAACTCAATAACCACCATAAACAAAACAAACCACTTGGCCTTAAAAGGGATGGGCGGGAAAATCAGCCATATCTTTTGGTTGGGATGGTTCATGCCAAATGATAGCAACACACCATACACCGCTCCGCTGGCACCAACGGTTGCCCACGAATTGAGCACCTCGGCAGGAATGTAATAGTCTTTAGCAAGGATGAAGTACTCCCCCAACTGCCATACTTCTTGGAAAAGTCCAGCGCCTACGCCGCAGGCCAAATAGAACCACAAGAAACGTTGTGAACCAAAGTCGCGCTCGGCTTGGCAGCCAAACATCCACAGCGAAAACATATTGAGCAGGATGTGCATGG
Organism: uncultured Prevotellaceae bacterium; assembly: GCA_900316575.1. Lineage (GTDB taxonomy): Bacteria > Bacteroidota > Bacteroidia > Bacteroidales > Bacteroidaceae > Alloprevotella. Next base: position 7,953 of record ONDJ01000002.1, on the reverse strand, counting down.
TGCCGCCATGAAGAAACATGTAGGTAAAGAGCTGCCAAATACGGAAGTCGCTGGCCAGTATAAAGTGCAAGCCAAAGACGTTCACGAGGTCCATGCCGTGTGCTTCAAAGGCCAACTGAGCCAGGTAGGCAATGAAGTTGATGATGAGCAGGTTCTTTACGATAGGGGGGATGTTGCGAAACATAAGCGCGAAAAAGGTTATTAAAGCCAAACAAAGACGCGAAGATCCGCTAAGCGTTTGCGTTCTTTGCGTCTTTGCTTGGAGGATAGATTGTAGATTTTAGAACAAGTAAGCAGCCTGAATTTGGAAGCTGTTGCTCTTGAAGTTGTAATCATCGCTACCAGCCTTCTTGTAGTACTTGCTGATGGCAATGTTGTAAAGCAGACCAACCTCTAAGTGACCTAACAACTTCACGCCAGCACCAACGTTCCAGCTGGTGTTCATGTTCTGTTTTTTGAACTTAACACTACTAAGCCCAGCGTCAATACTGCTGAAGTCCCACTTGCGGTTACCTACGTTGAAGCCAAACTGTGGACCCGTTGCTATATAGACGGCTGCAAGGCTACTGAGGCCAAACGTGTAGCGCACGTTGATGGGAATTTCAATGGAACGGAACGTGTTGGAAGCAGAGCCATCTGCCGCTTCAACTTGAAGCTTCTTCTGAGAATAAAGCAAGGCAGCATCAGCACCGAGACCGATGATAGGAACTGTGAAGTTCACCTTCGGACCTACATAGAAACCCGACATGTTCTTCGACTTGAGATTGCTTGTTGCTACGTCTTCAAGGTCGTTGGAAAAGTTCACTTTCGTGAGGTTCGTTCCTGCCATAATACCCCATTCGAGCTGAGCATTGGCAGTGCCCAAAGAGAGCATCAGCATGGCTACAAGAGCCAAAAGCGTCTTTTTCATAGTTGTTTCGTGTTTTTGTTAATCTTTATTTATTGTGGTTAAAAAAGTCTTGATTTGGCGCAAAGATAGAAAAACTTTTGTTTGCTGTAAGTCTTCTTCACAAGAACTTCACAAAATTGCTACATTCCGATGAGGCCTCTTTGCACCCAATAGCACAAAATGCCAGCCAAGTAGCCCACAAAGGCTATCCACGAAATCTTTCTTAAGTACCAACCAAAGGAAATCTTTTCTAATCCCATCACAACTACGCCTGCGGCGCTACCGATGATGAGCATTGAGCCGCCCACACCGGCACAGTAAGCAAGCAGTTGCCAGAAGATACCGTCAACAGCCATGTCGCCTGTGGGCTGTACGGGATACATGCCCATACATCCTGCAACGAGTGGCACATTGTCAACAATGCTACTCAGCACACCGATGATACCTGTGACAAGATAGTGATTGCCATCAAACGTTACGTCAAGCGATTTACCCAAAAGCTCCAACACTCCGATGGTCTCCAAACAAGCTACCGCCATCAAGATTCCGAGGAAGAAGAAGATCGTGTCAAGGTCTATGCGGCGAAGCATGTTGGTGACACGCTTTTGCATCGCTCCTTTTTCTTCTTTCAGGTGTTTTTGCTTGGCATAGAACATTTCTGTGACAAGCCACAAAATACCCAGAACCAAGAGTATGCCAACAAAGGGCGGGAGATGAGTTATCGTCTTGAAAATAGGTACGAAGATCAAGCCTCCCACACCGAGGAAGAAGATTATTTTGCGTTGTTTTGCTGTGAACTCACTGGCTTGTACCGTTGCAGCTTGCGAAGCGGTAAACGTTAGGTTGCCCTTCAAGTGCAAGGAGAGGATGTAAGCGGGAATGAGCATCGACACGAGGCTTGGAATGAATATTTCGGTGATGACACCCTGTGCGGTGATAACGCCTTTGTTCCAAAGCATAATGGTCGTCACGTCGCCAATGGGTGAGAACGCACCGCCCGAATTGGCCGCAATAACAACAAGCCCAGCGTAGATGAGGCGGTCTTTCTTGTCGCTCACCAGTTTGCGTAGGATCATAATCATGACAATGCTCGTGGTCAGATTGTCAAGAATGGCAGAGAGCACAAACGTCATAAAAGCGATGCGCCAGAGCAGTTTGCGTTTGCTCTTGGTCTGCAGGGTGTCGCGCACAAAGTTGAATCCCCCATTTTGGTCAACAAGCTCAACAATAGTCATTGCTCCCATGAGGAAGAAGAGCGTTGTGGCCGTGCTTCCGAGGTGTTCTTCTATGACTTTGCCCACCACTTGACCAATGCTATCACCAACAGCATCGGGCAAATAGGCCGAAGGGTTGAACATGAAGAGTGTCCAACAAACGACAAACATCAACAATGCAATGGCTGCTTTGTTTACTTTCGTGATACTCTCAAGGGCTATAGCAACATAGCCGAGAATGAAAACTATGACAATTAAAAGTGTGAGATTCATTGGACAATGAAGTTAAAGAGAATTAAACGATGTTAATCTTGTGGCGCGAAGGGCAATGTAGGAATGTCTGAAAGCGACTGCGCGGGCGCAGTGGTGGCATCGCTCTCACTTTGGGCCGCTTTTTCCTGTTTTTTTTCAGAAGTCTTAGCGTTTGTCTTACGACGTCGGGATGACGAGCGCGGCTTTTTCTCTTTTTCTGCAGTCGGCTCGGCTATGCCCTCCTTTGTCGGTGTTTCTGGCTGCACTTCTGCGCTTGCTTTTTCTTCTTCTGAAGGCTTGTTGGCAGTAGCGGCTACTGCATCCATGTCTTTGCTTGCAGGCTTGCGCTTTGAGCGACGTGGCTTGCGAGCTTTGTTGATAGGCTCAGATTGCTCAGAAGGAGCGGGCTCGTCAGCAGGAACGCTGATTTTCTTGATGTCGCTCAGTAAGAAAAGTGGCTCGGGTATTTTCACTTCGTCCAAATTCAAGGAGGCTTCAATGTCTTCTTGACTTGTTGGCTCCTGTCCCACCTCTGATTTCTTCTCAGGGGCATTGCCTTTTGTTTGACGTGCTACCGCTTGAGCTTTTGTCTTTTCAGGCTTAGCGGTTTCATTGTTGCTCGCAGCAGGTTTTACTGCCTCGTTTTTGCGCTCTTTGGAGGTGGGCGTTGTGTTTTGGCTCACCTTTGGTTCGGCCTTTTCTGAGTTTTGCTTTTCCTTCTTGGGCGCAGTCTGCGTGCTTTCCTGCTTTTGCGGTTGCTCTTTGGCGAGCGTTTTGGCTTCAAGTTCGGCTTTTTCTTCGCGACGCTCACGCTGCCGCGTACGTTGCTGCCGGCGGCGTTCTGTCTTGGCTTCGTTCATTTGAGCAATCTCAGCCTCAATTTCGTCAATCTTTGGTACGGCTACGAAGATGGGCGCTTCAGTGCAGGTGCGCTTTTCTTTGGCTTCAAAGATTTGGTTGACGAGTGCTTGCGAGCGTCTCATACGAAGCAAAGCATCTCGACAGGCGTTTTGTTCGCTCTCTTTCTTGGAATAGCCTTTGCCGTCGCCTACCATCACACCTTCTATGTCAAGTATAGAGCGAAACAGTGGGTTATTGGCTTCGTCTTTCTCCGCGCTCTTGAGTTTGAATTCGGGAATGATGCGGTTCTTCTGGCAGTATTCGAGGATTTTGCTCTTGAAGTTCACCTCTTTTTGGGCAACGTCGTCAATGTTGACAAACTTCCGAAGGATCTGTTTCTTGACAAACTTCTTGCAGGCAGAATATCCACGGTCCAAATAGATAGCCCCGATAAGTGCTTCAAAGGCATTGCCGCCGATGTTGCTATTGTGCGACTGTCCTCGAATGCCTGTGCGAAGGAGCCTGTCAACCCCCATTTCTGTGGCCAGTTCGTTCAGCATACTGCGCTGAACAATCTTGCTACGTGTGTTGGTGAGGAAGCCTTCGCGTTTGTTTTCGAAATGATGGAAAACCAAGTCGCTCACAACGGCTTCTAATATCGCGTCGCCGAGAAATTCAAGGCGTTCGTTGTTGAACTTCTTGCCGCCTTTCGGACTGCGATATTGGTTGCTGCTGTGACTGAAAGCTATCTTGTAGTATTCTATTTTTATCGGCAGAAATCCCAAAATGCCAGCCAGCTCAGCGCGAAAGTCTTTGTCTTTAGCAAAGAAGAGTTTCACGCGGGCGATGATGTCTAACATTATGTATTTGATGGGCATTTGGCGTTGATGAAAGGAAAAACGTTTTCCTTTTCGGTGTGTTTGTTGAAAAGAAATACAAAACAAGCCTTCAAGCGATTAAAGGTTCCTAATCGATTAAAGGGCTATATAGCTTGAAGGTTTGTTGTTTCATCAACTATTTGACATATTTCTTGACAATGCAACAAGCGTTGTGTCCGCCGAAGCCAAAGGTGTTGCTCAGGGCTGCTCTGACAGTGCGCTTTTGTGCTTTGTTGAACGTAAAGTTGAGGCTGTAGTCGATTTGCTCGTCTTCATCGCCCTCTTCGTGGTTGATGGTGGGAGGAACAATGTCGTCGCGCACACTCAGCACACTGATAATGGCTTCTACAGCGCCAGCGGCTCCAAGCAAGTGGCCTGTCATTGACTTTGTGCTACTGATGTTCAGCTTGTAGGCGTGTTCGCCAAATACTTGCTGAATGGCCTTGACTTCGCTGATGTCGCCCACGGGCGTGGATGTGCCGTGCACATTGATGTAGTCAATGTCTTCGGGCTTGAGTTCGGCGTCTTCGAGCGCATTTTGCATCACCAGTCGAGCCCCAAGTCCTTCAGGATGCGAGGCTGTGAGGTGGTGAGCGTCTGCACTCAGGCCTCCACCCGCTACTTCGCAATAGATCTTTGCTCCACGTGCCTTGGCGTGTTCAAGTTCTTCAAGGATGAGACACCCTGCACCTTCGGCCATCACAAATCCGTCGCGGCTTGCACTGAATGGGCGACTGGCGCGCGCTGGGTCGTCGTTGCGCGTAGAAAGTGCGTGCATAGAATTAAATCCGCCCACGCCTGCATCGCAAATTGCAGCTTCGGCACCAACGGCGAGAATGGCATTGGCTTTGCCCAGTCGCAACAGGTTGAAGGCATCTACTATTGCGTTCGTCGAACTGGCACAAGCCGAGGTGGTGTTGTAGTTGGGGCCGTGAAAGCCATAGGCGATAGAAATCTGGCCAGCGGCAATATCGCTGATCATTTTGGGGATGAAGAAGGGATTGTAGCGTGGTGCTCCTTCTGGGTGGCAGGCACGATAGCCCACTTCGCCCTCAAAGGTGTGGATACCGCCAATACCTACGCCTGTAATCACACCAATGCGATTTTTGTCTTCTGTGTCGAGGTCCATGCCGCTGTCTTGCAAGGCTTCTTTCACGACGGCGAGCGAGTATTGCACGTAGGGATCTACCTTGCGGGCTTCCTTGCGGTCCATCACCGTGAGGGGATCAAAACCTTTCACTTCGCAGGCGAAAGTAGTCTTAAATGCTGATGCGTCAAACTTTGTAATAGGGGCAGCACCGCTTACACCATTCTTTATATTTTCCCACATTTCGGGCGCATTATTGCCCACTGGTGTCAATGCACCGATACCGGTGACGACAACTCTTTTAAGCTCCATTATGTATTGCTTTTTGAATGATTAAAAAAAGCTATTCTACCAGGGAATGTGGCGGTTCGCGTGGGAATTAGAGGAGTTAGTGCTTAGACGCTCGGCCTTGTATGGGCTCATTAACTCCTATAATCGCTCGGAACCCCTAAAATTCCCTGAGAGAATAGCCTTTGAAAGCTGTAATTAAAGCTTTGTCGCTAATAATAGTAGGAAACTATTGCTTGGCGTTTTGCTCAATGTATGCGATGGCTTCGCCTACAGTGCCGATCTTCTCGGCCTGCTCGTCGGGAATTTGGATATCAAACTCTTTTTCAAACTCCATGATCAGTTCTACGGTGTCCAAAGAGTCTGCGCCAAGGTCGTTAGCGAAGCTTGCCTCTTCTTTGATTTCGGCTTCTTCTACACTAAGCTTGTCTTTGATGATTTCTTTTACTTTTGCTGCAACATCCATGTTTGCCATAGTTGTTTAAGAATTAATGAATAAATAAGTTTTTGTTTCTCGTTTTAACGTGTCTGAGAAATGCCGTTCGCCTTCAGAAGAAAGGCGTCACTGCGTTCTTTTGACGCGCAAAAGTATTTTAATAATGTATTATAACCAAAACGTAAAGTAAAAAAATGTGAAAAGTCCCCGTTGCGCGCTTCGTGTTGCCCATGAAAGTGCCAATGAATGTGGCAATTAGACGGTTTTTTGCGCGATTGTTGGAAGTGAAACAACTTTCTGTCCTTTTCAGTCATTAGAACTTTTTTCAGCAACTTCAGCAAGTCCCAATTCTTTGGCTTTATCCTTGATAAAGGCCAGTGCGGCCTCGTATTCGTTGGGAACCAGTCCGTCAAGGATGGCATCTTTCAGTGCCGATTTCAATTTGCCCACGATGGGAGAGGGCGTTAGGTTGAAGCGCGTCATGATTTCCTCGCCGTCGATGGGTGGTTGGAAGTTGCGGATGCGATCTTTTTCCTCAATGTCCACCAGCTTGCGGCGCACCAATTTGAAATTGGCCAAGAAAGAGCGTTTGCGCTGCTCGTTCTTGCTCGTGATGTCAGCTTCGCAGAGCGTCATGAGGTCGTCAATGTCGTCGCCTGCCTCAAACAAGAGCCTACGCACGGCACTGTCGGTCACCTCGTCATCGGCAATGGCAATGGGACGCATGTGCAGGTCAACGAGCTTGCGCACGTATTTCATTCTTGCATCAAGCGGCAGCATCAGCCGGCGAAACAAACGCTCCACCATCTTGGCTCCTACAAAGTTGTGGTTATGGAATGTCCAGCCCGCTTGGGGGTCCCATCGTTTGCAGCGCGGTTTCCCGATATCGTGGAGCAGCGCAGCCCACCTTAGCCACAGATTGTCGCTCTTGGCACAGACGTTGTCGAGCACTTCGAGTGTATGGTAAAAGTTGTTTTTGTGTTTTCGCCCGTTGCGCACTTCAACATGGTCCAATGCAGCAAGTTCGGGAAGGATTATTTCCAGCAAGCCGCAGCGGTGAAGTTCCACAAATCCCAGTGATGGAGTTGGCGTGCGCATAATTTTGTTGAGCTCCTCAATGATGCGTTCAGCACTGATGATCTTGATGCGCTCACGATTTCTTTCCAAGGCACTGAACGTTTCTTCTTCGATCATGAAGTGTAACTGCGTGGCAAATCGGATGCAACGCATCATGCGTAGCGGATCGTCGCTGAACGTAATGTCGGGGTCGAGCGGTGTGGCAATGATGCCATCGCGCAAGTCGTAGAGCCCATCAAACGGATCAACCAATTCGCCGAAGCGTTCAGCGTTGAGACACACGGCGAGGGCATTGATGGTGAAGTCGCGACGGTTTTGGTCGTCGGCGAGCGTGCCGTCTTCTACGATGGGTTTGCGACTGTCGCTGCGGTAACTCTCCTTGCGCGCCCCCACAAATTCTATTTCCTGTCCGCGCCATTTCACTTGGGCCGTACCGAAGCGCTTGAACACCGAGAGAAGAGCTTTCTTTGGAGCCTTTTCAGCGCCTGTGTTTTTCCCAAGAAGTTGACCTTGTTGCAGTCTTTGACAAAAAGCCTGCGCCATCGCTATGCCGCTGCCTACCACCACAACATCTACGTCGTCCGATGGACGCTCCAAGAGCATCAGCCGTTTCCGAGAGTGTGCGAAATATAGGCGTATTGAGCTTTTCGCAAAGCTCCTGCTGAGTAAACATTTTCATTTCAGGCTGCAAAAATACGCTGAAAAGGGCAATTACGAAGTCCTGCCGGTAATTATTCAGGCAAATAGAGGCCATTGTGTTCTTCAAGCTTTTACGGTCTTTGTACCAATTGCCTTAGCCTTTTCTGCCGCCAACGCACCTGAGGAGTAAGCGTTCCCAACCTATTTTGTTTTTCATAGGCATGAACTAAACTTTTCATGCCCATGAAAAGTTTAGTTCATGCCCATGAAAAGTTGACGACCTCGCATAGTGGCGTCCACTGTGTGCCCTGGGGGCGCGGGCGTCTCGCCCGCGTAGGCTTTGCGAGTGGCTC
>ONDJ01000018.1 GCA_900316575.1 uncultured Prevotellaceae bacterium | reverse complement strand
GCGCTACATTAGCGGGATTTGAAATAGAACAAAGAAGTTTCGTTCGCCTCACACCCAAGATTAACGGAAAGCGGTTTATCCTCCTTCCGTTTTTTTGGTTCCTGCCTCGCTTGGAAGAAATGGGAATTAGGAGTACCAGCGATTTTTTCCGCCCCACAGAGGCCGAGGAACATAAATAAAGGCTCAACGGATTATAGTCATCCTTCCCCGCTCGCAGCTCGGAGTACCCAACAATCAGTCTCTCGCCATTACAACGGGTTTACTCGTGGTACGTGCCGGAAACCTCATCTCCTCTGTTTGCATCCATTCCACTATGTCGGTAGCTTCTTTTCTTGATCCTCGCACCGAGGATGTACTTGTAGCCAGCCAGACGTAGCAATTCCACGTTGATCTTGTTCAGAAGCCCGGAGCCGGCTACAACGACAAAGTTCTTGGAAAAGACACACTAGGACCTTTTCCCCGTTTTCTTCATTTGTTTGTGTGGATTTTAGATAGTTCATCTTGTGTGAGAAACAAAAAGACACTATTTGACACGCAAATGACAAGAATGACATTCCGCCAAGCGTTTACAGGTATGTACTTTTGCCATTGATTCAACAACTCAAAAGGAATATACACCTATGAAAAAAATGTTTTTCGGGCTTATCGCCTTATTGTTTGCATTATCCGCCCAAGCACAGGAATGGGTGTCAATGAACGAACTGATTGTCAAGATACCGCTTGGGATACAGACACGCTGCTACACTGACGGCACGACATACCAAGGATATCGTACGAAAGAAGTTGACTGCACGCTGAGAATGTTCTCACAGAGCGTTCCCGTTAGAAAGATACGATTGAGCAAGCAGAAGCATGACGAGAAGTACGTCTTTTCCGAGTTGCCAGACGGCAAGGAACAGGGCTATTACCTTGTTGATAACAAGAAGAAAACCATCCAGATAGGCAAAAATGGCAAGGAGGTAATAAAGCTTGGCAAGACACCGCTTGTCGATGGGCAGTGGTATGAATATAACTTCGGACGCGACGTGTACCTCAAATCTGTTGAGATGTTCTATTTAGATGAGTTCAACGGCGTCGAGGTCGTGTTGGCAGAGAATGCGAAAGCCGTGATTAGAAAGAGCTCCGCCGACTTCGATAAGAAATGGAAATCGCAGATAACGGAATTGACGACTGATCTAAGGGAAAACTATTCCGATTATAGAAGTTATAGCAGCGGGATTATCTATCAGCATACATCATTTTTACAGTTTTTTGTAGATAAGTGCTCCTATCACCCAACAGCCCCCATGCCGATGGCGGACACGGAGGCAAAACTTATTGAGTGCTCCCTCACAACGCTTGAAATAGAAAATAACATAAACAGAAATAACCATTCGGAACGTGAAAACATACTGAATTATCTTAGGGATTTACTCAACAGGCCAGACATATCGGTAAGTTTACAGCTGATAAATACCTCCATTGATGAATATGCCAGGAGGAAGGTAGAGGAGGCACAGCAGCTTGAGCACCAAAGGGCTTTGGCTGAAATAGAACAAGTTCTGCTCAATGCAAAAGACCAAAGAGAAGTGACATTAAACGGCAGCAACACCGAATTGTACATAGAAGGCGACCGCATATATCAGAAAAGGCTGCCCAGGCAGAAAGGTTGGTTGCAGAAGTGGAATGGCAAGTGGTATCCTGCAACAGAGAAGGACACAATAACTAATGTAAGCCAACGAGGGAGCATCATCCGCATAGAATACACGAACGGAGACTATGTTGAGATGGAAGAAAATGTAGCACATTCTTACCCTGGAAAGGAAAAATCATACATAGTCCTTTCTGCCAAGCTCCACAAACGCTACCTGAATGGTGAGGAAGGGGTGCTAACTATCAATGCGCCCGCCCAAAAAGGTAATGAGCACTGGCTTTCATTTAGGTTTGAAAACGGCGACTTATACAGTAGTTCGAACGGATACCGTCGCGATGCCGTTCTCCGAGCCACTTCTGCTGAAGAAAGCTGGACGGAGGAGTTCAACGAAGTCACCGAGTTATTTTATATCTGCGGGTTTGACGTGGACATTTTCGCGGAATTATTCTGTCATGGCTTAGAGATATATGAAGGTTTGATGACTTTCCGAGATGGTACATCAGAAACCGTTCATGAGGGTTCCGCACCCTTCCTGACACAAAGGAGACAAGCGCAAGAGGCTAACAATCGAAAAGCCATCGCCCCGAAACTCACGGGCAAATGGAAGGTGACACGAATGTATAGCGACGCCTATAACAAATGCGATGGCCTCGGTTTCTCCATGACCTTCCAATTCTTGGCAAACGGTAAATACACGATCTGGCTCACCTACGCCCCACCCACTCTAAAAGCTGGCTACAAATTGTCGTTCACTGTCAGTGGAACATGGAATGTTAAAGGTGAAAACAAAATTCAGCTTGACAGGGAAAGATGGTACGAAAACGTTAGTCTAACGTATACTGGCTCTGATCGATGGGAACGCTTGCGCGTGCGGGAACTTAATGAATCTCCCAGTGTTTCGGCTGCTCTTATTGTAGAGAGCCTGGGAACGTTAGGCCGCCAACATATCTTCAACGACAACATAATGAGCGACATCAGCTTCCAGGGCAATACATTGACCTGCAAATACTATGGCGAAGACTGGAACTCGTGTACGATGCAACGGATTAAGTGATTTGTGACGCATCGCCGTGGTCAGGAAAAGAACTGGAAACCAACATTCATTCCTTTCAGGCTTGCGTTTTCTCGCTAAAGCAAGGAAGAGGGTTGAAACTCTTTTCTCACAACTACACCGACCAATTCCTCGTCATCAGGAACTACGCCAAGGAAACCTGCGGTCATTTTGCCCGAATAGCGTGATGACTGCATTACAATACATCAACTACGTTAACAACAAACCAAAAGACAGGATTAAGTACACACTGTTTTAATTTCACCAACATATTAAACTATGAAAAAAGTATTTCTCTACGCTGCAAAGATGGGGCATCAGGTGGCTCGTAACGTCCTCAACGCAGTCACCGGCACAAAAGTAGACGCTTGCCAGCGAACCTGCAATCTCGCTGTACTGGTAGCCGAATGACGTACATCGGAGACCCTGTACTTTGTCGATAATCGGACCTACATAACGGGAAAATTCCTCTCTCATTTGAAAAAGTCCTCCAAAAGGAGTGATTTTCTCAGATTTTTATGCTTACCTTTGCCATACCATTGATGATTTTTGCTTGTCTTGATTTGCAGCACTAAGGTAAGTAAAAAATCTGACATGGCAAAATCCTGAGTAACTTTTTGTTGCTCTGGAACTTATAAACAAAGGTAAACTAAAGTGCTGCGGAATTTAGGATAACTACTTTAGCACAAAAACACGCATAAGGCTTTGCAGTAATACACAAACATCCTATTTTTGCGCTAAATAATCAGCATTGCTGTTAAAACAAACATCAACATTCCTTTAATAACAAAACCCTTAATCACTATGATCATTACCACCACGCCTTTCATTGAAGGGCATCCCGTGAAAGAGTATCGCGGCATCGTCACTGGTGAAACCATCGTAGGTGCAAACTTCTTCAAAGACATTAAGGCTAGCTTCACCGACTTTTTCGGAGGTCGCAGTAGCACGTACGAAAAAACCTTGCGCGAAGCCAAAGACAATGCCATGAACGAAATGATGCAACGTGCAGCCCAAATCGGAGCCAATGGCGTTATTGGCGTAGATCTTGACTACGAAACTGTTGGTGCTCAGGGTTCTATGCTTATGGTAACTTGCAGCGGCACTGCTGTAGTGCTGTAAGTTTTGTTTACAACGTAATGACTTTGAAACAATATTCAGCGTGAAAGCGGGTGTTCCTATCATTTACCCAATTGTAGGAACACCCGTTTGCTTAAGCGCCTTGTTATCGTGTAACCCCACGCACGAAACTTATTTATCCTAACTCTATATTTTATATGACAACAAAAAACATTACTGCACTGCGGACTTTGCTTATCGCGCTTAGCCTCGTTATGTCGCCGCTACTGGCACGTGCCGATGGCGGAATGTGGTTGCTGAAACTGATGGAGCAACAACATTTGGCCGACTCGCTTCGCGCTGCAGGCTTGGAGATTGATCCATCAGAAGTTTACAACGAAAACGGAGCCTCGCTCAAGGACGTGGTTGGGCTCTTCGGCGGTGGTTGCACCGGCGAGGTTGTCAGTGCCGACGGTCTCATTTTCACGAACAATCACTGCGGATTTCAGTTTGTGCACTCCATGAGCACAATGGAACACAACTATCTTCAAGAGGGCTTTTATGCCAAGAGCCGTGCCGAAGAACTGCCCACACCAGGACTTGATTTTGTTTTTGTGCGCGAGATTGAAGACGTTACCCAGCAAATCATTACACTAACTGCCGAATATGACGAATTTACGCGTCAAAACGAATTTCTACTGGGCATGTTCAGCAGTGCCATTCTAGAAAAGAGCCGTTGGAAAGACGTGCCAGGGATGCGTGTACGCGTACTCCCTTACTTTGGCGGCAACCAATTTTATGCTTTCTACGAGCAGGTTTACAGCGATGTGCGCCTTGTGGTCAACATTCCTCAAAACTTTGCCCAGTTTGGCGAGAACCAAGACAACTGGATGTGGCCGCGTCATAACCCAGACTTCGCCGTGTTCCGCATCTATGCTGATCGCAACGGCAACCCCGCCGACTACGACGAAAACAACGTTCCCCTACACTGCGACAAATATCTGCCTATCTCGCTTGGCGGCGTGAAGGAAGGCGATTTCACAATGGTTATGGGATTTCCTGGTAGCACCGAGCGCTATCTCACTGCCAGCGAAATTGAAAGCCACGTCAACAGCCTCGACCGCCCCATCAACACCATGGGCGAAGTGGTGCTCGCTCACATGAAAAACCTCATGGATAACGACCCTGAGCTCAATCTTTCCATGGCGAGCGACTACTTTATGATAGGCAACACGGTAAAAAACTTCGGCGGCGAAATTGAAGCCGTGCGCAAAACAAAACTCATAGAGCGCAGACGGCAGAAAGAAACCGACTTCCTCGCTTGGGCCCTGCAGAACGGACACACCGATATGCCCCAAGTGCTCTCGCAGATAGACCGCCTATCACGCGAATACACCGACACCATCCACGACCTCTACTTGGCCAGTTTCGGCATACGACAAGTAGCGATGAATACCCCAACGACCGAAGTGGCTGAATTTGTAGAAAACTACAAAGAGCTTAAAAAAACAGGCGCACTCGACAGCGTAACTACCGAAATCATGGGCGATGCCACGTTCCTCACACCCGTAGAATTGGAACGCGACAAAACACTCATGAAGCAAATCCTACGCACCTACCTACGCCACAAGCGTCTTCAGGCCAACTTCCTACCCATCAACGAACAAAACGAAGTTGATGCCTACGTTGAGCGCATCTATAGCCAAAGCGTTCTTACCGACAGCACACGCCTATCCGCTTTCCTCAAGAAACCTTCCCAGAAAGTGCTCGATGCTGACCCCTGGTATCAGTTCCGCAGTGGATTGCAAGAATACCTCATGCTTCTTGCTGGCAACATACAAGCCTACTATGCCGCACTTGCCGAATTAGACAAGAAATACATTGCCGCTCAGCTCGAACGCAACGGCTGGACCACGGCTCCCGATGCCAATATGACATTGCGTATGACCTACGGACACGTGCGCGACCTGCGTCCACGCGATGGTGTGACCTACGATTACCAAACCATCATCGACGGTATGTTTGAAAAGGAAAATCCTGCCGACCCCGATTATGTTATCAACGAAGACGTGCGTCGCCTTTACGAGGCTGGCAATTTTGGTCGCTATGCACGCCCCGACGGAAAGCTTCCCGCCTGCTTCATCACCGACAACGACATCACGGGTGGCAATAGCGGTTCGCCCGTTATCAATGCTCGCGGCGAACTCATCGGACTGGCTTTCGACGGCAACATCGAAAGCCTCAGCAGCGATTTAGAATACAACGGCAACCTGCAACGCTGCATCACCGTTGATATCCGCTACGTCCTTTGGTGCATAGAATATCTGGCACAGAGCAACTACCTATTCAACGAACTCGAAATCCGCCAATAAGCACTAACAAACATTTTCATCTTAATCCCCCAATCGTGGTTTAAACCCTACGATTGGGGGTGTTTTGTTATAGCACTCCAATCAAAGAATTGGGCAATAAGCGCAAAGTTGTTGCGAACCATAGTTGCCTGTGTCCACACTTCTTTACTTTTCATGGCCGTGAAAAGTAAAGTTCACGGCCATGAAAAACAGACAAGCTCCCATTATAGAATGTTTCAGGCTTTTTTGGCCGCAAGAATAGTATATAATCACTGAAAAATCCCCAAACCGAAAAAAATAACATTTTAGCAACTTTTGGAAATTTGCATTTACACCAACTCTGTCCCTACCTCCCGCCGCATAGCACAGCAGTCGTGCGAGGCATAAAACGACTCATAAACTTGTAGCAAAATACGCTAAGCGTGACGGCCAATATCGGACAGACAAAAAAGAGTATTAATGCGAGCCATTCTGTTTCAGGTTCACCAAAGATGAAGAGCAATGTAAAACGACTAATTCCAAGGAAACCTATATACGAAACAAAATGAGAAGCAAAAACAAAAAACGATGATGAAGCAAGATGTAAGCACCTGTCCATTAACCCTCTTCTTAAAAGACATGTGGCAATCGCAATCGAAGCAGATACAGCTGCAAGGACATAAAGCCTATTGATAAGCTCTTTAGGTATTCCACGGAGTTGATCACTTAGAATAATCATACAAAGCGTAATTACACCTATAGATATGCTCCACTTCATGGATGCTACTGCCTTTTTAACAAAGTCAATCTCTTCAAGTGAACAAAAAGAGCCTAAAGAGAAAAAAAGTAAGGAACTGATAGAAAAACCTGGAAAAGAGAATGGACAAAGGTCAAACAGATAAATAGGTATGACCAGTAAGAAAAACCACTGACGCAACTTTTTTAATACAGCATATATAATCGGTGCCAGTAGCACCAACACGATTAAATCACGTACAAACCAAAGGGAAATATTTGCTGGATAGTCTGTAAGATGCGAAAAACCGAGCCAATTTACACTTGTTGAAGCATAAGTCCCTGAACACCAAAAAAGTCGTAAAACCCCCAAAGCGGAATATTCCCCAAAATATTCATTGACAGACATCCCTAAGCGATACAGATTTTGAGCTTCGCCAAAAATTGAAAACACATTCCAGATTAAATATGGAATGAGCAAAGAATGAATACGTCTGTTAAACTTAGTGCCATAACGCTGCCATGACCATTTCGGAGTACTGCGAAAAAAGAGAAAACCACTTATGAAAAAGAAGAGTGGCACAGCCATTCCAAAGAAAGTTGGTAGCAATGCCTTGAAGAAACCAAGTATAGGCCACGTGCCGTTTTCTACATTCTCTTGAATACCTTTCGCTACCCAGTTGTTATGTATAAAAACTACACCAACAGCCATTGGAAAACGCAAAGCATTTATTATCTGCGATAATTCTTGGTTGAGTTCATAGGGCGTGCGTACAGAAGCAGGTGCATTTTTATTACTACTGCCTGCAACAGAAGTCTGCGACATTGTATATTGGTTTGTGCTGGCCAATACACAAAAGTTTCTGACAAGTACCTTCTTTTCGCTAAAAGAAATGTGGACGAAATCTCGTCCAAACGTTCAAGGTACTTGCCGGAAACCTATGCTATCAGTACAGGAAAACGCCCACAGAGACTGCGGGCGTTAGCTCTATCCTGATAACATGTCCTTCAACCGGCAAGTTTCTGAACGTTTTGAATAATAGCCAACGCGTTAATATATGTATAAAAGCCTGCACCGCTGTGCAGAGGGGAATTAACGTCAGCAAAAGTACAAAGAAACGATGATGTAAACGCTTGATGCTTTGTTTTTCACATAACAAATGATACGCAAACAAGATTTTTACCCAACTTGATCGGACTAAATTCTAATTTTCTCCTATCTCTTTAATAGTTTAAGCCTTTGATATTTGACGGTTTGAGTGTCAGATACAAAAAAAATACACAAAGCGAAGCACTGAGACTACGCTTTGTGTATTTGTTTAGGGGTGTATAAAAAGGAATTTACTTTACCTTCTCAACGATGGCCTTAAAAGCCTGTGGATTGTTGACTGCGAGGTCGGCAAGCACCTTGCGGTTGATTTCAATGCCTTCCTTATGCAAGCGTCCCATGAGTTGAGAATAGCTCAGTCCCTCAAGGCGGGCAGCGGCATTGATACGCTGAATCCAAAGGGCGCGGAAATTACGCTTTTTGTTTCGACGGTCGCGGAATGCGTATGTGAGACCTTTCTCCCAAGTATTCTTGGCTACGGTCCACACGTTCTTGCGGGCTCCGAAGTAGCCGCGTGTGAGTTTCAGAATTCTTTTGCGCTTGGCGCGAGAGGCCACGTGATTAACTGATCTTGGCATTTTGTTGTTTGATTTCGACTGTCAGCGCCGTGTTGTTTTCTACGATTATAACGGACTTGGGGTGCTCGACAATCAGATTTGACTTGATAAAGTTTGTTGTTTCTCTGGGCTTAATGGCCTACTCTTTAACGAAGGCAAAGCAGTTCGCGAACCTGACGCACATTGCTGGCATCTACCAGGGCTACGTGGTCGAGATTACGTTTTTGCTTTTTGGTCTTCTTGGTGAGAATGTGGCTGTGGTAAGCGTGGTGGCGCTTAATCTTGCCCGTGCCGGTGAGCGCAAAACGCTTCTTTGCACCGGAGTTGGTCTTTACCTTTGGCATTTCTTTGTGTGTTGTTAATTAAAATAGTGAATAATATGAGGCGGTCGTGTGGAATGCTGACGCGACGCGCACTCGGTCTTGTTCATTTTTGTTTTCTATCAGAAATCTTCGCCTTCAACTTTGGGGCCTGTATATTCTTTCTTTGCCTTCTGTTGGGGCTTTTTCTTTTCAGCTCGGGGCTCATCTGAAGAAAACCCGTTGGTGGCTGAGTCTTTCTTGGAGCCTGATGCTTTCTTAGGGGCGACAAACATGATCATGCGCTTTCCTTCAAGCTTAGGCATTTGCTCCACCTTTCCGTACTCTTCAAGGTCGGCTGCAAAACGAAGTAAGAGCACTTCACCCTGTTCCTTGAAGAGAATGCTTCGCCCACGGAAAAAGACGTAAGCTTTAACTTTGTCGCCGTCCTCAAGGAAGCCCTTGGCGTGTTTGAGTTTAAAGTTGTAGTCGTGGTCGTCGGTTTGCGGTCCGAAGCGTATTTCTTTGACTTCAATCTTTACTTGCTTTGCCTTTATTTCTTTCTGGCGCTTCTTTTGTTGATAGAGGAACTTGGAATAATCGCAGATACGGCAAACGGGAGGCTCTGCATTGGGGCTAATCTCTACAAGATCAAGCTCCTTTTCGCGAGCGAGCCTGAGCGCATCGCGCGTATCCATGATTGTGGGGGCGATATCGTCGCCTACGACTCTTACTGCCAAGGCGCGAATTTGTCCGTTAACGTTGTAACGGATTGTTTCTTTCTTGTTACGAGGTGGTTGTCTCACTTGGTTTATAAATGTGAAAAGCGCGGCAAAAGTAATGTTTGCCGCGCTTCCTTACAAGTTTTTGCAACTTTTTTTAGTATTCTCGTGTCATTTCGTCCACTATTTGGTTTACTTTGGCTGCAAATTCTGCGGGAGTAGCACTTCCTTTGTCGCCTTCGCCTTGTTTGCGCACTGAAACCGTTCCTTCCTGCGATTCTTTCTCTCCAACAATGAGCAAATAGGGAATGTGCTTGAGTTCGTTGTCGCGTATCTTGCGTCCAATCTTTTCACTGCGATCGTCGATCGTGCAACGCACTCCGGCTTCTTCAAGCTGGCGACACACATCGGCTGCATAGTCATTGAAACGGTCGCTAATGGGGAGCACCACGGCTTGGTCGGGTGTGAGCCAAAGTGGGAATTTTCCAGCGGTATGCTCAATGAGCACTGCAACGAAACGTTCCATAGAGCCAAAAGGCGCACGGTGAATCATTACGGGACGATGCTTCTGGTTGTCGGTACCCGTGTATTCGAGTTGGAAACGTTCGGGAAGGTTGTAGTCCACCTGGATGGTACCTAATTGCCAACGGCGACCCAGCGCGTCCTTTACCATAAAGTCGAGTTTAGGACCATAGAATGCAGCCTCGCCATACTCTACAACGGCGGGCAAACCTTTTTCTTCGCAGGCTTCAATAATAGCACGCTCGGCTTTTTCCCAATTTTCGTCGGAGCCAATGTACTTTTCACGATTTACCTTATCGCGTAAAGAGATTTGTGCTTCGAAATTCTGGAAGTCCAAGGCGCGGAAGATGATCATGATGATGTCCATCACACGGAGGAACTCGTCTTTAACCTGATCGGGGCGGCAAAAGATGTGGGCATCGTCTTGCGTAAATCCACGCACGCGAGTAAGTCCGTGCAGCTCACCACTCTGCTCGTAGCGATACACCGTACCAAACTCTGCCAAGCGCAGAGGCAGGTCTTTGTAACTGCGGGGCTTCCAAGCATAAATAGCACAGTGATGCGGGCAGTTCATGGGTTTGAGCATATACTCTTCGCCCTCTTCAGGGGTATGGATGGGCTGGAAAGAGTCTTTACCATATTTGGCGTAATGGCCGCTGGTGACATAAAGGTTTTTGCCGCCTATGTGGGGCGTCATTACTTGTTGATAGCCAAAACGCTTTTGAATTTTCTTGAGGAAGTCCTCTAAGCGCAAGCGCAAGGCTGTACCTTTTGGCAACCACATCGGGAGACCCTTGCCCACCATCTCGTCGAACATAAAGAGTTCCATTTCCTTACCGATCTTGCGGTGGTCGCGGCGTTTGGCTTCTTCCATCATTACGAGATATTCGTCCAAGAGTTTTTTCTTGGGGAACGTAATGGCATAGACACGCGTAAGTTGTGGGCGCTTCTCATCGCCTCGCCAATAGGCACTGCTGCAAGCGGTAACCTTCACGGCCTTGATCGGGGCTGTACTGGGCAAGTGGGGACCACGGCAAAGGTCGGTAAATGCTCCTTGTGTATAGGTAGTAATGGTACCGTCTTCAAGGTCTTCAATGAGTTCGTTTTTATAGGTTTGCCCCATTGAACCGAAGAAAGCCAGTGCATCTTTCTTGGCAATTTCCTTGCGCACGAGTTGATCCTTGTGGCTTTGAAGTTCCATCATCTTTTTCTCAATGCGCGGAAAGTCTTCTTCCTTAATGGTGACACCCTCGGGCGGCATCACATCGTAATAGAAACCGCGCTCTATGGCTGGACCTATACCAAACTGCGTTCCGGGCCAAAGTTCACCAATTGCTTCGGCCATCAGGTGGGCGCTGGTGTGCCAGAAAGCATGCTTACCTTCTTCGTCGTCCCACTTATAAAGCTTCAATTCGCAATCTTCATTGATAGGGCGGAGCAAGTCGCGCGTTTCGCCATTCACACCACAGGATAAAACCTCGGCTGCTAATCGGGGCGAAATGCTCTCGGCTACTTGCATGGCAGTAACGCCAGCTTCGTACTGCTTAATGCTTCCGTCGGGAAAAGTAATGTTTATCATGATTTTTTGTTTTCAGTGCTGTCAAGAATAAAAAAAGAATGCCACCCGCCTCTCTCCGTCCGTTGTCTGACGTGTTTGGGCGGGTGGCCTTTAGTGGATAATCGCTGCGTGGCTTGGCTTATGCTTCAGCAGGAGCTTCGGTTTCTTCTGTTGCAGAAGCTTCCTCTGTAGCGGCTTCAGCCTCAGCTTCAGCCATATTGGCAGCGGCTTTCTTTTCTGCTACTTTCTTGGCCAATTCTTCGTTTTGCTTGCGCTCTTCAGCTAAGCGTGCCTCTGCTGCAGCTTTTTTGTCAGCTACTTGCTTATCAACAATAGCGGCGGCCTGTTTGTTCTTATCGGCCTTCCAAGCATCAAATTCGGCCTGAGCCTGCTCTTCGGTCTTAGCACCTTTCTTTACACCTCCGCGCAAGTGCTTCATGAGCAAAACGCCTTCGCGTGAAAGAATGTTGCGAACGGTGTCGGTGGGCTGTGCGCCTACTTCGAGCCAATAGAGGGCACGATCGAACTTCAGTTCCACCGTTGCAGGATTGGTGTTGGGGTTGTAAGTACCGAGCTTCTCAATGAAGCGTCCATCACGTGGTGCGCGGCTGTCGGCAGCTACGATGCTATAGAAAGCGTAGTCCTTGTGTCCGCGGCGTTGCAATCTTAATTTGGTTGCCATCTGTGTTTGTTTTGGTAAAAACTGTAAATAAAATAAATAGTTTGAACCGGTCCGCTATCGCGTAACGGCGGCGCAAAAGTAAACAAAAATCTTTTCTTTCCAAACATTGTCTCCAGAAATTGTGCTGCTTACAAGCCTTTCACCGATGACAAGCCTGCTAAAAGCCAAGATGAAATTCGCATTATTAACGTTTCAGCCCAAGAAACGCAGACGCTGAGCTTACGTTTCTTGGGCTATGCTTTCAAAATGTATTCTTACGAGTATCAGAGGTGTTGACTTTTGAGATACTTCAGCGGAAGCTATCTGTAAGTAGTTTCACTTCTACCGCAGGGGAAATACGCTCATACAATATATTATATACTGCGTCGAGAATAGGCATATTAACGTGAAAGCGTTTGTTAATATCCTTCATACATTTCGTTCCGTAATAGCCTTCAGCTATCATTTCCATCTCGATCTGCGCACTCTTAACGCTATAGCCGCGCCCTATCATGGTGCCGAAAACGCGATTGCGTGAGAAATTGCTATAGCCCGTCACGAGCAGGTCGCCGAGATAGACGCTATCATAGATATTACGCTCTATGGGATAAACTGCGCGAAGAAAACGGTTCATCTCCTGCGCAGCATTGCTCATCAACACGCTTTGGAAATTATCACCATATTTCAAACCGCCGCAAATGCCAGCAGCTATGGCATAAACGTTCTTAAGCACACTGGCATACTCTATGCCGATAACATCCTGCGATGTTTTGGTCTTGATAAATCCGCTTGAGATGAGCGCAGCCAATTGCTTGGCTTTGGGCAGATCGCTACAAGCCGCTGTGAGGTAGGTGAGTCTATTCAAGGCCACTTCTTCGGCATGGCTCGGACCTCCGATAACGGCGAGATTTTCGTCGGGAACGTTATATACTTGACGAAAATACTCGGTGCAGACAAGATTGTCGTCGGGCACGATGCCTTTGATAGCGGTGACGATAAACTTGTCGCTGAGACGAGTTTTAAGCTTCTTGAGATGGTTTTTCAGATAAGGCGATGGCGTAACGAATATCAGTGTCTGACACTGCCGAGCTGCTTCATTTAGGTCGGTGGTGAAGGAAATGCGCGAGGTGTCGAACTGAAGGCTAGTAAGATAGGAAGGATTGTGACCCAAACGCATGAAGTCGTCAATAGCATCTTGACGGCGCATATACCAAGTGATGTCGCGCTGGGTTTCGAGCACAATCTTCGCTATGGCCGTAGCCCAGCTTCCGCTTCCTATTACAGCTACTGGCGCAAGTGGGTTTGCACTGGATTTTTCAAATGATGAACCAAAGGGAGCCATCTTCCGTCCTCCTTAAAACAAAACAACAACTAACCTTCCAAGGCATTAAGCCACTGTGCTATATCATCAACAGAAGGTTTTTGCAGTTCAAGCTTGTACTTCTTGAGCACATCTCCTATCTGCTGCTGAATTTTCTGCGGATTGTTGCCTGCAAGGTCTTGAACCAGATAGTAACCCACCTTTTGCAACACAGGAACGAGGTCGGCGGGAATGCCTATTGCAGTGTATTTATCGGTGGCATCACGCGGTGCTTTCTTTTCGGGACGCATCTGCGGGAAAAAGAGTACTTCCTGAATGAAGAACTGTCCCGTCATCAGCATCACAAGTCGGTCTATACCAATACCTATGCCACTCATCGGGGGCATACCGTACTGCATGGCGCGAAGGAAGTCTTGGTCAATGAACATCGCTTCGTCATCGCCTTTTTCAGAGAGGCGCAACTGCTCTTGGAAGCGCTCTTCTTGGTCGATGGGATCGTTGAGCTCGGAATAAGCATTAGCCAGTTCTTTTCCGTTTACCATAAGCTCGAAACGTTCGGTGAGCCCAGGCTTGCTACGATGCTTCTTAGTCAACGGCGACATCTCAACGGGATAGTCTGTGATAAACGTCGGCTGGATGAAACTGCCCTCACAAAACTCGCCAAAAATTTCGTCAATCATTTTGCCCTTGCCGAAAGTTTCATCAACTTCTTCCAATCCTAATTCGCGGCAAATAGTTCGAATTTCGTCTTCGCTCTTATCGGAAAGGTCGTAGCCAGTCTTTTCTTGTATGGCTTCAAGAATGGGTAAACGTCGGAATGGTGCCTTGAACGATATCGTGTTTTCGCCGACTCGAACTTCTGTAGTGCCATTTACTTCAAGACAGATGCGCTCAAGAAGTTGCTCGGTCATTTCCATCATCCAGCGATAATCCTTATAGGCCACATAGAGCTCCATGCAAGTGAACTCGGGATTGTGCGTACGGTCCATACCTTCGTTGCGAAAATTCTTGCCGATCTCGTAAACACCGTCAAATCCACCTACGATAAGACGCTTCAAATAGAGCTCAGTTGCGATACGCAAGTATAGGTCAACACCAAGGCTGTTGTGGTGGGTGATGAATGGACGTGCTGAAGCACCGCCTGGGATTGACTGAAGAATTGGCGTTTCCACTTCCATATAACCACGTTCGTCAAAGAACTGGCGCATGGTGCGTATCACTTGCGAACGCTTGCGGAACGTTTCTTTCACTTGTGGATTGACGATAAGATCAACGTAGCGCTGACGATAACGGAGTTCGGGGTCGTCAAAACTGTCGTAAGTTTGTCCGTCTTTTTCTTTAACAACGGGCAATGGCTTGATGCTCTTAGCCAAGAGGGTTAGCGACTGTACATGCACCGAGATTTCACCCGTCTGCGTGCGGAACACATAGCCCTTCACTCCGACATAGTCGCCCAAATCCAACAGCTTTTTGAATACAGTATTATATAGTGTCTTGTCTTCTTCGGGACAGATATCGTCGCGCGTGATATAAAGTTGCACACGTCCGCTGGCATCAAGCAATTCAGCAAAACTGGCCTTGCCCATCACGCGACGGCTCATCATACGACCTGCCAAACAAACTTGGCGCGGCGAATCGCCATCTTTGAAGCTGGCGACAACCTCTGCAGCCATCGCATCAACAGGAAAAAGCTCAGCAGGATAAGGGTTAATCCCCATTTCGCGCAATTGTGTGAGAGAACTGCGGCGGTTTATCTCTTGTTCGGAAAGTTCAAGAATGTTCATTAGTAGAAAGTTTGATGTTTGTTTTCGAATTATTTGTCTTTACGCCCAAAGATCGAGAAATGGACGTAGCGTTTCGGATGTGCCTTGAGATCGCGCATCAAGCTGTCGGCACTTGCTGCTGTAGTGGCCAAATTGCTTGCAGTTTGGTTGAGATTGTCATAGAGTTGACGATCATTGAGCATCAATCCTAATGTATTGTCAGTACTCTTGAGGCTACTATTGAGCGTCGCAACCGTAGCATTGAGCTCTTGGGAAGCCTGTGTAAGTTGAGTACTTAAAGTTTCCAAGCCGCCAATAAAATTGCGAGCATCGCCCAGCGTGCCGTTCACTTGGTTGAGCGTGGTTTGAAGGTCCGCACCTGAAACGTCCTGCTTTAACGCGGCAGAAAGCGTCTGCACATTTTGCCCAGTCTGTTGCAACGATGCGAGGAACGGCGGCAGCTGCGTTGAAACGACATCATTAAGCCCAAGCACCAAGCGGTTTAAGTTGGATGAAGCATCAGCGGCATTGTGCAACGTCTGCATCAACGCTGGTGATGAAGAAATGGTGTTTAGATTATAAAGAATAGAGTCAACCTTAGGCAATATCTGAGCCACAGCAGGCATAAGCTCCTGCACCTTGTCCATCGTGCCCAGATGCATCCGCCCTGTAATAGTCTCACCCTGTGCAATTAGGTCGGCGGGGTTTGGACCTAATATCAAGTGCATCGACACGCCGCCCATCAGCCCCGTTTCAAGTTCTGCATAGGTCCCTTTAGGAATGTTCATGTGCTTATCAAGATCTACAACGACAAGCACCCGATCGGTACGCGAATAGTCGTACTTGATGTCGCGAACAATCCCCACAGGATAGCCGTTAGCATAAACGGCATTTGAAACTGCCAAGCCACCGATGTTTTCAAACTCTACAGTGAGGGTATTGCTCGGCTTGAACACGTTAACTCCCTTCAGGAAGTTAATCGTAAAAAACAGCAATACAATGGCTACAATGGCTGTGAGAGCTATTTTTACTTCTTTGGTTAGGAATTTCATAAACGTAAATACGCGCTTAAAAGGTAAAAGGGTCTGATTTGTTTATAAGAGGATCATTATTTTTTTAAAGCTTCTTGAGCTTCCTGAATGCTCACTCGCTTACCATCAACAAAAGCTATCACAAAAGCACCTGAAAAGTCGGCAGCAATTTTTTCTTTATGCTTGCGCGCCGCAGCAAGTGTATCAAAACTGCCTGAAGTATATTTATAAGTATTTCCTTCGCGATAAAAAGAAATATCTTTCAACCCCTTAAACTGCGGGTCATCAAGTTTCAGCTCTTTCGAACTTGATAATATCTGTACCTTGAAGCACACTTTAGGCTTCGGGGCATTAGATTGCTGACGCTGAGGTTGTTGGTTCTGACGTGAAGGTTGCTGCTGTTGACTCTGAGGCTGTTGTTGGGGCCGAGCAGGTTGAGTTTGTTGTGACTGACGCTGGGGGTGTTGCTGCGCACGAGCTGGCTGATCAGATTGTTGTGGCTGATGTTGCGCTTGAGGTTGAGTTGGTGTTGGAGTTGGAGTTTGAGGCAGCGGCGAAGTTTGTTGTTGGGGATTTGGCCGTGGACGCGGCGAAGGAGCTGCATTGAGGTCAAGCGTCTTGCGCCGCTGATGGTCAAGCGCATTACGATAGTCGATAAAACCATTGTACAAACAACGAGCTAACGTCTGAACACCGCCATTTGAAGTTAAATACTCTTCCTCATCGGGCGTACTCACAAATCCCAATTCCGTCAAAACGGCAGGCATAACCGTTCTACGCAACACCATCCAAACGCCAGGTTTCACACCCTTGTCCACACGCCCAGCTTTCGCATACCATCGTTGAATACACTGAGCAAGCAAAGCCCCCTGCTCCATTCCTTCAGCATGCAACATCTCAAAGCCTATTATGTTCTCACTACTACCACCATTATAGGCCTCTTGGTACTCGCGGCCATTGCGATGAACTGTCAGTCGTCCTTGCGAAGTAACCACACTATAATTTGTTCCCAAGGTGGTCTGCCCCAAAGCAAACGTTTCGGAGCCGTATGCCCAATGCCCATCAGGGACACTGTTGGTATGAACACTGATAAAAAGATCTGCCTTAGCAGCATTGGCTATATCTGCCCTACCCTGCAGAGTAATGAAAACATCTGTAGTGCGCGTATAAACAACCTTCACATCCTTACACTTTTGCTCAACGAGCTTGCCAAAAGCCAGCGAAACAGCCAGATTTATATCCTTCTCCTTAGCTTTGATGCCCATAGCACCCGCATCATGACCACCATGCCCAGGGTCAATACACAATATAAATTGCTTACTCCTTGCCGATGCACACAAAGTAACCACTGCAAGCAATATGCTGAGAAAGAAACGCTTCATTACAAGGCGCAAAAATACTAATCCACGCATACAAAAGTGCTTGCAAGGCCGTTTTTTTTCATTTTCTGCGCCCTTAGAATGAAAAGAATAAAACTTTTTATCAACAAAAATGTGTGGAGATAAGATTTTTACTTATTTTTGCACCCGCAAAACAGCCAATGGCTTGTCCAACGGGGTGTAGCGCAGTCCGGTTAGCGCACCTGCTTTGGGAGCAGGGGGTCGAAGGTTCGAATCCTTTCACCCCGACGGAATGATTAAGTGACTGGGTTTTAAGGGGTTAGGGAGCCTTGCGAGAGCGGGCTCCCTATTTGTTTTGTAGGACGTGTGTGGGTGTAAAGTGATGCTGAAAGACTATCCGTTCTCCTATTGGACAGCAAAAAACTCGGGCGGCGCAAATCTTGATGATTGCGTCGCCCGAGTTTGGGTTATAGTCTAAAAAGAAAGACTGCTGTCGTTGTTATAGTCTAAAAAGAAAGACTGCTGTCGTTGTTATAGTCTAAAAAGAAAGACTGCTGTCGTTGTTATAGTCTAAAAAGAAAGACTGCTGTAGTAGTTATAGTCTAAAAGAAAGACTGCTGTAGGTTATTCTCCTTGTTGCATTTGCTCTTTGAGTGCGGCAAGTGCATCGAGGTCGCCGAGTGTTTGGGCTGACGACTGGTTTTGGATCGTAGGAGTAGCCTCGCGCTTGGGAGCGGCTGCTTTGCGGGCTGCACGCTTTTCTTGACGAGCTGCTTCGCGAGCTGGATCTTCGAACGTGCGGCTGTGGCTTACGATGATGCGCTTGCTGTCTTTGTTGAACTCCAGCACCTTGAAGGGGAGTTTCTCTTCGAGCTGAGCCTGAGAGCCGTCTTCCTTCACGAGATGCTTAGGCGTGGCAAAGCCTTCTACGCCATATTCTAACTGAACAACAGCGCCCTTGTCCATCATTTCTACGATGGTTCCTTCGTGTACGCTACCTTCGGTGAAGATGGTTTCGAACTGATCCCATGGGTTGTCTTCGAGTTGTTTGTGGCCGAGGCTCAAGCGGCGGTTGTCGGTGTCGATTTCAAGAACGACAACGTCCATCGTGTCGCCCACTTTGGTGAACTCGCTGGGATGCTTGATTTTCTTGGTCCATGAAAGGTCGCTGATGTGAACAAGACCGTCAACTCCTTCTTCGAGTTCAACGAACACGCCGAAGTTTGTGAAGTTGCGTACTTTGGCTGTGTGCTTTGAGCCGAGGGGATATTTGGTTTCGATGTCAAGCCATGGGTCTTCCTTGAGTTGCTTGATACCGAGCGACATCTTGCGGTTCGGACGATCGAGCGTCAAGATTACGGCTTCTACTTCGTCGCCTACTTTGAGGAAGTCGCTTGCACTGCGCAGGTGCTGGCTCCAGCTCATTTCGCTTACGTGGATAAGTCCTTCTACGCCAGGTGCTACTTCGACGAATGCACCGTAATCGGTCATCACGACTACTTTTCCTGAAATCTTGTCGCCCACTTTGAGGTTTTCATCAAGAGCGTCCCAAGGATGCGGAGTGAGTTGCTTCAGGCCGAGAGCGATGCGCTTCTTCTCTTCATCGAAATCGAGGATAACGACGTTGAGCTTTTGGTCGAGTTCTACAACCTCGTGTGGATCGGTTACGCGGCTCCAGCTGAGGTCGGTGATATGAATGAGTCCGTCCACACCGCCTAGGTCGATGAACACACCGTAGCTGGTGATATTCTTCACGGTGCCTTCGAGCACTTGACCCTTTTGCAGCTTGGACATGATTTCTTGCTTCTGAGCTTCGAGTTCGGCTTCGATAAGTGCCTTGTGGCTTACTACCACGTTCTTGAATTCCTGGTTGATCTTCACAACTTGGAACTCCATGGTCTTTTCAACGAATACGTCATAGTCGCGAATAGGCTTCACGTCGATTTGGCTACCGGGCAAGAAGGCCTCAATGCCAAAGATGTCAACGATCATACCGCCTTTCGTGCGACATTTGATAAAGCCTTTAACGATTTCCTTGTTTTCGAGTGCCTGATTGACACGATCCCAAGACTTGCTCACACGAGCTTTCTTGTGCGAAAGCACGAGCTGGCCTTTCTTGTCCTCTTGGTTTTCGACGAAGACTTCTACCTTGTCGCCCACTTTGAGGTCGGGGTTGTAACGGAATTCGTTGGCTGAGATGATGCCATCGCTCTTGCCCTGAATGCTAACAGCGACTTCGCGCTTGCCGATGGAAACGACGGTTCCTTCTACGACTTCGTTTTCTTGCACACGACCCAGCGTAGCATCATAACTCTTTTCGGCAGCCTCACGGTTTTCGGCTTGTCCCAGTGTACCTTGTTCGAATGCTTCCCAATCGAAATCCTGCAATGGGACGATGTTTTTGTTGTTCTCCATTAGAGATTTTTGGTTGTTTTAATAAAAACAGTTAGACATTATGTGAACTAAATCGGCGCGAAAGTAGCAACTTTTCTTTCCCTGCCAAAGTTTTTGCGCTGAAAATGACTGAAAAACAAGCAAAAAGGCTGCAAAAGCCAAACTCAACGTATGTTTTCCGCCCTATATATATAATACGGAGTGCGAAAAGGGTGTACGCTTCTCTTGTCGTTTTGGGGAGTTTTTCTATTTTTGCAGCCCGTGAATAGAATGTTCCTACATACAGCAAGGATTTTTTTCCTTCTTCTCTTTGCGTTGCTCCTTGGGTTTTATCCTTTCAGTGGAGCTTTTGCCCAGCGTGTACTTTCCGACTTAGACGAGGAGCGCGATGCCTTTGCGTCCGACAGCATTCAGAAGGAAGACGTACCCGAGGGTATTGACTACTGGCAAGTTGACGAACGTTTTGGCGACATTGTTCGTTCCGTTCCCGACACGGCAATGACGCTTTTTCAGAACAATGCCTTCACCAGCGGACGCACGGGACACTATAATTACACGGGCAACTTGGGCGCACCGCGCATTTCGCGCCTTTGGTTTGACGCGCCGTCCGACTTCTCTCCTTTTAGTTTCCTTTTTGCCGAACCTTACGACTTCTTCTTTCGCGAACCGTCCGACCTTTGGTACACCAACACAAAGTCGCCTTTTACCAACCTCACCTACCACGAATGTGGCAACAAACAAAATGGCGAAGACCGCCTCACGGCTCTTTTTGCCACCAACGTCAACAAGCGACTTGGTGTAGGCTTCGAGGCTGATTATCTCTACGGACGTGGCTACTATTCTTCGCAGAGCACTTCGCAAATCTACGCCCGTCTTTTTGGCTCTTACATCGGCGAACGCTATGATTTGCACTTTTCGGCTTATACCAACTACTACAAGACTTCAGAGAATGGCGGATTGGAAGACGACACTTACGTAACCAATCCCGAAGCCTTTTCGTCAAGCTATAGCGAAGCCGACTTGCCCATGCGTCTTTCGAAGACTTGGAACCGTCTGCGCATGACCACCGTTACGCTCTCCCACCGCTATCGTCTGGGCTTTACGCGCTATCGCAACGCGAAAGGCGAAATCGTTCATACCTCGCAAGTGAGCCGGCTCTTTGGCACATCGCTCCCTTTGCTTCGCACGGCTGTAACCGACAGCATCAATGCGCTTGCTGCCGACACTTCGCGGTCGTCACAGCCGCAACTCCCGCAGCAAAGCAGTTCACAACAATCTGTTCCCGACAGCCTGCGCCTCACGCCCGAATTTGTGCCCGTAGCCAGCATTGTCCACTCTCTGCGCGTTGATGCCGACCGCAGAGAGTTTCGGTCGAACTTGCCGATGAACGCCGACAACACCAGCTATTTCCTGGACTTCTACCTCCCAGGCGACAGTGCTTCCGACCGTACGCACTACACTCGAGTACACAACATGCTCTCGCTCGAAATCAACGAGGGCTTCAGCCGATGGGTGAAAGCCGGATTGCGACTATACGTGTCGCACGACTTTGAGCGCTACACACTTCCCCTGCTGGATCTTTCCAAAGAAGCCTACACCAGCCACACCATCACGCTCGGAGCGCGCATTTTGAGCACACATAGCCGATACTTCAGCTACGACGCTTTTGGCGAAACGCGCAGCGATGGTAGCACCTGGGGCGAGTTTCTGCTTCACGCCAAAGCCAGCGGCAACATACCGCTCTTTGGCGACACGCTCCAGATAGACCTCAAAGGAACCATTCGTGCCGACCGTCCTGATATCTACATTGAGCACTATCATGCCCGCAACGCCTGGTGGGACCACGAAGACTACGACAAAGAATTCCGCTCGCGTCTTACAGGAACCCTGCAATGGAGAGGCACACGGCTTTCTTTAGGTTTTGAGTCCATACAAAACTATTGCTACTTTGCCGAAACGCGCCAAGCCACCGACACGGAGAACCTTTATCTTTATGGTGTGTCAGCACGTCAGGCCTCAAAAAACATCCAAGTGCTCAGCGGCACTTTGGCCCAAGACCTCAAGCTTGGCATATTCCGCTGGACTGGCGAGTTGACTGCCCAAGTCAGCAGCGAAAAAGACGTGCTGCCCCTGCCCTCACTCAATGCCTACACAAACCTTTGCATTGACTTTCGCATCGCCCGCGTGCTCCGCACACAGATAGGTGTTGACCTACGTTGGTTCACCAAGTACTATGCACCGACCTACTCCCCCATCATTGGGCAATATGCCGTGCAAGACGCTGAAACGGCCGTTAAGATTGGCGGTTATCCCATCATCAACGCCTACGCCAATTTCCACCTGAAGCGCACGCGCTTCTACGTCATGGCTTCCCACATCAATTATAGCAGTGGCAGTGGCCGTCCGTTCCTTGTTCCACACCATCCCATCAATCGCCTTGTACTACGTCTGGGCGTTTCGTGGAACTTTATCAATTAGTATTACAAGTCGTTCGCACTCCTAAGGCACTGCGAACAGTTATCGCAAATTAGTTTTCTGCCTATGGGAACTTCAGGACGAGGCGCAAGCCGAGGTAATTGCTGCGGGGTTCGGGCGTGAGGATGCTGCGCCGGTACGCCACGCGGCTATCCTGCGCGAAGCTGTTCCAGCTGCCACCGCGCCTCACACGGTCGGAGCCCGACGCAGGACCCTGCGGATTCGTCTGAGCACCAGAGGAATAACCGCCATACCAATCTTGACACCATTCATCAACGTTTCCACTCATATCGTAAATGCCAAGTTCGTTGGGCTGCTTCGTGCCTACGGGATGTGTCTTTCCTCCACTATTATCCCAGTACCAAGCCACGTCCCCAAGGTTGTTCGAACCGCTGTACCTGAAGCCTTTAGATAACTTGCCACCACGCGCGGCGTATTCCCACTCGGCCTCGGTGGGCAAACGGAACGTGCGACCATCAGTAAAACCAAATTCGCCCTTGCGAGCATTGAGTTTGCGGAGAAATTCTTGACAGTCGTCCCAAGAGACGTTCTCCACGGGCAGATTGTCGCCTTTGAAGTTGGAAGGATTACTACCCATAATTTCTTGCCACAAATCCTGCGTCACTTCGTACTTGCCGATAGAGAACGTATTCAGCGTTACCTGATGAGCGGGCTTTTCGTTTTCCCAGGCATCACTTCCCTGTTCGCTTGTGGCTCCCATTGTGAACGTGCCGCCTTCTACTTCTACCATTTCCCACATTTCTTGAAGCGACAGATCTGCTGTGGAATCGGCATAAGCATCATCATACGCTACCGTCTCACCTCCTCCACACTGCCGCACACCGAGCATAATCCCTATAACAATCACCATGCCTGCCAGAGCTGAAAGAAGCAGCACGAGGTTGCCTTTGTTTTTCTTAGAACGAACAGGTTGTGGCTTGGACTGAGGTTTCGGTTTGGGCTTTTCAAAAGGTTTGCTTACGTTCAGGACGAGGCGCAAGCCGAGGCTAGCGAAGCGGCTGACGGGCGTGAGGATGTTCAGGTACGACACGCGGCAATCCCGCGCGCCGCTGTCCCAGCAGCCGCCGCGAATCACACGGCGGGAGCCCGAAGCAGGACCCTGCGGATTCGTCTGAGCACCAGAGGAATAACCGCCACACCAATGGCACCATTCCAAAACGTTGCCACTCATGTCGTAAATGCCAAGTTCGTTAGCCTGCTTCCTGCCTACAGGGTGGGTCTTTTTGCCACTATTATCCCAGTACCAAGCCACGTCTCCAATGTTGTTCGAGCCGCTGTACTTAAAGCCTTTAGATAGCTTGCCGCCGCGCGCGGCGTATTCCCACTCGGCCTCGGTGGGCAAACGGAACGTGCGACCATCTGTAATACCAAATTCGCCCTTGCGTGCATTCAGTTTGCTGAGGAATTCTTGACAATCGTCCCAAGAGACTTGCTCAACGGGCAGATTGTCGCCTTTGAAGTAGGACGGATTACTGCCCATAATTTCTTGCCACAACGCCTGCGTCACTTCGTACTTGCCGATAGAGAACGTACTCAGTGTAACTTGGTGAGCGGGCTTTTCATCATCATAGGCATCACTTCCCTGTTCGCTTGTGGCTCCCATAGTGAACGTGCCGCCTTCTACTTCTACCATTTCAAGCATTTCTTGAAGCGACAGATCTGCTGTGGAATCGGCATACGTAATATCAGCCGCTGCTGTACGCAACAACGCAAGCGCTTCGTCAACCGTGGCAGGACGGTCAGAAGAATGATAGGCCATCATGAGGACTACAGCCCGACGCACAGGCTCACTTACTGAAAGTGGAAAGACAAAGGCGGCATCTTTGTCTTGTAGAAGATCCATGGGATCACGCACCACGTTTGACGTAAGCAAATTGTAGAGTGTGGCACCTACAGCATAAATGTCTGCACGCGGATCAATGTGTTTCAGCGAACCGCTGATTTGCTCAGGCGAAGCAAAGCCCCTGGAAAGAGCCATGGGGGTGGACGAGATTTTGCCTTTGAAATTTTCAATCTTGCTCGCACCGAAATCTATGAGCACAACCCGTCC
Source organism: uncultured Prevotellaceae bacterium (assembly GCA_900316575.1). Taxonomy (GTDB): domain Bacteria; phylum Bacteroidota; class Bacteroidia; order Bacteroidales; family Bacteroidaceae; genus Alloprevotella. The sequence goes on along the minus strand of ONDJ01000018.1, from coordinate 10,706 downwards.
TTGGGCATTGAGCATAATGTTGCTGGGCTTCACGTCGAGATGGAGCATACGATTGGCATGTACCACGCGCAGAGCCTCAAGCACTTGGCAAACATAATCTACAGCCTCAGCCTCGGGCAGTACGCCACGCTGGTCGAGGAGGTCGTTCAGGGATTGACTGCCCACGTAGTCCATCACGTAGTAGCTCGTGTCGTTCTCGTCGTAGATAATGTCGGTGACACGCACAATGCCAGGATGGCTGAGCTGATAGATGCGCTGGGCTTCGCGAATAAACTTGGCGCGAAAATCGTTCACCGCAGCTTGATTGAGCGGATTGCTCACCAAGGCACGAGATGAATGTTCATCGCGGTGCATTTCCCTGAGCATGAAAAACTCTTTGATGACCAACTGAGGTCCGCCGTCGCCAAACTTGGTGTTGCGAGCCAAATAGGTTTTGCCAAAACCACCATTGCCCAGCGGTTTCAGAATGAGATACTGACGCTCTGCACCGAGCCGCGTGCCTGGGTGTAGGAAGTTGTTGTCTTTCGCTTGGGGCATAGTGCTAAGAAATTGAAGTCTGCGCAAAAGTAAGCTTTTTTAACAAAGTAATGCAACAAAGTCGCTCTTTTTCAACTTAAAGTAGGCACAACAAGGTTGTGGATTAACTTTTGTGGGACTTCGTTTGTTGATAAACGCAGTGAAATCTTGGGGTCGCGCAGGCCTATCGCAATACTTGGGAGCGCGGGCGTCTCGCCCGCAAAGCGAGAATGGGCGATTGATACAAGCTATTCGCGGGCGGGACGCCCGCGCCCCATGAGCCACGCGGCTTTGCTTCGCGTTCGCGGCGTACGGCGCGAACATAATTTTCGTACGGTGCGAACGCGAAAAGGTCCTATGTGTTTCAGAAGAGATAGGCTTGATTGCACGCAAGCATCCGATTTCGGAATGTTCATCTAAGGGCTGTACAAAAAAAGTGGGCTCTTATTTGGAAAAGCCCGCCATAGAGAGAAGAGAGCGTGGAGGCTTCAAAACACGTATTCCACTTCTTTGAAAGCGTAGGTGCGCTGCGAGCCGTCGGGCAAGCGAAGAACGAGAGAGCCTGTGGGCAGCACGTCGGCTATTGAGGCTTGAAACGTAGTGTCAGCATCGCGCCAAGTATATGTGCCGTGGCTACGGAAAAGATGGCGCATATAGTAGCGATGTAGCGTTGAGGTAGCTGATTGGGGAGCTTCTGTGATGGTATTTTTCAAGTCGGCATAAAGATTTCCAAAATGGTGGAGGAAATCTTCCAGAAGCACAAAACGAGAGATTTCCGCCCCGAGGATTTCTGCGAGCGACACGGGATTGGGCACCCAAGTAGGAAAGACGGTTTGGTTGACGTTAAGTCCTATGCCAATTGCGGACAAACGAAATGTGTGGCCGCTGATATTGTTTTGTATCAGCGTTCCGCAAAGTTTTTTGTCGGCATAGTAAATATCATTCGGCCACTTAATGGTGAGAGCGTCCTTGTCGGTAAGAAGTAGCTGCGAGATTGTTCTGTGCAAAGCCACAGCCACCGTTTGGAGCAACAAGAAGGAGTTTTCGGGCTTCAAGCATGTGGGGCTCACGGCCATGGTGAACGTGAGGTTTTTGCCGTTCTGAGACTCCCAGTGGGTTCCGGTTTGGCCTCGTCCGTGTTTTTGCAAGTCGCTGTGCACACACGCCATGGTATGCGCGCCGCTGGCACAGGCAGCATCGCCAACGGCCCAAGCCTGCTCCATAGTAGATGAGCAGGTGTTGGTATGGTAAAAAAACGTATCGCTCGCCAAGCCCTCTCTGAAAAAGGCGATTTGCGCTTTCTTTGTAAATCCTCCAAGCACGATAGCATAGGCCAGGCGCGCCATTGAAAGGAGCTGGTCGTCGGTGACATCTCCGCCGAAGAGCACCTCTATCCAGTTGCGTTTGTTCCAATACTTGGCGGGCACGACTGAAGAAAAATGCGCGAGGAGCTCGTCGGTGCGTTGGGGTGCGCTTTTCAGCACTACTCGGTCGGGGCGAGCGATGTCGATACACGCAAAGATTTTTCCCTTCACGCGAAAGACGACGATATCGTCGGTAAAGGGAGTATCCTCGGTGCATCCCCGTAGCGAGAGCAAAGCGATGCGCAGGGTTTCTATGTCCATACGTTGAGAGCTTGTTAAAAACTTAGTCAGAAGTTATTTGTTCTTCAAGAAACTCGCAGGCATCTGCCACACAATCTGGGCAAGCGCGTAGTGGTGCCGAGCCGCCCACGCCTTTCAACAATTTGCATTGAGTAGCTCCGTTGCGCGTCTGAAACTTTGTCATCACTTGGCGCTGTGCTTTCATGGCCTGGGTCTTGTCTTTCATGGCGCAACCTAAAACGATGCCCGCACCGACCAATGCGCCACACGTGCCCTCCATATTGCCCATCCCTGCTGCAAAGGCAGACCCAACGCTCCGAGCCGTGGCTTCGTCCAAGCCTGCTACATCGGCATAGGTGCACACAACAGCCTGCGCACAGTTGTGTGTGGCACGCTGTTTGCGCTCGGCTGCGATATGTTTGCGAGTGTTCATTGTAAAAAAAATACGTTTCGTTATAAATATGAACGCAAAAGTACACCGTCTGACTGTGAAAGCCAAGCAAGGAGGATAAAAACTTCCATGTGTAAAGGCCGCCCGTACGCCAAAATTTCGTTTTCAAGCATAGGTAATTTGCTGCAATAAAGAAAAACACTAAATTTGCGGCTCAAAACGGAGCAACATGGCTTGTATTCTCCACATAGAGACCTCGGAACGCGCTTGCAGCGTTGCTCTGAGCGACCAGGGGCAAGTGGTTTTTCACAAAGAAGACCTTGACGGTCCTCACCACGCCAGCATATTGGCGCCCTACTGCGACGAAGCGTTATCGTTTGCCGACAGCCACGCTATTCCGCTTGATGCCGTAGCCGTTTCGCAAGGGCCAGGCTCTTATACCGGACTGCGCATCGGTGTGAGCACCGCCAAAGGCATTTGCTACGCACGCGGTGCGGCACTCATTGCTGTTGACACATTGCAGCTACTATGCGTGCCTTCTCTTCTCAGCGAAGCTGTCGAAGAGGGGGCTTTGCTTTGTCCGATGATCGATGCACGACGGATGGAGGTCTATGCAGCAATCTACGACCGTGGTTTGCGCACGCTGCGCAGTGTTCAGGCCGAAATTGTCACTGCCGACACCTATCGCGAATGGCTCGACCGTCAGCCCGTTTATTTCATGGGAAGCGGAGCCAACAAATGCAAAACAGTAATCAATCACCCCAACGCACGCTTCATTGACAACCAGATGCCTTTGGCCAAGCACATGATGCCCCTGGCCGAAATGGCACTATTGCGGGGCAAAACGGCTGACGTGGCCTACTTTGAGCCTTTCTATCTCAAGGCTTTTGAAGCCAAAGAGAGCAAGAGCCCGCTTGAGCATGTTAAGAGATAAAGACTTCCCATTATGGACTATAACACCCAGCGTCCCACATTGCTGATGCCCGAATACGGGCGCATTGTTCAACAGATGGTGGACGACGCGATGAAAATCACCGACCGCGCCCAGCGACAAGCCTATGCCGAAGCCATCATCGGCGTGATGCGCGGCCTGAACCCGCAGATGAAAAACGTTCCTGGATATCGCGAGAAGCTATGGGACCACTTGGCCTACATCAGCAAATATCAGCTCGACATTGACTACCCTTGCGAAATTCATCGTGCAGAAGCCAACGAGCGGCCCAACATACCCTACCCTACCTCCACCTTGCACTATCGCCACTACGGCACATTGGTGGAACGCGCCTTGAACGAAATGAGCCAAATGCCCGACAATGCCCAGCGCACAGAGCTTTTGCGCGGGATAGGTACGAGGATGAAACGCTGCATCGTTAGTTTTCGTGGCGAACAGCCCGATGATAAGCGCATCGTTCACGACATAGAGCGAATAACCCAAGGAGCCACACGCGCCGACTTTGGCAATCGTCCGCTCGCTTCCATCAGAGTGGAAACCAGCACCAACAACACCAAGAAGCGCAAAAAGAAGTAACAAAAAGCCTATGGCATCTCTCATCATAGAAGGCGGGCATCCCTTAAGCGGCACTATCACACCTCAGGGCGCGAAGAACGAGGCTTTGCAGGTGATTTGCGCCACCCTGCTTACGGCAGAGCCTGTCAGAATATGCAATGTACCCGACATTGCCGATGTGAACAACCTCATCACATTGCTGGCCGATATGGGCGTGAGCGTCACGAAGCACGCTATAGGCGACTATACCTTTCAAGCCGCCCACATAAACCTTTCATACCTACGCAGCAAAGACTATTTGGAACGCTGCGCTCGGCTCCGTGGTAGCATCCTGCTCACAGGCCCCCTGCTTGCCCGTTTCGGCCAAGCCGCCATAGCCCGTCCAGGCGGTGACAAGATAGGCCGTCGCCGATTGGACACCCACTTTTTCGGCTTTGAAAAACTCGGAGCCTTTTATTGCTATGACGAAGCGGCAAGCATCTATTGCCTGCAAGCCGACAAGCTCAAAGGCACCTACATGCTCCTCGACGAAGCAAGCGTCACAGGAACAGCCAATATCATCATGGCCGCAGTGATGGCCGAAGGAACAACGACCATTTACAATGCTGCCTGCGAGCCCTACGTGCAACAACTCTGCAAGTTGCTCTGCGCAATGGGGGCGAAGATCGAAGGTATTGCCTCAAACTTGCTCACCATTGAAGGCGTTTCAACACTAAAAGGAGCAACCCACCGCATCTTGCCCGACATGATTGAAGTAGGTAGCTTCGCAGCCATTGCAGCAACAGTAGGCGAAGGTATCACCATCAAGGATGTAGCCTGGCCACAGCTTGGCATCATGCCCGAGGCTTTTCGCCGATTAGGTATCACACTCGAGCAACGCGGCGAAGACATGTTTATCCCTCGTCACGACCACTACCAAGTGGAAACGTTTCTCGACGGTTCCTTTATGACGCTGGCCGATGCGCCGTGGCCTGGACTTTCGCCCGATATGCTCAGTGCGCTTATCGTAGTGGCGACACAGGCCAAAGGCAGTGTGCTCATTCATCAAAAGATGTTTGAAAGTCGCCTCTACTTCACCGACAAGCTCATAGAGATGGGCGCACAAATCATTCTTTGCGACCCCCACCGCGCTGTCGTCGTAGGACACGACCGCCAGCTGCAACTTCATGCCCGACGCATGGCTTCGCCCGACATTCGCGCTGGCATCGCTATGCTCATCGCTGCACTCGGAGCTGAAGGAACCAGCGTGATAGAAAACGTGGAGCAGATCGATCGCGGCTACGAACACATCGAACAGCGCCTCAACGCCCTGGGCGCAAGGATCACGCGCGAAGATTGACCCAATCCCAAAGAAAGCACACTTCCTCCATGCAAACGCTTACCTTTGACGACTTGACACACGTTGGCACTATAGGTCGCAAACACGGCACTCGCGGCGAACTACGCTTGCAGCTTATGCGCGACATAGTCAACGACGATGGCGATGTGCCCGACTGTCTGTTCATTGAGATAGACAGCCTGCCCGTACCTTTTTTCATCGACGAATGGCGCGAACGAGGCACCGATGTTATGCTGGTGAAGTTTGATGGTGTTGACAGCGATGCGCAAGCCGCCAATCTCACAGGTTGTAGCGTCTATGCGCTAAGCAAAGAGTTGGCAGACGAGGCGCAGTTTCGTTCATGGCAAGCATTCAAAGGATATACGATAAAGGACGAAGCCGGCAACGTCATCGGCGAGATTACCGCTGTGGACGACCGCAATGAAAACATCTTGCTCTATGTTTCCTCGCCGATGCGACAGGAAGAAATCATTCTGCCCTTTCATGAAGACTTTGTGAGAAACATTAACGAGAAAGAGCGCACGCTGCAACTCTTCATTCCCGAAGGATTGCTCAACATAAACGACTGACATGGCTCTAAGCATGAAAAGACTTTCTATCATAGGTTCTACTGGCTCTATCGGCACACAAACGCTCGACATTGTTCGCCGACATCCCGAGCGCTTCAAAGCAGTGGTACTCACGGCAGGACACAACGCCGACCTGCTCATACAGCAAGCCCGTGAGTTTAGTCCAGAAGCTGTGGTGATAGCCGACAAAGCACGATACGACGACGTGAAAAGTGCATTGGCCGGCACGGCGACACAAGTGCTCGTGGGCAACGACGCACTGTGCGACGCTGCAACTTGGCCCGGGGTAGATACCGTCGTTACGGCATTGGTAGGATTTGCAGGCTTGGCCTCAACGGTGGCAGCCATCAAGGCAGGGCGCACCATTGCCTTGGCCAACAAAGAAACACTCGTCGTGGCAGGAAGTCTTATCATGCCATTGGCAAAAGAACGTGGCGTTGACATTCTGCCCATCGACAGCGAACATTCAGCCATTTTCCAATGTCTGCAAGGCGAGCCCCAAGGGAGCATTGAGAAAATCTTGCTCACAGCCAGCGGTGGCCCATTTCGCACGTTCTCAAAAGAAGCCCTCAGCCACGTCACAGCCAAAGAAGCCCTGCGACATCCCAACTGGACCATGGGCGAAAAGATAACCATCGACAGCGCAACAATGATGAACAAAGGCTTTGAGATGATTGAAGCCTGCCATCTTTTTGGCGTAAAACCCAGCCAGATTGAAGTCGTCGTACATCCCGAGAGCGTTATTCACAGTGCCGTGCAGTTTTGCGACGGAAGCGTCAAAGCCCAACTGGCTGTGCCCGATATGCGACTGCCTATCCAACATGCCCTTTGCTATCCCGAGCGTGCTCAATTAGACGCGGGATGTATAGACCTCTTCCGCCTTGGTGCGCTTCACTTTGAGCGTCCCGATACAGAACGTTTCCCATGCTTGGCTTATGCCTATCAGGCTGCCGCAGAAGGCGGAACGTTGCCCTGTGCGATGAATGCGGCCAACGAAGTGGCTAACCTTGCATTCCGCCAAGGAACAATCAGTTTCCCCAGACTGTGCGACACCATATTATATACTATGGAACATACGCCTCGCATCGAATCCCCTACCCTTGACGACTGTTTCGCGATCGACAAAGAGGCGCGCGCCATTGCTCGCTCGTATATCAAGGACAAACCCAACCCATAAACACAACGACAACCGATAACACAACTCTTATTTAATTATATCAAACGATGGAAGTATTCCTTATTCGCGCCCTGCAACTCATCTTGTGCCTTTCGCTGCTTGTGCTGTTGCACGAGGGTGGACATTTCTTGTTTGCCAAGCTCTTCAAGGTGCGCGTCAATAAATTCTCGCTTTTCTTCGATCCTTGGTTCACGCCCGTGAAATTCAAGCCCAAAGGCAGCGAAACGACCTACTGCATAGGCTGGCTCCCTCTGGGCGGCTACGTTCAGATAGCAGGCATGGTGGACGAAACGCAAAGTGCCAGCCAACTATCCGACAAGATTGAGCCATGGGAGTTTCGCGCAAAACCAGCATGGCAGCGCTTGTTGATTATGACGGGCGGTGTGCTGATGAACCTTCTCACAGCCTTTGTCATTTACGCCATGGTGCTCTTCACGTGGGGCAACGAATACGTACCGATGAAGAACGTCACGCATGGTTTCTACTACAATGGTCAAGCACAAAAGCTTGGTTTCCGCAACGGCGACATACCCGTGAGTGCCGATGGACAGCCCATTGAGCGCATGGAACTTATGGATCTGTATCGCACATTGAGCGAAGCCCAGCAAGTGAAGGTGCTTCGCCAAGGTAAAGAAGTCAGCATTGCCATGCCCGAAGATGGTTCCGACTTACTGCAAATGGTAAAAGCCGACCCACCGTTCATCGCACTGCTTATTCCAAACCTCGTGGACAGTGTCGTGGCCGGCAGTCCTGCCGCGAAAGCAGGCATCATCGCTGGCGATACCATCAAAGCCTTCAATGGCGTAAGCATGGACACGTGGAACAAGTTTGGCGAAATTCGTGGTCAAATGGACGACGTGCTTATTGCTGGCCATGCCGCCGATAGTGCTCGCCTGCGCAACGTCACTGTTGCTGTTGCCCACAAGGGAGCAACCAGTATTGACACGCTCAAATTGAGCCTGGGTAAGGACTATGTGCTCGGCATTATGTGGAACTCGCCGCTCAAGGACTACAAGACCGAAAAGGTAGTATATGGCTTCTTCGAAAGTTTCCCCGCAGGAGTTTCGTATGGCTGGCACGTGCTGAGTGGCTACGTGAACGACCTGAAGTATCTTTTCACTACTGATGGCGCCAAGAGTGTGGGTAGCTTCGGAGCGATTGGAAGCCTTTTCCCAAAAACGTGGCAGTGGCAGCGCTTTTGGGAGATGACGGCCTTCATCAGCTTGATGCTCGCGTTCATGAACATACTACCAATCCCTGCACTCGACGGTGGACACGTATTCTTCCTGCTCGTAGAAATCATCACACGCCGCAAGCCCAGCGACAAGTTTATGGAACGCGCCGAAACCATTGGCATGACGCTCATCTTGCTGCTCATGGTTTTGGCTATCTTTAACGACTTCCGCAACTTTGTTTTCTGAGTTAAGAGGTATTCGTCAAACAAACGTTCTGAAACCTTCAAACAACGACCAACCACATGAACCCAAAAAACTATTTTCTGCAAGCCCTGCTCCGCAATGTCTGCCTGTTTGCTTTGGGCATTCTGCTTGTGACCTATAGTGCCGACGCACCGCAATGGATAGTCATGGCCTGCGGCATACTATTTATGCTCCCGGGCTTGGTGACGCTGCTGGCACTTTTCACCGACAAATCAGCGGCCTATATGCCCATGGTTCCTTTCACTGCGGGCGGAAGCATACTCTTCGGTATTTACTTGCTGTGCTTCCCTCAATCGTTTATTGCTTTCTTACTCTATGCATTGGCGGGCGTCATGATACTCTTTGGCACCACTGGCTGTCTGAACGTGTGGCAGGCTCGCGTCAACGATGCGCGCGTATCGCCATGGCACTTCCTTTTCCCCATACTTTTATTTGTGGCAGGTGTCTTGGTCATCATTTTCTGGAACGAAGTTGCCGAACTGCCTTTCCTCATCATAGGCTATTCGCTCATTATCTACGCTCCGCTGCAACTCGTCACAGCATTCGTCATCCATCGCTCTATCAAGCGAACAATGCTTGAAGCAAAAGAGGAAGTGCTGATACAAGTGGACGAAAGCACCAGCGAAACACCTGAAGAGAACAACTAAAAAGACACACAAACTTTACTTTTTGAAAGTTAGAAAGTCCGTTCGCTTACAATCAGTAAGAAAACAAATGTGGCAGCTTGGCTGAAAGTCAGCGAACATCTATTTTTGCCGCAAACAATAAACCATAACAATGAAACGCATCATCCCTTTTACCAAAATGCACGGCGCAGGCAACGACTATGTATATGTCTATACGCCCGACAATCCTATTGAAAACCCTGAAGAGCTCTCTATCCTGTGGAGCGACCGTCACAAAGGCATTGGCGGCGATGGGCTTATCCTGATTGGAAAGAGCGACGTGGCCGACTTCTCCATGCGTATGTTCAACAACGATGGTAGCGAGGGTATGATGTGTGGCAACGGCACACGCTGCATCGCTAAGTACGTTTACGACAAAGGTTTGACAAACAAAACTGTCGTAACACTCGAAACCCTTTCGGGCATCAAGGTGCTCCATCTTCATCTTGGCAACGACGGATTGGTCGAAAGCGTTACAGTTGACATGGGTGAACCGATTCTTGCCGACACGAAGCAGTGTGCAACGGCAGACGGGTCACTTCGCAACGGAATGGTTGAAGCTGGGGGAAAAACGTATCAAGGCACATTCGTTTCGATGGGAAATCCTCACTTTGTCATCTTTGTGCCGAGCATCGCTGACATCGACCTTGTTGGCGAAGGACGCGCTTTGGAAAATAGCCCCATGTTTCCCGAACGCTGCAACATTGAATTTGTAGAAAAGCTGCAAGATGGCAGCTTGCGCGTTCGCGTATGGGAACGCGGCACGGGTATCACACAGGCGTGTGGCACTGGAGCCTGCGCTGTAGGAACGGCAGCTTGCTTGACTGGCAACAGCGGACGTGAAAGCCGCATCATCATGGATGGCGGCGAACTTCTCATTGAGTGGCGCGAAGCCGACAACCATATCTATATGACAGGGCCGGCAGCTACAGTCTTTGAGGGTGAAATCGGTGTAGAAGAATAACATCAATAAATAAAGCACAACATTAAATGGCAACGCTTAACAACAATTTCCTGAAACTTCAGAAGAACTATCTTTTTGTAGAAATAGCCCAGCGCGTAGCGAAGTATAAAGAAGAACACCCCGATGCGCCCGTAATTCGTTTAGGCATAGGCGACGTTACTCGCCCACTGGCTCCCGCCGTGATCGAAGCCTTGCACAAGGCTGTGGATGAACAAGCAAGTAGCGAAACATTTCGTGGCTATGGGCCAGAACAAGGCTACGAATTCCTGCGCCAGGCCATCAAAGACAACGTGTTCCAACCGCGTGGCGTAGAAATCGGCATTGACGAAATCTTTATCAACGATGGCGCAAAGAGCGACACGGGCAACTTCGGCGACATTCTCGGGACAGACAACTCCGTACTGATTACCGATCCCGTTTATCCAGTATATATTGACAGCAACGTGATGGCTGGTCGTGCAGGCGACATCAACGAAGGCACATGGAGTCGCATCACCTATGCTCCATGCACCGCAGAGAACGGCTTTGTGCCTGC
>ONDJ01000009.1 GCA_900316575.1 uncultured Prevotellaceae bacterium | reverse complement strand
TATTGTCAGCCTCTATCTCGACTTTGCAGAACTTCAGGCAGAGGAGCACCGACCTATGTATATGAAAGACTGGATTGCAATTCTTGATGATTTTCTGCGTATATCTCGCAAGGACATCCTGATACATGCCGGACGCATTTCCGCACAGCTCGCCAAGGCAAAGGCTGATTCTGAATATGACAAGTTCAAAGAGCGGACAAAGAACGAGCTGACAGCTGTTGAGATACATTTCATAGAACAATTTGAACGGGAACAGAAGAAACTGAGTGACAGGCATAATCAATAACACCCCAGTGGGTAACTATCACGCAAAGACCCGTCTCTGTGAGTCTGTTCCGCGAGAAGACCGTCATCAATTATCCCAACAATGCTTTGCGTGAGTTGATGATGAATGCCTGTATGCATCGTGACTATCAATCGAATATGCCTATCCGGCTCTATCAGTTTGATGATCATATAGAAATCATGAATGCGGGAGGGTTATATGGTGAGGCACGACCAGAGAATTTTCCCAATGTAAACGACTATCGGAATCCTATTATAGCGGAAGCCATGAAGGAGATGAAATATGTCAACATGTTCAACCAAGGTATAAGGCGTGTACAGGAGATGTTGCTTGGTAATGGCAATAAGGAGGCTGTTTTCGATGTGTCAAAGTTGACTGCATTTGAAGTGACCGTGCCTTCAACTGTGGATGTCACTCAAGATGTCCCTCAAGATGTCCCTCAAGATGTCCCTCAAGATGTCACCCAAGATGTCCCTCAAGATGTCCCTCAAGATGTCACTCAAGGTGATACCCAAGGTGATACCCAAGGCAAGGTGATACTCAAGGTGATACTCAAGGTAATCTTGATAGATGGATAGAAGAACAGATTAGGAATAATCCTAATATTACTACCGAGGAATTGGCAGAAATGAGTTAAAAGGGACTTGCGACCATCAAACGCCATATCGCAAAACTCACTCATATTAAATATGTCGGTAGTGGTTATAGTGGTCACTGGGAAATTGTTGAAAACGATGCAGATGCTTAATTGAGAGACAATGAAAGTGGAGTATCTTGGCAATCAGGAGCTGTTGCAACTGAAGAAGGCTGCCTTCTTGGCATCGAGCACCATCTCTTCGGAAACGGTGCTGCAAGTGTATGACTGGGCAACAGAGATGCGCAATCGAGGGGAGTGTGTGGTCAGCGGTTTCAGTAGCAAGTTGGAACAAGACGTGCTTCATTTCCTATTGAAAGGCAGTCAGCCCATTATCATTGTGCTTGCACGAAAGATGTATAAGGTTATTCCTAACGAACTAAAAGAGCCGTTGGCTCAGAACCGTCTATTGATAATCTCCGTTAGTACTGCCATCCGCCAGTCAAAGATGACTGCAATGACTAGGAATAGATATGTATGTGAAATGGCAGACAGGATCCTGTTCGTTGGAGTGACCGAACAGAGTAGTTTGTATCCCTATAAAAATGAATATCGCAATAAACTTGAAAAAAGTATATGACACCATTTGGCAAGAAGGAATTTGTTTTGTGTCTTTGCTCCCAAGATGAGCGATCTTTGGTTTAGTGAGAAATGTGTAGGAATACGTAAGTCCTCTCGTTTCTAAAGTGTTACCTATCTCTTTTTTTGCTCAAAGGTAACTCTATGATATTCAAATCAAAAATAGAAGTTCTACTATTTTGAGACCGTTCTTTGGCAATACATGAGAAAAGGAGGATACAATAACACCGAGGCTCTCAAGTCGTTGAGAAACTCGGTGGATATTGTGACCAGGGGGATACATTGAACTTACTCCATGCGCATCATTACATCACGCAGGAAAGTATCATTCACATTTTCGTAATCTGTTTTGTCGTAAATTTAAAGCAGTTGGAGTTCATCGGCCACGATGCGCACACGGATGGTTACCGTCGCAAAACCACTCGCCCGCGCCCCTATGGTTAAGCTACGCTCTTTGGCGTAAGGCCGAGTTTCAGCAAGGCACAAAAAACCGGACCGATGCTTATTGCACCAGTCCGGCTATGGAAAAAAATAGGGCAAAGAGCCGCTGTTTGTTATGCTTCGGGGCGTTCTATCCAAGCAAGCACGTCGCCCTTGCTGACGTGAGCACCTTGGCGTGCGGCGATTTCTACCAGTTTGCCACCAAGGGCTGAAGGAATTTCGACAATCTGCCCATGCGGGTTTTCGATGTAGCAGAAGCGGTCGCCCTCGGCATACGTCTTTCCGATGAAAGGCTCAATGGCTGTTACGCCCTCGGCGTCTCCGCCTATTTCGTAGAGCACGATGCCGCTCTCTGTCGCTACAAGTGCGTCGGCTTTGGCGTGTTTGAAGGCTGCAAGTTCTTCGGGCGTTTTGGCTGATGTGCTTTCCTCAAGGGCTTTGTCCTTCGCTGCCTGAAGATCGGCAAGGAAACGCTTCTTGGCCTCGCCGCTCTTATAGTCGCGATACTGACGCTCGTGCATGGCAAACTCGTAGAGTTCTTCATCGTCGGGGCCGAGTTCCCAACCATTGGTTTCCATCTCTTGACGATACTTGTCTAAACAGTCGGGATAGAGCGCCTGTGGGTCGTCGGTATAGAACTCATAGCCTTTTTCTGCGGCAAGAGCCACAATCTCGGGGGCTACTTCGCCTGGGAGCTTACCGCTCTTGCCAAGAATCATGCCCCACATGTTGTCGTCCATCATCGTGAAGCGTGGCTTATCCATCGACTCACAGAGAAGGTTCATCAGAGCAATGTTTTTCACGTATTGGCTGAAAGGGGTAACGAGCGGTGGATAGCCCACACGCGGCCACACGTATTTCACTTCGTCGAAGAGGCGTATAAGTAGCTGGTCTTCGGTATAGGCGGGTTCGCCCTTCCGCTCACGGTTCATATTGATAGCACCCATTGCACCTTTGAGGTCGGCCATCATCGAACCCATCATGCCGCCAGGCAGTCCGCAACTCAGCAGGAGCGACGACTCGAGGTGGTTGTTGGGATTGACGAAATAGCCCAAGAAGTCGTCAAGAAACTCTTGTGTCAAGGCGCGAGCCTCCATGTAGGCTTCCATGTTGATTTCGGGAACATCGAAGCCATAGGCTTTGAGCATACTCTGCACAGAAAGGATGTCGGCATGTCCCTTTCCCCATGAGAGCGGTTCCATGGCGGTATCAATGATGTCCACACCGTTCTTCGCTAGTTCCAAAATGCTGGCCATTTGCAAGCCTGGCCCGCTGTGGCCGTGGTATTCCACGATGACTTCGGGGTGGTTTTTCTTGATCAGGCCACAGAGCTTGCCCAATAGTGCGGGCTGACCGATGCCTGCCATGTCTTTGAGGCATATCTCGGGAGCACCGGCGGCAATGAGTTGGTCAGCAATGTCGCTATAGTACTCTGCCGTGTGGATGGGTGAATTGGTGATGCAGAGGGTGCCTTGGGGTGTCATGCCAGCCTCAAGTGCCCACTTGATAGAGGGTATGATGTTGCGCACGTCGTTGAGCCCGCAGAAAATACGCGGTATGTCAACGCCTTGGGCGTGTTTCACCTTATACTGCAACTTTCGCAAGTCGGCACTGCAAGGGAACATGCGAAGCGCATTGAGACCGCGGTCAAGCATGTGGGTCTTGATGCCAGCTTCGTGATAAATCTTAGTGACGGCACGCACGGCGGCATTGGGGTTTTCGCCATAGAGCAGGTTGACTTGCTCGAAAGCTCCACCATTGGTTTCAACACGAGAAAAGCACCCCATCTTCACGATAACGGGTGCTATGCGTTCCAGTTGGTCTTTGCGCGGCTGAAACTTGCCGTAGCTTTGGAACATGTCTCGGTAAACGAGACTGAATTGTATCTTTTTTGCCATAATGAAGGTTTGTCTGCGTTTGAAACGAAAAAGAATGAAACAAGATACTGTCGCAAACGCGGGCAAAAATAGTTCAATCTGAACGATTAGGCAAACAAACGCTTTATTTTCGCGCTTTGTTGGAGTGGCGCAGTAGGTTTACGCACTGTAGAAATAGCTATAGGCGGGTTGTCTCGTCAATGTGCTTGAAGAGTTTCAAATACTTTTCAGAACTCGTTACGCATTCGTCGTAAATCTCCTGAAAACGCGCAGGAAGTTCGTCACCTTCATATATCAGCTGGAAACCCTCACTGTCGGTAGGTTCCGTTGGGTCCCATACATCTTTAAGTGCCTCAAGGTTGGCATTTTTAATAGGCTTGCACTTCACCACGGCATGAACAATGCGACCTTCGTGGCAGTAGATCCAAAAAACATAGTCCAAGCCGAAAACGATGTCGGGGTTTCGGGCATAAATGAGACACACGCCGCCAGTAGCATCATAGAGATACTCTTCATAGAACTCGCGCACAGAAAAGTTGTATTTTGTGGAAACAAAATCCAAGCGGTGAGGCGGGTAGATCACGTCTTCGTCATCGGTATCAACATCGCTGTAGTACATGCGGATGTCCTCACGATGCAAGCCCGTGGCAGGCAAGTTCTGGTTGACGTTGACTTGATAAAACTCAGGCGGCCACGAATTGGGAACCGACATACGCACAATGCGCTGCTTCACATCAGCATATTGCTGGCGGATAGATGCCAAGGATGCCTGTGCAAAGGCATTGCTGACAAACAGCCAAAGACACAGCGTAAAAAATGAAAAAAACAAACGTTTCATAGATGTAGAAAGCTTAGAGGCTTAGAGCGTTATAAGCAAAAGGATATGAGGTCTTGGCGAAATACCTTCACTTTATTCCTTAACGACACAAAAGTAAAAAGAAGTTTTATTACTTTTGCTGCGATTTAACGAAAAGAAACTTCTGTACAATAACCAGCCTTAATCTGCGTTATAAAACAAGGAACAAAAAGACCTAACTAACTTAATTTTTTATCATTTTATGAAAAAGACTCTTTTTCTGGCTGCCATGGCAGCCTTGACGCTCAGCAGCTGTGGAGGAAAAACTGAAACCGCAACTGAAGTGCTTGACTCTCTTGAACAAGTAGCTGACAGTGTTGTAGCCGACAGCGCAGCTGCAGCCACTGTAGCTGACGAAGCCGTAAATGCAGCCACCGAAGCCGCTGGCCAAGCAGTTGATGCCGCAGCTACACAGGCCGAGGGCGCTGTTAACAATGCAACCGAAGCAGCAGGTCAAGCTGTAGAGCAGGCCGCTACGCGCGCTAATGCCGCTGGCGTTCCCGAACAAGCTGTTCAGGCAGGTCGTCAAGTAGCCACACAAGCCGCAAATGCCGCTCGCAGCACTGCCGAAGGTGCTGTACAGCAAGGTCGTCAGGCTGCCCGCCAGGCAACAGAGCAGGCAGCAAACCGTGCTTCACAAGCCGTGCAGAATGCGCAAAATCGTGCTCAAGGTGCTGTGCAGAACGCTCAAAATCGCGCACAGGGCGCACTCAATCGTGCTCTCGGCGGCGAATAATAACCTACCAGCGACACATCGCTGACTCCTGACACGCACATCAAAGGCGCAAAGCCCGCGAAGCAACCTATGAGTTTACTTTGCGCTAGCTTTGCGCCTTTGCTTATTTCTTCCAAAAACATCATAGCGCTCCATGAAAAAGTTTTTCACCACACTCATCGTTTGTATAGTCCTAAGCAATCTTTCATTCGCTCAGACGCAAGCCGACACGCTGCGGCGCATGGCATGGTTTGAAGAAGCCAAACTCGGTATATTCATACACTGGGGCATATACGCCGTGGATGGCATCAGCGAAAGCTGGTCGTTCTACAACAACTACCTGCCCTACGACCAATACATGAAGCAATGCAAAGGATTCAAAGCCCAAAACTATGACCCCCAAGCATGGGTGAAACTCATCAAAGAGAGCGGAGCACGCTACACCGTCATCACCAGCAAACACCACGACGGAGTGGCCCTTTGGGACACCCGTGCTGGCAATCTCTCGGTAAAAAAAAGCACACCCGCACGTCGCGATGTCCTCACCCCTTTCTGCAATGCCGTGAGACAGGCAGGACTAAAACTCGGACTTTATTACAGCCTCTTGGACTGGTCGCATACCGACTACCCAAACTGGACACGCACCACCACACGATATGCCATCAAAGACGATACGCTTCGTTGGCAACGCTTCGTAGATTTCAACAGCAAACAACTGGCAGAACTCTCCGAACGATACAATCCCGACCTCTTTTGGTTTGACGGCGACTGGGAACAAACCGCCCAAGACTGGCATGCAGCCGACCTTGTAGGGCAACTGCGCAAAGCAAATCCCGATGTGGTCATAAACAGTCGCATACAAGGATACGGCGATTATGCAACACCCGAACAAGGTGTGCCTACACAGCGACCAAAAGATCGTTGGTGGGAACTCTGCATGACCATGAACGACTCTTGGGGCTATCAACCCCACGACACCAATTTCAAGACCCCCCACATGCTCCTGCGCACATTCGTTGACTGTCTGTCAATGGGCGGAAACATGTTGCTCGACATCGGACCACGCGCCGACGGTTCTATACCCGAAGAGGAAATAGCAATCCTCAAGGAATTTGGCCGATGGACCAGCAAGCACGCAGAAGCCATCTATCAAACACGAGCAGGCATCCCAACCCAATTCTTTCAAGGCTACACAACCCTCTCACCCGACAAATCAACACTCTACTTATACCTGCCCTACCGACCAGGCGACAACACCATAGAAATCAAAGGACTCATCAACAAAGTAAACCGCGTTTGGGTAGTAGGCAACGGCACCATGCTCCCCTATAAAGTATATAACAAGAACTACTGGAGCGAAGTACCAGGCAATCTCTACATTACAGTACCCGAAAATGTCCTTGACGAGCAAATCACCGTCCTCGCCGTTCTGCTTGATGGACCCATCAAACTCTACGCCGGCGCAGGACAAGTCATTTCAAGCAACTGAAGACTTTCAATTAAAAACCTAAAGCTTTAACCTAATAGCCAATAAGCATTAGGAATGAATACTCCTGGTTCATGCTTATTGTTAGGCAATTGTTTACAAACAAAACGCACGGGCCGTCACCTATGGAGCTTAGGGCGGCCCGTGCTGTCGCTTCAATCTCATAGAAGATGGAGCAACGATGAATACTTCTGGTATTAGTAAGGAAGACGTTCGCCAGCGGCAGTGAGTTTGATATAAACATCTGCGGCACCAGCTTTGTCAAGTTCAAGCCAATAGTAGGTCTCCGTGGGGGTTTCAATGAGGTCGCAGTCGTCAATGACGCGATCGGCATAGTTCGTCTGGACGTAAGCCATTACAGGTTCTGGTAACTGAGCTGCAAACAGATCTGTTTCAGACTTCTTCCATGTACCGTCAGAGGCGAACCAAGCATCCACTTCATTGCTGCCATTGTAGAAGTCGGCTTTATAGGTTGAGCCCTGCTTCTCCCACTGAACCATTGTTGCTGCGGGATACTTCGCTGTAAAAGCTGCCATTACTACTTCAGGCACTTGGTTGGCCTGGATGTCTTCGTCATCGTCGTTACAAGATGTGAACAACGGTGCTTGCAATGCTACAAGGAGACCAAGCATTAGGAACAATGTCTTTTTCATTTTGGTAGTTTTTATAGTGTTAATAAAAAGAGTATAAATCAATCGTCAACGTCAATGAGTTGATACCTGCGATTGAATTCTAAGTCAAGTCCATTGGATAGGTCAACGTCATAGCCGCGTGAGTCGCGATCTATCTGTGTGATGACTATGCCAGGATAGGTTTTCTTGACGAATGCAAGAATGGGCTGTGGGATAAGAGCTTCGGGAACGGCACTCATCATGCAGTCTATCTCGACCCACTCTCCTTTTGAATCAAATTCAATTTTTGAGCCGTCGGCAAAAACTACGTCATAGTGGCGACGCACCCATTCCATTTCTTGTTTTACGAGAAGCACCTGCTTACCAGAAAAATATTTCTTAATCACGGTCTGAGCTGCTGCGGGAAGCTTGCTAATAGGTTCCTGATCCGCTGGCACATTGTTGGCGCAACTTACGGCCATAGGCCAAAACATGGCTACAGAAAGTAGCAACATGCTGAGGAAATTCAGTTTTTTCATTTCTTGAAGAATTTTAAGTATTAAACAAATAGCTCTCGGACGTTTTCCCTCTTTTCGCCCTATGAAACAGTGAACTCTTTCTGTGTAGTTGGTAGGAAGAAAGGAAGTTCGTCGTTTAAGCTTTTAGCATTAACGGTGCAAAAATATGATAGGCGTGTTGAAAAAACTTTCTGTTTAATATTACGAATTTGTGAAAATTATTCTTGTACAAATTACAAAGTCTTGGCTTGAGGATCAGATTACAGGCTGGTCTTTATGCTGTTGAGGGCGAGTTTAAAAAGCCGGCTCAAACTTTCATAAAAAATTACCTTTGCTCATTCACAACAGCAAGAGAAGTCTGGTTGCTTGCATGGTGTTCGCGCTTTATGATCCACACTTGTTTTTTTGTAGAAGTGTGAGCGATATGGCGTTTTTTCTTTTATAATGTTAAAAATGAAAGAAAAGTGTTGCGAAGGTGTCTGTGTACTAATTATTTCTACTTAAATTTGCGCGGCTTCTCAAGGAGGCTCAAAATTTCTTTGCAAACAACAACGTTTTTTTCTTTTTATAAATGAAAAGATTTTTGTTCGCGCTGTGCCTGATGGTAGCAGGTATAAGTGCACTAAGGGCTGCTACGCCAGTCTTTACGTTCGAGAGCGGTAAGAAATACTACATAGCTTGCGAGTTCACAAGCGGATTTTTGGCTATTGGTAGTAATCACGCTACGAGCTATGAGCTCTACTATGTGCAGGAAAGCACGGTTAGCAATGATGGCTATTGGTACGTTGAGCCAGCCACAAATGGTTATACGATTAAAAATGCCGCAACAGGCCAATACTTGGCGTGGTGCGACATGTATAGCAACACGTGTAAGTACCTCACACTTCAGGACAATGTGGACGAAAATGCGCAGTGGCTCATCAACAATAATTCCAATGCGTATGCCACCGTGCAGAGTGTGAGCCAGCCTTCGTATTATTGGAACCTGCGCACCAATACTTTCTTGATGGGTTGCTATTCGGGTGCCATAGCCAGCAACGGGCACTTCTACTTCTATGAGGAAGGTGATGGCGACTCCGGCGGCGGGGGCGGCGGACAGACTGATGCACAGTGGGATCCTGAGAAAGTCTATGTCATTCACAACGTCAACGACTATGGCTACATTGTTTACAATCCCGATGTGATCGAAACGGCTCCCGTTTTGGCTGGATTTACCAGCACTTCACGCACTTGCAACAACGAAGCGTTTCGCGAGGATATGGACGAAACGAACGAGAACAACCAGTGGCGCATAGTGGGTAATGGGAGTGGTGAATATGCTTTCTACAACATCGGTAAACAGCAGTATCTTTACGTGGCCACCAATCAGTCGTATTATAGCACTTCGCGTAACTTTACGTTTTCTTCCACACCTACTTATTTCACCCCCACGCAGCGCAAGGAGGGTATCTATGTGTTTGGCGTGACGATCAGCACGGGCGGCGGTTCGTATGGTCCTGGCGGATATTCGTACGAAACAACCTACTATCTCTGCGCTGCACCTCAGCAAGCTGCTGGCACCACCATTTTGCTCTATAGCAACATTGACGACGCAGGCAGTCAGTTTGAACTCATTGAAACCGAACAAGGCGAATCGGTGAAGATACGCGACTTGATCATGCGCAGCTCAGCCATAAAGCTTCCTCTGAATAAGAATTACACGCTGCCCGTGACCATCACCCCCGATGATGCTACCAACAAACGCTTGACGTGGACAAGCAGCAATACATCGGTGGCAACGGTCGATGCTAACGGAACTGTTACAGGTGTTGCTGAAGGAACGGCTGTGATTACAGCTTCCACTAAGGACGGAACAAAGCTTTCGGCATCGTGTAGCGTTACGGTTTACGAACCGCAGGCTTCCGCTGTGGAGGGCGAAGTGCTCTACGTTTATGGTGCCAGTGGTGCGATGGACGCATTCCCCGTTTCGGCCATTCAGAGCCAGACGCAAGGTGAGGACGGCTCATTGACGATAGAAACCGTTGACGGAAACACATTCAACTTCCCCGCAACGGAGTTGGTGCGTTTTACGAACGATGCGCCCACAGACTTGCCTACACTGACCTCTTATAAGTTCAACAACAAATACAACGACCAGTTGCTCATCGACGTCATTGCAGAGGAAGAAATCCTTGAAGACGGTACGCTCGGTATGCCCGAAACCATCTCTCTCACCGTGGGCAATGCTATTGGTAAGCGACTGACAGCCTCGTTCAACACCTCGACCGAAGATGCTACGGTTTATGTCAACGGCGTTGAGCAGGTGAGCAAGCAAACGCGTATGCGTTTCGACCACGACATTGTTTACACCGTGGCACCGCGAGCCTATAAGATCTACACCTCAACGGCAGGCATTGCCAATGTGATAGATATTTCCAATCCGTCGCGTCCCGTAGTGTTGGTTGCCGACGACAGCGAGGGCGCGTATTCGTGGATGCCATACGGAAGGACCTATACCGTGAAAGTAACGTGGGCTACCGATCATCCTACGAGTCAATACAACGTGCCAACCGTTTATATCAACTTGGACGGAAACGTGCCCATATCAACGATTACTAAGTCGGCCTACACCGCTGCAACGATACGCATAGACGGAGCGGGCGTATATCCCGATTTTCCCGAAACAGCCGTTAGCATCAAGGGGCGTGGCAACAGCAGTTGGGGCGGTTCGACCAGCAGCACCAAGAACCCCTTCCGCCTTAAGTTTGATACCAAGCAGAAGTTGCTCGGTATGACCAGCGGAAAGAGCTGGGTGCTCCTGGCCAACAAGCAGAGCGGTTCGATGACTACCAATGCTTTGGCCATGAAGATGGCCGACATGGTGCAGACAGTAGGCTGCAACCACATTGTGCCAGTAGAGCTCTACATCAACGGAGAATATCGCGGCAGCTACAATGTAACCGAAAAAGTAGGTTTCGCCAACAATAGCATTGACCTCGCAGATGAGAGCGAAGCTTTCATGTTGGAACTCGACACTTATAGCGACGAGACTTATTATACCGACAATGCTTATCGCATCTGTACCAAAATACACGAGCCCGACCTCGACGACATCCTTGACGAAACCGAGAAGAACAATCTCGTAAATGCCATTCTTGAACACTGGAAAGCCTTCACTTACGCCGTTTACGACAATGATAACTTTGAGTCGTGGATTGACATTGATGCCTTTGTTCGAGCCATGTTTGTGACCGACCTCGCTCGCAATCAGGAACTCAAACATCCCAAGAGTTGGTTTGTTTATAATGAACATGCCTTGGCTTCCGACGGGCTTGATGGTTTTACGCTCAATTACGAGTCGCCCTATGTGTTTGGCCCCGTGTGGGACTTTGACTGGGCATTCGGTTACGACGGTTCTTACACCTACTTCATCAACAGTGCTGAGACCGACCTCTTCAATGGTAGTGGAACCGGTTTGCCTTTCTTCCGTCAAATGCTGCGTGGCAGTGAAGAGGTTTCAAAAGCCTATTATGCCCTCTGGCACAACTTCATGACAAATGGCGGCTTGGAAGAACTCTTAGAATACTGTGACGAATACTATGAATATGCCTCTCCCTCCTTTGTGCACAATGCCACAAAGTGGAACGACGGCACACAATATGCCACCCAAACTGCCAATGCCAAATCGTGGTTGGCTCGGCGTGCTGCCTATGTTTACAATAATCTTAATACCTACGACCTCACTGAAGAAGAGCAGCAAGCAGCTCCAGGTAATGGCGATGCCAACGGCGACGGCGTGATAACAACAGCCGACGTAGTGGCGATCATCAACAACATCCTGGGCATACCCAACGAAAACTTTGAAATACGTCAGGCCGATACCGACGGCAACAACCTCGTAACCATGCGCGATGCCTCAGCCGTGATAGCACTGGTGATGCAGCAGACGTCAAGCCTCACACGCCATCTGCGGTTGCCGGCAGCTGATGCAGCTATTCGTCCTGTCACCTTCATAGCCGAAGTTGGCAAGGAGGCTCAAATGCCTCTTGCTCTGACAATTTCTGAAGGCAGTTATAGCGCCTTGCAGTTTGATGTAACAGTGCCCGAAGGTATGCAGTATCTTGGTGTGTCGCTCCCAGAAGGTTTGAATGGGTTTGAACAGACGGCATCACGTCTTGACGACCGCCACTATCGTGTAAGTATCTACGCCAATAGCAACAATCCGTTGCCCATGGGTACGCTGACGTTCAACCTTTCGCTCATCGCTGACGAACTGATCGATAGCGAGGCACGCATTGTGAGCATCACGGGCACCATGCTTGTTGATGCCGATGCCGAAGACAACCGCCTTGGCAGCGTTTCCGTGCGTTTCCACATGCCCGACGAGACTACTGCAATTCAGCGTTTGACCATGCAACGCCAAAACTCCCTTGGCTCATCTGAAATCTTCGACCTACAAGGTCGCCGAGTGCTTCAACCGCAGCAGGGAGGCGTTTATATCGTAGGCGGAAAGAAAACCATCTTTTGATTTGACAATTTGACGATTTACAATTTGACTATTTCCAAGCTAATACAATCGCAATAATTATGAAAACAAAGATAGCAGGTGCCCTTTTGTCTCTTGTGCTTGCAGTCTTGGCAACAGGGCAATCCTTGGCACAAAACACGCTGAATGTTGTTTCAGATGCCGTTACCGAAGGAAAAGAGTGGAACCTCACGTTTTCGCTCACCAACGCCACGCAATACGTATCGTTCCAAACTGACCTTGCCGTGCCTGCAGGCGTAACGCTCAAAGAAGGCTCTTTCAGTGCCACTGACCGTTTGAATGGGCACACCGTCACGACCGCAACGCTTTCAGACGGCACCATTCGCGTCATTGCTTACAACGCCACCAATACCACATTGCTCGGTTCCTCCGGCACAATCTTTACGCTCACTCTCGTGGCCAACACGGAGCTAACCGGCCAAGATGCTAAAGCCATTCTGCGCAATGCACGCTTCACCGATGCTGCGCAGCAAGAAACGCTCTTGGAAGGAATGTTTATCCCCCTGCAAACACCTCCCGCCACGGCTATTCAGACTATTCGCGCCACGAAGCAGCAAAGCAGTGCCGTTTACGACTTGCAGGGACGACGAGTTTATAGCCCGCGCCGTGGCCAAATCTATCTTGTTGGCGGAAGGAAAACAGTCTTTTGATTAGACCCTTAACATTTGACAATTTGACAATTTACAATTTACAATGCTGCGGACGATTTAAAGCGCAGTGATCAAATTGTAAATTGTCAAATTGTATAATCACACTATGTGGATGATCGTCTTTTTTGTCATGCCTTTTCTTGGCATGGCTTATGTGGGGTGGCATGTTTGGACCTTGTTGCCTTTTGGGGCTTGGCCTAAAGCTATTGTCATTGCGGTGGGCGTAGCCTGTGTGCTATTGTTGTTCCTTGACATCGCAGGCAAGTTAGATCATTTGCCGATGCCCGTAGCGCAAGTGTTATATGAAATCGGCACGTCCTCCGTTATCGTCTTGCTCTATGCCGTGATGCTCTTTCTCGTGGTTGACATCTTGCGGCTGGTACGTGTGCTTCCCGCTGCTTGGGTTACCCATAGCGGATATGGCAGCGGTGTCGTTTTTTTCTTACTCGTCGCAGTCTTCCTTTACGGATACTTCAACTATATGCACAAAGAGCGCGTCTCGCTCACGCTCGAAACTTCAAAACCTTTACCTCACGATTATAAGGTGGTGATGCTCAGTGATCTCCATTTGGGCTACCACAATCCGCGCAAGGAATTGGCTCGCTGGGTTGATATGGTCAATGCCGAGAAGCCCGACTTTGTGCTCATCGCAGGCGATATCATTGATGTCAGTGTTCGTCCGCTTCTTGAGGAAAACGCAGCCGAGGAGTTCCGCCGCATCAAGGCTCCCGTCTATGCCTGCTTGGGCAATCACGAATACTATAGCGGTTCGCCCGAGGCACGAAAATTTTATGAGGATGCTGGCATACGGTTGCTCAGTGATACGAACGCTGTGATCGACGATGCGATTACTATTATCGGACGTGATGACCGAACCAATACGCGCCGCAAACCTTTAGCCCATCTGATGCAAGTTGTCAACAAAGATAACTACACCATCGTACTCGACCACCAGCCCTATCATCTTGACCAAGCCGAGCGCTCGGGCGTAGATTTCCAACTGAGCGGACATACCCATCGCGGCCAGGTTTGGCCTATGTCGTGGGTTACCGACAAAATGTATGAATGTTCATGGGGTAGCTACCAACGTGGAAAGACGCGCTACTATGTTTCTTCAGGAATAGGCATTTGGGGCGGAAAGTTTCGCATCGGCACACAGTCGGAATACGTCGTAGCCACGTTGCGCTCCAAGCAATAAAAGACAATATTTTTGTCGTTGTAGAAGTTTTCCTTCCCTGCAAGGAATCTTTTCCTTCCTGAGAGGAATCTTTTCCTTCCTTGAGAGGAATCTTTTCCTTCCTTGAAAGGAAAGTTTTCCTTCCTTGAGAGGAAAATGCATGCATTGGGTGCGGACGAGATCTGCGCCAATTATTGCCTTACGAAAATCCCAAATCGTAAATCAGACCATTGCGTTGGTGTGATTTGCGATTTGGGATTGTTGTCAATGGGCGGCAGGCTCTCTAATGGGGACTATTGGATGAGCTTGCTTCTATCGCATTAAGTAAACTTTCTTTCCGCCTTGGATGTAAATGCCGTTTTCAGGGTTCGACATGAGGCGGCCTTGAAGGTCGTAAATTGTTGTTTCGCCCGTAGTGGCTCCGTTGGGGTAGGTGGTAGCGGGTAGGCAGGGTAGGGCTGTTATGGTTTCTTCAACGAATGATAGCGTGAACTGGCAGCCTGCATCGGTGCGGTCCTTGCCGTCCTGCCCGCTGCTCCAGTTGAATATCTTGTAGGAATTGGCTGAAGTGGTTTGGTTCATTTCTGCCTTGCCCGTATTGGTGCGAATGATAAACATGTAGGGCGTGGCTGCCCATGAGAACTGAAAAGCTCGAACGGGTGCCGTAGAGCGTGTTTTGAACTGGTTTCCGAAGTTGCAGATGGGGTTGACGTAGGAGCCATATTTGCGGTTGACGATGTCGTAGCCTTTGCCGTCGGCACGTTCTACAAACTTCCACATGGCTGCGCTGTCAACTTCGAGCCGGCCTTCAAGTGAGCCGAGATAAGCTGTGGCTGCGATGTAGCGGTTTTCGCGTAGGGTGGAGCAGATGGTGTACCAGTATTCTACGCTGTCGTTTGAGGCTAAGGGCTGGTTGATGGTCTCGCGTAGGGCATTGGCACGCTCGGTGAAGCTTGGGGTGAAGGCCTTGATTTCTTCAGTCGTTGCGTCGTTTTTCAAGAGTGCGTAGGCTTCGGTTACTATTTCGTTGAAGGCTGCTACGGTGTCGGCATGATATTCGCCCATGGCTTCGCCGATGGGCAACGTGGCTGCAACGGATGTGGCACTTCCGAGGGTGTTACGGGCAGCGTAGATTGCTATGAGACTGTCGGCTTCTTCGTCGGTGGTGGGTGTTACGCCTTCTTCAGTCAAATAGGGGGCAAGCACTTGTGTCATTCGTGCATAGCCTTTGCCGTATAGGTAGTTGCCAGAGAAGAGTGTGCGGTTGGCCACGTTCGAACTCACGAAGGGTGTGTAGGTGTCGATGAAATCTACTCCGTCGAGGCTTTCTGCCATAGTTTTCAGCTCGGCATTGAAGGGAATGACGCGGCCCGTATTGGTGGTGGCGTTGTTGGTGGGGTGGAGCGCGAGGAGGTAGAGGTGGGTATTGGGGGCGAGTTGACGAATTTTGTCAACGATGGCGCGGTAGTTAGAGACGACGGTAGCCATCGCTGTGCTTCCGTTTACGTCGCCCACACCTGCATAGAGCAAAATCTTTGCCGGCTGCTCGTTGTCGCTACGCCCTTGGAGAATGAGGGGGATTTCGGCCAGTGTAAGGCTTAGTGCTGGTCCAGGATAGCCCCATCCTGTGCCACGGTTCTTGATGCGGTCGGAGTGGAAGAGCTCGTGCCACTCGCCGCCGTGTACCATTTCGTCGCCAATGAAGAGCACGTCCTGGCTCTTGACGGGCAGTGCCGCGAAGGACGTGATGCGCATACCATAGGAACCGCCTTGTCCGCCATTTTGATTAACAGCCGTGGCTGGGTAAACGCAATTTGAGCCTACGTATTCGGCAATGGCGTTACACCAAATGCGATAGCCTTGCATGGTGAGGTGCAGTCCGTCGTAGGAGAGCCCGCCGGCTGTGCTTTGGGGAATTGCGCTGAGTTTGGTGAAGAGGTCGATGTAGGTGGCTCCATATTCTTGGCAAAGTGCTTTGAGTCCAGTGTTTGTTGCCTGAATGTCAGCCATCTGGCGTATGCCTACGTTAGTGGGCAGAATGCTTTGGATGTAGATTTCAGTGTTGGGCGATTCGTTCGTAGCCCGTTCGAGCATGGCCTTGACGTTGGTCAGGACGTGGTCGGGGGTGTTGATGCCTGCTGTGCCGAGGTCGTTTGTGCCGATCATCAAGAATATCTTGGCGGGATGGCCGGCAATGGCTGTTTCGAAGTTGGCCAGTGTCTCGTCGCTCACAGCACCGCTGTTGCCGCGTCCGCAGATGTTGGGATTGCCAAAAGCTTCCCACCATTCGTGCATGTTGGTGATGCTGTTGCCAATAAAGACGATGCTGTTTTGATTGGTGCGCAATGTGGTAAACGCGCTGTAACGGTGGAGCCTGAATGGTTCGTCAGCCCATGTTGTGAGCAGGGATGCGCACATGAGTGCGAAGAGTAGAATACGTTTCATGTTTGTTATGTTTGTTGTTTTATATATCAATGATTGCATTTTTCAGCTCTTTGACTCTTTGGGCTTGCGTGACCCAGATGGTCCCCTCGTCGGCTTTACCCAACGAGGGTGCTTGGTCGTTTGAAGAGCGTTGTTTCACAGTGCATGAGGCGTGGATTTCTGTTACGCCTGTTTCTTTGACGATGGTTCGTGCGTTGGTGGGCGATATGCCTGCACCAGCCATCACGATGAGACGGCCTGCGGCTTGTTTCACTAATTGGCTGAGTTTTTCCATTCCTTGCCATGCTGTGCTGGCTCCTCCCGAGGTGAGAAGGCGGGTGCAGCCAAGATTGATCAACGTTTCAAGTGCTACGGGGAGGTCGTTGGTGTGGTCGAAAGCCCTATGAAAGGTAAACGAACACGCCTGGGCGGCTTCAATCAGCAGGCGCGTAGCAGGGACGTCAATTTCTCCAGAAGGAAGCAAGGCTCCGCTGACAATGCCATCTGCGCCTGCTTGTCGGCATAGATGGATGTCGGTGAGCATAGCGCGGATTTCTTCGGGAGTATAGACAAAGTCGCCCTCACGGGGGCGGATAAGCACATGGGTGGGGAGTGTGGGGAATGTTTCTTTTACTTGCTTTAAGAGTCCTATGGTTGGCGTTATTCCGCCTAAGGGCAGCGCAGCGCAAAGCTCTATGCGGTCGGCTCCACCTTGGACAGCTGCGCAGACGCTTTCCCAGTTACCGCAACAGATTTCGAGCGTAGTCCTCACGGCAATATAAATTCTATGACTTGGTCGGGGCTGTTTGTTGTAGCGGGCAAAGTCAGTGTCACTTGATTGTTGCGTTTGTCAAACTGCACATGGGCTGGCGTGCCTTGTGGAAAGAGCCGCGCTTGTTTAAATCCGCTAGGGAGTTTGAAACTGAGTGTTTGAGAAGAAGCGTCAAGCACATGCAGAAATAGTCGCTTCCCGTTTTGTGTGCTGGTGTAGTGCTGCGTTTCGGCAATGATGCCACGCTGTGTGCCGTAGATGGTTTCGCCATAAACGTTCATCCATGCGCCGATCTCCTTGAGCCTTTTCAGTGCGGTTTCGGGTAGTGATCCATCGGGCTGGGGACCGATGTTTAGCAACAAATTTGAGCCTTTGCCTGCGGCTCTGATCAGCAAGCGTATCAGTTCGGTTCCGCTCTTATAGTTTTGGTCGCTGACCTTGTAGCCCCACATGCCGTTCATCGTCTGGCACATTTCAAGGGGTAGCGCACTTACTTCTTGGCCGCTCAATCCAGCGGTGTTCTCGCCGGGTAGGTCGCGTTCAAACATTTGGAAGTCTTCGCCTTTGAGCGGTGTGATGTGGTGGTTGTTGCCAATGAGACAAGCTGGGCGAAGTGTGTGTATGTAGTCGTAGAGCTCTTCCATGCGCCAATCGAAGGGCACGGAGTCGGCATCGTGGTCCCAATAGCCATCAAACCAAAGTGCTTTTACCTCACCATAACGGCCTGAGAGTAGCTCTCCGATTTGGCGTTTCATGAAGTTGAAGTAGGAATTGTAGTCTGGCTTGAGTTGTCGGCCTGTGCGCAAACCAGTTCTGCCGACGGGGTAGTCGTTTCGTCGCCAGTCGAGTATGCTGTAGTAGAAATGGAGATTTAGGCCTTGTCTTTCACATGCTTTAGACAATTCTTCGGCAATGTCGCGTCCGAAAGGTGTTCCGTCAACGATGTTATACGCACTTTCGTCCGTATGGAACATGGAAAACCCGTCGTGGTGGCGCGAGGTAAATGTGATGTAGCGTGC
Organism: uncultured Prevotellaceae bacterium; assembly: GCA_900316575.1. Taxonomy (GTDB): domain Bacteria; phylum Bacteroidota; class Bacteroidia; order Bacteroidales; family Bacteroidaceae; genus Alloprevotella. The sequence continues at coordinate 155,869 of ONDJ01000009.1, read as the reverse complement.
GCCGCTGGCTTTGATGGCTTTCGCCCATTCGTCAGCATTGAAGCGGTGGGGATAAAAGGCCTCGGCGCTCTTGGCATATTCCTCTTCGTTGATGCCCGCGTTGAGATACCACTCTCCTTGTGCAAAGAGGCTGTAAATGCCCCAGTGGATGAATATGCCGAAACGTTCTTCTTCAAACTCCTTGCGCGCAGCAAGATTGTCAGCAGAGGGTGTGTAGGTTGTCTGTGCAAATGTGAAGAGAGGCACAAGCGCAAGTGTCAAGAAAAGGATTGCTATTTTTTTCATTGCGAGCATTCTTTTTTACGTTTATGGCGCAAAAATAAACAAATCGTTGGTAACAATCAGTTGTTACTGCATAAAAGCGCGCCTTTTCTATACTGGCGTAGGCGTACGCTTCTGAGATATTTATGAAAAGCAGGTGCGCGTGGATGTTCTAAATATAGAACTTAGGCTTTGTGCCCCCCATATCAATGATTGGGGCTTGTTCTTTCAATTTCTGATGGAGTTGGTGGGCAAAATAAATGTCGTGGAGGGCTATGCCAATGTTGTAGCAGAGGATGCGCTCCGTGTCGCTCTGTCTCCCCTGAGCCTTGCCTCGAAGCACATCGCCCATTTCGGCAAATCGATGAAAGCGGTCGAAGTAGCGAAAGCCGCTGACGTGTGCGCGGTCGTCAGCAAATACGCTGTCGAAGAATAGGTCGCAGTTTTGGAAACCCTTGGTGTGGACGGGGATGATGGTGCAACCTTCATGAAAACAATCCTCGTTTGGGCAAAGCAAACTTTCCGCGTCAGTCAGACAACTGAAAACTGCGTCGGATGAGCGCACAACGTTCTCGGCACTTTCTACGACATGGAACTCAACGTTTTCCCACGAAGCGAAGCGTTCTATAAAGCGTTCGGCTTGGTCCTTGTATTTAAGGAGGGTGACGTGGTGAGAGGCAGTGGGCTCTGAGTCTAATAGGCAAAGTAGCGTAGCGCGTGCAGTGTTGCCCAATCCGATAAACCCATAATTCAGCGCATTGCTCTTTCGGAAAGTCATTGCAGAGAGTGCTGCCACAGCTCCTGTGCGCATGGTTGTGATGCGGTCGCTGTCGAACTGAGCGAGTAACGTGCCTTTCGCGCTGTCGAAGAGCAGAATGGTTCCTCCGAGTGAGGGTGTGGCTCCCGCAATGCGATGAACAACTTTCACGCCGTATCGATGAGCCTCAGGCGGCAGCAGACAAGGCATTGTGTTGAAAAAATCGGTGCCTTGCGGATGCAGGCTTGTCTTGGGCGGCAAGTCGGCTTCGTGCTTGGTGAGAAAACAGTGTTTCACCCATTTCACACACTCCCGGGGTGCCGGAAAATGCTGACGTAAGAGTTCGTCGCGATAGAGATGCATATATCTGACAATTGGACAATTTACTATTTGACTATTCTGCGAACGCTTTAGCCTTTCATGAGGCATTCCAACAATTGCTGATTGTCGGCTTCATCGCGCACGGCAATGCGTATGAAACTATTTCCGTTGAAAGCTTTCTTGGTGCTGCAGTCTTTGATTAGGATGTCGTGTTCCACAAGCAGTTTTTCGGTCAGCGTCCTTGAATTGTAGGGCGGTAGCACTTCGCAAAGGAAGTAGTTGGCCTCGGAGTGAAATACTTTTAGATAGGGCACTTGCTCCAACGCTTTGCTGAATTGTTCGCGTGTGGCTACAAACTTGTCATGGCTTCGGCGATAGTCGGCATCGTACTTATTGTATATCTGCATGTAGTATTCGGCAAAGGAGTTGATGCCCCAAATAGGAAGCGCACGCTTCACGCGATTGAGAAGTGCTTCATCGGCACCGGCCAAGACACCAAGGCGAAGCCCAGGCACTCCATACGACTTCGAAATGCTTTTCATCACGATCAGATTGGGATGGCGCGCGAGTGTTTGTTCTTCAATAAGCGTATCGTCCACACCTCTTTGGCTAAAGTCAGCAAAACTTTCGTCCAACAGCAAGCAGATGCCCCGTTCGTTGCACCAGTCAGCGAGCCGTAGCACATCTTCGCGCGGCAAATAATTACCTGAGGGATTGTCGGGGTTGATGACCACAAGCATTTCTACTTGGTGTTCACCGAAGTATTCCATGAGGTCGTCAGCGGTGTAGCGAAAGCCAGGTTTTGTGGGCGTGAATACCACGCGCTGCTCCTCTTTCAGTCTGTTGGGATATTCCTCAAACGTGGGCCATGCCATGCCGACGCGCCCCGTTTGTTCTTCCATAATAATACGAATCAATTCAGCCGCTCCGGCAGCGGGCACAATGTACTTAGGGTCAATGCCAAAGCATTTAGCTGCCAGCAACGTGCATACGCGCATTCCCGATGGGTATTCAGTGAGTAGCGTGTCGGCTGCGGCACGCAGTTCGTCCTTCATCCGCTGAGGCGGAAAGTAGGGATTTACAAGGTAACAAAAGTCGAGCAGGTATGGGAAGCGCCAATAGCCGCCGTAGCGCTTTGTGTAGCGGGCCAGCTTGTCGTTTTTATCAGAAAAAATCACCTCTGCAATGTCGAGGTCTTGAATGTCGTCAATCTCATACCACTTGCGCTCACCCACGGGAAGTGCCCTCAGTTCAGTGCTGTCTAAGAAAGCAATGACGCGCAGCACTTGTTCATAGTATTCGTTGCTGCCCAACGCCTGGCGATAGGCTTCGAGGAACGGTATGTAGCGCTCTCGGCTAAACTTTGCGCTGAATTTATAAACGTTCACCGTCTTGAAATACGTGTGAGCCTCTTCGTAGTGGAAGTCGCGCTTAGTAACAAAGCCCGTCACGTGCCCCTCGGCATCCATACGCACCATCGTCCCATCCATCCATGGCTCATACTTCGCTACAAGAGCCACCGCTGGTTCTCGGCTTGTCGCTGCCATTTGAATGATGCCGTCTTCGAAGATTAAGTCGCTCTCAATGAGCAACGTTTCGTCTTCAGCCATTTTCTCGCGCGCCAAGTAGAGCGAATAGATATTGTTTGTATGCGCGTAATCGGGGTTGTCCACGTATTCGATGGGGAAAGCTTCATCATAGCGCGAGCCTATGAAGTTTCGCAGCTTTTCTCCCTGATATCCGGTGACGATCACCACGCGCCGCAGCCCTACGGCGGTGAGTTGCGTGAGCAGACGGTCGATGAGTGCGATGCCATTCACGCGCACCATGCATTTCGTGTTCTCTTTCGTGAGTGTGCCGAGGCGTTTACCCATGCCCGCGGCCAAAATGATTGCTTGCATAGCGCAAAAGTATGAATTATTTACATTTTGTCAAACCACACATTAGACAATTGGACAATTTACGAATTGACCATTTTGCGGATGTTTCAAGCGCAGTGGTAAATTGTAAATTGTCCAATTGTCAAATTGATGTGCGTCGCCAGCGGTTAAAACTGCGATAAGCATCAAGCGGTATTTCTTCGGTGGGTTCAAGGAGGGGAGCTTCGTGGGGGAGATTGAAGCGGAGGTATTTTATGGCTATGCCTCGGCTGAGCCACTGGTTTTCGTAGTAGGTGTGGATGGAAAGGATTTGGCGAGTGAGTTCGTCCGTGTTTTGCAATTGGTGATAGATATCATCCATACATGCTGTAAGGGGTAGGTTGCTCTTTTCGGCCAAAAGTCGTGTGTAGGTGAAAAGGAAATAGGAGTCGGTCTTTACATGGATGGTTCCTTCGTCAACGAGGAAGTGGCGGTAGCGTTCAAGGAAAAAAGAACCCGTGAGTCGCTTGCGTGGTTTCTTCATTTGAGGATCGGAAAAGGTGAGCCAAATTTCGCTTACTTCGTTGGGGGCAAAGAAATGGTCGATAAACTCAATACGCGTGCGTAAGAAACCTACGTTTTTGAGCCCTAAGATTTGGGCAGCTGTGGCTCCGCCCCACATGCGTGCCCCCTTGATGTCGATGCCTATGAAGTTTTTGTTGGGAAAGAGTTTGGCAAGTTCTACGGTGTATTCGCCACGTCCGCAGCCCAGTTCGAGCACGATGGGGTTGTCGTTGTGGAAGAATGACTTGCCCCACTGCCCTGAGAGTGGGTGAGGCCGTTCGGTTTCGGAGGGGAAAGGACATTCCACTACATGTGGAAAGGCTTTCATTTCAGCAAACTTTTGTAATTTACCCTTGCCCATTGTCTTCAAATAGCTGTTTAGTTTGTGCTTCTACGCCGTCTAAACGTTGTGTGCAGAAGGTTAGAAGTTGTTGTGCCTCTTTGATGGCATCGGCCATTTTGTCGATGTCGAGTTCGCCGCGCTCTAATGAAGAAACGATTTCTTCAACGCGTTTTATTGCTTGGGTGTATGTATATACTTGTTCCATTATTTTCTACGTTTAGCGGATGACTTTACTAAGGATCTTACCGTGTTTGAAATGAGAGGTGAGTGTGTCGCCTGCTACGAGGGTTTTGGCATCGCGGACGAGGATGCCGTCTTTGGTAGTAAAGCTGTAGCCGCGATCTAAAATGTTTTGAGGGTTGAGTAGATCTAATTGTTTTTGGAAGGCGGCTATGCGCATGGTTTCTGTGCGGATACGAGCTTGAGGTATGGTTTGCAGGCGTGTGTTGAGCGAGGTGGTCGATGCTCGTGCTCTGTGGATGAGGGAAATGGCTGCAAGTTGCAGACTGTTGGCGCGCGTGGCTATTGCATAGCGCAGGGTTTGAATGTGGAGGTTTACACTTTTGTCTAAACGTGTTTTGAGGTTGTCGAGTAGGCGATATTCTTCGTCGCGAAGATTGATGAGGAAGGCGGCTACGGCTGTGGGGGTTTTGAGAGATTGGTGGGCTACCATATCAACGACACTGACGTCGCGCTCGTGGCCTATTCCTGAAAGGACGGGGAAGTCTGACTGTGCTATGCAGGAAGCTAATTCGTAATCGTCAAAGCATGATAGGTCATCGGCAGCCCCACCTCCTCGGATAATTACGATGGCGTCGAAGATCTTGTTACCCCATAAGATTCTGTCAAGAGCTTTTATGATGGAACTCGGCGCGGCATCGCCTTGCATGACTGCTTCAAAAAGCTCTATGCTGAACGAGTAGCCCGACTGTTTGAGCTGCTCCGAGAAATCGCCATAGCCTGCTGCGGTTTTGCTGGAAATAACTGCCAAACGCTGAACGGGTCGGGGCAAGTAGAGTTCTCGGTTGAGGTCATACACGCCGTCTTCTTTTAGCTGACGTATGACGGCTTGTCGGCGGGCTGCTTTTTCGCCGAGCGTATAGGAGGGGTCTATGTCAATGACGTTTAGGGAATAGCCATACTGCATGTGCATGTCAACCTCAACAAGTGCCAAGATTTTCATGCCTACTTGGAGCTCCTGGCCAGTCTGTTGCTGAAAACGTGTATTGATGGCGTTCCACTTTCCGCGCCATATATGAGCAGGGGCTTTGGCTACAGTCTCGCCCCAGATGGCATCTTTCTCTATGAAGTTGAGGTAGCAATGCCCTGAGGCGCGAGTGCCGATTTCGCTGATTTCGGCTATTACTTGATAGCGATCGGGAAAATGCGATTGGACGGCTTGTGCAATGGCTTTGTTTAGTTGGGAGAGGCTAAACGTCATCGTGTTGTTTGACTAAATGAAATTCTTCACTGTCAGATTGGTTACAGAACTGTTGAACTGACCAACACGTCGTAACGGGAATACAAGGGTTCGAACGTGATACATGCGTGCTCCTTTGGAAAAGACTTTCGGAAACCATTGCTGGCCAGCACCATTCTGAGGAACGATGGTTGTGTTGCGGCTGAGGCGATACTGATGTGCTTCATCGGCTACATAGAGCTCTTCGCGTTCAAGTTTGCTTCGTTCACGACCATCAATGAGTAGCCGCGTCATCGTGTTTGTTCCTTCAATCGTGAGGGTAACTTGACCTTGTTCGGGCAGTCGGTAGTTGAATGTCTCTAAATAGCCATCATGAGCAAAGCCTATATTGCCTTCATCGGGGTCGGATAAGAAAAACGTTGCATTGTCACTTGCAAAAAGAATGGTTCCTTTGCTTTCTTTCTGACAATCTATGGTAAACGTGACAGCATAGTCCCAGCCGATTTCTTCTACAGAAAGCGTATCGCCGGGTTTTACCTTTTCTTGTTGGAACACGGTTTGTCGGGGTTCTGTTCCTAATCGTCCGAGTTCGTTTACGCCAGGTGCTTCGCTGAGCTTGGTGCGCTGCTCATTCCATTCGGTAAAGGGGAAACCGACCGTCTGTCCGCTCCAACATTTTGCGGATAGCGTTTGCAAGGCAGGCATCACTCGATGGTGGATGTCCTTGACCGTTATGCCATTGCCTGGATGGTCGTTCCATACAGCAAACATACCTCCTAATATTGCCGAGTCGCCTTCCTCAAAAGTTTCATTGCCAATGTGGGCTGGTGTCCACGAATTATAGAGATGCTCTATGTTGAGGTAGTCATAATAATATCCCGCAGCGGGCACAATGTAAACAGCTCCATCGGGAATGCTGACTAACTTGTAGCCAAGCTCTTTCATGTCGCTGGGCTTAGCGAAGCCATTGTACCAACAATTCATCACGACACCATCTGCTTTTACTGGTGTGGTCCCTTTCGCATGTGTCAGTGCACCCCATACTACAGCCGTTTTCCCATATTGCTCTACAAGACGGATATAGTGGTCGGTGAAGGAGCGGAACTGTTCTATCACCTGCTGATCGGCATTGCTATATTCATCCGTCCCAATGCACACTCGCGGTCCAACAAAAACTGGATTGTCCCCCTCAAGATACTCTTTGAAAAGGCCGTTAAGGAAGTTATATACTTCGGGATTGGATAAATCAAGATGATCGGCTCCATATTGTTCGCTTGCAAGCGATGGGCGATAGTGCGTAAAGGCCAAAGAGTGGGCAGGAACGTCTATTTCTGGGATGATTTCTACTCCATAACGATTGGCTAAGTGGCATAGCTCGCGAAATTCTTGCTTCGTATAGCTCCCATCGCGAGCAGTGAGACCAGGATAGGTGTCGCATTCTAAGCGGAACGCGGCTTGAGTCTTTGACCAATCGTTGCCAAAATACTGCTTAAAACCATTGTCGTTGAGGTGAACTTGAAGCACGTTCATCTTGTAATATCCCATTATCCGGACAAGTTTCTTGAGATAATCCATAGGGATATACTTTCGTCCGCAATCGATCATAAAACCACGATGGGCATATTGCGGTTTGTCGGTAATCGTGCCGCAAGGCAGTGTGTGACCAGCAGTTTGCTCCATCATTTGCAGCAAAGTGCGCGTGCCCCAATAGAGTCCTTGCTGGGTCGCTGCTGTGATTTCTACACTTTTGCCAATACGGAGTTGATAACCTTCAGAGCCTAATGCACGCAAATCGTCTGTGCGAATGATAATATCTCCCGCACGTTCACGGCCTCCTTCTACGCGAAGGTCCATGCTCAAGAGTTGCTTGGCATCAACGCAAAGCTGATTGGCAACATCCAACGCTGCTTTGTCCTTGTTCTTTACAAGTATGCGTCCGGTAGCGGCGAATACACCCTCCCCGGCCGTCCATCCACTGACTTCTGGAATGGTAAATGGTTTGTTTATCTGTGCCTCTGTTGAGCCTGCAACAAACGCAAACATGATAAGAAAGAGGATTTTTTTCATGGTTTTGTGTTTTCTATTAGGTCCTTCAAATCAAACAGATATTGTATCTCGCGAGAAAAAGTAGGGTTGCTATAGTTTGCTTGTGCGATGCTCAGAAGATGCTTAAGAAACTTTGGAACATTCGTGACGATCTCTCCTGGAGCTATTTGAACGTTGGTTGGGAGGCGATCTTTGTTCGTTTCGTACCAAGCTGTAATTGCAGCAATATCTTCAGCAGAAAAGGTTCTCATTTTAATACATGAAAGAGATTTGGTGTTATTGGGTAAAGGCAATAAAGGCTTATTCCCTTGAGCTAAACTAATGGCGGTGCATATTTAGCTATTTGCTCACGACAATAATCTGCAGTGACATAGAGCTTGGAAGAGTCTTTAGAAAGTTTCGGGGCATCGAACATGGCTTCTTTCATAATCCGCTCGGTGATGCTGCGAAGACCGCGTGCACCAAGTTTATATTGTATGGCTTGCTTCACGATAAAGTCTAAAGCACTTTCCTCGAAAACCAACTGTACTCCATCCATTTCAAAGAGTTTGGTGTATTGCTTTACGATGCTATTCTTTGGTTCAAGCAAAATTCTTCGCAGTGCTTGTTCGTCCAACGGTCTCAAGGCTGTGATAACGGGCAAGCGTCCTACGAGTTCAGGTATCAGCCCAAAGGAGCGCAGATCTTGAGGTTCGGCATAGCGCATAAGGTCTTCCTCGTCAAGGCGAGCGGTGTTTCTTACATTAGTATATCCCACAGTGCGTGAACCAAGTCGGCGAGCTATTCTGCGTTCAAGACCTTCGAAAGCTCCACCGCATATAAATAGGATCTCGCGCGTATCTAAATGGATGAAATCTTGATCAGGATGCTTGCGTCCCCCTTTTGGTGGAACGTTGACTACGCTCCCCTCTAAGAGTTTCAAGAGAGATTGTTGAACACCTTCACCGCCTACTTCGCGCGTAAGGGATGGGTTGTCTTGCTTGCGAGCTATCTTGTCGATTTCATCAATAAAAACAATACCGCGCTGTGCAAGAGCCTCATTGTAGTCGCAGACTTGCAACAGTCTTGATAGAATACTCTCAACGTCTTCGCCAACATACCCAGCTTCAGTGAAGACCGTGGCATCAACAATAGTGAAAGGAACGTCAAGCAAGCGGGCAATAGTGCGTACAAGAAGCGTTTTCCCCGTACCAGTCGGCCCCAGCATAATGATGTTGGATTTTTCTATCTCAACATCGTCGCTTTCTGTAGAGTTGCCGAGGCGTTGCTTGTTTTCAAGTCGCTTATAGTGATTGTAAACTGCTACAGATAAAGTGCGCTTAGCTTCATCTTGGCCAATAACATACTTGTCCAAGAAATCTTTTATCTCATGTGGACGGGGTATGTTCTGTTCCTTCAAGCCTGAAAGAGGGCGCCCTTCATTATCAGCGTAAATGTCTTTATAGCGTTTTAATTCCGTTTCAGCGACAGCATTTGCTTGAGACGCGCAATCAGAACATATAGCCCCATCAATGCCTGTTAGCAACATGGGCACTTCGTCTTGACGTCGTCCACAAAAGTTGCAATGCTCTGTATGATTTTTCTTGGCCATCAGTTTCTATTTATGATTCTATAGCGGATGATTTAAGCAGTACGCGATCAACCATTCCATAGTCCTTGGCCTCTTGTGCTGTCATCCAATAATCACGGTCGCTATCGGCCCAAACTTTGTCAAAATCTGTGTGGGAATGATTGGCAATGATTGTATAGAGTTCTTTCTTCAGCTTTTGGATTTCGCGTGCAGTGATTTCGATATCGCTAGCTTGTCCTTGAGCACCACCCATTGGCTGGTGGATCATCACACGGCTATGTGTAAGTGCGCTACGTTTACCTTCTTCTCCTGCAACGAGCAATACAGCAGCCATTGATGCAGCCATTCCAGTACAGATGGTGGCTACGGGCGATTGTATGAATTGCATTGTGTCGTATATACCTAATCCTGCATATACGCTTCCGCCAGGTGAGTTGATGTAAATGCTGATATCTTTTCCTGGGTCAGAACTGTCGAGATAAAGCAATTGAGCCTGAAGCGTATTGGCTGTATAGTCATCAATCTGTGTGCCAAGGATGATGATACGGTCCATCATTAGACGGGAGAATACGTCCATCTGTGTGACGTTGAGTTGGCGCTCTTCAAGGATGTATGGATTCAAGTATTGGTTCTGAGCCTTGATAACATCATCAAGTACCATACTATTAATACCCGTATGGGACATTGCGAATTTTTTAAAGTCTTTTGTAGTCATTGTTGTTGGGTTTATAAAATAAAAAGTTTCACGCTGATGACGCGAAGCGAAGCAAATGGTAGGCAATTGCCAGCGCGTCTTCGTGTCACCAGCGTGGACTGAAAAGCGAAAAGTGTGCCAGATGGTGTCTTATGCCTTTTCAAAGAGCTTGTTGAAGTCTTCCAGCGACACTTGCTTATGGGTTAACGTTACAACATTTTTCAAGGCAGCAGAGAGCTTTGTGTCTATGGCTTGTTCAATCAAGTTGCGGCGTTGATTTTCGTCTTGAAGCATCTTGTCAGCATATTGCTTCATATACTCTTCAGGAATGTTTGTCATTCCGTATTGAGCAAATTGGAAACGTGCGGATTGTGTGGCTGCGGCTTGCAATTCTTGTGGCTCAACCTTTATGCCTGTTTGTTCGATGAGTTTGTTGCGCATCAAGTGCCATTGCAGTTCAGCTAAGCTCTTGTCAAAGTCTTCGTCAATTTTTTTGGCTTCTTTCTCGTCGTTGGATGCCTTTAGTATTTTGCGCAGCAATTCTTCATCAAATTCCAACTTTCCTACGCGCTTTTCAAGATACTGACGGATGTCAATCAACAAACGATAGTCGCTGTCTGCTGCAAACTGTTGTGTAAGTTCTTCTTTGATCTTACTGCGAAATTCCTCTTCGCTCTTCACCACGTCTTTACCATAGATTTGATCAAAAAGCTCTTGATCTACAGGATGAGGAGCCATGCGTGAAATGTCGGTGATGGTAAACATGAATTCGCCTGTGTGAGTCACAGCGTCTTCCTTGGGCAACTTTAGGATAGCAGCCATTTCGGCTTCGTTTCCATCGTTTGCTATTGAAGGATTGAAAATGATAGCATCTCCCTTTTTGGCTCCTTCAAAGTAAGTTTTCTGCTTTTCAGCTTTGAAATACTTGGGCATCAACGATACTTCATCAGCTGCAACACCTTGTTCCTTAGGTGCCTTATTTTCGTCTAGTTCGCAAATGTTGCCACGAAGCACATCACCATCTTCGTATTCATTGGCTTCTATGGGATGCACCGCACGTTGTTGAAAGCCTTTTATTTGTTCGTCTATACGAGCATCGTCAACTGTGATGTCATAGTAATCAACCTTATCTTTGGAGCTAAGTGTTCCATCAAACTCGGGCTCTAAAGCTACTTCAAACTTAAAGATAAAGTCGTCTTGTGCTTCTATACGCTGAGGCTCTTGAGTTTCGTCGGCAATGGGTGTTCCAAGTACGGGAACTTTTTCTTCACGAATATAGTCGAAAAGAGCTTTTGTCACCACTTTGTCAACTTCTTCGGCTTTGACAGAAGCACCAATACGTTTCTGAATAACACTCATAGGCACCATGCCAGGACGGAACCCTGGCATCTGGGCTTTTTTCTTATAGTCTTTAAGTGCTTTTTCTACTTGTGTAGTGTAGTCAGTTTTCTCAATGTTAACGGTAATAACGCCACGATGTGCGGCAGGCTTTTCTAAAGTTACTTTCATTGCGTTAGAAATGATCAATAAATCAAATTTGTATAAAGATTTGGGCGCAAAGATAGGCTTTTCTTTCTAAAAGTCAGACGAAAAAGTGCTTTGTCATTGCTTTTTTTAGGCAAAAGAGTAAGTTTTTAGTGAATGTTGAGTAAGAAAGGTAACGAACGCTTAACTTTGTCACGCAAAAAAGTCAAAGTCATGTCATTAATGGTTCTCCTTAAGCTTTTAGGTTCGTTGGCATTGCTCATGTTTGGTATGAAAGCCATGAGCGAAAGCCTGCAAAAGATGGCTGGTCCCCAGCTGCGACACGTATTAGGCGCAATGACAACCAACCGCTTCTCTGGTATGCTTACGGGCATGTTTGTTACTGCCGCTGTGCAATCAAGCACAGCCACCACCTTGATGACCGTTTCGTTTGTCAATGCAGGTATGCTCACGCTTGTTCAAGCTATCAGCGTCATAATGGGAGCGCATATCGGCACAACGATAACGGCGTGGATTATGGCATTAGACTTTGGCTTCAATATAGGCAATTACGTTTGGATAGCCTTTTTCATTGGGATCATTCTGATCTACATGAAGCGGCATCGAGTTGGCGGGGATTTCCTTTTTGGTATAGCATTCCTTTTCCTCGGCCTAACTACACTAAGAGAAACAAGCTTTGAGCTTGTAACCAGCGATGCCAATGGAGTACTTCAAGCCTTTTTTGCACGTTTCAACGACTTGACGATTTGGAATTCTTTACTTTTCTTGTTAATAGGTACGGTGCTGACACTCTGCGTGCAATCGTCAGCGGCTATTATGGCTATGACAATGACGCTTTGCGCTACAGGTATTATCCCAATTGAACAAGGTGTAATGCTTGTGTTGGGAGAGAATGTCGGCACCACTATTACCTCAAACATTGCAGCAATGTCTGCCAACACCCAAGCCCGGCGAGCCGCTTTTGCCCACTTGAGCATCAATGTCATTGGGGTGGTTTGGGTGATGCTATTGCTTAAACCTTTTTTTGGAGCTGTTTGCAGTATAGTGGGTTTTGATGTAGCTATGCCTTATTCAGACTCAGCATATCCGCTGAAAGTTTCAGTGGTTTTGGCGGCCTTCCACACTGCATTCAACCTTTTGAACACGTTGTTGCTTATAGGCTTTGTTCCGCAAATAGAACAATTCGTTTGTCGTGTCATCGCTCCCACAAAGGTGGACGAAGATGAAGAGGATTCGAAATTGCAGTTTATAACGGGCGGTATGTTAGAAACGCCAGAGCTTTCACTTCTTGCAGCACAAAAAGAAATATCCGCTTTTGGCAGGCGAATGGCGAAGATGTTCGGTATCTGCAAAGCGCTTTTAGAACTCAAAAACGAAGATTTTGCAAAGCAATATACGCGCATTCAAAAGTACGAAGCCATCAGTGATAACATGGAAATCGAAATCGCGAAGTACTTAGACGAAGTCAGCGAGGCACGTCTTTCACCCGAGTCAAAGGATAAGACTCGTTCTATGCTGCGTCAAATCAGCGAACTCGAAAGCATAGGCGATTCTTGTTTTAACATCGCTCGCACCATCAACCGTAAATTGGCTGGCAACGAACATTTTACAGACAGCCAAAAGCAGCATATGCACCAAATGTTCACGCTCGTTGATGCCAGCATAGAGCAAATGAATCGTTTGCTCTCAGGGCGAAAGAGCCAATTTGACATTAACCGTTCATACAACATAGAGCACGAGATCAACAACTATCGCAATCAGCTCCGTTCGCAGAATATTCTTGATATTGACAAGCATCAATACAACTACGCCATAGGGACCATGTATATGGACGTGATCAGTGAATGCGAAAAGATTGGTGATTACATTGTCAACGTCGTTCAAGCACGTATGGGAAAGAAATGAATTGGACCGATCGCCTGCGCCACGTCAAGATAGCCCTTGTCGCCGCCGCTGTGCTCATCGTGGCGGGCTCTTTATTTGTGTCCTACTCCCTCACACGCGACCTCCAAGCAGAGGAACAACGCAACGTCGGTGTTTGGGCTGAGGCTATGCGTGCTATGTCGCAAGCCGATAGCAACACCGACCTTGCTTTAGTCCTAAAGGTGCTTGAAAGTAACCACACGATACCAGTAGTCGTCCTTGACGAACGCGATGAAGTCTTAGAGTCTCGCAATGTAAACCTCTCGCGCCAAGAAATTCGAGACAGCCTCCATAATGTCAAGCTTCGTGCACTTGAGATGAAGCGTTCAGGCCATGTTATTCGGATTGAGCTCACCCGAAGTGATAGTAGTAGTTTAGGTTCTCTTCAAGTCTGTTACGGTGAGAGTGTGATGCTTCAACGTCTTGCCCGCTATCCATACATACAACTTTGTGTCACCGCCCTTTTTCTTTTTGTGTCGCTTTTTGCCATCCTATCGTCTAAGCGAGCCGAGCAAAATCGCGTTTGGGTAGGTCTTTCGCGCGAAACGGCTCATCAACTTGGCACACCTATTAGTAGTCTCATGGCATGGATAGAGATTTTGCGAGAAGGACAGACCGACGAAAGCATGATAAAGGAGATGGAAACCGACGTGGAGCGCCTACAACTTGTAGCCGATCGCTTTTCTAAAATAGGTAGCCGCCCCGAACTTAAACTCGGAAACATTGCTTCTGTACTTCGTACGACAACCGACTATATGCGTCGCCGTGCTCCCGAACAAGTTACAGTAACTCTGCGCATAGAACCCGAGGCAGAGTCTCTTAATAGTATGTTATGCATTCCATTGTTTCAATGGGTATTGGAAAATCTGTGTCGCAACGCCATTGATGCTATTCCCAACGGAATAGGACGTCTCAGTCTTAGTCTTGCCTTTCGCGAGGGGCGGGCACTTATATTGGTAAGCGACACAGGTAAAGGCATTCCTCGCAAAGACTTTCATAATGTTTTTCGCCCAGGTTTCACCACCAAACAGCGTGGTTGGGGATTAGGCCTATCTTTAGCAAAGCGCATCATTGAAGAATACCATAACGGTCGCATCTATGTGCGTGATAGCCAAGCTGGCCACGGCACAACCTTTGCTATAGAAATAGATATATTTGACAAATGAGCTATTTACTATTTGACTTTCAGCGTGCTATTAGAAACGAAGCACCGTTGTAAATGGTCCAATTGTCAGATAGATTCAGTTTTCCAACAGCATTCCTACGGAAAGTAATAGGCCGAAGATGAGGATGTTGCGAGCTGTGAGGCCTAAAACATGATTAAGTTCACGTCCTTCACGTATCTTTGATATGAGGTGCCACGTGGTGAGATGGAAATAAAGGTAGAATACTACCAAGCGTGCCACAGGATAGCCCATATAAGCTAAGGCGTATCCACAAGCACAGCCTGCAACCCCCTGTATGAAATAGAAGTAACGTCCGAAGCGTTCGCCTCCAACGCTGACGAGCGTGTGCTTGCCCGATTTGCGGTCAGTGTCGCGGTCGCGATAGTTGTTGAGCACCAAGAGTGTGTCAATAACCAGTGCGCAGGCCGCGGCTGCTATCCACGCAGCGGGGGTAATCGTATAGGCTTGGACGTAGTAAGTTCCAAGGACGGGTACAAACCCGAAAAACAACCAGACCAAGATGTCGCCAAGCCCTATATAGCTCAATAGCAGGGAATAGATAAATGCGCCCACAATGCACGCAAAGCCTATACCCACGAGTGTATATACCAATTTTTCGGGGCTACCTTCAAAGGCTTGGAGCGTAGATAGGAGCAACGCAATGCCCACACCTACCGCCAAGAGGAGGTTTAGCGCAATGCCCCATAGCATTGCTTTTTGGGTAATCCATCCTTGAGCCATGGCGCGTTCAGGGCCTAAACGATCGGCACCATCTGTGCCAGAACGATAGTCCCAATAGTCGTTGATGAGATTGGCGGCTATTTGCATCAAAAGGGCAAAGGTAGCACAGAGTATGGCAGGCAAAAGTTTGGCTTTCCCATCTGCAATGGCTAAGGCGGTGGGCACTAATACAGGTACTAATGCTCCACTCAAGGTTTTGGGGCGAATAGCCAATAGCCAAGCTTTAGAGGAATTGGTTTTAATGTGAGTTTGCATTTATTGCTTTATAAATACTGAGTTTTGGTTCAAGAAAATACGTTCTTCGCTTACCAGATGTTGTATGGCTTTATGGTGGGTGGGAGAGTCATAGCCTGCAATGCGAAATTTTTCAAGAGGGATTTGTCCTTTGTCTTGCAATAGAGCCATAAGTTTATCTGCAAGTTCTTTCCAGCGTTTGTTTTTTTTCTGAGAGAGACAAATATCGCAATGTCGGCATGGTGGGCTTTTTGTCTCTCCAAGATAACTGAGCAGATATTGGCTGTGGCATTGGGATTTGTCTAAGGTGTAGTTCAGCATTTTTTCAGCTCGCTTTGTAGCTTCAATCTTTCTCAGATTTAGTATTTGATGCGCTAAGGCCAGATGTCTGGTTTCTTCTCTTCGGCGGGTGAAGGTAATGAAAGGAACGTGCTTGGTGGGGATGTAGTGTAAAATACGTTGACGAGTTAGGGCTTTGAGGGTTTCGTAAACTTCTTCAGGTGTACATTGAACACGCTCTGCTATGTCTTTTTCAAAAATAGTGGCATATTCGCTGAACACACCAGTTGTAGTGCGCAAGATAGCACCGATTATGCGCTCTGAGAGAGGTGGTAAATGCTTCAGCCGGTATAGTTCGTCGCGTTCTGTCAGAAAGAGTATGCGTGAGTGTGCTGCATCGTCTTCTCTGTAATAGATATATCCCGCTTGTGTCAAGATGCTCAAAGCTCCTTCAACCATTGAAGGATAAAATCTGAAAGCCCTGCAAAACTTTCCGATGTCAAATTCGTAAGTGACATCAAGACCGTCGCCAACAGCCAATTGGAAGAATGAGCCCAATGCTTCATAAACACTTCGAATATAGTCTTCATTGGGGTATTGATCAGCCAAGCGCTTTTTCATTGCTCTGCCATCATTATTGCTACTTAGGCATACCGCATAAGCTGTTTCCCCATCACGCCCTGCTCGTCCTGCTTCTTGGAAATAGGATTCAATGCAGTCGGGCAAATCGGCATGGATAACCAGCCGTACGTCTGGCTTGTCAATACCCATGCCGAAAGCGTTAGTAGCTACCATCACGCGAAATTCGTCGTCAACCCACATGCGCTGCCGTGTGTCTTTGTCTAAAGGGGTGAGCCCTGCATGATAATAAACAGCACTATGCCCCATTTGCACTAACTTGGAGGCCATATCCTGAGCTCCCTTACGACTACGCGTGTAAACAATCGCAGAACCCGACACACTTCGCAGTATATGGTCGATTTCCCCGAGGGGATCTTCAGTGGGGCGAACAACATAGCGAAGATTGGGGCGTGCGAAACTCATCACAAACCGGTGGAAGCTATTGTCGCTGACGTGTTTTGCCGTAAATGGATTTCTTAGCAGTCGTTCTATGTCGCTAACAACTTGGGGAGTTGCTGTTGCGGTAAGTGCCAAAACGGGAACATGTGGCAAATGTTTGCGTAGCTGAGCAATGCGCAAGTAAGCGGGGCGAAAATCATAGCCCCATTGTGAGATGCAATGAGCTTCGTCAACAGTGAGCAGGCACACGTTCATCCTACTCACTTTATCAAGAAATAAATCGGTCTCTAAACGCTCGGGAGAAACATACAGGAATTTGGTGCTTCCTAATATACAGTTGTCGAGGAGTCTTAACATTTCCCCGCGAGACAAGCCTACGTGGATTGCCGCTGCAGCAATGCCACGACGCTTTAGGTTATCGACTTGGTCTTTCATCAAAGCAATGAGCGGCGTTACAACGATGCAAATGCCTTCCATTGCCATAGTCGGTACTTGGAACGTAATGCTCTTTCCGCCCCCTGTGGGCATAAGGCCCAGTGTATCTTGACCAGCGGCAACACTTTTAATGATATCCGCTTGAATACCGCGAAACGAAGTGTAGCCCCAATATTTGTGCAGAATTGATAAGAAACGTTCCATTCTTATAAGGGTGGCAGCAACCCTGGCTCTGTTTATTCTCTCGGGCGAATATCCTCTATTTGCAGTTGTACTTCACCCCGTTTATACGCATTCTCCTCAACGGTGTAGCAGATGTCAAAGGCTCGCTTTGTTTTAATGTACCTTGCTTGAGAACTTTGGCCGAAAGCAATGCCGTTGATAATCTTGTTACTTCCTTCTCCTACCAGTTCCAATTTGATGTGTTCTTGTCCGCGCCCTACAACCTTGCTGGTGCCGTAGTCATAAACTCGGTTTGTACAAAAGACGGGTTTTTCGTTGCCTGGTCCAAATGGTGCAAAACGAGAGAGTTGTTGATAGAACTTATAAGAAACGTCGCTCAATTCTAACAGTCCGTTAACTTCAAGCGTTGCTTGAACTTGCTCTTCGGTGATATGCTTGTCAACATATTCCAAGAAACGACGTCGAAACTCTTCAACATATTCTATGCGCATGGTCATACCAGCGGCGTAGGTGTGACCTCCGAAATTTTCAAGCAAATCTTCGCAGCTCTGCACAGCTGCATAAACGTCAAAACCGCCTACACTGCGTGCTGAACCTGTGGCATACCCATCATTCTCGGTGAGCACAACAGTTGGTTTGTGAAATTGTTCAACCAAACGTGAGGCAACAATACCGATAACGCCCTTATGCCATTGTGAACCTACTATAGCAATGCCGCTATGCCCCTCGGCACCTTCTTGCTGACGAACGACGGTTACCGCTTCTTCAGTCATTTGCTTGTCAAGCTCTTTGCGCTGTTCGTTGTAAAGGTTGATGCTGTCAGCTTGGAGGCGGGCGGCTTTTTCATCTTCTTCGACGAGTAAGCGTACAGCTTCACGTCCGTTCTGTACTCTGCCAGATGCGTTAATTCGCGGCCCCAACTTGAAGATAATGTCTGACATCGTGATTTCTTTGTCAGACAGTCCGCAAACCTCAATGATGGCTTGTAGTCCCACACTGGGCGAGGAGTTGAGTTGATGCAAACCTGCGTGAGCTAAGATGCGATTTTCGCCAGTGACGGGTACTAAGTCGGCAGCAATGCTCACTGCGCAAAGGTCTAATACAGCCGTCAGTTCGTTGAAAGCTATTCCGCGTGTCTGTGCGTATGCTTGCATAAATTTAAAACCCACGCCACACCCGCACAGATGCTCATAAGGATAGCGGTTGTCAGCACGTTTTGGGTTAAGAATTGCAACGGCTTCAGGCAAATTGTCGTCGGGTACATGGTGGTCGCAGATGATTACATCAATGCCACGCTGCTTAGCATAAGCCACTTCATCTACGGCTTTAATACCGCAATCCAGCACAATGATAAGTTTTACTCCCGTTTCGGCAGCGAAGTCTATGCCTTTGCTTCCTACGCCATAGCCCTCTTCATAACGGTCAGGAATGTAGTAGTCAAGGTTGTCATAGCGTTTTCGCAGAAACTTATATACCAAAGCTACGGCGGTAACGCCATCTACATCGTAATCACCAAAAACCATGATGCGTTCGCGGCGGTCAATGGCCTCAGAGAGCCGCCCTACCGCCTTATTCATATCGTTCATAAGCATTGGCGGATGCAAATCTGTGATTTTGGAACGAAAGAATCTGCGGGCAGCATCTTCGTCCTCAATGCCACGATCTACCAACAGCTTTCCCAAAACAGGATGTATGCCCAGAGCGGCAGCAAGGTGTGTGGCTGTTCCTACTTCTGTTGGCTCAGGTGTGGTATAGTTCCATTGATATATCATTGTTTGTACCTTTTGTGTGCAAAAATACGAAAAAGGGCTTGTCTTTGCTTGAAAACCAAACATCTTTTTGTATCTTCGCCCCCATATTTTTATGAAAACACAAAACATGGCAACCAAGCCTCATTCCGAGCGTTGTGTACTTGTGGCATTGAGTACCAAGTCTCAGAATGAGCGCAAAACGAAAGAATATCTCGACGAGCTTGAATTTCTTGCAAGCACTGCTGGAGCGGAATGTGTGGAGCGATTCACGCAGCGTATGGACGGGCCTAGCAGTGTTACCTATGTAGGTAGCGGGAAATTGCAAGAAATACGTTCTTTTATTGACCAATGCGATGAGGCTGAAGAGCCTATAGATATAGCTATCTTTGATGACGAACTCTCTGCCAAGCAATTGCAAAACATTGAAAAGGTGCTTGGCGTTCGGGTGTTGGATCGCACCTCGCTAATTCTTGACATTTTTGCTATGCGCGCTCGCACTGCTAATGCCAAGACGCAGGTGGAATTGGCTCAAAACCAATACATGCTTCCCCGCTTGCGCCGCATGTGGACCCACCTTGAGCGTCAAGGCGGCGGTTCTGGCGGCGGTGGCGGCAAAGGTATGGTAGGTTTGCGTGGTCCAGGTGAGACACAGTTGGAAATGGACCGAAGAATAATCCTTTCCAGAATGGCGTTGCTCAAGAAGAGACTTGCAGAAATCGACAAGCAAAAAACTACGCAGCGGCAAGGCCGTGGTCGTCTCATTCGTGTGGCTTTGGTGGGTTATACCAACGTGGGGAAGAGTACGCTTATCAATCTGCTTTCGGGTAGTGACGTTTTTGCTGAAAACAAACTTTTTGCCACGCTTGACACAACCGTTAGGAAAATTATTGTTCAGAACTTGCCTTTTTTGTTAAGCGACACTGTAGGGTTTATTCGCAAGTTGCCTACAGAATTGGTCAGCTCCTTCAAGAGCACATTGGACGAAGTGCGTGAAGCCGACTTGTTGCTTCACGTTGTTGATGTGTCTCATCCCGAATTTGAAGAACAGATAGAGGTGGTGACGCGCACACTGGCCGACCTCGGTTGTGCCGAGAAGCCCGTCATCACGATCTTCAACAAAATTGACGCATATCGATGGGTGGAAAAAGACCCCGACGACCTCACGCCTCCTACGCGTGAAAACATTTCGCTTTCTGAGCTGCAACGAACCTGGATGGCGCGTCTCGGTGAAGATACACTCTTTATCAGTGCTCGCGAAAAGACTGGTTTAGAAAATTTGCGAGCTATGCTCTATCGGCGTGTACGCGAGCTCCATGTTCAGAAATATCCTTACAACGACTTTCTTTTCACACAATATGATACCGAGGGCAATCCGCTTTAGGCAATACTAAAAAACAATCCGATGAAAAAGTTTTTTCTTTTCATTCTCAGTGCTGCAATGACCGTCAATGGTGTAGCACAGGTTGGCATAGGCCGTACTTATATAGAAACGACAGACAATTATTCCTACGACCGCTCGGGGTGGGAGGCCCTTGAAAATGGCTTGTATGCCACATGGGGCAGTCGAGATGCCCATTACTTGAAATATGAAGTACCAGCCACAGCTCTCAAAAGCGATACCATCGTTTATGCATGGTGCGGAGAGCGTGTAAGTGTTGCAGCAGTTCTATTTAGTAAGACAGCAGTGACCAAAATGGGTGTCTCGCTCAGTGAGTGGCAAGGAGCAGATGGGACGATTATCCCTGCCGAGCAAGGTTGGGCGCGTTTCGTTCGCTACGTATTGAGCGATCAGAAATTAGGTTGTGGGGCAAATCCCCGTAACTCTACGACATTGTTGCGCCCCGATGTTATTGATGTTGCGGGAGCAAATATTTCCCTGCCAGCTAAAAGCGTGCGTCCCGTGTGGGTGACGCTCGAAATTCCACGCGATGCCACGCCTGGTGACTATAAGGCTAAACTAACTGTTACGGCTGGCAACGATGCCGCAGTTCAGAAAGAGCTAAACCTTACAATTCGTATTCTTGACAAAACCCTTCCCGAACCAGCCAATTGGAGCTTCCGACTTGATTATTGGCAGCAACCATTCAGCGTAGCTCGGTACTACAATGTTGAGAAGTGGAGCAAGGCTCATTTTGATGCTTTGCGTCCTTTCATGGAGATGTTGCGCCGCGCTGGGCAACGCTGCGTCACTGCCACGCTCTTCTACGAACCATGGGGTGAGCAAAGCAACGATCCTCACGATGGTATGGTGCAAGTTACAAAAAAAACCGATGGAACGTGGGCTTACGACTATACCGTGTTTGACCGCTGGGTGGAGTTTGCAGCCGAATGTGGCATTAGCGAGCAAATCAATTGCTATTCCATGATACCTTGGAACAAGACCTTCCGTTACTACGACGAGGCTCAAGGTCAGAATGTTGATCTTGTTTGCAACGTTGGCAGCACTGAATACGTAGCGCTTTGGACCCCGTTCCTTCAAGCTTTTGCTGCCCATCTTAAAGAAAAAGGTTGGTTTGAAAAAACTTGTATCGCTATGGACGAGCGTGGGTTGGGCGACATGCTTTCAGCCTACAATTTGCTGCAACAGGTGGTGCCAGGTATGAACATGGTGCTTGCCGGAAATCATCATGGCGAATTGCTTGACAAACTCAGCGACTATAGCATAGCTTCAGGCCAACGTTTCACAGCTGCGCAACTTGCAGAGCGTCGTGCTAAAGGTTGGCATAGCACAGCTTATTATTGCTGCACCGAAAACCAGCCCAATACGTTTACAAGTAGCCTGCCCGCCGAGGGAGCCTATTGGCCACTCTTCTGCATAGCCAACGATTTCGACGGACTGCTTCACTGGTCGTTTATTGACTGGACCAACGACCCCCTGCGCGATTCTCGCTTCAAGCTCTTCCCCCCGGGCGATACTTATGTTGTTTATCCTGGGCCACGCAGTAGTGTGCGCTATGAACGGCTCATTGAAGGTATTCAAGCCACAGAGAAAGTGCGTATGCTCCGGGCTACTTACGATGCTGAAGGGAACACTTCTGCCCGTGAGGAACTTGACCGCACAGTGGCTTTGTTCGCTGACGCTAACGTGACGGGCTATTACGATGCCGCATACAGTGTCAATGCGATTGAGAGCTTACTCAATGGTTCGCCTCAACCTGTTTACGACGTTGGGCAAGCCTATTGTAACGTTTCGATTACAAATCAGGCTAATAGTGTGAACAATCGCTTCTTGCGTAGTGTGCGTATTACCGAAGCGGCACAAAATGCTACCTTTACCTCAACGACACCAAGTGCTAACGGGTATGTCATGATGCCCGGGATAGTCAAAGTAAATGCAGGCAGCACGTTTAGACTTCGCACCACAGCCGACCAAAACGATGATGACCTCCGCTATTGTCGCCTCGGCATTTATGCCGATTGGAATGGCGACAGTGTTTTTGCGCTTGCTGGCGAAGAAGCCGTGACTTTCGAGGGAGCAGCTAAAACAGCCAATACAAGCTTGCTTAATGGCAATTATCAAATCACAGTGCCTGCGGGTGCACGTCCTGGGCAGTCGCGTATTCGTTTGGTTTACAACGATGCATGGTCGGGCGATCCTCGTCCTTGTGGAGAGCAATACAAAGGCTACGTGTTTGACATACCTATAGAAATCATCTCCTCGGCTACTGGGATCAAGAATGTTTCAACGGGACCTCATTTCACGTGGAAGCATAGCACACTTTGGTTGCAAGCTCCCGCCGACATCACGGTTTACTCGGTGTCAGGCGTTGTTATCGATCAGAAACAGCAAGTCCGTCGTTACACGCCTTCCCAGTTCCTCCCAGGGAGCTACATCTTAGTGGCTCGTGACAACACAGGTACACGATCTTTTCTTTTTAAGAAATAAGTACACTTTAGTATCTGCCCGTTTGGGAAAGAGGACTTGATTGGTCTTCAAAGCTCTCTCTTAGAAACCGCCTTTTTTGTCCTTGCTGAAAAGATCTCAAGATCCGTATTTTTGCATTAGCAAAAGAACATAAAGGGGGCAGATCCTATAAGAAATTGAGCGATAATTGGTTAAAACTACATCGGATGTATTTTAAAATAGGTCCGATGTGGTTTTTTTTAGGTCCGATGTTGTTTGAACGAGCTCGAACCTCGGTTCAAGGAGTGCAAATGTCAAGGAAAACACGCCCTAAGTACTCAATTTTCTCCATTGGGGCTTTTGGGAAGTCGCAATGATGCTTAAACTCAAATCGGTCATTAGACATTTTAGTTTACTCGCTTCAAACAAAGTGTTTGAAAGCCTCAAACAAAGTGTTTACTCGCTTCAACCCAAATCGCTCATTAGACCTCTAAAATGTGTGGTCAAGCTCATAACTAATTGATAGTAATATGTTTGTAAGTTGAACTTTCTAATGGCGGTCATTAGAAAATGCTAATGTCTAATTGTTTATTTACATACTCTTACAAATGCGATCAAAAAATAAATACTCTAATGACCGATTTGGGTTAAAAGTTGTGTGCAAATCGTGCAATTTGTCCTCAAGAGCAAGGCCCACATCATATAAAACTGTAACTTTGCGGGGCAAACGTTAAAAAACTAATATCATAGCTATTTATGCCGACAGCTAAAACCCCAAAAAGCAGGCAGCCCAAAGCTAATTCTGAAGAGGTAAACTATGGGCATTTACAGCCTCAGGCACCTCAAATGGAGCAGGCAGTGCTCGGTGCTTTGCTTATTGAGAAAGAGGCTTATTCGCTGGTAAGCGAAATTCTAAAGCCAACAAGCTTTTACGACCATCGTCACGAACTGATCTATACCGCTATTCGCACACTGGCGCTACAAGAACGTCCGGTGGATATCCTCACTGTAGCAGAGGAATTGGCGCGTGAAGGCACCTTGGAGGATGCAGGCGGGGCTTATTATGTAACCGAGCTTGCTAATGCAGTGACATCGTCGGCGCATGTGGAATACCACGCACGCATTGTGGCTCAAAAGAGTTTGGCGCGCCAACTGATCACCTATACCAGCCTTATTCAGACAAAGGCTTTTGATGCTACTGTTGATGTGGACGAGCTGATGCAGGAAGCCGAAGGAGAGCTCTTCACTCTTTCGCAAACCAATTTGCGTAAAGACTATACGCAAATAGACCCTATCATTGACGAAGCCTATTCAAAGCTCCAAAAAGCTGCCGCTCAGAGCGACGGACTCACAGGCATTGCCAGTGGATTTACCGACTTAGACAGCATCACAAACGGTTGGCAAGACTCTGACCTCATCATCTTGGCTGCACGCCCCGCGATGGGTAAAACGGCTTTTGCATTGACCATGGCCAAGAATATGGCGATAGATATGAAGATACCAGTAGCCCTCTTCAGCTTAGAAATGAGTAATGTGCAATTGGTCAATCGTATTATTGTCAACGTTTGTGAGCTTCCAGGTGAAAAGATAAAGAGCGGAAATCTTGCACCCTATGAATGGGGGCAACTCGACCACAGAATACGCGAAATGTATGGTGCACCACTCTATATTGACGACACGCCTGCGCTCTCGGTATTCGAATTGCGCACCAAGGCGCGTCGATTGGTGCGCGAACATGGGGTGCGCGTCATCATGATTGACTACCTGCAACTGATGAATGCTCAGGGTATGGTTTTCCATAGCAGACAAGAAGAGGTATCCACAATCAGCCGTTCACTTAAAGGATTGGCAAAGGAATTGAATATTCCCATAATAGCCCTTTCGCAGCTCAATCGTGGTGTAGAAAGTCGCGAAGGCGAGCAAGGAAAGCGTCCTCAGTTGAGCGACTTGCGCGAGAGTGGAGCCATAGAACAAGATGCCGACATCGTAACCTTCATACATCGTCCTGAATACTACCACATTTACGCCGATGCTCAAGGGCGCGACCTGCACGGAATGGCCGAAATAATCATTGCTAAGCACCGAAATGGTGCTGTTGGCGATGTGTTGCTTCGCTTCAAGAGTAAGTTTGCCCGTTTCGAAAACCTCAAAGACCCTAATGCCATACCGCCGCCCGAGAGTGAGCATGGAAATGTGATTGCTTCACGGATGAATACACAAGATGCACCGCCGCCCCATGATGCTCAATTGCCACCGCCGGCTGATGATATGCCCTTCGCGCCGCCTGCAAGCGATGTTGCTCCTTTCTGAAACCTTGACCACACAAACTTCTAAAACATAAAAATGCCTACCAATCACCTTAAAAACGTTGCGCCTGCTAATCCTATAAGTGGAGAACATACTTTGCACGTTTTCGAAGGACTGCCATGGGGAAACCTTGAAGCCTTCAAACGCATCGCAAAGCAGGCACAAGGCACATATACAGCCCTTTTTACCAAACCTACTACACTGAAGATAGGCTATCGCGGATTAGAACGCTTAATGCGTGTCGCTGAAGAAACCCAAGCAGCAATGCTTTATAGCGACCACACACTGCGCGACGGTGAGACGGTTGAAGCCGCACCAAAAATAGACTATCAAGAAGGTAGCCTGCGCGACGATTTCGACTTTGGTGGCTTGTGGGTGGTGCGCACAGAATTGCTTAAAGCTTTCGTACGCGAACAAAAATCTCGTCGCCTAAAATATGGTGCACTCTACGCCTTCAGACTTTTCTTAAGCCGAAATGGTCAAATCCTACACGTGCACGAAAGTCTTTATGAAGAGGTTAAAACAGACTTCCGTAAAAGCGGTGAAAAGCAATTTGATTACGTAAATCCCGCTATGCGCGAGGTTCAAGTCGAGATGGAGCGTGTTTGTACCGACCACTTGAAGCGCATCGGTGCTTTTGTGGCAGGTGATGAAATTGACGATGTTCCCGCCGAGAAAACGGCCTTTAAGATAGAAGCCAGCGTTATAATTCCTGTGCGCAACCGCGTGCGTACGATAGCCGATGCAGTTCGTAGCGCGCTCAGCCAGGTAGCACCTTTCGACTTCAACGTGATAGTCGTTGACAATCATAGCAATGATGGAACAAGCGATGTGCTGGACGAAATTCAGGCCTCTGACCCTCGACTTATTGTCATTCGTCCCGAACGAAACGACCTTGGCATTGGTGGGTGTTGGGATATGGCCATTCGGCATGAGCTTTGCGGTCGATATGCCGTGCAACTTGATAGCGACGATCTGTATAGCGGTTCTGATACTTTGGCGCGCATCGTTGCGAAATTCAATGAAGCTGAAGGAACCGCTATGGTCATCGGGGCATATCGCATGGTAGATTTTAACCTCAACACATTGCCGCCAGGACTTATTGCCCATAATGAGTGGACCGACCAAAACGGGCGCAATAACGCCCTACGCATCAATGGGCTTGGTGCACCTCGAGCTTTTCGCACCGAAATCTTGCGTAAAATAGGCGTGCCCAATACAAGTTATGGCGAAGACTATGCTTTAGGACTTGCACTTTCGCGAAAATACAGGATAGGGCGTATCTACGATGAATTGTATCTCTGCCGGCGTTGGGAGGGCAATAGCGATGCCGCCTTGAGTATAGATCGCGTCAATCGCAACAACGCTTATAAAGACAGCCTACGCACCATAGAGCTGAAAGCACGCCAACAAATGGTCAAAAGCTGGAAACAATGTGCGAACAATGAAGAGACCGATGACTTCTTCAAGCATCAGATGGCTTTGTGGGATGAAGTTAGAAAGCGATTTGAAGCACTGAAAAACAACGTGGAAACGCGCACTTTTGAGCACGAAGGCATAAAACTTATCGTACAATACAACCCTGCACGCATCTCTTCAACGACTGCTAAGGTCAAAAAAAGCGAAGTGAAAAAGCGCCCTTGCTTCCTATGCGACAAAAACCGGCCGCCACAGCAGATCGACCTTCCCGTTGAGGGACTATTCCACATACTGGTCAATCCTTTCCCAATCTTGCCCCATCATCTCACCATAGCCTTGAGGCGTCATCGTCCGCAGCAATTTTCCATTATGATGCAAGGCATGTTGAATATCGCTGCCAAGATGCAGGATTATGTCATATTCTACAACGGTCCTCGTTGTGGAGCCTCAGCCCCTGACCATGGGCATTTGCAGGCAGGAAGTCGCGACGCAATCCCTATACAGCGCGATTGGAAATACTATGCTACGCACCTCACCCGCTTGTATCCGCTCGATGATAGCCAACAAGCTGAAATGGAAGAACAACAGGAATTGCATAGCAAAGCAGCCATCAGTTTACTGACAGGATACGCTTGCCCAGCATTTGTCATTGAAACAGATGCAAAAGAGCCCAATACTTATTTGTTGGAAAAACTTATTGGGTTGCTGTCAGAGAAGCAAAAACTTGCAGAACCCGATGTGAACGTCATCTGTTGGCTCGAAAAAGGCGGAGTGGCTGAAGCAGATAAACTAATAACTATCATTTTCCCCCGCAAGAAACACCGGCCAGACATCTACTTCAAACCTGAAAATGAAGGAGGGTTACTCATCAGTCCAGGGGCTGTGGATATGGGAGGTTTAATCATAACTCCACGCGAGAGCGACTTCCGATCCGTCACGAAGAAAAATGTATTGAGCATACTCAGGGAGGTATGCATGACAGAGGCAGAGTGTGCAGGGATTGCACGAAAACTCAAGCCACAAACTCTTAAGTCTAAAACCGTCCGCGCGCATATTTCCTCAAGCAGCGACAACCAAGAGCCCTTGGTCAGTGTAGGGATTCTCACTGCAGCTCGTGTACGCTTCAGCCTTCATGGAGGATATGTGGCAAAAGGAAAAAGTGCTGATGGACAGCAAGAAGTGACGTGCGAAGACGGAGCAATATTGTGGAATGGACAGCATTATAGCAGCCTAACTTTCCATCCTACCAACCAAGAAAACTCACAATTTACGTTGCAAGAGTTTTCCATTGGAATAGGCTTTCACTGGGAGCGCCAGTTAGAACGTAACTTTCCAGGCACTTTACGAATTATCGTTGATGAAGAAAAACTCGTGGTAATCAACGATGTGTACGTTGAAAAATACTTAGAAAGCGTTGTAAGTAGCGAGATGAACGCTACCAGTGACTTAGAACTACTAAAGGCGCATGCTGTCATATCACGTTCGTGGCTTTTGCACCAATTGCAGCAAAAAAATCGGGTGGAAGGTGGCTTCTTCCAGTTCAATCGTAAGGATGATGAATTCATACGATGGTACGATCGCGAAGACCATGCCCTATTTGATGTCTGTGCAGACGACCATTGTCAACGTTATCAAGGCATAGAAGGGCAAACAGAAGAAGCCATAAGAGCTGTTAGAGAAACACGAGGTCAAGTGCTATGCGATGAAACGACGAACGTATGCGATGCGCGCTTCTCAAAGTGTTGTGGTGGAGTGACTGAAACCTTTTCTACATGCTGGAGCGAAAAAGATGTGCCCTATCTTCAGAGTATCGCCGATAACGCAAGTGAAGAGAAAATAGATCTTACAAATGAGGACGCAGCCAAAGCTTGGATAACAAATTCAGGCCGTGGTGATGAAAGCGATTTTTGTAATACATCCGACAAAGAACTTCTTGGTCGCATTTTACAAGATTACGATCACAGCACTACGCCTGATTTCTATCGTTGGGAAGTCGTTATTAGCCAAGACGAACTTCAGGCTTTGCTTCAAAAAAAGCGAGGAGAAGATTATGGAGAGATCAAAGCCTTAAAGCCAGTAGAAAGAGGGACTGGTGGTCGCATCAAGCGTCTTCGCATCGTTGGAACGAAGCGAACACAAGTCATCGGAAAAGAACTCGAGATACGTCGTTCACTCTCTGAAAACCACCTACTTAGTGCTGCATTTATAGTTACACCTGAATACGAAGGAGACAATACTAACAGCCCAGTTCGTTTCCGCTTGCAAGGTGCTGGATGGGGACATGGAGTAGGCCTTTGCCAAATAGGAGCCGCAAACATGGCCGCTCAAGGCTATCCCTACACGGATATCCTGCTCCACTATTACAGAGGAGCACACATCGCATGTTGCTATTAGAACCGCTATCTTGTTGGTTAGCCTCATTACGCCATCAAGTAATTAACGAAATAAAGGCGAAAACAAGAAGATGAAAGAGTTTGTTGCCTGAAATCAATGAGAACCCCGCCTATAGGCTTGCTACAGGCGGGGTTCTCTTTCTGTCTATCTATGGACTCTAATAGAAAAGGAAGAGCTAATTGGCTTTTCCTGGTGTATGTGTCTTGCGATACAACTTTGGCGACATGCCAATGGTTTTAGTAAACAAGCGTGAAAAATAGTAGTTGTCCTCAATACCCAGCTGTGCACAAATATCAAGAATGCGCATACGTGTCGTAGTGAGAAGCTCGCAAGCACGTTGCATTTTCATTATGTTGAAGTAAGTAATGGGGCTATAACCAGTCTTGCGACGGAAGAGCGACGAGAAATACGTGGGGGTGTAGCCAGCATGAGCCGCTATTTCTTCAAGCCGCAGACGATGTTCTAAATGATCGCGCATGTATTGCGTGGCAACTTCCACAACCATTGCTCCTGAGTTTATAGGCACATCTTCTTCATCGCCTGTAGCCGAACGTCCATAGAACAAATTGGCAAGCGTATAGGAGAATATGCATGTAGCATAGTGCATTGTATCGATGCTAAAGCCTCGTTCAAGGCAATTAAAGAGTTGGAGCAATAGCCGATCTAATTCGCGCCGCTCGCTACCTAATAGGGTAACAGCGTGACGAACGCTCTTTCTCATGATTTCGCCCGTCATTGTCCCACGAAATCTCAAAACGATAATCTCACCGCTTTCGCTACGCGAGGGAGTATATGAAAACTCTTCGCCTACAGGTATCATAAAATACTGTCCAGCTTGGATACGCTTATAGTTTCCGTAGGCAGTAATGCTTCCACGACCCTGACGAAGATAAAAAAAAATGTTGTCCTGAGGGTCAGAATGTTTGGGGCGGGTGAATTGCTCTTCTATGCCGTAATAAGATAACCCTGTCAAATACAGACGGTCACAGATAACATCTTCCTGCAAAGCGGTAGCCAACGGCGCAGGCACCAGTATTTTTTTTGAAGCAGGTAAGAAAGGTTTCCGAGATGTCATATTGTAGTTTTTGAGTTGCTTTTGACAAAATGCAATACAAAAGTAACGTTTTATTGGCTAAACAGCCAAGTTTAACAAACAAAATGTGTCAAAAATTGGCGTTTTTTTTTACATTTGCTCTCACTAACACGTAAATTTTATGATACGCTTAGGTATTTTCGTTTCTGGAAGTGGTACAAATTGCGAAAACATTATTCGTCACTTTCAACATTCTGATTGGGTGAGAACGGATTTGGTTGTTAGCAATCGTGCAGATGCATTTGCGTTTACGCGTGCTAAGCGGTTAGGGGTTCAGACACTTATAGTCAACAGAGAAGAGTTTTATAATCCCGAAAAACTTTTGACGCTACTCCATGGCATTGACTTTATAGTTTTAGCGGGCTTCTTATGGATGATTCCAGACTTCTTAATTAAAGCTTTTCCCAATCGCATTATCAACATTCACCCAGCTTTGCTTCCTAAATTTGGCGGTAAGGGCATGTATGGGCACTTTGTGCATGAAGCGGTCAAGGCTTCTGGAGAGACAGAAAGCGGCATAACAGTTCATTACGTAAATGAAGTATGCGATGGCGGAGAAATCCTTTTTCAAGCTCGCACACCGTTATCGCCCGATGACACGCCTGAGGATATCGCTTCCAAGATACACCTCTTGGAGCAAGAACATTTTCCTCGTGTGATCGAAGAAGCATTCAAAAGAGATAAAGAGCTGATGAGCAGGAGCGAATAATCTTTTTCAAAAAAATAGTCTGCCCCTCTACATTTCCTTGTATAGCTATTTTCACATCGGGGCGATACCATGAATATATATATAATAAGGTAAGATGCTGATACGTTCGCAAGCGATAGTCCTTAAAGTTGTGCGCTATAGCGACAATAAGCTGATATGTACCTTGTTGACCGAGGAAGAAGGTTGTGTTCCTTTTATAATTTTCAGGGGAAAAAGCCCACGCTCTCTTCATCGTTTGTTTCATCCGTTATCGCTATTACAAGTAGAATGGCAGAAGCATCCGAGAGGCGGTATTGCGAAGCCTAAGAATGTGTCGCTCGTAGAGCCCTATAGTAGTATTCCCTACAGCGCTCAAAAAATGTCGGTGGCACTTTTTATCTGCGATTTTCTCAGTGCTGCTGTTCGTGGCGAGCCTCCAGCAAAGGATTTATTTACTTACGTGGAGCAGTCTTTGCGCTTTTATGACCATACAGAGAATGAAAGTTCAAATTTTCACTTAGTTTTCTTGTTGCAATTTGCTTCGTTTTTAGGTCTTCAACCAGATATGACGAATTACCGTAAGGGCTTTTTCTTTGATTTGCGCGAAGGTTTCTTTACACAAACTCAGCCAACGCATCCTGATTTTATAGAACCAGACGAAGCGGAGCGCCTTCCTGTTCTTATGCGTATGAACTACGTTAATATGCACCTTTTCAAGATGAGTGGCAGTGAACGCTCGCTTTTGCTTTCGCACCTATGTAAATACTATCAACTACATATTCCTTCCTTTCCGGAATTGAAATCATTAGACGTATTGCGCGAAATTTGGGCTCTTTGACTACATTTTGTCACAAAAAACTATCGATAGCTTTCACTACCAAAGCGAACGCATTATCTTTGCCGCACTTATAACCTTTAACTTTTAAACAATAAACAATAAACAATAAACAATAAACAATAAACAATAAACAATAAACAATAAACAATAAACAATAAACAATAAACAATAAACAATAAACAATAAACAATAAACTTTCTATTATGAAGAAACTCTACATCCTTTTTGCTGTAGTGTTCTCATTTGTGGCATCAACAAATGCATGGGCACAGTATCGCCAGGGCGATGAGCCATTAGTGACCATTACAGCAGGTCAGAAAGTGCTTATTCAAAATGGGCGCGAAGCAGACATGGCTACATCCTATCTCAAATGGTCTGCTACGTCAGGCAATGTGATAACAGACTATCTTACTGACAAGATTGACGACACCTCTGTGATGGAATTTGTGGATGCAGGCAGTGGAAAATTCTATCTATACAATCCTGCAAATGAAGCCTATGTGGAAAGTGTGGATCAGGCATTCTCTGGCGACTTTAAGCTCCACTGGACTACCGACATAACCAAGGCCGCTCCATTGACGGTGTCAGACGAGATTTTAGCAGCAGATATCTCTACGCCAGCTCTTATGTTTTATCAGGAATTGAGTCTCTATAATATTCCAACATGGTATCTCACGGCTGCTTCCCCCTTTGCCCAGTCAGCAGCTGGTTTTAGCTATATTTTGAACGAAGGCTACGAATACTATTATGCGTGGGTCGTTTATGAAGCCGTTAGCGATGGTGGCAAGTCTTATCTTGAGTCTGTGTTTGACACCTATTTTCCCGCAGGTTTCAACGATGAGATCTGGAGCATAGGGAATGCCTCAGGTTGTATCACGCAGGAAGTCTTTTCAACCCTTCAGAGTGCTTATAACACTGCCCTCTCAGCTTATGAGGCTGGTGACAAAGATGCTGAAACCTATACCCAATTGGCCGATGCTTTGCTTGCTGCTTACAACACGGCGGTATCCTCCATTCAGCCTATTGTGCCTGGCTATTATTTTATTCGCAACTTTGCAATGGATGCCTACGTCTATGCACGCGAAGACAACGATGGTAGCAATAACTTCACGCGCGCTTATTGGACAAACAACGAGATACCCGAAACTTACGAAAGCGACATAGCCCCTTATATTTGGAAGGTTGAAGCCAGTGAAACCGGTAGCGACTACATGTTCTATAATCCATATTTTGAGAAATATATCACACGCTCTGGTTCGTATGGCTTGGCTGTTCCACTGATGCCGGCAAGTGAACAGACAGGAACTTTTGGCATTGCATACCAAGGCGAATCTTATGCTCAGCAGGGGGGCTACTTCAACGTGACTAACACATACTTTGGCGGACGTATTCTTCGCGCTATTGGTAATGGCGTAGGCTATTCCAGCAACACGCGCGATCCAAAAGAAGACGATGCACTATGGCAGTTTGTTCCCGTGCCAGAGTCTTTTGTGACAGCGATGGAAGCTGAGAAATTAGCCGGTAGTATTCTTACACGTCTTTCAGCGTTGGTTGATGCGAGCAACGCGCTTTATGCCAAGACGAAAGTGTATGATACCCCCATGACCATCAATGGTACGCTTGACACGCCAGGATTGATAGAA
This sequence comes from uncultured Prevotellaceae bacterium, assembly GCA_900316575.1. Classification (GTDB taxonomy): domain Bacteria; phylum Bacteroidota; class Bacteroidia; order Bacteroidales; family Bacteroidaceae; genus Alloprevotella. The sequence continues at coordinate 122,591 of ONDJ01000009.1, read as the reverse complement.
AATCTCACGACCAATGCACAAGAAGTTACCGAAGGCGATGCTGTCTATGCCATTGATAGCGATGTAAATACATTCTTCCACACTTCATGGAGTGATGAGAGTGAGAAACCTGAAGGCTTTCATTGTATGGACGTATCGCTGAGTGAGCCTGTGCAAGACATAGCCATAAAAATACTAAAGCGCATCAACGCCGAAATGACAGGCCCCGTGTCAAAGCACAATCCGCTCATTTTCACGGTGTACACACTCAGTGGCGGTGTGGCCGATAGCGTTGGCACTTATAAGGCTGTTTACGACCAAGGGCTGAAGCTCTATGAAGAAAGCACCGACCTTGTTGAAAACATGGTAAGCGTCACATACCTCAGCCTGCCAGTAGCAGCAAGTGAATTGCGTATAGAAGTTCGAGCTACAGAAGCAAATGCTGAGGGGCATCCCTATTTCTGCCTATCTGAGATTGGTGTGTTCAAGGCAACATACGATGCAGCCAAGTCGCCATATGAAAACATTCCCGTTAATGTGCGAGACGCTTTTGTAAAAGCATTAGCTGATGCCGAAGCCCAACTTGCAGATGGTGTAGCGACGCAAGAGGTATTGGATGCTCTTCAAGAGGCTTACGAAGCAATGAACGATGCCTTTGCTGATCGCAGCGAACTTCGCAAACTGCTTGACGAGGCACGCACCTATGAGTACGAAGCTATTGAAGACGATGAGCTTCTCGGGTACTATGCTTCTGGAAGTGTTGAGGTGTTCAAAAATGCCTTAGATCGTATAGAAGCCCGCATTGACCAACTCACAAATCCCACTACAGAAGAGTTCGCTCAAGTGAAGGAAAGCATTGATGCCGCGATGTCGGCCTTTGATGCCGCGCTCAACAAGCCCGATGCTTCTATGCTCTATTTCATACAGAGCGCTTCAGCTTCAGGCGATAACTATGAGTGCTACCTAAACACCACGAGTAACGACGTCACCTTTGCCAGTCTGTCTAAAGCTGGTGTTGAAAATCCTGGCGGATATCTCAACTATATGTGGCGCATAGAGCCGCTTCGCAACGGCACTTTCCTTGTGCGAAATGCTGCAAGTGGTATGTATCTTGGTGGAATTGACCGTTCAACAGGTTACGTAACGTCAACCTACGACAACACCCCGCTCAGTATCGTGTCAGCTCGCACTCCTGGAGCGCTTTCATTGCAGACGGCTAACGGTGATAAACTTTTTGCCCTTGATTTCCAACAAGGCGTAGTTCTTCGCACAGAAACGCAAGGATCTGATGGTGCAGCATTTACGTTCGTGTCAGCAGACTTCCAAGGAACGCACACCATGAGCCTTTACGAAACGATGCAGGTCGTTACTCTTCCTTTTGCCATCCTTGCACAGATGGAGGGCGCAACAGCCTACTCAATAGCAGGTCGCACAACAGTGGACGATGCCGTTACTGCTCAGCTCGCAGCTTATGCTACAACAGACGTTATTCCTGCCGCAACACCATTTATTATTGTGGCTGAAGAGGGAACTACTGAAGTGACTTTCTATACGGCCGAAGGAACCGATGGTACAGCCATTGAATATGTGCTTACTCCTGGCACAGCTATGGGCCTTGTAGGGACTCTGCAGAGTCAAATTGTCCGCTCTCCTTATGGTGTACTGCGTAGTGGGAAAGTTGATGCAGCGCTTAGAGCGGGTCAAACCATTCTTGCAAATAGTGGTTATTTTGACTTCTCCACGATGGAAGAAACCACCATCACCGGCGACATTCAATTGAGCATCACCGATGCCGTGAGTGCTATACCCCACATTTCGCTCCAGCCTTCTACCGATGCTTCAGTTTACGATCTACAAGGCCGCCGCGTTCAGCATATGCGCCAAGGCGGTATTTACATCGTGGGTGGTCGCAAAGTGATTGTCAAGTAGCGCAGCGATATATTTATCCCAAATTGGTCATTAGATATTTGAGTTTACCCGCTTCAAATAAAGTGTTTACCCGCTTCAAACAAAGTGTTTGCCTGCTTTCAGCTAATTGATAGTAACATGTTCGTAAGTTGAATTTTCTAATGGCGGTCATTAGAAAATGCTAATGTCTAATTGCTTATTTACATACTCTTACAAATGCGACTACGAAAAATAAATGCTCTAATGACCGATTTGGGTTTATAGGTCTTGTCGCTGCTCACGACAAGAAACCTTAACCAACGAAAATGGAGGCCTGACATCTTTCAGACCTCCATTTTCGTTAGTTTGGATAGGACTCGCGTTAGATACGCTCTAATACCGTGAGGATGAGGTTGTCAATAGTGCCCTTATAATTGGTGTTAGCTCGGCCTGCTACGCGATTTGCAATGACCATGCAGACCGTGAGCGCGTGATGGCCCATCAAGGAAGAAAGACCTGCTACGGCACTACTTTCCATCTCGAAATTGGTGACGTGGAGCCCGCCGTGCTCAAAATGCATAATCTTGTTGTTTTGTTCGGGATCGGCAAGGGGTATGCGTAGCCTCCGACCTTGAGGTCCGAAGAAACCGCCACAAGCTACGGTAATGCCGCGCACCATATCATCGCCTGCAATGCGATTGAGCAGATCTTCGTCGGCTATCGACACATAGGGATGGGGAATGCATTGATTACCTTTCCACCCCATAGCACGGGTGAAAGCGGCTTCGCATTCAATGTCGCAGACTTCGTCACGTCCTGCATAGAAGTTGAGCAAACCATCAAAACCAATGCTTTTGGCTGAAGCAATGAAGGTGCCTTCAGGAGTGTATTCCTGCAATCCACCACACGTGCCAATGCGCACAATGTCGAGACTTCGAAGTTTGGGGCGTGTTTGACGGGTTTTGAAATCAATGTTAGCTAAAGCGTCTATTTCGTTAAGCACAATGTCGATGTTGTCGCAACCGATGCCTGTGCTGATCACTGTGATGCGCTTTCCATGATAAGAACCTGTGACTGTGCGAAACTCGCGGTTTTCTGCTTCAAATTCGCGTTCGTCAAAGTGCTGCGCTACGGTTTCTACACGTCCAGGGTCACCTACAAGGATTACTTTGTCTGCCAAAGCCTCTGGCACTACGTGGAGGTGGAAAATACTACCATCGGCGTTGATGATAAGTTCGGAAGGGGCAAAGTAGTTTTTCATGATGGTAAAGTATTACAAATAGGTTGGTGGATAATATATCTGTCAATTTTACAATTTACAATTTGGCAATTGCGACGGCAGGCTTTAACCTTTAAACGATAACCTATAACCTTTCAATGTTATTGTGACAATTCTGCTTGTCGCATATTTTTTGCCATACGGTGGATGGCGGCACGTAGGTTTTCTTCGTGTTCTTCCAGGTTGATTATCTGCTGTGCTACATGTTCGTTATGTGAGGCTGCATAGTTCTCGCGCGCGGCACTGAGACGTGTTTCTATCTCTTTAAGCTCTCTTTGGCGAGCAATACACTCAGTGGCTATGCGGGCAGCAGTTGTGCTTTTTAATTGTGAGGGATTGGTATAAACGTGCGTGTCGTCGATTACGATCAAGATAGGAGCATCGCTTTGCTGCTGGCATTGCGCCAACAGTTTGTTAGTGGCTCTGCGTGTTGCAATGGCTTGCTCGCTACCTGCGCCCAACTCGTTGATAGATGCTATGCGTGCGGCTCGACGCACAGTGTCGGTGTTTTCGCCGTTAAGCAGGTAGATGTCGTGTGACGAATTGGGAATGAAGGCGTATAGGCATACCTCACCTGGTGCTTGATTTCGGTCTGTAATGAAATAGCCCACACCAGCCGCTTCGTCTATTACGTACAAGTAGTCGTTGGCTGTACTATTAAACGGAAAGCCAAGGTGTGCAGGCTTGAGATAGTGCCCTGCGTCGGCATCGTAGCGTGTAACAAAAATGTCGTAACCGCCCAGCGACTGTGGCCCTTGGGCTGCAAAATAGATGGTTTGTCCGTCGGGCATAGCGAAAGGGAAGTCCTGAATGTCTGCCGCATTTTCTAAACCGGGTAGTGGCTGGGGTGCTGTCCATCGACCTGCCAATAGACGGGCACAATGGAGCTTAGACAATCCGTTACTGTCGGGTTGCGCCAAGAAAACGCGGTCGGCATAGTCGCCAACGTACATTGTACCTTGGCCTACAAATCCATTAGGTAGCCCTTCGGGAAAGAAATCGCCTATGGCCATCAGCTTTCCAGCGTGAGGTGTAAGCCTTAGTTTTGTCAGCACTTCATCGGCAGGCATAACTACACTATCAAGGAAGACAACTTTTTCCGTTGCTTGTAGCATGCGTTCTCCCATTTCAGCCTTGCGGAGGCACTCCTCAAGAGCTGCTACGGGCTCGCCAGCACCAGCTGCTTGTGAGATCTGCCTCTGCAACACTTTTGCCGCTGTAGCGAAATCATAGATCTGCATCAATGAGTCCACACGGCTTTGGGCATGTAACGACAAAGCGCAGGCTATATTAACAATAAGGAGTAGAGCCAACTTGGTTTTCATAATATCATTTGATGATTTGACTATTTACTATGTGACAACCAACATGTTTAACAATTTGACAATTTACAATTTGACTATTTACCACTGCGTTTTGAAACGTCCGAGAAATAGTCTAATTGTAAATTGTCAAATAGTCAAATTAAACAATGCCGCGTCCGTGGCAGTGCTTAAACTTCTTTCCGCTTCCACACGGGCAAGGGTCGTTGCGTCCAGGAAGCTTTTCTTTTACGATGGGTTGTACGGGCTGTCTGCCGCGTGTGTCGTTGGCTGCTGCTGCGCGTTGAGCATCGGCTTGACTACTAACTTCAGAACCTTGCTTGGTTTCGGTGTAGCGTCGGTTGGCGCGAACTTCTTCACCAGCTTCTTGCACTCGCTGTTCCTGCCCTGGTTGTTGAGGGATTACGCCGCGCATAAGGCTTGAAATGCTATTAGTGTTGCATTCCTCAACCATCGAATCAAAGTATTTTACACTTTCAAGCTTGAAGATAAGTAGTGGGTCTTTCTGTTCATAGCTGGCGTTCTGCACGCTATGGCGCAGTTCGTCAAGGTTGCGCAGGTTTTCTTGCCATGACATGTCAATGTTGCGCAAGAGGATCGTCTTTTCGTAGTCGCGGATGACACTGTGGCAGGCTGTTTCGTAGGCTTCTTTGAAATTGGTGCGAATGTTGTAAACCATCTTTCCGTCAGTGACGGGTATGACGATGTATTCGTAGCGGTCGCCTTCGGTTTCGAAATAGGGATGAATGACACGGTCAGCTGTTTCGGCCAAGGCCTCGGTGCGACGCTTGAGATTTTCCATTGCCTTTTGGAAGGTGCGTTCATAGAGTTCGTCGCGACTCTTTTCTTCAAATTCTGCCTCTGTGTAGGGAATTTCCATGGCAAATGTTGATAGAAAAGCATCGCGTTGCGATTGCCAGCCGCCTGTTTCAATGACCGAAACAACTTGTTCCCATATCATATTGGCAATGTCCATGCCGATACGTTCGCCCATCAATGCGTGGCGGCGACGCTCGTAAACAACCGTTCGCTGTTTGTTCATCACATCATCGTATTCCAACAAGCGTTTGCGCACACCGAAGTGGTTTTCTTCCACCTTCTTTTGAGCACGCTCAATGCTGTTGTTGATCATTTTGTGCTCAATGACATCGCCTTCCTTGAAGCCGAGGCGGTCCATGATCTTTGCGATGCGTTCGCTAGCAAATAGGCGCATCAGGTTGTCTTCAAGGCTGACGAAGAATACACTGCTACCTGGGTCGCCTTGACGACCAGCACGTCCGCGCAGCTGGCGGTCAACGCGCCGGCTTTCGTGGCGCTCTGTGCCGATGATGGCCAATCCGCCAGCTTCCTTGACTTCTGGAGTGAGCTTGATGTCCGTTCCACGTCCTGCCATATTGGTGGCGATGGTAACCATTCCCTTTTGTCCGGCTTGGGCCACGACGCCGGCTTCTTGTTGGTGGAGTTTGGCGTTGAGAACGTTGTGGGCAATTTTTCTCAAGGAAAGCATCTTGCTCAGCAATTCGCTGACTTCTACACTTGTGGTACCAACGAGCACTGGACGTCCTTGGGCTATCATTTCCTCAATCTCGGCAATGACGGCATTGTATTTTTCGCGTTTGGTGCGATACACGCGGTCGTTCATGTCATTGCGAATTACGGGCTTGTTGGTTGGGATTTCTACCACGTCTAGTTTGTAGATGTTCCAAAATTCACCTGCTTCTGTGATAGCCGTACCCGTCATACCAGCCAGTTTGTGGTACATGCGGAAATAGTTTTGCAACGTGATGGTTGCAAAGGTTTGTGTGGCGGCTTCCACCTTCACGTGTTCTTTGGCTTCAACGGCTTGGTGGAGTCCATCGCTCCAGCGGCGACCTTCCATGATACGCCCTGTCTGTTCATCGACAATCTTCACTGCTCCGTCCATCACCACATAGTCTTCGTCCTTGTTGAACATGGTGTAGGCTTTGAGCAGTTGCAAAATGGTATGAACACGTTCGCTCTTAACGGCATAGTCGCTGAACATCTCGTCTTTCCGCTTCAGTCGTTCCTCGTCGGTGAGTGATTTGTCGGCTTCAAGGGCTGACATGGCTGCGGTGATGTCGGGCAGCACAAAGAGTTGCTCGTCTTTCACTTGTCCAGCCAACCATGCGTTTCCCTTATCAGTGAGATCCACGCTACGTTGTTTTTCGTCAACCACGAAATAGAGCGGGTCGGTGGCTTCGGGCATTCTGCGGTTGTTGTTCTCCATGTAGATTTCCTCTGTCTTGAGCATTCCGCTTTTGATGCCTTGCTCTGAGAGGAATTTGATGAGCGGTCGGTTCTTGGGCAGTGCTTTATGGCTTCGGAATAGTTGCAAGAAACCTTGTTCGCGATCTTCTTTATTGTCGCTTGCAATGAGTTTCTTTGCTTCTGATAGATAATTTGTAGCCAATTGGCGTTGTGTGGCAACGAGACGTTCCACGAGGGGTTGATACTCTTCAAAGTATTGATCATCGCCTTTTGGCACGGGGCCACTGATGATGAGCGGTGTACGCGCATCGTCAATGAGCACGGAGTCGACCTCGTCCACGATGGCGTAGTTGTGGCGGCGTTGCACAAGGTCCTTGGGCGAGAGTGCCATGTTGTCGCGCAGATAGTCGAAGCCAAACTCGTTGTTTGTTCCGAAGGTTATGTCAGCATTGTAGGCTTGTCGGCGAGAATCGGAATTTGGTTGGTGTTTGTCAATGCAATCAACGCTTAGGCCGTGGAACATATAGAGTGGTCCCATCCATTCGCTGTCGCGCTTAGCTAGGTAGTCGTTGACCGTAACGACGTGAACACCGTTGCCAGTAAGGGCATTGAGAAAAACGGGCAGGGTGGCAACGAGTGTTTTACCTTCACCCGTGGCCATCTCTGCTATCTTGCCTTGATGGAGTACTACGCCGCCGAAAAGTTGAACGTCGTAGTGTACCATGTCCCAAACCACTTCGTTGCCACCAGCAATCCAGTGATTTTGATATATAGCATTGTTGCTTTCGATGCGCACAAAGTCGTGTGTAGTAGCGAGGTCGCGGTCAAAGTCTGTGGCTTTAACTGTTATTTCCTCGTTTTCTGTAAAGCGACGTGCTGTTTCTTTCACGATAGCGAATACATCGGGCAGATGCTCGGTGAGCTTCTCTTCATAGCGTTCGAGGATGTCTTTTTCGATTTTGTCAATGCGGTTGAAGAGAGGTTCGCGGTCTTCAATCGGAGTGTCGTTGATTTTTTCGCGTATTTCGTTGATTTTTTCGCGCAGGTCGTTAGCGCTGCTTTGTATGTCCTCGCGGATTTCGGCGGTGCGAGCACGCAGGGCATCGTTGTCAAGTGCTTCGATAGCGGGATAGGCTTCTTTAATTTTTTCCACCCAAGGCTGGATGGCTTTCATATCGCGCTGTGACTTGTTGCCGAAAAGTTTGCTTAGAAAGTTGTTGAAATTCATTGTTATGGTTGGATGAGATGTAAAACTTCGTTTTTATTAAGAGTTGGTTTGTTTGAGTGGGTTTTTTATTTGAGTGATAAAGGTTTCACGCCACAAGCGTTGGGTGCACGGATACGTATGGCTTCACAAAGCGTTGGAGCTATGTGGTCGGTACTGGTGGGTGTGGCAATGACTGATTTTGTAGTGCCTGAGCCAATAAATATGATCGGAAAAGGCAGAAAGCCTTCGCGGTGGAATTGGTTGGACGTTGTGTCTTTCAGTCGCCATCCGGGACTTAGCACAATGCGAAGATCGCCGCTTCTCTCTGTGTGATAGGCTGCGCGATAGGCACTAATGCCTGGTGTCCAGGCACCTTGGATGAGCCGCGCTGAAGTGAAGACATCTTTTACACCGCTGAGCTGTTGCAGGAATTCTGCTGCTTCGTCAAGCACGCTTGAAAGCGTCAAAGCCTTGTCTTCGATGAGCTTGCGGTCGAAATAGAATTGTGTGCCATTGGTTGCCAATACATATTTCCCTGGTCCATGAATGGCTGCAAGGTACATGTTGAGTAGCCCTACAGCTCGTTCGGTGTCGAAAGTGCCTGTAGGAATGCGATATGCTGAGAGGTCGCCGGCTGTTTCTTCGCTTGTGCCGGTTGATGTGAGCACAATGAGCGCACGCTCCAGTCCGACTTTCTTTTCAATGGCGGAAAGAATTCCTGCTATGGCTTTGTCTAAGCGCACATACGTGTCTTGTATCTCCATAGCCGCGTCGTTGATGGGACGATTTAGGTAGCTACCGGCAAAAAGTGTTAGCGACAAGAAGTCGGGCGTTTCATCGGCTCCTATCTGGCTCTTTTCTATGCAGAGTTCGGCAGCGGCAGCTGTTTCGTCGTTAACGAGTGCTGTGGTGAGCATTTCGCGAGCGGCTCGCATTCCTTCAAATCGATGGGAGAATGGTTCGCGCACCCTTTGAGAAAGGTAGTAGCTGAAGGTGCCTACAAGCGTGTTGGATGGTTGCCAAATCTGTCCTTGTTGGTTAGCTATACGCGATTGTCCATTGCGGTAGGATAGCCATGTGGGCAGGGCACCATAGTAAGTGCTTGAACACCAACGTCCAGCTTGTTCGTCTATCCAGTAGGCTCCATCGGCTGCATGTCCGCCTGTAAGCACTGCCATTTCGCGAAATGGCGCAATGGAATAAACGATTGATGCACCTTGTGTAGCCACTTTGAGTTCGTCGCCCACGGTAGTGACGAGCAGGCGTACGGGTGATGCTGGTGATAAAGAACCAACGCCTTGTACTGTTTTGTCGTCCACACACGAAACGGGTTGCAACGTCTCGCGGTCAAGCCACTCAGCCGCTACGATGCCATGGTCGGAGGGAACGGCTCCTGTGAGCACTGTTGCCGCAGCAGCTGCTCGGTCAGTGCTTGCGTGTGGGTATTCGGCTTGTGTATAGATGCGCCCCTCGTTCATCAGGCGACGTAGGCCACCATTGCCATAGAGCGGCATGAAGGCTTGCATATAGTCGCTTCGCAACTGGTCAACCAATATGCTAACCACTATGCGCGGAACTCCAGTGCTTTGCGCTTGGGTGGTTTGAGCGGGTAGCACACCGAGAGCCGTCATAGCTGTGAGCAGTTTTAGCCAAAGCGATGAACGCGCAGAGGAGTGGGGCAGGGATGGTATATTCTTGTTAGTCAATGTGGCTTTTATATAGGTTAGAGGTTAAAGTTAAGAGGTTAAAGACTACAGCGGCGATGTCTTTAAACTATAAACGCCAAACTTTCATAGAATTGCTTTTGTATAGAAGTAGCCATACGGCTCTGATTAGCAAACAGAGTGCCAAAACGTATGTTTCAGGCGGGAACTGCTGCAAGCGCATGAGGCCGATGATGGCAAACACGCCGATCATAGCTATCTGAAGCACAAAGAAACGTGAAACGCTCTCTGCGCGAAATCTTTTCACTATTGTCCAGAGGAAAATCAGTGGTAACGGATTGATCCACGATATCAGAAGGTTGCTGTCCACGGATGGATGGCTACTGAAGCTGAGCATAAAGGCAATGAGGCAACCTGCAAGTCCTTGCATCGTGATGAGAAAGACGTCATAGCCCCAAAGCGTCTTTTTTTTCAAACCTTCATATACGGTTATGCCTATCGTTGCTGTGAGTAAGAGCAATGCCCAAAACACAGGCGGCAGGCTTGTGTCGGCAGGTCTTTCTGGAAAGGTAGCGATGCGTTTTGTGTTTTTCACTAAGGGGCGCTGTGTGCCGTTTTGGTCTTCTATCAGCGTTTCTGCAAGCAGGTCGCGGGCTTCAATGGGTAGGAACAGTTGTTGGGCGGCATCAATGCTGTCGTCGGCAGTAGCACCAAGAAGCATGTCGTTGCCCAATTGCGACCATGGATGGCCAGCCGTATATTGATGTAGCGACTGGCGGTAAGTGGTAGCTACCGCTTTTGGCAGATGTAGCGTGCCTTTTAAAGCCGCGCGGATCTGATCAATAGCGCGTGTGGTGCAGTTGTCTGTGAAATAGTTGTAGCGATAAGTCCAATCATGCTGTGTGGCTTCCCAGCGGTTTATCTCTAACGCCGTGGCAAGCCGCCCCGTTTCCTCTGGGGTGAGGCTGAGCGTCTGTTCGTCTATCCAACGCCCTTCATCGGTGTAGAGCGTGTAGAAATGCTCCCACGTCATAGCGCGTAGGGAGTAGTCGGTTTCGCCCAAGATGAAGTGCCAAACAAAATTGGGGCGTTTGAAGTTGAAGTAGCCGTAGTTATAAACGACGTCCATTTCGCCATCATCACTACGCAGACGCAAGGCTGTGTGGCCATAGAGTTCGTAGCTTTCGTCCCCTGGGGCACATGTCAAGAGTGAGGCTGTGAGAGACTTCTGAGCAGAGTCGCTTTTCTGTGTGGCAGACGTTTCGCTTAGTGTGGTCTGGGCAAAATTCTCTACGGAAAATGAAGGCATTCCCACGCATAGGATTATAATAACAAGTGCGATTATCCATCCAGGAAATCGACGTTGTGTAGCGGGGAACGGCTTGATAGTTTTCATCGGGTGCAAAATTATGGTTTTCTTCCCACAATTTCGTTAAAATCTGCGGCAAAAGCCTTCATGGAGGGGAATACGTGTGCTGCGCCAGCGTCTTTTAGCACTTGTTCAGCCAAAGGGCCTGTATTGACGGCTATGGTATAGATCCCGGCGGCTACTGCCGAAGCGATGCCTAAGGGTGCGTTTTCTACAACGATGGCTTCTTCGGCACTGACACCCGATTTTTGAAGTCCCATGAGGTAGGGCTCTGGGTGGGGCTTGCCATACTGCACGTCGTCGCTAGTCACCATACGCTCTTTCACGAAGTAGTCAGGATAGGCTTTGTTCAAACGCTCTAACAGACTCTTTTGTCCGCTTCCTGTCACGAGTGTGATAATAAGTCCTGCGTCTTTAGCAGCTTTAAGTACAAGGTCTGCCCCTTCCATAGCAGGTGTTTCGGGCAGTGCGTTGAAGAGGCGGCATTTGGCTTCGTAGATTCGTTGAACTTCCTCGTCCTCAGCATCGCGTCCCCAGCATCGGCGAGCAAGCAAGTCAATGGTGCTTTTGGCTGTGCGGCCTTCGTGTAGATAAACTTCTGGGCGGGTGAGGTTGAGTCCCTCGGCTTGGCACACCTGTTCCCAGCATTGGGCATGGTAGGGCATGGAGTCAAACAACACACCGTCCATGTCAAACAATATGGCTTTTGTTGGCATTTTTCTCTTTCCGTAAAAACGCGGCAAAGTTACGGATTTCTACTTAAAGGGAAAAATACACGACTGGCAGCTTGTCCGCGTTGTTCGCCTCGTCTTGGGAAAAAGTGCTTTGTTTGTCAACCAAAAAACCAAGAAAAAGCCTCTTGTTAGCGAAATCGTTTATTGTGAAATGATAATAGAGAGCCATTTTTTACGAGATGGGAGCAAGTCCGAACGACCTCGGACCTAAAAAAACGACCTCGGATGTCGTTGAAACGAGGTCCGAGGTCGTTTTGAGCTTTATTGCAGCAGTTGAAGTAGCTTCTTATCCTTTATTTGTTGCAAAAATATGGAATCCTACCATAATAGGGCAAGGACAAAAAAGCGTTCTTTCTCGTTATAATATATACTGTGAACTGATGCTTTCGCCAGCCATTACTCGGCGAATCGTCTCAGCCAAGAGTCCAGCACAGCTGATTTGTTTCACTTTGGAACAGTTGCCGTGGTAGGGGATGGTGTCGGTGAAGATGATTTCTTCTAAAGCACTATTATTTACGCGCTCGTCGGCAGGTCCGCTCATAATGCAGTGGCTCGCCATGGCTCTGACGCTACGGGCACCTTTTTCTCGCATAAGGTTTGCGGCGATAGTGATTGTGCCAGCGGTGTCAACAATGTCGTCAACGAGAAGCACGTCCATGCCCTCTACGTCGCCAATGACTTGCATTGCTGCAACCTCATTAGCCTTGACGCGCTGCTTGTTGCATATAACAAAGGGACAGTCAAGGTATTTGGCATAGGCATTAGCGCGTTTTGACCCCCCCACATCGGGCGTGGCAATACAGAGATTTTCTAATTGCATCTGCTTGATGTAGGGGAGCATGATGGTCGAAGCGTAGAGGTGGTCCACGGGGATATCAAAAAAACCTTGTTCTTGGTCTGCGTGGAGGTCCATCGTGATGAGGCGGTCAATGCCCGCTACGCTGAGAATGTCGGCCACGAGCTTGGCACCAATACTGACGCGCGGTTTGTCCTTTCTGTCCTGGCGTGCCCAGCCAAAGTAGGGGATTACGGCGTTGATGGTTTTAGCTGAAGCGCGCTTGGCTGCGTCGATCATCAAGAGAAGCTCCATCATGTTGTCGGCTGGGGCAAAGGTGCTCTGAACGAGGAACACATCGCGACCACGGACGGTTTCTTCGTAACAGACTTCAAATTCGCCATCGGCGAAGAAGGTGGTTTGCAGATTGCCGAGCGGCATACCGAGCTCGCGACAGATTTTTTCTGCGAGGTACTTGGAGCGAGTGCCAGAAAATACCAGGAAGTTGTTGGACATTGTGTGTATAAGTTTTGGTGGATGATGTTTTGTCTTGAATTGATTGGCGCTCATCGTCTATTGACACTCGCTCATTGCCTAATAAGGTTTCGTGATGACTGTTAACAGAGTTTGCGTATTTTGCGAAAAGAGGCAGCTATCCCTTTGAAATCGGCTGTGCCCCATTGGTCGAAATGGTTCCAAATAGTGCCGTAGAGCACCACGCCGCCAAAGCCTGCACGCTTGACGCGAGCAACATTTTCGAGTGTCACGCCGCCCATGAGCATCACTTTGCTGTCAATAACTTTTGCCTCGCCCCACTCGTCGATTTGACGGTCCGAATAGCGGGCGTCCTGCCCAGGTGTTTCCATTTGCGGTGTGAAGAGCACGTAGTCAACACTGCGTTTGATGCGTGCTACATCGGCAAGCGTTGTTGCTGAAGCACTAACCGAGCCTTTCAACTTTTGAGGTGGTTCGTTGCGCGGGTTGAGGTGGATACCACGTAAGCGGTATTCATTCTTCAAGTAATAATGATCGTGAACAACGATGCGGTTGCGATATGCTTCAGGCAAGAGCGAAAGTAGCCGCTCACTGTATATAGGTTCCGTATGGGGCTTGCGCAGATGAAGGATGTCCAGTCCCTCGTCAAAGAGCATGGTGAGAATCTGGTGCTCTTCCACAAAAAAATAAGGAGTGGTCATCAATAAAAGTTTCATAACTACAGCACAAATTGCTTACGCGCTGCAAAAATAGTAACGATACGTTAAAAAATCTTTAGCTTTCCAGATTTAATTGGCGTAGCAGGCTTATCGATGTACGTAAAACGTGCTTTTTGGCAACTGAGGAAGCTCTTATACAATCTTTAATGCTATTTTTGCCCGCTGATAATGAATATCGTTTGTCGTAAACTACAACCTATAGAAAAGTTACATCCTTTATTTTCTTTCCTTGATAGCATCAGAGAGGGATAGAGGTGAGGAAAACTATATAATTTCTTTTTTCAAAAAAATAAATGTCTCAACAACCCGACATTCGCCGCCTTACCGCTGAAATTGAGGAAGGAATGGCATTTGCTTCAGCACTGACAGCTGGTATGGCTCGCGTCATCGTGGGTCAGCACCATTTGGTTCGCTCATTACTTACAGGTCTCTTGGCTGGCGGCCATATTCTGCTGGAAGGTGTGCCAGGACTCGCAAAGACGCGAGCCATCAAAACGCTCTCTGCCTTGGTAAAAGCTGATTTCAGCCGCATACAATTCACACCCGACCTTCTGCCTGCCGATGTGGTAGGTACAATTGTCTATAGTGGGCGTACTGAGCAGTTTAGCGTAAGGCGAGGTCCCGTGTTTGCCAATTTTGTTTTAGCTGACGAAATCAACCGCGCTCCAGCCAAGGTGCAGAGTGCTTTGCTCGAAGCCATGGAAGAGCGCCAAGTCACTATTGGTGATGAAACTTTCTCGCTGCCAGATCCTTTCTTTGTGTTGGCAACTCAGAACCCCGTGGAGCAAGAAGGAACTTATCCGCTGCCAGAGGCTCAAACCGACCGCTTCATGCTGAAAGTCATTGTTGACTATCCGAATGCGGATGAGGAGCAAGCAATAATCCACAATCACCTTACAACCGAATCCATCGATTTGCAGCCCGTAGCTGATACGCAAATGATTACGAACGCGCGTTCCCTTTTGCGCCGCGTATATATGGACGAGCGCGTAGAGCGTTATATTGTAGACCTTGTGCGTGCCACGCGCAACCCTGCTGATTGTGGTTTGAAAGAGCTTGAGCAATACGTAGCATATGGCGCCTCGCCACGTGCGGGAATAAACCTTTCGATGGCCGGACGAGCTGTTGCCATGATAGAGGGACGTGGTTACGTCGTGCCCGACGACGTGCGTGGAATCGCAGCCGACGTGATGCGCCACCGTATCAGCCTTACCTATGAAGCTGAGGCGGATAACGTCTCTGCTGAAGATATTATTGGGAAAATCCTCTCAAAGGTCAAAGTTCCTTAATTTACTATTAGGCCATTTACAATTTGACAAATTAGTGCGATGGTCTTTGTAAAAGTCAAATTGTTCAATCTCTTAATCGCTTAAATGGATACTTTCGAACTCTTGCAACGTGTGCGGCGCGTGGAGATAAAGACACGTGCGTTGACACGCGGTGCCTTGGCTGGATGGTATCACAGTGCCTTCAAAGGCCGAGGCATGGCTTTCAGCGAGGTGAGAGAATATCAAGTGGGCGACGATGTTCGCGACATAGACTGGAACGTAACAGCAAGGACGGGAAAGCCTCATGTCAAAATGTTCAATGAAGAGCGCGAACTCATCGTGATGCTCTTAATTGACGTTTCGCCCAGTTTAGACTTTGGAACGCAAGGCCGCACGTTGCGTGAATTGTTGGCAGAGGTATCTGCCACGTTGGCTATGAGTGCAATGATGAATGGCGATAAGGTGGGGGCAATCTTTTTTAGCGACCGCATTGAGAAGTATATCCCGCCCGCTTCAGGTCGCACTCATTTTCTTTATCTCGTTCGCGAATTACTCACCGCTCCAACTGCTGACCGTCGCACCGATGTGGCGCAAGCGTTGGAATATCTTGTGCGGGTACAGAAACGCAGAGCTGTTGTGTTTTTGCTTAGTGATTTCCTTGTTCCTCCAACCTTTAGCCGGCCACTTTCTATTGCAGCCAAGCGTCATGATGTGGCAGCCCTTCGGCTTACTGATGTTAGGTTGGCAGCGATGCCCAATGTGGGATTTATCAAGCTTTATGATGCTGAAACGGGACACGAACAATATGTTGATACTACCCAACGCCGAGTGCGTGAGAGCCAGTCTCGCTGGTGGAAGGCTCATACTCAAACACTTCAAGACGTTTTCAATCATAGTGGAGTAGATCATGCAGAATTCTTGACCAACAGCGATTTCGTTCCTCCGCTGATGGCTCTGCTTGCACGACGCGGTTAGAAAGTTTTATATTTTATGTTGTAGCAAACAATGTCGTTCCGCCCAATAATACTTTTCCTTTTTATTGTTTCAGCTTCAAGCGTTGCCGCACAGAGGAGCGTAGAGGCTTCACTTGATAGCACACAGCTGCTCATCGGTTCGCAGGCACAACTGACGCTGAGCGTTCGTGCTGAAGAAGGGGCAAAGATCGTTTTTCCAAAGTTTGGACCCCATTCAACGCTTGTTGATGGCATAGAGGTGGTAAAGACGCTGAAAGTAGATACTGTGTCGGCAATGGGAGGCACGATGGCGTTACGTTGCCGTTATGTGCTCACAAGTTTTGATAGTGCCCAATACCATTTTACGGCGCCGCCAGTAGTGGTAGGCAGCGACACACTACGAGCTTCTGATACCCTTTTGCTGCATGTCGTTTCTGTGCCTGTAGATACGCTCCACCTTGATCAATTCTATGGCGCAAAGGATGTCGCTGGCGAGACGTACGCTTTTGACTGGAAATTGATTGTTTGGGCTGTTTTGGCGCTATTTTTATTTATCGTGGCTCTTTGGATGGCGCGGAGGTGGAAGCAAGAAAAGCGTCGTGTGGTTCAAACTGTCGTTACATTGCCCCCGACTGAGGATCAAGTGGCTCTTGAAGCTATAGCGAGGTTGCGGGGTGCAATTCTATCGACTTCCGAAATAGCAATTGTGTACGATGAGCTTGTTGAAGTGCTACGCCAATATATTGCTTCGCGTTTCAATGTTGAAACGTCTCTGAAGACTTCACCGCTGTTGCTGAGGGAAGTTTCTGATAAGTGTCAGCCTCATGTGCTTTCCCTACTTCAAACAGCGTTGGCGGCTTCAGACTATGTGCGCTTTGCCAATCAGCAGGACGTAGGGCGACGCGACGAGCCATTTGCAGCAGCTGCATCGTTTGTTGACGAGACGAAAGCTCCTCCACGACTGTCGGATACCGAAGTTCGTGAAGAGCAAGAGCCTTTGGGCAAATATCGTAGGCGTAAACTTCTTTGGCTCTTAAGCACCATCGTGGTTGCTTTGAGTGTCTTGTGGTTGTGTGTAAATGTAGTAACAAATTTGTTTGTGCTGTTCTGATAGTTCTTAGAATAATTCTCTGAAGATGCTCTCTGTAACTTTTGCCAATCCCGCTGCTTTGTGGCTCCTGCTCTTGTTGGTGCCCATGGTTTATTGGTATTTCATGCCAGCTCGTCGGCGTGAGCCAGCGGTGCGCATGGCTACAACAGAAATGTTCAGAGGTGCTCCGCAGACGTGGAGAAACCGATTGCGTCATTTGCCTTTCTTCTTAAGAATGATAGCGGTAGGCATGGTCGTTCTTGTCATAGCTCGTCCACAAACCGATACCGCCCTAAGTGCGCATGAGCGCGAGGGAATAGACATTATGTTGGTCATGGATATCAGTGTTTCAATGCTTGAAGAAGACTTGACGCCCAATCGTATTGAGGCAGCAAAGCAAGTGGCAGCCGATTTTGTCGTAGAACGCGAGAGTGACAACATAGGGCTGACATTGTTTGCGGGTGAAGCATTCACGCAGTGTCCGCTGACAAGCGACCACGCCGCGCTCTTGCAGTTATTATCGGCAGTAAATTGCGAACTCCAAGCGCGTGGCATTATTAGCAATGGTACAGCCATCGGTATGGGCGTGGCCTCAGCTGCTAATCATCTGCAAGGAAGCGAAGCGAAAAGCAAGGTCATCATCCTCTTGACCGATGGCGAAAACAACACGGGCGATATTTCGCCTCTCACTGCAGCTGAAGCTGCTCGGAAATTAGGCATACGTATCTATACCATTAGCGTTGGAACCGATAATGCTGAGGCTACTGAAGAAAGCACCTTGCCCCGCATAGCAGAGATGACCGGTGGCTCTTTCTATCGCGCCACCGATAGTGGCCAACTGCGTGATATCTATCAGGAAATCGATCAGCTTGAGAAATCCAAACTTTCAGCCGTGATGGGGGAGGCGCGATATGAAGCCTACCAGCCCTTTGCGCTGATAGCAATAATAGCCTTGTTGCTTGAACTACTGTTGCGCAATCTCTTTTTCCGGCGCATTCCATAAACAATGCGTAAGTTCCATAAGCTTTCTGTTATTTGTTTCTTCAAAACCTGTTTGTTCTGATGTTTCGTTTTGCCAATCCTGAAATGCTCTATCTGCTTTTGCTCCTGCCCGTGTTGGTCGGTGCTCGATTGATGTTGGCTTGGCAGTTGCATAGGCGCTTAGCGCAGTTTGGTACTCCGCGCTTGGTTCGCACCTTGGTTCCAGGTTTTTCACGCGTCAGGCCTTGGGTGAAGTTTTCGTTGACCATAGTTTCTTTAGCTTTGCTCATTGTGATGGTTGCCAGACCCCAGTATGGTGTGGCAGAGGTTGATGAAACGCGTGTCAGTATTGAAATGGTGCTTGCGGTGGATGTCTCTAATTCTATGTTGGCGCGGGATATTCAGCCTTCGCGATTAGAGCGCGCTCGGCTCTTTGCAGCTTCGCTCATTGATGCCCAGCGCGGCGACAAAGTTGCAATTGAAGTATTTGCAGGCGAAGCTTGGCCTCAGATGCCACTGACAGCCGATCGCGCTGCTGCCAAGATGTTTTTGGGTCAGCTTTCAACAACGAGCGTGTCGTTACAAGGGACAGACCTCTCAAAAGCTGTCAGCCTTGGAGCTCGTATGTTTTCGTCAGACGAGACGGGCAAAGCACTTATCATCATCACCGATGGTGAAAACCATGGTGAGGATGCAGTGCAAGCCGCTCGCGAAGCTGCCGAAAATGGCGTATCGGTATATGTGCTTGGCATCGGATCGGCACAAGGCTCTGAAATTCCCACGGCTTCGGGAAGCCTCAAAGACAATGGGGGAAACATCGTTGTTACTAAACTTGATGAATCCGGTTGTCGGCGCATAGCTCAGGCAGGAAACGGAAAGTATCTACACATTGACCAAGGCGACTATGCTGCCAGTGCTTTGCGCAATGAGTTGTCACAGTTGCGACGCACAGCAACGCATACCACGTATGTGGCCTACAACGAACAGTTTATTGCTTTTGGCCTTTTGGCCTTGTTGCTGTTGATCGTGGAGTTCTTTGTTCTTGAACCCCAAAATCCTATATACCATCGTTGGGGGCAGCGGCTTTTCCGCCCAGCCCACAGCGAAAAGATTTTAACCCGATGAAACGACTTGTTATACTCATAAACGCTTTCTTTGCGTGTCTTGTGCTATTTGCTCAATCATCACAGTGGAAAGTGCTTGAACAAGGCAATCAAGCTTATTCTGGAGGGCGTTATGCCGAAGCGGAGAAACACTATTTGCAACTCCTGCAATTGCAGCCCGACTATGCAATAGCTCATTACAATTTGGGGTTGGCTTATATGGGGCAGCAAAACACAGAGGCTGCATTGAAGGCTTTTGAAGATGCTATCCGACTGACGACTGACGAAAACCTTAAGGCTCGTGCTTGGCATAATATCGGTGTCATTCGCGAGGGGCAGGCGCTGGTTGACGCAGCCGAACGCACCAATCTGTTACAGAAAGCTGCAGACGCTTATAAAGAAAGCTTGCGAGCTAATCCCCACGATGACGAAACTCGCTACAATCTCGCTCTGTGTCAGCATCAATTGCGAAGTGAACAAAATCAGCAACAAGACCAGCAAGACCAACAACAAGACAATACGCAGCGTCAGCAAGATTCGCCTGAGCCACAGCAGGACCCTACCGAACAACTGATGAACCTTGCACAACGTGCAGAGGATGACACCAGGCAGAAAATCAACGAAGCACGGTCGCAGCAGCGCAGTTTAGATAAGAATTGGTAATTTTGCGGCTTCATTCACGAACGAAACTTTTTTGTGAAACTTTTATTTGCTATACTTTGTAGTTTCCTGCTTGTGCAAACGATGGCATCGCAGGATGTACTTTCTGAGGAACAACTGTATTTCACCGTGTCAGCTTCTCGCACACACGTTTATGAGCAAGAGGCTGTGTTGCTCACCTATACGTTTCATGCCTACGGGGGCATGGGCATCAGTGTGGGCATGAACAGCAAACCCGACTTTGAGGGGCTTGTTTCTCAAGAAATCTCTCAACCCCAGCAGAAAGCTGTTTATACCGAGCATGTTGGTGGTCGTTTGCAGCGAGCAGGCGTTGTGAAACAGAGCCTTGTCTATCCGCAGCGTTCGGGACGCATTGTTGTGCCAGGACTAACGTTTAACTGCGAAGTGCGTGTGGGCGAGGGAGTGCTTGGTGCCGCAATGAAGGTTAAGCGTCGTGTGCCTGACGTTGTACTTGAAGTAGAACCTCTTCCGCGTCCTATTCCTTCACGATTTAAGGGGGCAGTAGGGCAATTTGAAGTAGGCTCTTCGCTTAGTCAGTCCGTAGCCAAAACGGGCGACATTGTGACGCGAGTGCTCGAAGTAAGAGGCAAAGGAAATTTGCGACTTATTGCGCCCCAAAACCTTACATTTCCGAGCGAGTTTGATGCTTTCGACCCCACAGTGGACGACCATGTGAAAGTTTTCACAGAAGGGATGCAAGGTAGCGTTTCGTTCAATTATGCGTTTATGCCGCGTGGGGTGGGAAACTTTACGCTTCCTGCCGACACGTTCTGCTACTTTAATCCGCAGTCGCGGACTTATTGTTTTGTTCCGCTTGCGGCTCAAACAATAAAAGTGACACAAGGCTTGCGCAGTCAAGCCGACATTCAAGCCGAGGAAGCGATGCGCCGCAGTGATATTCGTCCCGACCACGAAGCATCGTCTTTTGCGATTTCTGAGGAATACGGAATGGCGTTGTGGTGTGCGTCGGTAGTGATCTTATTTGCATTGACAGCAGGTGTTCACATCGCATTGAAGTGTCGTGCTAAGAAAAGAGTGATACAGCGAGGTGTGGCAGGAGCGGCTAATCGTGCTGAAAACGGATTAGCAAAGGTTAAACTATTGTTTCAGAATGGCGAACGTACAGCCGCGCTTTCTGCCCTTGAAGAGACGCTGACGGACTATGCCCAGGAATATCTGGAGGGGGGGCACCATGTAAGCCATCAAGCCATAGGCGAAGCTCTTCATCAAAAAGGATTTGATCAAGCCTCGGTATCGGCCTATCTGCAACTACTTAACGACATCGACACAGCTCGCTTTGCGCCGCTATCAGCTGGTGCTGATCAAGAAAATTCGCTCCTTCTGCGTGCGGCAGCGGTGTTGAAACTTTTATCTCCTAAGTCATGAAACGCTTGTTCCTATATATATATATATTGTATGCTTCGGTCTTAACCGTTGCAGCTATGCCTACTTCTGAATTGACTCTTCCCGATGATACCACTTCATCAGGATGGTACAACTTAGGCAATGCTTTTTACAAGAGCAATGAAATAGGCAAGGCCGCACTATGCTATGAGCGCGCTTTGCGCCTCAATCCTTCCGACGACGATGCAGCATACAACTTAGCGCATTTGCGGTTGTCAGTTCCTGATCGTTTTGGCACGCCTGCCGAGATGTTTTTTGTGTCGTGGGCCAAGCAAATGATTTACGGCCGTAGAGCGATCTCGTGGCTCATGTTGTCGTTGGTTTTTCTGGCAGCAACGCTTGTGGCATGGCTCCTTTTTTACCATACGTCGCGTACAAAGATAAAGCGAATAGCCTTTTTTGTCTGCCTGCTTTTTGCCTTTTTCACAGTGCTTTCTGTTGTTTCAGCTTATGTGTCTCACCATAGGTTTGCCACCGAGCGCAGGGCTGTTGTGATGCAAACCACGCCTGTTCGTCAGCGAAGCACACGAACAGCCCCTGCCGACCGCCAGTTGCACGCAGGAACAGCTGTGACGCTGACGGGAATACTCTCGCCCGACAGCCTTGCTGCCTGTCTGTTGCCCGATGGCACAGAGGCATGGATCGATCCGCGCGATACCGAGGAAGTAAAATAGCAGTGTCTTTAAAAGCTTAAACGCTGAACTTTCAAAATATAATCATGAAACAAGACCTCAGATACCTAAAACTGCTTTCAAGCAAGTTTCCCGACATAGCCAGCGTGGCTACAGAGATTATCAATCTTGAAGCCATACTCAATCTGCCCAAACCTACCGAGCATTTCATGGCCGACCTCCATGGCGAGAATGCTGCTTTCCAACACGTGTTGCGCAATGCCAGTGGCAACATCAAGCGCAAGGTGCGCGATCTTTTTGCAGGAACCCTGCGCGAACAAGAACTCAAGGATCTCTGCACGCTTATTTATTATCCTGAAGAAAAGCTGGAACTCATCAAACAGAACGAGCTCGACCTTGAAGACTTCTACGACACAACGCTCAACCGGTTGGTTGCTGTGTGTCGCAACGTCTCGTCGAAATATACCCGCTCCAAGGTGCGCAAAGCCTTGCCCCACGAATTTGCATACATTATTGAGGAACTACTCCACGAAACGAGCGACGGTCACAACAAGCAAGAATACTTCAACGGTATCATTCGCAGTATCATAGCTACGCATCGTGCCGACAGTTTTATCATAGCTCTGTGCTACCTCATACAACACCTCACCATTGACCGTTTGCACATTCTCGGCGATATTTACGACCGTGGCCCAGGTGCACATCTCATCATGGACACCCTCTCGCAGTATCACCACGTAGATATCCAATGGGGCAACCACGATATGCTCTGGATGGGAGCCGCTGCCGGAAACGCTACTTGCATTGCCACTGTGTTGCGACTCTCCTTGCGCTATGCCAACACCCGTACGCTTGAGGATGGTTACGGCATTAGTCTCGTTAGCCTTGCAACATTTGCTATGGAGACATACGGCGACGATCCCTGTGAACTTTTCCAACCACGTTGTTTGGACAATACAGGGCACATCCTCACTGAGCGCGAGCGGCGCATTCTTTCACAGATGCACAAAGCCATCACCATCATAGCCTTGAAGCTTGAGGGACAACTCTATAAGTCGCATCCTCATTGGCAAATGGAAGAACGCGATTTGCTCTCAGCTATTGACTATGATAAAGGCACTGTGCGTCTTGAAGGTAAAGACCATGCACTCCTCGACACCCATTTCCCCACCATTGATCCCGCCGACCCATGTAAGCTCACCTCCGATGAAGAAAACCTCATAGAGCGTCTGCGCCACAGTTTTGAGATGTCTCTACGTCTGCGTCAGCACATTCGCTGCCTATTGCATCGCGGTTCCATGTATGGCATCTATAATGGCAACCTGCTCTTCCACGCCAGTGTGCCTCTGAGTGCTGACGGAAGCCTCAAACCCGTGAACATTGAGGGTGAGAGTGTCAGCGGCAGGGCCTTAATGGATCGTGTGGACTATCTAGTGCGTCTCGCCTTTGACGAACGAGCCGACAAGACCGAACGTCAGCGCGGACGCGACTTCATCTGGTATCTGTGGTGCGGTAAAGACAGTCCGCTTTTCGACAAGAGCAAGATGGCCACCTTTGAGCGTTACTTCATTGCCGACAAAGCCACCCACCACGAAGAAAAAGGCTTTTACTACAAGCTTCGCGACAATGCTCGCGTCTGCGACCATATTCTTAGCGATTTCGGTATCAGCGATCCCCACCGCCACATCATCAACGGCCACGTACCTGTCCACGTAAGCCGAGGCGAAAACCCCATCAAGGCCGACGGTCGGCTTATGGTTATCGACGGCGGCTTCGCAGCAGCCTACCACGAAACTACAGGCATTGCGGGCTATACCCTTGTATATCATAGTCGAGGCTTCCAACTTGTTCAGCACGAACCCTTCGCTTCTCGAGCCGAAGCTGTAGAGAAAGGTACAGACATCCGTTCCACTACGCAGATCGTGGAAATGACCGGCCAGCGGCAAATGGTGGCCGACACCGACAAAGGCGAAGAACTACGTGCACAGATAGCCGACCTCCGTCAGTTGCTTGATGCCTATCGCAAAGGACTCCTTAAAAACTAACCCCCTACTCACTCTTTAACAGTCATGAACCCACCTCCCAGTTTCATTTGCTGCATCTGTTCCGAATGTCCCAAGGCCGACACCTGCCTGCGCCGCATGGCCTTTGCCGAGATGAATAGCCAGAGAGCAGAAATAACCATTGTCAATCCCGCTTTCAAGAACGTCTCTACCGATCAATGTGAGTATTACCGATCAATACAGCCGTTGCGTTGCGGGAAAGGCATGAAACATTTGCTCGACAACGTGCCCGCTCGTGTATATCAAAGCATCAAGTCCAATCTCATCTATCACTTCACCCGCACGCGCTATTATGCCATGGTCAAAGGCAATAGCCTTGTGCGCCCAGATGATCAAGCTTACATTGCTAACGTTTTCAGCCAAAACGGCGTAGAGCAAACCCCCGAGTACGACGACTATGTTGACGACTACAACTGGGGAAATATCTATTAGAAATTCGCCCCAATCGGCATCTTAAGTATCTGTATTCCAATTAGACACATGTTTTTGTTCGTATAAACACTTTGTTTGAAGCCTTCAAACAAAGTGTTTACTCGCTTCAAACAAAGTGTTTTGTCCACTCAAACAAAGTGTTTGAGGGCTTTAAACACATGGCTTAGTGGGAGAAAACAGATTGTTCCCCGCACAGAATTGATGTAATACATTGGGCGAAAACCGCCACACATGGCAATGGCCATGTGTGGCGGTTTGAGGTTTCTAATGCAGCAACGTGTGACTGCCACAGGGACATGAGCAAACTTTATCGGTCAACGCTTATACCGAAGGCTTTGACGTATCCGCTCTTGAAGGGCCATTGGCTCAGGTACTTGTCCACGCTACGGTCGGGCACGTAGAGTATGCATTCTTCGTCTATCCATTCGAAGACATCATCTTCGAGGGCTGGCGGCGTGGTGTTGCGGCAGGTAACTTTCTTCAAGTTCTCGCAATTATAGAAGCCTCCTTCCTCAATGCTTGTGACGCTGGAAGGTATGTCAATTTCCGTGAGGCCGATACAATCCCAAAATGCATAATGGCCAATGGTCTTGATTCCATTGGGTATGACTGATGTCTTGCAACCAAAAACGAGACGATTCTCTTTCGTTTCGATGATCGCGTTGCAACCTTGTCGGGAGTCATAGAGGGGATTGCCTTCTTGCACGATGATCTCCTCCAGAGCGTCGTCGGCGAAGAAGGTACCTACGCCTATCTCCGTCACCTCTTTGGGTATGAATATGGATTTCAGAGCCGTACAGCAGAAAAATGCATACTTACCGATGCGCTTTACGCTATGGGAAAAGGAGATGCTTTCTAGCACGTTGTTATATTTATAAGCATTAAAAAATTCATCGTATATAGCGAAAGCATCGTCGGCAATGGCTGTTACGGCATAGTGTTCACCGTTGATGTTCACGGATTCGGGTATCTCTGCTTTGCTGCATGTGCTGAAGTCTACGGGATGCACCACTTCCACTTCTTGGGCTTGTTCGTCCGTGATGCGGTAGATGAGTGTGTTGTCGTGGTACATTCCGTCTTCGGTGGGCAGGAGCGAGGGCACTTCTACCACGGGGTCGATCACGGGAGTGTCGTCGTTGTTGTCGCCACCGCAGGCAACGAAGGTGAATGCCATGAGTAGCATTGCTGCCAGCATTCCAAAACTTAAACGGTGTTTCTTCATGGTTCTTGTGTGTTTATAATGTGAATAATGCGAATAAAAATCTGCCGACAAAAGCAAGAAATACTTACTTTTGTCGGCATGTGGTGGTCTTAAAATCTTGATATTGTTGGCTGTATGTAGCCGAGGCTTCTTGGTCTCGTTGGTTTACCAAGCCGAGTCGCCTGGCACGTGGAGCAGACGAGGATCGTTGGGGCCAAGGATTTTGGTGCCTTGTGTGAAACGGTTGCTGCGGGCACCTTGAGGTTTGGGATGCCTACGGTTTGCTTCGGCTCTGCGATCGTTTGAAGCTGAGGTACCCGAAAGGCTGTCGGCGGGTTCAAAGTGCTCATCGGGATAAATGGGGATGTTGGTGGGTAGGTGTCCGATGTATTGTTCCCATCGGCGCAACACTTTGATGACGTGCATCACGGTTTCTTCGCCGATCATTACGCCATGGCGAGCCAGTGGATTGCGATATCCTTGGGGCTGGGATAGCATGAGGCAGTAGCCGCTTACTGATTGCCATGAGTGGTCGTTGCCACCATCAGCACGGCAAAGGGCCTGAGCATCGCGGATGTGTCCGCCGCCGCAGTTATAGGCCGCTACGACAAACTTGATGCGTTCGTAGGCATCGCGAATGTCGGAAAACTCATGGATGATGTCCTTCAAGTGGAGTGTGGCAACGTCAATGTTCTGACGTGGTTCGAGAAAGTCGGAAACGCCATACATCGCAGCCGTCTTTTCCATCACTTGCATCAACCCACGCGCTCCGGCTCCGCTCACGGCGTTGGGGTCGAAACCACTTTCTTCGTAACTCAAGGCTGCAACGAGGTGCCAATCCCAAGAGAGCTCGCGAGCGGCGCGCTTGAAGTGAGCGTCGTAGATTGACATGATGTCTTTCTCTAAGCTGATATAGGGCGGTTGCATGTTCTTTCGCACCAAGTGGCGTGCTCTGATGAAACGAAACAGACGAGCCTCTACACTATCGGCCATCGCCGCTGTGCCCCATTCGCTGAGGGCCTCAGCAAGTTTCACGGCTCCTTTCCTGACGGCCCACGAACGCTGTGTGAGCGAGTCGCGCGGTGCAGAAGCAAGTATGGGTAGAGAGTCTATTGCTGCTTTGTCAAGCCATAGGGCATAGACGTCAATCTTCTCATCGTGAAGCAAGGAAAGCATCTGTGCCGAGTCTTCAGCCACTTCCATTCTTAGTCTCACACCGAGGTGACGAGCCAAACTGTCGGCCAAAGCATATTGCAAGCCAATGATTGTGTCGTCGAAGGCTGTGTAGGTGTCAGCTCCGCGCAATGTGGCTACTACTATTTCGCCGGCATCAAGGATGCTGTCTAAGTCATAAACCGGCGCGAGTGCTTGCAAAGCATCGCTCTGCGAAGCGGGTCCAGAAGCCTTGTCGCCACCGCAAGAAGAAGCGAGGAAAAGAATGGGCACGAGGGCCAATAACAATAGATAACGTCTCAAAAGAATAAAGTTCTTGCTGTAAAAACGTGGCGAAAGTACGGCGAACAGACGATACGACCAAGTGTTCGGGCGTATTTCCACATAGACGTAGCGCAGTGCTTAAAGATTGCATAAAGTTGATGCATACTGCGCTTGCTATTCTTTCTTTTTGTATTTTTGCACAGCAAGAACACCAATACATCTATAACGCACGATAACCGTTTTATGAAAATACTCCATACCGCCGACTGGCATCTTGGCAACATTTTCCATGGTCACGACCGTGAAACCGAGCAACGCCACTTCCTGCTTTGGCTCGTTGATACCATTCGCCTCTATGCTCCCGATGCTGTGATTGTAGCTGGCGACGTGTTTGATTCTTCCAATCCGCCCGTGTGGGCTGAAGCCCTTTATTACGACTTTATACGTCGTGCCACAGAGGCTCTTCCAGGTGTAGAAATAGTAATTGTTGCGGGCAACCACGACTCTCCACGCCGCCTTGAAGCACCAGCTCCCTTGCTGGGCCTACACAATATATATATAAGAGGCTGCATACCCCACGACCGCGATGGTATGCCCAACATTGAATCCCTTGCGCTGCCACTTCACGACCGCGAGACGGGGCACGAGGCTTGTATCTGTTGGACGATGCCTTTTCTCAGAGCAGCCGATATGCCCGAGGGAATGACACAGCCCGAAGCCTTGAAGTGGTATTACGACCAGTTCCTCAAAGCGATGGGTAGCAAAGGGCGTCGAGATTTGCCCGTTATTGCAACAGGGCATTTCTACACATCAAACGCCGAGATCTGTGCTAACGAGCATAGCGAGCGGCTTGTTGTGGGCGGACAAGACCGCGTGGATGTGAGTGTGCTCAGTGCTGAATATAGCTATATAGCATTGGGGCATATCCACAAAGCTCAATGTGTATCAAGTCGTCCCGCAGCTTATTATGCTGGGAGCGCACTCCCCATGTCGTTCAGCGAAAAGAGGTACGAACATGGCGTGAACCTCATCGAGATAGCTCCCGACGGCAGTGCGCGCATCAGTCGCATATCCTACGAACCGCTTCGTTCGCTTATATCTATACCACAGAATGGTTCTGCTTCGCCCGATGGTGTGCGCTATGAAATAGAAAAGCTTCCCTCACGGAAGAGCGACGACACAGGCATGAAATGGCCTTATTTAGAAATTCGCGTCACGCAAGAGCAACCCGAGCCAGGATTGTTGTCGGAGGTTAGTAACCTGCTTCAAACCAAAGCCGTACACTTTTGTAGGATGACGGCAGTGCAGCACAATGCTCCAGAACGTGAGCCAGAACTCACTGTGGAACGCCTCAAGACGCTTTCGCCGCTTGATATGGCACAACGCGTATATAAAGAGATGTACAGCGACTATTTGCCCGAAGAAATGGAGAAACGCTTCCGCACGGCACTTGAAGAGGTTGCCGACGAAGAGCGCTGACAGGCAATATAGGTCACGATTTCAGAAAACACAAATAAACTTCGCAACTGTGAAAATCGAAAAGATAATCATCAAGAACCTCGCTTCCCTTGAGGGCGAGCATACCATAGATTTCACCGAAGAGCCCCTGCGCTCGGCAGGTCTTTTTGCCATTACGGGCAATACGGGTTCGGGCAAAAGCACTATACTCGATGCCATGTGCTTGGCTCTATACGGACGAGCCCCACGTTTTGAAGGCATTGAAGGTATCAAAAGTGAGAAACTCACTGCAGGTCCAGATGGCGACAAATCCATTCAGGCCAAAGACCCGCGCGGATTGTTGCGCCGTGGGCAAAAAGAAGGTGGGTGCAAGGTGGTCTTCACCGGTGTAGATGATGCTCGCTATGAAGCCGCTTGGAGTGTCAGGCTGAAGCGCACTGGCACTTACGAACGTGCCTCGCAGAAGCTTAAGCAACTTTCGCCCCGCTCAAAGGAGTACAATGATGAGGAAGTGCGCGCAGCCATTATAAACGTCGTAGGATTGGACTACGAACAATTTACGCGCACTGTGATGCTCGCGCAAAATAGTTTTGCTGGATTCCTACGTGCTCGTCATGATGAGAAGTCCATACTCTTGGAGAAGCTCACAGGCACAGAAATATATGGTCGGCTCTCTGTGAAGATCTATGAAAAAGCACGAGCAGCCGAAGCCGTGGTCAACGAGTTTTCCACACAGACCGACACCTTGATGCTTTCTTATCTCACGAACGAGCAGAAAGCTGAAGCCGAAGCACTGCAGCGTGCTTTGCAAACACAAATAAAAGAATCCACAGCTTTGCACCAATCAATAGATGAGCAATTAGAATGGATTGACAACTACCGAGAGGGAGAGCACCGAGTGGAACGCCTGCGCGAAGAGCGCGATGAGTCCGATCATATGCGCATGGCACGCGATGCAGATGAACATGCCCTAAAACTCTTTGACCTCATTCAGCCTATAGCACCTGTTTGGCAACGTATTCAGACATTGCGTGCTGCTGAGAAACAATCGCGAAGCGAAGAGGAGCAACTCGGTCGCGAACTCATGGCAGCAACGGCACGCCACGAAGAGACTATTCGCCAAAGCAAACAATCAACAGATCGTCGCAAAGAAGCCGAGCGAACCCTGGCAAGCCGGCAAGCCGACATCGAGAAAGGTTTTCTCCTAACGGGCGAAATCAATACATCGCGCCAAAGTGTGGCGCGAGCAGAACAAATAGCTGCCGCAGCCGCTCGCGATCAGGCAGGTAAGCACGACAGCGTAGAAGCACAGAAAGTGCGCATAGCTGAAAGTGAACAACAAGTAAGCAAAGATAAGTTCCATCAGCAGACGCTCAATGTGCATAGCAATATGTTTGAGAACTTCGGGATCGTCAAAGATCGCCTCACAGAGTTCAAAGGGGAAGCTGACACGAACGAAGAATGTCATCGCTTGCTTGCCGAAAAGCAAATGAAGCTGAAAGACCTAAACCTCACTGTGGAAAGGCTCTACTTGCGTGGACGCGAAAGTCTCACCCGTATGCAGGCACTCCAAAGCACGCTCGATGTGCATCGGCAAGGGGTGAATGGTATTGATGGACAAGAACTGCAAAAGACGGTATCTAACATTGCTGCTCAACTCCAACAGCTTACAAGAGCAGAGAAGCTTTGGCGACGCATAGCCAACCGCTATGAACTTATTGCTGAGCGGCAAAACAAGGTGACGCGCGATGAAGTAGATATCGAACAGTTGCGACGCAATATCAGTATCATGCGGGCAGAGGAAACCAAATTAGCTGATGAAAACGAGCGTCACTATAAGTCATACACGCTCTCACAAAGTCAGGATATTCTTTCGCTGAGAAAAAATTTGGAAGAAGGTAGTCCGTGCCCTCTCTGTGGCGCGACCCACCATCCCTACCACACCGAGACCGAAAGTGCCTTGGATGAACTGATTTCCAATCTCCGCTACGAATGGCAAGACAGCAGCGCGCGCTTATTGCGCCATCGGGAAAGTCTTCGCGCTTCAGAATTGGAGTTGCAACGCTTAGAAACACAGCATCTCTCAGATACCGACTATATAGAAGACCATCGCCGTATGCTTCAAGACGACATCGAAGAGTGGAAAGGCTATGCCGCACTTGACGGGTCGTTTGCCGATAGTTCTTCTACCGTAAACCACCACGCTCGTATCACCCATATCTCACTCTTGATAGACAGAACCAAGCGTGAAAAAGACGAACAAGAGCGTACATTGCGCGAATATACACGTCATCAAAACCAAATCACACGCATCAGCGAAGAAATAGCCTCGCTCACTGAGCAAATCAACCAAGACAAAGAACAAGCCAATAACGCCCGCCAGGAAGTGGCACGCATGGAAGGCACCATAGAAAACCTGAACGAACGCGTTCAGCGGAGTGACAAGCGCTATCGTGTGCTGTATCAAGACCTTGACGCCTATATCAGCATTACTTCGTGGCTTGATGAATGGAAAAAGAGTCCCGATGACTTTAGCACACGTCTCAGCGGTTTGGAAGCCGATTGGCGCAGGGTGTGCAGTGCTATAGAACATGGCGAGAGCCGGCTTGCAGCTATGCGTACAGAGCTTGAACAATTACAAAACGCCGAAGCCGATGCCAAACGGATTGCCGTCGAAGCCAAAGACAACCTGCTCGGACAGCGCGAAGCGCTGCAAGGCAAAGAAAACGAGTTCAAGCATATTTTTGGCGAAAGCGACCCCGCTACGCTCCAATTACAGCTGCAAAATGCCATAGTAATAGCACGCGAACAAGAACAGCAGGCTGTCAACGCTCAGCACGCCGCCTCAGATATAGTAACAGAACTGCGTGGCAAGCAAGCTCGGCTTAGTGAGCAGAGACAACGTGACAGCGAAGATTATCAGGAGCAAACATCAAGGCTCGACCGATGGATCTTATCTTTCAACCGAGAACATGCCCCTATTCAAACCACCGAGATAGACAATCTATTAGGTTCAGACCGCGACTACATTTCACTGCGAAAGCAACTCCAAACATTGCGCGACCATCAAAAAGCAGCACATCAACGCTATGAAGCCGCCACCAAAGCCTTGGAAGACATGCTTGCATTGCCCACAAAGCCACGCATAGACGGCGAAACAGGACGCGAAATGCTACTAAACCAAAAAGACGAAGTCAAACAGAAACTCAAATCGCTGGAGGAGGAACACATCAACGTTTCAGCACGTCTCATCGCTCACAACGATGCTATGGAGCGTATCAGCCTCTTGTCGGAACAAATAGAAAAGGCACGCGAGGACTATACTTGGTGGAGCCGTTTGGCAAAAGTGTTTGGCTCTGCCGATGGAAAGCGCTTCCGTGAGTTGGCACAACAATATACATTTGCCAGTCTTGTGGCACGCGCCAATATCCAGCTTGCAAGTTTCTCACCGCGCTATCGTCTTTCCGTTCTCCCTGGTACGCTGACTCTTGAGGTTGTTGACCGCGATATGTTCGACCGCCGTCGTTATGCCAATAGCCTCAGTGGCGGCGAAACCTTTGTTGTAAGCCTTGCATTGGCGCTAGCCCTTAGTAGCCTTAGCGGAGCAGGCTTGCACCTTGGAAGCCTATTCATCGACGAAGGATTTGGAAACCTCGACCGTCAGTCTTTAGAACTTGTCATGACAGCTCTTGCCAATCTTGAAACTTCAGGCGGCAAGAAAGTGGGCATCATCAGCCACACCGAACAAATTCGCACTGGGATAACTCCACAAATTCATCTTATCAGCCATAAAGCCGATGGTAGCAGCACCGTTCGGATAGAATAGGTATATGAGAGTCTAGAGTTTAGAGTTTATAGTTTAAAGTTACCGCCGCTGTGCCTTTAACCTTTTAACCTCTAACCTCTATGGCACCAAAATAGCGATAAAGGAAACATATATGCCTCAAAAACTCATACAAGCTCAAGAGGAACGTCAAGTTCAGACCGCAGGGGCACTGCAAGTGGCATTAGCACGCTTGATTGAACTTCCTAACACAGAGTTGCAATCGCGTATAGAAGAAGAGCTTATAGATAATGCTGCGCTTGAAGTAAGTACGGATGGCGACATGGATAACGCCTCTATTGATGAAGAGGCAGAACATCAAGACCAAGAAGAAGCCCCGAATGATGGCTTAGGAGAAGAAACCTACGAGTCTGATACACCCGAGACTAACGATGAAATGGGCGATTACCTAACAGAGGACGACATTCCCAGTTATCTCCTCGCGGGGCGCGATGCTGAGCAGACGCAGTTGGAAACACCGATAACCTACGGTCGTTCCTTTTATGAAGAGCTTACAGAGCAAATAAGCGAACATCCTCTCAGCCCACACGAAGCAGTCGTAATGGAATACCTCATTGGTTCGCTTGATGCTGACGGATTACTCAGAAAGTCGCTTCCCATATTGGCCGATGAACTTGCTGTGTATCACGATGTGGATACCGATGAAGAAGAACTCAAAAGGCTGATCAGTGAATTGCAAACCTTTGAGCCGCGAGGTATAGGTGCTACTTCGCTGCAAGAATGTCTGTTGTTGCAAGTGGATGACCCCGAACTCTCTTCGCCCTACAAGGAGCTGGCGCGTGAAGTGCTTGTTCGGCATTTCAAAGACTTTGTGGCGAAGCATTGGGACGTGATTCAGCAGCGAATGAAACTTGATGGCGAAACATGGCAAGGCGTAATTCATTTACTCACACACCTCAATCCTTCACCTGGAAGCACGTTTAGTGAAGACATGACGACTTCGCTGCCAACCGTAAAGCCCGATTTTTTTGTGATGGTGGACGAAGAGACACAAACTGTTCATGTAGCACTTAACGATGACGATCTTCCAGAACTTCGCATAAGCCCTGCTTTCTACTCCACCGTACGCCAGTATGCAGGAAAAGGAAAATCACTCACACGAAGCCAAAGCGATGCCTATGTCTATGCCAAGCAGAAAGTGGATTCTGCCCAAAATTTCCTCAATCTCATCCGACGCCGCAACTCTACACTGCGCATCGTGATGAACACAATCGCTCAGTATCAGCAAGGTTTTTTTCTTTCAGGCGATGACGAGACTCAACTTCGACCGATGGCACTGAAAGACATTGCACCCAAGGCAGAGGTGGATATAAGCACTGTGTCGCGCGTAGCTGCCAGCAAATACGTACAAACTGCCTATGGCGTGTATCCGCTGAAGTTCTTTTTTTCAAACGAAATGGCTGACGAAGATGGGGAAGGCATTTCAACAAGGAAAATCAAACTTGCCCTGCGCGAAATCATTGAAAGCGAAGACAAGCAGCATCCCTATAGCGATGACGCAATAGCCAAACATCTTCAAAAGCGCGGTTTCCCTATTGCCCGACGCACAGTGGCAAAGTATCGCGACCAATTGGGGATACCCACCAGAAGGCTTAGAAAAGAAATCCAGAAATAAAAAGTAAAAGATATTATTTGAAAAGTTAGCGTTTAAAGACACCATCGCTATGGCCTTTAACCTTTAACCTCTAACCTTTAGCCTTTATTCCAATGAACAAATCTCCCCTTGTAAGCATCATTATGGGTAGCACGTCAGACTTGCCCATTATGGAGAAAGCTGCCCAGCAGCTCAACGACCTTCAAATCCCCTTTGAGATGCAAGCCTTGTCGGCCCACCGCACTCCTAAGGAAGTAGAAAAACTGTCGAGCGAGGCCCAGTCGCGTGGTGTGCGCGTGATTATTGCTGCGGCAGGTATGGCGGCAGCTTTGCCAGGCGTAGTGGCAGCAAATACAACGCTGCCCGTTATTGGCGTTCCGATCAAGGGGATGCTTGACGGATTGGATGCTTTGCTCTCAATCGTTCAAATGCCCCCAGGCATACCTGTAGCCACCGTAGGCGTTAATGCTGCACAGAATGCAGCGCTGCTCGCCGCGCAGATTATTGCTGGGACAGACAACGACTTGTCCAACCGTCTCAAGGCTCATAAGCTCGGGCTTAAGAATAAAATCGTAAAGGCCAACAAGGAATTGGCTGAAGTGAAGTATGAATATAAAACAAACTAAAAAAGACACATTGTCTAAACACCTTGACTGACACAATGCAGACAAATCTGTTAGAGCGGCGCAAGTCTCACGAAGTACGTGTGGGAACGCTTGGTATCGGCGGCGCAAACCCAGTGCGCGTGCAAACGATGACTACCACCGACACCAACGACATTGAAGGTAGCGTGGAACAGTGTATGAAATGTGCCGCTGCTGGTGCACAGCTCATTAGGCTAACAACGCAGGGTATGCGCGAAGTGGCAAGCCTTGCAAAGATTCGTGCACAGCTTCGAGCTAAGGGGTGCAACGTACCGTTGGTCGCCGATGTTCATTTTAATGCCGATGTGGCAGACGCTGCGGCAGCCGTTTGCGAAAAAGTGCGAATCAATCCTGGCAACTACGTCGATCCGGCTCGCAAGTTCAAGCATATTGATTACACCGATGAAGCCTATGCAGCAGAACTTCAACGATTAGACACACGCTTCTGTAAGTTACTATCCATTTGTCGCAGGCACGGAACAGCTCTTCGCATCGGTGTGAACCATGGTTCGCTCTCCGACCGCATCATGTCGCGCTATGGCGACACGCCCGAGGGCATCGTTGAGAGCTGTATGGAATTCCTCCGAGTGGCTGTGCGCGAAGATTTTCAAAACATCGTACTTTCCATCAAAGCCAGCAACACGGTCGTCATGGTTCAAAGTGTGCGTCTACTTGCTAAGACGATGAAAGCCGAGGGAATGACATTCCCCCTTCATCTTGGTGTGACAGAAGCTGGTGAGGGCGAAGACGGACGTATCAAAAGTGCCGTAGGTATTGGAGCCTTGCTTACCGAAGGCCTTGGCGACACCATTCGAGTTTCTCTTAGCGAGTCCCCCGAAAACGAGCTACCTGTAGCCCGCACGCTTATAGCCATGCGTGAAAAATGCGCACGCCTGGCCAAGGAAACGGCCTTGACGCTTTCCGATGGCGAGAAGGCCGTGCTTCGTTTGCAAGCCGATACATGGGATGAACTTCAGCTCAAAGCCGCTATGTCAATGGGCAGCCTTTTGATTGACAAGCGAGCCAAAGAACTTGAGATCGTTGCCGATGGCTATGCCGCAAGCCAGCTACAAGATTTAAGTGAGCGCATTCTTCAGGCCGCGCGCATTCGTTTCACTCGCACAGAATATATCTCTTGTCCCGGCTGTGGGCGCACGCTCTACAATCTGCCACAGACAGTGGCTCGTATAAAAGCAGCTACGCAACATCTTGTAGGCTTGAAAATAGGTATCATGGGCTGCATAGTCAACGGGCCTGGCGAAATGGCCGATGCTGATTATGGATATGTTGGAGCCGCTCGCGGCAAGGTAAGTCTCTATCGTGGCAAAGAATGTATCGAGATGAACATACCCGAAGACGAAGCACTGCCACGCCTATTAGCTTTGATAGAAAACGACAGAAACAGCTGACTATTTTGCTATTTACAATTTGACAATTCTGTGCACGCTTTACAGCGCAGTGGTAAATAGTCAAATAGTAAATAGTCAAATAGTAAAATGATTGTATTTTTGCGCACCAATACCAAACAACGAATTAAAACAAACCTTTGTATGAAAAAACATCTCTTCAGTGCAATGTTTGCACTGCTGGTTTCTTTCTTCCTTTTGCCTTATTCATCTTCTGCTCAACAAGGACCGAGCGCTTATGCCGATGGCGATTCCTTGGCGCGTTTGGTGAAGATGAAGTATGTTTACTCTTTTGAAGAGGCTCTTCGCCTGTCAGCCGAAACGGGGAAGCCTATCTTCTTCAATGCCTTTGCCGACTGGGCGCGCCCTTGCCATGCCATGAATGGGCGCGTGTTTAGCGACGAAGCCTTCTGCAAATGGATGGACAAACACTTTGTTTGCCTTTTCGTAGATGTGTCAAAGCGCGAAAACCGTCATCTCGCCGACCGTTACAACATACATTCCTTTGCTCACTACGTGGTGTTGAACCCCCAAGGCCAGTTGATACACCGCATAGCCAATTCCTACGAGCTTCCGTTGTTTCAAGAAAAAGTAGCTGCCGCGTTGCGCCCTGCCTCCTCTTTGCATGGAACAACCGAAGCTTATCGCAGCGGCGACCATAGCAAGGCTACGCTCTTGGCATACTTAAAAGCACTCGACGATGCGGGTGAAGACAGCCTGTTCAAAGCCGTTTTGCCTGAATACTTCAGCCTGCTCACAAGCAAGGATTATGTAAAGAAAGAAAACTGGTTTATCGTCAGTCGCAAAGCCAACGAGGGAACCTCGAGCGAGATGTTCCGTTTCATTGTCAGCAATCGCGATAAATTTGATAAGAGCGTTGGTGCCGATGAAATAAACACGCTGCTTTCCAAGAACTATAGCAACGAAATCTTCCAGCGCATGACGAGTGGCCAACCTTACGACGAAGCGGCTATGATCGACACCTACATGGCCATGCAGGCAGCAAAGATTCCTCAGACAGAGACTTGCTATACATTCTACGACATCGCCAAGGCCTATGGCACTCGCGATTTCCACACATTGTTGGCCGTTTTGCCTCAACTCAAGGACATACAGCTACGCACTATTGTAGAGATCTCGCTCAAATTTGACGAGCTCAATCCTGCCGACCGTGCAGCGGTTTTGGCTTATTATCGCGAGCGCGAGGGGGCCTATCGCGCTGTGGGGAGCAGCTATGCACGCGGCTATAAAGAGATTGCCGATGCGCTGGAAACTCCTTCAGGTGCAGGCACCAATGGCTCAGCGCAGACGGGTATCGTATTCGCCACTGGAACTTATGGCGAAGCCCTGGCGCAGGCCAAGGCTGAGAACAAGCTTGTCTTTGTTGACTGCTACACCTCGTGGTGCGGACCCTGCAAAATGCTTGCCCGACAAACATTCCCCGCTCAGTCAGTAGGCGAGTATATGAATCCCCGCTTTGTTTCCCTGCAGATTGACATGGAAAAGGGCGAAGGCATAGAATTGGCCAAGCTGTGGAACGTTGACGCATATCCCACAATGGTCATCCTTGATGCTGAAGGAAACGTTAAAGGCCGCGTGGTAGGTTTCTATCGTCCTGAGCAGTTCCTTGAAGAGATAAAGAAACTGGGCTTTTAAAGTCACCAACATCTGACGATTTTACAATTTGACTAATTACCATTGCGCTGAGGAGCGTTCGCAAAAATAGTCAGATTGTAAATTGTCCAATCGTCAAAAACGTTTTGGCTTTTATGATACAGACGCGAACTATTGTCTTTAGAGCGGTGGTGCTGTTGTGCATCATCGCTTC
This sequence comes from uncultured Prevotellaceae bacterium, assembly GCA_900316575.1. Classification (GTDB taxonomy): domain Bacteria; phylum Bacteroidota; class Bacteroidia; order Bacteroidales; family Bacteroidaceae; genus Alloprevotella. The sequence continues at coordinate 84,913 of ONDJ01000009.1, read as the reverse complement.
TTCCGTCTTCAGTGCCCAAGCCTTCTATATGGCTACTCCCTACTCGGTAGTAGGCAATAAAATGATGGTGCGAGCCAAGATTGGCTCCGAGGTTGGAAATTTTGTGCTCGACACAGGTGCTCCTTGTACACTCACCGATGCGTTTGCCAAACGTGCAGGCATCAATGGAGGGCAAACCATTCAATTCAGCGACTCGAACGGAATGCCTGTCACGTTGCGTGTGGCTGACTTGAGGAGTTTGATCCTCGGCGGTGTTAACTTCATGGAACTTCAAGCCATGGTGCTTGAGCCTGGCAACTTCATGGAACAAATGGGGGCAGATGGCATCATTGGCTACAACTTGATGAGGCAAGGCATTGTGAAATTTGATTCTCGCCAAAAGTTGTTTATTCTCACCGATGAGCGCGACAGTCTTGCCCTCAACTATAATTATTGTAGCGAATTGTTGCAAAACTCTTTTGTGCCGCTCATTCCTATCAGAATTGGTGCGCAGGTCGATACCGTTATGTTCGACAGCGGTGCCGAGAGCTTTTATGAAATCAGTACACGCTCCTTTGCGCGTATCAAGAGCGACACCGCTTCGCTCAAAGTTTTGAACCACGGCTTTGGCTCGCTTTCGGCAGGAGCTGCAGGCATAGAAGAACTTTCCGAAAAGTGGCGAACGTTAGCACCCGTGGTGCATATAGGTGCGGCACCCTTTCGTAACGCAACGAGCATCACGACCGATGCTGTTGATTCGCGCATTGGCTTTCCTTTGCTCGATTATGGCGATGTGGTGATTGACTATGCTGATGGTTTCTTTTATTTCATGCCCCACGACACAAGTCTCATCCCCAATGTTTACGAACCGGAATGGAATGTTGTGCCTATCGCCGTGGATAATGGACTTGTCGCAGGCATCGTGTGGGACGCGCAGAGCGATGGCATACAGAGTGGCGACCCCATCGTAGCGATCAATGGCGAACGTATCGGGCGTGTCAATCTACAAGAAGCCCTCACCCGACAGCTTTTCAACCTCAATCCGCAAGGCACGCCAATCACCTATCTCAATAGGCGAAACAATCAGGAGGAGCAGACCGTTATGCGTAGGCAATAGCCTTGTAAGTGAAGGAACTTCCTGGCGGATGTTCACAATTTAGCCGTACACGCAAGACTTTTCTCGTTAGTCTTTTGTGTACGGCTAATTATGTTAAACAGATCAAGAACCTTTATTTCAGTTTATCATACACTTCGTCTGTCACAGGCTCTAACCACTCGTTGCTGGCGCCTTCTTCAATGTGGGTGTGGTAGGTGAGGTGTTGCATCCAAGCATCGCGAGCGGCACCATGCCAATGTTTTACTCCTTCAGGAATGGCAACGACGGTTCCGGGGGTGAGCTCAAGCGGTTCTTTGCCCCATTCTTGATACCAGCCGCGACCACTAACGCAGATGAGCACTTGCACCTGTCCATGATGAATGTGCCAATTGTTTCGGCAGCGGGGTTCAAACGTGACATTGATGGGGCCGCCATTTTGAGCATCCATCGGAGCGAGATAGCTCTTTCCGTTGAAATACTGGGCATAGGCGGCATTGAATTCGCCCTTGGGGAATGTGGAGCGCAAGGTATATCCCTCGCTGTTGAGCCAAGCGCATAGTTCTTCGACTTGCTCTTCGGTGTTGCCCATATTGACGGCACCTCTTTTGTGGGCAGCCAACTGTGGTGCTACGCCGTCCATGCCGCTCAATGCTGCCACGGTTACTATTTCGCGGTCGGCGGGCGTAAGTTGATCGCCGGCAAAGATGTCGCCGAAGAGATGAGATTTCAGGTAGTAATCGTCTTGCGGGCAGAATGTGTAGTCGAATGGTTGGCCAGAGAGCTGCGTTTGTATCGCTGTGCCTTGCTTCAATGCTTCTTCAGCATTGTCCCATAATTCGGGTTTTTGCCAAGGCTTGCCCTCTTGCCAGTGGGGTTGCTTATTTTCCAACACTTTGTTCAATACTCCCAGTGCATTCAGCGAACGTGGAAATCCCGTGTAAGCATAGAGCTGCGAGAAAGCTTCTTTCAGCTCGTTGATGGTTACGCCGTTGTCAAGTGATTGACGTATGGTGGATTCCAGGCGCTCCAAGTCGCCCTGTGCCATGAGGCAAGCACACGCTGCCAATCCTTTTTGACGCTCGGTAAGCGTCTGAGCAAATGTAGTAGTTGCCATTAGTGTTATTATTAAGAATGTTATTAACTGTTTCATGGTCTATAGGTGTTTTTATGGGTGTGTTTCGTTTTTATTATCTAATTCTCGTAGGTTGTAGGTCGAATGTACTTCTTAGGTAGCGCGTCTTCAATTTTTCTTGTTCGGCAGGAAGATTTATTTTCAAGCACAGAAAGTGAATTTTCAAAGCCAGAAAGTTGATTTCCTGTGCTTGAAAATCAATTTTCAGCGCAAGAAAAAAATCTGAAAACGGATTTTCATACGCGCCGCTTGCGTCTGAAAATTTCTTATATGCTATGGTGGTGTGGTTAGGTCTTTATTCTTCGAAGCGATAAACGTCTTCGTACGCGTCGAATTCCAATGTTTCTGTATATCCGTAGTGCTCTAAGAGTTTTCTGATCCACTCTTGTTGTTCGGGCATGAGCATTCGGCTGCCGTTGCGGTAGCGATAGTAGCTACTCTCTGATCCGAGATAAGCGATTAAGCGACGACGAAATTCGGCTTGATGCTTCGCCTTGATTTCATCAAAGATGTGTCGGAAGCCTTTTGCTGCTCTGACAATTTCTATGGGGTGGAAGTGTGGGCAGCTTTTTTTGCTTAATGCTGCGGGCAACACGCATTGATGCTGAGTGATATTCTTGGGTGCAGCCATAAAAGCCTGATAGCGCATACATTCATCGCAGCGTGCGCAGTCGGCAAGGTGGCAAATTGCCCAGTTGTCGGGCACTTGCGAAAAGTCAAAGGATTTGTTCATGGGTTCTTGGGGTCTTTAGTTTTTGGGGGTGGAAGTATTCTTCTGTTGAGCAAAGCTTACGCTGGTTAACTTCGCGAAGCAAAGTTGTGCAAGGTGAGCACAGAGCAAAGTAACTTGTTCTTTATTTATGCCGAATCGCCGCCAACTTCGCGAAGCAAAGTTAGCAATTATCTTGAAGAAAGAAAACGAGGAAGTTCCTTTTGTATTTGTTATAAAGCATAAGCACGGCTTGTTTCACCTAATGGAACAAGCCGTGCGTGTAATAGAAAGTAAGCTGACTATGCGCTTATTCTACGCCGATGAGGAATGTTTGTTCGCAGTCTTTGACCTTGAGCATGTATTCGGGTCGTGGCTTGGCGCCCCAAGAGTTGACACAGCCGAGCCCCATTTGCCTACCGATGTTCAAAACGGTGTAGGGACGAGGTTTGAGGTCGCCTGAGTGGGACTGGTGGGCTTCCTTGCGCGGACCGTCGTCGAGGTCGGAAACCTCGTAGGGTAGTGCACTGAACTCAAAGGGCGCGGTGGCTGTAACGAACAGTGTGGGGCCTGTGGTTGAGGTGAGCTTGAGCTTGCGCGTGCCATAGTGGTTGCCACTCTCTTGCGGACGCACATAGGCAAAGTATTGGTCACTGACGCGGCTTGTCCACTGGCCGAGTTGCTGTCCGTCGTAGCGGTCGCGATAGCTCTCGTGAGGCCCATATCCATACCAATCCACTTGACTGAACGATTTGGGCAAGCTCAGCGTCATGGCAAAGCGTGGCACTTCGTAGTAGAGGGCTTTTTCGGAAGGAATGAGCTGCTGGTGAATAAGCAAGGCTCCTTGCTTGAAAGTGTAGCATAGGCGCAGGGTGCAATAGAGCTGTGGCATGTCATAGACGGCCACAACACTGTCGGGCCTGAATGTGAGCGAAGTGAGCTTCAACTCGGGGTCTTTCCATCCAGCAAATTGGCGTTGCAGGCCAGCACCATAGTCGTTGTCGGTAGGTGCGCGCCAGAAGTTGGGGCGAATGTTTGTGCCGTTTTGCAGCAAGGCTTTTCCTTGATAGTCAAGGTAGTCAATGAACCCCGTGGCGCGGCTGAAGGTGGCTTTGAGCGCGCCTGTCGTATAGGCTACGTAGGCTTTTGTTTCTTCGGTCTGTATGGTGGGGTCTGTAATTGTTGCTATTTGTGCTACTGTTTGGGCAATCGCGCCGTTGAGGATGCCTTCTTGCCACACAAATTGTTGGCGGGCGATGGTGTCGGGCTGCCCGTTGGCGCGTGTCTGTACGTATGCCAGCGTGAGGGTGGTCTCGAGCGGACGGGTCTGTAGGCTGATGGCCTCGGCTGCTTCGGGCAGTGTGATGACCTCTCGAGCTTGGGGTTGCATCGTGGGCAGAGCGAGTGTGCCACTTGCAAGGTGGTGTAGGCTTGTACCTACTACCCAGCGAAGCTCTACGCCTTCGAGCGGTTGGAAGAAGTTTTCGTTGTAAACTTCAAGTTGGCATGCTGCGCTGTCTTTGATGGTAGTCCAAATGTTTTGGTAGAAGTATTGCACCTCGTAGGCATGCGGGTTCCACACGCGGTCGGGGCGTATCAGCCCGTTGCAATTGAAGTTGTGGTCCGTGGCAGGATAGCGTCCGAAGTCGCCACCGTAGGCGAAGATTGGCTCAGCGTTGGGGTTGCTGTCTTTTCCAGGACGGAGCATCCCAAGGCTGTCGCGGTGGGCATAGATGCCTTGGTCAACGAAGTCCCAAATGAAACCGCCTTGATAGTGGGGGTATTGGCGTATGAGTGCCCAATACTCCTTGAAACCGCCTTCGCTGTTGCCCATGGCGTGGGCATACTCGCATTGTATGAGGGGTTTGGCGGGATTGCTCTGTGCATACTCGGCACACGAGCGATAGTCGTAGTACATGGGGCAGAAAATGTCGGTCTTGCCGTCTTTTCCTGCACGTTCGTACTGCACGGGACGAGTCGTATCGTACTGCTTCACCCAGTCGTAAGCGGCCTCAAAGTTTGGTCCATAGCCTGCCTCGTTGCCCAAGCTCCAAATGATGATCGACGGATGGTTCTTGAAAGTAAGCACGTTGCTCTGGTTGCGCTCCATGTGGGCCTGCTTCCATGCCGGAACGCGTGCCAATGTGCGGTCGCCATAGCCCATGCCGTGGCTCTCGATGTTGGCTTCGGCCACAACGTAGAGGCCGTATTCGTCGCAGAGTTCATACCAGCGTGGGTCGTCGGGATAGTGGCAAGTGCGCACAGCATTGATGCCCATGCGTTTCATGATGCGAATGTCCTCAAGCATACGCTCTGTGCTGACGATGTAGCCTCCTGAAGGGTCCATCTCGTGGCGATTGGCTCCCTTGATGAGAATGGGCTGGCCATTGACCAATAGCTGACCATCGCGTATCTCAACTGTGCGGAAACCTACCGCCTGCTGGAAACTCTCAATCACTTCACCGCCTTTGCGCAATGTGACACGAAGGAAATAGATGTTCGGCATCTCAGCTGACCAAGTCCGAACGTTAGGCAACGTAGCGTTGACAGCCTTTTGGGGTGAAAGTCCCTTTGCTTCGTAGATGGTACCTTCCTCGCGGGAGTATAAGCAGTAGTCCACTATGCAACCTTTGGCCTGCGGTGCAGTGAGACTGATGCTGAGCTGACCGTCTTTGTAGTTGTTGGTCAGCGTAGAAGTGACGCGAATGTCGTCAATGCGTTGCTGCGGACGGGCACTCAGATACACCTCGCGGGCGATGCCTGTGAAGCGCCAAAAGTCTTGGTCCTCAATGTACGAACCGTCGCACCAACGCATCACTTGCATGCAAATGAGGTTCTGTGCGCCAAATTGGATGTAGGGCGTTATATCAAACTCGGCAGCCATTTTGCTGTCTTCGCTATAGCCCACGCTCTGTCCGTTAACCCACAGACGCAAGTTGCTCGTGGCACTGCCCACGTGCATCACCACTTGCTGCCCTTTCCACGAAGCAGGAATTTCCACCCAGCGGCGGTAAGAACCCGTGTAGTTGTTTTTCTCTTCAACAAAGGGCGGATTGCTGTCAAACTGTGTGGCCCATGCATAGCCCACGTTCTTGTACGTAGCGTCGCCGTGGCCATTCAACTCAAAGAGGCCTGGCACGGGAAAATCCTCCCACGTGTCGTCAGCTTGGTACTCTTTCTGGAAGAAATCCTTGGGAGCAGTGGTGTGGTCGTTGTCAAAACGAAAAGTCCACATGCCTTCTAAAGAGAGGTAACGACTTGATTTAACCTTGTCGCCCAATGCACCCAATTCTTCTGTTTCAAAAGCAAAGAACGGCGTGTGGGCCGGCAGAGTGTTCACACGGTTCACCGAGGGATTGAGCCAATCGGGTTGAGGTTCAGTCACAGCCGAAGTGCCGCTGCGTTGAGCCATGAGGGGAGAAGCCGCAAGCAAGAGGGCTATCCCTGCAAATAATATGCGTTTCATAGTAATAGTTAGAAATTAGTGATCTGCCGCAAAGATAGTGCAAGGCGAGCGCAGAGAAAAGGAACTTGTTCATTTTCTTTGCCGAGCCGCCGCTTCTGGGAGCGCAGGCGTCCTCGCCTGCCCTTTAATCGTGCGAAGCGCGGCTTTTTAAATCACGCTCGCACTGCCTATCTTCACAACTAAAAGAGGAATTAAAGTGCTTTTTTCTCGAACCTATCGCAGAAAAACTCAAAAAGGTGTAAGATATGAAGGCGCAGAAAACTCGAAAAGGTGCGAACAATATCATTCTGAAGCGTAAAATATATCAGCAACTCCGTGATTGGAAAGAGAAAAGAAATGGTGAGGTGGCACTACTCGTAGAAGGAGCGCGACGCATCGGAAAGAGTTATATCGTAGAGAAATTTGCCAAGAATGAGTATGAGTCATACATCCTCATTGACTTCAACAAAGCTCCACAGATGGTCAGAGATTGGTTCGACCTTTATCTGGAAGACCTCGATACATTATTCCTCTATCTGAGCCAACACTATAAAGTAAGGCTCCATGAGCGCAAGTCGCTCATTATCCTTGATGAGATTCAGTTGTACCCTAGAGCGAGAGCAGCCATCAAGTTTCTGGTGGCCGACAGAAGGTATGATTACATTGAGACGGGATCTTTGGTAAGTATCAAAAAGAACACACAAGGCATCGTGCTCCCATCGGAAAAACGTTCTATTCAGATGCACCCGATCGATTTTGAAGAGCTTCTTTGGGCTACAGGTAATGACATGCTGATGGACTTGATAAAAAAAATGTTTGCAGAGAAAAAGCCGATGGGACAGGCTTTTCATCGTCAGGCAATGGATGCTTTCCGTCTCTATATGATAGTTGGAGGAATGCCACAAGCCGTCAAAAAGTATGTTGGGACCAAAGACTTTGATGCCGTAGATGCAGCAAAGCGCGATGTATTGGCTATCTATCGTAATGATATCTTCAACTATGCAGGTGAGATAGCAGACAAGGTGGTGTCTATCTTCGACCAGATTCCGCCTCAGCTCTCCAAACACGAAAAGAAGTTTCGGTTGTCAGCCCTGAAACCAGGTGCGAAATACCGTGATTGGGATGATGCATTTTTCTGGCAGAAGGACGCAAGGGTTGTTAACATCTGCTACAATTCAACAGAGCCGAATATCGGGCTGAAGATGAACGAAGATCGTACGACATTGAAATGTTATATGAACGATACGGGCTTGTTAATTAGCCATGCTTTCGATGAAAGAGGCATCGTTTCGTCTGAGATTTACCAGAAACTGCTTTTTGGAAAGCTAGAAGTAAACGAGGGTATGCTCATTGAGAATGTCGTGGCCCAAATGCTGACAGCCAGCGGCAACAAGCTCTTTTTCTATAGTAAATCGTCAGAGAAAGCAGAGGAACGAATGGAAATAGACTTTTTGCTTCAAAAGGACAAAGTGACTAGTCGTCATAATGTCCGTCCAATAGAGGTCAAAAGCGGCAAGAACTACACTTTATCTTCCCTAAGGAAGTGTATGAATAAGTTTGGAGAGTATATGACCACTCCTACTATTTTGCATGCAGCTGACTATAAAGTAGAGGATGGTATCACCTATCTCCCGCTTTACATGACACCCCTATTGTGAGTACATAGGGTGTAAGTCTTATATATATTGAATGGCATCCAAAGTAGGAACCGCCGTATGCCGAACGGTACGAACGGTGGTGTGAGAGGTCAATAATCATGAATGTAGGAGATAAACACCACGATGAGTGTTTACCTCCTACTTGATTGAAAAGAGGAAACCAGTCGGGGCTGTAAGCCGGGTTTTGTGCCGCTGGTCTGCGCGGAGCGCTATGGCGCAGCGGTGTCTGTCATTTATCTACGGCGTGTGTCGCCACACGTCTCTATCGTTCTACCCTCCAACGCGCCTTGCGGACTGGGGCGGGCCGCCCTCTATGTGCGCTGGTTTACGCGAACTTTCAGCCTCCGGGGTGCACAGCCCGATGCGTCACCGCTCGGCTGGTGGGCTCTTACCCCACCTTCTCACCCTTACCGCTCCACCATGGGGAGAGCGGCGGTTGTTTTCTTCTGCACCGACCGACCCTTGCGAGCCCCTTCCCGTTAGGAAGCGGAGTGCCCTATGCTGCCCGGACTTTCCTCTTACGTCGCTATGAGGAGGACGCAAGCGACAGACCGCCCTGGCTGATTTCCTATAAAATTGTGAAAGAACTTGAAGCTTATTTCTTTTTCCCAAACTCGGGGTCAACCTTAATCAAGGCTGTAACGACAAAGGTGACAAGCGTCAGTGCCATAGCCAGGATGAAGAAGTTGAGGTAGTTTAGGTGCTCTTGCAGCCAGCCCGAAACCATGCCTGGGAGCATCATGCTCAATGCCATAAAACCGGTGCAGAACGCATAGTGAGCCGTTTGGTATTGACCGCGAGCGAAATAGAGCATATAGAGCATGTAGGCGGTGAAGCCAAAGCCGTAACCAAACTGCTCAATACCGATGCAAGCACTGGCAATCCAAAGGCCTTCGGGCTGGAAATATGCCAAGAAAATATAGACAACGTCGGGCAACGTGATGCTGAGCACCATGGGCCACAGCCAACGCTTGAAACCATGCATGGCAACAACGATACCACCCAAAATGCCGCCCAAGGTGAGACCAATAACCCCCACAGTGCCTTGCGCAAAGCCCAGGTCGAGTGTGGAAAGCCCTAAGCCGCCTTTTTCAAAGGGGTCAAGCAAGAATAGCGGACAGATTTTCACGAGCAAAGCCTCGGGCAAACGATAGAGCAACATAAAGGCGAGAGCCACAATGATGCCCTTTTTGCTGAAGAAGCTGACAAATGTGCCACCGATGTCGCTCAATACTTCTTTCAAACTTTTAAGCTGACGGGTTTCAGCTGTGCCGTCAAGTTTTTCGGGGTCGGGGAGGATGAAAGCGTGGTAAAGGCAAATCAGCAAGAACAGGGCACTGACAGCAAAAAACGTGTAGGTCCATGCTTTTGCGGGAGCCTTGAAAACAACTTCAAGCCAGCCACCCAAAGCAACGATAGCACCTTGCCCCACAAGTGTGGCAATGCGATAGAACGTACTGCGAATGCCAACGAAAAGGGATTGCTGGTTTTCGTCGAGCTCTATCATGTAGTAGCCGTCGGCGGCAATGTCGTGCGTAGCACTGCTGAAAGCCATGAGCCAGAAGAAGGCAAGGCAGTAGCGTATCACACCGTCGGTGGGAATAGTCATGGCTACGCCAGCCATGGATGCGCCAACGATAAGCTGCATGGCAACAATCCACCAGCGTTTGGTCTTCAGCACATCAACGATTGGGCTCCAGAACGGTTTGATTACCCACGGCAGATAGAGCCACGAGGTGTAGAGAGCCACGTCGGTGTTACTCAATCCTAAGTTCTTGAATAACACCACAGCCACTGTCATCACAATGACGTAGGGCAGGCCTTCTGCCATGTAGAGCGTAGGCACCCACGCCCACGGCGATATGCTTTTTGTTTTCTTTATCATATCCATAAGAAGAAAGATTAGAGTTTATGGTTTAGGGGTCAAAGATGTGGCGGGCTTTAACCTCTAAACTATAAACTCTAAACTTTAAGTTAACGTTTTAGAACCAACGCACGTAGGCAAAGTCCTGACGATGGGGCAAGTGAGTGTGCTTGGGATACATGCGGTATGCCACACGGAAGGTGCCTGCCAAGTCCATGGCCAGTGTACATTCGAACGTGTGGAGCGAACCTTCGCGGCTCACAAGGTTCATGGGGAAAACTTTGTAGAGCTGATCCTGTCCGTTCATGGTGCTGACCACTACGAGGTCGATACCCACAGCGTCGTTCAAGCCAACTTCGTCAATGACGTGCTTCACGGTGAATTCTGTGCCGCTGACGATGGTGCTTTCTTGAATGTTTTCGCTCACTTCGGTGCTTACCACACGGATGCTGTCCCACTTCTCAGCCACTTCTTCTTTCCAGGCTGCAATGTCGCGAGCGATTTTGCCATTCTCGGAACTAATGAGACGGAAGCGTTCAGCCAATGGGGTGTAGAAGCGTTCGTAGTAGTCGTCGAGCTGACGCTTCATGGTGTAGTGTGGAGCAATCTGTGCGATGCTGTTCTTCACCACGCGCACCCAGCCTTCGCTGTATCCTTTTGTGCCACGAGCGTAGTAAAGTGGAATGATTTCCTGTTCAAGCATGGAGTAGATGGTGCTGGCATCGAGCTTGTCTTGGAAGTCTTGGTTCTGATAGGTGCGTTTGTCGGTGAGTGCCCAGCCAGCTCCTTCGCGGTAGCCTTCGTACCACCAGCCATCAAGCACACTGAGGTTTACAACACCATTCATCAATGCTTTCTCACCACTGGTGCCGCTGGCTTCGAGGGGACGTGTGGGTGTGTTCATCCAAATGTCAACACCGCTGACAAGGCGACGTGCAAGCTGTATGTCGTAGTTTTCGAGGAAAATGATTTTTCCGAGGAACTCTGGGCGCTGCGAGATTTCGTAGATGCGCTTGATGAGTCCTTGGCCAGCACCGTCGGCGGGGTGAGCTTTTCCTGCAAAGATGAACTGAACGGGATAGTCGGGGTTGTTGACTATCTTGGCCAAGCGGTCGAGGTCGCTGAAGAGCAGGTGTGCACGCTTGTAGGTGGCGAAACGACGTGCGAAGCCTATGATGAGGGCATTGGGGTTGATCTTGTCAAGCAGAGAAACCACGCGAGAGGGGTCGCCTTGGTTTTTGAGCCAAGCTTCGCGGAAGCGGGCACGAATGAAGCGAGCCAATTTCTCTTTGAGTGCCGTGCGGGCTTTCCATACCTCTGCGTCGGGCACGTTGTAGATGGCTTCCCAAATCTTTTCGTTGCTTTGATCGCTGAGGAAGTTCTTGCCAAAGTGTTTCTTATAGACGGCCATAAATTCCTTGGAGCACCATGTGGGGAGGTGTACACCGTTGGTGACATAGCCTACATGGCTTTCTTTGGGATAGTAGCCGGGCCAAATGTTGGCGAACATGTCGCGGCTGACATTTTGGTGGAGATAGCTCACGCCGTTTACTTCTTGGCAAGTTTTGCAGCAGAAGGTGCTCATGCAGAACTTTTCGCCTTTGTCGTCGGGGTTGGTACGTCCCAGTCCCATGAAGTCGTCCCACGAAATGCCCAAGCGGTCTTGATATCCGCCAAGGTAGCGAGCGAAGAGGCCTTCTTCAAAATAGTCGTGGCCGGCTGGAACGGGGGTATGCACGGTGTAGAGCGATGAAGCGCGCACAAGTTCTAAAGCCTCGTCGAAGTTGAGACCGCTTTCTACGTAGTCGCACAGGCGTTGAACATTGCAAAGAGCTGCGTGGCCTTCGTTGCAATGGTAGATGTCTTTTTTGATGCCAAGTTTCTTGAGCATCAGCATACCTCCAATGCCGAGCAGATATTCTTGTTTGATGCGGTTTTCCCAATCGCCGCCGTAAAGGGCATGGGTGATATTGCGGTCGCCTTCCTCGTTATACATATTGTCGGTGTCCATGAGATAGAGCTTCACGCGACCTACGTTTACACGAAAGACTGCAACATGAACTGTACGCCCTGGGAAAGGTACTTCAACGAAGACTTGGTTGCCGTTTTCGTCGAGTTCGCGAACGATAGGAATACGGTCGAAGTCTTGGGGCTCGTAGTTTGCAATCTGCTGTCCGTCCATGGAGAGGCTTTGTGTGAAGTATCCATAGCGATAGAGCAGGCCGATGCCGCACATGTCAACATTGCTGTCGCTGGCTTCTTTCATGTAGTCGCCAGCCAAGATGCCAAGGCCACCGCTATATATCTTGAGGCAGTGGTGCATACCATATTCCATACAGAAGTATGCTACACTGGGGCGGCTCTTGTCGGGTTCTACATCCATGTATTTGCGGAATTCGCTGTAGGCCTTGTCCATGCGAGCAATGACTTCAGGGTCTTCGCTGGCCTCCTTGAGCGCATCGTAGTCCATGCGATAGAGGAGTTCTACAGGATTGCGGTTTACTTCACGATGTAGTTCGGGGTCAAGACTCTTGAAGAGGTCACGACAGGGTTGGTTCCACGATCCCCAAAGGTTGTGTGCCAATTCGTCAAGTTTTTGCAACTTCGCTGGGATGTGCGACTTGACAGTAATGGTGTTCCAGTTAGGCTGGTTGGAGTAACTGCTTTTTACTTTCATTGTTTATGATTGTGTTTTGTTGATTGCTATGTTGTAGGCTTCGAGATAGTGGCGCACAAAGTGTTTCCAGTCGGCTTTGTGAGCGAGTGCTGTGGCCTTGCGGCGTATGGCTGTCCTTTGCGTTGAAGGCATGGCGTTGTAGGTGTGAATGGCTTTGCAAATGCAGTTGCAAACTTCGTCAAAGTTTTCGTCATCGCGATGGAGCACCATTACGCCGTCGTCTATTGTTCCTTGGTGTCCCAACGTTTGGTTCACCCATTGCCCGAAACCTGAGAGGTCGGTTGTTATACAAGGAATGTGGAAAGCTACGGCCTCGTGTGGTGTGTAGCCCCAGGGTTCATAGTATGAGGGGTAAATACAAAGGTCGCTGGCTGCCAGGAGATTGTAGTATGGTTTGTTAAACAATCCATCGGCTCCTTCCAAGTAGCAGGGAACGAGCAATACTTTGACAGGGTCTTCAACGGCGTTGCTTAGGCCGAGTTGCTTGATGAGAGAAAGGATGCGATCTTCGTTGGGGTTGATCAAATGGTGTGTCAAGTTGGGCTCTGGCAGTCCTCGCCGATTATTTTCTTGAAGTGCTTTGAGCAAGTCTTCGCGTGGCCCGTCGCACCAGCAGGGTACTTCTATAAGAGCAAGAACTTTTGTGCTGGTTTTTCCTTGCTGCTTGAGTTGGGCGTTCAGGCGTGCCATGCTTTCGAGATATACGTCGAAGCCTTTGCAGCGGAAATCGTTGCGTCCGCTGGTGGATAGCACCAAGGTGTCGTCGGGACAAGGGGCTCCTGTAAGGGCTTCGGCTACTTGGAAAAAGGCTTTGCGTGCTTCGCGACGTATCTTATTGTAGGCAGGTCCTGAAGGCACGAAGTCGGCTTCAAAGCCATTGGGCAGGACGGCGTCGGGTGTCTTTTCCAAGAGCTGTGTACATTCGTTGGCTGTGAAGGTGCTTACGGTTGTGAAGCAATCGGCTCTGTGTGCACTTTGCTTTTCTATGCTGTGCTTGGCTTCCATGTTGAGCTCGCGCGCCATTTGGTCGCCGTTGTATCCTGAGAAGAATGTATAGAGTTGCTTGTTGTTGCCTGTGATGCTTCGTCCTATGCTTGTGGCATGGGTGGTAAAGACGGTTGCTACGTTGGGCAGGCTGTTTTTTAAGAAGAGCATTCCCAAGCCGCTCATCCATTCGTGGGCTTGATATACGATGCGCTTTTCTTGTAGAAATTCGCGCACGATAGTCTCTACAAACTTACCAGCGGCGTAGCTGAACATTGACGCTTCATCGTAGTCGCCGTAGGCATGGAGCGAATCTACGCTGAAGTTTTCCCATGCCAGTCCGTAGAGCTGATCCTTTATAATATAATACGGTGTGAAATCTACAAGGACGGCAATAGGTTCGCCTGGCACGCGCCAACGTCCTATGCGCACTTTGATGCCTGCTTTGGAAGCTTCTTGGCGCCAATGTGGTAATAGTGTGTCGTCTTGGGTGAAATAGGGTGAGGGCTTTTCTTGCCAAATGTCTGGCCCGATGAAACAGAGCGAGTCGGCTTGGAGTTTTGTGCTCAAAGTTTTGGCTATCGAAGAAAGCACCGTATAGATGCCGCCCACTTTGTTGCACACTTCCCAACTTGTTTGAAAAACAAAGTCGGGCTGATAGGTTTTTGCGGTCATAGGCCCTGCCGTTTTTGCTTTTGGGCGCAAAAGTACTCTTTTTCAGTTAAACCGCAAGTGTGTGCTTTGTTTCTTTTCCCTTTTTCTATCTTAGTGGATCCTCTTTTTGCGCATTGTCAAATCTGTTTTCCACATTTTTCGTTTGTGGAAGCTGTGAGAAAAGCTTGGTGCTCTTTGACGAGGGGGCGTGTTTCTTCAAGCAAGTGGAAGAGTTCGTCGCACGTTTCGGCGCGGAGGATAGCAATGCGTTTTTGGCGAAAGTCGGGTATGCCCTTGAAAAGGGGAGTTGCTGCGAGGTGGCGACGTATGTGGAGTATGCCACGCTTTTCGTCTATTCGGTTGATGCTTTCTAAGACTTGTTGCTTGAGAATGTCAAGTTTTTGGTCAGCCGTGAGTGCAGGAGCGTTGGTGGTTTCTGCATTCTTTATTTCCTGAAAAATCCATGGACGACCAAAGGTTGCTCTGCCTATCATTACGGCATCAACGCCGTAGTTTTCAAATGCTTGTTGGGCTGAAAGCGGACTGTCGATGTCGCCGTTGCCAATGATGGGGATATTTATGTTGGGGTCGGCTTTTACTTGTCCGATGAGTGACCAGTCGGCTTGCCCGGTGTACATTTGCGACCGTGTTCGTCCGTGAATGGTAAGTGCGGCGATGCCCGTGTCTTGAAGTTGGCGGGCGAGGGATGGTATGATAAGATTGTTCTTGTCCCACCCTAATCGAGTTTTTGCGGTGACGGGGATGGGCACAGCCTGCACCACACGCTGGGCTATCTCTAGTAGCAACGGTACGTTTTGCAACAATCCGGCTCCAGCTCCTTTTCCTGCCACACGTTTGACGGGGCAGCCAAAGTTGATGTCAAGCACATCGGGATGCGCTTGCTCATAAACGATCTGGGCGGCATCGGCCATGGCTATAGGGTCTTTGCCGTAGATCTGTATTGCTACGGGGCGTTCTTCTTCGCAAATGCGGAGCTTGGCTAATGAAGGTTTTATCATGCGCACCAGGGCATCGGCAGCCACAAATTCGCTATAGACCATGGCGGCTCCCAGTCTGCGACACAAAAGGCGAAACCCTATGTCGGTTACGTCCTCCATAGGTGCGAGTAGCAATGGGCGTGGCCCCAAATCAATGGTTCCTATTTTCATGACAAGGGATTTTTGTTGCTACGAAGATACTCGCTGTGAGGAGCACAATGCCTTCTACGAAGAGGAGTGCGAGTGGTTGGGCTGTTAGTGCTTCTTCGGCGGTAGGATAAGATAGTGAAGCGACGGCCAGTGTGTTGTTGAAGATGTGGGCTGCTACAGCTGGTAGCACACTGCCGCTGCGCCAAAACACATAGCCCAACAACAATCCGCTCATAAAGGCTGGAACCATCTGCATCAGGTTGGCATGAACCGCCGCAAAACAAACACTTGACGTGGCTATGCACACCCATGGTTTCAGCCCTTTTTGCTGTAAAGCCCCCTGCACGCCCCATCGAAACACCAATTCTTCGGCCACGGGGCCTACGATACACAGGCCTAACAAGCACCATGGTGATGAGGCCATGAGGGTAAAAATGCGTTCTGTCTCTGGGTCGCTGAGTTCCAGCGGAGCAAGCAACAATGTTTCCGCCAAGGCGAGTAGCAAAAGGCTACTGACTGCCAGCGTGACGGAGCGGTAGTGTATCTGTGAGGTTGATGCCTTTGGTTTTTCGCTGTGTCTGAGCCAAAGCGCCATTGCGGCGATGAGCACCGCATTGCCTATAAGCAGTGCGATTCCGGTAGCGATGATAAATTGCTCGTCAAGGCTCATAGCATCTTTGTCGGCCATTCTATACAAGCTTGCGGCCAAAGCTGCAAACAGCTGTACACCAAAGAACGCTGTGAGCGAAATCAGTATGCGCTTCATCGTGGAGTAGAGAAATATGTTTTGCAATCTTCGGCATCAGCCTGCAACTGCGCTCTCAGATCTTCTATACGTGGAAAAGCCTTTTCCGCGCGATGGCGGTGTTCGAGGGTGAGTGTCAGTTCCTGGCCGTAAAGGTCGGCATGAAAGTCCAACAGATGAGCCTCCACCGTGCGCTTTCCCGATTGCTCAACGGTGGGGCGCGTACCGATATTGATGATTGCAGGAATAGGCTCGTGGAGCACGGCTTTTCCGAAATACACCCCGTCAGCGGGCAAGAGCTTATTAGCCGGTGGCACAACGTTGGCGGTGGGAAAACCTATGGTGCGGCCTATCTGGTGTCCATGCTCCACCTTGCCCGTAAGCACATAGGGATGCCCCAGTAGGTAGCAGGCTTTGTTGATCTGCCCACTTGCCACCGCCTCTCGTATCAGCGTAGAACTTACTTGTTCTTCACCTTCAAGCTGAGCAGCGCGCTTGATGGTGATGCCGATGGTGGCAGCCTCTCTACACAATTCTTCAAACGGCTTGACGCGGTCAGAACCGAAGCGGTGGTTAAACCCCATGAGCAGTCCTCTCACACCGCGTGGATGAAGCTCTTTGCGCAAGAAATCCATCGCCGTGAGCGAAGCCATCTGGGGCGTGAATTCAAGCACCTCTACGCGTGATATGCCCGTAGCTCGCAGCAAGCCTATGCGCTCCTCGAGTGTAGTGAGCAACGAGGGTGGAGCCGTTCCTTCATTGTTCAGCACGTTTCGAGGATGCTTCTTGAAAGTAACAACCATGGGCAGCATTTTAGCAACACGAGCCGCAGCTATCAGCTGATCAATCAAACAGCGGTGCCCCTGGTGCACACCGTCAAAAAATCCTATTGTAGCAAAATAATGCACGCTTATAAAAAAGTCGTAGAGTTTAGAGTTTTAAATTTAAAGTTAGCGGGCGGGACACCTGCGCCTTTGGGGCTGAAGAGGTTAGAGACGTAGAGTTTTAGAGGTTAAAGTTTGCAGCGATGGCTTTAACCTTTAACCTTTTCTCTAAGCTTTAATCATTTTATAAAGTTTGTCGCTGGGGCGCACCTTGTCGGGAACAGCGATCGAAACGCTTTGTCCTTGGCGGGCTATAGGAACTGGTTTGTCGTCGAAATAAATCTCCGTAGCCTTGAACCGCCGCGCACCCACTGTGGGGCCTATCAGCAGGAGGTCGTCGCCCTGAGAGATCTCGGCGGCTTCAATCTTGAACTCGCCCACACCAAGTCTTGAAAAATACTTCACGCCACGCCCCACATACACTTTCCTCTCCGTAGCCTGTGAGCCATACACCTCGCTCCACTCGCCTAAGCGCCCACCTAGATAATAGCCGTCCCAGAAACCGCGATTGAACACAGTAGATAGCCGCTCATTCCACGCGGCAACTCTTTCTGGCGTGAAGCTACCATCGCACACCGCGCTGACAGCTTCTTTGTAGCAAGCCGTCACTGTGCCCACGTATTCTGCCGAGCGCGCCCGTCCCTCAATCTTCAAAACGCGCACACCGGCTTCCATCATGCGGTTGATGAACCCTATGGTCTTGAGGTCCTTGGGGCTCATGATGTATTTGTTATCTACGTCGAGCTCCATGCCAGTTTCGCGATCGCGCACCGTGTAGCCACGTCTGCACACCTGCATACATTCGCCTCGGTTGGCAGAGCGTCCCAGGTTGTCGAGCGACAGATAGCACTTGCCGCTCACCGCCATACACAACGCTCCGTGGCAAAACATCTCGATGCGCAACGTGCGCCCTGCCGGGCCGCAGATGTGCTCTCTTTCTATGAACTGATGAATGGCAGCCACCTGCTCCAGATTGAGCTCGCGCGCCAACACCACCACGTCGGCAAACTGCGCATAGAAGCGCAACGCCTCGCAGTTGGATATATTGAGCTGCGTGGACAGATGCACCTCCATGCCTATGCTTCGACAAAAGGTCATCACCGCCACATCGGCTGCAATCACCGCACTGACACCTGCCGCCTTAGCTTCGCGGCAAATTTGCTGCATCTGAGGTATTTCAGCGTCGTAAACGATGGTGTTTATCGTGAGATATGTTTTAACACCCCTTTCATCGGCGCGGCGCACAATTTCCTTCAGGTCAGAAAGCGCAAAATGGTTGGCCGAATGCGCGCGCATGTTGAGCTGCTCCACACCAAAATACACCGCATCGGCTCCCGCCTCCAGTGCCGCTTGCAATGCCGCAAACGAACCCACGGGAGCCATAACTTCAAAATCCGTGTGCTTCATACGGAGTGCAAAAGTAGTGCAAGGCGAGCGCAAAGAAAAGGAACTTGTTCATTTTTCTTTGCCGAGCCGCAGCCTACTTCGCGAAAGCAAAAGTAGTGCAAGGCGAGCGCAAAGAAAAGGAACTTGTTCATTTTTCTCGTATGTCAAGGCTTCCGAGTGGGTGCGCAGGTATGGCGGATAGCATGAGGGGCGTACGATGATTCCCTTCCATAGACAAATTCATCCCATCCGAAAAGCGTAACATTTCCGAAAGGAGCTGTGTCGTTGTTTACTCAGAGGTTTTCGCTCAAACAACGTTATGTCTTTGCATTGAACAACCTATGTTGTGCGTGCGCACCGTACGGTGTTCACGTGATTTTCGTACGGTGCGCACGTAATTTTCGTACGATGTTCACGTAAGCACCGTACGGTGAACACGCAAAAAGACCCTATCGTGTTTCCGCAACGATAGGGTTGTTTGCGTGTAGCTATCCAAAGAGAGCCGTGGTTTTTGCGCTACCGCGTGCGATTACATGTAGCCTTTATAAACGCTTTTTGATGGTTTGTGCGTTTATGGTATGCCTAAGAGTTTATGTGTTTGTAGGGAGAGGGACCATTGGGGATGGTTGATGCACCATTTGACTGCATCGGCGATAATCGCTTTGTTTTGCTGGTCATTAGGGGTGTGGCAGGGCTGGACGTAATAGTTGTCTGCGGGTATGGAGCGGAGGGCGGCTTCGTGCGCTGAGAATGTTTCGGTGGATATGAAGATGGCTTTGAGCTCGTGGCAGCGGGGGATGCGTATTTGTGCTGCGGCGGCTGCCTGCGGGGTGGCGAAAAAAGGGAATTTGGGCGAGAGGGTTATCCAATCTACGCCTTGTGGTAGGGGGTGTGTGCCATTGGTTTCAACGGCTACGAATTTGTTCAATGCGTGAAGCTTGTCGACGAGGCTTCCCGTGAGAAAGAGCGAGGGTTCGCCGCCTGTGATAACAACGTGGCGTGGGGCATAGGCGGCGATGCTTTCAGCAATCTCGTCTTCGCTCATGGGGGTTCCGGCTGAATGATCGGTATCGCAGAATGGGCATTGCAGGTTGCAGCCGCTCAGTCGCAGGAAGATAGAGGGTTTGCCTGTGAAGTGGCCTTCGCCTTGGAGGGATACGAAGATTTCGTTGACGCGCATTGTTTGCTACTTTTTTTGATAAAAAGAGCTGATTGACTGGCTAGGGGTAGGCTTTGAGAAAAACGAATTACAAAAGATTTGTTCCTTCTTCGCTCACATAGATGGCAACGTTGCCTTGGCTTTCTTGGAACTTTACTTTGTAGCACGTGGGTATTTGCTCGC
The DNA here is from genome assembly GCA_900316575.1 of uncultured Prevotellaceae bacterium. Lineage (GTDB taxonomy): Bacteria > Bacteroidota > Bacteroidia > Bacteroidales > Bacteroidaceae > Alloprevotella. The sequence goes on along the minus strand of ONDJ01000009.1, from coordinate 65,210 downwards.
ATATCCAGTGAGCAATGTTTTCGGCGGTGGTGTTGAAGGGCAGGAGGTCGTTGAGGTATTGGTGGTCGAGCTGGGCGATGGTTTCTTTGATGTGGGTGAAGTCAACTACCATTCCGTTTTGGTCGAGCTCTTCTGAGGCGCACCAAATGGTGACAATGGCGTTGTGGCCGTGCAGGCCGCGGCATTTGCTGGGGTAGGGGAGTGTGAGGTTGTGGGCGTAGGAGATTTCTATGGTTTTGCAGACGTAGTACATATTTGACTATTTACTATTTACTATTTGACTACACACGCATTTGACCCAATCTAATCTATTTGACTATTTACTATTTGACTATTCTGCGGACGTTTTGAAGCGCGGTGGAAATTGTCAGATTGTAAATTGTCCAATTGTCCAATGCATTGGTTTTACAATTTGTCAAGCTGCAGTGTGTGGCGTTGGCTGAGGATTTGGCGAAGTGTTTGGAGCTTACTTTCTCGGATGGCAAAGACGATGTGGCTGCCATCTGGCGTGTAGGTTTGCGACTTTATTTGGGCTTCGACTTTACGGGCTGAGCGAAGGCAGTAGTCTGTGTCGGCAAAGGGGGCGAAGACTTGAAGCTGTGCGAGGATGGTTTGTTCTGTTATTTGGGCATTGGCAAGTGCTGCTGCTGCTGCGGTTTTGTATGCTGCGGCGAGTCCGCCTGTTCCGAGTTTTACTCCTCCAAAATAGCGCACTACGGCTACAACGGCGTAGGTGACATCGGCACTGCGCAATTGTCCCAAGATGGGTTTGCCTGCCGAACCGCTGGGCTCTCCGTCGTCGTTGCTTCGAGTTTCTTCGGCGGAGGGACCCAGGGTGTATGCCCAGCATACGTGGCGCGCATCGTGATAGGCCTTGCGCAATGTGGCAATATAGTCTAAGGCTTCGGCGGCATCAGAGGCATGGGAGGCAAAGGCAAGAAACTTGGAGCGTTTCTCGGTGTAAACGGCTTCTCCTGGGGCTGCTATGGTGCGAAAGGTGTCCACGTATTTGGCAACCAAGGTGTTTGACAATTTGACTATTTACAATTTGACTATTTATACGCCCTGTCCCGCCGCTCAATTGTCAGATTGTAAATTGTAAAATAGTCAAATTGTCCAATGCATTGGCTTTTATTAGGCGTTGAAATAATAGAGGAATGTGCAGAGACCTTCGAGGGCTTTCTTTTTCTGGCCTTCAATTTCTATGTGGAAGAGTATTTCGGTTTTGCAGATGCCGCGCAGGTTGGTGATGCCTTCTAATTTTGTGACGAGGCGAATGCGCTGCCCGCTGAGCACGGCTTGTCCGAAGCGCATCTTGTCCATGCCGTAGTTGACTTGCATCTTGAGGTTATAAACATCAACTATCTGGTTCCACATGTGGGGCACGAGTGAGAGTGTGAGGTAGCCATGGGCAATGGTCTGTCCGAAGGGGCCTGTCTTAGCACGCTCGGTGTCAACGTGTATCCACTGGTGGTCGCTTGTGGCATCGGCAAACTGGTTGATACGTTCTTGTGTCACTTCTACCCAGTCGCTGTGGCCAAGTTCTTGGCCGAGGTATTGGGCAAACTCCTCGTAGGAGCCTATGCGTAGTTTTTCCATAGTTGTTTTTGTTGGGATGAAAAAAAGAGTGTATTTTTGTTTGAGGCGCAAAGGTACGCTATTTTGTTTGTTTTCTACCCTATTTGTTGTCGTTTTAACTCGCTGCAGACTATTGCTGTGGCAATTGCGACATTGAGACTTTCGCTTCCATCGCTTGCAGGAACATATCGGGGTATGGTGAGTCGTTTTTGGCAGCAGGCGGCTACATCGGGGCGAATGCCGCGTCCTTCGTTGCCCATGACGATGCAGAGGGGTGTTTCGAGCGTTGCTTCGTATAGACTTTGGCCTTCCATGAATGTTCCACAAATATGGTATCCCTTTGCTGAGAGTTTGGGTAGCATGGTAGGCAAGTCGGCATAAATTATCTTCACACGCCCCAAGGCTCCCATCGTGGCTTGTACTACCTTGGGCGCAAAGCAGTCGGCAGTGTCTGGGCTAGCATAGATAGTGCGAATGCCCATCCAGTCGGCAGTTCGTATGATGGTGCCAAGGTTTCCGGGATCTTGAACCCCATCGAGCGCTAAGAGGAGTTCTGCTGTACGTTCAATCTGTGTTGCAGCATCAATGTGCGGTCTTTCGAAAACTGCCAATACGCCCTGTGGGGCTTGCATCTGCGAGCATTTTTGCATGATGTCAGCACTGACCACTTTGAGATTGCTACACCATCGGAAGTTTTCCTGCCACTCGTTGGTGGCTATAATTTGATAGGCGGTGAAATATTGGCATAACTCGCTGACAACCTTGGGCCCCTCGGCTACAAACAATTCGTGCTCATCGCGCTGCTTCTTGCGGGCGAGGCTACGAAAAAGTCTTATTTCGGCTTTGGTCAGAAGAGGTTCAGAGATTGAAGCTTGCGTTTTCATCTTATCTGTTAGGCCTGTTGATGTAAAAAGAAAGTTTAGCGTTTATGGTTTAGAGGTTATAGTTTGCGGCGATGTCTTTAACTTTTATACTTTCACCTTTAATCTCCACGACTTTATTCTTCATCGGGATGGTCAATGAAATAGATCCACTCTTGCTCTTTTTCTATTAGTTTTGTGACATCAGCCTTGTAGGTAGGATCAGGCATATACCACCAAATGTTGCTGAAATATGCCGCAAGTTGTTTGTCCTTAAACACGTAGCCACGAGCTGCAAAGGGGAGGTTGCGCTGAATACGTTGTTTTGAAAGCGGTTTGCCATTCACAATGGGCACTTGCTCTATATAGTAGAATTGGCTTAAACCAGGCATGCCAGGGTCATAGGAAGCAGCAATTCCATACATTCCTTCCTCCCCCTCGCGATAAATATAGGTGTCGCCTGAACGGATATCAAGTTCAGCAGCGGGGCGGAAGCCTGTGATATGCAAACGAGCCTCAGCATTGCGCAAAGCAAACTCGGTGGCATATTCTGTGACGGTTTCTATTACATCATTTCCACCTTCGCCTTCACGGACAAACGCTTCATAGGAATACTGACGGGTGCGCTGTTTACCTATGCCCGAAATGGTCCAAGCGGGATGGGAGCCAAAGGGGGTATCTTTCACAATGAAATGTTTGAACGTTTGATCGGCACGGATGATAAGCGTGAAGTCGTCAATCTGACCTCCTTTCCAACGCAATGCGGGCGTGAGTTTGTAATCAAGGAAGAAGGCTTCGCCTGCAACAACGCCGACACGATAGCGATAGGAATGGCGAACGACGTTCATACCTTTTTTGAAATGGGCATCAAAGTAATAGGCATAAGCATATTGCACCGTGCTATCCAGCGCTACGTTGTAAAGAAGAGCATCATAAAAGTCTTCGTCTCCACTTGGCTCTTTCCACTGATTGGGATTGAGCGTGACGAGTCGCCCATCATCGTCAATTGCTCCAAGTCGAACCAGGGCATTATGATAGGTAAGTGTAGCTCCGTTTATTTCTACGTTGAAACCCTTGATGTGAGGATGTACGCCATCGGGACTAAAATCTTCGCCCATGTATGGTGCATCGGCTTCAAACCCCATGGTGATGGTGCGCTCTTCACCCTGGTTGTTGAGCTCATAGAACACGTCAACCTGTGCAAAACCATCGTTGAGGAGCGTGATGGTAAGGACTTCGCGCTGCAGGCGGATGTCGGTAGCTTGAAGCGGCACTAACTGGTTGCCTAAAGTGTAGTACATACTATCGTTGGCAAGGAGAGGAATTGATAAAGCCAAAGCCAACAGAGAAAAGGCTAATCGTTTCATAGGGATGAAATAATATGAAGTGAACATTCTTTTATGCATAAGCCAAGCACCTAAAGCCAAGCATGTTATTCTTGCACACGGTGCTGATAGCATCCCATGTCGGGCAAAGCTCCACGTGGATATCCTGTGAGGTCAAGGGGGTAGTAGGCATTGGTCGTTGCAGGGTCAGCGGTGCCGATGGCTAGACTTTCAGTGGCGAGGCCGAAAGTGAACATCAGCGTCGTAAAATCAAAGGCCGGTGCGAAATTATCTTCGCGGCAAACTGCGGCATCTTTGTTGTCCCAAAGACAGGCATTGGCTATTGAGGCATCTTCCACCGGATCGGTGTCAAGCAAGCAATGGTCAAAACGGAAATTGAAAGCAGCAGTTTCGTCAGCATAAGCACGCTCTGCCATCACTTCGTCTGTAGAATAGCCCGTGACGATACTATTCAGAAAATCAGCACGTATCAAAGGAAGAGCATTGCCATCAGCATCAGCATTCGTGAAAGTCAGCGCCGCCCCACTGCCACCTGTGAAAGCATAGAAGCGTCCGATGGTACAATGCACAAAGGTGGCGTCTCCCCCGCGAAGGCTTACACAACCAGCACCGCCGTTAGTCAGTTGGCAGTTTCCTACAAAAAGTTTGCTGCCCTCGGCTTCCAAGCACAGCCCACTCATGTTGTGGACAATAGTGTTTTCTAAACGCAAACGTTCTGTTGTTATATCACCATTAGGCTCTATGTAAAGACCAAATGTGCCACTATGAATATCCGTATGATTGATATGAGCACTGCCCGTCCGTTTAACAATGATGCCGCCCCATTGGGCTGGGATGCGGTCGTAGGGCTGTGAATTGAACATGTCGCCAAGGCGGTCGCCGCGAATGCATACAGGATTTTCCGCTGTCCCCTCACAATACAAATTGCCATGAACAATAAGCTTGGCTTGAGGATGCATCCAAAGGCGGGTTCCCGCAGGTAGTGTGAGTGAGGAACCCTCCTCAACGACCAAACTGTCAAATACTTGATAGGGGCGTGATGCACTCAGATTTGTGTCGGTCGAAATTCGTTGAGCACGCAGTTTGATAACACTCTGTCCGCTGGCTTCAAGAACAACCTCAGTGCGAGCTCCGCCTTCAGTAACAACAATAAGTTTGTCGCGAACAAACTGTGGCTCGTCTTCATCTACATCAGGCAGATTAGCCATGAGGAATACACTCAAGCTGTCTTTTTTACTAACTTCGAGACTGATGGTTCCTCCATCCTCAATCACAGCACCGTCAATGTTTACATGAAAAGGCGAAGACGCCCCGCTTTCTAAATAAGCCTCTGTAATGCGTAGAGACTTGGATGCAGGGTTGAACATTCGGAAAGTATATGTGTTGGTAGGCTCACCGCTGATCACGGTGTCAAAACGTAGCGTATCAACATCGCTTATGATGAAGTCGTTTGCAGAAGTGGTATATTCTTCTTCGTCAAGACAGGCCGTGAAAACAAAGGCAAAAAAGAACAAGATGAAAGGTGTGGAGCGCATGGAGGAAATATCAATGCAATGAAAAAAGAAGAAAAGGTTTAGTTGCTGATAGTGGATACCCACAATAGGGGCTTTCAGCAACTAAACCATTAATGAAGAGTAATATGCTTATTCAATGTGTACAAGCAAATCAAGCAAATGATCCCACACCATCTGAACTGTTGGGATGAGCAGGCGTTCATCGGGCGAATGGACACCGCGAAGCGTAGGACCAAAGCTAACCATGTCAATTTCGGGATATTTCTCACTGAGTAAGCCACACTCCAAACCGGCATGTATAGCAAGCACTTGGGGCTCTTTTCCAAATAGTCGCACATAGCTTTCGCGAGCAGCTTTGAGAAGTTTGCTGGATGGGTCAAGTTTCCAACCAGGATAGCCATCAGCCGTTTTTGTTTTGGCACCACCTAATTGCAATGCCGCAGCGACCATTGCGCTCATGTTCTTGCGAGCACTGAGTATGTTGCTGCGCTGGCTAGTAACAACGCGTACACCTTCAGATGTGTGGCGGATGCTGGCCAAATTGGAAGAAGTCTGAACAAGCCAATCCATGTCCTGGTCCATTTCCAATACACCATTGTGTACAGCTCTCAATGCAGTGAGCATTTGTCGTGTTTGTTCCTTATCCTGTGAAGTGGGATGCATCTGCTCAGTTTCCACATGAATGCTGATGTTGGGTTCTGTTGCAGAAAACTCCTCGCGAACTTCAGCAAAGAAAACATTGGCGTCAGCCACAAATTGGTCTTTATAGTCAGCAGGAATAGCTATAATAGCTTTTCCATCTCGTGGAATAGCATTATGCAGACCGCCGCTTTGGATGTCGAGTAGGCGAAGATCTGTTTTTTGAAGAGTGTCATGGAGCAAGCGCACAAGGAGTTTGTTGGCGTTGGCACGACGTTTCTTAATGTCGTCACCGCTGTGGCCACCAGTCAATCCGCTCACGATTACTGCGAGTGCTACATATCCGGCAGGCACAAAGTGTTCAGTCCAAGGGAAAAGCGCTTCGGTGTTGGCACCTCCAGCACAACTAATGAAGATTTGTCCCTCATCCTCGCTGTCAAGATTGATGAGGTAGCGTCCCGTCATAAATCCAGGCTTCATTCCAGCAGCCCCAGTCAATCCAGTCTCTTCATCTACGGTAAAGATACATTCGAGCGGACCATGCTTGATGTCATTGCTCTGTAAAATCGCAAGTTCCATAGCGACTCCAATACCATCGTCAGCACCGAGTGTAGTGCCCTTGGCTTTTAGCCATTCACCGTCAATATAGGTTTCTATGGGCTGAGTCTCAAAGTCAAAGTTTAGGCCTGCTTCCTTTTCACAAACCATATCCATGTGGCTCTGAAGAATGACAATAGGCAGATGCTCAAAGCCCGGTGTTGCAGGCTTGCGGATAAGTACGTTGCCCGTTTCATCAACAAAAGTTGGCAGGTTCAATTCCTTACCAAAATTTTGTAGAAATTCAATCATTTTGCCTTCTTTCTTAGATGGGCGTGGCACTTGACAAACACGTGCGAAACAGTCAAAAACTGCTTGAGGTTGGAGCTTTTCTTGGTTGTTCATAAGGTGTATATGTTTTTTATGTGTACTTTTGCTCGTTGAAAATATGAAAAAGGTGCAAGGCGAGCGCAAATAGTGATTTTGTTCATTTTTTTGCCGAGCCGCAGCCTACTTAGCGAAGACAAAGTAGTGCAAGGCGAGCGCAAATAGTGAATTTGTTCATTTTTTTTGCCGAGCCGCAGCCTACTTAGCGAAGCAAAGGTAAAGATTTTCCCATGAAAGTTTCCTTTCTTCGCAAGAAAATCAATAGAAGCATCGCATTTATGCTGAAAATGTTTATTATTACTGTGTTCTTAGTAGCCTTTGGAGTGGCCCTGTTGAGTGTGCGCCTTTTTTGGGGCAAGCACTTTGTGCATACTGATATCAAAGGCAACAAAGCCATGGAAGAGCGTGGCATTAAATGCGCTGTAGAGCAGGAATTAGAAAATCAATAGTACAATCAATAATAACCAAAATAATGAAAAAGATTTTATTTTTTGTGGCTGCCTTGTTGATGGTAGCATGTTCAAGTTCAGACAAACCAGCAGACAAAAACACCCCGTCATCGCCTAAAGCAACAAGTAGTGCTAAAACGAACGAAGCAGGAGGTCGTATCGCTTATGTGGAGTTAGACAGTGTGAATAGCCAATACAAATTCTGTGTTGACCAAAACGAAGCTCTTGAGAAGGAGCAGCAAGGTTATGCGAATACCTTGCAGCAGAAAGCCACCGCTATCCAGAATGGAATGGCAGATTTGCAGAAGAAGATGCAGAGCGGCCAAATCACCTCTGAGGCTCAGTACAATCAAATTGCACAAGGATTGCAAGCGCAGCAGAAGCAATACGAACAACTTGAACAACAATACACCGAAGCAATAGCCAAACGAACAGCAGATTTGCAAAGTGCCCTGCAGGATAGTATAAATAACTATATCAAGGTATTCAACGCAGATGGTCGCTTCAGCCTAATTCTTGGAAAACAAAGCGTTTCAATCCTCTATGCCGCTCCAGGCTACGACATAACGGCAGAGTTTGTTGAGGGGCTTAACAAACGCTACAAGAAATAAAGACTTCAGAAAAATAGCTCCGAGAATGCAGTGCGAATCGAAAGGAAATCTTATTTTTGCACCGCATTTCAAAAAAAGTGGAGCAAGGAGAGTTGTCTGAGTGGTCGAAAGAGCCGCACTCGAAATGCGGTGTACGCATTACGTCGTACCGGGGGTTCGAATCCCTCACTCTCCGCAACAAAGCTTGAAAATCAAGCTTTTACAAATTAAGTACCCGAAAAAGTACCCGAAAACGGCTTTTTCGGGTACTTTTACTCCCTGTTCGCTCTCCGGGCGATGTCTCTACCTATCCAAATAAGTACAACTGCGAAAACCAAACCGAATATAAGCCAAACGTACCATTTGCTTTTCCCTGTCCCTGTCGTCTCTGTACTTTTGGTTTTTTCCTTCGTCTTTATATTGGCATTCGTCTTCGTGCTTACTGTTACCTTTGTCTCCTCGCTGGCGGTAGTTTCCTGTTCTTTGGTCTGCTTGGTCTGCCTGTCCGCGTTGATGGTAATAGTACCCTTGCGGCGTTTATTTACGCTGCCAGCGTTAGGCGGTTTGTCCGCGTCTTCGCTTGTACGCATAAAATTCCCGTCTTTCTGCGCATAATTTCCGCCTGTAGATGTGTCGTTCGCGGCTGGGTAGTATTCCCATTCCTCAAACTCTATAACTACGTTCTTCTGTTCGCTGGTTGCCAAAGCGTCGCTAATCTTGTCGGCTGTCGCCTTCTGTTCGCTTCGGCTGGAGTCCGTTACAGCCGTCTTCCGTACTTCCTGCTTCGTGTCCGTCTTAAGGGTTGCCCGGCTGGTTTTGCAACCGAGCAACCCTGTAAGAATGAAGGCAAGAAGCAAAGCAAATAAAGCTTTCTTCATACGTCTTGGAATGTTTGTACGGCGTTGTTACTTCTGTTCAAAGTAAGGCTTCCGTAGTTAATACAATTAAGTCGGCGCATCCAGCCTTTCTCAAAGACTTTTTGCGAAGGTCTGCGCTTGATGATGCCTTGAATAAAGGCTACACGCGCCTTCTTTATCTCCGCGAAAAGCTGGTGCGGTTCTCTCGCGTTCAACGCTGCAAGCGTCTTCGCGCCTACAATGCCGTCCACTTTCACCCCCAGCAGCTTCTGAACGCCTGTAATTCCGTTCTTTCCGCTGCCCCATACCCAATCGACGCAAATGTTAGCGACGCTTTGGCTTTTAATGTGGTCGGCTTTCCACCTATCCCAATAGTGGGGCTTCATAACGACGTTTACCGCGTCTTTGTCCGTAATCAGCTTTAGGTCTGCTACGTCTATATCGCCGTCGCCGTCCTTGTCGTAACCCTGCGCCTTCCACGTTGCAATAGTTACGCCCTTGTTTGTTGCTCCGCCCCTGTCTGCCGGGTGGTTGCTATATCCGCCTTCCCAGCTAAGTATGAACGGGGCTAAAATCTTAATGTCTGCCATCGTTTCGATCCTTTCCTGTTAAGTTTAAGTTTTGTAAGTCGTCTTCGCTTATATCCAAATGCCGTGCGGCTTTGTTTACTAATACCTTCTGCAGTGCCTTAGCCCAGCCAGCTTCGTTGCAACTGCTTTCGTTCTCCAATATGCTAAGAAGCTGAACCAAACAAAAACCGCCGCTTATAAAGTTGGCTAAGTATAGTTCCGCAAACGGGTACATGTAGGCATCAATAAGCCACCCTAAGACGGTGCAAGCGTAAACGACGCAAAGGGTGTAAAACATGCGCCGCGCGTAGTTGCTTCTAAACTTCCCTTCGTCTGCCGTTGCCTTCGGGTTCTTTGTCTTCACGCGCTTTCCTAATCGGTACGCCGTGAAGCAATCTACAAGAATAGCGAAAAGGCAAATACCAGCAAACGGGATGGTAGGCTCTAAAAGCCCCCAAACCGCGCCAATAAGGAAAAGCAATAAACGCGAACCGTAGGAAAACAACCCGTCAAAGAAGGCTTTTAAGTAATCAAACATACGCACCCCCTTTCTACTCTGCTGTTTTCTCTACGATGCCGAGGTCTGCCTTAACCATAGCCTTTGTAGCGGCTACGAAAGTAAGGTAGTCCTTATAAGCCTGTTTTGCTTCCTGCTTCTTGGTCGTGTCTGTAATCACGCCCAAAACGCCAGCGTTGTACTCGTTGATGATGGCAAACTCCTGCGTTTCGTCCAGCTTCTCACGAATTACGGCTTTAACCAGCTTTTCGTTGGTTGGCTTATCCCACACTTTAACCGTATCGTAGTCGTAAACGGTCTTTATTTCCCCCGTTTCGGGGTCTGTCTCTTGGCGTTCCACGATGTTATAGTTATAGTGGTATGCGCCGTTACCCAGCGGCTGAATAACTGCCGGGCGAATGTCTGAACTTGATTTCATAAGGATGAATTTTTACGTTTAACTTGTTAATAAAATAATCGCCGCCGCTAAGTTCCTGCTTTCAGTGCTTCGTGCAAAGCTAATAGGTTGGCTTCCCTGTTACGGTGTGTAGCTTCACGCTGCGGGTATAAAGCAAAGGCGAGAGCCGATATGCGTATGCGCAAGCGAGGGGGCGTCCATCGTATGCGAATCCGCAAGCCCGGCACTCGCGCCGCTATTCGCACGACCGCCGAAATACACGCCCCTTAAGCTTACGCCGCTGGAGGGTATAATGGTATAGAAGTAGTCCGCGAAGTAGGTTGTAGAACTTCCGCCGTTCTCCTTTGGCAGAATGTCGCCGTACTCTCCGCAAAGCATCTCCTTAACCCAACCGCTTGCGCGTGGAAGTTCGCCGCGCTGGGAATAGCCGTTATAGTTGCTGTCTTGGAAGTTGTTAGGGGCGTCGTTGTCAGCCCTGTAAAGGAATGACTTTGCACCGTCCGCGTCACTCTGTACCATGACGTGCAGCCCGTCCGTCCAACTCCAAACGTGCCCAAACGGGTTTTCTATACCTCTGTAGCTGGGTACGCTTACGGTTGTGGTCGTTGAGTCGTACTCTTCCGGCATGGTGTATGTCACTACACCCGTAGCGTTGCCTAAGCTGTTGGTAATTCCACAGGGTACGAATGGGTTGTAACCGTTAAAGTTATTCCACTTCGTACCATCAAGCGTTGTAACGCCGTTGCCTAATCCTCCCTGCTTGTAGCCGTTAGCGTCAAGTTCCGACGTAAACGCGGCTTGGCAGTTAAGGTTCGCGTACTCAATCACGAAAAGCCAATAGGTGTTAATGGCTGCTTCGTATAGGTCGCAATTCCAGCCCTTGTCGTTCAGTCCTGCTGCTCCCCTGTTACGGGCGTAGCTTCGGAAGTTCGTAAGGCTGATATTGGCCGCTGGTCTTCCTAACAAGCTGCGGTAGGTCTCATCCCAGCCGCTGGTGTTGTCACCACCTCGGAAAGCTGCGGTAGTATTCACTACGGAAGCAAGCTTTAGCGTGCTTGTCGTTCTATCTACCGTTGCTTCGTAGGCACTTCGGTAAACTTTGCGTACCTTGTGGAAGCCGGGCAGCGCGTACTGCGAAATAAGCGCGAGGATATTGTTGCCGTCGAACTCAAACTTACGGTAGTGTTCGGGTATTTCTACCATAACCATGCCGCTTGCTCCTGTTAGGTCGGCTGTCGCGCCTGTGTCGGTCTTCGTGCTGTCTGTAGCGTGAAGATACGTAACTACTTCGCCGTTGTCGTTAAGAAGGCAGCGGCGCATCTGTGACTGAACGGGTAGGCTGGCGTGAAGCTCCGCGCGCCCTACTCGCTCCAGCGTGGTGTCTACCACGTTGGTGTTAATCTTAACGCCGTAGTAGTAGTCGTAAGGAAATGTAGGCTTCGTGTTGCCTACTCCAATTACTAAACCCATAATCTGTTGTTTTTAGTAACCCCAAAGAATGGCGTTTGTTTGACTTGTTGCCTTTATCTCTCTTACTATTTCGGGATTCCAGCCTGTCTCAAAGCGCGTGGCAATAAACGCGCCTTCGGGCATTCCCCAAAGGTTCACTTCCAAAACTACCGCCGTGTCGCCGTCGTTCTTGATGCAAAACGGGGTGTCTTTCTTGAAGTTCTCTTCGTCGGCAAAGGTAATAGTACCCATAACCGAAATTTGCGGACTTGCTAAGTCGCCGTTTCTATTTTCCATGCTGCAAAGTATTTAATTCGTTAGCAAAATTACTAATTCTTCGTCTTATAATAATACGTTACTAAATTCCCGTGAAGTGTTTTTCTTCTTGAAGCCGTGAATAATCAAGAAGGAAACACTTACGCGGTTGCCCTGCTGCCGTGAAGCTGGGGTGTTTTAGTTCCTGTGTGTAAGCCAATAGGCGTAATAGTTCGTTCCGTCCCAAACCAGCATAAACTCGTCTATATCGCCTTTTGCCTGCCCTATCTTTCCCCATTGCCCGTTGCCGTTGTTATCAACTATTAACGGGTAGCGTGGGTCGTTCATGTTACTTATCACATTGTTCCTACCGATTATATAGCCGTTTTGTGTACTTCCAATCCAGCCTATAATCGTAATCTTGACGGCGAAACTTGTACTACTTCCTATTCCGAGAACAGCCGCTACATTGTAGTGGCTTGGCAAGCCTATCCCACTATTATTGTTGGTGTAGTGTCCGAAAACCAAAAACGGGTTTGGTTTAGTCTTATCTCCTAAGATATGACAAGTGTTTGTGTCCGGGTTTATCAACGTAAACCCATAACTCTCAATCCATGTTGAAGACGTAATAGCGCAATTCGCGGAAATACCTATATTCTGCGCTGCGTTCGCTACGTTTATAATCATTCCTAAATTGGTCATCCATGGGTTATTTTGCGTATTCTCTATACGCAATAAAGCAACCATTCCGCTACTACTTGGAAGTACGTTGCTACCCATTCCTACCCATGTGCCTGTGTCGGAAAAGCAAATAAAATCACGGTATAGCGATAAGCCGTCACCACCTGCGCCGCCTGTCGCCGATCCTTCTGCACCAATACGCCCGGTTCCAATCTCAAAGCCGCCAATAGTTCCTGTTTCCGCGTTAATCTCGCCTGTAATTTTTCCCTTTCTTGCTACAAACGAGCCGTCTTGCAAAACGCGGAAGGGCGCGGTAAAGCGGTTTTCCTTGCTGGCTCCAGCCCAAAAGCGTACTTTTCTGTCTGTTTCGGTCTGTGCTGTCTCGTCTTCTCCGCCCGTGATACCTGCTACAATACTTTCCGAAACGGGGCTTACAAGCTGCACCGTACCCGATGTTACTACGCCGCCGTCTATCGTGGTCTTCGTATTGTCGTAATAGACTGCTTCCGCCCACTCTGTCGAAACATAAGATGGGCTTTGGCTTGCTGTCCTCGCTGTTATGCAACGCATAAGCTTTCCGTTTGTGCTATTGCCCGTTAGCCAAAGGTCGCCTATATCGTAAGGCGCGTAAGGCTGCACCACAAAGACGCGCCGTTTGCCGTCGGCTGTGTCCTGTGCTGCCTGTGCTGCTTCGTAGGCTTTTATCGCGGCTTTGTCTTCTATCCTCTGCCATGATGCGGACTGAAAAACGCCCGTTGTGCTATTATAGACTACAACCCAACGCCAAAGCGTTTTATCCGTAGTCTTATACCACATATCGCCTTCGTGCGCTACCTTAAGGGCTTCCGTGTTCCATGCCGTACTTGGGTCGCTTGCGCTCCAAAAACTTTCTATTTTACCGTCTATCTGCTGCGTAAGCGTAGTAACGGTGTTTAAGAAGTTCCCGTTTATAAATGTGTTTAGCGCGGTGTCGTCTGTGTACTTGCTGGCTTTCTCCCAATCGCTCGCGTTGTAGTTTCCGCTGGCTCGCGCTGTCTTGCATCGCATAATGTCGCCTGCGCCGCCCTGTACCCACAAATCGCCTACGTCGTAAGGTGTCGTAGGCTGCGTTACGAATATGCGGCGTTTCTCGCTGGCTAAGTCCAAAGCGTCGTTAGCAAGCTGTAGGGCTTGCGCTAACTCTTCGTCTGAAAGTTGCTGCCACTGATAAACCCAACTGATGCCGGGTACGCCGCCCTGCGAAGGTGGCGGTACAAGTTGGCGTATCTTGACGTAGCGGAATACCTTACCCGTGTCCGTGTTATAGAATAGGTCGCCTAAGTGCTTTTCGCGCTCCGTGTACGTTCCTGTCCGCGTGTCCTCTGCTATCCATGTGCTGGTTGGCTCTGTCGCGTCCGTAGGGTCGTAGTCGTAGAAGAATTGTTCTATTTGCCCGTCTAATTGCGCCTGTATGCCGTCCAATATGTCGGGCAGGGTGTTGTCTATATAATCCTTAGCGTCGTCGGCTTTGGTGTTGATGTCCGCTACGTTGCCTACCGTGCCGTCTGACTTCACGAACTGCAAAACGCCTCCGATTTGGTTGTTATCCAAATCGAAGTAACAATTTCCAGCAGTACTTTCAATCCTGCCCGTTTTAATGTACCTCCCGTTTACGGTGCTAAAGCCGTAGGTTAGCGAAACGGTGCGGACTGCCTGTAAGGTTGTACTATCAACTTCCGGGCTGCTTACGGTTCCTATAAGGAAATGGTAGTAGCTTGCCTGTGCTTCCGTCTTAATCTGCTGCGTAGTCACTAACCAGCTTGCCTGTCCGTCCGCCCTGTTGCAACGTGCGTATATATAGTAAGCCGATGTAGTGTCGAGTGTTATAGTTGCCGCTGACAAACTCCACGTTACTACGCCCTCTTCGCTGATAGTGTAGTGTATCAGTTGCCCGGCTGAAATCCGTAAGTAAACGTAGCTTCCGTTATAGTTCGGTTCAAAGGTTACGTTCTTTAATACAAACTGCTGGCTTTTTGCTCCTACTGCAAGCATGGAGGTGTCAATCGAAAGCGGCTTAATCCTTTCCGTGTAATAGTCGCCGTCCGGGTCAAACATCATGCTTAGTAGTTCCTGCGCCGTCTTCCACCTTCTACGCGCTACGGTAGGGTTCGCAAGCCCGTTGTTATAGATAATTTCGTGTATGTCCTGTAACTCGTTAAGGATGCGCGTGCTGGTGTTCTTTGTTACCGTATCGGAAAGCTGTACCGTATAGGCGTGCGGCTTCAATAGGTCGCGTTCTATCCGTGTAATCCTTATTTCCTTATCTACGCCTATCTGCTCGTCGATGATGTGTATAGCGTCGCCAACGTGCAAAACCTCCGTAGGAACTTCGCGCCCGAATACGTTAATAAAAAACTCTTGGTCTAACTCCAAAGCGTAGCTTACCTGTGGCTGGCAAACCTTCGCTAACTCTTCCTGCGCCTTTTCCAAAAGCCGTGCTTCTGCGTCCGTAATATACTGCGAAGGCAGGTTAATGTCTTCGATAATATATTTGTCGCCTACTGCAACTTGGAAGGCTGCAGAACTATCGTTAGGGAATACTAAGCCGTTTTCGTCTTGGAACTTGTTAATAACAAATTCGTGCGTAGTGTGGTTGTAGCTGTGTATATCGAAGGAATACCCGGCTAAACCGCCCGTTTGGAAGGTAATTTTTGTCGTCGTGTTCGCAATAAGGTAGATAGTGCTTCCGTCCTGACGCTTCGCGTTCAAATCGAACATGGTGTTATCGTAGAACTTAAGCACGTTTCCGCTGGCAATGGCTGTAACGGTTCCTACTCTTTCGGGCTGGATGTCGTCGAAGGTCTTTTCATTTTCCTTCACTCCGTAGCGTGCCTTATTCGTAGCGTCTTCAACATACGACGTTAGGCGCGTGGTTCCGGGAAGACAAAGTTTATTGTGTCCGTAGTTGTCACCTAAGTTTCTGCTACTTCCGTAGGCGTACAGGCGCGTCGTAATACCTGCGTTATTGACGTTCTTACGCTGCAGCTTATACAAACCTTTGCCGCGTCCGTACCTAAGCGTCCGGGAAAAAGTACCGCCTACCCGGTTCTTTATATTCAGCGTATATGTGTTGTTCGTAGCGTTAAACACTACTTCAAACTCTACGTTAAACTCGCTGCAATACTCCTGCAAAACCTGTAGGCAGTTCTTACCCGTAGCGTTTAGGTTCTTGTACGGCGTACCCGTTGGAACAGTACCTAATACCCACTTGTTAGGGTATATTCTGTTTATATTCCAAAGCAGTGCGGTCATGTGTGCCTGCAAGTCGCCGTAAAGCTGTTCGCCGTAGCAACCTTCGGGAAGCTTATAGATAACGTCTATTAAGTCGTATTGTGCGCCCTCTAAGGTTAGTTCGTAGGTAAATCGGCGTTCCCCTTCTTTGATCGGTTCGGGTAGCTGGTTAAGCTTGTAGGCTTTGCCGAAAACCGTAATAGTGTCGCCAAAGTCAAAGCTTAACGGCTCCGCGCTTACTACCGTAAGGCTTACCAAATCGTCGGAAAGCAAAGCTACTTTGTGAGTAGCTTTGCTTATCGCGCTGGGGCGTTGCTTGCTGAACAGGTGCATGTGTTCCCCGTTTGGGTGTGTTATTACAATTTGTTCCATACTAAAATTCCGCTGGTGTTGAAGTCTTCCATTTCCTCAATCACTCCGCCCAAAACGGCGTAATAGATGCCGTTGTCTTGGTAGGTGTGCGTAATAGCATTCGCGCCTGTATGGTCGCCGTAAACGTCGTAATCTACGCTTCCGTCGCCCCAATATATGTTTACCATCTTGTCGCTCTTGAACGCTATAGTAAGCTGCGAAGAAGAAACGCCGAGCCGCTGGTGTCGTACTACGCGCTTCACGGGGTCGGGTTCTTTAAGCTTAAGCGCAAACGTGCCTATCATCTTGTCGTCGTGCCAACGCTTGGAAGGTGCTACGCCGTCTTCGCAATAGACTTCATAAACAAGCGGCTTCGTCGGGTGTATTGCAATCATAAGCCGCTGCGTTCCATCCTTTCTGAACACTTCGTAAAGCCTGTTAAGCCTTTCCGTGAAGTCCATCTTTCCTGTCGCCTTCATCCAACAATTAAGCGTAATTTCGCGCTCTTCGTAACGCTTCGCCGTCAGGTCTATTACTTTGCCGTGATAGTCCGCCCAATCGTTAGAAGCCGGGGTTTTAAGCTTCGGCAAATCCAAAACGCCCGTACTGCTTTCTACCCGGATGCCGTACTCCTTAAGGTTTACGCCCTCTAAGTAGTATTCAAGCTGCGAAATGCTGTTAAGCTCCGCTTCTATTTCCTCGTCAGACAGGGCTACGTCGTAAATCTTCACTTCGTCCAAATCCGCGTAGGCGTATCCCGTTCCGTATACGTCCTGCAAGAGGCTTATTCCCGTTAGTGTGCTGGGAAGTGTTACCGCACCTATAGGCTGGGTGTTTAAGTACAGGGAAACGTTGTTACCTGTCTTACGGATGACAAAGAAGCCCCAGCTTTCGGGTTCTACGTCTATCCACAAATCGCGCGAACCGTCAAGAAGTGCCGTATTACAAAACATTCCTATACGTCTTCCTGTATGCCCGTCCGGGTAGGTGTTCGCCTTCAACCATGCCAATATGGTAAAGTTTCCCGAAAGGTTCAGAATGTTCTGCGTAATATCCGCGCTTCCTTCGCCGTCGAAGTGTATGCAGTTGCCCTGCTTTCCGCCTATAAAGCTGCTATCGTGTACAGCTGCATCGTATCGGTGTTGCGAATAGTCGTAAGCAACCGTAGAACCTGCCGCTTCGTCGAAGGGAAGGTTAAGTATTAAATTCTGTTCTAATGCCATGTTACTTTTCTTTAATTGTTATTACTGCGTCTTCTTTCGCTTCCTGCGTTACCTTTCCGCCGTAAAGGAATACCATAACGCGGCTTTTTCCTGTAGCCTTGATGTGTACCGTTGCGCCTTCCACTACGTAAACATTTACATAGCTGTGTTCGCTGGCTTCTACGTGTACGTCTGAACCCTTACGCGCCCAAATCTGACCTACTGCGTAGGAATTGAACGCCGCCTTACCTGTTGCCCCCGTGTAGGCTACAAGTCGCCTCGTGTTCGTTACTCTGAACGGCTCGTTTTCATATACGTTGTAATGCCGTCTTATATCGTCAAACTCTCTTCGTAATGGCTCGCTTGGGAAGTCGTTTTCTTCCACAAAGTCAAAGCCTTTGAAGTATAGGGCTAAAAGCCTTTCCTTATTCTGTGCGCTCAGAATGTAATTGTACCACTCCGAACAAATGCCAGCCGCCTTCGCTTCTGCGGCTAAAGCCTTTCTTAGTTCCTTTAGTTCCTTTAGTTCCATGCGCTGTTATCGTTAATCTGTTATTCCCTGTCCTCTTAGCCCGTCGTCTGCAGGGGCTGTAAGCCTGTTAATTATCGTAAGCAGACGCGCCGCTATAACGCCTACATTTGTGTCAATGTTGGAAAGCCTTGTTAGCTGCTGGCGTAGGAGGTCTAACGATGTTACTTGGTTCATGCGTACCGCGTTAGCCTGTCCTGCAAGCAAATCTATACTTTCTTGGCTTGCTCCCTTTATAGCTCCGCTTAGTGTGTTGGGGTCTTTCTCGTTAAGCTCGTTAAACAGGTTTTCGTAAACCTTGAAGGCTTCGGCGAAGTTTGCCCCAGCTTTTGCTACACTATCCCTAAAGCGTTTCTGTTCCGCTTCCGTTAAACCGTCAAATGCGCCGTTTCCTTCGCTGTCAAATCCCATGTCGCGCTGTAGCTGCTTGATAGCGTCCTGTAGCGGCTCCTCTAAGAACCGCAACTTAAGGGCGTTTAGGACTGCGTTACGTAGAATGTCGCCCGATACCTTGTCGAAAGCCTCTGCCGCGCTCGTTCCACCCTCAAAGGCGTTAATAAGGGCTTCGCCTAACTCGTCGGCTGCGCTCTTCGCGTCGGTCTGCGTGATACTCTTCGTAATATCGGCTACAATTTCTTCAATCTCACGGCTGGCGGCTGCTATCTTCTCTTCCCATTCCTCGATTCTATCCCAATCGGTTTTTTTCTTGCTCTTCTCGTCTTCAATAATTCCGCGTAGTTCGTTCTGCTGCGCTCTAAGGTTGCGTATCATCGCGCTTTGGTTTTGGTAAACCGTTTCGCCTAACGCCTTATCTACTTCGTGCTGTAGTGCTGCGTAAGCCCTTCCCAGACGTGTAACGGCTTTTTCGTGCTGCTTGATGCTCTTCTCCGCTTTTTTGTCTCTGCTGTTGAACAAATCGAAAGCGGAAGACAAAAAGCCTACCGAACCCTGTATAATGCTTAACGGGTTGCCTGTCGCTATACCCTGCGCTACTTGGCTTGCGCTGCTCATCATGTTGGAAATGTCGCCTAAGACGTGTTCGGTTTCCTCGTCCATAGCTATACCCATTTTCTTCATTCCGCCTACCACGCTGTCGAAAGTTCCGCCAACAAAGTCGATCGTACTGCTAACGCTGGCGAAGATGTCCTTAAGCCCTTCCTTAAACGTCTTCGTTGCGCCTGTCTCTCTGTTAAGGGCTGCTTCAAGCTTTGCCAGCTCCGCGTCGCCTTCAAACTCTACGCCTAACTTAATCTTCTGTTCGTTAAGCTCTGCTATCCTGCGGCGCAGGTAGTCTATATAGCTGCTACCCTGTTTAAGAAGGTCTGCGTAAGCTTGCTCAGCTGCGTTCGCTGTCGCTTCGTCATCACTCTGTACGGCTTCGGAATACTGCTTATATTGCGCCTTCTTGTCTTCCAAAGACTTAATAAACGGGTCGTTACTATCTAACAGCTTTTCCGCGTTCATGGCTGCGCGTAGCTCCTTAAGCCCGTCGCGTAGTGCTAAGAACGGGTTACGCTTGTGCAGCTCGTCTTTGGCTTTCTGTAGCTGGTCGTTAATAGCCTTCAAGTCTGCCGGGTTGAACTGCGCGGAGAGCGTTACCTTTTGGGCGTTAATATCCGCCATGAGCTTGTTAATGGTTTTCGACGAAAGCGTACTAAGGTCGCTAAACAACTGATTCCAGCTTTCGGTCTGCCTTAGCTTCTCGGCTGCAAGCTTGCTTATTTCCGCCTGTTCCTTCGCGTTTATCTGCGTAATCATGGCTAAGTTGCCGTTACGCTGGGCTTCCTCTCGCTCTTCTTGGTACTTTTTTTGTATCTCTGTCAGCTGCTGCTGATATGTCTGATACCGCTGCTTTAGCTCGTCGTACCTCTCGCTTGCGCTGCGCTGTTCGTACTCCTTACGTTTACGCTCCAGCCCTGCTAAGGCTGCTTCGGCTACGGCTCTTTCTTGGTCGCTGGTTGCCGCTGCAAGCTGCTTCGTAAGTAGTTCGCGCTTCCGAGCGTAGCTCTCTTCAAAGATAAGTTTTTCGTTTAGGTAGCTGGCGTATTCCTGTAGAAGCTCCGCCGTTTCCTCCTTAGCCTGTTGCTCCACGCTTTCCTCAGTAAGGTTGAGGATGTCTTTCTTGCCCGTGTCTATATCGCTATTATCGTTGCTAAGCTCGTCGCGTCGCTTCTGAATAACGTTAAGCATTTCGCCTATAGTCTTGCAAGCTGCTAACTCTTCCTGTAGCTGCCTGTCGAAGTCGGAAAGTACCGTTTGTTTTGTGGTTTCTGCAATCTCGTTGTTAAGAAGCTGGAGTTTGTGTATGTCTTCCGCCGTCTTCTTTTCCTTCGCCGTCAATTCGTCGCGCTGCTTAGTCAAGAAGTCTAAATAGCTGGTTCCCTCTTCCAACAAAGCGGCAAACTCCGTATTGGCTGCAGCCCTTACGGTTTCGTCTTCACTCTGTACCCACTTGCTATATTTTGCGTAAAGAGCCTTACGCATTTCGAGCATTTCTGCGTAAGGGTCTTTTTCCTCACCCGTTCCGCTTCCGCTACCGCTTCCGCTTCCGCTACCGCTTCCGCTTCCGCTACCGCTTCCGCTACCGCTTCCGCTACCGCTTCCGCTTCTGCTACCGCTTCTGCTACCGCCAGCCCTCAATATGTCAAGTTCTTTAAGTTCGGCTTCCGTAAGCTGTATTTCATTCTTCACATAGTCCAGCGTCTCGTTAAGAATAGCTTGCGCGTCGCTGTGTATTGCTCGGTTTGTTTCCCGTGCCTTTTGTATGCGGTAGGCGTTAATCTTGTCTATTGCCGCCTGTGTAGGCTTAAACCAGCCAGCACCGCTGTAGCCGCCGCCCCATGTATAACCTGCTTCTTCGTTGGTTACTCCGGCTTTTCTCCACTCGTCCGGCATTACTCCTATTGTCGTATTTATGATTCCTCCCTTGTATGGTGTATAATAGCCGCCGCCCTTAACGGTGTTGTCTGCGTTCACAATCTTCTTATAGTATTCTTCGTAAGCCTTCATTTGAAGTTCCTGTAACGCCATAGCCTTAGCGCGTAACTCCAACGCCTTAACAACCTTCGCCGTATTATAGACAAAGATATTATCTGCGTCCGTTACGTTATTTACGGCTAACCCCAAACCGTTAAACGCGCTTTCGTTCGCATTTATCCACTCGTTTTTTTCGTGTTCGCTCTTAAGCTGCGAGTATTCGTAGCGTAGCTGCTGGTACTTTCCTACCAAATTGCCCGAATTGGTGGCGGTTGCCGTATAGTATTCGTTAAAGGCTTTTTTCATCGCCTGTGTGTCCTTTGTGGCTTCTTGGCTCTTCGTGCTTAACTTGGAAATAAGTACAATAATAGCCGTAATAGCTGCGGAAAGCCCCAGCGTAAGCGTAGCCATTAAAGCCTTTGCCGCTACGGTGGAAATACCCAAAGCCGTCGCCAAACGTGCGTTAGCCGCCGTAAGCAAGTCCTTAGCCTTTGCCACGACAACAAGCATAAACGCGCTATCTTTGTTAAGGGTGTTGTAAACCTGCTGTAAGCCCATTGTAATGCTCATAAGGCTCTGTACTTTTAGCATGGCTTTCTGTAGGTTCTCGTTCTCGCCAATAAAAAGCGACATTGCGCCCTGCGCCGCTGTTACTGCGCCTGTCACTCCCGAAATACCACTAATAAAGCCCTGCAGCTTCCCGTTATCGTGTGACAATATACGCGCCTGTGCTGCTGCGTCGCCCAAAGCGTCAGTAAGCCTTCCTGCTTCCTGCTGCATCCGCTTATACTCTTCCGTTCCGCGCTTGCCGTCCGCTTCCATTAGTGCAAGCTGTTCGCGGCACTCCCTAAGCTGACTACGGATGCTTCCGTGAGCCTGTGCTACTTTGGTCGCGTTGTCGTACTGCCTTCTAATAGCCGCGTCTTCTCGGTCTAACTCGTCGTAGGCTTCGCGTATCTTCGCGCCTATTGCTTCCCATTGTGTTACCTGACGTTCCAATGCTGTAATCTGTTCGTTAAGCTGGCTATACCCTTTATCGTTGCCGCTTTCAAACGCCGCGTTCCGCGCTGCCTTCAACGCTTGAAGCTTCGCGGTCATGTTTTCGTAGGTCTTCGTCCATGCTACGTCGGTCTTGTCTAAGTCCGCCCGTGCCTTAGCTATCGAAGACGTAATAGCGTTAAACGCGCTGTCTATATCTTTGCCGCCGTTCTTCACTTCGCCGCTAAAGTTCCGCATACTGCTTTTACTTTGCTCCAATATGCGTAACAACTTGTCGTTAGTTCCGCTTATCTCGAAGGAAATGCCGCCGCCCTGTATATTCATTTTCTTATCGGTTTAATTTGTTAATCAAATTAAGAACTTCGCCAGCGTTGTCTTCTGTCAGCTTTATCTGCGTGTCGCCTTTCTTTGCTCCTGTTTCCTCAACGCTGGGCGCGTCTATAAGCATCCTTTGTACCGTACCCCACGAAATGCCGTGTAGTAAGTAGTCCAACGTCCAACCGAAGTGCGCACAAACCGAGCCCCGGCGGCCGTATGGGCTTTTTAGTCCTGTGGCTCTATAAGATGCGTCGGGTCGCTGGTGCGTGTTACGCTCATCAATCTTATAGAGTTTATAAAATCCCCTAAGTTGCTGACGTTGGTAATAAGTACCGCCAGCGTGATTAACTCGGAAGGTTTAATAGTATGAAGGAATAAGGAAGTAAGCCGCTTAAGCTCCTGTTTGTTTTCAGTTCTCTTGAAGTAGCCGCCTTTGTCGATCGCCGTGTAATAGTCTTCGCCTAAGACTGCGGTAGCTACCACTTCCGCCAAACGCTTAGCTTCTTTGTTAGCCATCTTCTTAGCCGCGTTAAGGTTGTCCGCTTCCTGTAGCCGTGTTTCGTCTATCTCCATTTGCAGCCAAAGTGCGCTAAGACGGTCTAAGGTGTTAAGCGTCGGTTCTTCAATCTTGAAAACGCGCTTTTCCGTTACCTTCTCACGTTTGCGGAAATAGCCCCAAAAGCCCGGCTTACGCCTGTAGTGCGTTACGTCCACGTCGAAAGTAACGCCGTTCTGTATCATCAGCCGTAGTTCGTTCTGCTCCAGCTCTAAGGCTTCTAATTTGCTGTTGTCGTTCTCTGCCATATCGCTTTTAATGAATGAAGCCCCCGAAGGTGGTTGTTCGGGGGCTTCGGTTGAATACTAAGTTACTGCGCCTGTAAGGTTAGTTACCGCTTCCGCTGCCGCTGTTGCTGTTGCTTGCTGCGGCAATCTGCTTAACGTACATCTTCTTAAGCCCCGTAGTCTGCGGCTTAAGAACCGTACCCGTTACTTCGATAAGAAGCAGCCCCTTCTTGCTGAACTCGCCATTAATCTTACTAACAAGCTTCATGCGTGGTACCTGGAACTTCAAACCCTTTCGGGGCTTGATGATAACGCTTTCCTCTACCGTGCTTACGGTGTCCGGGTATGCGTACACGTCGCTTGCAACCGTACCGCCAAAAAGACGGGTGAGCGTTGTAAGGTCGGGGTTCATGATACTGAAAGCGAAGGTAATTTTACCCTGCTTCTCGGTAATCTCTACGGGGTCGTCCTCTTCCTCTGCGTAGAACTCTGTCGTTTCGGGGTCGTCCTGTGACATGTTGCAGGTGTCCTCGTAGGTAAGTCCGAAAGGCGTGTAGCCTTCTTCCGCGAAGTCGCCAGCTGCTGGCTCTCCTGCCTTACCCAAAATCTGCGACAAACCCAAAGTTACTAAAGTTGCCATAATTCTGTGCTATTAAAAAGTTAATGTATATTCCACGAAATACGGAGGTTTCTGTAATGCTGTCTTACTTCCAACTCCTTAATTACTACGTCGTACTCGATCCAAAACTCTAAGTCGGCTACGTTCTGCGCGTCTAAGTATTCCGTAAGCTGGTCGCCAATCTCCCGTAAGCGTTCGCGGTCAGCCTTGTATTGCTGCTTCCCGTTTATCTTTACCTTCTTATCGGCTGCGTATATATTCACGTTCGACGTTCCTGTTTGCGGCTTGTCGTGCGTTACGGTAATGGTGTTAATAACTATATCCTCGGCTTGGCTGTCGTCGGGTCTCTCTCCCTGCGGACAGACTTTGCCCGAAATAGTAATAACACCTTCGTTTGCCGCTTGCTGGATAAGCTGGTAGAGGATGTCGTCTGTGTCTATACTGCTAACTTTCTTCATTACTTAAATGCTTGCTGTACGTTTGTTATTAAGTCTGCTAATTCACGCGCTATAAGTTTTTCGGCTTCCTTCTCGGCAGACGTTAGTACGTCGCGCCCCTTGCTCTCGACATAAACCGCGTAATTCATTCCTGCTACCACAATAAGCGTATAGCCTTCTGCGTGGTCTTTTGCTACCTGTAAGGCGAGCCGCTGTCCTGTATTTACGCCTTCGTGTCCGCCCTTCACGGCTTCAAACGCGATGTTCAACGGTTGCCCGTCTTTACAAACCACGTAACCAATAGAAGAGCGTAGGTTTCCTGTTCGGTCGGTAAATCCGCGTTCGGGTGGTACAAGCTTCGCAAGCGTAACCACTTCTTCGCCGATTCTGCAAAGGCTTTCTATTATCTGCCTTTCCACTTCTGCAAGAAACGCGGCAAACGTAGCGTCTATATTGCCTTTGAAGTGCGCCTTTATACCCATAGTCTGTTGTGCAGTCTGCCTTCGTCGAATTTTAGGCACTCGCCCGAAATCCTAACCAATCCTTCGGCTTTGGCTTGCTCCACAAAGTCGGCATCTAATAACGCTTCGAGCAGTTCTATTTCTCGCGTCAAAACGAACACTTCCGTACCTTCCGTTACGCGCTGAACTTCTACGGGTGTATGCACCAACGCGGAAAACTCCCGGAATACGCCGTTAGCTGCCTGTATCTTCGCGCCCTTGCCGTTCGTTTCCTCTCTGCAAGCTCCGCAAAACACTATAGCGGCTTCGCTGCTCTCCCAGCTTCCGTTGGCGTTCTGTACGGCTTCGCCGCTGGTGCGCTTATATAGAAAGTGTGGGTATTGGTTCGTTATTACGTCCGAAATTCCTACCATACGTTACTCCTGTTTCGTACCTTCGGCTTGTTGGCTGGTATGATGCCTAACTCCCCGCAGGTAATGTCGTACCACATCTTAATAGCTTCCCAATTCCACGAAACGGAATAACCGCCTTCGCTGACGTTCGCCAAAGGGATAACGGTTGCAAACTCCTTAACTAAGGCTGTCTTTGCCGTAGTGGGGTCTGCTTCCGCGTTCTCGTCGGGAATTAACGCCTTTTGGTTGGCTAATATCAGTTCCACGTCTTCGGCTTTCACACCGAAACGCTTAACCGTTGTAGTAATCCATTCTTTGTAAGTCATTCCTTTAGGCTTTAGGAAGGGCTGGGGCTGGTAGCTTCCTACGCTGTTACCTGTTTCCGCTGCCAGCCCGTTACCCTGTGTTAGTGACTCCACGAGCTGTTAGCTGTGTCCATCAACCACGAACGCGAAGAGGTAAGCCATGCCGGGAAAGCGTTAGCTATACCCATAGTTACTTCCTCTAAAGGCTCTTCGTTCGCAAACTTCTTGATGAGCGTGTGTCCGTTCATAGCCTTCAAAGCTACCGAACCCTTAACGTTCAAGTCTGCCGGGGTCTTCCAATAGGTCTGACCCAAAACCTTGCTTTCGTTGAACATTACGACGTTCTCAGTGAACGGGTTGCCGCTGAATGGGCGCGAACCGTCGCCGAGTTCTATCGTGATGTCTTGGTCGATAACGACAATCTGCAAACCGCGAAGGTAAGACAAACCGCGAAGGGCTGTATTTACCTGCTCCAAACTTGGGGTCTGCTGGATTTGAAGTGCGTTAGCTGCGAAGCTTGCGCAAATCTTCTGAACCTCTGCAGTCTCCGTGAAGGTGGCGAAGGTGTCGAGCGACATGAAGGCGTACTTAAGGCTTACGCCCTTCGCCTTAGCTGCTGCTACAACGGCTTTGAAGTCCTTAGTAATAGGCTTCGCGCTTGCGCTTGTAGTCCAATTAGCAGAACCTGTCTGAAAGCCTACCTTCTGAGCGGCTGGGATTAGGTAATCTACGTCGTATTCACTAATTACGCTAACGTTGTTGTCGTTGTTAAGCGTAATCTTACCGAGGGAAATCTGCTGCAAAGCCATCCACTCCAAACGTGCGGCTACGGCTGTCCAGCAGAAGTTGGTATCTTCCGCCCACGCTTCTACAAGTGCGCGAAGGTTGGGGTTCTGCGAAGTCATGGCTACCATAATTTCGTAGTCGTCCAGCTCTTCGTCGTTCTTGGTGCGCTTTACCGCAATTTTGGGGATATCACCCTGCAAGCGGGCAATAGCTTCGCGTGTCTTCTTGTCGATCGACGCGCCACGCGCTACCAAATCTGCGGCAATCTTCAAGCCTACCTGTGCTTCAAGTGCTTTCCACGTAAGCGTATAGGTCTGCTTGAGGGGGAACAAAGTAGGATAGTAGTACGGCTTCAAGTCGTAGGTATTGATGACGGCTTGCATATCCTTCTCTACAAGTCCGCGCATAAGTGTTGCTATCATAACTTTCTACCCTTTCGTTAAATTAGAACAATGCCCTTCAACGCGCCCAGAATAGCGTCGTTAATTGGGGGGATAACACTCTCTTTGAACTGCCCAATAGTTACGGCTGAAACGAGGTGGTTGCTAAGTGCTTCCACGTCGTAGCTGTCGCCTGTAAGGGCTTTAGGTGCAAACTTGAACGCTGCGCCGCTGCTGGCGTGTTCGCCGTCTGCAAGCATAATAATAGCGTCCTTTGCAATCACGCCAATGGCTGTGCCGATGGTTACGGTGTCGTAGGTTGCGTTTGTGGTGTCAATCGCGGTAATGGCGTAAGCCTTTCCGTTTACGGCGGACATGACGAAATCGCCTACCTTGAAATGCGAACCCTTAGCAATCTTAATCGAAGTACCCGAAGCTGCTACGGCTTCCACTACTAAGGCGGTCTTCTCGACGTGGTAGAGTCCGTCTGAACCCTTGCCTATCGCTGTACCTTCCTTAAGAACAGAACCGCTTACAAGCTCTGCGGACTTCACGGTTACACCGTTAGGAATATCGGCGACGTTGTGGGTACAAGCGTGTACTACGCGCTTGTCTTCCTTTCGCTTAATTGTAAGTCCCATTTCTTATTCGGTTATTGGGGTTGTTAAACTTCCTTCCCTTTTAGGGTCGGCTTGCTGGTCTCTTCGGCTCGCTGCTTGATGTAGTCTGCTACGCCCTCGCTTACTCCTTCTTTGGTCACGGCTCCAAAAATGGGCTTATCGTGGTTTAGCAGGTCTTTGTCGGCTTCTTCCTGTGCAAGCGTAGCAATGTGCGCCGCCTGTGAAGTCATGAAGCTCTCAAAGTCCGCATCGTCTTTGAAGGTCATACGCCCGAAATTGTCTAACAACAAATCGCGCTTACTGCCTTCCAGCTTAGCCTTGTCTAACGCTGCTACGAATAGCCCCCTACGGGTTTCTTCTACCTTCGCGTCGCTGATGCTGGTAATACTTTGCTGTACGCCCTTCAAGCTCTCCGCGATAAGGTTCTTAACATCGTCAAGTGTCAGATTCCCGTCGGCAGTTTGGTGCTGCTGTTGCTGCTGCTGGTTCGGCTTTCCTTTCTCCACGAAATCATACTTTTCCTTAAGGCTGGTTTCGTAGGTTTGGTTAGCCTTACCTATTTCCGCGTCAGCTTTGCTGCGCCAATCCTTAACGAATTTCTCTACCTTCTCGGCGGATAATTTTCCTACGAGTTCGGTAGCCTGTTCTTGGGTTTCAACCTGTAAGCTGAGCGCAGCTGCCAACTGTTGCAACCCGTCTTCTCTCACGCCCGGAAACGTCTGTTTCAGTAGTGATAAAATCTGCTGTAGTAAATCCATAAAACTATTTTTGTTACGTTAAAACAATGCAAAGGTGGTGTATTAAAGTAATACAAAGCAAAAACGTTGTGTAAAACACTTCGTTAAAACTTCGTATTCGTGGTAACGAATGGATGCAAATGCCTACGAAATACTACGCTTTCGTGGTGTTCCGCTTGCCTTTGGTGTCAGGCGTTCCGCGTCCTGTTTTGGCATCCGGGAAAAAGTGCGTACCTTTGTAGCACGTTAAAACGTGCTTTTTATGAACGAACGTATAGAAGAACTAATAGAAGAATTAGACGCGCTGGCTGTCGAATACAAGCGTAACGAGGTGCTTAGACTGCAAAGCAAAGTACAACTTTGGGCAATACGCTACAATAAGCTTCCGCGTGTCTTCCGCCTCTTGTGCCTTCACTACTTCAAGAAGTGGGCGAGCCGCTATAACGACGTTGTGCGCTTCCTCTATCCGCCCGTAGAAGGTGCGCCGCTTCCTGTTGAAGAATTAAATTACGATGTAATATGAAGTACAAAAACCTAAGAAGTAAGACGGTATTCGACATCTGTAATGATGCCGCCGTGCTTAAGGAAATAACAGTATTTCCTAAAGCTGAATACTTGGAGTTAGTCAAAGAAAACCCCTTAGAACGCGCCCGTTCTTTTATGGACTTAGCAGAACGTACTAAGGACAAAGAATTAGAAGCCGCCGTAAGGCGTGAGTTCAAAAAAGAACTTCAAGCTTACGACGCTTCGTTTAACGAATAAGGAAGGCGCAAACCTTCCTTATTTTGTAAATCCGTGAACCTGTAGCCAATTTTCTACGGTTGTCGCTTTGTAGCCTTCGCAAATCTCTAATAACTTATCGAGTTCGCTTGTTCTTGGTGAGCTGCCGTCTAACTTCTTTATTCCGCCTTCAATCAACGCCAAACGTAAGCCTTTCTTCTGATCGATGTAGTCTTCCGTAAATAAGTGCTTCCGTACCGCTTCCAAAACCTTGCTTTCGTTAAGCCCCAGCTTCTTTACTACGTTGTCGTAGTTGCAAACCATTCTATTGTACCCTGTACTTGAACGGTTATCTATAAATTGCGGCTGCGGTGTTTTCTTGCAGCCTAACATCTTATAAAATTCGGGCAAAGTCTTACGCGCTACGTATTCGTTTGCTAACTCCATGTAGCTTCTTGATTTGCTGTGTGTTGCTCCTGCGTAACTTGGTGCTACGCTGCTTTGGTGTCTGTTGTGCGTAATCTCATGCCAAAACGTAGCCATAGCGTCTGCCTCGCTGTCTGTTATATCCTTGCTTTGTCCTCTTCCAATCTTCCCCAAAGCATCCCTTACGCCTTGAAGCCTTGAACTTGTTAGGTTAATGCGCCCGTCCATCCACGTTGAACCGTTGAGGTGTTGGTTTGTCTCTAAGGCTAACTTTAGGTCGCCGTTCTCCAGCCACTTTTTGCCAGCTGGTAGTGTGTCGTTAATGTCCTTTATCGTCTTATCTACCTCGCTGTTTGTGTTGTATGACTTAAGCAGAGCTTTGTGTGGCTTATCTCCGCTGCTGGCTACTATAGCCGCCGCTGCTGCTATAGCCTTCTGAATATCCGCCTTTATCTGCTGTAAAGCTGCTTTAAGGTTTGATATGCAATCGCCGTAATAGTTTTGCGTGTTGCATTGGTTGTCGTCTCTTACTTGGGTGCAATAGTTTTCTATATCCTTAAAGCCTTTTTTCCTCGCTTCGTTCCTTACGTTGTAAATATCCGTTAGGGCTTCGTGCCATTGTATCTGTCTTTTTTCTGCTATAGCGTCCAGCCTGTTTAGCTCCGCTTCAAGTCCTGCGCTATCTCCTGCCAAACGTAAGCCGTCCAGCTTTGAAACGTCCAAACCTAAAGCGTAAGCCCACTTTTTAAGGTTTGCTATCCTCGCGTCGTATTCCGTGCAGGGCTTGGAATTGTTCTTTACCGCGTTCTTTCCTGCTGTCGCTCCCTTCATAGTCGCCGCTATTCCTTTCTTTAGTCCGCCTTCGATCGTACCGCCGTTGAAGTTGTCGCGTATATAGTAGGGTTGGCTCTTCCAGCCTTTTGCTCGTTCGCGTATTCCCTCTATATACTGCGTGAAGTTTTCGGGCATGGCTGTTACCTGTCTTCGTGAAGGCAAAGACTTGTAAGCCTGTCCGCGAACAATAGCCTTAAGCCTGTTGCCCCGGTCTTTGTTATATTCGTCGTAGTCGGAAAGAATAGGCGTAACTTGGCAGCGGCATTGTGGATGCCAGCCAACAAAACGGAAAGTCTTAGGGTAGTCGCCTTTAAGCTCGTCGCAAATATCTACTAACGGCTGGGGTCTGCCCTTGCTGTCTAATACGGTGTGGTTGTTGCTTAGCCAAATACGAATACCTACAACAAAGTCTAATTGCTGCCAGCGCAAATACTCCGCCTGTCGGTAAGCCATGTTTACCTCTGTACGTGCCAAACGCTGGGCGTTACGCGCTGAACTTCTGTAAACGCCCTGTCCGGGGTGGTATAGTGCCGCCGCCTTGCTTAATCTAAGGTTGCCGTACTTGTCGCGTACCCGTCTAAAAAGCTTGTCGGGCTGCTGTAGGCATTGGCGTAAGTCCTTGCTTAGCTGCTGTGCGCTTCTGCCTTCGCCTAACCCTACGTCTATACCGAGTTCTATCGTGTCCTTAATATCGCCTACGTACTTCCATACGCGCTGGGAAAGCCCTAAGCCTTCTACCTTCCTTTGTTGGAATGACTGCAGGGCTTCCAAATTACGCGCTTGGTACTGCTCTGCTTCTTCCGGGGTTAGCCGTGAAGTGCGAAGTATAGACTTTAGGAAAGCGTCGTTTTTGTCGCAGGCTGCTCTCCACTCTGTAGCCGTTCCCCTAACGATAACGCTCTGTATCTTTTTCGCCAATCCCTGCGTTACCTGTGCTGCAGCTTTCTTTGTCTGTGGGTAGTCGTCGAAGTTGAACGGCTTGTTTAGGTCGGGCTGAAACAGCGTACCTGCCAACGATGCGTATTCGCTCGCCGCCAAATTGCAAAGCTTTTCAATCTGACGGGCGTAAGCTTCCGTTCGCCTGTAGTGCGCTGCGTCGAAGCCTTTAAGCTTTATAATAAGTCTCTCCCTGTCGTTTGGCATAGTTATTTTCTTGAAAAATTCGTTTTAAGCGCGTTTTGCCTGTTGGGTGGACAATTATACCAGCCGCGAGACAAAACGCGCTCTACGGGCTTCTTTTGTATTAAAGTAATACGTTCTTAGGCGTTAAATAGTCGGTTCGCCCTGTAAGAAGCTGTTTTCTTGGGCTTCCTCTGCTTCTATTGCCTTTATTTCCTCGTCCACGTCGTCCGCCCAGCCCAAACGCTGAACGGTAGCCTTACGGCTTGCAATCTGCTTATTTCCGTTGGCGGCTGTAAGGATGTTAATTTTGCTTTGCTCATCTTCGATGATGTACGGGGTAATAATAGGCTCTACTACTAAATGTTCGGCGGCTTCCTGCCATCCCTGCTCCTGCTTGTTGGCTACTGCTAAGAATGCCTTAACGACGTTAATACGCCGCTGGATGTATTCGTTGAAAATCTCGCATTTGTCCTGTACTTTTAGGTGCGCGTCCATGAACAGAAGTTTAAGAGCAATACCGCTAACACTTCCTATTCCCTTCACGGTATCAAACGAAATGTCGGGCGTTTGCGTTATGGTGTAAATCATCTTAAGCAGGGTTTCTATTTCAAGTTTCACGCTTTCGGGTGCGCTCTGCCAGCTAAGGTACTGCGCTTTTGCGCCTTCCTCTCCCTCAATAATGCCGCCAGCTTCTCCCTTACGGGCAAATCCTATAATCTTGCCTTCTACAAATATCTTCGGGCTGGCGTGGTAGTCGTTCGTATCTGCGAAGTTGGAAAGTAGCTTTTCCAAACGCTCTATAAGGCTTTGCACGTCTTCCCATTCTACTTTGGGCTGACAGCCGTACACTACGGGAATTTTGCCTATTGCAAGCTTCTTAGGAAAACCCGGCATAAGCTCCCATTGTCCGTTAGCCTGTTTGTCTTCCTTGTTCTCGCAGCTCCAAAGGTAGTGATAGTCCTTCGTGTAGGTCTCAAAGTAGGTGCGCGTCTTAAGGTCTGCGCCTTTGCGCTTGAACTCACGGCTAAACGCTACCATATCGCGGTTCTCGTCGAAGTACGGGTAAAGCGTATCGCCAAAGGCTGGGCTAAACAGGGCTACCTTAAACTTCTTCTTTGTCTTGAAGCCGTAAAGTTCGTGTTCCTCTCCTTCCACTTGATACCAAAGTTCGGCTACCTCTGTAGTGCCGTATATGTTACGCGCTGCCCTGCGGTTTACGGTGCTAATCTTCGTGTCGTAGAATACGCGCTTTATAGCCTGTAATACCCATGTCTGCTTGTCGTCTTCGGGGTTGCTGGCGTAAGTTACGGGGTTGCCGAAAGTGAAGCTTACGGCGCGGTCTCTGATAAGTCGCTGAATAGCCAAAGCTATACGCGCTACAGGTTCAATCCTAACGCCTTCGCGCTGTAGCTCCGCGTTCGGGTTCACGTTCTTAACCTCGCCGTAGTCTTCCGCGCTCTTATCCACTACTACAAGCTTGTCGGGGCGTTTCTTCACGTCCATAACGTCGTGCAGCTTAGGTTCTAATTGCTGCTGGTACTCCGTTGTTTGGGGCTGGGTTGTTACTCTGCCGTTCTGCAACTCCGTAACTACTGCGCCGATGTCTGCACCTTCTTTTACGCTCTCCGCTAATAGCTGGTCGATCGTAAGTGTTCTTTTGTCTTCGTTCATGTCTTTACAATTTTATTAGGTTCTACAATTATTTTGTTTATCCGAAAATCCTTGTAAGGTTCTGCGCCTGTTGCGCTCTCTTCTCTACCGTACCCGTAAGCGCGTCAGGTGCATCGTCGTAGCTGTTGCCGCCTTCCTTCTTGTACTGCGTAATGGCTTTGTAGAATTGTGGAAATAGTACGTTCCAGCGTTCCGGGAAAAAACTAAGGTTCTGCACTTCGTTAGAATGGTTGAAGATGCGGACATCCTTGTTATCTGTCTGCGTAAAGAAGGTAAACGACGTTTTGCGGTTCCCCAATATGCGGCAATTATCGCGTACCTTACGCCCAAAGCCGCGCCCTCCGTTATTGCTTTCTACGATGCACTCCTCAACTTCAAAGCGCGTTAGCCTTCGGGCTGTCTCGCTCTCTGTTGTTTCCATTGGGGCTTGGGTATAGTAAACGTCTATAATGAAGTTGCCTATTTCCGTTTCAACGTATATAATGCAACATAAGAAGTCCTTACCTGTGTCGGCTGTGTCTATATAGGCTTTAACCTTCCGCTTCCTTGTTACGGGTACGATCTCGTAGGTAGTAAAGCCGCGTTCGTACATCAAACCTTCCAGCGGCTGTGGGTTCTGCATATACTGCGTGTCGAATACAAAGGCGTTTTTCTCCCGTAGGTCGTGCAGTTCCTGTAGGGTGTGCTTAAACTCCCAAAGTGCCACTTCCTCGCCTTTCTCGTTATACTCAATAGCTGGCAAACTCAAAACCTCCCATTCTTCGGGTTCCAACCTCATAAGATAGCCGCAAAGGTCTTCTTCGTCGAGCCGCTGCATAATAATTATTATCGGGGTCTTTCGGCTGTTTACGCGGTTCCTTATAGTCGTCTCGAATTTTTGGTTTACCTTGTCGCGTACCGTGTCGCTTCGTGCGTCGTCCGGCTTAATAGGGTCGTCTATCACTATCGCGCCGCCAAACGTTCCGTCGCTAACGCTGGCTAATTCCTCAACCTCTGCGCTTAACTCGTCTTCCTCTTCCTTATCCACGATGCCAGCACCAAAGCCAGTTACCTGTCCTGCGCTACTTACTGCGTACAATCCGCCGCCTTCGCTTGTAAACCATTTGCGCGTGTTTACGCTGGTGGGCTTCGTACCCGGAAACAAACGCCTATAACTTTCTTCCCGTAGTATTTCCTGCACTCCCCGGCTGTTGTCGCGTGCCAAATCGTCGGAATAGGACAGGTGTATAAACTTCGCCTTCGGGTTTATTGCCAAACCCATTGCTATAAAGTTCTTAACGGCTAACTCTGTCTTTCCGTAACGTGGGGCGATGTTTATAATAAGGCGTTTGCACTCCCCGGCTAATACCCTGTCGAGGGCTTTGCCTATTGCTACATGGTGCTTACCTACGACAAACTTACGCTTAAACTTCTGCTTAAAGAAGTAGCGCGTAAAGTTTAGAACGCTGTGTAGCGTCCATGTCTTTAGTAGGTCTATATCCCTGTACTGCTCCATGCCTTAATACTCGTTTTCCAAATCGTTAAAGAAGTCCTTTGCTTCCTCCTTCGTAAGTGTACGCGGCTGGTTTAGGTCGCTACCGTCTGCTCCCGTGTGTTCGATGCGCTGGATAGCCTTTCCGTGAAGCTTCGCCGTAAGTTTGTCTATCGTGGTTGTCTTTCCTGCGTTCATGTCGAAAATGATAGCACGGGCGTAGGTTCGTGCAAGTGCCGGGGCTTCGTCGTCTGCTGCTAATAGCTTCAAGTCCGGCAAATCCATTGTTATAAGTACCTCGTACCACTCCGTAACCTCAAACGCGCCAATACCGAAATACTTTTTAGCCTTCTTTTTGCCCATGATGCGCTCCCGGAACACCGCAACGCGGTTACGCGGTCGCCCTTTCGGGTTTCCGCTTTCTCCTTTCTTCCACGCTGGGCGTAAATTCTGTTCGTTTGCCATAGTTGCTTTCTCGGTGTTAATCGCGCTTTTGCTCGGTGTTCTTACTTCGCGCCGTCGCCTACTTTGAAGTTTCCTAAATACTCGGCCTTCTCTCCTGTCAGTTCCTCGTAACGCTTGCAAATAACGTCAATATAGCACGGGTCTAACTCCACCATATAACAAGCGCGTCCTAACTGCTCCGCTGCCATCATGGTGCTACCGCTTCCGCCAAACAAGTCTAATACAACTTCGCCGGGGCGTGTGCTGTTCTTTATCTGCCTACCCATAAGCTTTAACGGCTTCATGGTTGGGTGGTCTGCACTCCTTAGCGGCTTGTCTTCGTGTATGTCCGTAGTAGGTAAGCTTAAGACTTTCGTAAGAAGGTCTTTAAGTTCCTGCTTCGTGAGGGCGTTTAGATCGAGTGCTTCGTCTTCCGTTATCGTAATCAGGTCGCGCCGTGCTACAAAATAATGCGACGCGCCGGGCTTCCAACCGTATAGGCAGGGTTCGTGTTTCCATTGGTAGTCCTGCCTTCCTAATACTATATTGTTCTTTACCCAAATAAGTATTTGCTTAAGCTCCCAGCCTACGCGCTGAACTGCAAGCTTGAAGTTCAAGCCTTCCGTTCCTGCATGCCAAATGTAGAACGCGCCGCCGGGCTTAAGGTACGGGTTCGCGTTGTTGAAGGCTGCAAACAGGAAGTCTTGGAAAGCTGAACCTTCCATTTTGTCGTTAGCTATATCCTTCTGAACTCTGTTACCTTTGTCGGCTGCGTTTAGGGCTTCGTTCTTACTGCTGTAGTTCACGTTATAAGGCGGGTCGGTTAGGAGCAAATCGGCTTTTTGGTCGCCCATGAGTATCTGCAAAACTTCGGGTTCCGTGCTGTCGCCGCAAATAAGGCGGTGTTTGCCTAATCGGAAAATATCGCCTTCCTTTGCCTTCGGTTTCCCGGTTACGCTGGAAGGGTTGAAGTTGTCTTCCTCTGCTTCGTCTTCCTTAACGTCGCCGTCCATCGGTGGCAGGTCTATTCCCCAGCGGTCTAACTCTTCCGCGTTCCAAAGGTTCGCCAAAGCGTCAAAATCCCAATCGCCAAAGTTATTATTATCCTTAATCGTGACGGCTCTAAGCTGCTCCGGGGTGGCTCCGGCTGGAATAACCTTGCAAACGGCTTCCTTATAGCCTAATTCCTTTAACGCCCTGTAGCGCATGTTACCGCCAATAATAACGTACTTCTCGCCGTGCTGGTAAACCAACACTTCGCGCAAAGACAGCATTTCCGGGTTTTCCTCTATGCTGGCCTTTAGCTTCTTGAACTTGGTTACGTCGATATTTCGGGGGTTGCCTGGCACTCCCGGAATTTGGCCTTTGTTCGTTTCAAGTTGCGACAAAGGGAGGATAACGCTCTGCTGTAGCTTCGCCGGGTCTATCGTCTTCCCGGTCTTCGCTGGTTTCTTCTCTGCCATAGCTGAACGGTGTTAAAATGGTAAATCGTCGTTCGAGAAATCCCAGCCGCCGTTGTCGCCGCCGCTTCCGCTACCGCCGTCGCCTTCGGCTTTCATAACTATGCCGTTTCCCGGTGTGCTGAACTCTTGCTTTGCTGCTATTGCCAAAATGATAATAGCTGCCAAACTGAATAATAGTGCTGCTGCCATCATAATCGTTACTTTTTAATCGTTGAACTTCTGTTTACTTATAACATCCCATAGCTGGTGGTGTCTTATATCCTTCTGAATAGTGCCGAAACGCTCCATAACCTTCGTAAAGCATTCTTCGTAGAAGTCGTATAGTACCGGGTTGTTTTCTATCGTGAACTGCTCTACGTTGCCGGAACTGCGAAGGTTCGCGGAACCGCTAACTACTATTTTCTGCCCCTCGCTGGTTTTGAACTGCACTATTTTTGTATGTATTCCGGCTATTGCAAGCTGGAAACGGTTTTCTACGTCGAGCTTCCGGCGAATAAACGGTATAAGCTGGAACTTCTCGTTACCGTAGAAGTAAATGCTTAGTAGCATGTCTAACTGCTGAATGAAGCCCTTTTCCATAAGACGGGCTAACATCTCTACGTTCTTTTGGTTTACCGAAAGCGTGCTAATAAGCATCTTTTCGACGTGTAGTTTGTGCTCCCAAATATACGCGCCTATGAAGTCGCCAAAAACAAAGTCGCCGCTTACTATTGCGTTGTATCGTTCGCCGTTGCCTACCTTCAAGTCGTGCGCCATCTTCGCCGCGTTCTTGTATAGTACGGGTATTCCCGTTATTGGTGGCAGGGGTGGGGTGTAGCGCGTAGGCATAGCCCGGTCTGTCTGTTCCTCTTCCGGGGCGCGTGTTGCCTTTTGCTTCGGAATGTTGAAGCCCGTAAGGTCGAGCTTCGGAAGGTCTATACTTCCAAAGTCCACTTTTTGCGCTTTCTTTTCTTTGCCTTTCTTCATTTTTTCTTTTTTCTGCCACTTTTTGAAAGAAAAAGGGCGGTTGCTTTCGCTACCGCCCTTTCCGCTTCGGGTGGTTTCCCGTCGCTCAGCTATATGGTAATGTACTAAGTACCGAAAACGCAATAGTAAAGACTTGAAAGAACTACAGAAGCGATAACGGCTGCGGCTGCTCCAGCTATCGTAGCTACAAAATCCAACACTTCGGGCGTTCCCGTTCCCGTAACCTTGTCGTAAAGCTCCTTTCCTGCTGCTGCTATAACGGCTACTATAACGCCGATAAAGTAGCCAAAGAAAAGGCTTACTATTGCGGTAATAGCGAACCCTGCTACAAAGTGCTTTTTCTTGTCTTGTGGTATCTTCATAACTGCGTTTATGTTTAATCACGCTGCAAAAATAGCGGACTACCGCATTACCTTAATACGAAAATCCGCTAAATACTTCGTCAAAACTTCACAAAACGGGCTTTTCAGTTGTTAAGTATTCCTTAACTACTGCCATAAACTCTTCAAGCGTTCGGCAAACGACGTACTTGTTACCTGCGCCTTCCGCTGCCTGTTGCCATACCTTTTGGCTCTCCCGTTGCTTGCTGCCCTTTTCTGTCGTCTTCATCTCAATACAAAGGGAAGCGTAGCCGTTGGAAGGCGTTAGCAGAATAAGGTCGGCTACTCCTGCGGTAACGCCTTCCTTCTTCATCTGCTTTGCTTCGGGGCTGTAGGTAATTACGCGCCCGGCTCTTACTATTGTTCGGTGCGTCCGC
Source organism: uncultured Prevotellaceae bacterium (assembly GCA_900316575.1). Taxonomy (GTDB): domain Bacteria; phylum Bacteroidota; class Bacteroidia; order Bacteroidales; family Bacteroidaceae; genus Alloprevotella. Next base: position 27,546 of record ONDJ01000009.1, on the reverse strand, counting down.
TTTCCGCCGTTCGGTACTGCAAAAAGAAGTAGCGCGAGCTTCGGGTATTGAAGCCTAAACCACGTTACGCAGCTTTCCTGTAGGCGGCTTTCTTCGTGTCGCTGGGGCTTGCGTTGTTTGGTCGCGCCTGCTTCCTTTTGCGCTTTGTTCCAGATGTCTTCGTAGCTCATTCCGCTTTCGCTTCCTCTTCTGCTACTTTAGCGTTCGCCTTTTCCTCGATCCGCTGGGCGCGTTCCGCCTGTTTAAGAAGTACGGTTCGCTTTGCCGCGTTGAAGACTATAGAGCTTATTACTTCGCGTTGGCTGCTGGGAAGGCTGCTTTTCTTGGCTACTATATTCGGAAATTCCGATTTTATATAGTCCGCGTTAAGCTTGCCTTCGTTCATAAGCGTCAGTAACGCGCTGCTCTTAAGCTTACGCCTGCGTTCCTCCGCCTTTGCTTCGGCTTGCTTCTTCTCGTTCTCAAACTCGGCAATAATGCCTTTTAGCTGAATGTCAAACGCAGGGTCTTTCGTTATCTTTGCGTCAAATGTTACGTTTACCATTGTCTTGCTGTTTGTGGGTTAAAAAATCGGGGTGTCTTCTAATTTGTCGTGAAGGTAGTTTAACGTCCTTCTGTCTGTGGCTGTTCCTCGCGCTATCGTGTTGCGAAGTGCCTTTAGTTCCGCGTCCGTCAGGTTCTCTACTCTCCACTTGTCGGGGCTTACCTGTGTTACTCTTAATTCGTTGTTCATTGTGGTAATCTATTTAATAATTCTTCTTCAAAGCCGGGCAGGGTTGGGTTGTTTCGCTTAAACGCTTCCCGTGCCAAAACTTCGCGTACTCGCTTAATCTCTTTGTCTAACTCGGCTTCGAGACGCTTGGAAAGCTCTAAGTATTCCTGCTTCTGCCTGTACGCTTGCGAAGGTGTCTTAAAGTAGTTCTTCTGCGCGTCTCGCATCTGTGCCGTCAGGTTGAAAAATGCTTTTGCGTCCATATTAGTTCAATACACAAATGTAGTCTTCGGGCTTAGTAGCCCTTCCTACAATCTCTATACTTTTTTGTGCGCTCTCTTTCATAATCTCATACGGGAGTACGCCGAAATAGAAGGTTTCAAACCTTTCGTCGTAGATTACTGCACCTGTCATAGCTCCAACTTTCACGATGTCACCTTCGTAGATGTCGCGTCCTTTACAATCCTTCCGCCCTGTGGGTCTTCTTCTCCTGTCCATAAGCTGTTAATATCGGAATGTCGTAAAGTGAATAACGGCAAAGGTTAAAGCCAATTCGGAAGGTTCTATTACCTCGCCATCCTTCGTCAGTTGTACTTGCTTTGCGTACTCGTCGAATACGGGGTTAAACCACGCCTTAAAGTCTTCAAGCGATAAGCCGTCGTTCTTGGCTAACGTCGCTACGTCTATCGGTGTGCCTTCCACCTCTGCGAAGTAGTTGTATTGCGCGGCTTTGGCAAAAACGCCGTCTTCGCCCTCTACATAAACTTCGCTTTCGGTGTCCTTCGTCCTGCGCATAACAAGCCGCTGAACTTCCACCATTGACGCTGGTACGTCTAAAATCGTTTCCGTGTGGCTTCCTTTTTCGTAGGGTTTGCCGCTCCATTGGCGTAGGCTTAACACTCCGTTACGCTCCTGCAAACGCGCTATTCTGTCTTTCCAATAGTCGTAATTGCATCTGCAAGTGTGCAGCTTCATTCCTTTCTTTACCTTCTCCTTAAAGCCTGTAGGTTCTCCAGCCTTCGGGTGCTGTGGGAAGAAGGTTTTGCTTAACATTACGTTCATGCTTCAATCTTAATTATTAGTTCGTAATTTGCTGGGGTGTGCTTCTCCCCTCGCGTTTTCTTTGTCTCTCCGGTCTTTACCTCTTCGCCGTTCCGCAGGATGGTATATCCTGCTTCTTTGGCTCTAAGGCTCGTTCCTAACAGGCTTTCGCTGGCGTTTTTACTACTATCTCGCCTACGGTATTCAAAGCCGTTATTAACGCTTCGTCTGTAATATCTACCTTTAACTCCATAGTCTATTCTTCCTTTACTATTATGTACTTCTCCATAGCTTCTACCCGTTAAAATGGTAAATCGTCGTCGGCGTTACCCTCTCCCGTCTCGCTGGCGGCTGGTGCGCTGCTTACGTTGGTGCTGGTCGCTGGCTCTGCTTGTGCTTCCTGCTGGGTGCCAGCATTTTGGTCGCGCTTGCCGCCCGGCAATAGCTGAACCTCACGGGCGAGGCAGTTTACGCCTACCTGCCAATTATGGGCGTTGTCTTGGTAAGCCTTAACGCTAAGGTCGCCGCGAACGAAAACGGGCGTTCCTTTCTTTAGGTACTTCGCTACTGCACTTTCTCCGGGCTTAAGAACGCTTACCCATGTCGTGCGCTCTGTCTCTACGCCCTGCTGGTTCTTAAACTTCTCGCTGTGTGCGACGTTGAAGGCAATGTACTTTTTGCCGTTGAAGTCCTTTACTTGGGCATCGTTGCCGATGTTGCCGATAATCTCTACTTGTAACATAATACTTTGTTTTTAGTTGTTTATAAATCGAAATTTAATACTAACTGCCTTGTCGGTTCTTTATAGTGTGGGTGCGCCTGTAGATATACCCTTCGCAATTCGGCTGCTATCTCTTTGCGCTTCTGCTGGCTTACGTTATTGCGGTCACTCTCGGAATTAACCTTTAAGGCTTCTTCCAAACTGCCGCCTATCTTCTTATCTTCAAGAAAAATACTATATTCCGTAAACACTCTATTTGAGTGTGCTGCGTCTTTAGCTTCGTCTTCTGTTTGGAAACGCGCTATAACGGTGTTCTGCATCTTCTGTAACGTGGTGGCTGTCCTGTGATGCAAACCCGTATTAGGCTGGTTCTCGAAAATTACCGATATGGCTTCTTTCTTGCGAACCTTGCCTAACTTCGCCCAGCCATAGAATACTCTTAAATTACTTTCTTTCGCCATGCTGTAGTTCTTGAACCTTTGCTTTTATTTCTTCCTCGATCTCGGCGGCTTTTGCCTTGTATGCCGAAATCTTGGCTTTGAACTTGTTTACTATCTCGTCTTCCGTCTCGCTAAAGAACATATTACCTTGCTGCAGTTCTATATACTCCTTTAGCTTGTTGGCTGCTATCGTCGCGTTTGCCTTCGCGCTGGTTAGCTTGCTAATTAGTGAACCGAACCCGTATTCTAACCCGGTCTTCCTGTCGTAGAAGCTTAAGACGTGTTTTATGCCGTCTTTCGGATTCTGACAAAGAAGCTTTGCGGCTCTCCAATCTATAACCCAATGCCAACGCCAAAACATTTCGCGCGGTAAATCGTACCTGTAAAGCTCTTCGTTTGTCCGCCTGTTCTTAAGACTTACTACGACGTAGGGCGTTACTTTCTGTTCCTTTTCTGCCTTGTCGTAAGCTTTGGCGAGTGCTATCCAATCGCTTACGCTTTCCTGTCTTGCTGCCATATAGCTGTCCTTTCCCGTTATTGTTCGCTGGTGCTTAGTTTCTTGTTAGCATCGTTGCAACCTTTTCGGCTGCTTTTCTGAACTCCCTGTTATACTTGTACTCCGTATCGTAGTGGCGAAGGTAGTAGCTAATACTGCTTTCGTCGTGCTTAATCTCGATCGCTATCTGCTGCGTGTTGTCGCCGTCCTTTTTGCAATGGTGCGCGTAAATCATTCGGGCGTAAACGTGCCAGCGTTTCCTGCTGTCGGTGGCAATAATGCGGAAGGGTACGCCCATTGCCGCTTCTATTGCTTCCTTGATGTCTCGGTGCTGGGGTTCTACTTCGTAATGAATAGGCAGGCGTAACCCTTTGGCTATTTTATGTTCAAGCGTCGCGCCTTCGCTAAGCTCCCAATTTGCAAGCATGAAGACTGCGCTACACTTCATAAGCTCCCGAATATCCGCCTTTAGGTGTGTCCGCCATATATCCTCTTTGCTGTGCCGCTTCGGGTCTAACTCTTCCGGGTGTTCCGCCTGTAGCTTGGCTGCAATCTGCAAAGGGTTTACCACGTCGTAGCCTTTCGCCTTTAGTTCGGTTTCGGCTACGTTGAACAGGGGTTCGTATTCCTTCGGGCTTAGCCCTGTTATCATACCCGAAATATAAACTTTGTACTTTCCCATTTTGCTATCTGTAGCTTTTATTGTCAAAACTTAAAAAGTCGAACATCTCCCGGAAACGGTCGGCTATGCGTTCGCCGTATCGCTTGTAAATATCGTCTTCGTACAGGTTGGACGTTATGACGGTGTATAACACTTTGTCGTAACGGCTGTATAGGATATCGGTTAGCGGGCTAACCTCGTTTCCCCAAACCTTCAAGCTGGCGGGTTCAGTTCCTACATCGTCTATGTGCAAAAGCTCCGTAGTCTTGAAAATCTGCATACGCTGCTGGTTGTCTTCCTTCGCTACGGCTGCAAGCTCCAAAGCTGAAACGCAATAAACGCCCTTCCTGTCTTCGTAGCGGTATTCGTGGCCGTATAGAAGGCTTATAAGCTGGGCTATCGAACGGGCTAACGTAGTCTTCCCGTTTCCGGGGTTTCCATACAGGAACAGGCCGGGCTTCCCGTGCGGGTTGGTAAGCCACTTCGCTACGCTGGCTATATGCTGGCGCGTTGCTTCATCGTCTTGGAATACCCTACCGCGTCGCTCTACTTCGTGGACGTAGCAAGCCGTAAGCATTTCGGTTGTGTCCGCTGCGTAGTGTCTCGCGTCTATACTAAATCGTGCTGCGACGGGTACGCGGCTCTGTAGTATCTCCTTGAACCGTTGAAGGTCTACCCGTGGCGTTTGCTGCTGTTCCTGTGCCATATTTCCTTGGTGCTATTCCGTTACGTTCCCATGTTCTTACGCAAGCCTTCCAATCCTTTAGTGGCTTACTCTGCTTGCCCTGTACCCAGCCGTTAGCCGTATAGAAGTCTACAAACTCCTGCCCGTCTATGCCGTTTTCGCGCTCCCGGCAGTATGCTTCTACTTCCTCTACGGTTGGCGGCGTGAAGGTCTTAGCCTTACCTCTTCCGGGTGCTGGTGTTTCTTCCCCTGCATCCCTTTCTTCACTATCTATTATATTATTATTTTCATATTCATTTTCATATTCAGTATTTGCTTTGTATTTGCTTTTTGTTTTGCTTTTTGTTTTGCTTTTTGTTTTGCTTTTTGTTTTGCTTTTTGAAAGTTCGGAAGCCTTTGTTGGTCTGCCGCCTAAAGTGCCGTTAATACTGCGCTTTAGGCTTATTTCGCCGTCTTTTACCATACGACGCTGGTAAAGCTCTTCGCCGTCTATCGTAATAACTCGCTCTTCGTCTAACTCGCATAAACCTGTTGCTATTTCGTGAAGTTCAAAAGGCATGTTCCTTTGCAAACGCTTAGCAAATGGAATAATTTTGCTTTCGGTTTTGCTTTCGGTTTTGCTTTCAATTAGCTTTTTTAACTCCGAAATTTCGGTTTCTGTAAGTCTGTCTTTAGGTCGTAGTACCAGCTTTCCGTAGGTCTCGGACTTGTGCAAAAAGCAAAGCAAGAAAATATATACACCTACAGCCGCCGGGCTGCAACCTGTCAGCCTTTCGTCGCCCGTGAAGTCTTGGACGTAAAGGGGAAAGTAAGGTAATTTTCTTAACGCTGCCATAATTCTACGGTTTTAAGCCGCTGGGCTTGCTGGGTAGCCTTGCCCAGCGGCTTGTTAGTGTTACTTCTCATTCTCTAAATAATGCTTAATATAAACCTCGCTAAATTGGCGTGGCACTATTTCCGCTATCGGGTACGGCTGGGCTGCAATCGTACTAACTTTCTGTATTCTGCAGCCTTGCTCTTTAAGCGTATTTTCTGCCTTCGCCAGCTGCTGCTTAACAATGTCGTTAGCTTCCTTTACGTCGTTAGCTTGTAGTACAAACTTATAGGTTTTCTTTCTCGGATGCAGTTCGTCGTGCTCTTCGTCTAAATAGACTATACTACCCTGTGCTTTATAGAATGGCACAATATCCCGCATTTCGTCTTCGTCTGTTTCTTTATTTGGGTGTATATACGAATACTCTCCCATAGACTTTATGCCCCTAATTGTACTTTGTCCGGGCTGGAATAGTTCTATATAATCTGCCATAATGTCGTAAGCCTGTCCGATCGAAATAGCGTGAAGTAAATACTTCTTTACCCCTGCCGGGAAAATATAAACCGTAGCTTCGCACAAACAATCTCTATAGAACGTGTTAATAGTTCCCGGTCTTACCTGTGTCGTTACCTCTACGTCTTTAAGGTCGCCACTCTGGAAGAAAAAGCTAAGTTCGCTAACCTTTTCCGGGGTTAAGAACGTACCGCGTTTCATGATTTCTTCGTTTCGCTCAATACTGACAATTTCGCCTGTATATTCGTCTATAAAGTCTTCTTTCCATGAGCGCAAAGCTCTTGAAGCAAGGTATTTGCCTTGTATTTTCTTCGGGTCGTTACTCCTAAACTTCGTTTCTGTTAGGCGTGTCTGAACCTCTGTAATTTTTTTGTTCATATTCAAAATTTTAATTCTGTTTGTATTACTCTGTGCGCGTCTTCGTAAAGCATGCGCCTTTGTCTCGCTATTGCCAAACGAACCGCCTTTATAGCTTCCTCGCGTCCTCTTAGGCTGTCTTCGTAGTCCATAAGCTCCTGTTCGTCTTCTGCTAAGAAGTAGCCTTCGGAAGTCGCTATTAAGCCCGGTATAAGGTCGTTTGTCCTGATGTGGTTTATAATCTTACGCAAACGCGGCGCGTCGATCCTGTAGCCCAGCTGCTTCAAGCGTCCGATTATATACCCGTTCGTTACCGCGTTACGCTTTCCCTGCTTGTTCTTCAAACCTGCCAAAATGACGGGTAGCAAAACGCGCAGTTCGTAGTCGTTGAGTGGGCTGGTCTCGTTGCTAAATCCTTTAATCATCTTAGAAAGGTGTTTTGTTGAAGTTCAATACTAAGCCGGGCTTCGCTACGCTAACGGTCTTTCCCGTTGCCTTCGCTATTCCTTCGCGGAAGGTTAGCGCGTTTCCGTTGTCTCTGCTGGTATGAATAAGCACAATGTTATAAACCTTGCTTAAGTCGTTCGCCTTTAGCGTCTCTAAGCATGTCGTATAGTTAAGGTGGCTTTCCCGTACCCTTCTGTAACGCGCCGCGTCAATCTTACCGGCTATAAGGTTGGCTTCTAACTTCTCTTGGCTATAGTTGCATTCTATAAGTATATTGCTTAGTCCTGCAAACCTATTCTTCAAGTAGTAGGTATCGGTAGCGAACAGGATGCCGCCTGTCTCTTCGTGCCAAATATAGAAGCCTACAGGCTCGTTAGCGTCGTGTTCCGTAGGGAATGGTATAACGGTAAAACCGCCAATCTGCAGACGCTGGTAGCCGCTTTCCCTGCTTCCTTCTAAGGCTACGGGCTGGTAGTCTGTCCTGTTGAACTTCTGCGCCCCTGCTATCGTTCCCTTGCTGGCGAAGACGGGTAAGCCGTAGCCTAACACTTCGCCGAGGTGTCCTGCGTGGTCGCCGTGTTCGTGGGTAACTAATACGCCCTGCACCTTGCTAACGTCGTAGTCCAAAGCTGGCAAAACCTTCTTAAAGCTTATACCTGCTTCAAGCAGTAGGGCTTCGCCTACGTTCTGAATGACGTAGGCGTTACCCTCTGAACTTGAACCTATAACTTGAAGCGTCATAACCTTGTCAATTAGAAGCCGGGGATATTAGCTTTCTTTGGTTCTACCGCTGCCTTAGTAGCCGCGCGTCCTGCCTTCGGTGCTGGTGCTTCCTGTGCTGGTTGCTCCGCGCTTATAACTCCGCCTTTGTTGGCTTCGTCGTGTATCTCTTCGGCTACGGCATCAACTATACGGCTGGAGTCTTCGTCTGCGTCGCCAAAGTCGCAGCCCGTAAGGTATTCGTACAGTGCTTTTTTGGCTCTGCGCTCTGCCTTGCCGCGTAATTGGTCGGGGCTGCTGTAGCTATCCTTCTTGACGGTTGCAATAATCGAAAATCCGTTCTTTTCGCCGTTGTACTGATACGTAATCTTACAGGGTATCTCCGCGAAGCCTTGCGTTTGGCTCTTGTCGTAGCTTACTTCGATAAAGTATTTCACGCCCAATTTGCGAAGTAGGGAAGTGTAGCCTTCCTTTGTCGGGTACATGCGTTCCGCGATGATGTTGAATTGGTTGCCCGTAGGTAGCAATCCAATAGCTACCGCGTCTATTACTGCGTCGCGTACAATCTCCTTGCTGTAAGGTGGCTTAACCTCTCCCCGGCTGTTCGGTCTTCCGTTCCTGTCCGTTAAGAACCCTATTTTAGTGTTCATAAGGGGTATAAATACTGCGTCCATAACTTCGTCGGTTAATGCTTGGCGAAGAAGGCTAACGACGTTTACGGCTTGGAAAGCTGCGCCGAAGTTGTTAATAATCTGCAATCCCTGTGCTTCCTTACAAGCCAGCTCGAATTGCTCCCTTGCTGCTACTACGGTAGCAGGTAAGGTGTTGTTTGTCTGTGTCTGTTCCATAAAGCTGAATTATTTAAGAATGTCTAAAATGTCCTTCATTGCCTTCGCGCCTTCCTCGCAAATCCTGTCAAACTTGTTGCGAAGGATGGCTTTCTTGATGATAGGATGGAATTTCTCCTGCTTCAAGAAGTTAGCCAAACCGCGTGAAAGGTCGCTTTCGTTGCCTGCTACTGCGAATGTAGCACCAAATCCTGCGTTGCCGTCTTTGTCCTTTGCGTTGTCCTGTACGGCAATAAGAATGATAGCGCGGTTGTCTGAGTCCGCTTCCGCCAAAGGCTGAATTTCGCTTTTGCAAATTTCTACAACCTTCTTCAAGAAGTCGGGCGCGTCTGTCATGTCGTCCTCTTCGCGTATCACGCCGTCGCCGCCGTTCTCATTCTCTTTGTTCTGCTTGCTGTCTTCGGCGGCTTCCGGCTCCTTTGCGGCTCCGTAGTTGTCCGGGCGGAAGTAATCCTTATAAAGGTTGTCGCCAAAGGTTTCAACGGCAAACGCGGCGCGTTCGTAGTCGCGGAAGCAAAGGCGAGCGCCGAAATTCATACCCGCAGACGAAGGGGCGTAATACACAGCCGCATACGCAAGCCCGGCAGGATTGGTGTGCATATAAGGCTCGAACTTCCGTTCGTCGCGGTTGCTCCAATCGGGCTGCCAGCCGTCGTTAATGGCTCGCGTAATAACGGCTAACTTGTGGTAAGCCGCCATGGTCTTAGCGTCTTCGCCAAATGTGTTAAACACTTCGTCGCTGATAGGCTTCAAACCTAAAGCCTTGCAAGCGGCTTCGTAACTTTTAATTTTCTTGTAATCCATAAGTCTTACTTTTTAATTGTAAATAAATGGGGTTAATTATAGGTTCTTTACTGCGAAATCTCCGTTAGTGACTGAAAGCGTAATTAGCTGGCTGGCTACGGGTATAAACTCGTTTACACTCTCCGCGTTGTCGATAAATATCGGGGCGTTTACCTTGTGGAAGCCGCAAAGGGTGTTAATCACGTCCAGCCCTGCGTTAATCTTTCCTGCGTTATTCTTGTCTGCATACCTTACGCCGTCAATGTAGCAAACGCAGTCGGCTACCTGCTTTTCGTCTTCTATCTGCTGGCGGTACATCTTGAACTGAACGTAGCGGAATAAGGCGTTTACCCTTCGTTCTACTTCGTCCATTTTGGCGCGTTCAAAGTCTGCTAACAGGTCTTTCTTACCCTGTAGCTGTGCCTTCGCCTTCTGTAGCTCCTTCTTCTGCTGGTTAAGCTCGTCTATACGCTTCTGCGCCTTCTCGATCTGCTCTCGTTTCTGCAGGTCTGCTTTGGTTGCGTCTATCTTGGCCTGTACTTCTGCGCGTTGCTGGCGAAGTTCTGTAGTATTGTCCTGCTGTTGGTCGCTTCCTTCCTGTAGCTGGGTGTTAAGCTGGTCTATCTGCTTCTGCAGCTCTACCCATTCGGGTACGTCTTCGCCTTTGACCTCGCGGGGATTTGTTAGCGGGTTCGCGTCTATCTTCGCTACTGCTGCTTCTCGCTGTGCCTTGATGTCTGCTATGTCTGCTTCGTGTTTCTCGTTAAGCTTTGTAATCTCGCCTGAAAGTCTAAAGGCTTCTTCCTGCTGTGCCTTAATCTGTTCGCCCAGCTGCTGGCCTTCCTTCGTGATAGCGTTAAGGCGGTCTTCCTTGTCTGCGTAGAACTTTTCGCGCGCTGCTATTTGGTTGCTGTTATACTGCTGTAGTGCTGCGGTGTCTGCGCATCCGTGTTTGAATAGCGGGCAAATCAAGCTTTCGCCGTCCTTGAACTCTTCGCCGTTAATGCTGAACCACTTGTTACGTGTTTCGTCCTGTTTCTTAGTGTATTCTGCTATAAGCTGTTCTGCGCGTTCCTTCTCTCCGTGCAAACGTCGTGTCTCTGCTTGGTATGTCGTTTCTACCCGCTTTTCCGTAAAGTTAATAGAGGATGTCTCCCTTACGGCTTCGTCGTGTGCGCGGTTTGTTTCCTGTGCTTCTTCCCGTGCCTTCTGCTGGGCTGCGAACAGTACGTTCTGCTGCTTAAGGCGTAGGCCGTTTATCTGCTGCTGGATCCGGCTCTTCTCTTCGTATGCTTGGCGGTTGGCTTCTGCTTTTGAAGTCATAGCCCTGTCTATGGTGTCGAACTCTTCGTTTAGCTTGCTAAGCTGCTCTTCCAAAGCCGTAAAGTCCAATTCCTGCGGCGTGTTTCGCGTTACTTCGTCTATCCGGGTGGGTATTCGCTGGAGGTCTGCTTCAAGCTTTGCGCGGTCTTCCTTAATCTTAGCTTGGTAACCTTCTATAGTCTTACCCTGCAGAAGTTCAACCAAACGGGCAAACTTCGGGTCGCTGCCTATTACCTGTTCGTCGGTAATCTCCCCAGCCATCTGTAGAAGCATGTCGCGCTGGGTCTGCCAATGAAGCGTAAGGAAGTAGGAAGGGTTAGTAATTACCTTAAAGACGGCTTCGGGGATAATCTCCGCTACAATGCGGTCGTATTCCGTCTTAGTCTTTAGGGGCATTTCGTTGTAGTAGTAGTTGGTATGGTGTCCTTTGAGGTACTCGCGGCTTTCGCCTGTATCTTCGTTTACCTCTTCCTTCCATTCCTCAACCAATACGCGGCGGAAAATCTTTGTTTCGGTTTCGCCTGTCTCGGTGTCCGTTACTTCAAACGTTCCGCTAACTTCATGATCGAGGTGGGGAATGAACGCGCCGTTTTTGTCGGTGGTCTTAATACCAAACTTTGTGTCGCTGTTGCCTTTGCTGTCCTTTCCGAAAAGAAGCCAATTAAAGCCGTCTATTACGGTGGTCTTTCCTGTTCCATTCTTTCCCGAAATGGTTGTAACGCTGCCGTTGAAGTCAATAGCCACGTTTCGCAAACCCTTGAAGTTTGTAAGGGTAAGCCGTTTTAGAATTACTTGCTTTGCCATAGAGCTGTTGTTATTAAAAGGGTTAATTACTTGTTTCTTGCTATCTCTAACACTTTGTCCGCGTCAATAATAAGGAGTGCGCCTACCTGCGTTATAGCTTCGTCGTAGTTGCCTGTAGCCTTAAGCCGGGCTGCTGTCGTCTTGCTGCATCCTAATAGCTTGGCTAAGCCCTTCAAGCCGTAAACAAAATGCCTGTCGCTTTCCGCTGTCTGCTGCTGGCTGTTCTGAACCTCTCTGACCTTTTCTTCTATTGCGCTAAGAAGTTCGCCCAGCGTCAGGTCTATTACTCGCGTGTTTTGGTCGTACTTACTCATAGTCGCTGGCTGGTGTTAAGTAAAATTCCTGTCCGCAATCGTAGCAGTGGCAATGCTGCCCGTCGTCTGTCTCTCCGAAGTCTAAAACCTCGTTGCTTCCGCAAGCCGGGCAGTCGGTGTCCGCGTAGGCTACCTGTTCCTTGATGCTGCGTACCCAAATAGTGCCTAAAATCAGTAAGGCTACTAATAGTGCAAGTTGCTTTTTCATATAGCTGTCGTTTTAATGAAGTCTGTAATATCCAAACCTTCGCTTTTTCGTCTTGAAGCCCTGTAGGTTCTCGCCGTCTTTGCCGTTCTGCGTCCTACTCTGAACAGGTCGCCGTTCGCTGTCAATTCTCGCGGAATGAAGACAGCCAACAATACCAAAGCGTAGAAGGCGCGTTTAAGTGGGTCTAAGCTGGGCGATACTCCACACTTTTTGCAAAACCACCAAACGCAAAGTTCCGTAGCCTTCTGTACGCCTGTCTTGGCGTATATGTTCCGAGCTGTGTTCTCTACGGTGCGCGTCGAAATAAACAGCCTGTCGGCTACCTCTTTCTTTGCTGCGCCCCACGCCAGCAGCTCCGCTACCTCGTTTTCGCGCTTTGTAAGTTCTGCATTAAGTATCATTCGCCCCAAATGTTTTTAGTTACGCCATAGCGGTTAAAAACGCCTTCTACGGCTTCCGCCTGTGTTACTTTCATTTCCTGTCTTCCGCTGGCGTAGGCTGCGAGGCTGTTGCGGTTGTTTATGCCTAAAGCTTCCATAAGTGCTTCGCGTACTTCTGCGTACTCTCCCATGCGAACCTGTGCAAGTCCACGGCGGAAGCCTAACGCCTGTTTCTGTTTGTTTGTCTGTCCTGTTATAACCATAATCGTATTATTTTAATACGGGTTTAGGGTATAACTACCCCTTACCCCTGTTTGTCGTTCTCGATCGGCTTTGCTTCGCCGATGTTCTTAAAGTAGTCTATAGTCCGCTGGTCTGCCATCTGTTCCTCTAAGAAGGGAATAAGGTTGCTAACGTCTTCGCGGTCTAATAGGATGATAGGTTGGTGTCTGCTCCCGTCTGAAATGTTAGCAAAGCCGCTTTCGCTGTCAAACTCCGGGTTCTCGTTGCCGTTGTTTATGACATCCTGCAAAACGCTTATAAGGGCGTTTATTGCAATCGTTTCGCTGTAGTTCTTATCCATATAGCTTTCCGTTTTTATGGGGTGGGGCTTTCGCCCCTACCCGGTGTTATTGTTTGCTGAATTGTTCCTTAATAGTCTGTATGTTCTTTTCTATCTCCGCGTGAATTTTGCGGAAGTAAGTACGGACTTCTTCCACCTTAAGGGCTATAACCTCGTCGCGTCCGTTCCTGTAGATGCCGTTGTCGGCTTCGCGTTGTGCTTCCTGCTTCGTCGTGAAGATGTGCGGTCTTCTGCTTTGTGGTGCAAGTGCCGCGCCGTTAAATCCCCTGCCTGTGCCTACAAAGCAGTAGTAGGTGTCGCCGCCGTACCCGGCTACTACGTAGCCTTCCGCGTCGAACTTCTTAAGCAGTTCTTCCTGTCCCTGCTGGAGCTTCTCTATTAGCTCCTGCTGCTGTTGTTTAATCGTCTGTTCCATATAGCTGTATTATTTTAGTGAAGATATAAGCTTACCTGTAAACCCCTGCGTAACTTGCAAACCGTACAATCCTGTCGGCTACGCTCTGCGCGTCCTACAAACTTGTTGGCAAGTTCTACGCCTATTAAGGCTATCAAACCCGAAACGCCCAGCAGCTTGTTAATACGCTTACCTTCGTTATCAAAGCCGTAAACTTTAATAAGGTAATTTCTGTTAATGTAAGTTGTTGTATAATCCATATAGCCTGTTATTTTAATTCTTGCTTTTGACGTGTTTACGCTATTGCGCGACTGAAAGAAAATGCTTACTTTTGCACTCGAAAAGTTGTTAGGCTTGCAAACTTATCGCTTACTGGGTGCAAATTTATAACAAATAAACAACATTCACATAACAAATGACTAAAAAGTTTCAGATTTTAACTTTTCATAACATTTTAAGTGCTTAACAATATATGGACGAATTAAAACAAAACCTAACAACTGTACAGCAACGGCTGCGATATTTTATTAGTACGCTGGGTATTACTGACCGTGAATTTTGCAAACGTGTAGGTCTTTCCCCTGCCTATGTGTCAAGTATGCGTAAATCGGTGTCGCCATCGGTTATGTCTAAAATATCGGAATTGTACCCGTTATTAAATCCGCAGTGGCTGCTTGCTGGTATTGGCGAAATGCAATTAGAAAAACGTGAGGAAAATGTGTGGCAATCTCAAAGCCTGTTACCCTCTCAAATGCTGGAGCGTCTGCTTGAAGATGCGCGTAATGAAAAAGCGCGTTTAATGGCTGCTAACGAGCGGCTAACCTCTATTATTGAAAGCCAACAGGAAACGTTGGCAGAATTAACGCGCGAATTGAAAAAAGCCGCTGCCCAGCATGGCGACGATGCCACATGTGCCGCTGTCGGTTAATGTTTGACGGCTGTAAAGTTCCACGCTGGTAGTATCAACCAAAAATATATAATTAAATGAAAAAGTATATATTACTTATCTGTCTTTCGTTCCTGTGCTTTTCCGCTTGGTCGCAAATCGTCGTAACCGAACAGGCGCAACTGCAAAATATGGAAGATTTAGAAACGCGGCAAAAGTTGGGTAATCTCGTTTTTGGCGATTCTATTACTCACTATCTGCGCGACTTGGAGTTAATCAAAACCGAAAGCGGCGGCGTTGTTAAGGCTTCACTATCTCAATACGATTTAGGTCTTTTCCGTATCGGTCAAAGCCGCCCAGCCGTTTCTGTGTTCGTATCGTCTAAAGGCTACCGTATAAACAACGTGTCTGCTTTCTATGACGAAATGGACGAGGAGAAAATACGAAAGCACTTGCGCAGCATCTTTGGCGTTGCTACTGACTACGACGGTAACGCCCAAACGTGGCAGGGTTCAAAGTTCCTCGTTATGGCTTCGCGTGTTAATGGTGTGTTCTGTGTGGCGTTTACCTACTTGTGGCTGTAACATCATGCGCGCGCGCGTCCATTATCTATATATAAAGGGGCAAAATGTGTCATATTACCTTAATACGAAAAACGGGCAGAAATGCCCCTACAATCGCTTCAAATCTTTTCAGCTTGCAACTATACCATTTTTATATTTGACGCGCTTAGACGCGAAATTTAACAAAAATAACTGCTATATGGGTACTATTTCTATAAACGTGGATTCGTTCTACTCAAAACGGGCTTACTATCCTTATATCCCTGCGCCCGTCTTCGACGCTTTGGAAGCTGCCTACCTTGAAGGGAAGGAAACGGCGGAAGTGTCGGAAAGTGAC
Organism: uncultured Prevotellaceae bacterium; assembly: GCA_900316575.1. Lineage (GTDB taxonomy): Bacteria > Bacteroidota > Bacteroidia > Bacteroidales > Bacteroidaceae > Alloprevotella. The sequence goes on along the minus strand of ONDJ01000009.1, from coordinate 12,516 downwards.
TATAACGTAATGCTGTCAAACCTCAAAAACGCGAAGTTATGCCCCGGACAATCGTAAAGCAATCGCCAATAAGCGAAGGCGTAAGCCGTCGTTTCTTTCAAGCGATCGACGCGCTTGTTACCTACAAGCTCGTTAGTGCGCTGGGGTCTTTCTGTGTCGAAAACTCGCTTAGCTCTCCGCGCTACCGCGAAATGCGTTTAGAGTTCGGCGTTACTCCTACGGGTAAGACTTCACGCTATAAGAACGTGGAAATAGAAGCTATCTACGCGCTGGTTGCCAATTTCCCAATATCTGCAAGCTGGCTAATAACGGGGCGCGGCAATATGCTAACGCGGAAAATGACGGGTAAGCAATGAAGTATAGTATAAAGCTGGGGCTTCACGTTAAGCCAAACAACAAAGGCGAAGAAGTGGCGGAAGAAGCCGCCATTAGGCTGCGCGTTTCTTGGTTGGGCTACCGTGCGGACTTAAGAAGCGGCTACGCTGTCGCGCCTTCCAAATGGGATGCCGTTAATGAAGTGGTACGCCCTAACACTAAGAACAAAGCAGGGCAGGCTGCTGGCGAAATAAACCGCGCTATCGTGAAGCTGTGCGCGTTGGTTGAAGACGTGCTAACGCGCTTTGAGCTTGACAATAGACGCGCCCCGGACGTGAAGGAATTTAAGGAAGCCTTTAACCTGTCCGCTGGTCGTACCTCTGCCAAAGCGGAAGAGTCGGACTTCTACCAATACTTCGACAAATTCACGAAAGCGGAAGGGTACGATAAAAGCTGGACTAAGGCGACATATACGAAGTTTTCTTCCCTGCGCTTGCATCTGACGGGCTGGCGTTCTAACCTGTCGCTTTCCACGTTCTCAAAGGAAGACTTCGCGGACTTCGTGAAAAGCTACCTAATCAAGAAAAAGAAAATGCTTAACCCGTCAATAGATAAGAACATCGGCTTTCTCCGCTGGTTCTTACGCTGGGCTGCTGCCAACGGCTACTATAACGGGCTGGCACATCAGCAGTACCGCCCCCGTCTTCCGGGGCTTGACTGCAAAGAAGTTATATACTTGGAATGGGAAGAGCTGCAGGACTTCCTTAACTTCAAATTTTCGGGCTCTAACCCTTCCTTCGCTCCCGTTCGTGATGTCTTCTGCTTCTGCAGCTTTACGGGGCTTCGCTACTCTGACGTTGCAAAGCTTCGCCGTTCTGACTTGCACCTAACGGCAAATCCGCCATATATGGTTGTAATCACTAAGAAGACTAACGACAGGCTTCATATAGAACTGAACAAATACGCGCTTTCAATCCTCGACAAATATAAGGATATCCGCTTTCCGCGTGGGCTTGCCCTTCCTGTGGTGGCAAATGCCACAATGAACGAACACTTACACGATGCCGCCGAGGAAGCAGGAATAACTGAACCCGTGCGTATTGTTCAATTCTGCGGACACGAACGTATAGAGCAGGTAGTGCCTAAGTATAGCGTTCTTACTACTCACGCCGGGCGTAGGACTTTTATAGTAAACGCCCTTCGGCTTGGTATTCCTGCGCCCGTTATAATGAAATGGACAGGACACAGCGACTATAAGGCAATGAAGCCGTATATTAAAATCGTGGACGCTGCCAAAATAGAAAACATGGCGAAGTTTGACGCTTTCGGCTCTGACGACGAAACGCCCGAAAAATAAGTACCCGAAAAAGTACCCGAAAATAGGTTTACTAATATGGAATACGCGGTTTCAATCGTTACCACTAAAAAACACAAAAGCCCGTAAAATGGACGTTTGCGCGCGTTTGATAGCCTTTGGCGAAATAGCTCTTAGAGCCTCACTCTCCGCCATTTATACAAAAAGGGAAACCTCAGGCAGGCTTCCCTTTTTTCTTTTTACTAATGGGCAAAGTGTCAGCGCGAGTGCGGAACTGGGGGACGCATCGCTGAAGTCAGGAATCTACAAAAAAGAGGGTGCGCCGATTTGACACATCCTCTCTTCTATGGGTTAAAACGTTTTGGAAAGAAACGTAGGTTCTATTTACTTCTTGAAGTAGCGGTTGTAGAGTCCTTGGAAGCCTTGGCCGTGGCGGGCTTCGTCGCGTGCCATTTCGTGGACAGTGTCGTGGATGGCATCGAGGTCAAGGGCTTTGGCGCGTTTGGCGATGCGTGTTTTGTCTTCGCAGGCTCCAGCCTCGGCAGCCATGCGCTTTTCAAGGTTGGTCTTGGTGTCCCAAACGATTTCACCGAGTAGTTCGGCAAACTTGGCGGCATGTTCGGCTTCTTCCCATGCATAGCGCTTGAAGGCTTCGGCTATTTCGGGATATCCTTCGCGGTCGGCCTGACGGCTCATGGCGAGATACATGCCTACTTCGCTACATTCGCCTTGGAAGTTGGACTGTAGGTCTTTAATCATCTCTTCGTCGCAGCCTTGTGCCACGCCTACTACGTGTTCGGCTACAAATTGAAGAGCGGTGTCTTCCATTTCCTTAAACTTGCTGGCGGGCACGCCGCAGATGGGGCATTTCTCGGGGGCTTCGGAGCCTTCGTGTACGTAGCCGCACACGGTGCAGATGAATTTTTTGTTCATTGGTCTTTAAGTTTTTATGAGTTAAAAAAATGAGATTGTTTGTGAGCCTTTGTTAGAAGGCAAATTCGTAGTTGCTGTAGAGGTAGGAGACAATCTGTCCTCCAAAGGTTGAAAGGAGGAAGAGGAACCACACAAAAGATATGGCAAGGGCGATAAAGCTCCATTTGCGAGCCAATCCACTCCGACGCGTTGCTTCGCTGATGTTGCCACGCAGGGAATAATAGTCAACCTTGGCGGCATGGTGTATGGCTACGATGCCTATTGGCGAACACATAAAGACAACGCTGAGCACTGCCAGCCACAAGTAGTTGGGGATTTCATTTGCTTGTGGTGTGGAGGTTGGCTGAGAAGGGGCAAAGGATGGAGCGGTCTCTTGTGTTGTAGGATGCGCGGGAGCTGCCGATGGCTTAGTTGTTGCTGGGGATGGGGTTGCGGTCAGTTGGGTAGCTTCGTTTGTTTGCGGATGGAAATATTCGCGCAATTCGTCCAACTCTCCAGCTGGTGTCCATTGGTCTATGCCTTTTCGCCAAACGAGGGTTTGAGGCGTTACGCCAGCGGCGGCAAATTGGCTGGGCATGATGGGGCCTGCCTGCTTTTGGTTCTTATCTACGTAAAAATAGTTTTCCATTGTTTATAGGTAAGCTCGCTCTAGGTTATTTATCATGGGTGGTACCATGTATCTAAGGGTTATGAGCGATAATGGGAGTGAGACTTATTGTTTTGCGGGTACGCGCTTCAAAACTTCTTTTACGAAGTCGTAGTATTTGCCTACTGTGTTGATGAGGCAACGCTCGTTGGGTGTGTGCGGGCTGCGGAGCGTGGGACCGAAGCTGACGATGTCCATGTGTGGATACATGGCTCCTATGATGCTGCACTCTAAGCCTGCGTGTACTACTTGTACTTTGGCTTCTTCGTTATACATATCTTTATATACGGTGCGCATGAGGTCAACCATTTCGTTCTTCAAGGCGGGTTGCCATTCGGTGTATGCTCCGCCTACTTCAACGCTCATGCCTGCAAGGCAGAAACAGCTGGTGAGAACCTCTTCGAGATATTCGCGTTGTGAGCGCATGGAGGAGCGAATGAGGTCTTTGAAGAATGCTTTGCCGCTGCCGATTTCTACGATGGCTAGGTTGGAGGATGTTTCTACGATGTCGCCAATGCCTGGGATGAAGCGCAAGACACCGTTGTGGCAGGCTCCGATGGCGCAAACGAGTTTGTTTTGTACTTCTTCGGGTACGCGCTCTGCGGGTAGGGCTATGGTTTCGGCTTCGATGCGTATGGTGTCTTCTATTCCTTCGTATTCGGCACAGAACACTTTGCCCCAATGAGCAACGTCTTGCTTGAGTTGCTCTACCTTGTTGGCTGGCACGGCGAGCACTACTTCGGCGTTGTTGGGAATGGCGTTGCGCATGTTGCCGCCTACCCATGTGGCGAGTTCTGCGCCGAGGTCGGCTATGGCTTTGCGCACTACGCGAGCCATGAGCTTGTTGGCATTTGCGCGTCCTTCGTTGATTTCAAGTCCGCTGTGTCCGCCTTTGAGTCCTTGTAATACAATTTGTACTGCCGCATCGGCTTGTGGAGCAACGGGGTCGTACTCAAGTTGGGCGGTGAGGTTTATGCCTCCAGCACTGCCGATGACGAATTCTCCTTCGGTTTCGTTGTCGAGGTTCATGAGGTAATCGCCATGAAGTGTGCCGGGCTCCATGTGGTTTACGCCGTACATGGTAGTTTCTTCGTCGGCGGTGATGAAGCCTTCGATAGGGCCGTGCTGAAGTTCTTTGTCTTCCATGACAGCCATGATGGTAGCTACGCCCATGCCGTCGTCGCTTCCGAGTGTGGTGCCACGTGCTTTTACCCATTCGCCGTCAATGTAGGGTTGGATAGGGTCGGTTTCGAAGTTGTGGGTGGAGTCTTTGGCTTTCTGTGGCACCATGTCCATGTGTGCCTGCATAGTAACGACTTTGCGGTTTTCCATTCCGGGGGTTGCGGGTTTGCGCATCACGATGTTTTCGCCCGCGTCCTTAAAGGCTTCAATGCCACGCTCGGCTGCCCAATCAAGCAGAAATTGTTGGATTTTGTCTAAATGTCCGCTGGGGTGGGGGACGGCGCAGAGCTTGTCGAAGTTTTCCCAAATGGCTTGGGGATGGAGTTTGCTGATTTCTGTCATGGTGTTATTCGTTTTTTAAGGTTTATAGTTTAAAGAAATATCAACGTTTTATCTTGATGGTATTCAGATCTGCCCAAGCGCAAATTCCGAGCACTGCTACAAGTAGCGTTTGCACGGTGTGGACCACTAAGGCGAACATTACTGCGGGTGCTTCGGCTATGCCATAGATGACGAGCATGGTTTTCACAGCAAAGTGCCACGGACCTGCTCCGTTGGGCGTTGGAACCAATACAGCAAACGAGCCGACGCAGAACACGAGAAATGCTCCCAAAAGGGGAAATTCGGCTGTTTCTTTGAAGCAAAAGAAAGCGATGTAGAAATGCAGGAAGTAGCACATCCAGATGCTTAGCGACAATATCCAATAGAGCACAGGACGGCGCACTTGGCGCAAGGAGAGTATGCCGTCTTTTACGTCTCTAAGCAAGTCGCGTCCCCCACGTAGCACGGCGTAGCGCGATGCTAACAATGATAGTCCTACAACGAGTGCTATGACGCAAACGGCGGTGACGATGTATCCCGTTTGAGTAAATCGGTTTATAAGTCCTGAAGGTGTGATACCCGTGGTGCGCAGGAAGTTGAGAAAAACGGGTAGTTGTGAAAAGAGGGAGAGGACGGTGAGCGCGACGATGAGTAGGGAATCAACAATGCGCTCGGTCAGTACGGTGCCTACGCCTTTTGAGAAAGAGATGCTGTCCATGCGTTTCAACGTCCCACAACGCATCACTTCGCCAATACGTGGCACCACAAGGCTGGCTCCATACGATAGGAAGACGGCATCTATGGCTGTCCGTAGGCGTGGTTTTTCGCCCAGTGGCTCAAGCGTCATACGCCAACGCACGGCGCGTACCACCATGGCCAATGCTCCGAATACAAAGGAGAACAACATCCAGCCCCATTTCATTTCTTTTGTTACGACATGCCACAATGCTGCAAAGTCTTCGCCGCGATACATCCACCAAAGGATGGCCGCGCCAAGCACAAAAGGAAGCACTATCTTGAGAATAGTTTTGAGCATTGGATGAGAATGTCGTTTGTTGTTCAAGGGGCAAATGTAAACATTATTCCTATTTCTGCAAAACAAGTAAGGAAAGTTAAGACTTTTTCCATAGAAATCGTTGTAAGCCGTCTTTGGAATAAGTACATTATTGCTACTTTTGCTTCGCGAAGCGAGATGGCTACCCGTTTTTATTTTCCATTCTTTCAGCAACGATGCACTACGTACGTCCCAAGAAATCGCTTGGTCAGCACTTTCTCACTGACCTCTCTACCGCAAGCCGCATAGCCGACACGGTCGATGCTTGCCCAGATTTTCCTATTCTTGAAGTGGGTCCAGGAACTGGTGTGCTTACGCAGTTTCTTTTGAAGAAAGGGAGGCTGCTGCGCGTGGTGGAACTCGACCACGAGAGTGTGGACTACTTGCGCCAGCATTTCCCGCAGTTTGCAGATGAAGACATCATCCCTGACGATTTCTTGAAGATGCACTTGGAGCGTACGTTTGGCGGTCCCTTTGTGCTCACGGGGAATTATCCTTATAATATAAGTTCGCAGATTTTTTTGCGTGTTGTGGAGCATCGCGAACTTATTCCTTGCTGTACGGGGATGATACAAAAGGAGGTGGCCGAACGTCTTGCGGCAAAGCCTGGCAGCAAAGCCTTCGGCATACTTACGGCTTTGGTGCAACCTTGGTATGATGTGGAATATCTTTTTACGGTAGAGCCCGATGTGTTTAATCCGCCGCCCAAGGTGCGCAGTGCTGTCATTAGAATGATGCGCAATTCGCGGGCTCAGCTTGGTTGCGATGAAGTGCTCTACAAGCGTCTTGTAAAGACTGTTTTCAATCAGCGTCGGAAGATGCTTCGCGGCACGTTGCGCGGATTGCTGCAACAAATGAACAACGAGCGTGGTTTGCAGATAGACCATGGCGAGTTGCTTTCAGCGCCGATGCTTACGCGCCGTCCTGAGCAACTTTCGGTAGAGGATTTTATAGTCCTTACCAATCAAGTGGCGGCGGCATACGCATAAAAATCAAACAAATTTTGGGCGGGGGGATGCGTTTTCAAATGAATTGCATTACTTTTGCGGCGTGAAAATAAAGGAAGCTGTACGCGCCCTTGAAAATTTCGCGCCTCTGTCCCTGCAAGAGAGCTACGACAATGCTGGCTTGCAGATTGGATTAACAGAGCGTGAGTTGTCAGGGGCATTGTTGTGTTTGGACGTTACCGAGGAAGTCGTCCGCGTTGCAGAGGAAAGAGGCTGCAACCTAATTGTTGCGCACCATCCACTGCTCTTTCATGGGCTCAAGCGCATCAGCGATGGGAATTATATTGAGCGCATTGTGATGCGAGCCATCAAGCAGGACATTGCAATTTATGCGGCTCATACCAATTTGGACAATGCTTTTGGCGGTGTGAATTTCTATGCTGCTGAAAAGTTGGGCTTGAAGGATGTGGCCTTCTTACATCCGCTCGAAAGTGGACTTGGGGGTAGTGGTGCCATTGGCGATTTGCCCGAGGCAATGAGCGTGGCGGCTTTTCTGAAGGCCTTGAACCAAGCGTTTAACACCCAGTGGATGATGCATTCGCCAGCCCATACAGCGGCGGTGAGGCGCGTTGCGATGTGTATGGGTGCTGGTTCTTCGTTTCTGAAAGATGCCGTACAAGCAGGTGCCGATGTTTTTATCACTGGCGAAATGGGTCACCACGCTTATTTCGACTACACGGACCGCATCATGGTTTGCGCCCTGGGGCATTATCAGAGTGAAATCCACGTGGTGGAACTTCTATCCAAAGTGTTGAGCGAAGCCTGCCCCACTATGCGTATAGAAACTTTCACCGCAACCAATCCCGAAGAAATTTTTACTGAAAAATAAACAAAACTTTTACCCTTATGGCAAAAAAGAATGTCGGTCGAGATATGACCGTGGAACAAAAGCTTGAAGCGCTGTTTAAGCTTCAGACCATTTTGTCGAAGATTGACGAAATTCGCACGCTTCGTGGCGAACTTCCCTTGGAGGTGCAGGACCTTGAAGACGAAATCGAGGGTCTAACAACGCGTATTGGTAAACTCACCGAAGAAAACGAGACGCTTCAGAGCGACATCGCTATGATGCGCAGTAAGATTGCTGAAAGCGAAGCCCTAACCGACCGCTATAATCAGCAATTGAACGACGTGAAGAATAATCGCGAGTACGACATGCTCAACAAGGAGATAGAGTACCAGAAACTTGAGAAAGAGCTTCAGGAAAAGCGCATTCGTGAAGCCGAGGCTGGTATCAACGAGCGCAACGAAACGCTTCGCAACAGTCGCCAGACTCTTGACGACCGACGTGCTGACCTCGACGTGAAAAAGGCCGAGCTTGATGAAATCATTGCTGAAACGCGCATTGAAGAAGACAAACTGCGCGAAAAGGCCAATAACCTCGAAATGACCATTGAGCCCCGTCTGCTCACCAGTTTCAAGCGCATTCGTCGCAACAGCCGCAATGGTCTTGGCATCGTATATGTGCAACGCGATGCCTGCGGAGGCTGTTTCAACAAGATACCCCCACAGCGCCAATTAGATATTCGTATGCGCAAAAAGATTATCGTTTGCGAATACTGCGGTCGTATTATGATTGACCCCGAGCTGGCAGGCATCAAGATAGAGAAGCCCGCTGAAAAGCCAAAGCGTAAGCGTTCCTCACGTGCCAAAAAAACTGAGGAATAAGTGTACGCTTCCCTCTTATATTGTATATATATAAATACGGAGTAAATGAATATCTCATATAATTGGCTGAAAGAATACGTGCGCTGTCCGCTCAGTGCTGAGGAAGTGGCCGCTGCACTGACGAGTATAGGCTTGGAAGTGGGCAGCGTGGAGGAGGCCGAATCCATTCGCGGCGGACTGCGCGGCTTGGTCGTAGGCGAGGTGCTCACCTGCGAGCCCCATCCCGACAGCGACCACATGCACGTCTGCACCGTAAATATAGGAGCGGCAGAACCAGCTCAGATTGTTTGCGGAGCCCCCAACGTGGCGGCGGGTCAGAAAGTTGTTGTTGCCACACTGGGCACGAAACTCTACGACGGCGACAAGGAATTTACCATTAAAAAATCAAAGCTTCGCGGTGTGGAAAGCTGCGGCATGATATGTGCCGAAGACGAAATCGGCGTGGGCACAAGCCATGAGGGCATCGTGGTCCTTCCCGCCGAAACGCCCGTAGGACTTCCCGCCGCCGAATACTTCCACCTTGAGAGCGACTATGTGCTTGAAGTGGACATCACGCCCAACCGCGCCGATGCCTGTTCGCACTATGGTGTGGCTCGCGACCTTTATGCCTATTTGGTGCAAAATGGATACGAAACGTCCTTGAGCCGCCCGTCAGTAGATAGTTTCAAGGCCGACAATCACGACTTGGACATCTCTGTTCGCATAGAGAACGCCGAGGCCTGTCCGCGTTACGTTGCTGTCAGTATCAAAGGATGCGAAGTCAAGGAAAGCCCCGATTGGCTCAAGCGCAAACTTACCACCATCGGCTTGCGCCCCATCAACAATATCGTAGATATTACCAACTACATCATGATGGCCTATGGCCAGCCGCTCCACTGCTTTGATGCCGACATGATTGAAGGCGGCGAAGTCATCGTACGCACCTTGCCCGAAGGCACACCCTTCGTAACCCTCGATGGCGAAACGCATACCCTTTCCGAACGCGACCTTGCTATCTGCAACACCAAGGAAGCTATGTGCATCGCCGGCGTCTTTGGCGGAAAAGGCTCAGGCACGTACGACACCACGCGAAACGTGCTCCTCGAGAGTGCCTATTTCCACCCCACATGGATACGCAAGAGTGCTCGCCGACACGGTCTCAGCACTGATGCCTCCTTCCGTTTCGAGCGCGGCATCGACCCCGATGGGCAGGTATATGCCATCAAGGCAGCTGCCATGCTCGTCAAAGAACTCGCTGGCGGAACCATTGCTATGGACGTGCGCGATGTTGTGGCTCGCGAATTGCCGCAGAGCTTCCGTGTGAACCTCACGTACCAGTATCTCTGCGACCTCGCAGGCAAGGAAATTCCCGCAGAAGTGGTGAAAAGCATCGTCACGTCGCTCGAAATGCAGATTGTAGAAGAAAGCGCAGAAGGCCTCGTGCTTGACGTGCCTGCCTATCGTGTGGATGTGCAACGCCCCTGCGACGTGGCAGAAGACATCTTGCGCATCTATGGCTACAACAACGTAGAGATACCCACCAGCGTGAAGTCAAGCCTCACCGTAGAGACACCAACCGACCGTTCCTATCGCCTGCAACAGCTCATTAGCGAACAGCTCGTTGGAGCCGGCTACCGCGAAATCATGAACAATTCGCTCACACGCGAGGCCTATTACGCTGAGCTGAAGCACTATGATGCCGATGGCCTTGTGCGCGTGCTCAATCCCCTGAGTAGCGACTTGGGCGTGATGCGTCGCACCCTGCTTTTCGGTGGATTAGAAAGCCTGCGCCACAACATCAACCGCAAGGCCGCCGACCTCGCCTTCTTCGAGTTTGGCAATTGCTACCACTACGATGCCTCACGCCGCAACCCCGAACGCGAACTTGCCCCCTATAGCGAAGGTCTGCGCCTCGGGCTGTGGCTCACCGGAAAGCGTGTCACAGGCTCCTGGGCACATCCCGACGAAGAAACCACCGTGTTCCAGCTCAAAGCCACCGTGCTCCACATTCTGCGCCGCCTGGGACTGCCCATGAAGGCCTACGTCATAGAGAATGGCGCGAACGACCTCTTCTCGCGCTCCCTCGCCATCAAAGAACGCAGCGGGCGCATCGTAGCAGAGTTTGGACTCGTAGCCAAAGCTCTAACCGCTCAATTAGACATCGCGCAGAGCGTCTATTTCGCCGAATTAGACTGGAACGCCCTGATGAAAGCCGCCGAGCGCGTGAAGCTCACCTTCAGCGAAATCAGCAAGTTCCCCGCCGTAAGCCGCGACCTGGCACTGCTCGTTGACAAAAACGTACAATTTGCCGACATAGAGCGCATCGCCCAACAGGCTGAAAAGAAACTCCTCAAGCGCGTACGTCTCTTCGACGTTTATGAAGGCAAAAACCTGCCCGAAGGCAAGAAGAGCTATGCTGTCAACTTCCAACTTCAGGACGACAGCAAAACCATGAAAGACAAGCAGACCGACGCCATCATGAATAAAATCATCTCTCAGTTGACTGCCCAACTTGGGGCACAACTTCGTTAATTTGACAATTTGACAATTTACTATTAGACAAATTCTTCCATGACACAAGACGAATTAAAAGAGAGGTTCAAAATCTTTTCAATTCGGGTTATAAGAATGGTCGATAGCATGCCTAGCACAATTTCGGGTAGGGCTATAGCTGCACAAGTAGTTCGCTCGGGAACATCTCCAGCAGCCAATTATAGAGCAGCGTGTTTAGCAAAATCTGAAAGAGACTTCATCAATAAACTCAAAAACGTAGAAGAAGAACTTGATGAAACAAGGCATTGGTTAGAAATTATAACAGAAGCAGAATTGCTACCAGCAAAGAGATTAGAACCTCTGCAAAGTGAATGTGAAGAATTACTGAAGATAATTGTCAAATCAATCGTTTCAACAAAAAAACATCTCACATCAAACATCTAATATTTTTATAACTTACAATTTACTACTGCATCCCGAAACGTCCGCAGAATTGTCAAATTGTAAATTGTCAAATCAATCGTTTCAACAAAAAAACATCTCACATCAAACATCTAATATTTTTATAACTTACAATTTACTACTGCATCCCGAAACATCCGCAGAATTGTCAAATTGTAAATTGTCAAATAGTAAAATAATATTATGGGAAGAGCATTTGAATACCGCAAAGCCAGCAAGCTCAAACGCTGGGGCCACATGGCCAAAACCTTCACCCGCATCGGCAAGCAGATAGCCATAGCCGTAAAGGCAGGCGGGCCTGAACCCGAAAACAATCCCACGCTGCGTGCCATCATAGCCACAGCCAAGCGCGAGAACATGCCCAAGGACAACATTGAGCGCGCCATCAAAAACGCTATGGGCAAAGACCAAAGCGACTACAAAACCATGACCTACGAAGGCTACGGACCCCACGGCATAGCCATCTTCGTAGATACCCTCACCGACAACCCCACACGCACCGTGGGCGACGTACGCTCTGTGTTCAATAAATTCAACGGCAACCTCGGCACCATGGGGAGCCTCGCCTTTCTCTTCGACCACAAGTGCGTCTTCACCTTCAAGAAAAAAGAAGGCATCGATATGGACGAACTCATCCTCGACCTCATCGACTATGGCGTAGAGGACGAATACGACGAAGACCCCGAAGAAGGCACACTCACCATCTACGGCGACCCAAAGAGCTACGGCGAAATCCAAAAACACCTCGAAGACATCGGTTTTGAGGAAGTAGGCGGCGAGTTCACCTACATCCCCAACGACCTCAAGGACGTCACCCCCGAACAGCGCGAAGCCATCGACAAAATGGTAGAAAAACTCGAAGAGTTCGACGACGTACAAACCGTCTTCACCAACATGAAGCCCGAATGATCTGAGCTTCAGAGCATAGGTTGAGTATTGGCTATTCAACCCCAAAAAGTATGTTTTTTGACTACCAGATGATTTCGTTCTGGTAGTCAAAATTTTTTTGCTTCATGCCTATTGCTCTTCCTTTTCACTTCGACAGCCAATCTATTTGACTATTTACTATTTGACTATTCTGCGGACGTTTTGAAGCGCGGTGGAAATTGTCAGATTGTAAATTGTCCAATTGTCCAATGCATTG
>ONDJ01000004.1 GCA_900316575.1 uncultured Prevotellaceae bacterium | reverse complement strand
TGTTTGAAAGCCTCAAACAAAGTGTTTGCTCGCTTCAAACAAAGTGTTTACACGCTTCAACCCAAATCGCTCATTAGACCACTAAAATGCGTGGTCAAGCTCATAACTCATTGATAGTAACATGTTCGTAAGTTGAATTTTCTAATGGCGGTCATTAGAAAATGCTTATGTCTAATTGCTTATTTACATACGCTTACAAATGCAACCACGAAAAAATGCTCTAATGACCGAATTGGGTTTAAAAATCGATTGGGGCTTAAGACTTGTAATTGCAAGTTGTTATGGAGCTATGGTGGGCTTGTCTGGTCACTCTACGACGTCTCTTTGGCAGGTTTTATCAGAGTTCAATGTGTGTTGCATGGGATTGTACTCCGAGTACAATGGGGTTAAACTCCGAGTACAATGGGTGTAAACTGCCAGTTTAATCGGATTAAATTCCGAGTATAATGGGATTAAACTAAATCGGTCATTAGGATGTAATCAAATTAACGTAAGCATGGATGCTGTTCCACTATAAATCCTAATGACCGATTTGGGGCTTAAAAATAAGAAAAACGTCAGAAATTTCGCCGTTTTAAGGAATTTTCAATACTTTTGCACGGTCTAAATACCACAGAAAAACCAAAACAGAGCATGGAAAAGTTCTATCAAACGCATGACTTCTGGATGGAGCATGCCAAATTTCCCGTGCACCGCTCACTGATGGACAGTATTGACTGGAGCTATCGGCTCATCGGTATTCGAGGTCCACGTGGAGTGGGGCGTACGTCGTTCTTGTTGCAATATGCACGCGAACGTTTCGAACGTGGCACACACAAGTGTCTCTTCGTGTCGATGAACAACTTCTATTTCCAAGGCTGCGGCATCGTAGATTTTGCCGGCAAGTTTATGGAAGACGGAGGCCAAGTGTTACTCATTGACCAAATGTTCAAACTTCAAGGCTGGAAGGAACAACTCGTAGAGTGCTACAAGCGCTATCCGCTCTTACGCATTATTTTTACCACCACCTCAGTGCCCGATAGCGAAGAAGAAGACAGCGAGTTGGCTCAGATTTGCCGTTTCTATCATCTCCACGGCTTTTCGTTCCGCGAATACCTCAACCAACAAACTGGACTTGATTTCCGAGCTTACAACCTGGGCGAAATAATCAATGAGCATGAGCTCCTCATCAAAAATGTAGTGAGCAAGGTAGAGCCTTGGGAACATTTTGAGCGCTACCTGCGTCATGGGCACTATCCCTTCTACATCGAAAACCGTAACTTCACAGAGAGCCTGCTCAAGTCAATGAATTCTATGATAGAGACCGACATCCTGCTCTCTAAACAAATAGAACTCAAATATCTTTCGCGCATCAAGAAACTCCTCTATCTGCTGGCCGTTAGCGAAGACTATTCGCCCAATATCAGTCGCATTGCCGAAGAGATAGGGACATCGCGCGCCACTGTGATGAACTACCTGAAGTATCTTGAAGAAGGACGCTTCATCAATATGATTTATCACGTAGGCGATAGCTTCCCCAAAAAGCCCGCAGCCATCAAATTGCACAATACCAATCTGATGTACGCCCTGAACGTACCCAATCAGGACGAACAAAACCTCTATGAAACCTATTTCGTAAATTGCCTATGGCGTCATCACGACGTTAAGCGTGGCAAGCGTCCAGGCTTATTCCGCGTTAACGACAAGTACGACATCTGTGTCTGCGACAAACTCAAGCGACAAAAAGCCCCAGAAGGAACCGTCTTCGCCCGATACAACCTTGAAATAGGTCGTGACAAAGACCTGCCATTATGGTTCTTCGGCTTCCTGCAATAAACAGCGCATTATCTTTAAACAAATATAGGGCTATATCGGAAAAGAAACATTACTGCTCCCTATAGCCCTATGCCTATTTTATATATAGCAAACAAACAAATTCAATTCTTTCATCTTTTTAACCCCATTTATGGCAACACAAAAGAAAATGATTACGTGCGACGGCAACCAAGCCGCCGCTCACGTAGCCTACATGTTTAGTGAAGTGGCAGCCATTTATCCTATCACGCCTTCGAGCCCCATGGCCGAACACGTGGATGAATGGTCAGCACAAGGACGTAAAAACCTCTTCGGCGATACGGTCAAAGTGCAAGAAATGCAATCAGAAGGCGGAGCTGCTGGAGCCGTTCACGGTTCCTTGCAAGCCGGTGCACTTACTACGACGTTCACCGCCTCGCAAGGCCTATTGCTGATGATCCCCAATATGTACAAGATCGCCGGTGAACTGCTGCCCTGCGTCTTCCACGTTAGCGCACGCACCCTAGCTACGCACAGCCTCTGCATCTTTGGCGACCACAGCGACGTAATGGCTTGTCGACAAACAGGTTTCGCCATGCTCGCCGAAGGTAGCGTTCAAGAAGTGATGGACCTCGCAGCAGTAGCCCACCTCGCAACGATAGAGAGCCGTGTGCCCTTCATCAATTTCTTTGACGGTTTCCGCACCAGTCACGAGTATCAAAAGATAGAAGAAATCAGCCAAGAAGACCTTCGTCCACTCGTTGACCAAAAGGCACTCAGCGAATTCCGCGCCCGAGCCCTTACACCCGAGCATCCCGTGGCACGTGGCATGGCTGAAAATCCTGAAACATTCTTTGCCCACCGCGAAGCCTGCAACAGCCACTACGACGCAGTGCCTGCCATCGTCGAGAAATACATGGCCGCAGTCAGCAAGATTACAGGTCGCGAATATAAACTCTTCTCCTATTACGGAGCTGAAGATGCCGAGCGCCTCATCATCGCCATGGGAAGCGTAACCGAAGCTGCCCGCGAAGCCATTGACTACATGCTTTCCCAGGGCGAAAAAGTAGGTATGGTCAGCGTTCACCTCTATCGTCCCTTCAGCGTAGAGCGTTTCCTCGAAGCTGTACCCAAAACCGTAAAGCGCATTGCCGTGCTCGACCGCACCAAGGAACCCGGTGCCGAAGGAGAACCCCTCTATCTTGATGTCAAGAGCGCATTCTATGACAAAGAACACCAGCCACAAATCATTGGCGGACGCTACGGTCTCGGTTCGTGCGACACTACTCCCACCATGATAATCTCTGTCTTCGACAACCTCAAGAAAGACGAACCCAAAGACCATTTCACGCTCGGCATCGTTGACGACGTAACCTTCACCTCACTGCCCCTCGAAAAAGAAATGGCACTCGGAGGCGAAGGCATCTTCGAAGCCAAGTTCTATGGTCTCGGTGCTGACGGAACCGTAGGAGCCAACAAGAATAGCATCAAAATCATCGGTGATAACACCGACAAATACTGCCAAGCCTACTTCAGCTACGACTCCAAGAAGAGCGGCGGTTTCACCTGTTCACACCTGCGTTTCGGCGACACACCAATTCGAAGCACCTATCAGATCAAAACGCCAAACTTCGTAGCATGTCACGTACAAGCCTATCTCCAAATGTACGATGTTTTGCGTGGTCTGCGCGACGGCGGAACCTTCCTGCTCAACACTATTTGGGAAGGCGAAGAACTGGCCAAGAATCTGCCCAACGATGCCAAACGCTACTTTGCAGAGCATAACATTACAGTTTATTACATCAATGCCACCAAGATAGCCCAAGAAATTGGCCTCGGCAACCGCACAAACACCATTCTGCAGTCAGCCTTCTTCCGTATCACAGAAGTAATTCCCGTTGACTTGGCCATCGAACAGATGAAGAAATTTATCGTCAAGAGCTATGGTCGTAAGGGCGAAGATGTTGTCAACAAGAATTACCAAGCCGTTGACCGCGGAGGCGAATACAAGCAACTACCCGTTGACCCCGCATGGGCATCACTTCCTGCTGACGAACAAGTAAAGCGCGATGAGCCCGAATTCATTACCAACGTGATGCGTCCCATCAACGCGCAAAACGGCGACTTGCTCCCAGTCAGCGCATATGCTGATAGCATTGACGGCACATGGCCACAAGGCACAGCTGCCTACGAAAAGCGTGGCGTAGCAGCTTTCGTTCCCGTTTGGAACAGCGAAAACTGCATACAGTGTAACAAATGTGCCTACGTATGTCCACACGCATGTATCCGTCCATTCGTACTTGACGAGCAAGAAGCAGCTGGTTTCACCGCTGACACTCTTGAAATGAAAGCACCCGCTCAGATGAAAGGCATGCGCTTCCGCATACAAACCAGCGTTATGGACTGCACCGGTTGCGGCAACTGTGTAGATGTTTGCCCCGGTATGCGTGGCAACAAAGCACTCGCTATGACCACCCTCGCTGGCCAAGAAACTGAAGACCAAAACTGGAACTATCTTGTCAAGAACGTTAAGAGCAAACAAACGCTCATTGACATTGCGCTCAATCCCAAGAACTCTCAGTTTGCCACTCCACTTTTCGAGTTCAGCGGCGCATGCGCTGGTTGCGGCGAAACACCTTACGTGAAGCTCGTTAGCCAACTCTTCGGCGACCGCCAGATGATAGCCAACGCTACTGGCTGTTCCTCAATCTATAGCGGTTCCATTCCCTCAACGCCCTATACCACCGATGAAAACGGTCGCGGACCTGCATGGGCAAACAGTCTCTTCGAAGACTTCTGCGAATTCGGACTCGGTATGGTGCTCGCGAACAAAAAGATGCGCCAACGCATCACTGACTTGCTCCAGAAAGTGCAGATGTGCGACTGCTCATGCAACGAAATGAAGCAACTCGCCGCACAATGGATAGAGCACCAAAACGATGCACAAAAGAGCCGAGAGCTTGCCGACAAGATGAAACCATTCCTCGAAGGCGGCGCTGCCAAGGGACATGAACTCGCACAGCGTTTGCTTGAGCTTCAACATTTCATGACTAAGCGCTCACAGTGGATAATCGGAGGTGACGGAGCCAGCTACGACATCGGCTACGGCGGCCTCGACCACGTACTGGCCAGCGGTGAAGACGTAAATATCCTTGTGCTTGACACCGAAGTATATTCCAACACTGGCGGTCAAGCATCAAAAGCAACTCCTGTAGGAGCTATTGCTCAGTTCGCAGCCAGCGGAAAGCGCGTCACCAAGAAAGACCTCGGTCTCATGCAAGCCACCTATGGTTACGTCTATGTAGCTCAAGTCGCTATGGGAGCTGACAACGCCCAATGTCTCAAAGCCATTCGCGAAGCCGAAGCCTATCCCGGTCCATCGCTCGTTATCGCTTATGCACCGTGCATCAACCACGGTCTGAAAATCAAGGGCGGTATGGGACGTTCGCAAGCCGAAGAAGAGCGCGCTGTCAAGTGTGGCTATTGGCATCTGTGGCGTTATAATCCCGCCTTGGCCAACGAAGGCAAGAACCCATTCACGCTCGACTCGAAAGAGCCCGACTGGAGCCAGTTCCAAGACTATCTGGCCCACGAAGTGCGCTTCTCAAGTCTCAGCAAAGCCTTCCCCGAAGAAGCTGCAGAGCTCTTCCTTGAAACCGAAAAGGCAGCCAAGCGTCGCTACCAGAGCTACGTCCGCAAGACGCAAGAAGACTGGAGCGAAGTAATCTGATTTATAAATGTGAATTAAATAGAAAGAAGCGTGCGGCATCCGAATTCTTTCGGGTGCCGCACATTTTCGTATACTATCATCTAAGCCTTCCTGTTATACCGTAACCATCTGAAAATCGCCGTGTTTCTCTGTTCTCTAAGTCGCTTTACCTTTGCGGCCAAAAAAGTCTATGTTCAATTTGAATGAGAACAACCGCATTGTTATGGCGCAACAACCAACAGACATGCGTAAGGGCGTGAACACACTCTGCGGTCAGGTGCGCATGCTGGGTCTGGATCCTGCCGACGGAAAGGTATATATATTCGTTGGTTCGAGCCGCAAGGTGATGAAAATTTTCCATTGGGAGCACGGCGGCTACGTTGTGTACTACAAGCGCCTTGAGCAGGGGCGTTTCCATCCGCGCATTTTCCTTGGTCAGGGTGTCGGCTTCCGCTCAATGTCCTGGGCTGAGTTAGTTCTACTGATGGAGGGCATATCCCCGAAGGTGGCTCGTCGCCACCGCTATGAACAACCTTCCGAGTACTTGAAACAGGTGTGAAAACCTACTTTTCTTGCTTACTTAAGAAAGATAACCCTACTAATTAGTTTGGGTTATCTTTTTTTATAGTTTATTAACCTTAAAAGTTTGTGTATCAACAAAATATGTAGTGCTTTTGCACTATGAATAAAAGCCGAGCAATAGTTCTTCCAAACAAGATTGGCGAATGTCATAATATCATCAAACGCCAGGCCGAGCGTATAGCTTGGCTTGAGAAGCAGCTGTTCGGCTCGAAGCGTGACAAGCTGAAAGGCGTTTCACCTCAAGAAGGTCCCACCTTGTTCGATGAAGAGTTTAATGAGGTCTATGATGTTCGTCAGCAGGAGCTTGGTAAGGCAGAGCAGCAGGTAGCATCTACGACAGAGGAGCGCCGCAAGTTGGCTCATGAGCGTGCTCGTAAGAATCGTCCCGAGAAGTATCTGTATAGAGGTCTTGAAGAGCGTGAGCGTGTTGTCATGCCCGAGGGTATCAACCTCGATGAGTTTGATCAAATAGGTGCCGATACGACTCGCATTCTTCATCGTGATCCCTCCAAAGTATGGGTGGAGGTTGTCGTTCGTCCCGTATTACGTCGCAAGAGTGAACGTAACAATCCCAATTCTGAGATTGTCCAGGCTCCAGCTTGCGTACCCATAATCGGTGGCAACCATGTGGCAGCCGACATGTTGGCTCAGTTGGCTTATGACAAGTTTGTTAATCATTTGCTCGAGTATCGTCAGGTGAAAATCTATTCCGACATGGGTGTCACGCTGCCTACCTCGACGATAAATGATTGGATGCACCGTCTATCCGATGTGCTCTATCCGCTCTATGAGAGCCAGTGCGAGTTGGTACTCAGCTCGGACTATCTTCAGGTTGATGAGGTTTCATGGCGCATAGCCGATCGTCCGAAAAAGACACGCAAAGGCTACGCCTGGCAGTTTCTTGATGCTAGGCCCGATAGCCGAGGACTTTACTTTTACTACTACAAGGGCACCCGTGCCGGTGAGGTGGCGCGTGCACAGCTCAAGGACTTTCGGGGAGCTGTTCAGACGGATGGATACGGAGTATATGGCTTTTTTGAGCTACAGGAAGGTGTGACCTTGCTGGGTTGCATGGCTCACGTGCGCCGTAAATTCGTCGAGGCCGAGGGTAGCCACCCGATGGCAGCTGAATTTGTCAAGCACATAGACCATCTGTACCTACTTGAAGAGAACCTGCGGCATGAGCATGCCGATGCCGAACACATCGTTCGTGAGCGGTAGAGCACGGGCATGGCCATCATGGACGGCATAGAGGCGATGTTCGTCCCAGCAGCCAAGACGTGCACGCCATCCGACCCGCTGGGCAAGGCCATTGACTACGCCAACAAGATGTGGGACCGTCTCAAGCGCTACACCCTTGACGCACGCTATCAGATAGACAATAACCCCGTTGAACGTATGCAACGGCCGAGCGTGATGGGAAGAAAGAACTATCTCTTCAGCAAGAATGACCGCGGAGCCGAGGACAACGCCGTGTTCTATACGCTCCTAGAGAGTTGCGCCATAGTTGGCATCAATCCGCTCAAGTGGCTCACGCACGCACTTGAGAGAATAAGACCTGACATGGAAGAAGAGAAACTTATAGCACAACTGCCTTACAACTGCAAAGCCGAGCTCTAACAAAGCCCGGCTTTATTTTTTTTTACAAAGATACGGCTACTTTCGGATGGTTACTATTTCAAATAGCAGCGAAGATAGTATATATTAGGCTTTGACGAAAATCCAAGCCTGCAAAATGACCTATAGGGCAAATATCAGCGAGCAATTAGTGCAGGCCTATACGCTGGACTAATTGCTC
Source organism: uncultured Prevotellaceae bacterium (assembly GCA_900316575.1). Classification (GTDB taxonomy): domain Bacteria; phylum Bacteroidota; class Bacteroidia; order Bacteroidales; family Bacteroidaceae; genus Alloprevotella. The sequence continues at coordinate 129,505 of ONDJ01000004.1, read as the reverse complement.
GCATATGCATAAAACACGCACATATAAATGATTGTGTGCTTGTTGTTATGACTATTTATATCTCTCTTAGCCGAGGATGTCTTTTGCCATTTGTTGGCCTGCCGTGTAGGCTTTGAGGAGGTCTTCTTCCCAGTGGGCTTCGCGATACTTGCGCTTGTCCTCTTCTGAAAAGCCTGCAAGCTCGTAACGGTCATAGTTTTTTACCTGATAGGTGTTGTAGGCTATCAATTTTGTAGGTTCGCCAAGTGCCTGCGCAATGCAATACTCCATTGAGCCATACCCTGTGCTGTTGTTGCGCTCGGGAGTGCCATTCATCGTTTCAACCAATAAGACAGGCATACGCTTGGGTGCTGTCAAACTATAGTCATTGTAGGATAGCCAAGGAAAGCTAAGGCGCTCAAGAAAAGCTCGCATCTGGCCTGTTATCGCGCCGAAGTAATTAGGTGAGCCAAGCACTAAACCGTCGGCTTCTGCGATGGCGTTCAACACGGGGCTAAGCCCATCGCGAAATTTGCATACATTGACAGCTTTACCCTTGACTTTACAAGCCATACACGACATACAACCCTTGTAGTCGAGATCGTAGAGGCGTATGGTTTCTACTTCAATTTCGCTGCTTACTGCACAGGCTCCTTCAGCAAACTTGCGGAGTAGGGAGGCCGTGTTGAATGTCTTGCGCGGTCCTCCGTCAATGATAATAATTCGTTTTGTCATAGTAGATATTAGTTTTGGGAGTAAAAACGGAGAAGGACATCTTTACTTCCCGAATTTCGCATATGTTATTGTGAAACGCATGCGAACTTAAGATGGTGTACAAGATTTGACAAGTTATTTTTGTGGGGCGTAGGCTCCACTGATGCGATGTGGGCGATAGAGTTCTTCAAGAAAAGTTGTGTCTTCGTCAGTAAGCACCAAGTCGATGGATTTTACTGCATCGTCAAAGTGTTTCATGTTTGTTGCGCCAACGATTGGAGCCGTGACGCCACGCTTGAAGTGCCAAGCAAGTGCAACCTGAGCCATTGATACTCCCAAACGCTCTGCGAGTTCTCCCACACGACTTATGATTTCCAAGTTGTTTTCTTTCTCAGGGTCGTATTTGCTGCGGATATTCTTGTCGGTGTTGCTGCGTTTTGAGCCACTTTCCCATCCTTGGTGGGATAGATGTCCGCCCGCCAAGGGGGAGTATGGGATGCGCGAAACGCCAAACTGGTCGGCTATAGGGATCAGTTCGCGTTCATCTTCGCGATAGATGAGGTTGTAGTGGTTTTGGAGTGTTGAGAAAAGTGTCCACCCATTTTGCTCGGCTACGTGTTGCATATTCATAAACTGATAGCCGTACATGGCTGACGCGCCAATAGCTCGCACTTTTCCTTGACGAACAAGCATATTGAGCGTTTCCATCGTTTCTTCAATCGGTGTGTCGTAGTCGAAGCGATGGATTTGGTATAGGTCGATATAGTCTGTTTGGAGGCGTTGGAGGGTGCCTTCGATTTCGCGTAGGATAGCTTCGCGCGAAAGTTTTCCTTCGTTGAAATAAACTTTGGAAGCCAACACAACGTCTTCTCGTTTGATGCCCAGACACTTGATGGCTGTGCCGAGGAATAGTTCGCTCGTGCCATGGGAATAGCAGTTGGCTGTGTCGAAAAAGTTTACGCCGAGGTCCAGAGCGTGCTTTACCATTTCGTAGGTTGCTCGCTCGTCTAAGGTCCAGAGATGAAAATCCTCTGAAGGAGTGCCGAAAGACATGCACCCCACGCAAATGCGCGAGACGCGAATGTCGGTTTTGCCTAATGTAGCGTATTTCATAGTTGGAGTAGAATGTTTACTTAATGAGTTTAATGATTTGTTGTTCTGAAGCTTCTGGGAGTGTTTTTTTAAGATGTTGCACCATGCGGTTAAAGGATTCTAGGGGTGAGTAGCTACTTTGGCAGGCTTCTGTTCCATAGAGCTTTTCGGGAGTAGTGAGGAGCGACCAACCAAATCCGTACTCTCTGCCATGTTTGTCTATGGGATATACAAAATCTTCGGTTACAATACGACAAGCCATCTGTAAGCGGGTTATATAACTATCGAAGCGGCTACGCATTTTGGGGCCTGTCATGTCGCAAGCGGCACGCAGCTCGCGCGCTATCATGCTACCATGCTCACGCAATGTTTGCAGAATAGCGTCTTCAATACTATTGGAGAGGGGTGGGGGATTTTGGCTTCGTCGCCAGTTGCAGAAGTCTGGCCACCACGTTCTGCTAACAAAGCCTGCTTTGTGGGCAAAAAACTTTCCATACACGCAATTACCTTCGCGAATGCAAGAGCCTTTCCATTCCCACAGCGGCCATTCCCATGAACCATCAGTGAACTTGGTGTAGTGGTATTCTTCACCCATCAAGGCTTCTGCGTTATAACCGTCAATGCCACTTTCCAACAGCGGCAGGAAGCCTACTTGCCCTATGAAAGCTATAAGTTGTGGGCAAGATTGTATTTCAGGAAAACCTTTCATCAAGATAAGAAGCTTTATTCCTCAATCACTTCAAGATAGAAACTCACGGGGCGGAAGCCGTCATTGCAACTTATCATGGCACTCATCGGATTTCGCATCCAGCCATCAAAGAAGTTTCCTTCGCCGCGAGCCAGACTTTCTACAAATTCGCGCATTGACTCCCAGGCAGACGGACACATCCCTTTCGGTCGTTGTCCACCTTCACTAATCCACTGTTGCCCTTCGCGTACATCGCAGGTATGCTCAATAGGGTTTTCGTATAGAGCCATCAAGTCTGGGTATTCTGTTTTGCGAATGACAGTGATCTTTACCTTATTCATCTTTACAGAATTGTGCGCTTTTCTTCTATTCGTTTGAAGAGTGAGGTGTCAGCCAACGAACTACGCGACAGGGATTGCCAACAGCCACACAATTATCGGGTATGTCCTTGACGACTACAGAGCCAGCACCAATCGTTGTTCCTGAACCTATCGTCACACTTGGTAATATTGTGACACTTCCTCCAATCCACACATTGTCGCCGATAGTTACGGGGCGGGCCCATTCGCGCTTTGTATTTCTTTCGATAGGATCGGTGCTGTGGCAGGCTGTATAAATGCTCACATTTGGACCAATAAAACAATTATCGCCAAAAGAGACTGGGGCTTCATCGAGTATCGTCAGGTTGAAGTTGGCAAAGAACTGTCGTCCAATGCTGATTTGACGTCCATAGTCGCAGTAGAAAGGTTGGATAATAACGGCTTCGTCGTCGCCCATGCTGCCAAGCAAATTGCGCAACATGGCACGCTGAGCATCGTAGTCGGAAGGTGGTAGCTTGTTGTACTTTGCAAGTATCTCCTTCACATCTTTCAACTCTTTCAATAAAACAGGGTCTATAGCTGAGTAAACCTCGCCTGACAGCATTTTTTCTTTTTCGGTCATAGGAGAAGCTTTATAAAAAGCACAAAAGGGAACGTTAGTTTATCTATTCCCTTTTGTCGCTTGTCATGATTTCATGTATATGAAGCCGCATTAGTCTTTATAGGTGAATATTGCGTCTTTCACCGCCTTGACATCGTCGGCACGGCGTATGGGCGTGTGGTGGGGAGCTGCTTTCACGCTTTCGGGATCAACTTTTGCTCGTTCGGCAATGGAGAGCATCGCGTCTATAAAAGCATCGAGCGTGTCTTTCGACTCTGTCTCCGTGGGCTCTATCATCAGGGCTTCGTGGAAGAGTAGTGGGAAGTAGATCGTTGGCGCGTGGAAACCGAGATCGAGCAGGCTCTTCGCCACGTCAAGAGTTGTGACGTGGCTGTCGTCGTGGTGGTCGCCGCCATACTCTGGGCGCAGACCGTCGAAGACGAACTCGTGCTTGCAGAGCCCTTCAATGGGCAGGAGGTAGTGCGACTTGAGACGCTCCTTAATGTAGTTGGCGTTGAGCGTAGCCAAGCGGCCTGCCATCTTAAATCCGTCGCTACCCAAGGCAAGCAGATAAGCATAGGCGCGGACGATGATGCCGTAGTTACCAAGGAACGCGCTGACGCTACCCAGCGAACCGTCGCGACATTCAAGGGCGAAGGTGCCGTCTTCGCGGCGCACCACGTGCGGATCGGGCAAGAACTGTTCCAAGCCTTTTCGCACACCGATGGGACCATCGCCAGGGCCGCCCCCGCCGTGAGGTGTGGAGAACGTTTTGTGCAGGTTGATGTGCATCACGTCAAAGCCCATATCGCCAGGGCGACAAACACCGAGCATCGGGTTTAAGTTTGCTCCGTCGTAGTACATTAGGCCGCCACATTCGTGTACAAGGCGGGCTATTTCTGGAATTTCCGTTTCAAAAATACCCAACGTGTTGGGGTTTGTCATCATCATGCCGGCTATGTCATCGCCGAGCAATGGCTTGAGGTCTTCCACGTCAACTGTGCCACGCGCCGTTGACTTCACTTCCACGATTTGTAGTCCGCACACGGCGGCTGAAGCGGGGTTGGTGCCGTGGGCAGAGTCGGGCACGATGATCTTTGTGCGCTTCTCGTCGCCACGACTGCGATGGTAGGCGCGTATGGTCATCAATCCCGTCAGTTCGCCGTGAGCACCTGCATAGGGATTGAGCGTAAACTCAGAGAGCCCAGCTATTTCGGCAAGCATTTGCTGCTCTTCCCAATAGAGGCGCAGAGCACCCTGTACGGTGTCGGCTGGTTGGGCGGGGTGGAGTTGGTTGAAGGTTGGCAGCGAGGCCATCTCTTCGTTGATTTTGGGGTTGTACTTCATCGTACAACTGCCTAAGGGGTAGAAACCCGTGTCAACACCAAAATTGTTGTTTGACATATTGGTGTAGTGTCGTGCCACGGTCTGTTCGTCGGCCTCGGGGAGGAGTGGGGCTTCGTCGCGGCGCACTGCGGCGGGCAGGCTGTCGAGCCCTTCGGCTTCTACCTCGCACGGCGGTAGGCTGTAGCCTACGCGACCTGGACGTGACAGCTCAAATATGAGATTGCTATATAGTTTGTTGTTCATGGTGGTGATGCTTTATTTCGGAGTTTTCAGAGTAATTCGGAGTAATCTGAGTGTTTTGAGTTCTCAAATTATTTTGTAAGGAGTTCAATGAGCTTGTCCATTTCTTCTTTCGTGCGCAGCTCCGTTACGCAAAGAATGAGGCCGTCTTCGCCGTCTTGCACACCTGCGAGGAAGCCTGCTTCAGCGGCGCGATGGATGAGGTCGGCGGGCTTTGCGGCTTTGCACGTTAGTCGGAATTCATTGAGGAATGGTTGCTGATAGGTAAGTTCAAACTTGCCGCTATCTACAAGGGCTTTGCAGAGATATTGGGCTCCCTTGGCTGAAGTTTCATTGACTTCTTGCATGCCTTTAGCTCCCATCAAGCTGAGATACGCTGCTACATAGAGGCACATCATGCCTTGCGCGGTACAAATGTTTGAAGTAGCTTTTTCGCGGCGAATATGTTGCTCGCGTGCTTGCATCGTCAAGACGAAGGCGCGTCGACCGTCTTTGTCTTCGGTCTGACCTACTATTCGTCCTGGCATCTTGCGGATGAGGGCGTTCGCAGCGCAGAAATAGCCAATGTACGGACCGCCGTAGCCCATGGGAATACCCAGACTTTGCGCATCGCCACAGGCGATGTCGGCACCCCATGCGCCAGGCGACTTAAGCACACCGAGTGGGCTGGCTGGCCCACTGATAGCAAGGAGGGCTTTCTGAGCATGAAGCTCGTCTGCCAAGCCTGTAAAGTCTTCTACAATGCCATAGCGGTTAGGTTGAGGAACAATGAGCCCAGCCACGTCTCCTGCGGCAAGCATTTCGGTAATGGCTTTGCGGTCGGTCACACCGTCTCTTGCAGGAACAATGCTGGTATCAGTACCGTGATAGGATGCATAGGTCAGGCAAACATCAAGCACGCGCTGCGGGAGTGTGGCAGAGAGTAATACGCGATTCTTTTTGCGAGCAGCGGCGGTCATCATCATCATGGCTTCAGCGGTAGCCGTAGTGCCGTCGTACATTGATGCGTTCGAAACATCAAGCCCTGTCAAACGGGCAATCATCGTTTGATACTCAAAGATATAGGCCAGCGTACCCTGTGAGATTTCGGCTTGGTAAGGCGTGTAGCTCGTAGAGAATTCCGAGCGCGAAGCTATGTAGGGCACGAGGCTTGGCGTATAGTGGTCATAACTACCAGCTCCTGCGAAGCAAACGAGCGGTTTGTTCTGATCCGAGAGACCAGCGAAGTTGCGACGTATCTCGGCTTCGCTCTTGCCTGCGGGTAAATTGAGGTCGCGCCCAAGTTTCAGTTCTTCAGGCACTTCAGCGTAGAGGTCGTCAAGCGACTTAACGCCAATCACCTCCAGCATTTGCTGGATGTCTTCCTCCGTGTGGGGAAAATAGCGGTGTTGCATTGTTTGTGGTTAAGGTTATCGTGAAAAAGTTTTGTGTTTCCTTCTTGTGCGTGCAAAAATAATGTATTGCGATGTAAAGCAAAAGCGTGTCGCTAACTATTTTGTGTAGGAAGCTGATTGTAGGTGTTTCGCCGTGCACGCTGGCGGGTACGTTTCTTGAGGTGTTCTTTGTAGGTGCGTTTGCGAGCGCGAATTATCTTGTAGCGGAACGTGAGGCAGCAAGTGAGGAAATAAAAAGCCGATTGCAACCACAGGGCATCCCATTCGCGGCGCACTTCAAGCAGGTCGGCGCCCATCGTGTTGATGTGCACAAAGCCATTTACGCCGAATGTGCTTGGAAATAGATAGGAGAAAAACTTGAGCCACTGGGGCATGGCTGTCGCTGGCCACGAAACGCCACTGAGGAAGAGCAATGGTATGCTGGCAAAGACGATAATGAGAATAACGTTTTCGCGCTCTTGTATGAGCGCGCTGATGGTCATGGCAAAGAACGTAATGGCCAAGAGGAATGGCGCAAGGAAGAATGCGAGTGTAACGGGGTTGCCTATCTGCGGCAGGCCAAAGATACGGGGTATAACGCCGAGGGCAATGATGCTTTGCACAATGTAGATGAGCAGATAGAGTGTGGACTTACCAAACACAATGCGCAGCAATCCGTGGTGGCTTTTCTCTACGGGAATGAGTTCGTGCAGACGATTGGTCTCGCGCGCCGTCCCTGCCAGGAGCCCTACGCCGAGCACCAGCGTTTGTTGCAGAATGAGGATGAGCACGGCTGGAATGAGGAACGAAGCCATGCCGCCTTGTGGATTGTAGAGGTTTACTTCTTCGTAGCTGATGGGGTAGATGGTCACTTTGTCTTGCTCGTCAGTGGTATTGCCCGCGCGTTCCACCTTTATCTGTGCATTGAGTTCGAGCGACACGTTGGTGTTGGCAACGAGCACGGCTTTGTAGTAGAGCAGTCCGCTCATGTCTATAAAGAGACTGACGCGCGCTTGCTGCCCCATGTTGAGGTTGTCTGTAAATTCTTTGGGTACACACACGATGCCGTATGCCTCGCGCCGGCGTATCATTTCGCGAGCTTCTTCCATATTGGCACAGTAGGCCACGATGTTTACGTCGGGTGTTCCGTTCACGCGGCGCAGATAGTCGCGACTGAAGGCTGTGCGGCTCATGTCAACTACTGCCACAGGGACTTCGCGGATAGTCTCTGTGTTGTAGATGAGGGAATACAGAATGGGGTAGAAGATAGGAACGATGATAAAGAAGAGCACCACGCCCTCGTCTTTGAACACGTTGCGTAGCTCCCTGTTGAAAATGTACAGGAAGGAGCGGAAACTTTCTTTCCAATAGGACGAATAGTACTGGCGCAACATGGGCGAAGGTTAAGGCACGTATTTGTAGTTAAGCACGCTATATTTGAGCCGTGGCAGGAGCAACAGCGGTGCTGCGGCAAAGAGATAGAGCGCAAGGATGTTCCACGTGGCATAATACCATGCGAAGCCATCGAGGGCGCAGTTTACATAGATGAGGAAGTAGTGGCGCAAAGGAAAAAGCACACTCAGCCCCTGCACGGCAGGATGCATAGCCATCACGGGATAGGACATACCGCTCATGCTGAAGCTCAAAACACCCCAAAGCGCGCATAGGCTCATGCTCATGCGCAGCGAAGGCACCATCTCGAAAAACAATACACCGAGCCCCTGACCAGCCAAAACAAGCATGGTCATTGCGCCGAGCATGGTGGGGATACCGCAATGGCAGGGGAAGTGCAGTACGGCGTAGAAGAGCAGTACATAGATGGCACCCATCAGCCAAAAGATGATGAACTGAGGAAGCAACTTCACCCACAAAGCGCGCGTGATGCTCCCGCCTGCTATTTTCAACCACTCGCGTGCGGTGTTGTCCTTGATCTCTGTGCCGATGCTGTAGGCCGTGAGCAAAGAAACAAACAGTAGGAGCATACCAGGAATGATCGTGTTGCTCAGATACACGTTGTAGTTCAGCCACGGATTGTTGATGGGGTGCGTGTCCATCACGATGGGTTGTAGATATCCCATGGCTTGGTCTTCGGTAGCTCCTTTTGCGAAGAGAACCTTCCGCGCGGCGGCACCGCTGGCCAGCTCCGACATCATGCGCAGGTCTTGGTAAGTCAACGACGCTGCGATGAGGTAGCTATAGTTTACGTAGAATGAAACCGTGGCTTGCTCTTGGCGATTGGCCTTGCAGGTGGCGTCTTTCGGGATGAGGAAAAAGGCGTAAATTTCTCCACGCTGCATGGCGCGGCGAGCTTCGCTAATGTCTGCGTATTGCTGAGAGATGTGTGTGCGCTGAAAGGCTTCGAGGTTTCGGGCTATGGAGCGCGTGGTAGCTGTGCGGTCCAAGTCAACAAGTCCCACGGGCAAGTTGCTTGGCAGACCGGCCTGCATCAAGAGCACGAAGAAGGCATACACGCCAAGCGGGGCAATGACCATCACGAACCAATAGACGGGGCGGGCGGCAATGCGCAGGAACTCGCGTTTGAAGAGTAGCAGATACTTCAGCATACGCAGTTGCTTTTGGTGAACTCTTTCTTTTGTAATGTAAAGGGGAGTGGGAGAGGGGTTCTATGATTTCAACAACACTGACATGCCTGGTCGCATTCCTGGTATAGGAGTCACGGGGCGGCAGCGCACTTCAAAGGTTTTCATGTCGTATTGCCCCGTGGTCTTGGTGGCTTTCCATGCGGCATAGCTACCAAGATCTTTGATGTAATACACGGCAAAGTTATAGGCCTTTTCTCCCAAGGCAGGCACCGTGGCTTCAACCACGCGCCCCACAGCAAAATGCTTCAAACGGTCTTCGCGCACGTTGAACGTCACCCATATGTCTTGCATCACGGCAACGTTCATAATCGGTGCTCCTGTTCCGACAAGCTCTCCAACAGAGGGGAATATCTCTGTCACTTCGCCGTCTTGCGAAGCGCGCAGTTGCGTCTCGCGCTGATAGGAACTCACTTCCTGCACGGCTCCTTGTGCGCGGCGCACTTGGGCTGCCGCTGCCTGTATGTCCTGACGCTGAGCACCGTTGCGCGCCATGTCGTACTGGCTCTTAGCGGCTCGCTCGTCGGCTTGGGCGGCTTCTAATTGTGCTTTCACTTCGTCGCGGCGCTGACCTGTAACCACGCCTTCTTTATAGAGGTTTTCTATGCGGTCGTAGCTCTTCTGCATGATGTCAACGCCCACTTTGGCTTTCTGCCAAATCTCGTAAGCCCCGCGTATCTGCTCTTCGCGTGCTCCTGCCTCGGCCTTGCTCTCTATGGCCTGAGCTGCAGCAACAGCGGCATCAGCTTGCTCGCGTTTGGCCTCTACTTCAGGTGACTCAAGCGTCACAAGCAGGTCGCCGGCACGCACCGAGTCGCCTTCCTTTACGTGGAGTTGCAATACGCGTGAAGGTACTTTCGACGACACACGATATTCCGTCACCTCCACTTGTCCCTGAATGGTTTCGGTCTGCTCGCGAAAGGCAAAGTAACTGCCGGCTGCCACCAGAGCTACTACGGCGATGAAAATCAGAATAGGAAGCAACAGATTGGGCTTCTTTTCAACTTTCTTACTCATGGAAAACTTATCTTTTTTTATGCGTCAAGCTTTGTTTTTTAATGATTGAGTAGGCCGAGGGCTTTACGCAAGGCTGTCTGAGCCAAGCGCACCTCTACTTGGGCATCAATCTTCTCGCTGTGGGCTTGTATCCAAGCCGTGTGAGCCATGAGCACGTCGCTCGTGGAAATGACTTGCTCGTGGTGGCCAAGGTTTGAAATCCTTACGTTCTCATCGGCACGTTCCAGGTTGTGCAGGCTCAGTGCCACACGCCGATGGGCTTCTTGCAGCCGGTAGCGACACTGTTGTACTTGCAGCGTTATCTTTTCTTCAACATCTTGCAGGCGCATGGTATTTACGAGTCCCTCTGCGCGAGCTGCCTTGCGCTTGTAGCGACCTTCGTGCCAATCCCATATAGGCATGGAAAACGTTACGCCGATGGCCCAGTTGCCGCGAAGTTTCTTCTCAAAACCATTATAGAGCGATGGCGTGGTGAGCGCGGCGCCAGCCACAAGGGCTATCTGTGGACGAAAGTCGGCGGCAACAATCTTTTCTTTTTCCTTATAGATATAGGAAGCGAGGGTGAGCTGGCGAATTTCAGGACGATTGGCTATTGCTGTCGCGGCGTCGCCGTGCGGATCGTGGAAGGTCGTAGCAACATCGTCCAAGTCTTCATCAGCCAAACGCACTTCGCTGTCGAGTGGAAGTCCGCAGAGCTGACACAAAAGCATACGCGAGAGTGCCAGTCCGTTGTCCACCTTGAGCACGGTCATTTCTGCCTCATCTACTTTGACATTGACCGTAAGCAACTGTGCTCGCGTAGCCACTTCGTTTTCCACCATGAGTTCTACGTCGTGCTCCAAATGCTGGAGCATACTGAGGTATTCCTCGGCAAGTTTCTTCTTCGCTACGAGCGACACTACTTGCCAATAAGCTGTTTCCACCTCGAGTAACACGTCGTCCTCAGCACCTCGAAGCTGCTCGGCTGCAAGCTGGGCATGATAGTCGGTGAGTCGGTTGTAGGCACTGATTTTTCCGCCCATATAGATAGGCTGCGTGAGGAGTAGGGCTGCTCCACCCACGTTGCGCGTGTCGGTGCGAAAAGCATCAACAACGCCTTGTCCAACTTCGTTCAGAAGTTCTGCAAATCCTTGAGCCCCGCTCTGTGCTCCCTGCAGCAACGCTGCCAAATCTGGAAACTGTTGCAAGATAGGCGCAGCGGCTTCCATCAACTGCGGCATACGCTCTTGAAGAGGGGCTATAAGATTGGTGCCAAAATTGCTGAGGGCATCTTTTTGGTCGTTGCTGAGTATAGAGAGCTCACGCCCCAGTCGCATATAAGTCGCCGTGAGCTGCAGCCTTGGAAGCGCGTTGGTGCGTGCTGCTTCGTGCTCTGCCGCGCGCTGAGTCACGGTGGCTCTTGCTCCAGCAAGCGAAGCATTGTCGCGCAGAGCCATGTCGCGACATTCCTGAAGCGTCAGCACACGTTGTGCATGAGACGCTTGCAGCAAGACGAAAACTCCAATGAAGAATAGAATTCTTTTCATCATAAATCTTAGTGGTTTGACCGACAGCAACTATCGCCGTGTCAGTAAAAACATCAGCCGTCAGATTTCCCGACTTGGCTTTTTGATTGGCAAAGATACAGCATTTTTATAAATTGTAAAGGCCGAATTATTCAATAACACCTTTTTTTTCGCTGCATGTGCTGTGTATGCTGTGCCGCTCTTGCCACTACTTTCGGATTCGCCTATCCGCACTTTCGCTGACCACAAATGCCATGGTTTTGAAACAAGCAGGGATGAGGTATTGGCGAATATCGCATTCAACGCGTTCATTCATACCATTTTATGCCTGCAAATATAGGATGCTCTATACTTTTCACCGCGATGAACTAAACTTTTCATGGCCGTGAAAAGTTTAGTTCATCGCGGTGAAAAGTTTAGTTCATGGCCGTGAAAAGTAGAAAAAGTTGTATCTTTGCAACATCAAAGTCCACTCTATGACGCCAAAAAGTGGGTAAAGATCGACATCCTCAGCCTTTTCTTAAACCTTTTATCCCAAATAGCAACTATGGCCATTAACTATGAATTTTACGAAACAAGCGGAGCAACAGCTTCTAAAAAGAAGCTGATCGTTCGTGCTATGCGGCATGAGCGCAAGAGCGTTGACGATTTGGCAAAGAGCATTGCCGATTCTACTACTGCCACACGTGGCGACATCCTCTTGGTGCTCAGTGCGCTGGTTGAGGAAATGGCTACTGTGCTCTTGCAGGGAAATACCGTGGAGCTCGACGGGTTAGGAATTTTCAGTGTGAAACTTGGCGGCGATGTGCGGTTTGACAAAAACGGCAAACCAGTCTTGCACGATGGTCGTGTGAGAAATATCAACTTTCGCCCGAGCAAGGATTTTCTGCAACGCTTCAGCGAAGCACGTTTCACATCGCGCTTCACTGCCGCCCATCGTTCCAAGCCTATTAGCGATGAAGAAGTGCGCAGCCGAACGGTGGACCTACTCACAAGCTGCGATGTAGTTTCGTTCAGCACCCTACAAGCTCACCTCGGACTGACATACGCCACTGCTCGCCGCCGCCTCAAACCGATCATTGACGACGGGACTATTCGCAAAGTTGGCTCGCGAGCTAAACTCTACTTCACATTATGTAAAGACGAATAAGCACTAAAAAAAATCCCGTAATGCTATCTTTGCAAGCATTACGGGATTCGCTTGTATGTTCAGCCTTGCTAAGGCTTGTTTTAAGCGAACTGCTCTGTTCTCGTTATTCGCAAGAGGCTTTGTAAGCCGCTGCGTCCATGAGGCTGTCAAGTTCGCTCTTGTCGGAGAGCTTCACTTTGATAATCCAGAACGCGAAGGCATCCTCGTTGATACGTTCGGGCTCGTCTTCGAGAACTTCGTTGATTTCAACCACTTCGCCGCTTACGGGAGAGATGAGGTCGCTGGCTGCCTTGACGCTCTCTACAGCACCGAAGCTTTCGCCGGCGGTTACCTCGTCGCCCACTTCGGGCATGTCAACATAGACTACGGTGCCCAATTGGCCTTGAGCAAAATCGGTGATACCTACATAGCCGAAGTCGCCTTCAACCTTTACAAACTCGTGGCTCTCTGCGTAGTAGAGCCCTTCAATTACTTTTGCCATTGTTGTTGTATGTGTGTGTTGATGAGAAATATAATTCGGTGTGTGGGGGCAAAAGTACTAAAAAGTTTTATTACGACAGGTTTTCATCCTATATTTACGGGCAAAAGAATGAAAACGCGCTTTGTTCGCTTTACGCTTAACCTTTGCCTGCTTCCATGTCGTGTGCAAGCGTTATTTAGCGACAAGTGTATTTGTTAGTATAAGCGTGTAGGAGGTGAACAGCTTTGTTCTGTGTTCACCTCCTACACCATATTTGAATGAAAGTCCTACCAACTATACTACTTTCCTACTTCAATCTTCAAGATACCGCCGTTGATGGGGGAGAGGGTTACATGGGTGCGAAACTGATTGTTGAAGAGATCGCCGCCAAGGTTTTCTATACGCCCGAATTGAGCCATGGGAACAATGCCGCTTAGGTGGGTTCCGGCTTTGCTGGTAAGAGAGATTGTTACGTTGCCAGGTGCATAGTAGCGGAGCGATTCGCTGGTTTCAGCGGATTGTGGGGCGGGGGGAGTAGCAAACTGTAGGTTCATATAATAAGGTTCTCCGCTCAAGTCGTCGCGATCGACAAGCCCAAAGAAGCGGCTGAAGCGGAAAGCAATGTCACGTGTGCCACGCGAAAGGTCGGGCTCGTAGTCAACGATGAGCGTGTGCTGCTCTTTGGTCTCATAGCCCATGAATAGGCGAAGCAAACCGCGTTCTTGACGGTCGAGCGTGGCGAGCATCAGCTTCATTTGTTCGCCATCGGCTGGCATGAAGTCGGCTTGGCCTTTTGAGAGCAGCGCACGATTTTCGCGGATGTCGTAGATTTCCTCGGCGGCGAGTTCTGCCATTTTCTCAACGTTGGTAGCCGAGAGCATTTCTTGGGTTTTATAACCAGCGCGATCGGCAGGTGCCGCTTGGAGCACTGTGACACTGGGTGATGCCAAAGCGGGCATATCGCCGGGCTCACCATTGATGGCGAGAAGTGTTCCATCGGAAGCCAACTTCATAAAAGGAGCACTGCTACGTTGATTGAAACGGACTGTGTAGGCATGTAGTGTGTCGGCCACGCCGTAGGGGATGATGGACATGGAAAGGATTTTCCACTCATCGTAATCTTGCTGCGGTGCGTCGTTGACACGAAGATATTGCTGTGCATAGGGAGCAAGCTCGCCGGCATAGTGAGACGTGCGCTCAGCGGTGATGACAATTTGAAGATGCGTACGAGGTAGAAAATAAGTAATGCCGTCTTCATACGTCCCAGGAGCGCGATGAACGACGTGGGTCTGTGCTGCTATTCCTGAAACAAGGAATAGGAGGAGCAAGGTTGAAAAGAGCTTATGCTTCATTGGTCTTAAGTTTTTTCGTGAAAATCAAAGTATGTAACCCAACTGAGTGGAGCTTTTATTTGTTGACAAGAGAGAGGAAAGCTTTGGAAAGGAAGTTTATGATGTCGGACGCGATGACGCTATGATGCCCTAATGCTTTGGCAGCAAAGTCACCTGATAGTCCGTGAAGGTAAACGCCTAATACGGCAGCATTGGTGGAAGAATATCCTTGCGCCAAGAGGCTTGCTATAATTCCAGTCAAAACATCGCCACTACCAGCCGTTGCAATGGCATCGGTGCCTGTTGTGTTTTCAAAGACTTGCCCAAGAGGAGTTATGGTGAACGTTGGGTGTCCCTTGCATACGACAATGCTGTTTGCCTTTAGTGACACAAAAAATGAAACCTTGAGCCGCTCTTCTTCTTTAATAGGTTTTCCTGCAAGGCGCGACAGTTCCTTAAGATGAGGAGTAAGGATAGTCTGCTGCGGCAGCAATTTATGCCAATCTGTTTGTTGCGACAATAGGTTGAGCGCATCAGCATCAACGACATGGGGCGTTTTATTGCGACGAACAAACTCTTCAAGAAGTGCCGTCTTTGTTTCGGGAGCTGTACCTATTCCAGGCCCTATGGCTATGGCTTGGTAGTTATCATCAGGCTCTTTCGTCAAATGAGTTGGAACTGTGTTTTCGCCGATGTTGACGATAGCTTCGGGAACAGTTGACAGCATGATTTCGCGCAAGCTTTCAGGAACTTGCACAACGGCTTTTCCTACTCCACTACGCAGACATGCCTTTGCTGCAAGCACTGCGCATCCGCCTACGTCTTTGCTTCCACAAATGAGTAACGCTGTGCCAAAGGTGCCTTTGTGACCTTGTACGGGGCGCGGGCGGAGCAGTGTTTGAGCAAAGTCAGCACTTACGAGGGTAGGGGACAGGGGCATAATGCTCGCGAATAAAGTGTAGATTACTTACCTCTTAGAACGGCCACCAGCCTTTTTTCTTCTTCGGCGCCTCTTCGTCCTGCGTATAGAATTGCTCGTAATTCATTCGCTTGGTGATCATCTCATAGATGGCTCCCCAGTCAGGGCGTCCACCCACTGTGGGCAGTCCGCCAAGGTTGCGGTCGTCAATAAAGACATCGGCCTTGAGCTTGCGTGTGTAGTGACGAGCTGTGTCGGGATTCTCTTCGGGATATTCTTTGTTAGCAGCAAAGAATTCCAGTCCTTGTTGCCTGCACCATTCTACAGCTTCGTCAAGTAGCACACCCTCGCGCACTGACCAAAGCACGATCTTGTGCCCTTCTTCTTGCAAGCGACGTAGCGTTGCTATAGCAAAGGGTATTTCTTTTCCAATGCGTGGATACCTATGTTCAACAATTGTTCCGTCAAAATCTACTGCGATATACATTTCTTTTATCTTTTGTTTATTATCTTTTGTTTTTCGTTCTGTTCGTTATTTATGGCTTATTCGACGAATGCCATCGGCTTTAAGCGCGGCACGAAATGGAGCGAGCTTGCTGCCAGATGCTACGCGCACAAAACTTGTGGCATCGTTATTGAGAAAATAGTATGTTCCTACATTGTCCGCTTGTATAGATAGGCCAAGGAAGGTTCCAACCATATTGCCCGAGGGTGTCGTACTCATCATTCCTGCTCTTGATGTGAATGTAGTTTGAGTGAGTGTGGCATCAGTGGGGCGAAACATCAGTCCTTCGCCTGCGACAATTGCGTTTGTTGAAGTAAAGTAAGCGCAAGTTTCATCGGTTTCTGAAAGTTTTTCTGCTTCTATCCCCGTTGGTGTTTCAGCGTTGAATGGGAGAACAAGTGTTTCCCAGCTGCCATCGCCAAAGAGCGTTCTTGTGTATGACACTTGCCCTTCGCTAATCAGGATATCGGCTGGCAAATGCAGTGGCACGCGATCTGTCAAGACTGCATTTGTCAAGAGCTTAAACACACTTCCTTTGCTGACTGCAAAGTCCCAATCATGGGGTACGAATGAAGCCGCTTCTTCACTGACGAGTATGAGATTGTTGCTGTCTTTGGGTCGAAGCACAAAAGGCTTTGCCCGATGAGGTATCGGCGTGTTTGCGAGGTCTAAGAGATAGGCTCCTTGCCAGTCAATGTTGGCAAGTTCTTGAGCAGAAAAGCCTCCACGCAGTGTGAGTACGCCATCGGAATAAGTGCTTCTCGGTTCTTCAGCAAACGGTAAGAAACTGACGCTTTCAGATTGTTCTTCAGCTACTTCATCGGACGATAAAGCTGCAAAGCGTTGTTGAGCGGTCAGGTAGCGCAAGACACGTTCGCCTTGCCATAATGCGCCATCGCGCAACGTCCACCACGTTTCTTCGCTCGTAGGCTGAAGCTCAGCATTGAGGAAATTTCCCTCGGCATCATAAAGTGCCAACGTTGTAGCATCGCGCACTTCGGTAAACCATCGCTGCGCCTCGATTGAAGGTGCCAATGTGCCATCCGACAAAAGGTAGTCTGACATTTGCGACACACCATTAACTATAGGCACAAATCCTTGGCTATATAGCGTGACCCACACCCCATCATCGGGCATCGTGGCTTCGCCTCCCACATTCAGCGTTTGGTGAGCGTAGCGATAAAGTCGCAAATGGGCATACGAAGTGTTATACTTGTAATTGCCAAAGTGAATATCTCGATAGTCATCGCCGCTTACGACGTAATCAAGAACAAGGTTGCGACCGCTCTCGTTTGTCATCTCCAACTTGAATGTTCCATCTGTTTGAGGCACTACGCGGTATGAAATTGCGTCATCACTACTGCTCACAAACTTTATGTTAGTGGCACTCTTACCTTGCGCTAAGTATTTGCCGTCTTGCGCGAGTTTGATGAACCTACCTTCGCGTACTATGGTCCAAACTTGGGTGGCATCGCTTATTATAAGCGTTTCGTACGAAGGCGCTGGGATCGCGTCGGCTATGAGAAAGTTGTTTTTTACATTCCCCGTTGCTACATATAGAGTATTATCCGCCTCTGCTTCTACGCCGATCACGATTTGCGCTCCATCCTCAAGCCAAGCTTCGTTAGTAATGGGCACAAAGTCTGCAGGCAGGCTGGGCGGCTCTACGTCTGCACACACGCGTACAGCAATAGACAGCGTAAGTGCTGCAATGAGCAAGAACTGTATGACAAAACTACGTAGTGACTGACGCATTTTGCGCGTTACTTATGCGTTATTATTTTCCTATAAGACGCAACAGGTATTGTCCGTATTGGTTTTTGGCCATGGGCTGGGCTATTTCGTAGAGTTTTTTGTCGCTTATCCAGCCTGCACGATGGGCAATGCCTTCAAGACATCCGATTTTCATGCCCGTGCGTTTTTCAATCACTTCAATGAATGTGCTTGCCTCGCTAAGGCTGTCGTGTGTGCCCGTATCAAGCCAAGCAAAGCCCCGACCTAAGGTTTGTACCATGAGACGGTCTTCTGCAAGGTAGTGCTGGTTGACGGTTGTGATTTCCAGTTCGCCTCGGGCCGAGGGCTTAATATTTGCAGCCACGTCAACAACATCGTTGGGGTAGAAGTAAAGTCCCACAACGGCATAATTCGACTTTGGCTCAGCTGGTTTTTCTTCGATGCTCACAGCATGGCCGTTTTGGTCAAACGCTACAACGCCGTAACGCTGAGGATCGTTGACACGATAGCCAAATACAGTAGCAAGATTTTGTTCTTCGGCCAATTTTACGGCATTGCCAAGCATCGTACGCATTCCTGAGCCGTGGAAGATATTGTCGCCAAGTACAAGGCATACGCTGTCGTCGCCAATAAACTCGCGCCCGATGATAAAGGCTTGGGCAAGGCCATCGGGCGAGGGCTGTTCGGCAAAAGTCAGACGGATGCCATAGTCACTTCCATCGCCGAGCAAGCGACGAAACATGGGCAAGTCCATTGGCGTACTGATTATTAAGATGTCGCGAATGCCTGCAAGCATCAACACCGACAGTGGATAATACACCATTGGCTTATCAAAAATGGGGAGGAGCTGTTTGCTTACTCCTTTCGTGATAGGGTAGAGGCGTGTGCCGCTACCACCAGCGAGTACGATACCTTTCATGAATAATTCTTAGCGATTTAGTAGTATTTATAGGCAAAAGTAGTATGAATTGACAATAAGGACAAATGTTTTTGTGGCTTTCTTATCTAATTGGAGTTCCTATCAAACAAAAGCGAGCAGCACACGCCAAAGCCCATATAGCTTTTTAGGCCAAAGTCTTAGGAGTGTTTTTGCGATACGCTGAAATCTTGGTGTTGCTAATTTTGCGCAGCTGTCGATTGACTTTTGCTGTATTTCAGTAAAGCTATCGTGTGCGTCGCGCGTTTGTTTCATTTTATGAGTGACAAGGAGCGTTCTTGCTGCTAAAGCATTCCAAGCTTTTTGTTGTCGTTGGTGAACGATTTGTTCTTCAACTTCAAGGAGGTCTTTTCCTATTGCATTAAGGGCTGTGAATATGGCTTCCCTGTCTTCCCAATGGTTTTTACCCGAAAGGCTGTCAGCGTGGCGATAGATTCGATGGTGGACTGTGTTGAGCCACTTAACACTGCGTGCAGCATAGAGCAGGCGCAGTCCCCATTCCAAGTCGTCCCAGCGTGTAAGGCCAGTGTTCCACATCCGAGTGGCAGGGTGTTGTGTGAACAGCGTGCGGCGTATCAGTGAAGTCTGCGTGGATATGATGCAGCCGAGTATTTGTGCTGCGTGTGTCGTAGGTACTACGCGCCGGCGCGCCTTGGTCTTCCCATTCTCAAAGACCATACGGGTGCGGGCGCAGATCAAGTCGTAACGATCCATGTAGGGTGTGGCTTCTTTGAAAAACGTGGGTGAGAGTTCATCGTCGCTGTCGAAGAAATAGACATATTCGCCCTGAGCTGACAGAAGCCCACGATTGCGCGCAGCTGCGGCACTGCGCACAGGTTCTGTGAGTATGCCAATACGCGCAAATCGGTATTCTTTTTCTTTGCGAAACGCTTCGCACAAACGCAGCGAGCCATCGTCAGAACCATTGTCAACAAGTATGATTTCTAAGGGCGAATACTCAATGTCAACGAGCGAGGCAAACAGTCGCGGCAGAGTGGCTGCTCTATTATAATATGGTATAATGACAGAAATCAGCGGTCTCCTTGTTGGTGTTTGCTGAATGTAGCGTATGCCTTGTGCGAGCAAACGAAAGGTCCACGTCTTTTCGCCGTAAGGGGCTTGCAAGGCATATTTAATCGTGCGCATCCAAGCTCCTGTGCGTCCACATACCATACGGAGCGTGGCTCCTTTGGTCAGCATAAACTTGGGATGGCGCGAAAGTCGTTTGGAGGTGGTCTGTCCGTCTGTTTGAAGTATCGTCTTGGGAACGAAGCGTATGGAGTGGCCTCGCACTGCACATTCGTGTAGGAATACTTCTTCCTCGCCGCAAACAAGATCGGAACTTCCTTGTCCAAAGCGTGTATCAAATCGTGGCGTGTCGTATCTGAGGCGCAGGGCTATTTCTACTGACGATGCTGAATATCCGCGTGGCCAGTCTTTATAGTCTGTCTCGGACTTGGGATACGGCTGCAACAGATTGCCTTGGCGGTCTTCAGCTTGAAAACAAAGTACGTCGGCTTCTTTGTGGTCGTCAAAGGCTTTAAGGATTGTGGTTATAGCATTAGGCGAATAAACTACGTCATCATCGGCTATCAGCGCAAAGGGTGTTTCACACATGGAGAGGGCTTTGTTTCTGCTTGCTGCTAGTCCTGCTCCGTGCGACACCTCAATGGATACGTCTTTTCGATCAGAAAAAACAAGCGTTCCAAGCCAACGAGGTTCCATCTCCTTTGTGAGTTGCCATGAAACGATGTAATGCACACGTTCATCGTGTGGCAACAGCACACGGGTCAGCGACTCAATGCGCTCGTTGATCGTACTGATGAGTATGGAAAGAAGCGGCTTTTCCAAAGTGCTATCGTGTTTTTTGCATATAGCGAATGCCTTCGGCAAAATGCTTCATCATGGGCAAGAAGTGTGCTTGGCGCTTACGCGCTGCACGTAGCGCATAACGCAGGCAACTCAGCCAAGCTCGTGAGCCATGACGGTAGTATTCCTGTGCGCCATAACTCCTTTGTACACCAGCATCGACGTATATCATTTTGCGTTTCAGCAGGGTGCTCGTCTCAATGGTCTTTATCGGAAAGAAGCGCATGGTGAGCCCAGCTTTCATTGCGTCGTCCATCCATATTTCCTCCTCACCGCAGGTGAGGAATTGGGCTCCAAGTCCAAAGCGCTCGTCAAAGCGAACTTTGTGCTTCACCCTGCTGCGACACACCATTTCTATCGTTGAAATGCAATAGGTTTCGGGCATTCCTTTCATCAAGAACTCTTCGCGGGGATAGTCTTTGAGCGGTTTGCCTGTGTAGGTTGTGGCTGTGAAAAACGCCACGTCAATATCAGGATGGGCTTCAAAGGTGCTGAAGATGGTGTCAAACGTTTTGTCGGTGAAACGCTCGTCGTCGTCGGCAAACATATACAAGTCGGCCTTTGACTTCTCTAAAGCCAGGTTGCGGTTGGCAGATAGTCCTTGTCCACGATGCTCAAAGAGTATCACGTCTTCGCGTTCGCGCAGCGAGTTGGGAATTAAGTCTAAATAGCGGTCGTCGTTATATTGATAGGAAACGATGTATTGCACACCTTGCTGAGGCGCACGCAGTAGGTCCGCCACACGAACAATGCCTTTGTTGAACGTACAGATTAGGATGTCAAGTGTTGTCATAAGGAATGGGGATTTTATGGGTTGTAGATGTCGTGTGAATCAAAGAGCGTTTTGAGATTATTGTCTTTGGGCTGGTTAGGTTTTATATTGCTGCGAAGTTGTTGACCATCGTGCAAATGTGGTCCACTTCGTCGGGCGTTAGTAGCGGATGTATGGGCAGACTGACTTCAAATTGAGCGAGCCACTCGCCCGTGGGCATGGGTGTGCTGGCAAACTCCTTAAATGCCTGTTGCTGGTGTAGAGGCAGTGGATAATGGCGGGCGGTTTCTATTCCTGCTTCGTTCATTGTCTTGACAAAATGCTCGGGATTTGAAGGGAATATGGGGAATATGTGATGAACTTCAGTCTGTTGTGGCACGGCTTCAGGCAAGAGCTTTACCACGGGATTGCTTATCTTTAGTCGATAGATGTTCGCAATCTTTCGGCGTAGCTCATTCTCGCGCTCCAAGTGGGGCAGCCTCAGTATGAGAACGGCAGCTTGCAACTCGTCCATGCGGCTGTTAATACCCCGATATTGGTGGTAGTATTTTTCGGGCGCACCATAATTTGCCAAATGCCTACAGTGTTTTGCAGTCTCTTCGTCGTTGGTCGTAATGCATCCCGCATCGCCCATTGCACCGAGATTTTTGCCAGGATAAAAGCTGAAGGCAGCGGCATCCAACAGCCCGCCTGCACGCTTGCCATCGATGGCCGAAAAATGAGCTTGCGCTGCATCTTCGAGGAGCATCACACCATGGCGCGCTTTCAACGCTCGCAGCGCATCAACATCGCAAATTCTGCCATATAGATGCACTCCGATAATGGCGCGTGTGCGAGCGTTGATAAGCCTTTCGGCTTGCGCTACGTTGATCAGTGCATCTGCTCCTACGTCGCACCACACGGGCTTCAGACCCGCGCGCACAACAGCAAGCCCTGTCGCTGCAAAAGTAAATGCAGGAACTATCACTTCGTCAGCGTCTGCCCATCCCTTCGTCTGCTTCCAAGCCATGAGCACCAGCGAAAGTGCATCCAGCCCATTGCCACACGCCACAGCATGGCTCGTACCTACAGCTCGCGACCACGCTTCTTCAAAACGTTCAACGCAGTTTCCACGCAAATACGAGCCACTCGTTGCCACATCGGCTAATGCCTTAGAAAGACCTGGCTCGTACTGAGCCATGATACGCCGCAAAGGATAATATTTGATCTGCATCGTGTCCTTTAAGATTATAAATTGAGCAAATAGGTATCGTAGCAAACACTGCGCCCGCCGAAGCCCTCTTTTTGCATCAGCAGTCCCTCGTTGAGGTGAGCACCGCTATGGTCGGTGCTTATTCCAAAGTCGAGCCACTTATAGCCAGCTGCCTGACAATCTGAAACGATGGTGCTGAAGACGAGGTCCAAAGCACCGATCTCCTTTCCGTATTCGTTGGCAGAAATATACTGTGCATGAGCCACTCCGCGAGAAGCAAAGACCACCACGCCAGCAACAACATCTCCGCTGGCTGTGGCGGTGAAGAGCAATATCTCTGTCGGAAAGTGGCTTTGCAGCAGTGTGATCTCTTCTAATGTGTGAACAGGCTTCACGCCAAAACGCCGAGAAAGATTCTCTTCGAGAATGCCCCAAAACCCTTTGAAATCTGAGCTACGAGCTACTGTGACACAGTTTTCTTGCGCTTTCTTCACACGACGTCGTCGCAACGTGGAAAAGGGTAGGGGGTCTTCGAGGTTTATGGCGGTTGACAGCGCACGACGAACGATGCTACCGCCTCTTTGTGTCAACCAATATAAATCGGCTTCGCAAGGGGTGGTTGAATAAATGTGTGGAACGGCTTTGTATATCAACCGCTTGCAACTCTTTGTTCTATAATAATTACACACCTCGTCCAGCATTTGTATCACGTCGGTAGCGTGTCGGTTTGCGGCTGTCAGCAGTCCGCCATAGGTCAGCCCAGTGTGTGAAACAACCGTCCCGTCGTGTTCGTAGTTTGCGGGGAATACGCCGTTTATTTTCCCGTGCTCATCGCCAAGCAGCACCGAAGCATCGCTGAAACGATTACGATGGTAGTCCATAAAGCGGCTCTGAAACATAAAAGTGCCATTGGCACTACTTTCAACCACCTCGTCCCAAACGCTTGCATAGCTACTTGAATACGGAAGAACCATCATCTTTGTGCATATTTTTGTGCCTACTGATTTGCGCCTATTTGTGTTTTGTTGTCAACTGGTCGAGCGTGTTGATATAGCCTCTCTCGTCGTATGTTTCTGAGGCAAAGCAAAGCAATGCGCAATCGGCTGAAAACGAATGAATTCTGCACCACACCATTGGCGGAATATGAAGTGCTACATCAGGCGATGAAAGCTCGTAATCGCGCTGCTCAAACGCTCTGGCAGCATCTTCTGGCGAGGCATTAGAAACCGTTTTTTCTTGATTATGTTTAATTGAGGGCGATAGCAACGTGACACAGCACGAACCTTTTACAGCGACAAGTGCTTCGTGGCACGTGCGATGTGCATGTCCGCCGCGCTCAGCACCAATAGGGATGTGCGTAATCCAAAACACGCGCTTAGCCGCAAAAGGCAACGTAGGTCCAAGGAGCGCATCAGCTACCACCAACGTACCTCTTTCATCAGCGTGCGTGCTGAAACGGAATAACAAATCGTCTGTAAGCCTCATCTTGTTTGCCTATAAAATTTTCTGAAAACACGTTCCACGTTATATCCATAACGCATAGCCACCAAGCAAAATTACACAATCGTCAGCACATAATCGCTACCTCTACAGCAATAAATCGCATTTTCATAAACGTTGATGCCCAGAATTTATTCTCTGCGTGCTTGACTTCTTGTAAATTTATTCGTCAACGCAAAATTTCTATACGAACTAAGGCGACTATTATCCTTGTTCCTCTATACGATTTACCACGACTTATATAAATAGACTGCTCGTTGTTTTCTGAAAAAGCATCCTATGCCAAAGCAAACACACCTAAGAAATTAGAATCATTATTATGTTTAATCTAAATTCGTGGCTTTCTAATGTGGTACGCTATGGCCGAAAGAGCCACAATAACCAAGCCCCTATCCGATGGGAAGGCTCTGAGGATAATTATGGTTGGGCATCGTGATGTGCTCGTCCAGATGGGCTGATGCTTTGAATACAGTCAATAAGTTTTTAGAAGAAATATAAAGAAAACTTGAACGCGATTACCAAAAAACTTCGTTGCCTTTCTCTTGTCAATGAACATCGTATGTTGGTGGACACACCATGGGCACCTTCTGCGTACACACCGTACGGTGCGCACGTAATTTTCGTACGGTGTGCACGTAAAACATCCTATCTGTGTGCGAAAAGCGTGTATTCCCAGAGCACCGCGGACGCACACGTGTGGCTCATGGAGCGCGGGTGTATCGCCCGCGTGGCCTTTGCGCGTGGCTTGATGCCCGCGCAAAGGCCTTATTCACTTTTGATCACAAATTTTCCTTGACCACATTGAAGGGTCAAGGAAAGTTACGCGGCTGTGACGCCCACGCTCCATGGTCCACGTTTAGTGCATTATGGTAGTTTGGGGTATTTAGAAAAGTCGGGCTTTCGCTTTTCAAGAAAAGCGCGGCCACCTTCGTGGGCTTCGTCGAGCATATAATAGAGCATGGTGGCATCACCAGCAAGTTGCTGGATGCCAGCTTGTCCGTCGAGTTCAGCATTGAGGCCTGCCTTGATCATACGTAGGGCTAAAGGCGAAAGTTGCATGATTTCTTGAGCCCAAGCTACAGTTTCGTCTTCTAATTGAGCGAGGGGCACTACTTTGTTGACCATCCCCATTTGTTCGGCTTCGTGAGCGGAATACTGCCGGCAGAGGAACCATATTTCGCGAGCTCGCTTCTGTCCTACGATACGCGCCAGGTAGCTTGCTCCAAGACCAGCGTCGAATGAGCCTACGCGGGGGCCTGTTTGTCCGAAACGTGCGTTCTCGGAGGCGATGGTGAGGTCGCAAACGAGATGAAGCACGTGGCCGCCGCCGATGGCATATCCATTGACCATGGCTATGATGGGTTTGGGGAGCGTGCGGATTTGTTTTTGCACATCGAGCACATTGAGCCGAGGCACTCCATCCTCGCCCACGTAGCCGCCGCGACCTTTCACGTGCATGTCGCCTCCACTGCAAAAGGCTTTGTCGCCAGCACCAGTCAATACGACTACACATACGTCTTGGGCTTCGCGGCAGTAGGTCAGCGCTTGGCTGATTTCTTGTACGGTGAGCGGGGTAAAGGCATTGCGATAGCGCGGGCGGTTGATGGTGATGCGTGCTATGCCGTTATAAAAGTCGAAGAGAATTTCTTGAAATTGCTTGATAGGAGTCCAGTTTCGCATGGTTGTAGTATTTAAGATGGTTTTACATTGGTGAGCTTCGCTTCTTCTTTATTCGCAGAAACATTCGATGAGTAGCGGGCGGCTTTCTTGTGTTGTCGGAGCCGCAAATTGCTTGAATAGTTGAGGATTGTCTATGGCATCTTGTGGTTTAATAGCCATGTAGTTAATGCTGTAACTTTCGCAGATGCCTCGTGCCGTGCTATGATGGTGGCCGGCGATGTGTTGGTAAGCACGGCTGCTGCTAACACCTTTGACGTTTTGGAATATTCTGCCGCCGCCGTTGTTGATAAGTAGGATGCGCAGATTACCCTGCAGACGTTCGTTCCAGAGCGCATTGCTGTCGTAAAAAAAACTAAGGTCGCCAAGCACGCAATAGACATTTTGGGCGGTGGCGAGGCTGTGGCCTGCTGCTACACTCAGGCTGCCGTCAATGCCATTAACACCTCGGTTGCAAAAGAGTTTGCATGGAGGATTGTTCATTGCGGCCTGGTTCATATCGCGCAGCACTTGGCTATTGCCTACGTGGATGATGAGGTGAGAATGGTTGCAGAGTGTTTTCAGACTGTCCATAAACGCACGGCAGACTGCGGCACTTTGCGAAAGTTGAAAGGAGGCAGAAGTGTCTCGCGACCGATTTTGACAAAAAGCATACAGAGCTTTGACGCTTTCTTTTGCAGGCAGGTTGGTCAATTGGCGCAGAGCGGCTACGGTTGAGCAGTGCACTACAGCTTCCAATCGTCCGAAAGCTTGCGGAGAAAGGTCTGCCGATTCTTCTATGCGAATAACAGGAACGTTTTCGTGGCCATCCAACCACAGCGGTCGTTTCTCAACAAGAGCTCCGCCGATATGTATGAACAGATCGGGGCTGAAGGAATGATGGCAGCTGGCATTGGGGAGTTGTTGCAGTTGGGCTTGTTGACTCTTGACCAAGGTTTGTAGCGAACAAATGGAGTCGCTTATAACCAAGAATTTGTGACTGGCAACGAGCTGCGACAGCAAATCTTCGGGCGCGAAGTCCATGTGGCCTACCACAATGGTGGGCTGACGGGCTTCCATGATACGTTGCATCAGCGACGGCACAATAGGCGTGTCGGTTTTTTGAGCATCGTTTTTTACCACAGCAGACAGAGCGATGTACTCCTTATTATATATATGGAGTGGCTCAGAGAGTGGCACGTTGATATGAACAGGGCTGCCGCCATTTCTTGACAAAGCTGCTAAGGCTTCGCTCAGACGCTCTTCGCAATGTTGTCCACCCTCTTCGGGTAGTTGCCACGTAGGGGCATAGGGCAGTAACGCGCCGTTTTGGGGCAGAGTTTGTCCTTTCAGCTGGTTGATATCCTGAGGTGGGCGGTCGGCTGACACGATCAGCAACGGAGCGTGTCGGTAATAGGCCTCAGCCACGGCAGGCAAGGTGTTTAAGAGAGCTGTTCCGCTGGTAACGCAGACGGCAGCAGGTTTTTGTGTTGCAAGATAGAGCCCTATGGCGACAAAGGCGGCACAGCGCTCATCGGTGACTGGGAAAAGCTTTATGGATGTTGTTCTCGCCAACTCAAAGAGGTCGTTAACAATCGGGGCATTGCGCGAACCTGGGCAGACCACAACATGAGCAATACCGTGGGCGTGCATCTGAGCAATGAGTTGGTTTACGGAAGGCTTTGAAGAATACATTGTAGGATTGGCTTTGCGCAACGGGCTATAATTGTACAGTCAGTGGGTTAATCGGGTAAAACGAGTTACGCACTTGAACATAGCCCTTATAACGATAGCCTCTGAACTTTCATTAATTACTGAAAAGCATGTGCATCGCCCTACCCTCTCAATGGCATCAGTTTGCGTAAGGAGTCTAATTTGCCCTCGGTTTCTTGCCATTCGTCATAAGCATTGCTTTCTGCAAGCAGACCACTTCCTGCATAGAGGTCGCAACCCTGCTCAACGAGATGAAGGCAGCGAAGTGTGACGTAGAGACCAAAAGTTCCATCGGGATTGATAGGGCCGCTGTAGCCTGCATAATAGTCGCGCTCGATGTGTTCCTGCTCGGCAATAAGCGAATGAGCGCGTTTGGCAGGTAGGCCACACACTGCGGGCGTAGGATGGAGCCAATCAAGCAGGAGGCCTACTGATTGAGGCGTTGGGAAACGGAAATCGGTGCATAAATGAAGTAAATCCCCTGAGCGGACAATGCGCGTGTCGCTGACATCATAGTGTAGGCTCAGGTCGCCAAGGACTTTGAAGATATGCTGCTGCACATAGCGCTGCTCCTCAAAGTTTTTGGCATCCCACCCGCCCATGCGCAAGGCCGCTTCATTGGACAAGGGCATTGTGCCAGCTAAGGCCATGGTGTGGCAGCGGTCGTCGGAGCTACGCGATAGCAGAAGTTCAGGCGTAGCCGTAAGCCAGGTTCCAGTCTGTGGAGTGTTCCAAAGAGCTATGAAGTTGTTGGGATACATCTGGCAGGCTGTGCCAAAGACGCGAAGAATGTCAAGCGTGAAAGCCACCAAGCGCAAACGCACTTTTCTTGCCAAAACAACCTTCAGCGCTCTACCCGAATGGAGTTGCTCACTCATGAGTGCGAAATCGTCCATATAGCGTTTCTGATCACTTTCCTCGTAGCCGCTTAGGAGCTGTGGCTCATGGGGAAGCGTGATGCTGTTGATATGCGTGCGCTTTTGGGCAGGAATGAAAATAGTTTCGTGCCGAGATTTGTCGTAAGGAGCTATGACAAAACCGCCATCTGATCCGCTATTGTCTTTAGAGAATGAAACGAGGTCGGCAATGTCTGTTGCCGAAAGCGCATTTGTGGCAGAAATGATGTGTACCGTGCCAGTGCGCGGCAGTCGGTAGAGTGCAAAACAAGGTGACGACAAGAAAGATGAAATGTCGCGCATAGAATTTATTCGGGATTGTTGGACTGAGTGTCTTGACGCTCTTGCTTTTTGGCTTGTTCCCAAATATGGTCCATCTCGTCAAGCGTCATCTCGGACAGACTTAGTCCTTGCTGCTTCGCAGTGGCCTCTAAGAAATTGAAGCGACGGATAAATTTTCGATTGGTGTGCTCGAGTGCATTGTCGGGGTTGATGTGATAGAGCCGTGCAGCATTGATCAAACTGAAAAGCACGTCGCCAAATTCCTCTTCAGCCTTTTGTTTATCAAGCGTTTCTACTTCAGCTTCGAACTCAGCGATTTCCTCTTTCACCTTGTCCCACACGTCTTCACGCTTTTCCCAATCAAACCCCACGTGGCGGGCTTTGTCCTGAATGCGATAAGCCTTGATGAGCGCGGGAAGGCTTTGCGGAACACCGCCCAGGACCGTCTTGTGCCCCTTCTTTTCTTTCTGCTTTATACGCTCCCACTGGTCGAGCACTTTCTCAACACTGTCGGCAGAAGATTGCCTCTCTCCCGCTGGCGGATATACATGGGGATGGCGAAAAATAAGTTTGTCGCATACACGGTTGCAAACATCGGCTATATCAAAAAAACCTTGTTCTTGAGCAATCAAAGCGTAGAACACCATGTGCATCGTCACGTCTCCAAGCTCCTCGCAAATCCCCTCATTGTCCTTGTTGAGAATAGCATCGCAAAGCTCATAAGTTTCTTCTATCGTGTTTGCGCGCAAGCTTTCATTGGTCTGCTTATGATCCCAAGGGCATTTCTCACGCAAATCGTCCATAACACGGAGCAAACGACCAAATGCGGATAACTTTTCTTCGTAAGTGTGCATACTACTATATATAATAACGGTATCTATTTCTTCCGAGCTTTGTAAACAACAACACCTATGGCAATAGCCACAATCACCAGAACGGCAATGCTGATTTCGGCATTGTATTGCTTAGCGAGTTGATAGACTTCATCAACGGTCTTTACCGACGTGAAACGATAGATCCCCCACCCTATCAAAGCCAGAATGGTGTTCCAAACACCCGCTCCAAGCGTCGTAAATACTAGGAACTTTCCGATAGGCATCTTAGCCAAGCCTGCTGGAATAGAAATGAGCTGCCGAACAGCGGGAACCAAGCGTCCAAAGAAAGTGCTCGTTGCGCCATGACGACGGAAGTAGTCCTCTGCGTGTTCAACCTTAGCACGATCAAGCAAACAAAGATGCCCCAATCGGCTATCAGCAAACCGATATACAATGGGTCTGCCGAGATATCGGGCAAGCGCATAATTGACCAACGCACCCACATCGGCTCCAATCGTTGCGGCAACCACAACAAGCACAATGTTCATCGAGTCGCTCGCCATTGACAGCCACGCTGCCGGTGGCACAACAACTTCAGAAGGAAAGGGAATAAAACTGCTCTCAATGGCCATAAAGAGAACGACAATCCAGTAGTCTAAGTTCTCAAGCACCCAGCGAATTATTTCTGCACTCATAAAAAAGAATAAAAAAAGGAACGCCTCTTAACTTTTGGGCGCGAAGATATATAAATAATCCTAAATTTCTAAGAAACATTTGGCTGCAATTAAACCCTAAGCTAACTTTGCCGTCTGAAAAAACGTAACAAATCAAACTAAAGCAAGCATAAAAGCAAGCAAATTAGCAATGAAAAAGAACATTCTCTCATTGGCCATCATCATGTTGGCAACGTTGTTTACCACAAGCTGTGTAAGCAAGAAACAATTCCAAGCCCTGCAAGGACAATACGACAGCCTGCGCACCCGCCATGCCGACTTGCGTGGCAATTATTCTACACTTCAAGGCCAGTATAACGATGCACAAGTGACAATTGCCCAACTGCGCACACAGGGTAGCAGCCTTGAAGAGCGATTGGCTGAAGAACGTCAACGCTTGGCCGACCTTCAAAATCAGTATAACACACTGATGTCAAACTATAGCCAAAGCGTAAGTCAAGGTGCTGTGAACATCGGCAAGCTTGTTGATGAGATTAACGCTTCAAACCGCTTTATCCACCAGCTCGTCGATGCCAAAAATCGTAGCGACTCCCTCAATCAAGTGTTGACCGATCGCCTGACACGTAGCTTGACACGCGAAGAACTGCAGGAGGTTGATGTACAAGTGCTAAAAGGAGTGGTGTATATCTCACTGGCAGACAACATGCTCTACAAGAGCGGATCGTACGAAATTGGCGAGCGTGCTGGCGAAACACTCTCTAAGATTGCTAAAATTATTATGGACTACAGCGATTATGACGTGCTGGTAGAAGGTAACACGGACAATGTTCCTATTTCACGCCCCAACATTCGCAATAACTGGGATCTCTCATGTTTGCGAGCATCGAGTGTAGTACAAGAGCTTCAAACGCGCTATGGTGTTGACCCAAGCCGCCTTTCAGCTGCTGGACGCGGTGAGTATAACCCGATAGCCACCAATACGACCGAAAGCGGAAAGCAACGCAACCGCCGAACACAAATTATCATAACACCGCGGCTTGACCAATTCCTCGAGCTCATTGACCAAGCTCCTGAGAATGATGCTCAATAAGCATCGTAACACACACACCGTATATAAAGAAATCGCAGAGCGCTCATGTTGGCGTTTTGCGATTTCTTTATACCTTGTCTTTTGTCCACACATTTGCGCAAAACTGCGCGAAAAAGGTGAAAAAAAACACAGACATAGCCACAATTAGTAAAAAAGAACTACTTTCGCGCTGTTAAAACCTAATCGCTCATTTAGTAGCAATAGGTTTTCGACTTAGGATGGTGGGGATGCAGGTATTCCCAAAAACCTAAAAGCGACAACAACTTAATCTTAATCTTTTCAATTCTCACATTTCTATGAAGAAGTACAATTTCGGTGCGGGTCCGTCTATCCTCCCGCAAGAAGTGATGGCAGCCGTTGCCGATGCTTGCCGTGATTTTAATGGTCTTTCGCTAATGGAAATTAGCCACCGCAGTAAAGATTGGCAAGCTATAATGGACGAAACCGATGCCTTGTTCAAAGAGGTTCTTGGTGTGCCCGAAGGATACAGCGTAGTATTCCTTGGCGGTGGAGCTAGTCTGCAATTCTGCATGGTGCCTTACAATCTTTTGGAAACGAAAGCCGCATATCTCAACACTGGAGTTTGGGCTAAGAAAGCCCTCAAGGAAGCTAAAGGCTTCGGCGAAGTCGTTGAAGTTGCCAGCAGCGCAGATGCTAATTATACTTTCATTCCGAAGGACTATCAGGTTCCAGCTGATGCCGACTATTTCCATATCACAACGAACAATACCATTTACGGAACAGAAATCCGTAAGGACATCGACAGCCCTGTACCATTGGTTGCCGATATGTCGAGCGACATTTTCTCACGCCCCGTTGACGTAAGCAAGTATGGCATGATCTACGGTGGAGCGCAGAAGAATTTGGCAATGGCTGGTGTCACCTTTGTTGTCGTGAAGAACGAACTCCTTGGCAAGGTGAGCCGCACTATTCCTACGATGCTTGACTACCGCACACACATCGACAAAGGCTCAATGTTCAATACACCGCCTGTAGTGCCTATCTATAGCGCATATAAAAATCTGCAATGGATCAAGAAGATGGGCGGCACAGAAGCCATGCAACGCCGTGCAGAAGCCCGTGCAGAACTGCTTTACGGCGAAATTGATCGCAACAAACTCTTTGTGGGTACTGCAAACGAAGAAGACCGTTCGCTAATGAACATCTGCTTCGTGCTCAAAGACGAATACAAGGAGCTCGAAAAAGACTTCTTCGACTTCGCTACAGCACGCGGTATGGTAGGCATCAAAGGTCACCGTAGCGTTGGTGGTTTCCGCGCCAGCTGTTACAATGCTATGGAACTTGAAGGTGTGCAGGCTCTTGTGGATTGCATGAAAGAATACGAAGCAAAGCATTAACTCTAAAGTACTATTATGAAAGTTCTAATAGCAACAGAAAAGCCGTTTGCGCCTGCAGCTGTTGAGGGCATTCGCAAAGAAACCGAAGCCGCAGGCAATGAATTGGTTCTACTTGAGAAATATTCCGAAAAAGCCCAACTTCTTGAAGCCGTGGCTGGTGTTGATGCCATCATCATTCGTAGCGACAAAATCGATGCCGAAGTGTTAGCCGCAGCAAAAAATCTCAAAATTGTGGTACGCGCAGGTGCTGGCTATGACAACGTGGATTTGGCTGCAGCTACAGCGCACAATGTTGTGGTAGAAAACACACCTGGGCAAAATGCCAACGCCGTTGCCGAACTCGTTTTCGGCCTGTTGGTCAGCGCAGTGCGTGG
Source organism: uncultured Prevotellaceae bacterium (assembly GCA_900316575.1). Taxonomy (GTDB): domain Bacteria; phylum Bacteroidota; class Bacteroidia; order Bacteroidales; family Bacteroidaceae; genus Alloprevotella. The sequence continues at coordinate 96,802 of ONDJ01000004.1, read as the reverse complement.
ATTCTACAATGGCAAGGCAGGCACAGAACTGCTCGGCAAGAAACTCGGCATTCTGGCCTTTGGCAATGTTGGGCGCAATGTTGCACGTATTGCTAAAGGCTTTGGCATGGATGTCTATGCCTACGATGCCTACTGCCCAGCCGATGTGATAGAAGCCGCTAGCGTTCATGCCGCAAAGTCACAGGAAGAGCTTTTTGAACAGTGCGATGTTGTTTCACTTCATATCCCAGCCACTCCCGAAACGAAGCAAAGCATTGGATATGACCTTGTCGGAAAGATGAAGAAAGGCGGAGTGCTTGTTAATACAGCTCGCAAAGAAGTCATTGACGAGCCTGGTCTGCTTCGTTTGATGCAAGAGCGCGAAGACTTGCGCTTTGTGACAGACATCAAACCTGATGCTGATGGAGATTTCAAGCAGTTTGAAGGACGTTACTTCAGTACTCCTAAGAAGATGGGTGCTCAAACACAAGAAGCAAACATCAATGCAGGTATTGCAGCAGCTCGCCAAATTACGGCCTACTTCAAAGAAGGCTGCACGAAATTCCAAGTTAACAAGTAAAAAGATTGTCTAACAAGCCTCACCCTCAACCAAAGGGGTGAGGCCTATTTTATGATTACTTCCCTTATGGCAACCATAAAACCTTTCAAAGGCTTGCGTCCGCCTCGCAACCTCGTGGAGCAAGTAGAGAGCCGCCCCTATGACGTACTTGAAAGCGAAGAAGCGCGTGCAGAAGCAGGCGATAACGAAATGTCGCTTTACCATATTATAAAACCCGAGATAGACTTCCCCGTAGGTATCAGCGAATACGACCCGCGCGTCTATGAGAAAGCTGCCGAAAACTTCCAAAAGTTTCAAGACAGAGGTTGGCTTGTGCAGGACGACAAGGAAATGTACTACATCTATGCCCAAACCATGAACGGCAAAACGCAGTATGGCCTTGTCATCGGAGCACACACCAAAGACTATCAGAGTGGACTCATCAAAAAGCACGAGCTCACGCGTCGAGATAAAGAAGAAGACCGCATGAAGCACGTGCGTGTCAACAATGCCAACATAGAACCTGTATTCTTTGCCTACCCCGACAATACAGTTCTTGATGCGCTACTTATGCGCTATGCAGCCACAGAACCTGAGTACGACTTCATTGCACCTATCGACGGATTTCGCCATCAATTCTGGCTTGTGAAAGATGATGCCGACATCGCACTTATCACCGAAGAATTTGCCAAGATGCCGGCACTCTACATTGCCGATGGGCATCACAGAAGTGCCGCAGCAGCTCTTGTGGGAGCAGAGAAGGCCGCTCAAGACCCAAATAGCAAAGGCACTGAAGAATACAACTACTTCATGGCCGTAGCATTTCAAGCTTCGCAACTCACTATCCTTGACTACAACCGCGTGGTGCGCGATCTTAATGGACTAACGACAGAAGCCTTCCTCGGAAAACTTTCAGAGAACTTTGTCGTAGAACTTCAAGGAGCTGACATCTATAAACCCGCCAAGCTTCACGAGTTCTCGTTATACGTTGATGGTCTTTGGTACAGCCTTACGGCAAAGCCTGGCACATACAAAGAAGACGATCCTATCGGAGTGCTTGACGTGGATATTTCAAGTCGCCTCATTCTCGACCAAATACTTGGCATCAAAGATTTGCGTTCAGACAAGCGCATTGATTTCGTTGGAGGTTTGCGAGGGCTCGGTGAACTCAAGCGCCGCGTTGACAGCGGAGAAATGAAGATGGCGCTTGCCCTCTATCCCGTCACTATGCAGCAAATCATGGATATCGCCGACAGCGGCAACATTATGCCTCCCAAAGCCACCTGGTTTGAACCAAAGCTCCGTAGCGGGCTTGTCATCCACAAGCTTGATTAAAATAAGAATTCTTTTGTCTATGATAGCATTCGAGGCGGTTGCTGTGCACGCCTCGAATGCTATCTATTTGAAAACTTTACCTGCAAAGAGCTGTTTAGGTTTATTTTTGTCTATATTTGTCGCCGATTGATGGAAAGAACCGCACTTTACAAAAAAACAACATGCTCAGACGTGACGACCCGCAATATCGCGACACAATCATAGCTTATGCCTTGAAGCTTTTTCACAATAAGGGCATCAAGGAGATAACGATGAGTCAAATTGCTGAAGACCTGCACATCAGCAAGCGTACACTTTATGAAATTTATCAAAGCAAGGAACGACTTGTGCTTGGTTGCCTAAAGCAAAAGCAGGAACAAAATCGCTTGCAGATGGAAGAAGCTGTTAAAGAAAGTGCGAACGTTCTTGAGGGTATTTTGCGTGTTTTTCGGTTAAAGCTTAATGAAAGTCACCATATCAGCCCTGTCTTTGTAGCCCAATTGCAGGACTATCCTGCCGCACGCAAATATTTTGCAGAACAACACGAACGACAGCGACAAGAAGCGGTCGCCTTTTTGGTGCGTGGCATTGAGGAAGGTGTTTTCCTACCCGAGACCGACTTTGAAATCGTCTATGACATGACAGCAATGATGGTTGAAAATGTCTTTGCGCTTCATTTGATTGAAAAGCATACAATGGCGCATGTTTTCTCAAATACCATCTTGCGCTACATTCGTGGCTGTTGTACGGAAAAAGGAATTGCCATCATTGACGCTTGGATTAGTAACAATAAAACATTTTAGTATTTATCATGGCACCTCTCTCTTATCGTAATGTTCTTTCAATAGCTCTTACGCTATTAAGTCTTATCTCCCTGCAGCTTCGAGCTGAGTCTATCAAAGAGGCGCGTACCTCAGGACAAACGGCTATCGTGCTGACCTACGAAAGCGGACGCACGATGACGGTAGATTTTTATGCGTCTAATGTAGTGCGTTTGTTTTCAGATCCTTCTGGAGAAGCTGTGCGCAATCCATCGGCAGAGCCTCCAGCTGAAATCTTGCTGAAACAACCACGCAAAAGAGTGAGTATGGTAAAGTTGGAAGATCTTGGTACGGCATACGCGGTCCAAACCGATGAGGTGCGTTTATCATTCAACAAACAACTTGGATTGCTCACTGCAACAGACTTGCGCACGGGGTCTATCGTTGTTAAAGAAACGCAGGCTGCTGAGTTTGAACAGAACAAAGTGACATTACGCTTCGCACTATCTGAAAACGAATACACTTATGGCGGCGGCGTGCAAAACGGGCGGTTCTCGCATCGTGGGCACAGTATCGCTATTGAAAACACCAATAACTGGGTGGACGGCGGCGTAGCATCGCCCACACCTTTCTATTGGACCACGGCTGGATATGCCCTTATGTGGCATACGTTCAAGCCTGGTCGTTACGACTTCGGTGAAACTACACCTGGAGTTTGCCAGCTGTCGCACAATGAAAACTACTTAGATGTGTTCTTGATGGTTGACGCAACGCCCATAGCGCTTTTGAATGACTTTTATCAGCTCACAGGACATCCAGTGTTGCTGCCAAAGTTTGGCTTCTACGAGGGGCATCTGAATGCTTATAACCGCGACTACTGGACACGTGTTGAAAATGGTGGCGGTCTCATGGCTTACGAAGACGGACACCGATACAATGAAAGTCAAACAGACAATGGTGGTATTCGTGAAAGTCTCAACGGCGAAATTCCTGGTGGCTATCAGTTCTCTGCTCGCGCTGCTATCGATCGCTATCTAAAGGCTGATATGCCGCTTGGGTGGTTTCTGCCCAACGATGGCTATGGTGCTGGCTATGGTCAGACGGGCTCGCTTGAAGGCAACATTGAAAACCTGCGTCAGTTTGGTGAATATGCTCGCAGCAAAGGTGTTGAAATCGGTTTGTGGACACAGAGTGACCTCTATCCCAAAGAAGGTATTGAACCACTGCTGCAACGCGACATCATAGGCGAAGTAGGCACAGCAGGCGTGCGTGTGCTCAAAACCGACGTGGCTTGGGTGGGTGCAGGTTATAGCTTTGGGCTTAACGGTGTGGCTGATGTAGGCGAAATCATGCCCCGCTATGGCAACGATGCGCGTCCGTTTATTATTTCTGTTGACGGCTGGGCTGGCACACAGCGCTATGCTGGCATTTGGACCGGTGACCAAACTGGAGGCGACTGGGAATACATCCGCTATCATATTCCTACATTTATCGGGGCAGGACTTAGCGGACAGCCCAATATTACCAACGACGTAGATGGTATCTTTGGTGGGAAAAACCTCCCCGTAAACGTTCGCGAGTACCAGTGGAAAACCTTTACCCCGATGGAACTCAACATGGATGGATGGGGAGCAAATCCCAAGTACCCACAAGCATTGGGCGAGCCTGCAGCAAGTTTCAATCGAACATACCTGAAGCTCAAAGCCGCCTTGATGCCCTATACTTACAGCATTGCTCGCACAGCTGTAGATGGAAAGCCCATGATACGTGCCATGTTCCTCGATTACCCCAACCGATACACGCTGGGCTCTCAGACACAATATCAATATATGTATGGCCCCTACCTGCTTGTGGCTCCCATTTATAAGAATACTGCTGCTGACGCATTGGGCAACGATATTCGCAATGGTATTTATCTCCCTGAAGGCCGATGGACCGACATCTTCACTGGAGAAACTTACCTCGGCGCACGCATCATCAACAACTTTGACGCACCGCTGTGGAAACTTCCCGTGTTTGCCGCAGCTGACGCCATCATTCCAATGACGCGCCCACACAATACGCCAAACCAAGCTCCTACAGACTATCGAAAATACTTCATTTATGCGCATCAAGGCACTCAATTCACCGAGTACGACGACGACGGACGCACGCAAGCCTATCTGCGCGGAGAGCACGCGGCGACAAACGTTAGCACTTGTGTCACAGGAAAAGGTGTCTTGAGCATAGAGATAGCACCAACAGTAGGCAGCTTCCAAGGCTTTGAGCCTCTGAAACAAACCGACCTCGTCATCAACACGGGTGCTGCTCCTCGTAAGGTTGTTGCCACCATAGGTGGAAAGAAAATAAAACTCCGCAAACTTACAGCCGCCGAACTTGAAACTGCAGAACAAGGATGGGCCTACACTGAAGACGCGCCGCAGCTCACCATGTTTATGACAGAAGGCCAGTCATCGCCTATCGAAGGCCTGCGCACCAATCCGCGTATCATGGTGAAACTTCCTAAGACCAATACTGCCGCCAACGCAATACGTGTTGACGTACAAGGTTTCCAGCCCTTGGCACTCAGTGTACCCGAAACCGACAACTTGCCCGCAACATTAGCTCAGCCTGTTGTCACCATGAAGCAAACAGCAGCTTATTCCGTCACCCCTCAGTGGACAGCTGTTCCCGATGCGCAGTTCTACGAGATTGAGCGTGACGGCATGATAGAAAGCACCATTCGCGCCAAGCAATTCACCCTTGATGGCTTAACACCCGAAACAGACTATTCCTTCCGGCTACGCGCCGTTGGCAATAGTGCCGTTTCGCCTTGGACCACCATTAGTGTGCGGACAACTGCCGACCCCTTGAAATGGGCTGTTAGCGGCGTGACTGGTATCACAACCTTTAAGAACCAAGGCGGGCAAGATGTTGACAAACTCTTCGATCGCGACGAAAAGACTATGTGGCACAGCGACTGGAGCACCCACGATGCCGCAGGCGGTACGCTCACCATCGATCTCCACAGTGTCAACGAACTATCCTCGCTTGTCTATATGCCGCGCGAAGATGCTGGCAATGGTTGCATCACCAAAGGAACGTATAGTATCAGCACCGACAAACAACTATGGAGCCAACCCGCGGCCTTCGTGTGGGAGCGCAATGGTGACCCCAAGACTATCAACTTTGCTGACGGACAAACAGCTCGCTACATCCGTTTGCATATTGACGAAGCCGTAGGCAACTTTGCCAGCGGACGCGAACTCTATGTGTTCCGCAAAGAAGGCACCGAAAGTCAGCTCCAAGGCGACATCAACCGCGACCGCCGCATCGACGATAACGACCTCACAAGCTATATGAACTATAATGGACTGCGTCGTGGCGATGCCGACTTCGACTATGTGAGCATTGGCGACATCAATGGCAATGGGCAGATTGATGCTTACGACATCAGCGTCGTCACCACTCAGCTTGACGGTGGTGCAAAAGAGAGCAACGACCATGTAGCAGGAACGCTCCAGCTCGTTAGCGATAAGCAACAATACACAGCTGGCGATGAAATCCGCGTCACAGTGAGTGGCACTGACCTCCACTTTGTCAATGGCGTTGGTTTTGCTCTGCCCTACGATCCCGCAGAATTGGAGTTCATGAGCATTGAGCCCATTGGCATGAAGAATATGGTGAACCTCACCAACGACCGTCTGCACACCAATGGAACCAAGGCACTTTATCCCACCTTTGTCAATCGTGGCAACGACGTCCTGCTCGACGAGGGCAACCAAACGCTCTTCGTCATTAAGTTTCGCGCCAAGAAAGCCGGCACCTACTCACTCACACCTCAAGACGGTCTGCTCGTTGATCGCAACTTAGGAATAGTCAATCCATTCTAAACGCTTAGCCTCACCCTCGTGCCTTTTGGGGGTGAGGCTTCTTTTCACTCCATGCGTAAACTCTTTCTCATCCTTCATCGCTGGCTCGCCCTACCCTTTGGCATCATCATCTTCTTAATGTGCCTAACGGGAGCACTGTTGGTGTTTGAAAAAGAAATCATCCAAGGGCTCAACTACAACAAGTATCACATCACGTTCCCAACAGGAGCAACACACCTCGCCGACAGTGTGCTCTTAGAGAAAGTAGAGTCGCAACTCTCCGCCGACCAAATCCTTCTATCACTTGAAGTCAGCGACGAACCCACCGCTCCTGCCCGAGCCGTCATCGCAGGCATGGGACGAGGCGATTTTCTCGTCAATCCCTATACCGGCGAAGTCTATGGCCGTCCGCTTGGATCCGACTTCTTCGTTACAATCCGTTCGCTCCATCGCTATTTGCTCCACACCCCCGAGGGCGACCCCCACAGCGCGCTCTCCTTGGGGCGCATCGTCGTAGGGCTTACTGCCATTGCCATGACCATTATTATTTTAACAGGGCTTATCCTGTGGTGGCCGCGTAGCAAAGCACAGCTCCGTCGTCGCCTCTCCATCAAGACCAACAAAGGCTTCCACCGCTTTGCCTACGACAGCCATGTCACCCTTGGCCTCTTTGCAGCCATCTTCCTGCTCCTCATGGCACTCACTGGTCCCGCATGGACCTTCGGCTGGTACCGACAAGGCGCGCAAACCATCTTTGGACACGAAGAGCAGCACACCGCTCCAACTCAATCCCCCTCGGCAGCAACGCCCCTTCCTCATCAGCACAGCGAAGCCTCGGCAAGCACTCCCAACTCCTCCCCCGCCCCTTCCTCAAAAGTGCGCCACGTAGCCCAGCACCAACCCTCACCCAAAAGCCCATTCCACGCCGCGCTCCAAGCCCTCCACTTCGGTCGCTGGGGCGGACTTTTCACCCGCATACTCTACCTCCTCGCCGCACTCATCGGAGCCACCTTGCCCTGTACGGGCTACTACCTGTGGTGGAAGCGAAATAAGAGAGCGGCAGCTAAAGTCAGGGACCTTAAGTAGTACTCTAATGAGTGCTTAGCGAAAGCATAATAGTACTTTTTAGCGTATAACAGCATAATTCTCGTACGCATAGATTATTTTTGTAGCCCAAGAGCCAAACATTCAAATGATGTCACGCGAACAAATCATAGAGAAGCATAAGAATCTCTTTTGGTACACGCCCGATGCAGAGAAACAAAAAATCAGCGATGCCCTGCTCGTTGAGCGCATCTTAAATGACGGAACGCTCAACGATTATCACGAACTGATTGACACACTCGGAGGCAAACGCGTGGCAGAAGTGTTCTTCTCAGCCAAAGGACGACAAAAGTTGAACTACTATCCTGAAATTTATCATTTCTTTTCACTCGTTCTGAAGAAGTATGTACAGTGAGATATTAAGCCAAAATCAAAAAGAGTTGCTCCCGTTGATGGAAAAGTTTCGTCGCGAGTATTATCTGGTTGGCGGCACGGCCATCGCACTCTACATAGGTCATCGTCGCTCCATTGACTTTGATCTATTCAAATCGTCGGCTATTAACCACAAGCGTAACCTTGACAAAATCGCAGCAGCGTCGGTCGCTTATACAGTAACCCGTCGTGTATCGGAACAGATGAACCTTGTAGTCAACGACGTAAAGATCACCTTCTTCCAATATCCTTTTCCTATTGAGCCAACTGCAACGTTTCAGAATTCTTTCCGTCTCCCATCCCTACTGCAACTGGCAGCTATGAAAGCATACGCCCTTGGTCGTCGGTCTAAGTGGAAAGATTACGTTGATCTATATTATCTATTGCACAATCACTTTACGATAGCAGAGGTTTCAACTGCCGCTATTCAAATTTTTGGTGAACTCTATTCCGAAAAATTGTTCCGCTCCCAACTCTGCTACTTTGATGACATTGATTATAGTGAGACCGTAGAGTGGCTCATTCCAAATCCGCCTACATCAGAAGAAATACAGCATGCACTAACCGTCTTAGCTACAAATGGATTATAACTTACAAGATTATTTAGCAACATAATGCAGCAATACTTCATAACAGAATAAGCCTTACGGCTTTAATTGATTTGTGGATCACCTTTAGTGCCCCCCCCTCCCAGCAACGCCCCGTTTTCTGCACCATAATTGCAAAAACAGGGCGTTCCTTTTGCCATATCCACAATAAAACCTTATCTTTGCCCCCGTCTTGCGGGAGAAATCCGCAAGGCCAAGAAGGCGTTTTTGCTTCTGTCCGTTGAAAGAAACCTGGAAAATTTCTCAAGCAGTAGGATAGAGACAACCGACGCCCGCTTCTGTTTCGTATATCCCAAAGTAAGTATGCAGTCTAACTCTACAAACTTTGAAGTGTATATGCGTACAGCGTGGGTTCATTGTTTCATTCTTCGTCACTGCACAGGTTATTTCCAGGACCTCTTTCAAGGCGAACATCCCAAAACAAAGTCCTGCGCTTTTTTGCACCCCAACATTTCAGTAAAACCCAGCCGCATTCGGGGACTTTCGGCGGCAAACTAAATTCTTTATTAATTATGGCTTATGCTTATCAGACACGGCCTATCAAGAAGCCAGGCACAACCGTCGTGAAATATTACGTGCAGAGTGCCCCGCAGAAACGCGTCACCACCAAGCAACTCGCCGAGCTGATAGAGAAGCGCTCTACTGTCTCGCGCGCCGACATTCGTGCCGTGCTCGATGCTTTGCAGTTTGAAATTATTTATGCCTTGCAAAATGGGCAGAGTGTGATGCTCGACGACATTGGCACCTTTTACACCCGCCTGAAAAGTGATGCTGCCGAAACGCAAAAAGAATGCTGGGAGTCAGGTGCCAACCTCATCAAGCATGTTACATGCTGTTTCCGACGCGCTCAAGAGATTGGGTTGAAACTCAAAAAAGAGAATCTCAGTTTCGAACCCAGCGATATGGAAAAATCTAAGAAACTAGCAGCCAAGCAATAGCTGTGCTTGGCTTAGGCACCACAATGGGCAAGGTATCTTAGCCCCTTGTTGACACTCGAATGCAAAAGGGCTGTGAGTACACCTATAACTCAACTCATAGTACAGTTATAAGTCAACTCATAGTACAGTTATAAGTCAACTGCCAGTTGAGTTATAGGTCAACGATGAGTACAGTTATAGGTGTACTTCGCAGCAACCCGTAGTAAACAATTCTTTCTATTCAAATCTTAACACCAAAAACAACTATTAAACAAATGAAAACACGAGTTTTTAACCTCATGGCCCTATTCTTTGTGGCTGCGTTAACCCTTAGTTTCACCGCTTGCGGAGGAGACGACGACAGTGAAGATGTAAACAGTGAAAACAACACAGAGAACCAAACAGTTACTCTCGATGAAGAAAGTATGAAATTTGTTGGAGCATGGCGCGGACAAGCACCTGCAGATGGCACAGGAGCACTTAAAGAAAGTAGGATCTATTTTGGGAAAGATGGTACTTATCGTATTTATAATTACAACTCTCAAGGTTGGGAGCAGTCTTATGGTGGTACATGGAAATATGATGCAGAAAAACATTGTATATTTACAAATACAAGTGTTTGGGAAGTTATTGATGTTTCAGAGGACACCTGGACTGCAAACTTGCTGACAAAAGGTGGTTCAACCTACGTGTATAATCGATACAAGGATGGTGGCAGTTGGTTCACGGAAGAAGCATTACCTGTTTATTATGGCTCACGAAGTATGGTTGTCCGTGTTAATATAGACAATTATTCTGCATTCGTAGATGACAGAGAATATGGAGTAAAAGTCGGCGACAAATACTATCCAGCCAGCAAAGTAGAGTCTTTAAACGATAGGTGTCGTGGATATGCTCAATGTACCATAACTGGTATAGACAAGGATACTTATGCTTGGATTTACCCATATGTTAAAATAAATGGTAGCTATCAGGTAAGTAAAACAGTTTCTAAATTAAAAAATGTAGCACTTCCAGAAGGTGCTATATGGATGGGACCATATATTAAAAGTGGAACTATTGGTTGTTATATCTTTGCACAACCTAATGAAACTGATGTATATTTAGGAGAAAGTTGGAAACAACGTATTTATGGTAATTTTTATATAAGCGATTTATTTGCAGAAGGAATGAATACATATAGCGTTATTGATAACGGAAAGAAACTACAAGTCAAGAGCAATTTAACAGGTCAATGTCTTAATTTTCCACTTAGTGAAGATGGAACACGTACTTATACAATATATTCTAAATATGAAAAAGACAATTCTGACAGATTGGCATTTTTTCTTATGAAGAGTGGAACTGAATGGGTTTTAAGTTCTGAAAAAATAGGTACTTATGGAAGAAATAGTGAAAGTTATATATACTTATCTGAGTTTTTACGAGCAATGCTTGTCCAATATAAATCTTGATTATATCTCCAAAGTTTCAGCATGACAGCATAAGGTCCCTTTCGTTATTGTTATGGTATAAATAGAAACATTGAAAAGCAACTTATATCGAACTAATAACCTAATAGGATTTAGTAAACTTCCCTTGCCCCCACCAGTGGAGACAAGGGAAGTTTTTGCGGGCGAGGACGCCCGCGCTCCCAACTTTGGTGGCAAAGGAGCGGGCATGGACAACTGTGATAGCTTTTCTGTGCAAAATGTAGTAGTATTTGCATTTTATCTTTATTTTTGCAGGGCTAAAACAGATTTTATCCCAAAATGCGGAACAAAATACTCCTTCTCTTCCTTGCTCCATTGCTTGCCCTAAGCGTGCAAGCACAGATCGCTTTTAACGACTCGATCTCAGCTTGGTCGGTAAACGACCTGCCCATGCCCCATTTGCAGGATAGCCTGCGCTACACCATCAATCCCGATTTTGGCTTAACCGCAGCCGATGTGGACACCCTCGATGCCGTATCCTACGACCTTGAGCACCGCTTCGGCGTAGAAATGGTTTGCGTCATGGTGGGGCGTGTGGCTGGCGGCGATGTCTATGAATGGGGCGACAGTCTCTTTACCAAATATGGCTTCGGCAAGAAAGGCACAGACAATGGGTTGCTCATTGTGGTGAGTGCTGTAGATAGACAGTGGCGCATCTTCCCAGGCAAAGGCCTTGAGGGCGTTCTGCCCGATGCCGTTTGCAACCGCATCGGCAATCGTCTGATGGTGCCCTACATGAAACAAGGACAGTGGGGCGAAGCCATGCGCCAAGCTGCATACGCCATTCATGGCATCCTCAGTCAAGACCCCGACTATGCCGAGTTCACCGCCTTTGACGAAGAAAGCGACGACGACCTTGGCGGTGCGATTGGTGTGATCAGCGTCATTGGCTTGGGCCTTGGAGCCTTAGCTTACTTCGGTCGCAAGAAGTGCCCGAAGTGCAAGACCTACATGAAGGTGACACAACGCGTACTTGTTTCGCGCACGGCGAATACCAAGACCTATCAAGTGACTTATGTCTGTCCTAAATGCGGACATACACAAACCGATACTGAGCACGTCAACATCTCCTCGGGATCATCGGCAGGCGGTGCCATTATGGGCGGAGCCCTTGGCGGCGCCATGCGCGGCGGCGGTTTCAGTGGTGGCTCATTCGGCGGCGGCTCATTCGGCGGCGGCGGTGCAGGTGGGCGTTTCTAAAGCATTAAACCCCAAAGCTTCAACCTCACTGCGGGCGAGGACGCCGTAGCATTTGACCATTGGACAAATTACAATTTGACAATTGGGCGGCGGCTTTAACCTTTAAGCTTTAATCTAAATGCGGGCGAAGACACCCGCGCTCCCAGCATAGAACATTAACTAAAAACCTTTTATTATTATGAAAAAAGCATCTCTTGGCCTGCTCATTGGTGGCGGCATTGTACTTGTACTCGTGATGTGGTGTGTAAGCACCTACAACGGCATTGTAGAACTCGAAGAGCCTGTCACTACGGCATGGGCTAACGTACAGAGTCAGTATCAGCGTCGTGCCGATCTCATCCCCAATTTGGTCAACACTGTCAAAGGCTATGCAAAGCATGAACAAGAAACCCTTGAAGGCGTGATTAATGCCCGCGCTCGTGCCACACAAATCACGGTTGACCCCAACAACCTCACCCCCGAAAAGCTCCAAGAGTTCCAAGCCGCACAGGGCGAACTCTCACAAGCCCTCGGCCGCTTGATGGTGGTGCAAGAGCAATATCCCGACCTGAAAGCTAATGAGCAGTTCAAAGACCTACAGGCTCAGCTCGAAGGTACCGAAAACCGCATCAACAAAGCTCGCGACACGTTCAACGCCACCGTTGAGAAATACAACCTCAAGGTGCGCCGCTTCCCAGGCAACATCCTCGCTAGCATGTTTGGCTTTGAGACGAAGGCCAAGTTTGAGGCTGAGGCTGGTGCTCAAAATGCTCCTACGGTGAGCTTCGAATGATGGCAAACGAACGATACATGATGCGTGGCGTGAGTGCTGCCAAAGAGGACGTGCACGCTGCCATTCGCCACATTGACAAGGGCCTTTATCCGCAAGCGTTTTGTAAGATAATTCCCGACATTCTTGGCGGCGATGAGGCCTATTGCAACATCATGCACGCCGATGGAGCTGGCACAAAGTCTTCCCTTGCTTATTGCTATTGGCGCGAAACGGGCGACCTCAGTGTTTGGCGAGGCATTGCCCAAGATGCGCTCGTGATGAACACCGACGACTTGCTCTGCGTAGGTGCTGTAGATGGCATCCTTGTTAGTAGCACCATAGGACGCAACAAGCATCTGATCCCAGGCGAGGTCATTCGTGCTATCATCGAAGGAACTGACGAACTCTTGCAGTGGCTTCGCGACATGGGCATCGGTATTCATGCCACTGGCGGCGAGACAGCCGATGTTGGCGACTTGGTGCGCACCATTATTGTAGATAGCACAGTGACGTGCCGTATGCGTCGCGCCGATGTGATTGACAATGCCAACATTCGACCGGGTGATGTCATCGTAGGACTTTCCTCTACGGGGCAAGCCACTTACGAGAAGCAGTATAACGGCGGCATGGGCAGCAACGGATTGACCTCGGCACGCCACGATGTTTTTGCCAAATACCTCGCTGAGAAATATCCCGAAAGCTACGACCGCGCCGTGCCCGACGAATTGGTGTATAGCGGCAAACTGCGCTTAGACACTCCCGTACCAGGCACACCGCTCACGGCAGGCCAATTGGTGCTCTCCCCTACTCGGACTTATGCGCCCGTGGTCAAGACTTTGCTTGACGAAATGCGCCAATATATTCATGGTATGGTTCACTGCACGGGAGGCGCACAGACCAAAGTGCTTCATTTCGTAGGCGACAACTGCCGCGTCATCAAAGACAATTTATTCCCCGTTCCTCCTTTGTTTCGCGTCATTCAAGAACAAAGCCAAACCGCTTGGCAAGAGATGTACCGCGTGTTCAACATGGGACATCGCCTTGAAGTGTATCTCCCCGCCGAATGTGCTGAACAGGCCATTGCTATCAGCCAAAGTTATGGTATTGAAGCGCAAGTCATTGGCCGCATAGAAGCAGGTGAGCGCAAATTGATTATCAAAGGCGAACAAGGTACATACACCTATTGCTGACCATGTTTATTATTTCTTGCTAATGTACACTAACTGCGCCGCACGCACACGCGAATACCTGTGTCAACGTGCGGCGCGGTTTTTTAATTTCATCTTCTTTTTACCATGCCAATATCAGTTGAAAACAATCGGATAACCCCTGACTTCATCAGCGAACTCAAGCCTAATGAAGTGTTCGTTTTTGGTAGTAACCTCCAAGGAATGCACGGCGGTGGCGCAGCTCATGCCGCCATGCTACACTTTGGTGCCGTCTGGGGGCAAGGCGTAGGTATGCAAGGACAGAGCTATGCCATTCCAACCATGCAAGGCGGCATAGAGACTATCAAACCTTATGTTGACGAATTTATAGCGTTTGCACAGTCTCATCCCGAACTAACATTCTACGTCACCCGCATCGGCTGTGGTATTGCAGGTTTTCAAGATGCCGAGATAGCCCCTCTTTTTAAGGAAGCCGAAGAACTAAGTAATGTCATGTTGCCTATGAGTTTTTGGAACGTACTAAAGTCGTAGGCTTTGGCTATGCGCTTTATTTTCACCAATAAAACAAGGAAAAAGTATTGAAATCCGTAATTTTGGCCGCTGTAAACATTATCGGTATGAAAAAGTCACTCTTATTCTCATTGGTTTTGCTATTGAGCCTCACTGTTTCGGCTCAAACGAATACTTCAAATCGTACGACATCTCCCCTTCCCCAACCCAAGCGTGAATTTCGCGGGGCATGGATACAATGCGTAAATGGCCAATTCCAAGGCCTTGGCACCGATCGTATGCAAGCCGAGCTAACGCGCCATTTAGATGCGCTGAAGCAAGCTCGATGCAACGTTGTGATTTTCCAAGTACGCCCCGAAGCCGATGCGCTCTATGCCTCTTCGCTTGAGCCATGGAGCCGCTTCTTAACCGGACAGCAAGGCACGCCCCCAAGTCCTTATTGGGACCCTTTGGCTTGGATGATTACCGAATGTCATCGACGCGGCATGGAACTCCATGCGTGGATCAATCCTTTCCGTGCTAAAACGAAAGGCACAACGGCACTCGCCACATCTCATCCTTATTGGAAAGATAAGTCCAAGTTCATCAGCTACGACGACCTTTTGCTCTTCGATCCTGGTCGTCCTGAAAACCGCGATTATATCGCCCACGTTTGTGGCGACATTGTGCGCCGCTATGATGTTGACGGGTTGCACATCGACGACTATTTCTACCCCTATCCTGTAGCAGGCAAGACCTTCGACGACGAGCGTACCTATCAGCTCTATGGGCTAAGCACACAAACTAAAGCCGATTGGCGCCGCGATAATGTAAATCGTTTTATTCATCAGCTCCACGACACACTGCGTGCTGCCAAGCCCTGGGTTAAGTTCGGTGTTTCTCCTTTTGGCATCTATCACAATGCTAAGGCAGGCGATAACATCCCAGGCAGCGCAACGGCGGGACTACAAAACTATGATGACCTCTATGCCGACGTAATCCATTGGGTAAAGCAAGGTTGGGTGGACTACATCGTTCCACAGCTTTACTGGCAGATTGGTCACAACACCGCCGACTATTCCGAGCTTCTGCAATGGTGGGCGCGTTACAGCAGCGGTCGTCCGATTATCATAGGGCAAGACGTGGAACGCACGATGCAATATGCCGACCCACAAAACCCAAGCGTAAACCAAATGGATGCCAAATTGCGTCAGCAGCGACAAACACTTGGCGTTGATGGTTCTTGTCTGTGGTATAGCAAACTGATTGCAGACAACTATAATGACTACGCCCGCCGCCTTGAGCTCACCTACCATCGATATCCAGCCCTGCAACCACAAATGTCGTGGATTACCGACGAAACGCCAGGTAAAGTGCGTCGTATAGGTACGGAAACCATCGCCGAAGGCACATTCCTTTATTGGGATGTTCCCGCTTATACGTCGTGGAAAGACAAGCCTGTCAAATACGTGGTCTATCGTTTTGCCTCTAAGAGCCGACAGAATTTGGCCGATCCTTCTGCTATCGTAGGTATCACCAAATATCCTTTCTGCAAAATAGCCGATGCGGGCAAAAAAGCACCAGGCTATTATGTCGTAACCGCGCTCAACCGCATACAAAACGAAGGCCTACCCGCTGGCAAGCGCGTCAAGTAGCTTAGCAAACGCCACTTCTTCTCTTTTTCTCTCGGTTCACAATATGAAAGTTCTCAAGTTCGGCGGTTCGTCGGTAGGCACGCCCGAAAGCATAAAGCACGTTAAACGAATAGTAGAACGCACCAAACAGCCTGTAATCGTTGTTGTAAGTGCGTTGAGCGGTGTCACCGATCAATTGTACGAAACAGCACATCGTGCCGCCCAAGGTGATAAATCTTATCGCGACATAGTAGCAGCGATGCGCCTTCGCCACCTGCAAATGGTGCGCGACACCATCGCACCCGACCAACAGGATCAACTCAACACAAAGCTTATCCAACTTTTTGAGGAGTTAGAGAGCATTCTTCAAGGCATTTTTCTCACCGAAGAACTCACTCAAAAAACTACGGATGCTGTTGTTTCTTATGGTGAACGTTTGTCATCTACATTGATAGCTGCCGCATGGAGCCATGCTCAATTGATAGATGCAAGAACTCTTATTAAAACTCGGCCAGGCCACACGTCGATCGTAGATTTTGAGACAACGCGCGAGGTTCTATGCCAAGTTTTATGCCCATTACAGCCTTTAACGGTCGTAGGAGGCTTCATTGCAAGCGATGCCCAAACAGGAATTACCACCACATTGGGACGCGGCGGTTCTGACTACACAGCCTCTATCATTGCAGCAGCCTTAGATGCTGAATGTTTGGAGATATGGACCGATGTGGATGGATTCATGACAGCCGACCCTCATGTCATCCCTACCGCCTACACCATTCCCGAATTGTCCTACGAAGAGGCTACTGAGCTTTGCAACTTTGGAGCAAAAGTGGTGTATCCCCCTACAATCTATCCCGTTCGGGTCAAAGGCATACCTATATATATTAAGAACACCTTCCGTCCCGAGGAAGCAGGGAGTGTGATACGCTCCGACGCAGCCCCTTCGAAACATCCTGTTCGTGGTATCTCGAGTGTGAATGAAACCAGCATGGTCACTGTCAGCGGTATGTCGATGGTAGGTGTTGTTGGTGTGAACCGCCGCATCTTTGGACGTATTACAGAGGCAGGAATCAGTGTGTTTATGGTTGCTCAGACCTCTTCTGAAACCAGTACTTCGCTTTGCGTGCGACCTGAAGACGGACCACGAGCTTGCCAAGTGCTTGACGAAGAATTCAGTCGTGAAATAGCCGAAGGTGCTATGAACCCAGCACAACTTGCCGAAGGCTTAGCCACCATCGCTGTGGTAGGCAGCCAGATGAAGAATGTAGCCGGAATCACTGGTAAACTTTTCACCACACTCGGTCGTAATGGTATCAGCGTAGCAGCTTCTGCGCAAGGAGCTTTAGAGCTTAACATATCACTTGTGGTGCGTCGTGAAGTATTGCGCAAAGCGCTCAGTGTGCTTCATGATAGCTTCTTCCTCAGTAGGCATCAGGACCTCAACGTTTTCCTATGTGGAACGGGAACGGTCGGTCGTAGTCTATTGCAGCAAATCAATGCACAATGCGGAAGCCTCCTTTCTGAGCGCGCATTGCGTATCAAAGTCGTTGGCATCACAACACGCGGCGGTGCTGCCTATGATGCTGAAGGTCTTAATCCCGAAGTGGCGCTCAATGCCAGTCATCCCGACAAAGGCATTCACGGCATGGTGCGCCAAATCAAGGCGATGAACCTCTACAACAGCGTCTTCGTAGATTGCACCGCCAGTGAAGAAGTTGCGGCGTGCTATCAAGACTTGTTAGAACACAACGTGAGTGTCGTCACAGCCAACAAAGTAGCAGCCTCGTCCGATTTTGCCAATTACCAACGGCTCAAAGAAACGGCGCGCGACCGAGGTGTAAAGTTCCTATTTGAAACAAATGTAGGCGCGGGGCTTCCCGTAATCAATACCATCCGCGACCTCACGGGTTCGGGCGACAAAATATTGCGCATAGAGGCAGTACTGAGCGGAACGCTCAATTTTGTTTTCAACGCCATCAGCCATGATGTTTCGTTCTCCGAGGCCGTGCGTCAAGCCAAAGAGCAAGGCTACAGTGAACCCGATCCGCGCATTGATTTGAGCGGCAAGGACGTTATCCGCAAACTTACGATTTTGGCGCGCGAAAGTGGCTATCGGGTTGAGTGTGCTGATATAGCGAGCCAACCCTTCCTGCCTCAAGAACTATTTGCAGAGAGTTTAGAAGCTTTCTGGAAGGAGCTTCCTAAATTGGACAGCAAGTTTGAAACAGAACGCCAACGCTTAGAATCCGAAGGCAAACATTGGCGTTACGTAGCAACTTGGGCCGATGGCAAAGGCACTGTCGGACTGCGCGAAATTGAAGCCACGCATCCTTTCTTTAACATTGAAGGCTCAAACAACATTGTGTTGCTCACCACAGCCCGCTATCACGAATACCCCATGCTCATCCAAGGCTATGGCGCTGGAGCTGCGGTAACAGCAGCAGGCGTGTTTGCTGATATCATGCGTGTGGCGAATATATAAGTTCAAACCGGTCTTTAGTGCGACTAAAGACCGGTTTGAGTTTAGAATAAGTGGAGGCTAATTGCTTAGACCATGTTGGCAGAACCGTTGTTCTGCCATTTTTTCGTATTTCGTGCCAGGCTGTCCGTAGTTCGCAAAAGGATGAATGGCAATGCCGCCTCGTGGCGTAAAGAGACCGACAACCTCTATATACTTAGGTTGCATGAGGCGTGTTAAATCTTTGCGGATGATGTTTACAGCATCTTCGTGAAAATCGCCGTGGTTGCGAAAGCTAAACAGATAGAGTTTCAGGCTCTTACTCTCCACCATGCGCTTAGCGGGAATGTAGCGTATGATGATTTCAGCAAAGTCGGGTTGGCCCGTGATGGGGCAAAGCGTAGTAAATTCGGGGCAACGAAAAGTTACCCAGTAATCTACATCTTCGTGTTTGTTTTCAAACGTTTCCAAGACTTCAGGGGCATAGTCTTGGCGGTATTCTGTTTTGCGACCTAAGGCTTTAAGGCCTTCGAATTCACGATTAGAATTGCTCATCTCTTTGTTTTGAATTTCGTTTCTGAAGATATTGTTCCAAGCCTTCGCGACGCAGTTTGCAGGCAGGACAATCGCCGCATCCGTCGCCCACGATACCACGGTAGCAAGTCAATGTTCGTTCTCTCACGAGATCGAAAACGCCTAATTCATCAGCCAACTCCCATACTTCGGCCTTTGTGAGCCACATCAGCGGAGTATGGATTTGGAACTGTTCGTCCATCGCCAAATTGAGCGACACGTTGAGCGAACGGATAAACGAATCGCGACAATCGGGATAGCCACTAAAATCGGTTTGTCCCACACCCGTCACCAAATCAAAGATGCCATGTTCGCGTGCAAACACAGCGGCGATGCTTAGAAAAAACAAATTGCGTCCTGGTACAAACGTATTGGGCAACCCATCAGCAGGTTTCGTGGAATCCATTGCTACAGAGCTGTCGGTCAATGAGTTTGAAGCCAAACCGCTAATAAAGGGGATGTCAATAACGGAAAAGGGAATGTGGTGTTCGTTGCAGATTTCGCGGGCTATTTCAACTTCGTTTTCATGAAGTTGGCCGTAGCGAAACGAGAGGGCTGAGACATACTTGAAATGGCGTTTCGCCCAAAAAAGGCATGTTGTGGAGTCCTGTCCTCCACTGAGCACTACCAGTGCACTTTGGCGTAGCATAATAACAAATCTTGTTTTTAACGAGGTTTGACAAGCACTCGGCACGGAGTTTCCGCACGTCACGAAAACTTGCTCTATCGTGTTTTCGCACCGCAAAGATATAGCGAATTTGTGTATTAGGCAAATATCGTTTATCGCTAGTATGCTTTTTCGTGGATAAAGCTGCTATTGAGCGTTCAGTTGTTTTTGCTCATGTTCGTTAAGCAAGATGCGCCAAAAAAGCATTAGCCCCCATTAACAACAGCCCTTTTTTGACGTGCCGACAAACCTTTTGTTTGATTTTTAGTATTTTTGCCGAAAATACTACGACAATGGCATTTTTTGGACTATTTGGAAAGAAGGAAAAGAAAGAGGTTTTAGACCAAGGCTTAGAAAAGACGAAGTCGTCGATGCTTGGTAAAATAGCACTTGCTGTGGCTGGTAAGTCACAAGTGGACGAAGAAGTGCTTGACGAATTGGAGGCTGCTTTGGTAAGTAGCGACGTTGGGGTTCAAACCACGATTGACATCATTCACCGGTTGGAGGCTCGTGTGAAGAAGGATAAGTTCCTCACTTCGTCCGACCTTCGTCGCTTGCTATGTGAGGAAATGACTGCGCTTTTGGCTGAAGGCGGCAGTGGAGCAGAGGGTTTTGATATTCCCGAAACCCATAAGCCTTATGTCATTATGGTTGTCGGCGTGAATGGTGTGGGCAAAACAACCACCATCGGCAAATTGGCTTGGCAGTTCAAGCAGATGGGCAAAAACGTAGTGCTGGGTGCAGCAGACACGTTCCGTGCAGCCGCAGTTGAACAACTTTGCATCTGGGGTGAACGCGTAGGTGTGCCTGTCGTGAAGCAGCAACAAGGTAGCGATCCCGCGTCTGTGGCCTACGACACCCTTCAATCAGCCAAAGCCTCTGGTGCAGATATCGTTATCATTGACACGGCAGGACGCTTGCACAACAAAGTGGGCTTGATGAACGAACTTACAAAGATCAAAAACGTGATGAAAAAACAGGTTGAAACCGCGCCCGATGAAGTATTACTGGTGCTCGATGGTTCTACTGGACAGAACGCTTACGTTCAAGCCGAGCAATTTATCAAGGCTACTGAAGTAACGGCGCTCGCTATCACCAAGTTGGACGGTACGGCCAAGGGTGGAGCCGTGATAGGCATTAGCCACGAGCTTGGTGTGCCCGTTCGCTATATCGGATTGGGCGAAGGAATGCGCGATTTGCAACCCTTTGACAGCCGCGCCTTTGTAGAGAGCCTTTTTGCGGAGGCTCATATATAGAAAGTTTATAGCTTAAGAATTTAAAGGTTAAAGTTTGCGGCGGTGTCTTTAACCATTAAATTTTTACCACTAACGTTTTATTAATACGGTGTAGCCTTTTAGAAAGATGATGCGCATAGACGTATTCACAATGGGATGTTCCAAGAATTTGGTTGATTCTGAGCGTCTCATGGCGCGGTTTGCCGAGCGCGGCTTTACTGTCAGTCACGATCCAACATACATTGAAGGCGATATAGCCGTAGTAAATACTTGCGGTTTCATAGGCGATGCGAAGGAAGAAAGCATCAATTTTATTCTTGAACTTGCTGATAAGAGAACTAGCGGTGAGCTTAAAGCCCTTTATGCGATGGGCTGCCTCACCGAGCGTTATCGCGAAGAGCTCCTACGAGAAATTCCAGAGTTGGACGGTATCTACGGCAAGTTTGACTTCTTATCCTTACTCAGCGATTTAGAAAAAGTTTTTCCACGATCTGCAGCAGACGAACAAAATCTTGAAATGCAGTGTACAAAGGAGGGTTCAACGAAGCCAACACCCCACTGCGCATATCCCCTTATTGCCCGTCGCTGCATCACCACACCATCCCACTATGCCTATATCAAAGTGAGCGAAGGCTGTGACCGCCGCTGTGCCTATTGTGCCATACCGCTTATCACGGGTAAGCACATCAGTCGGCCCATTGATGAAATTCTTGACGAAGTTCGCCAATTAGCCGAAGGCGGGGTGCGCGAATTTCAGATTATTGCCCAAGAACTAACCTTCTACGGTCTAGACCTCTATGGCGAGAGCCGCATCTCAGAACTCGTAGATCGCATGGCCGACATTCCAGGTGTGGAGTGGATACGCCTTCACTACGCCTACCCCGACCACTTCCCCATGGACCTTTTGCGCGTGATGCGCGAAAGGCCAAACGTCTGCAAATACCTCGACATAGCGCTGCAACATATCGCTGACGAGGTGCTTTCGCGTATGCACCGTCATACCACAAAAGAGGAAACATTGGCTTTGCTCAGCAAAATTCGTGAAGAAGTGCCTGGTATCACGATGAGAACGACGCTGATGGTGGGATTCCCTGGCGAGACAGAAGCACAGTTTGAGGAATTGCTTGACTTTGTGCGCACAGCGCGTTTTGAACGCATGGGGGCTTTTGCTTACAGCGAAGAGGATGGCACCTACGCCGCCATGCATTATCCTGATGATATTCCCTCTGAAGTGAAGCAACAGCGATTAGACAAACTCATGTCTTTGCAACAATCTATTTCAGCCGAAATCAATGCCCTCAAGGTTGGAACAACACAGCGTGTAATCATTGATCGAAGCGAGGGCCATTATTTTATAGGTCGCACACAGGCCGACTCGCCTGAAGTTGATGGGGAAGTGCTCATACCTGATACTACGCCTCTGCAGATAGGTCAATTCTATAACGCAACGATTACCGATGCCGACGAATTTGATTTATATGGTAATGTTATGTTGTGACCCGTTTCCCCCAAGTAATACGTAATAAGAATCATTCACACCTACCGTGAAACACCAAGAAATCATAGAAAAACTCGTAGCCCTCAGTAATTTGGACGAGAAAACCATCTCTGCATTGGCCAAAGCCCTGCCAAATGCTTTGGCCGACTTGTTGAGCAACGGGGGCGACGTCGTTATACCAGGTTTTGGCGTTTTCGAAGTGCACAAACGCCTTGAACGCATCGTAGAAAATCCAGCCACTGGCCGTCGTACCCTCACACCGCCCCAACTTTTGCTTCGTTTCCGCCAAGCTACTCCCAGCAATCCCCGCTTTACACTCCACGACTTAGTGCGACCACTCTCGCGCAAAAGTAAGGAAAGCGAAGAAACGGCGCTCCAATTCACCGCTCAATGTTTCGGTGTCATCAACGAAGCACTGCAAGCTGACGGTTTTGCTAGCTTAGTGGGTTTTGGAACATTTCGGTTGAGCCAATCTCCCCACGATGATAGTTTACTCATTGAGTTTGTTGCAGAAGAAACATTGTCGCAGCTCATCAATCGGCCATTTGCTGAGCTACCCGAGGTGGAACTCAGCGAAGCGACCGATATGCACGAATTTGATACTATCGACGAAACATATAGAAACAAAGAAGAGCAACTAACGCCCAATCCGCTTGATAGTTCGTTAGAGACTATCAATACAACGCAGCAAGCTGACACAAAAGAAACGGAACCTTTTTCAAAAACGTCCGATACCGATGCGCCTCCTGCTGTGACGGCAGAAGCAAAGAGCGAACAGCCAGGAGACTCAGGCGCAGCTGAAACTATAGCCAACAGCGTAGAAATGACCACAGCAGACGAAACAAACACTTCAGCCAACGAACTGCAAATTGCTGAAAGTGAAGAGGAAGGTGGGCAAAAAGTTTATTGGAAGCGTGCAGCCATTGTGTTTGCGATAGCCTTTGTTGCTTTGCTTTTATTTGTACTTCTTCGTGTGGGGCGCACAGAAATTTCCGACCCTAACCCGCTATACATTACTGACACAATTGCTGCCAGCACCCCGATAAAGCCTGCACCAAAGCCTGTGGAACAAGCTGACACAGCGCGCGTTCAAATTATACCCGTTAACAATTCCAACGAAATCTTCACCCAGTTTGAGCCCGACGGTGTGCTCGACGAACATACGATAGTTTATGGAGATGTGCTTGAACGGCTTGCCCGCAATTATTATGGCAATGGCTATTTTGTGAAATACATCATAGAGTACAATAATTTGCCCGCCTCTGGCGAAGTGCCTATCGGCACGGTTATTAAAATCCCACACTTACGAAGAAAAGCTGCCCAGTAGTAGCAGCATATTTGGTTCTTATTCTAAAATGATAAAACTGCGGCCTACTACTTATACATTTATGAATATTAGAACTTCCCTTGTCTCCCATAGAGGTGTCAAGGGAAGTTTTTTTTATTGAGACGTCTGCACCTTTGGTTACTCTCAGTATGCCGCGATGCAAGGGCTTAGTGGTAGGCAGGAAACTGTCTGAAGGCGATTTTGTTTAATAGATTAAATAAAATCAGGCGAAAGTTTGCTAATTCATTAAACAATTTGCAACTTTTCCGATGGTTTAATCGGACTGAAGATGGATAAGCAAATTTTAAAACAAATCTTACGCGAGAATCAACAGGAAGTTGAGCGTTATGTCGTTGAGCCTCGAAACATTCAACTTGACGGGTTCTCGTGCAGAGTCCTCGTTGGTGTGCGACGCGCAGGAAAATCTTATATGCTCTATCACCGCATACAACAGCTACTTGCTGAAGGACATAATTGGGATGAGATGCTCTATCTAAACCAATGTGGCAGGAATGCGTGTGTTGGTCAGGAAGTTGGCTGAAAGCGTTTGCCGTCCTATATCATACAACCGCATTAACAATCTTCTGTCAAGCGTTGGGGGAAAGCTTAGTTTAGCTACTACGATCAAATATGTTGATTATTGTGAAGATGCATGGCTGCTGCTGCGACTTCGCAACTTTGCAACCAGTCTTGCTGAAAGGGAGAGCAACTGCAAATACTACTTTATAGATCCAGGCATCCTTGGTCTATTTCTCATTAACAAGGAAGCCATGCTCTTAGAAAATCTCATAGCCATTCACCTATTCCGAATATATGGTCACGATCTTGGCTACGATCGTGTGTTCTTCTACAATGACAAATATGAGGTGGATTTCTATATTCCCGATGAGCAGCTGGCTATCCAGGTAAGCTATTCACTTTGTGACGAAGAAACCCGAAAACGTGAGGTAGAAGCACTTCAGAAACTAACCAAACGGCTACCCTGTAAGCGTCGCGTCATAATAACTTTTGATGAGGAGGAAGCTATAACTGACTCTTTCGGCAATATTGAGGTTATTCCAGCTTGGAAATGGCTGATGGAATAACAGAAACGTAAACTCTCTTAAGGGGCGTACTATATATTATACCAATTCCACTACAGAAATGCCCACGCTCACAGGGCACTGCGATGGGCAGACTGCCGTTTGTGAACAAGAACTTTAGCACAAAAACCGTGTTTTGTTTGTTTAATAGAGCGCAGTAATTTATTGATTTGCAGATGGTAGAACAAGCTCATAATTTTTTACTCCGATTTTGTTCGTTTTTTTGCCAAATTTTCTCAAACAAAGGCTTGTTCTACTCAAACTTTGCCCCTACATTTGTGGCATGTTTAGCATTTCGAAACACCTTAGATCATTACTCCTTGAGCATAACTGCGTGATTGTTCCCGAGTTAGGCGGATTTGTTGCACAATATGTGCCAGCGCGTTACGACCAAGAGAGCCAAAAGTTTTATCCTCCTACCCGTCTTGTTGCTTTTAATGCCGATTTGCAGATGAACGATGGACTGCTTGTCCAGTCGTTGATGCAAACCTACGATGCCACTTTCCCTGAGATGCAAAAAGCTGTTGAGGACAAGGTGGCCGACATCAAAGACCAGCTCTTCACAATCGGACATTATGACATCGCGGGCATAGGTCGTCTATCGCCCAATGTTGAAGGTCGCACAGAATTTGAACCCGCTCAAGACGGACTTGTTTCGCCTGGTTTCTATGGTTTAGAATATATTTCGGCCCAGCCTTTGAAGCAATCCGACAAAGGGACCAATCTATCTCGCGGTTTGATCCGTCGCGAGGGCAATGGCTATGTGGTGCGTATTCATCGCAGCGTGGCCAACGCTGCAGCGGCAGCCGTGTGTGGTCTGTTCTGCTACTTCAGTTGGAATGCGCCGGCGAGCAGCGATGCTTCGCAGCCGTACGAAGCCAAGTTGTTTATGACCGAAGCTTTTGCTTCGCAGCCTAAGACTATTCAGGCAGAGGCGAAAAAAGATGCCGATTTCAATGAAGCTTCCGCAAATGTTCGATTGTCTTTAGGACAGCAAAAGAAGGCTGTATCTGATGCTGTTCGAAAAGCTGTTGCATTGCAAGCGCAAAAGGCTGAAGTTGTTCCGTCGGCTTCTAAACCCTTTACCATTGTATTGGTAGGCGGTTTGAGTCAAGCCTATGCAGAAGCATTTATTGAACGTTTGCAAGCGGCTGGCATGAACGATGGCCGTATTGAGACGAATGGTCGTGATTTCAGTGTCCACTATTCAGCCTTTGCCTCCTTTGCTGAGGCTGCCACGTTCCTCAGTGAGAACAAAACGGTTGATGGTTTTCAATACGGCTGGGTGAAAGAGGTGAAATGATTTGCTTTATGCCTTGTAGTGCTTGAGGCCGAAAAAACGCTTCGCTACGCAATCAAATAATCCGCTATCGCAACTTGAATAAGCGATAGCGGATTATTTTTTGACCACCTTTGAGTCCAGAAACTTGATATTTGGCAAAACAATGACGAGATCGGACCTCGTCGGAACAACATCCGAGCTCGTCTAAAATACATCCGAGCTCGTCTAAAATACATCCGAGCTCGTCAAACCCATTTCGGTCATTAGAGCTTTTTTTCGTAGTCGCATTTGTAAGAGTATGTAAATAAGCAATTAGATATTAGCATTTTCTAATGACCGCCATTAGAAAATTCAACTTACGAACATGTTACTATCAATTAGTTATGAGCTTGACCACGCATTTTAGTGGTCTAATGAGCGATTTGGGTTGAAGCGAGTAAACATTTTGTTTGAAGCGTGTAAACACTTTGTTTGTGGCTTTCAAACACTTTGTTTGTGGCTTGCAAACACTTTGTTTGAAGCGTGTAAACACTTTGTTTGTGGCTTTCAAACACTTTGTTTATGGCTTGCAAACACTTTGTTTGAAGCGAGTAAGCTCAAATCTCTAATGACCGATTTGGGTTAAAAATACATCCGAGGCATTTTCAACGACCTCGGATGTATTTTTCATTTGAGTGCTTCATTTTTTTAGCACTATTTTCTGCTGTTTTGCCACACTCACACTGTTTGTCTCCCTTCCCGTGACCTTTGACACAGCAAAGGTAATGGGAAGGAAGACAAACGTGCAAAGGAAAAAAACGAGGCAGCTTTATACTTAGGCGATGCGCACTTTGGCAATGAGTTTACGCAGTTTACCACTGCCGATAATCGGTGCGTGTGCGTCTTCGGGATATACCAAGAGGAAATCGCCTGGTTCTACGACCAGATAGTTTGTGGCCGGAGCGGTGTAAACGGCACAATCGTTCGCTTCGTCAAAGGGCGCATCAGGCTCATTGAGCGTGTCTATGTGGCGCACGCCGATGATTTCGTTGCCACTTAGGGGAATATGCACGTCGATGTATTCGCGATGCACTTCCAACTTCTGTGCTTCTTTGGTCATCAAAGTGGCATCTACAACGTTGATAAACAAATTGTCGCCGTCGAGCGAAAGACGTCCGGTTTGGGCTGTGAGCAAGTTGTGGGTTTTCACATAGTCAAAAAGCTTCGCTAAAGCAGGATGTGCGGCTTCGTAGCGTGCACTGTCGGAAAGTTTTGCAAGGATCATAATTGAAAGATTAAGGGTTATTAAAGGTTTTTATGCTTGGCGGGGAGTCAAAGCGGCTCAGTGTGATATCGTATTGTTTTCTCAATCGCTTGGCGACAGACTATGCAAAATTCGTGGTATTCGTTTGTCCTCATGCGACAATTAAAGCATGGGCGAAAAATGCCTTTGCTTTGATAGCCACCGCCTTCGAAGAGTCCCACTCCATCGTGTTGCAAAGCCTCAGGGTCGCCTAACAGATTGGCCCATTTGCTATCGAAATCAACGAGTGTAGTGAGATTGGGCTCCCATGGCTCAACATCGCTTGGATAGAAGGTTTCGTACTGGTCGTCGTAGAAGTATTCATCTGCCAACCCCGCGAAACTATGTCCGAATTCGTGCACCACAACGGGACGAAACCATGCCTGCCTCGCGCTGGTCATCGCATAGAGATTGTAGATACCGCCGCCGCCGTAGGTGGGTGTATTGGCCAAGACGATGACGTGTTCGGTGGGTACACTTTCGAGCAGATCATAGAGCTGAAAGAGTTTGTCGGTCATCAAGTAGCGGTCGGAATAGAGTGTATGGAAATGCGATCCGCAGGGTGTTTCGTGCCAAAGGCCCTGGCCAGGGCGGCTCACGTCTTCACGCTCGGAAGGAGCAAAGAGCGCGCGGATGTTGAATCGGTCGCGCAATGTGCGAAAAGGCTCGTGCTCAAAGAGAGCCTCCATAGCAGTGCGAGCATCGCTGACAAAGAGACCCTTCTGCGCTTCGGTATAGCCCTCGGCCACAAATACGAGGTCTATGCCACGGCGAGCATCTCCACCATGGAGCAGTGTTGCTGCGTATTTGCTCTGAGCGCGTCCGCGTCGGATGAGAATATCATGGGGCGAAACGCGATGACGCATCTCTGCCACCACTTCGCGCCGACTGTTGTAGAGGCGCAGCGTGGCATAGACGGTTCGTTTGGGCATTGGCACGAGTTGCACCGTTTCGAAGGCTTTGCGCACCTGAGTGGCTTCTTCGGAATGTTGCCACTCTTGAAACAACGTGCTGAACGAGGCGATGTAGATGCGCTGCCCCGAGGCGGAGTCGCAGAGTTCTACTTGCCCATTGCCTGCCAGGAGTAGCGTATCTAAGTTTACACGCCTGCCTGCCCACGTTGGGGATACGGCCATGGTATGAAGAGCTATGTCCTGCGTGGCATTGGTACCACTGAATATGTAGTTGAGGCGTAGCGTTGCGTCGTCAAACCAATCGTTGAAGCGCAACGTATTTTTAGCACTTACAGCCGATGAGAGGAGTGAGAACAAAGAAAGTACAAGTAAGGCGAAACGTTTGTTCATGTTTGATATGGAAAGCCGTTTATCTGATTTCATTCCGCCGCAAATGTACGATTTCTGCGCATAACAGACTGTATTTTGGCTGATAATGTCGCAAAAAGGGTGAAATATGCGGCTAAGGCACCCGCATAACACCAAAACTTATTACTTTTGCTTGCTTACAATCGCGGGGCACGTTTTTAGCTAAAAGTCCCTGGCTGATTGGATTTATAAACTTGCTTTATGGATTTTCATTTTCTCAACACCATAAATTCCCCCGACGACCTACGCCGTCTTCCTTTAGAAAAGCTTCCCGACGTTTGCCAAGAGTTGCGTAGTTTTATTCTTGGCGAGCTTGCTGTAAACCCTGGGCATTTGGCTTCCAGCCTTGGTGTGGTGGAACTTACCGTAGCCCTTCACTATGTGTTCGACACGCCCTACGACCGCTTGGTGTGGGACGTTGGACATCAGGCATACGGACATAAAATTCTCACAGGCCGTCGCGATGCTTTCAGCACCAATCGTAAGTTGGGCGGCTTGCGTCCCTTCCCCTCTCCCATGGAGAGTGAGTACGACACGTTCACGTGTGGGCACGCAAGCAACTCGATCAGTGCCGCATTAGGCATGAGTGTTGCAGCTGCCAAAAAGGGCGAAGACAACCGCCACATTGTAGCCATCATCGGCGATGGCGCACTCAGCGGTGGCTTAGCCTTTGAAGGCATCAACAATGCCAGCGAGAGCCCCAATAACATGCTCATCATTCTCAACGACAACAATATGAGTATCGACCGCAGCGTAGGCGGTATGAAGCAATATCTGCTCCATCTGCACACGGGCGGTCTCTACAACAACCTGCGAGCCCGCACCACAAAGGCTTTCACCCGATGGGGCTTGCTCAACGACAGTCGCCGCCGTGCCATTCTGCGTTTCAACAACGCCATGAAGGCACTCATCACCCGCCAGCGCAACATGTTTGAAGGCATGGATATTCGCTATTTTGGTCCTACCGACGGGCACGATGTTATTGAGTTGGTGCGTGTGCTGCGTATGATCAAAGACATGCGTGGCCCGAAGTTGCTCCACATCCATACCGTAAAAGGCAAAGGTTACGAACCCGCTGAGCAAAATGCAACCATTTGGCACGCCCCTGGTCGTTTTGACTTGGAAAGCGGCGAGCGCCTTCACGAAGATAGCAGCAAACCGCGTCCACCACGTTTTCAAGACGTGTTTGGCGAAACATTGCTCGAGCTGGCGCGCACCAATCCACGTATTGTGGGCATAACGCCGGCTATGCCCACGGGCTGCAGTCTCAATCTGATGATGAAGGAAATGCCTGATCGTACGTTCGACGTGGGTATTGCCGAGGGCCATTCAGCTACGTTTGCCGCAGGTTTGGCCAAAGAGGGGTTGCAACCCTTCTGCAACATTTATTCTGCCTTTGCGCAACGCGCTTACGACAATATCATACACGATGCTGCCATTCTGAACCTGCCCGTCGTCTTTTGCTTCGACCGCGCTGGGCTTGTGGGCTCTGATGGTCCCACTCATCATGGAGCATTCGACCTCTGTGCGTTGCGTCCTGTGCCCAATCTAACTATCGCTTCGCCGATGGACGAACACGAACTGCGCCGACTGATGTTCACCGCCCAGACTGAAGGCAAAGGCACCTTCGTTATCCGTTATCCACGCGGACGCGGCTATCTCACAGACTGGCGTTGCCCCTTAGAAGAAATACCTGTAGGCACAGGGCGAAAACTCAAAGATGGCAATCGGCTTGCAGTTGTTACCCTTGGGCCTATAGGGCACGATGTTGAACAGGCCATCCAAAAGGCTGAAAGCGAATTAGGAGTGCACGATGCCGTGGCACACTACGACCTGCGTTTCCTCAAACCTCTCGACGAAGCTATGCTCAACGAATTAGGGCAGAAGTTTAGCAAGGTGCTCACCGTTGAAGACGGGCAGCGCATGGGCGGTATGGGTAGTGCCGTGATGGAATATCTGAACGACCATGGTTTTACACCGCGCATCGTGCGCTTGGGGCTGCCCGACTATTTTGTAGAACATGGCACAGTGGAAGAAGAGCGTCGCATCATCGGACTTGACGAGCCTTCCATTGTAGGAGAAATTAAGAAATTGCTCAACGTATGAAGATAGTTATTGCCGGCGCGGGAGCCGTAGGAATGCACCTCTCAAAACTCCTCTCGCGCGAACGCCACGATATAACACTTATTGACGAACACGAAGAGCGCGTAGCTTCGCTCTCTGTGACGTTCGACCTCAAAACCTTGGCAGGCAACCCTATGGCACTCACCACGCTGAAAGAAGCCAACGTGGGCAATGCCGACCTCTTCGTTGCCGTTACGCCCGACGAAGCCCATAACCTGACGTGTTGTATTTTGGCCAAAAAGTTAGGAGCCAAGAAGACTGTGGCACGTGTTGACAACGATGAGTTTACCCATGAGGCGCAGGTGGCATTCTTTAAGGAGATAGGTGTGCAAAGCATCATTTATCCCGAATTGCTTGCAGCGAAAGAGATTGCGGGAAGCATAAAGCGCAGTTGGATACGCCAGTATTGGGAAGTAGGCAATGGTGCACTCGTGATGCTTGGCGTGAAGGTGCGCAATGGGGCTACTATCGTGGATGAACAAAAGACACTGCGCGAGCTCTGTGGTCCTGAAGCACCCTTTCACATTGTAGCCATCAAACGCGGCGACGACACCATCATACCCCACGGCGACGACGTGGTGTGCCCGCGCGACATCGTCTTCTTCATGACTACGCCGCAATACGTACCCGAAATCCGTGCTTTGGCAGGAAAGGAAGGTTATCCCGACGTAAACAACCTCATGGTGATGGGCGGCAGCGACACAGCCGTGCAAATGGTCAATCGACTGCCCGAGCAAATTCGTGTGCGCATCATTGAGAAAAACCTTGACCGTTGCCATAGGCTCTCTTCACTTATCACCAACAGCAACTGCATGGTGCTGCATGGTGATGCCACCGACATCGACCTGCTCGAGGACGAAAACATTGACCGCGTGGATGCCTTTGCAGCCATGACGGACAATAGCGAAAAAAACATCTTGGCTTGTCTTAATGCCAAAAAGCATGGTGTGCGCAAGACCGTCGCCATTGTTGAAAACACAGACTACGTGAGCCTCGCTGAAAACTTCGACATCGGCACCATCATCAACAAGAAGAGCATTGCAGCCAGCCACATTTATCGCATGATGCTCCGAGCCGACCTCACAACTGTTAAAAGCCTCACGGTGGCCAATGCCGATGTGTGCGAAATTCCTATTAGCGAAGACGCACGTGTCACAAAGAAACCCGTGATGGAACTCGGCTTGCCCCCTACCGTAAACCTTGGCGGAATTGTGCGCAACGGGCGTGGCATACTCATCAACGGACGTACACAAATCCTACCTGGCGACACCGTGGTAGCCTTCTGCCTACAAAACACGCTCGGCAAACTCGAAAAGTTCTTCAAGTAAAGCACCTGGATTCCTTCATTCTATGATAAACCTACGTATCGTTGCACGCATACTGAGTGTTTTGGCTTTTCTCGAAGCCTTTCTCTTACTGATTACGCTTGGGGTGGGCATTCTCTACGCCGAAACAAAGCTTTATCCTTTTGTCATCACAGCATTGCTCGCTATAGCCCTTGGAGGTGCGTTGATGTACTACGCACAAGGGGCTCCTCGCAAGATTACACGGCGCGATGGCTATCTCAGCGTGGCTTTGACGTGGGTGATGTTTAGTCTCGTAGGAGCTATTCCCTTTATATTATATTGTGAAAATCCGAGGCTTGCTGTTGCTGTGTTTGAAGCCACATCGGGGTTTACCACCACGGGAGCTACCGCCTTGACCAACCTTGACACCATGCCCCATAGCCTACTCTTTTGGCGTTCATTGATGCACTGGATGGGAGGCTTGGGCATAATCTTCTTCACCGTGGCCCTGTTGCCAAGTATCAGCGGCGGGTCTATCAAACTTTTTGCAGCCGAAAGTACGGGCCTCAAAATCGGAAAACTCCACCCGCGCGTGTCAACCACAGCACGCTGGATATGGGGCATCTATCTCACGCTGACATTGCTCTGCACAGGGGCATACATTTTGGCAGGTATGTCGGTGTTTGACGCGGTGAACCATGCCATGAGCACCATCTCAACAGGCGGATTCTCTACACACCAGGCAAGTATCGGCTACTTCAATAGCTTTGCCATCGAACTCACAGCCGTGGTGTTTATGTTAATGTCAAGCATAAACTTTGCGCTAATCTACACCACGTTGCTCAAACGCCGATTTCGCGAGTTTGGCAGGAATGGCGAGTTGCGCTTTATGCTTGTCGTGTTGGCAATAACTTTTGTTGTCATGTGCGGCTACGATGTTGTGCGTGGCGAAAATATTTTTGATAGCCTGCGCACGGCGCTCTTTACATCTGTCTCGATGCAGAGCACCACTGGATTCATCACGGCTGACTATATGGTGCGCTACACGCCTGTGGTTTGGGTGTTTATCTTGTTGGTTGGCGTAATAGGCCCCATGGCTGGCAGCACGGGCGGAGGTTTGAAATGTATTCGTGTCATGACGGCTGCAAAGATAGCACTGAGCGAGTTTCGCCACATCTTGCATCCACGGGCGGTTTTGCCCGTACGCATTGCTGGAACGGCAGCCACCTCCGACGTGTTGCGCACGATGTTTGCTTTCTTCGTGTGCTACTTCATACTCCTCACCATCGCCACCTTGAGTTACCTCTTGATGGGGCTCGCTCCGATAGACGCATTTGGGGTAGCAGCTTCCATGTTGAGCAATGTAGGACCAGCCATTGGCCACCAAATCGGCGCAACAGGCTCACTCAATGTCTTGCCCGACGTAGGATTGTGGCTCAGTAGCGTCTTGATGCTCATAGGACGTTTGGAAATATTTGCTATACTGTTACCGTTTGCTCCCGCTTTCTGGAAAGAGAATTAAACCGCTACACACACAAGATTTGTTCTATACGCATGAACACCACCAATACTGAACGAAAAAAAGTCTTGTCGTTCCTGCGGCAACTCAAGCAGCACAACGAGCGACCATGGTTCAAGGCCAATCGTGCGCTCTACGACGAAACTGCTGACATTTTCCAACGCATGGCAGCCGACTTTATTCAATCGCTAGCCGACTTTGATGAAGAGATTGCTGGCATAGAAGTGAAAAAAACCACTTATCGCATCTATCGCGACACCCGCTTCTCTGCGGACAAGTCGCCCTACAAAACCCACATCGGCAGTTTTATCAATGGGCGTGGCCAAAAGACACCTTATCTGGGTTATTACCTCCATGTAGAGCCAAATGCCAGTATGGTGGCTTGTGGAAACTATTGGTTGCCGAGCGACACACTCCAAGCCATTCGCAATGAAATCGTAGCCAACCCGAAGCGTCTGCTCGACATTGTTAACGAACCACGCTTCAAGCAGCTCTTTGGCGAAACGATCGGCATGGACTGCTTGAAAACGGTACCCAAGGGGTTTCCCAAAGACTTCCCCCACCCCGAACTGATCCGCCCGCGCGCCTATTGCGTGATGCTACCACTGACCGATATCGAAGTCGTTTCTGCCAACTGGCTGCAACGTGCCACAGAAGCCTGCCAAGTGGCAAAGCCCTTTATGGACTATTTCAACGAAACGGTGGAAGACTATTTGTAAAACTATTGCATATTGTGCCCCTTACGTCATGTATGATACTTGACTGACGCCATGAAAACGACCATGTTTCCAGCCTGCGAAGTGCGCTTCCCGATAGATGTTGCGGGAAAGACGGCTACGTTTTTTCTTGCTGCCGAAGAGTACGTAGCAGGAAAACTGCCTGGTGGCGACTATCTCTTCTCGTGGATACTGCCGCCCACGGTGGTGATGGGGCGTAATCAAGTGGCGCATCAGGAATTTGACTTAGACTACTGCGCGGCGCACGGCATTGACATTGTTAGGCGCAAGAGCGGCGGCGGAGCGGTTTTTGCCGACCACAGAAACATCATGTGGAGCCTCATAACGCGCGGCGGCGACGTGGAACCCATCTTCAAAGAATATGCAGAAGCTGTAGCAGCAGCCCTCACTCAATTGGGGGCTACGGCGAAGCTTTCGGGGCGAAACGACATCATTTTAGAAAATGGCGGGAAGGTGTGTGGCAATGCGTTCTACCATTTGAAAGAGCGCAACATCGTGCATGGCACCATGCTCTACGACACCAACATGGAAGCCATGCAGCGCGCTTTGCGTCCCGCTCCAGAAAAGCTCAAAGCCAAGGGTGTGCAGAGTGTGCGAAGTCGCATCGGTCTGCTCAAAGACTATATCTGCGGTGGAACACTATCGCTACGTGATCGGCTCACCGCCTTACTAACAAACCGGCATATCACGCTGAGCGAAGCAGACATTGCAGCAATCGAGAATATAGAACGAACCTATAGAGAGCTAGACTTTCTCTTCGGACACATTCAAGTGGCGGATGAAGTAGTGAGCGCTCGCATAGAAGGCTGCGGAACAATAGAGCTTCACTTCACGTTGCGAGGGTCACGTGTTAGCGATGTCAGTCTCAAAGGCGATTTTTTTGCAACGAGTGACGCACAATGCGCCTTTGGAGAAGCATTTAAGGGCACGCCTTTTACTACAGCACACTTACAAGCCCGTGCCAAGGAATGCTTGCTCCATGCCACCATACGTGGCCTCACCCCCAAGGCTTTAGAAAACTTGCTTTCAATAAAATCTGAGAACTCTTAGCACTCCGAACACTCATATCACTCCGAAATCTCCAACAAAACTTTATCAACTCAATA
Organism: uncultured Prevotellaceae bacterium; assembly: GCA_900316575.1. Classification (GTDB taxonomy): domain Bacteria; phylum Bacteroidota; class Bacteroidia; order Bacteroidales; family Bacteroidaceae; genus Alloprevotella. The sequence continues at coordinate 61,124 of ONDJ01000004.1, read as the reverse complement.
ACTCCAACAAAACGATGGACAAGCAAACCTGTCTCCACGACAAGCACGTGGAATTGGGTGCCAACATGGTACCTTTCGGCGGCTTTGACATGCCGCTCTACTACAAAGACATTACCACCGAACACAATGCTGTGCGACACGAAGTAGGTGTGTTCGACGTGAGCCACATGGGCGAAGTGCGCGTCACTGGACCCGAAGCTGAAAAGTTTGTGCAGCACATTTTCACCAACGATGTAGCAGGGGCTGAGCCAGGCAAGATATTCTATGGCATGATGCTCTATCCTAACGGCGGAACGGTAGATGATTTGCTCGTGTACAAAATGGACGAAAACGATTTCTTGTTAGTTATCAATGCTGCCAACATTGACAAGGACTACGCATGGATGCTTGAAAACATCAAAGGATTTGAAGCCACTGCCGTAAACCAAAGCGACTACTATGGGCAGCTGGCTATACAGGGCCCAGGGGCTGAGGCTTTGATGAAGCCCTTGCTTGGCTTGGATTGCGAAGAATTAGTATTCTACACGTTCAAGGAAATAGAAGTAGAAGGCGAGACAGTCATCGTTTCACGCACGGGCTACACGGGCGAAGACGGCTTTGAAGTATATGGTTCGCACAACTTCATTCGCGCCGCTTGGGACAAGCTCATTGCTGCAAAGGTGCAACCCTGTGGCCTAGGCTGTCGCGACACGTTGCGTTTTGAAGTGGGGCTGCCACTTTATGGCGACGAACTAACCGACGAGATTTCGCCCGTCATGGCTGCACTCTCTATGTTTGTGAAGCTCGACAAAGAAGAATTTATTGGCAAAGAGGCCTGCGCCGAGCAGAAAGCCAATGGCATAGAAAAGAAGATTGTAGGCATAGAACTGCAAGACAAAGGCATTCCACGCCACGGCTATCCAGTATGTGCTGATGGCAAGGAAATTGGCTACGTCACCACTGGCTATAAGAGCATCTGCACAGGCAAGAGCGTTTGTATGGCACTCGTTGACTTTGCCTACTCCAAGCTTGACACGCCCGTTGAAGTCATGATACACAACAAGCCCCGCAAAGGCATCGTTTGTAAGAAACGCTTCTATCAGAAGAGCTATAAGAAGTAATAGATAATAGCAGTTTTCTTTGCTGAACGACAAGTCTATTATAGCAAGGAAAGCGGGTGCGTCCTCCGATGAGGGCGCACCCGCGTTTAGTGATGTTGTAATTATCTGGTAGAACTTTATTAGAATTCTGCCTGACCCGGTGTACGCGGGAAGGGAATAACATCGCGAATGTTTTGCATACCCGTCACAAAGAGCATTAGGCGCTCAAAACCGAGACCAAAACCGCCATGAGGACAAGTGCCGAAACGACGTGTGTCGAGGTACCACCACATGTCTTTCATTGGAATACCGAGCTCTTCGATGCGCGTTTGTAGTTTGTTGAGGCTTTCTTCGCGCACACTACCGCCTATGATTTCACCAATTTGCGGGAAAAGCACGTCCGTACCCTGAACGGTGCGCCCATCGGGATTTTGCTTCATATAGAAAGCTTTGATCTCTTTGGGATAACCGCTCATAATGACGGGGCGCTTGAAGTGTTCTTCCACAAGGTAACGCTCGTGCTCGCTGGCCAAGTCCATACCCCAAGACACGGGGAACTCAAACTTGTGGCCATTGGCAACGGCTTCTTCAAGAATGCGAATGCCCTCGGTATAATCCAAACGTACAAAGTCGGTGGCTATGACACTGCGCAAGCGTTCGAGCAAACCACGGTCGATCATCTTGTTGAGAAACTCAAGGTCGTCTTGGCAATGCTCTAAAGCCCAGCTGACACAATACTTGATGAAGTCTTCCTCAATGTCTTGCAACTCTTCAAGGTCGATGAAAGCCACTTCGGGCTCAATCATCCAGAACTCTGCAAGGTGGCGCGGGGTGTTACTGTTTTCGGCACGGAAAGTGGGACCAAAGGTATAAATAGCACCTAAAGCCGTGGCTCCAAGTTCTCCTTCGAGTTGTCCACTAACGGTGAGGCTCGTGTGCTTGCCGAAGAAATCTTGTGAATAGTCCACATTGCCCTGCTCGTTGCGTGGCGGATTCTCTGGGTCGAGCACAGTGACTTGGAACATTTCGCCAGCTCCCTCGGCATCGCTGGCTGTGATGAGCGGTGTGTGGAAATAGAAGTAGCCATGCTCGTGGAAGTAGGTGTGGATGGCCATAGCCATGTGGTGGCGTATGCGCATCACTGCTCCGAAAGTATTGGTGCGAAGACGCATGTGGGCGTGCTTGCGCATAAACTCGAAGCTCTGACCTTTTTTCTGCATAGGATAGTCGGCATCGCACGTGCCAAGAAGCTCAATAGCTGTGGCATGTACCTCGCTGGCCTGACCTGCTCCCGGACTCTCTACGAGTTTACCCGTCACCGAGAGACAGGCTCCTGTAGTAATACTGCGAAGCAGATTTTCATCGAAGTTTGCTACGTCGGCTACAACTTGTATATTCTTGATGGTGCTTCCATCGTTGAGCGCAATGAAACATACGGCTTTGCTATCGCGCTTGGTACGCACCCAGCCTTTGACTAACACGTCGGTGCCGTAGTCGGTGCAACGGATTAGGTCGGTTATCTTTGTTCTTTTCATGATTGCTTGAGCTGATAAAAAGAAAGTTTCAAAACAGTTACTCGTAAGCACCCATGCGCAGGAAGTTTACTTCCTCCTCGGTGAGGAAACGCCATGCACCACGTTTGAGGTTCTTCTTGGTAAGACCAGCGAAAAACACGCGGTCGAGTTTAATAACGTGGTAACCCAAGGCTTCAAACATGCGGCGAACAATACGATTACGTCCGCTGTGGATCTCAATGCCTACCTGCTTGCGGTCGGATTGATTGACATATTGAATATCGTCGGCACGGATCTCGCCATCATCGAGCATGATGCCTTCGGCAATGCGCTGAGCGTCTTCAGACTTCAGATTCTTGTCGAGCCAAACGTGATAGATCTTCTTCTTTAGATACTTGGGATGTGTCAACTTTGAAGCCATCTCGCCATCGTTGGTGAGCAGAAGCACACCCGTTGTGTTGCGATCAAGACGCCCTACAGGATATATACGCTCGGGGCAGGCTCCACGCACAAGGTCCATCACCGTTTTGCGGTTGTTGGGGTCTTCGCTTGTTGTGACATAGCCTTTGGGCTTATTGAGCAGCACGTAAATCTTCAATTCGGGCTTGATGAGCTGATCGTGGAAATGTACTTCGTCGGTGCGCAACACCTTTGTGCCCAACTCTGTAACGACTTCACCATTAACCCTAACGACACCTGCTTGAATGTACTTGTCGGCATCGCGGCGGGAACATACACCAGCGTTGGCTAAGAACTTGTTCAGGCGCAGCGGTGCATCGGGATCGGCAATGTGCTCAGCAAAGGCGGTGCGGCGCTTGGGATTGTAGCGATTGCCATAGCCGCCGCGTTTCTGATAGCCACCACGGCTGTAGCCACCGCCTTGACGCTGATAGCCGCCTTGGTTGTAACGCGAACGATAGCCTCCATCTTCACCACCATTATAGCCACTGTTGAAGCGAGGACGATAGCCGCGCTCTTCATTATTATAACTTTCGCGACGCTGATAACCTGTGGTGAAACGCGGACGATAGTTGCGCTCGCCGTTACTGTTATAGCGCGGACGATAACTGCTATAGCCGTATTGCGACTGCTCGGAATTGGGCTGCTCTTCACCGCTCTGATTGCGATTATAGCGCGATTGATAGCCGCCTTGACGATAGTTGTTGTAACCGCCACGTTGATAGCCACCTTGGCGATTGCCATAACTGCGGTAGCCTCCTTCATAATTGCTGCGATAGGGACGCTCGCCACCTGCCTGCTCTCGGTTGTAACTCTGTGATCTGTTCTCTGTGTTACCACTCTCTGTGTAACCTTCGTTCTTCTCGAACGCATCAAAATCTGCCATTGTCGTTTAAGTAGGCTTTAATGATTGATAATAAAAGAATAAAAATACGTATTAGCCTCACGGCTGAAAAGTGCTCTTGTACATTAGCGCAAACGAACTCCAGTGTAATTATATGGAGTGATAGCACGCAATTCTTGCTTCACGCCATCAGGAACGTTGAGTTCGTCAATAAAAGATTGGATAGTCTGTTGTGTTATCTCACCGCCGGTGCGTGTGAGCTGCTTGAGGGTTTCGTAGGGTTTGGGATAGCCCTCGCGACGAAGGATGGTCTGAATGGCCTCGGCCACAACAGCCCAACTGTGTTCAAGGTCGTCTTGAAGCTTTTGCTCATTAAGCACCAGTTTCCCGATACCTTTTTCAAGACTTGCAAATGCAATCATGGCATGAGCAAAAGGCATACCCACGTTGCGCAACACGGTGCTGTCAGTCAAGTCGCGTTGCAAACGGCTAATGGGCAGCTTTTGCGACAAGAAAGTAAGTAAAGCATCGGCTACACCGAAGTTACCTTCAGCATTCTCAAAGTCGATGGGATTGACCTTATGAGGCATAGCGCTACTGCCCACTTCACCAGCCTTTATGCGCTGCTTGAAGTAGTCCATTGAAATATACTGCCAAACATCACGGCTGAAATCAATGAGCACTGTGTGCAAACGGCGCATAGCGTCAAACAAAGCGGAAAGATTGTCGTAGTTGCTTATCTGTGTTGTGAATTGCTCACGCTTGAGACCGAGCACGTTTTCAACAAAATCTTGAGCCAACTCGCTCCATTCTTTATTAGGAAAAGCTACGCTGTGGGCATTAAGATTGCCTGTGGCTCCACCAAACTTTGCAGAAATAGGTGTCTCGCAAAGCGTTTTGAGCTGTGCCTCAAGCCGGTATGCAAACACCTTCATCTCCTTGCCTAATGTAGTAGGCGAAGCAGGCTGCCCGTGTGTGCGAGCCAACATCGGAATTTCTTTCCATTCATTGGCCAAGGTGTTCAGTTGATCTATGAGCCGCTGCAACGCTGGGATGTACACTTCAGTCAACGCATCTTTAATCATCAAAGGGAAAGCCGTGTTGTTGATATCCTGACTGGTCAAGCCAAAGTGAACGAACTCGGTATAAGCACTCAAGCCTTCAATCCCTGCCATACCTTCTTTTACGTAATACTCCACAGCCTTCACGTCGTGGTTTGTCACAGCCTCAGTGTCCTTCACGCGCTGTGCATCGGCGGGTGTCATCGTTTCATACAAACGACGAAGTGCTTCTTGCTGCATCGGCGACAAAGCAGGAAGTTGAGGGAGACCTAATGTGGCGAGCCAAATGAAATACTCCACTTCCACACGGACGCGGTAGCGTATCAACGCAAATTCAGAAAAATACGAGGAAAGACAACCTGTCTTTGAGGCATAACGCCCATCAACGGGCGAAACAGCGCATAGCGCCTGCAATGCATTCATAAATATAACAACTTCTTATTGAATAAAACGAGCTCTTATGTAACGTCCTTCTTGGGCCACTCTGCTTTGTACCAAACTGCCTCACGGCAGATACTTTTCCTATGATTAAGTAAAACCCTTAAAAACGCCTGCAAAAATAGGCTTTCAGCATAAAAAAGAATAATCCCCCACCCTTTTCTTACTTAGCGCACAAAAAGAAACTCGCATTTTGCGAAGCCCCGTTTGCGTTTTGCCGATAAATCTTACGCCTCATCTACATCAATGCCGCTTAGATGAAAACGAGAGAACCTAACAATAAATGCCAGAAGACGTCTTTGCAAAGAAAGAACTCATTACTTTTGGCGTTGAAGCAATAAAGTATTGTGTTAAAGGGTCAAAGATTCTAATTTGTAAGCAATTTACAACTTGATTGGTGTTGCTCTTTGCGGTCGGCATAGCGGGAGATATGCTTGGGGTATAAATTAGCAAAAACGTTCTTTGATTATGCTTCATATCTTCACCAAGCGAAGGATAGTTGTGGTTCTATGGGAATGTTTGGTGGAACAAATGGGCTTGTTACTGTCAATCCCAACAAGCGCACGGAACGGCTATTAAGATGGGTGTCGGAAAGCAGGCGCGTGGCGATTTGGACGATTTCGTTGAGGCTCTCAAGGGGTGTTGTGCCCGTGTGGCTGTGCGTGGACTGGCGAAAGTCGCTGTATTTAATTTTTAAGACGAGCGTGCGTCCTTTGAATTGACTTTTTTCAAGCCGACGTACAAGTTCGGTGGCAAGGGGTATGAGTTTTTGCTGAAGGTCTTCGTAGGTTGAAAGGTCTTCGGCGAAGGTGCGCTCGCAGCCTACGGATTTTCTCACCCATTCGGTGACGACGGGGCGTTCGTCTTTACCACGGGCGAAATCGTAAAACACTTTTCCCATCTTTCCAAACTCGGCTACAAGCTTTGTCAGCGGCGCTTCGCGCAACTGCTGTCCGTTGAAGATGCCCAAGGCGTGCATACGCTCGGCTGTTTTCTCGCCTACGCCCCAAAAGCGTTCCACACGGAGTTTGTCGATGAAGTCGATGGCTTTATCGGGATGCACCACGCAGAGTCCGTTGGGTTTGCGATAGTCGCTCGCGACTTTGGCGAGAAACTTACAATAGCTTGCTCCTGCTGATGCCGTTAGTCCGGTTGTGTCAAAGATACGTTGCTTAATCTCTTTGGCAATATCCATGGCCAGGGGTATTGCCTTTTTGTTGGCGGTTACGTCGAGATAGGCTTCGTCAAGACTGAGTGGCTCGATGAGCTCTGTGTAGTCGTGGAATATGCTATGGATTTGTGCCGATACTTCTTTGTAGCGGTTGTAGTGGCCTTCAACGACGATGAGATTGGGGCAAAGCTTATGGGCTGTGGCTACTGCCATGGCTGAATGTATGCCATATTTGCGGGCTTCATAGTTGGCTGTGGCTACAACGCCGCGTGGCCCGTCGTAGCCTACGACGACGGGATGACCTTTGAGCGCGGGATTGTCGTGTTCTTCAACCGAAACGAAGAACGCGTCCATGTCAACATGTATGATCTTGCGCATGGTCGCAGCGGATATACGAATAAACAATATGGCATCCTCAGTCACGAACGTCACCAAGGATGCACATTATGATAATTTAGGCTTCTATGAATGTTTTATCAGTTCTCTTCGTCAGCCAGTTGGTTGATGGTGATGACGGTGCTGACTCCACCGCTGGTTAGGGTGAGTTGTGCGGTGCGTTGACTAGCGGTGGTATTGGGCTGTAGGGTCAGAGCTACGGTATATTCGCCGGCATCAAAGGTGGTGAGTTCGGGAACGCACCACGCTTGGTCGCTATTGAGTGTTGCTCCATCGCGATAGACGGTGAAACGCACTTGTCCCTCGGTGGCTACGGCGGTGTAGGTGGAAACGTACCGCAGGTTATCCGTTGACACTTCGTCGCCTTCGATGAATGAGTAATAGGGATAAGTGATGTTGAGCACAGGAAGCTGGGTGATGGTCAGTCCGCCTTGTTCGTGGCTACTGATAGTAAGGTTTACTAATCGTATTCTGCCCGAGGTGTTTGGTTCTGCCGTGAAATAGAGGGGTGTGGACATGAGCATGGCGCCTTTTTCCATCTTTCCTGATGTGGGACTGACGCTGAGCCATGAATAGTCGTTGAGCGAAGCGGTCCAGTCGTCGGCATAGTAGAGGAGCACACTGTCTTTCACTTGGTCGGCATACATGGTCACGCTGGCTTTGTCGAACGAAGTTTGGTGAAACTCATTTTCGCTGTTGCAGGAGGCGAGTGTGGTAAGCACCACGAGGGTGCACAATAGTGTCTTTTTCATTATTGATAAAGGTTAATGTTTTTTGTTATGTTTGAGTTCCTAATACCATTCTATGTTGCTACTATAGGAACTGCGTTTGTCCCACTTCAGGGCATCGGTGAGCTCGTTGGCTTTGGCGCGGAAGGAGAAGTTGAAACTGGTAAAAGGCTTTATAACCACGCTGGCCGACATTTCGAAGCAATGCAAGTCGCGCGAAAGGCTGGCTGTGGTCATTGAGAGTTCGTGATTGTTGAAATCGTAGCCGCTGGCGAAGCTAATGTTCCACCCGTCGCTGATACTCACTGAGCCCGAGCAGTTGAGCGTTTGTCGGAAGCTGTAGGGATAGCGCATGTTGCGGGTGTTGATTTGCTTGGTGCGGTCTTCATACATGGTGATGCCATAACTGAAAGAGAGGTTCCAGGGTATGGAAAAAGTCATATATCCGTCTTCGTCCACAGAGGCTTTGACTTTCTTGGGCTGTTGGCGCCCTCCTTGGCGAAGTTCGGGGTCGAGGTTGGCTTCGGCTTCGGCTTCGTCGTCGTTGCTGGCTTGTTGTGTGTGCTGGCTTTCAGGCCTATTGCGGTCGCCGTGGCCTGTTATCCAGTTCCAGAACTTGCGTATCTTCTGGGCGTTGAGGGTGTAGGAGATGCTTTGCGACATGCCTTGGAAACGCCCGAAGCGTCCGTAGCTCCACTCGGTGCGGTCGCCGACTACGACTTGTCCTTTGTCGTTGAACACGTATGCATACGTGGCAAAGACGGCTGCGAGCGAGAAGGTGTAGCTCTTGCTGATTTTGAGGCGCAAGCGGGTGCTGAGGTCGCTCCACGGGCGCACTTTTGCCGCCATATTGTAAGAGAGCGAGCCGTAGAGCTCATCGATGAGCGATATCTTGCGTTCGCCGGTGCTGTCGCGCTCGCTGCGTATTTTCATTTCTAAGTTGTTGGAAAGCGAGAACGATATCATGCCTTGCTTGCCCGACGAGGGGTAGCCGTAGATACCGTTCTGATAGGGCGAATAGGTCACGGTCGAAACGTTTCCGTCGGCATCAGTGCGAACGTAGGAGTCGAAGTATCCATAGGACTCTGTGGTAAAGTCGGGCGAGTAGCTAAACGAAACACTGGGCTTCAAGACGTGGCGAATGGCTATAATCTTCTTGCCGAAAAAGAAAGGCAGTGGCTTATACATACCATAGAGCGTGGTGTTTGCCGAGAGCGACACGTTCCAGTCGTAGAGATTGTAGAAGCCATAAGTGGTGTCGGTAAGCTCGCGCTGATTGGTCTCGTCCCATGATTTCTTCACGCGGTTGGTGTACATATAGTCGCGCAGGGATATAGAAGGCGACACGTTGATGTACTTAAACACTTGGAACGTAGCGTCGATGGGAATGCGGTGTTGCATACCGTTGCGCCAGTCTTTGATGAGGTTTGACTTGAGCAGTTGGTCCTCGCTGGTGTTGATGGAGTTTGAGAGATTTCCGGTGTAGGAGATAGAAATCTTTTCGTACCAGCGCTCCTTGCCCACTTGGTTCTTGCGGCGGAAGGGATAAATACGAGGCAGCGAGATAGAGAGTTCGGGCAGGGTCATGACGATGCTTGAGTCGCGTAGGTTTTGTGTGAGGTTGGTCGAGAGCGAGAGCGACAATCCTATGGTCGGAAACGTGTGGCTATACGACACTGCGCTCGAACGTGTGCTTTGCGTGTAGGCAAGGGGGTTGTACATCGACGTGAGGTTGCTCTGCTCATAGCTTTCCGAGGCAAAGTTCACGCGGGCGGTAAAGGTGGTGTTGGGCGAAGACTTTGGGTCTTTCGTATGCGACCATTGCAACTTGATGCTCTTCGTCACACTGTAGTCGGGCATGTTGCGCTCGCCCTCGACGGTGCGCAAATACGAGAAAAATAGATTGCCGTTATGGCGATAGCGTTTCCGATAGTTGGTCTCAAAGTTCAGCCCCCACGAGCCTTTGGTGTAGATTTCGCCCGTTACGCGCAGGTCAAAGTAGTCGTTGATGGCAAAGTAGTAACCGCCGTCGCGCAGATAGAAGCCACGGCTTGTTTCGTCGCCATAGGAGGGCATGATGAAGCCCGAGCTATATTTCTTGTTGAAAGGGAAAAATCCGTAGGGAATAGCCAGCGGCAAGGGCACGTCTTCTACAACGAGATAAGCCGGACCGAACACCACGTCTTTTCCTGGGCGCAACTTGGCGCGCGACAAGGCTATGTAGAAATGCGGGTGCTCGGCATCGCAGGTGGTGTAGGTGCCTCGGCGCATATAGACCACGCCACTGCTGTCGCGCTTGCTCTCCATGCTTTGCACATAGCCGTTGCCCTGCGTGGTGGAAACGCGCTGGATGAAACCTTTTCGTGTGCGGAAGTTGAACGCCATCTCCTCGCTCACATATTCGTCGCTGCCTTGATGGAATGTGGGTTTGTCGGTCATCACGCCCGCCGTGTCGGTAGCAGCAAGGGCATGAACCAAACTGCTGTCCATATTCATGCGAATGCTCGCAGCCTCGAGTTCCATGTTCTGATACTTCACGTTGGCTTTTCCATAGAGAAATATCAATCCCGTTTCAGCGTCGTAAACCATAGAGTCGGCTGCGGTGTAGTGAACAGGAGCATCGATACCGGCTTCGCGCTTCTTCTTCAAACTGTCCGAGGGTATCGTATCGGTGCTGACCACAAGGCTGTCGCGCACATTCGCACGTTGCGTATTAGGGGCGGTAGCCATGCGCTGTTCCAACTGCGCAAAATAGAGCGAGTCGTGAACATTGATGAGCGAATCGTTGAGCGAATCAATCGGAGCAGGCGGTAAACTTTGTGGAACAGCTGAATTATCTTGCCTATCTGCCGCCAAGGACTTCTGGGGCTTAAGCGAAGTTTCAGCTGGCTTGTGCGTCTGAAATCCTAGCAAGCTCGTCCACGCATTGAGCGAGACGAGGAGCGCAGCGAATATGTACATCAGCTTCTTCAACGGTAAGACACCACAACTTTTGCGAGCCTAAAAAAACCAAAACGGCCAAGGCCCGTTTCCAATTACAATGCGCAAAAATAGCACAAGCACAGCACGAAAAAAAGAAACTTACGCGAAAAAGCCTTTTCAGCACCGCTTTGACCGCGCAAAAACCTACCCTATTTTCACTTTAACCTCCCAATCTCAAACACCATTCACCACAGACCGAGGATGAAGCCGATCGGCTATAAGTCAAGACTCACGAGTGAGTGCGCACGTAATTTTCGTACAGTGTTCACGTAATTTTCGTACGGTGCGCACGCAAAAGGTCCAATGTGTTTGAGCGGAGATAGGGTTGTTTGAGCGTAACCATCCCTAATGAGCCGTAGTTTTTGTGCTTATTCAAAAGTGACTTCGGGAAGCGAATTACCAAAGCCAAGCAATGTTCGCGCACGCGATTAAGAGAGACACATCGTCGAAGCCAGGTCGAAGCCCGTAAGCTGTTCGGCTCGCAAGAAACACCCCAATTTGACTTCTTGGATTGGGAAAAAACTGCATTTCAAGGCTGTTTTTCTGCAATTTTGTTCTGTGTGTGTTAAAATTATAAGAAGATTGAGCCGCCGTTTTCCTAAAAAAGTTTAATTTTGCACGCAGAAAAAATAATAACAAAAACATACATGAGCCAAACAACCATTCAGACTGGGCGCATTTCGCAGATTATCGGCCCAGTAATTGACGTGGCATTTGACGTGGCCGGACAAGAAGCCAGCCAAGTTTTGCCGCGTATTCACGACGCCCTTGAAGTGACTCACCCCGACGGACGACGCATCGTCATCGAAGTTCAGCAACACATCGGCGAAGACACGGTGCGCACCGTGGCTATGGACAACACTGACGGACTGAAGCGCGGACTTGAAGTCAAAGCCACAGGCCGACAAATCGCTATGCCCGTGGGCGACCAAATCAAGGGACGTATGCTCAACGTCATTGGCGAGAGCATCGACGGCCTCAAGGAATTTGACACCGAAGGCGGATACGAAATCCACCGCAAGGCTCCCGATTTTGAAGAACTCACCACAAGTCGCGAAGTGCTCTACACCGGCATCAAGGTGATAGACCTCTTGGAGCCCTACGTGAAGGGTGGAAAAATCGGTCTCTTTGGTGGTGCCGGTGTGGGCAAGACTGTGCTGATCATGGAGCTCATCAACAACATTGCTAAAGGCCACGATGGATACTCTGTATTTGCAGGCGTGGGCGAGCGCACGCGTGAGGGCAACGACCTGTTGCGCGAAATGATTGAGAGCGGCGTAATCAAATATGGCGAGGCCTTCACCGAAGCCATGGAAAAAGGCGAATGGGATCTCTCGAAGGTTGACTACGAAGAGATGGCCAAGAGCCAAGCCACCCTCGTTTATGGACAGATGAACGAACCGCCCGGCGCACGTTCAAGCGTGGCACTGAGCGGACTTTCCATTGCCGAAAGTTTCCGCGACGGTGGTAGCAAGGACGGAAAAGCCACCGACATCCTTTTCTTTATCGACAATATCTTTCGCTTCACACAGGCAGGAAGCGAAGTGTCGGCCTTGCTAGGCCGTATGCCGAGCGCCGTGGGTTATCAGCCAACGTTGGCAAGCGACATGGGTGCCATGCAAGAGCGCATCACATCTACCAAGAACGGCTCTATCACCTCTATTCAGGCCGTTTACGTACCCGCCGACGACCTCACCGACCCTGCTCCTGCCACAACGTTCACCCACTTGGACGCAACAACCGTGCTCTCGCGTAAGATTACCGAGCTCGGTATTTATCCCGCAGTTGACCCACTTGACTCCACCTCGCGCATCATGGATCCCAACATCATTGGTCGCGAGCACTACGATTGTGCACAGAACGTGGTTAAGATACTCCAGAAATACAAAGAATTGCAGGACATCATCGCCATCCTTGGTATGGACGAACTCTCAGACGAGGACAAACTCACCGTGAACCGCGCCCGCCGCGTGCAACGCTTCTTGAGCCAGCCTTTCACGGTTGCCGAGAAGTTTACTGGTGTGCCAGGCGTGATGGTGCCCATCGAAGAAGTAATTCGTGGCTTCAACATGATTTTGGCCGGCGAAGTTGACTACCTACCCGAGCAAGCCTTCATGAACGTAGGCACTATTGACGACGCCATTGCCAAGGGAAAGAAACTCTTGGAAAACGCCCAATAATCCCCCACTACAAGGATGCTCAAGACAACCATCGTATCCCCCGAACGTATGCTCTACGCAGGCGAAGCCGAAAAGGTTTTCGTGCCTGGCGCAGCCGGACGTTTTGAAATTCTCACAGGCCACGCTCCCATCGTCTCCATCCTTTCACCAGGCATGGTGCGCGTAGAAGGCGGTGCAGAGCCCTTTGAAGTAGCCGTCAACGGAGGCTTTGTCGAGGTGGCAGCCGACGAGGTGTCCATCTGTGTGGAATGTTCCGACGAGGAAGCATGAAACCAGCTTATGTCACACTGTGGTGCGCAATAGCCTTGCTCATCGTTGCACCGCTGACACTGTTCTTTGAAATCAAATTAGCGGGACGCGAAGCCGCCACACAAACGCTTCCCCTCCTCGGTATAGCTGTAGTGATGTGGCTTTCAGCCGTGGCAGAGACACTGACGCTCAAAGCCATTGAAGCCAACCACAAGGTGCAGCTTCAGCTCAAAGTGATGATGCTCTGCAAAGCCTTGCGCTTCATGCTGGCTACCCTGATGCTCATCGCATACGCCGTGATTGCCGACGGAGATGCCCGCTTGTTTGCTATCAATCTCATTGTCTGCTACTTCGCTGTGACGACAGTGCTCACCATCGGCTATACACGCCGCAAGAAACAAACCGACCATTCATCAAGCTCCAAAAGCTTAAACGACAAGAACGCTTCATGCGCAAACAAATAACAAAAACGCTTACATTAGCCCTGCGAATACTTACACTGAGCATCGCAGCACTGATCGTTGCCATGCCCGCGCGGGCTGCTGAAGAAGAGCAACCCGTTGATGTAAAGGAAGCTGTGCTCGGACACATGAGCGACGCTTACGATTGGCACATCACCACCTGGGCTGGCCATCATATCAGCATTCCCCTACCCGTCATTGTGAAAAGCCAAAAAGACGGAAGCTGGCACTTTTTCAGTTCCTCACGCTTTGGTCACGATGGCAAGGAAGTCTATGAAGGTTTCTATATTGACGAAACGCGCCAAGGCAAAGTCTATGAACAAGGCTTCGACGAACGCCCTTGGGACCTAAGCATCACAAAAGACGTGGTGCAGATATGGATCAACGTAGCCATACTCTTGGTCGTATTCCTCTGTTGCGCCCGTTGGTACAAAAAACGCAACGTGCAGGACGGAGCTCCTGGCGGGTTTGTAGGCATGATGGAAGTGCTGGTCCTGGCCATCAACGACGATGTCATCAAAGCCTCCATCGGCGAGAAACACTACCGCCGATACGCGCCCTATCTGCTCACCGTATTCTTCTTCCTCTTGGTGACAAACCTAATGGGGCTCGTTCCCATCTTCCCCGGCGGTGCTAACGTCACGGGCAACATCACCATTACCTTCCTCTTCGCAACGATTACATTCCTCTTCATCAACGTATTTGGCAACCGCGAGTACTGGAAAGAAATCTTCTGGCCCGATGTGCCCACGTGGATGAAATGCCCCGTGCCATTGATGCCCGTGATAGAGCTGTTTGGTATCTTCACAAAACCCTTCGCCTTGATGGTGCGTCTCTTTGCCAACATGCTGGCAGGTCACGCCATCATACTCTCGCTCACCTGCATCATATTCATAACGTTCCAAGTCAACGCGCTGGTAGGTACATCGCTCTCAGCTGTTAGCTTCGTGATGATACTCTTCATGGATTTGCTCGAATTGCTCGTAGCATTCATCCAAGCTTATGTGTTCACCATGCTCAGTGCCGTATTCATCGGCATGAGCCTCCCCGAGCACGCCCACCACAAGGAATAAACATACCGTATATATATTATACGCGACAACACGACAACAAACATTAAACAATAACAAACAAAAAACCTAAAGAAACTATGGTACTTTTAGAAGCAGCTGCTGCAGCAGCAGGTATTGCAAAGTTAGGCATCGGTCTTGGTGCTGGTATCGCCGCTATCGGCGCAGGTCTTGGCATTGGCAAAATTGGTAGTTCCGCCATGGAAGCTATCGCTCGTCAGCCCGAAGCTACAAACGACATCCGTTCAAACATGATTGTGATTGCTGCCCTGATTGAGGGTGTGGCACTGTTCGCCGTCATCGTTTGTCTCTTGATGCTCTTCCTCTAAACCAACACTGAAATTTTTGCAGACACCATGCAGAACATGCCTTCCATATTGACCCCTGATTTCGGGTTACTCTTTTGGATGCTACTCGCATTCCTCGTGGTGCTGTTCGTCCTGGCCAAGTTTGCCTTCCCCGCCATTACTGGTGCAGTGGAGGAACGCAAGCAGTTTATTGACGAGTCTTTGAAAAACGCCCGCGAAGCCAACGAAAAGTTGGCAAGCATTGAGGCTAAAAGCGCAGCTTTGCTGAAAGAAGCCCGTGAGCAACAAGCTGAAATTCTCAAAGAAGCCAAGCTCACCGGCGAGAAAATCATAGCAGAAGCCCGCGCCAAAGCTCAGGTTGAGGGAGCCAAAGACCTTGCTGCCGCCAAAGAGCAAATCGCTGTGGAGAAAGAGAATGCCCTGCGCGACATACGTCAGCAGGTAGCCGACCTCTCACTCCAAATTGCTGAAAAAGTGGTGCGCACCAACCTTGGCGAAGACAAGGCTCAGCAGGCCTACATAGAGCGATTGCTGGCTGAACAAGGCATACAGTCGTAACCTCAAGCAGACCACTACCCATGAACACAGGTATCACATCTGCCCGCTACGCTAAGGCCTTGCTAAGATTTGCAACCGAAAACGGCGAGGAACAGCGCGTTTATGCCGAAATGGGACAGTTGCTACAATCGTTTGTAGCTGAACCTCGGCTCACCGCAATGCTCCAAAACCCAGCGCTACCGGCAAAACAACTGAGCGACTTGCTCGTTGCTGCCGCTACAACGCCGCAAGAAGTGACGAAGACAACAAAACGCTTCATGCCGCTGCTCGTTGCTAACAAGCGTGCAGACTTAGCGCAATACGTTGCAGCATCTTTTCAAGCACAGTATCGCGAAGCCAAAGGCCTCATTGAAGCTCGCCTAACCACAGCCGTACCAGCCACCGAGGCTATCACGGAGCGCATGAGGAAACTTGTGGAACAACGCACTGGCCGAAAGGTAAGTTTCGAAACGCGCGAGGACGCTGAAATCGGTGCAGGGTTCGTATTGGAATACGACACCTATCGCATGGATGCAAGCCTGCGACGCCAGTTTGCCGACCTCAAGCGTTCCTTGGCAGGATAAAGGACGAAGCATTCAGAGAAAGAGATTTCATCAAACCAAAACAAGCCGCCTACTCTACAGATGCGGCAATTAACACTAAGCTATCATTATGCCCAATAACATCAAGCCCGCCGAGGTTTCTGAAGTGCTCTTGCAACAGCTTCGCAGCGTAGAGCAAAAGCTCAGCTTTGAAGAAGTCGGCACGGTGCTCACCATTGGCGACGGCGTGGCACGTGTTTATGGTCTGACCAACGTGACCGAAAACGAACTTGTGGAGTTCGAAAACGGCACACGCGGTGTGGCCATGAACCTTGAGCAAGACAACGTCGGCGTGGTGCTCTTTGGTTCTTCCGAAGGCATCAAAGAAGGCCAAAGCGTAAAGCGCACCGGTCGCGTTGCTTCCATCGAAGTGAGCGAAGAAATGCTCGGACGTGTCATCAACCCCATTGGCCAACCTCTCGATGGTGGAGCCGAAATAGGCGGCGAAAAATACGTAATGCCTCTTGACCGCAAAGCACCTGGCGTTATCTATCGCCAGCCGGTGGACCATGCGTTGCAGACTGGCCTGAAGGCCGTTGACTCCATGATCCCTATCGGACGCGGACAGCGCGAACTCATCATTGGCGATCGCCAAACGGGTAAAACTGCCATTGCTATCGACACCATCATCAACCAAAAAGAGAACTACGAGCAAGGCGACCCCGTCTATTGCATCTATGTAGCCATCGGACAAAAGGCTAGCACCGTTGCTAACATCGTAAACTCACTCAAGGAAAAAGGCGCGATGCCCTATACCATCGTGATTGCTGCTACAGCGAGTAGCCCTGCAGCCCTGCAGTATTATGCTCCCTTTGCTGGCGCAGCTATCGGCGAGTTTTTCCGCGATCGTGGCATGAACGCCCTTGTCGTTTACGACGACTTGTCGAAACAAGCTGTGGCCTATCGCGAAGTATCGCTCATATTACGCCGTCCCTCAGGACGCGAGGCCTATCCTGGCGACATATTCTACCTGCACAGCCGCTTGTTGGAACGTGCCGCACGCATTAACAATCAACAAGAAGTGGCAGAGAAGATGAACGACCTTCCCGAGTGTCTCAAAGGAAAAGTGCGCGGCGGCGGTTCGCTAACAGCGCTTCCTATCATCGAGACCCAGGCAGGCGACGTTTCGGCCTATATCCCTACAAACGTAATCTCCATTACTGACGGCCAAATCTATCTCGACACCAACCTCTTCAACAACGGTACACGTCCTGCCATCGACGTAGGTATCAGCGTATCGCGTGTAGGTGGTGCTGCGCAGATCAAGAGCATGAAGAAAGTGGCTGGAACATTGAAGATAGACCAGGCTCAATATCGCGAGCTTGAGGCCTTCTCTAAGTTTGCCAGCGACATGGATGCCGTAACAGCAATGACCATCGACCGAGGTCGCAAAAACAATGAGCTGCTGATCCAACCTCAGTACTCGCCGATGCCAGTGGCTGAGCAAGTAGCCATACTCTATTGCGGCACAAAAGGCCTGATGCGCGACATTCCGCTCAACAAAGTGCGCGAATTCCAGGACAACTTCCTGCAAATTATGCGTGCATCGTATGCCGACACGGTGCTAAAAGCCATCGCCGATGGCAAAATGGACGAAAACGTTACGCAGACCATCGAAAAAGTGGCAGCCGACGTAGCTGCACAGTGGACGGCGTAGAAACACAAGAAAAGCGCGGGTGATGCAAGCTCAGCCTGCCACCCGCGTTTATCTTCTTATTTCTCAAACATTATCTTTTATCCGAAGATATGCCTTCTCTAAAAGAAGTTAAGACGCGCATAGCCTCTGTCAACAACACGCGCAAAATTACCAGCGCGATGAAGATGGTGGCTTCCTCTAAGTTGCACCGTGCTCAGCAAGCCATTGAAAGCATGCGCCCCTACGAAAGTCGCATGACACGCATGATGACTTCGTTCGTCGGAAGCATGGAAGGCGATATCAATACACCTTATGCTGCCGTACGTCCCGTAAAGCGCGTGGCTATCGTGGTCTATACGTCCAACAGTAGCTTATGCGGCGGCTTTAATGCCAATGCCATACGTGCTTTGCGCAACAAAGTTGAAGCCTATCGCAATCAAGGTGTTGAAGTGGTGCGCATTGTTCCCTTAGGCAAAAAAGGTTCTGATGCCGTGCGTAAGTTAGGATTTGCTGATGTGCCCGACTTTACACGACTGCTCGATCATCCAACTTTCCAAGCCGTAGCCGACATTGCCGAAGAACTTATGCAACAGTTTGTGGCAGGCGAGATTGACCAAGTAGATGTGGTCTATCACCACTTCAAAAGTTCGGCCACTCAAGTACTAACGGAAGAAACCTTCCTGCCAGTACAACTGCCCAAAGCTGAAACAAGTGGCGGCGTTGCAGCAGACTATATCGTGGAACCATCCCACGAAGCTGTTGTGCAACAACTCATACCCAGCGTACTCCGTCTGCAACTCTACACCGCATTGCTCGACAGTCTGGCAAGCGAACATGCAGCACGTGTCATTGCTATGCAGATTGCTACAGACAACGCCGACGAGCTGTTGCAAGAACTCACGCTCACATACAACAAGACACGTCAACAAGCCATCACGACCGAGTTGCTTGACATTGTGGGCGGGTCCATGCAATAAGCAAACTACACAAAAGCTCTTATGGCCTGAGCGGGAACTAAATCCAGAGCAGGCGATAAGAGTTTTTTAAGCTGATAACCTTCAAAACATTTCACAACCCATGGAAAACAAAAACCTTTCAGGCTTGCGCCAAGCCGATTTTCAGAAAGAAGTACAAGGCAAGCCCGTTGACCTCTACTTCCTCACCAACAGCAGTGGCATGGAAGTAGCTATCACCAACTATGGCGGCTCGATTGTTGCCATTATGGTGCCCGACCGTGAAGGCAACTATGCCAACGTCATTCAAGGGCACGACAACATTGACGATTGCATCAACTCGCCCGAACCTTTTCTCTCAACTCTCGTAGGACGCTACGGCAATCGCATTGCTCGCGGCAAATTCTCTCTCAATGGGAAAGAATATACACTTGCGGTGAACAACGGCCCCAACCACTTGCACGGCGGGCCAACTGGTTTCCATGCCCGCGTGTGGGATGCTGAGCAAGTGAACGACCACACCTTGGTGCTTCGTTATGTATCGGCCTATTACCAAGAGGGCTTCCCCGGCGAACTCACAATGACGGTGCGCTATATGCTCACTGACGAGAACGAACTTGTCATTGACTACCACGGAACAACCAACAAAAAGACCGTGGTCAACATGACCTCGCATGGTTTCTTCTCCTTGGCTGGCATAGACAATCCTACACCAAGTGCTATGGACGTTATCTGCCAAATCAACGCAGACTTCTACGTTCCTATCGACGAAACCAGCATTCCCACGGGCGAAATCCTTAAGGTAGAAGGCACACCCTTCGATTTCCGCACACCCAAACCCGTCGGACAAGACATTGACGCCGACGACGAACAAATCAAGAATGGTGCTGGTTACGACCACTGCTATGTACTCAACAAGAAAGAAGTGGGAGAACTCAGCTTCGCAGCCAAAATCGTTGAGCCCAAGAGCGGACGTACCATGGAAGTCTATACCACAGAGCCCGGCGTTCAATTCTACAGCGACAACTGGGCCGATGGTTATCGCGGACAACATGGTGCTACCTTTGGTCGTCGCAGTGCCCTCTGTTTCGAAGCACAGCACTTCCCCGACAGCCCCAACAAGGCCCACTTCCCAAGCGTAGTGCTCCGTCCGGGAGAAGTTTATACGCAAAAAACGATTTATAAGTTTGGCGTAGAATAGACTAAAGATTGAATAGCATTAACACACAATGCGCGACCTTCCTAAAGCGGAGGCCGCGCATTTGTATATGATAAGTTGTGTTATAAATATAGCAGGGCAAGAACTTGAAGTCAGAAGCTATTGCTTATCTCCTGTTGCGAGTTTGCTCTCCACTTCCTCGTAAGCTTTGCGCCACGTGGCGTCATTGTTCATGCGGTTTTCGGCTTGACGTAAAGCATGAAGCACCGTAGTGTGGTCGCGCCCACCAAAAGCATCGCCGATTTCTGTATAACCGAGGTCGAAATGCTTCCTCAGCAAATACATCGCCATGTGACGAGCTGCAACGATGGGCTGCTTGCGGCTCTTAGAAGTCATGTCGCGACGCGTTACGCCCATGTGCTTTGCAACAGTGGCAAGCACGTCTGAAATATCAAACTGTGAAGGAGCGTGAACCGTCTTGGAAATAATTGAAGCTGCCAGTTCGCAGTCGATTTCACCACCAAGCGTAATGCTGAAGGCCATCAAACTATTCACAACGCCCTCAAGCTCGCGTACGCTGCCCGTTACATTAACAGCGATATAGTCAAGGACGGTATCGTCGAGCGAAAGGCCGTCAAGATAGGTCTTGGCGCGGAGAATGTCTTTGCGAAGCTGTATGTCGGGACGCTCTATCTCAGCCGTCATCCCCCACTTAAAGCGCGTCAGCATACGCTCCTCAAGCCCAGAAAGTTGAGCGGGTGAGCGGTCGCTGGTGATGATAATGTGACGGTGGTTTTGGTGGAGGTGGTTGAAGATGTGGAAGAAACACTGCTGTGTCTTGGGCGTAACAAGTTCTTGTATGTCATCAATGATCAGCACGTCTATGCTTTGGTAGAACGCCATAAAGTCATTGAACTTTCCGGTGCGCACAGCTTCTGTGTATTGCGACTGAAAAATATGAACGGGAACAAAAAGCACGCGCTTGTCAGGGAAGTCTTCACAAATGGCACGGCCAATGGCGTTTGCCAAGTGAGTCTTGCCTATCCCAGAGGGACCGTAGATGAAAAACGGGTTGAAGGTGACTTGATCGGGATTGCGTGCAATGGCTTTTGCAACGGTCAGTGCCAGTTTGTTGCTGGTTCCTTCCACAAAGTTTGCAAACGAATAGTTGCGGTTTAGGTTGGGATTGAACTTTGGCCGTGGTTTTTCTTCGGGTTGTGCAAGGTCGAGAAGATGGCTCTTTCGCTGAGGTGCATCGTCTTTGGGAATAGAATAGAGCAAACGCACCGAGGGGCCAAAGGCTGTGATAAGCGCATTGTGGAACTGTTTGATGCAATGTTCCTCAATGAAATCGTGAACGTAAACGTTGGGCGCAGAAATGGTAAGGTCGTTACCCTTGAGCGAAACAAAGCGCAAGGGGACGAACCAAGTGTCAAAAGTCTTGTTGGGCAAACTATTGCGTAATATGTCGAGACAAGCATTCCACTTATCCAAACCTACTTGTTCCATCTCAGAAGTGTCTTAGCGAAAAGGCCTTAGTTTTTGTTGGTGGGTGCAAAGATAGTGCAAGGCGAGCGCAAAAACAAACAAAACGCAGTTTTGATTTGGTTTTGCCGAGCCGCAGCCTATCTTCGCGAAGCAAAGTTAGTGCAAGCGATAAGCAAAAGTAATCAAAACTGCGTTTCGTTACTTGGAAGTTCCTACATCTTTCAAGTCACCCATTGGGTAGTAGTCGAACATATTTTGGCGCATCCATTCGTTGGCCTTTTCGGGTGTCATCTTCCAACCGCTGCTGCACGTGCTCACTACCTCGATGAGGTTAGAGCCGCGGCCTTCCATGGAATACTCAAAAGCTTTGCGGAAGGCTTTCTTTGCCTTGCGGATGGCTACGGATGTGTCAACGCTTTGACGAGTGACGTAGGCTGTGCCGTCAAGATTGACTGCGAGGTCTGCCAAACGCAATGGAAATCCGTGCAACTTAGGGTCGCGCCCATAGGGGCAGGTGACGGTTTTTTGACCAATGAGCGTTGTCGGTGCCATTTGTCCTCCTGTCATGCCATAAATGGCATTGTTGACAAAGATAAGCGTCACGTTGTCGCCACGATTGAGTGTGTGAAGAGCCTCGGCGGTACCGATGCAGGCAATGTCGCCATCGCCCTGATAAGTAAACACAAGGCGGTCGGGCCAAAGGCGTTTACAAGCCGTAGCTATGGCGGGAGCACGTCCGTGGGCAGCTTCTTGCCAGTCGATGTCTATATATTTATAAGCAAAGACGGCGCACCCTACAGGGCTCACTCCAATGGCACGTTCTTCAAGTCCCATATCGTCAATGACAGAAGCTATGAGTTTGTGCACCACTCCATGCGAACATCCAGGGCAATAGTGCATCAGCGTGTCGTTGAGCAAACGAGGCTTGCTGTAAACGAGATTTTCGGGACGTATGATGTCTTTCTTTTCCACGATTATTGTTTGTTTTCCTTTCGTTGTTCGTATTCTGTTTTGCGCAACATGCGCGGCATTCGTATCATTACCTCGCCCATTTTTACAAGGATGGACACGATGCCGATGCCATAGGATACATAAAGTGCTGTAGTGCCTGCTTTCGAAACCAGGACGCCTACCATTGCCACAATAGCAAGAATAATAAAGATACTATTGAGGATGTTGCGCACGAAGAGCGTTTTGTCTTGTTTACGTTTGGCTTCCAAGCGCTGACGCTCTGACTGGATAAAGTCTGGCTTTGGTGTATGTGCTGTTTGCAATGTTTCAGCCATGACTTGCTTCGGCTTTAAGTGTTTCTAAAGCTGCGAGTATTTCATCAGGGTCAGGCACGATGCCTCCCATGCGGCCAAACTGTGTAACGGGTATGGTGGTTTGGCGTGCTGCAAGGCGTACGTCATAAACCATTTGGCCGGCGTTTATCTCAACGACAAGAATGCCTTTCACTCCTTGTTTTACCAGTCGTGCTATTTCCTTTTCTGGAAAAGGCCAAAGGGTAATGGGACGCAACAGCCCTACACGCTCGCCATGCTCACGTGCCACTTCCATGGCCTTTGCTGAAATGCGGGCTGCACTGCCAAAGGCTACAATCAGCCACTCGGCATCTTCGGTACGCGTTTCTTCAAAACGCACTTCATTGGCCTGAATGGTCTCATATTTGGCTTGGAGAGCGCGATTGCGTTTTTCCATTTCGGCAGGATCAAGCTCGAGCGAAGAAATTACTTGTGGCCCGCGCTGCTTAAGTCCCATGCCATTGGCAGCCCATGGGCACTCGCGCAGTATCTCTTCATTGGTACGACGTGGCTTGAAAGGCGGTAGCGTCACTTTTTCCATCATTTGCCCTATGATACCATCGGAAAGTATAATGACGGGTGTGCGATAGCGGAATGCCAATGTAAATGCTTCGTCAACGAAGTCGGCCATTTCCTGTACGCTATAGGGAGCAAGGACAATGATGTTGTAATCGCCGTTGCCACCGCCGCGTGTACTTTGGTTATAATCGCCTTGCGACGGCTGTATGGTGCCAAGGCCAGGGCCGCCGCGCTGTACGTTGACTATCAAACCTGGCACTTCGGCACCAGCCATATAGGCAATGCCCTCTTGCATCAAGGCCACGCCAGGGCTACTACTGCTGGTCATCACACGCTTGCCCGTGCCACCGCCACCATAGAGCATATTGATACTGGCCACTTCGCTCTCGGCTTGCACGACTATCATGCCTGTCGTTTCCCAAGGCTTCTCGGCAGCGAGTGTTTCAAGCACTTCGCTCTGAGGAGTGATGGGATAGCCGAAGTAACCGTCGCAACCGCAACGGATGGCTGCATGGGCTATGGCTT
Source organism: uncultured Prevotellaceae bacterium (assembly GCA_900316575.1). Lineage (GTDB taxonomy): Bacteria > Bacteroidota > Bacteroidia > Bacteroidales > Bacteroidaceae > Alloprevotella. Next base: position 37,461 of record ONDJ01000004.1, on the reverse strand, counting down.
CGTTGCCTTTGAGCAACACGATTTCGGGTTCTGAATTCATATATAAGAGTTAATAACTTTGAGGTTAAAGGTTATAGATTGGCGCAAGGGCTTTCACTGACAAACGGCGTAAGCTCTGCTTGCTATCCTTGCTCATCTTTGACGCGATAAACACTGATGCAGCCGTCGGGACAAACCAACGCGCACGAGGCACAACCTATGCAGGCATCGCCTGTGTCTTGACAATACATATAACCTTTGTGGTTTACGCTCCCAGTGCTGAGACTGAGCGTATGTGTCGGACAGGCTACCACACAAAGGTTGCATCCCTTGCAACGCTCAGTATCTATGACAACGGCACCTTTGATTTTGCTCATAGTTTATAAAAAGGTAGAATAGGTTTTACTCAAGGATTGATCATGTCGGTGTTGCGAAAAGCATAGATTTCTTCCAGCATCGCGCGCGCTTGTACAGCTGGCGAATGGGCATCTAAGCTTTCAGCTTTAAGAAAAGCCGACATGGCGTGATTGAACTCATTGAGACGGGCGCAGGCTAAGCCATAAAGATAATATAACGTGGCATTGTTTTCGCCCTGAAGCTTTTCAGCAGCCAACAACTTGGCTTCACGTACACGTTGCTCTGAAAGTAACGCACGTATGTCGCTATAAAAGTCGTTTTCTACCATCGCTTGAAACAATACTAATGCAAAAGTACATTAAAGAAACAAAGGAAGAAAAGGAAAAACGTGCATTTGTGGCTCTTCAAAAGCTTGAGAAAAAGGAAAACAAGCAAAAAGCCCGAGTTACTTGGCTGATTTATAAGCGATTTGCGCTAAAGAAGTATTCTGTTGCGCCTGCAACTATTACGGCATCAAAGGGCTATTTGACACGTTCAAAGAGCATTTCTGTGGGTAAGTATTCCCATTTGCGGCGCACCGACCTGCGCAAATAATTTGTGCCTACGCATTTATACGCCAAGGCACCGTCAGCGTTGATTGTGAGGCGTGCTTCTTGTGTATCGGCTCCGCTGTCGTTGCTGAAGCGCATCGTCCAAACGCCATGCTGAAGAGGTTTGAACGTGGTGAGGAACCAAGTGTCGCTCACCTTGCCGTTCATATAGCCATTAACAGGGCCGAAAAATTCATAGCGCGGCACAAGCAGCGACTCTTCGCCAAGGTCGAGATAGAGATGCAAGCCCTGTTCCCTACAAATCCAATGCCCGCGCAACGTATCGGTCTGAGCCAACAGTGGAAACGCGCAAAGGAAGAATAAGAAACACAGGAGTAAGTGCGGGGCTGAAGCGTGTCTATTCGTTTTCATCTTCACTGGTTTGAAGGATTATGGTTGTGGCACCCAGTGTGATAATCGTTCCGTTCTCAATGCGCCTACGCTCGCGGTCGCCCAATATCTCTGTGCCTACAAAGGTGCCTGTTCCGCTGGGAGCGTCGCTAAGTGTGAAGCGTAGATTTCCGTTTCGGTCGGTATCCACGTCTATGCGACAATGCAGGGTGTCCATACTGGGGTCAACGGTTTTGATGGGACAATTGATGGTTGTGCCGCGCACTGAGCGCCCCACAAGGTTTCGCCCCATGTGAAGCGGTATTTCTTGCTGCAAGTGGAAGGCATTTTCCACTACCAACAATGTTCCCACAATGGGCTCCTCGGGCTCTTGTTTCGTTTCGTGACGCGAAGGTAGGCGTATCTTGAATTGCTTGCGACATTCAGGACACTCAAACACAAGGCTTGAGCCCGGCTCGTAGCGGTCAGCATCAAAACCGATTGAGGCATCACACTTGGGACAACGTATTTTTTTCATCAAATAAAGGAGGTTGTTATCAATGATTACGGCGCAAAAGTAACAAAATCAGCCGATGCGAGTACGAAGATCAAGGTGAACTTGACGCAACGGCACTTTGCAACGAACTTGTGGCTCTCAAGTTAAAATTACAAAGCCACGAGTTCGTCCTTTCATCGGACTAAATTTCATTTTGAAGGGAGGAAAGTGGCAACACGTCCACAATTCGCTCTAACCACAACGCGTCTTCGTCGTCGAAAGCGGCGAGGCGGTCACTGTCAATATCAAGAACGGCTACGATAGATCCGTTTCTGTCTTTTAAGGGCACAACTATTTCAGACTTCGAGCGGCTGCTGCAAGCAATGTGACCTGGAAACTGGTCAACATCGGAAACTACGATCGTTTCGCCCCGCTCGTAGGAAGTGCCACAAACCCCGCGACCGGCTTCTATCCGCGTACAAGCCACAGGCCCTTGGAAAGGTCCCAGCCTTAGTGCTCCATTGTGCCAAATATAAAAGCCGGTCCACCAAGCACCAAGCATTTCGTGAATAGCAGCAGCGGCGTTGGCCATTACCGAAACCGCATAGTCCTCTCCCGCACAGAGTGATTTCACTTGCGCAAGCAGTTGCTGGTATTGCTGTTCTTTGTTATCCATTGTGAAGTTCTATCTATATATACGGTATGCCGCAAAAGTAGAACAAACTATGAAGCCTGCAAAGCCAAGCGCTACATTATCCTATCATTTTTGAGAAAAAGAGTTGTTGCATTTGCAATCATTGTGTACTTTAGCGGCCTGAAAACCAAGAAAACCCTTTTCTAACATGACAGACCTCATTATCATTGGCGCTGGTCCTGGTGGCTACGAAACAGCAGTTCGTGCCGCGTCCTTGGGACTCGCTACCACCATTATTGAAGAAAACCGCCCAGGCGGCACTTGCCTGAACGTAGGCTGCATTCCCACCAAGTGCCTTTGTCGCACGGCTGAATTGCTTGACGACATTCGCGAAGCGAAATCTTTTGGCATCACAACAAGCGAAGTAAACTTCAGCATTTCTGCTGCCATAGCCCGCAAAGACGCGGTTGTAGAACGCTTGGTGCAGGGCGTAGAAGGCTTGCTATCAGCACCAAGTATCACCTATATTGCAGGACGTGCCACGCTAAACGAAAACGGCGACGTTACGGTGATGAAAAACGACGGAAGCAGCGAAACGCTCTCGGCCAAAAACATCATCATAGCCACTGGCAGCGAAACCAAATACTTGCCCATTGAAGGAGCAAAGAGTCGCGACGTGGTGACAAGCACAGAACTCCTCTCCATTGAGCAAGTGCCTCAGCGGCTATGCGTTATTGGCGGTGGTGTCATCGGCATGGAGTTTGCCAGTATCTTCAACGCCTTCGGCAGTCAGGTCAGCGTTGTGGAATACTGCAAGGAAATACTTCCCGCCATCGACAAAGACATTGCTAAGCGTCTGCGCATCTCAATGAAAAAGCGCGGTGTGGATTTCCACGTTGGAGCCGCAGTCACAGCCATTGAAGAGTTGGAAACTGGTAGTGCCGTGGTCTTCACTGAAAAAGGACGCGAAGCTCGCATTGAGGCCGACGTTGTACTTATGGCTGTAGGGCGTTCTCCACGCATAGAAGGCATAGGTCTTGAAGCCGCTGGCATTGCGTTCACACCTCGCGGCATACAAGTAGATGAGAATATGCAGACCAGTCGCAAGGGCGTTTACGCTATTGGCGACGTGAACGGACTTTGTCCGCTGGCCCATGCCGCTACATTCCAAGGTTATCGCGCCTTGCATCACATCACTTCGAGCACAGAGCCTATTAGCGACCTTTCGCTCATTCCTGCCGCAGTGTTCACAGTGCCCGAAGTTGCAACCATTGGCAAGAGCGAAGACGAACTGAAAGCAGCCAGCACGCCTCATCACGTAGGTAAAGCCTTCTATCGCGCCAACGGCAAGTCGCTTGCCATGGGTAGCGACGAGGGAATGGTGAAACTCGTCAGCGATGAAAGCGGAAAAATCCTTGGTTGCCAAATCCTTGGTGCCCATGCCTCCGACCTCATCCACGAAGTGAGCACACTCATGGCCACTGGCGGCACTGTCAGCCAGCTACAAACAGCTGTCCACGCCCACCCCACCCTCTCCGAACTCATTCTCGCCGCCGCAGAAGCTTGAAGAGCAATCTGACACGTGTTTAGAAAAACCCTACAACCCCCAAACCACTATGGATTTTGATGTCAGCCTGATATTTGCCATTCTCAACGGAAAGGTTTTTGCGGCCATCAACCGCAAACTTCAGCGCAACTTCACCCGCAGCGGCTTGGGCATTACGCCCGAGCAATGGACCGTGCTTTTCTACCTTTCGCAGCAAGACATGGTCACGCAACAAGCCCTTTGCGACATGGTTTATAAGGACAAGCCTTCCATGACGCGTATCATTGATGCCATGGAACGCTCCAAACTCGTGAAGCGTTGCGACAACCCCAACGATCGCCGCAGCAATCTTATCCACCTCACCCCACACGGCCACGCCGTGAAGGAACGTGCCGAGAAAATAGCCCTCATCACACAACGCGAGTCGCTCCGAGGGCTCGGCATTGCCGATATCAGCATTGCCCAAGACGTGCTTCGCCGCGTGTTCGACAACACGGTGGAAGGCCAACAATAACCCCGCCACATCTTTCCTTTCCCACAACAGCCAACGAAGAGGCGCGAGCATCATTTGCCCGCGCCTCTTCGTTGTTGTAAAATAAGAGCTCTGAAAGTATTACGGCACAAGTACGCGATACGTACGCTCTTGCTCACCGTAGCATTTCACGCGTATCAGAACCACGCCTGGAGCTACACGAACTGTGGCTTGACTGCCGTTGGCAACAACCTGCTGAAGCTTACGCCCATCGGTGGTGAAGGTCGTCACCTGCTGAATGTCGCTGCCCTGACTGCTAATGGTGGCAAACTGTCTTTCTACAGCAATTTGCAATCCTTCGTTTGTAGCATCGAGCGTGCTGATACCCGTAGCATCATTGCTGTTTATCAAGACGAAGCGTCCAATGCTGGTGCCATTGACACGCAGGGCTGGTATAGCTTCGGGCAGATAGGTAAGTCCCATCTGACGGTCGAGCAGACGATAGCCCTCAAGGTTGAAGCCTCCAAGACTTTCCAAAGATATCTGCACGGTGTCAACGCCTTCACGAACAAAGACACCAAGTTCAATTTCGCTTTGGTTGGCAAGCGACTGAATGTCGCAGGCACGTCCTTCGGCATCTATCGTAAAGATAGCCACTTCGGGCTGCACATCGGCATCAACAAGCGTTTCCAATCCTAAAGCCTCTTCGGTCTCAACGAGCAGAGCCGCTGCTTGTGCACGAGGCGTTTCGGCCTTGATGCGAAGCATAGGACGCGTTGCAGCTGGCACTTCTTCGCGTTCGGCCATGGTGAACATGGCTTCCGTGAAGTTAATATTGAGCGTGAGCTGCGAACCGGCTGTAGTCACATAGAACGCCTGCATCGGAGAGATTTCATAGGCGGGGTCGCTGACGTTGCTGAGCAAATAACCATCAATAGAAACGGTGCTTGCAGTAGATTTACCATTAAACACCTTGATACCCGTGATTGCAGGATTGGCCTCAAGGAATTTGGCCACGTTGATATAGCTCATGAAAGGATTAGAAGCCATGAAGGTGTTTGTGGCAGTAGCATTGGTAAGCGTCTGTGTGAGCGAGGCCGCACCGCCATATACATTGCGTACGCCAAACGCACCAAAATCTTTCTCGGTAACAGTGCGCAATCCGTCGGCTTCGTAAACGAAACGATAGGGAGCTGTGCGTGTTACGGTCTCAAAGAGCGACGAACGATCGTGCCCGGCTTCGTAGTAATAGTAATAGGTATCGTGAAGCTTCGGCAGACGAATGGTGAGGTCGCCCTGACGATCCTCGCGGTCAACATAGAGCGAGAACACTTGTCCCAAAGCGTGCGACGTATTGAGCAGATTGAAACGCTGCGACCAGTTGGTGTTGAGCAATATAGCGGTGCGCGTTCCGCCAGTTGCCAAACGATGTGTGCCGGTCTGAGCATAGAGTCGCTGGAACACGCGCGGACTGAAACGGTTTTCGGGATAAGTAGTGGCATTCAAGCCTGTGAAATAGCTACTTTCGGTCAAGGTATCGTTGGCAGCGGCTGTCACGAAGAAGTCGCCCGTATATACGTCCTTGAGTGGCACGGCAAGCATATAGTAGCGTCCCGTTTCGGGAATGAAATCTACCCAAGCTTGGTTGTAGTTGAGCTTAAAGACTTTTTCTATAGCTGCGCCGTGTTCAAAGTGTATGCCGTCGCAACCGAACTCATCGCCATTAACCACGGTTTCATCGAGCGAAGGATAGGTGCGTGCTCCACTGGGAATGATAACGTTGGTGCAGAGATACGGCGTGCCTTCGGTCCAGTTGTTCCAGTTGTTCCACTCAGTGCTGCTTGTCGTAGTACGCCAAGTGGTTTGGAGGGGATGCACGGTGTAGTCGCCTGTCTTAATGAGCTTTTGGTCGCCGTCGTAAATGTAGAAGGTGAAACGTCCGTGTTTGATCGTTGGTACAATGTATGTGATGGAGCCATTCTGAGCGCTCTGCACTTGCTGCATATTGATGCCCTGATCAGGGAAAGACAGATAATAGCGATGGTCGCTATTGGCTGTGCAACTGAAGGCGAGTGTTCCACCCTTACAGATACGCGGCGTGTTGATATTGAGAATCATCTCGTTGGAACAAGTCTCTGTGTCGCGATTGTCAGCGATACCATCATTATCAATGTCGTTGCGGAGCAGAATGCCGTAAATCTTTATGGTGCGATTGGCTGCAAGTCCTTCGCCTGCCACGATGTGTATCTCGTCGAAATCGCTCTTTGGTTGCATCAGCAGCACAGTTTGGTTGCTTCCTGCTATCACGTTAGCTCCGAGCACGTCCCAGTTTGTGGCACTCTCGCCTGTCTTCTCGCCGTCCTTATAACTCTCTATACGGAAAGCATTGCCTACGTTGGCATTGAGCGCAATGATGTCGTTGTTGACGACCACGCCCACTTGGTGGCGGAAGTCAACCGTGCGACCGAGCTTCACCGCAATGCGCTGCGAACCGCTCTCAACGGTCTTTTGCATCAGGGCATAAGTCTGCAAGTTGGGGTCAATATCAATGATGTTGCTCAAGTTGTTGGTCACGCAACCCACGCTGGCTACATTCACTTGCGTACCCACGTTGACAATGGCACCATAGTTGTCGTACGTTACGATGTCGGCACCGTCGCGCACTTGGTTGTTGTCGGGGTCGGAGGGGTCGTCCATGAACGGATAGTAGAACTTGATGTCGTTCACATCGAGGTCGAGCACACCAATCTTCCACAGCTGGATTTCTTTGACACGAAGCACGTTGCCATCGCCGTCGGTCTTAGGTATGGTGATGCAGAAGCGTATCTTGTTGCTCCTCACTTGGTGTTCGCCATTAGCATTGCTACCAATAAGATTAAGGCCTACAACACCCGCATTTTCAACAATGTCGCTGTAAATGCGATTTCCGTTTTCATCGAAGCAACGTATTTGGAATGCGTTGAGCAAGGAAAGACCTATACTCGTCTGCTGCATCTCTACGACGAAACCGATGCGAACTGCGTCGAGTGCGTTGGCTTTGCTACCATCGTAGAGATAGCCGTCAACCTTTTGCAAGCCAAGGATGATACCATTAGCACCAGCGAGTTGAAGGCCTTTGCTATAGGTTGCATAGTTTGTCAAGTCGCCGTCGAGTACGTTCTCGTAGTCTTCGATGTCGCTGATAGAAAGCAGGTTGGCACTTGACTGTCCGTGAAGGTCGTCGGTGAGTTCATAGTCCGTGCCAGTGAGCACCGTTTCCTTCGACATGGTTTCAAAGTCGGCCTCGGCTCCTTTGTTGACAACAACTTCGTCGCGACAAATACCATCTTCGGCTATACATTCGAAGACGTATTCGCCATCTACTGCCATGTTGGTCACAAATCCTTCCTCGTCAATTTGGGCATCGGCTCCATCGGGTTGAGACTTCACGCGCCAAGTGACGTTGATTTCGGGATTGCTCTTGAGCTGCATAGAGGTCTGCTGAGAGCAAAGGTTGGTGTTCATTGAGGGATTGAGCATACACTCGTGGTCAACCGTGGGTTTAGGACGCACAAAACCATAGTAAACACCATAGCCGCTGCCTAAGTTGAGCACACCAAGCGCACTATAGAACGTCAGTTCTGCTCCACTGAAGTCGGTCTCTGCCACAATGTAACTCGTCTGGTCGCCACCGCTGGCAATGGCGAGCGACAAGGCTTCAGCACTGATGGTCGTGGTCTGCACCTTGTTGCCCTTGCGGTCGTAGAGTGCTATATCTACCCACGTACCAAGCTGAAGCACATCGGCTACCTGTACGAAATTGTACTTAAAACCCACTTGGTCGCCCGCGTGGAAGAGTTCGGACGTGGCATAATCGTTCGTTACGTTCACACGCACACGTCCTTTGAAAGCTACGCTGGCCAACTGCACGGCACTGACAAGCGCAAGGGTCTCATCGAGACGTTCGTTTTCAGTGTCGCCCACGATTTTGCTTTCCGAAACGTTGGCCATCGGCATAGGAATACCACCTACGAGGGGCGAAGGCATGTAGGCGTCACACGAAACCGACATCTCTTCGTGGCCCGTGCTTTCGCAGTATTCATGAACACCCTTCTTGGTGAGAGTGATATCGTGAGCATCGCCTACGAAGGCGTATTTAATCATCACCACACTTCCCACACTGGCATCAACGGCACCGCCCTGAACGAGGGCTACTTCGTCGAACTTCACAGGACAAACAGCCGTCAAGTTTGCACATGCCTGCTGGCTACCTGGAATACCAATGAGCGAAAGCTTCACGCCGCTACCACTATTGGCTTCGCGCACGGTTTGGTCGGCCACGCGCTTACCATCGCAGTAGAACCAAATGTGATAGGTCTTGATCAAATCGAGCGAAAGCACACTGCTGCCACTGCCTGCCACAATGCAGAAACCTGCCGTGGTGCCTGGAGCGTAGTAGTTGGCCATGTCGCGTATGCTCACGGTGGGACTTACCGCCACCGTGGCACTCACTACACTGGGGAAAGTGGCATAGTCGTCAATGTCTTCATTGGTGATGTTCTCAAGTCCACTCGTGCCGCTACCAACAGCCACCACGTTGATAACGCGGTTCACAGCACAGTGACGCCCTACGAGTGCACGACGTTCGCCAAAGTAGTTAGCACCTGTGGGATCGGTTTCTTGAAGCGTAGGCGCATTTTGCTTGGTGCGTGCCATGGCAGCGCTTTCGGCATCGTCAACATCACCAGTGTCTTCAGTCTGAGCGCTGGTGGGCAAAGCCGTTGTCATCAACAAGACAAAGGCTACCATCACGCGCGCGCATATATTATATATGGTGTGTATCATAATCTGTTTTTACTTATTCGGTCCAATAGTTTTCATTTGTATTTTTCTCCCACTCAAAGCCGCGTGAACCTTGCGGAGCACGCTCATTGGGGTCTTCGTCTTCGTAGGCCTCGGGAGTAGAGAGGGCAATCAATGTTTCAGGCATCACGCTCACGGCGCGCACATAAGGGGAAACGTATTCTTTTTTCATAATCGAAAAGTGCTTGCTATGAGATTTTAACGAATATAAATTTTCTTGCCGCCACGGATATAAACTCCTTGGCGCGGAGTACCTTCTATGCGGCGACCTTGCAAGTCGTAAAGACCATCGCGGGCATCAGATGCTTCGCCGTTAGCAATCAGCTGCAGGGCATCGCGAACGGAGGTAACGCGGTCGTCAAACATATAAACGAACATCGAAACGCTGCTCGGTGTGCTCTGCGTGGTCACAGCATCAAGATAAGAGCGGTTGGGCAAGAGCCAGTCGCCTGCGGGATGGAGCAAACGCACATCGCCTGCACGGTTGGTGCCAAGTATCCAATAGTTGCGCCATTCGCTGTCGTAGCGAGCTGAGAGGCCATTGTACTGCAAACCATCGCTCTCAACAAGTCCACGCCAGCAACTACCTTCAAAGTCGTCGTCGGTCTGCGTGCATTGGCCTGAACCAGCGGGATAGATGTTGAGGAAATAGTTGCCAGCCGCAGCACTGCGCACCATCACGGCATTGCCGGCTGGAACATCGTCCATACGTACCATGGCGATCTGAACATCGTCTTTAATCCAAGCACCGGCATAGATTTCCACTTCTTCGGCATCGGCAGCCTGGGGCACAGCGTCAAACGGATAGTAGAATGTAGTCCAGTTGTCGTTGGTGTTGTTGTTCTCTGCGCGGTTCACAAAGTTGAGACGTATTTGCGGGGCAGGCAGGATGTGCCACGATGAAGCCGTATTGACTGTAGCCGTTGTGGAACGTGTGAGACCAGCGCGATAGCCTGTGCCCGAACCGTTGATGGCCATCGCTCCATTGTTGTGGTCGTGGCCCTCGCTGTCGGTATAGGTGTACTCCCACAAGGCAAACTCACCGTCGGCAAGTTCGGAAAGATAGAAAGGCTGTGCCTCTGATTTCAAGGCCGTTACTTGGTGATAGGACTTTCCGCCCACTTCGTTGAAACCTTTTTTGATATACTTGCCGGTGTTGGCATTGCGAAGCACATAGATGTTGTGCTCGGTGGCCAAAACGCCCGTGGCTTCCTCACTACCAAGAGCAGCGTGAGAAATGACAACAAATTGCCACAGAGCACTGGCGTGCGACATGTCCTTGTCAGCACAATAGAACTCTGAGCTACCTGCAGCCGCTTGAACCTCGGCAAGCTCGGCATTGGTGTTACCCAAGTCGGCACGAATGTGCTGATGGTCAACATCCTCAAGCCAGCCACCAAAGCCAGGGTTGTCGTCGTCGTGGTACGTATAGCTGCGAGCCACATTCTGTAAGCGATAGAAACAATCTTCGCTAATCGCCGCAGCATCGGTTACATACGTAGGAAGCTCGGTGATGTCCTGAGCCAAGAGGCCCGATTCGTCCAAATAGTCATCTACCGTCACGAAGCCCCAATCGCTGGAATAGCCCTGCGTGGAGCGAGCGTTGATATCGGCATCGGGCGTTTCGAGTGCAACATAAAGATTGTGCGTCGTACCATAACGATTTTCTACCGAATGATAAAGCGTTACAAAACGCGCATCGCCATCGCTCGACTTGGTCAAGCGTATAGAAAGCGACTGCGTCACGGCAGGATCAAGCGAGAAAGAAGCCGTAGGGTCGGTCGTTGCAGCATGACCAGAATTGTCTGTAACGCGAATGCTGATATTCTGCGCTTTGTTGACAAGCATACGCACACCGCCTATGGTACTCAACGTCCACACGGCATCTTGCGTGGGCGAACCCACACCTTTCAGTGCTGTGCCATTTCCATCGAGGTACAGATTGTGACGACGATTGATGAGCAGGTACTCGCCATCAGCAATCGTCGGCTCCGACGAAGCACTCTTGGCAGAAGCTATGGCCTCTACAAGGGTCTTGAAATGTGCTGGGTCGGAACCATCAAAAGACTCGTAAACCGAAGATTCCACACCATTGGCCTCGGCCTCTTCCTTCAAATCGTCAATGCTGATGAAGCGCCAGATGTAGTAGTCTTTGTCTGCGGAACCAGCCGTCTCAAGCTTAACGTAATTGTAACCAGCAACTCGGTCGTGACACCAATAGTTGATGCCGCTCGCGCCGTTGCGAACCATGAGGCCCGTGGCATTGAGCGTGCTGCGCTCAAAAGCCCATACCGACCCCGTGGCATTGAAAGTACCAAGGTCGTTGGCTGCTGCAGAGGCATTGGTGAGATACTTACCCTCGCCGACGGCTTTGTTACCTATCTTCACGCCACCTTCGGCAGCATCGAAGTAGAACAGATAGCCGTCAATAGGATAAACCCTACTTGACAGAGCTGGACTGTAGGTTTCAATAGATGTACGAGCCCACAGACGAGAACTGTTGTCATCGTGAAATAGGTAGGCCTTCGTACTTGCATTCTGCACGAGGTAGTAAACACGACTACCCGACGTTGAATTTTGGGGGATGGATGCGCGCTGCGCAAATGCCATATTCGCCCCCGCACCCGCTAAAATCGCGAGGAAAAGAAAAAATGTAAAATTTCTCATACTAAGGACTGATTGTATGTCTGACAAAGAAATGTTCTGTGTCGTTGTTCGTTAGCGCAATAGTAAAAAAAGAGAAATTGTTTCCAAAATCCGACTAAAAGAATAATTAAACAATTTAATTAAGAACAAAGAAAACACATTACCGATCGCAAAAACAGCTTAGCAAGACTTCTTGCAATATTGCCTTTTGCAAGTAATTTTTCAAAGAAATTCCTGCATTTTTGTTCTTCAAAGCCACAAATTACGACTTTTAGCCAAAGTGGTACTTTTGCAAAGCCAACATTACAAAAAGCCGAAAAATACAAAAAAAACACCTCAGAAAGGTCAAGGCAGGTTGAGGGAAATACACAGTCTGATAAAGAGAGAAATTGCAAAAATCACGTATCTTTGCACCGCGATATCCACTAAACATTCAAGCTATGCGTCCGCTCATCATCAACGACCCTGTTTACGGTTTTACCACCATACCGCGCGGCATTTTGTGCGACATCATCGCTCATCCTTGGTTTCAGCGTCTGGGGCGCATTCGCCAGTTGGGAATGTCGGCACTTGTGTATCCTGGAGCCCAACACACGCGTGCCGCTCACAGCATAGGGGCATTCCATCTCATGCAAGCCGCACTCAAAGGACTGATGGAACGCGGAGAATTTCTCTTTGCATCTGAAATTGAAGGGGCAGAAGCGGCCATATTACTCCACGACGTGGGCCACGGACCATTTTCGCATGTATTAGAAAGCACCCTACTACCAGGCACTTCACACGAAGCTATCTCACTGCGCATGATGGAGCGCATGAACAATAAACTGGCTGGGGCACTAACGCTTGCCATTCAGATATTCAAGGGCGAACATCCAAAACATTTCCTGCACGAACTGATCAGTTCGCAACTCGACGTGGACCGACTGGACTACCTCAACCGCGACAGCTTTTTCTGCGGTGTACGCGAAGGGGCTGTAGGGGCAGACAGGCTCATCGCTATGATGCGTATCGTTGACGGACATTTGGCTGTAGATGCCAAAGGACTCTACACGGTGGAAAACTATTTGACCTCGCGACGAGTGATGTATTGGCAGGTATATCTCCACAAAACTGTTGTTGCAGCCGAAGAAGTGTTGCGACAAGCCCTGCGACGCGCCAAATATCTCGCAGAGCACAACGAAGATTTGTTTGCGCCACCAGCTTTAGGCCAATTCTTAAACAACAGCAACAGTCAGCCACCACGCGACAGCGATGAATGGCTCGACAACTATGCTGCACTTGAAGACAACGACATTCTATCGGCCCTCAAAGCATGGCAACTACACGACGACCACATCCTCTCCACGCTTGCGCGTATGTTCATGCAGCGAAATTTGTTCAAGGTTGAAGTATGCGAAAGCCAAATTCCCATGGAACGCATCAGCCAAGTAAAAGAGGTGCTGGCCAAGACATGGAAATTGGGTGAAGAAGAACTTTCATATTTCGTTCACACCATAAGCGTCAACACATCGCTCTACAACTCCACACAAGACGGCATCAGCATTGCCCAGCGCGATGGCACCGTGGTTCCCCTACCCCGTCTTTCACCAATCGTCAGCGACGAAGGCACAACAGGCGAAAGCAAAACCTATCTGCTCTATCCGCGCGAAATTGCCGGCAGTATCTAAGCCTATATTCTTTTTCAGAGGGAACTACGCGTAGATTTCACAGAGGCTTCTTGTTGGTTTCACAGAGGCTTCTCGTTGGTTTGTTAGAAGAGAACCGATTTTTTCTGAAAGCAATGCTATTCGTGAAAATCCGTTTTCAAGAAAAACACCATTGGCTGAAAATCGATTTTCAAGCACAGAAAAATAAACTTCTGCCCTATGAAAGATTCTGACAATTTGAGATGGGTGACACAGAAAACCTTGCATGCGCGAATGTTGCGACTGCGAAAGACGCTATCATGCGAGAGAAACGCACATTCGCGCCCATATAACGCCCATGCTCTCTTGGCTCTGCAAAAAAATCCCCGCCAGTTTTTGTACTAGCGGGGATAATTCTGAAAAAGGAAATGAAAAGATACAGCTTAGCAAAGCTTGCGAGCACCATCGCCAATGACTACGTCAATGATGACAGGCTTCTTGCCATACTTTTCTTCAAACTTCTCTACAACGACTTTCTTGAAGTTGGGAGCAAGTTCGTCGGCTACGAGGTTGATGGTGCAACCGCCAAAGCCGCCACCCATGATGCGCGAACCGGTTACGCCACATTCTTTGGCAATGTCGTTGAGGAAGTCGAGTTCTTCGCAGCTCACTTCGTACTCTTGCGACAGACCATAGTGGGTGTCGTACATCATCTGACCAACCTTTTCGTAGTCGTCAATCTCAAGGGCTTCGCAAACTGCAAGCACGCGAACCACTTCGCCAATGACGTAACGTGCACGCTTGTATTCAGCTCCTGTGATTTCGTCCTTCACTTCGTCGAGCATTTCCATGGTGGCGTCGCGTAGGCTCTGCACTTCGGGATGCTTCTTTGCAATGATCTCAGCAACGTGTTCGCACTGCAAGCGACGCTCGTTGTAGGGAGAACCTTTGAGTTCGTGCTTTACGCAACTGTTGACCAACACAAGCTGATAGCCTTTGGGATGCCAAGGGAAGTATTCCACTTCACCGCTGCGGCAGTCCATGCGCATCAAGTGGCCAGCCTTGCCAAGGCAAGAAATGGCTTGGTCCATGATGCCACAATTCACACCAATGTACTTGTGCTCAGTGCGCTGACCAACGCGGGCAAGCTCCATGCGGTCGATCTTGTTGTCGCCAAAGAGGTCGTTGAGTGCGAAAGCGTAAGTGCTCTCAAGAGCAGCACTGCTCGACATACCTGCACCGAGAGGCACATCACCAGCAAAAGCTGTGTTGAAACCTTCAACGGGTACACCCAATGCCATCATCTCGCGGCATACACCATAAATGTAGCGTGCCCAAGTAGCGTTAGGACCTTTTTCGTCGTCGAGCGAGAACTGCACACGGTCTTTGAGGTCAATGCTGTAGGCATCAACAATGCGTGTGCCATTGGGTTTGATTTCGGCAATCATACCCTGCTCTACGGCACCTGGAAATACATAGCCGTTGTTGTAGTCAGTGTGTTCGCCAATGAGGTTAATACGTCCAGGAGCTGCATAAACGCTTCCCGTTGTGCCGCCGAAGTGCTTGATAAAGCGGCTGCGTACGTCTTCGATGGTTAGTTTCATTGTATGAGATTGTAATTAATAATTAAAAAGGTGAAGAGTAAGCGTTGAGTTACCGTTATCACTCGGCACAAACGCGCTCAATAGCGGTAGCCCAACCTCCTACTCTTACGCAAATATCTGTACGAATTATCATTCTTCGCGCTTGCTTACGCGGCTGCCAACAAGTGCATAGAAGAGGATGTAGGCTGCACAGGCAACTACCACCCAGTAGCTTTGGATGTAACCAACGGCATCGGCTACGGAAGCTTGGATGAACATCATCACGGCGCAACCGAACACCATTGTCATAAAGATACCCGAAGCAATAGCGGTGTACTTGCCAAGACCTTCAACAGCCATGTTGAAGATAGCACCCCACATAACACTGGTGCAAAGACCTACAAGCAGGAATGCAAAGATGCCAAGAGGAATGTCGGACCAAACCACTTCAAGCTTGCCCCAGTCAACTCCTGGGAAAGAAACCAGTACATCATCGGGGGCAAACATGCCGAAGAGCACAAGGCAAAGCGTAACGATGCTCACAGTTGTCACCATCGTACGGCTACTTACTTTGTCACCAATAGCAGCACCAGCAAAGCGGCCAACAAGCATCATGAACCAATATACGGCTACAATCATACCTACCGTGGCTGCGGGAATTTGCAGACGGGCATAGGTTTCGGGAGCATTGAGATACTGCTGAACGAAGTTGGGCACACCCACTTCAATACCCATATAAAGGAAAATGGCGAGCGCGCCGAGGGCAAAGTGACGGTAGCTCATGGCACCTTTCACCAATTCCATCTTGACAGGAGCTTGTTCGGGTTCTTCAATCTTCGTGAAGAGAATAACGACAAAAGCGATGGCAAAAATGGCCAAAGCTATCATCAAAGCGGGCGTAGCGTCTGAAATCTTTGCTTTCGTAGCATCGGCAATGAGCGCACCCATCAGAATGTAACAGCAAACGGCTGCCGTGGAGTTGAACACACCACCAATCTGAATGAGTTGGTTACCTTTGTTGCCGCCACCGCCGAGCAAATTAAGCATTGGGTTTACCACGCAGTTAAGAATACACATCGTCAAACCGCTGATGAAAGCACCGAGCAGATAAACGCCAAAGACGGTACCGATGTTTGAACCATCGCCCGCATCAATCAAACCACTGCACCACTGGATGAGAATACCAACGATACCGACTACAAGGCCTATAAGCGCGGTCTTTTTGTAGCCAAACTTAGAAATGAGCATACCTGCGGGAATACCCATAACGAGATATGCAACAAAGTTGCCGTAGTTACCGATTTGGGCGAGCACATTGCTGATTTCGCCTTGGTTCTTGATGATGGTTGCCATCGGCGTGCAAAGGTTCGTCACGAAAGCAATCATCGCGAAGAGCGCAATCATAACCAGAATCGCGCCCCATTGTTTAGCTTGTTTTGCCATTTTTGTATTAGATTTATTAAAGTTGTTTGTTTGTTCTGTGGAGATAAACACGGCTAAAAAGCCGAACACGTCCATGCAAAAGCACAAACGATGCCGCAAAGATAATAAACGAAAATTGGAACAACACCATTAAGCCACGCTTTTTTGCAAAGCGGAGTTAAAAAAGTTTTGTTAAGAAAACACAGAAAGAGGGAGAAGACGGCTTAGCGTTTTCTCCCTCCTTAGGATTTAAGCTGAAACTGCGCGGCCTATTCAGCGCGGAGTGTGAAGCGTTTGAAAGCGGTTACGGTGCACTCTTTGTCGGCCTGCTGCAAGTATTTAGACACGCTCAAGCTGCTGTCCATGATGTAAGCCTGACGGAGCAAGCACTGCTCGGCATAGAACTTGTTCATACGGCCTTGTGCGATCTGCTCTACGAGCTTTTCGGGCTTGCCTTCTTCGCGAGTCTTTTCTACTGCAATCTTGAACTCTTGTTCGCGAATAGCTTCGGGCACATCGTCCTTATCAATGCTCACGGGGTTCATGGCTGCAACTTGCATAGCTACGTTGTGACCATATTCCTCGGCAACGGTCTTGTTGAGAGCCACGAGGGTGCAAAGCTGGTTCTTGTTCTGGTGGTTGTAAGCTGAAAGGCTTTCACCTTCTACGACACAATAACCATCAAGCTCCATCTTCTCACCAGTCACACCGCTTCGAGCAGTTACTAACTCGGGCACTGCCTCACCATTGATGGTCAGGGCATTGACTTCTTCCAAAGTCTTGCAACGGTTTGCCACAGCTGCATCGAGAATAGTCTGTGTAAGAGCTACGAAGTCGGCATTCTGAGCTACGAAGTCGGTTTCGCACTTGAGGGCAATGATAGCACCGAAGTTGCCATCGACCTTCACAAGTACACAACCTTCGCTGGCCTCGCGGTCGCTACGCTTTGCGGCTATAGCAAGACCACGCTCGCGAATAAGCTCGCCAGCCTTTTCCATATCGCCATCGGCATCGGCCAAGGCTTTCTTGCAATCGGCCAGACCTGCATTGGTCAAAGCACGAAGTTTCTTGATATCTTCAATTGAAACTGCCATAATTCTTAAAAGTAAAGTTTGTAAGGATTGAAAAGAAGTGTGTGACACACACGAGGCATATCACACAATTAGTAATTATTCAGCGGCAGCGTCTGCCTTAGGTTCTTCAGCAACGGGAGCTTCAACTTTAGGCTCTTCAGCAACGGGCTGTTCGGCTTCAGCAGCACTGGCTGCAGGCTTGCGCGTGCGTCCACTGGTGCGACGACGACCACGACTTGCAGGTGCGTCACCCTCGTTTTGCTGAGCGGCAGCAGCTTCGTCAGCCTTCTCGGCCTTGCGCTCTTCCTGGCCTTCCTTGATAGCAGCACAGCAGGCTTCAAGCACTACTTGGATGCTGGTGCTTGCATCGTCATTGGCAGGAATTACGAAATCGATGTTGTCGGGATTGCTATTGGTGTCTACCATTGCAAATACGGGAATACCCAAACGATTGGCCTCAGCCACAGCAATGTGTTCCTTCATCACATCAATGACGAAGAGAGCGGCAGGCAGACGATTGAGATCGGCAATGCTACCGAGGTTCTTTTCCAACTTAGCACGCTGACGACTGATCTGAAGCAACTCACGCTTAGACAAGTTGCTAAACGTACCGTCTGCGGTCATTTTATCAATGGTGGCCATCTTCTTGACGGCTTTGCGAATTGTTGGGAAGTTGGTGAGCATACCACCAGGCCAGCGCTCTGTAACATAAGGCATATTTACGCTCTTGGCGGCTTCGGCAACAATATCCTTAGCCTGCTTCTTCGTAGCAACGAAAAGCACACGCTTTCCGCTGCGAGCAATTGCTTTAAGCGCTTCGGCAGCAATATCAATCTTGGCTACCGTCTTGTGAAGGTCGATGATGTGAATGCCATTGCGCTCCATGAAGATATAAGGAGCCATGGCGGGATTCCATTTGCGCTTGAGGTGGCCAAAGTGACAACCGGCCTCAAGAAGTTGGTCAAAATTTGTTCTTGACATAAAAAGTTTGTTTGATAAAATGTTTACTTTCCTTGATGTTGAACGATGCGCAAGCTATGCTACGTTGTGGTCGGAGACTTGCGCAAGGCTTTCTTTCAACCAGCCAAAGGGTAGTTGCACAAAGCAAATCCCCATGGTTTGGATGCTAAACAATACAAAACGTTGCTGAGTATTAACGTTTGCTGAATTGGAAGCGACGGCGTGCTTTGGGTTGTCCAGGCTTTTTACGCTCAACAACACGGCTGTCGCGTGTAACAAATCCTTCGGCACGAAGAGCCTTCTTGTCGTCGGCATTTATTTTCACCAATGCACGAGCAATAGCAAGGCGCAAAGCTTGTGATTGTCCCGTGAAGCCTCCACCTTTGAGGTTTACTTTGATGTCGTACTTCTCTACGCAATCAAGCAATGTGAGTGGCTGCTTAACAACGTACTGAAGAATAGGAGATGGGAAGTAGTTGGTGAGATCGCGCTTGTTGATGGTGATTTTTCCAGTGCCTTCTTTCACGAAGATACGGGCAACGGCTGCTTTGCGGCGGCCTATAGCGTTAATTTGTTCCATAGTGTGCGCTGGGATTATTTAAGAAGATTGATGTCAATGGCTTTAGGACTCTGGGCTTCGTGATTATGCTCACTTCCTTGATAAATATAGAGATTTCTCAGAAGCTGAGCACCAAGACGATTCTTGGGAAGCATACCTTTAACAACGCGACGAAGGAGACGTTCTGCGCCATCTTTCTTTGCAAGAATTGTTGCAGGGGTGTTTTCGCGCTGTCCTCCAGGATAGCCTGTGTAGCTGTAATAAACGCGATCGGTCATCTTCTTACCGGTCAGCACAATCTTCTCAGCATTGATGATAATAACGTTATCACCACAGTCAACGTGAGGTGTGAAATTGGGCTTATACTTGCCGCGCAGCAATTTAGCCACACGCGTACTCAGGCGTCCCAAAACCTGATCAGTCGCATCAACAACAACCCACTCTTTCTGAACGGTTGCCTTGTTGGCGGAAATAGTTTTGTAACTAAGTGTGTCCACTTTTAAAAGAATTAAAAATGTTTTTGTTGTTTAACAAATTCTTATCACAACCACGATTCACGAACCACTTGTCCGGCCAAAGACGAAGCTATTCACACGCAGTTCGGCTATGAAAAACAAAATGTTTATTCACCGCCTTGATAATAATCGGCGTGCAAAAGTAGAAAGTTTCTCCATTTTTACAAGCGCACGTGTGCTTTTTTTGCAGTAAAGACTTGTTTTTTGCGCTAAAAATACACTTACAAGGGAGTTTTTGGCATTTGGAAATGTAGAAAAACGAACAAAAGTGGCAAAAAAACACAATCTAGTGCTCAAAGGCGAATGCCTAAAGTAATTTCAGTTTGGTCGGCTTTGGTGAGATGGGCTTTTACGTTTGCTCCTATAGTGAGCCCATGCATGTGAGGTATCTCGTATTTGATCCCGATGCGCTCGTAGTAAGGTTTTTCTTCGTCGCGAGCGGTAAAACCCATGTGGCGATATAAGTAAACACCGAGCGACATGGTGAGTGCAAACTGATGCCACCAAACTTCGTGCTTTGCTGCGATACCTACCGACCATGGACTATGGCGTTCGTCGGTATGCCCTGCGGCCTGATCGAGTTGGCGAATGCGACGCGCAGCTGAAGCATAAAACAAATCTACTCCTACCCCACTCGACCATCTACGGGCATAGCGATACATAAGATCGGCTTGGGCTGTAAAAGCGTGGTAAACATGAAAACTTTCTTTTCGGTAAGAAGGCGCATCAGGCGATGTAGCGTATTGCGTCAAGAGCCAGTCTTCAAGCAAAGTCTTGCCGCCAAAGCCGATGTTAAACGTTGAATACAAACGTTTCGGATAAGGCTCTTTCTTTATGCACAACGCTTTTGAAGGTTGTTGTTCGCGGTTCATATTAGCTACGACGCCCAACATTGGTCCTACGAAATTGGCTCCTTTGTTAGGGCGATTAAGTGCGCCATTGCTGTGATGAGCAAATTCAAGCCCTGCACGTAGCCCTATCGTTGGTGTGGGATAATAAGTGGCATGAAAGCCTGCTCCAAAATAGATAAGCAAACGCGAGCCTATGATTTCATTATCGATATTGTTGTGTTTGTTGTAGGGATGTGCCCCAATTCCAAGTCCGACGTCAAATCTGTAGTCTAAATCCCAATGACGACCGCGCCACAAGGGACGTTCAAAAAATGCATACGCTGTGACGATATCGCCCATTCTAGAATTGTAATCCACCATTTGCGCCTGCCCCCATTCGGGTGAAGGCAGTTTGCGCATCCTTACGTTCGCATAGTGGCCGTAGCGAACGCCAGCTCCAAGTGTGGGCTGATTGTAATCGGAAGCAAAGGGGTCAGTCACAGGCGGTGTGAAACGTACTTCAGCACCAAACGTCTGTGCACAATTGTCATGCAGCCACTGCTTTTCGTATGCATCTGCCTTCACGACGGTTCCAACTGCAATATCAGCCGCCCAAGATACATTAGTTTTAGACAAAGAGTCTATGTGACTATCTTTTTGAGCGACAATAGAAAGGTTTGCAGCAAACCATAATACGAAAACAGCTGCTACCTTATAAATATATATACGGTATCGGTTATTCAAAGTTAACATTCAGACTGAAAGCATCGTCCGACAAAGGAGCGCTTTCCTCTTCAGCACTATCGCTGGAGTTGAAACCGTCAACACTACTATCGGGTACTTGTTGCTCTTTGACATAGCCAAGTGCTGCATTGAAGGCTTCTTGAAATTTTTCGAAGTCTTCTTGATAAAGGAATATCTTATGCTTTTCAAGCACAGGGGGAACAATTTCTGTACCATCTTGCACACGCTTACTCTCTGTAAACGACAGATAATATTCGCCGCGACGGTCTTGCTTCACATCAATGTAGTAAACGCGCCTGCCTGCTTTGACAGTACGCGAAAAAAGAATTGTTTTTTTGTCAATGTTGTTCATGGCTAAATTGAATTCGATTATTAACACGGCAAAATTGGCACAAAAACTGGAAAACTCCAAAAAACGCGCTGTGCTTTTGGCTTTTTCATTGCATTATTTGTACTTTTGCGCGTGAAAGAGCGGGCAGTCTTAGCTGCCACAGCCGATTTGCTTTTATGATAAACCGACAACTTATCCGTGTCAAAGCGACACAAATTTTTTATGCTTATGCCGTCAATGGCTTAAGCGCGCCCGATAAAGCCGAAGAGGAATTTGAAAAATCTCTTGACCGAGCTTATGAGCTTTATCTATACCTCCTAAGTTTCCTTCTTGACATTCGCAAGCAAGCTGAGACCATGGCCGAGAACATTGAAGCCAGCAATCAGCGTCGTCGCATTGTTATAGAATCTGCTTCAGCCGAACGTTTCTTGGCCCAAAACAAGTGGTTGCAAACGCTTTCTATCAATGAAGCACTATTAGACTACCGCGAGCACCACAATGACCAAAACGACGCTGAATACGCACTCACCAAGAAACTAACAAAGCTTTTTCTGGAAGACAGCGACTTTCAGCTCTATCTCAAAAAGCAAGATCGCTCGCCTATGGCCGATCAAGAGATCATCAGAAGGCTCTACAAAAAGATCGTTACTACGAATGAGGACTTTGAAAGCATTCTTGAAGACAGAAGTTTGTACTGGAATGATGACAAACCCATCATTGACACGTTTGTTCTGAAAACAATACGGCGCATACAGCCCAATGGCGACAGCACACAGCCCCTACTCCCCGCGTGGAACGATGACAACGACTGCAAGTTTGCTCACGATCTTTTTCGTGCAGCTATTGTCCACCGCCAAGAAGCCAACGAACTCATTGAAATGTTTTCTAACAAGAATTGGGACGTTAGCCGCATACCGTTTATGGATGTAGTCATTATGCAATTGGCAGTCGCAGAGCTCATCGGCATTCCAGACGTTGAAGTAAATATAACCATCAACGAATACATCAACATAGCCCGTTGGTATAGCACTCCTCAGAGCCCTTCGTACATCAACGGTATGCTTGACTCCTTTTCCAAACAACTGCGCAAGGACGGACGCATGTTTAAGTCTATCAACAACAAAAACACATAAACTCATTTAATCCTCACGACAATGACAATTTTATTTACACTTTTGCAACCTCAAGCTCAGGGCGGCTTCGCACAGTATAGCGGCTTGATCATGATCGTACTGCTGTTTGCTATTATGTACTTCTTCATGATTCGCCCGCAGAACAAGAAGCAAAAAGAACTTCGCAACTTCCGCAACGCCTTGAAGCCTGGGCAAGAAGTAGTGACGATAGGCGGACTTCACGGCACGGTTCGCAGCATCAGCGAAAAGGAAGACACCATCACACTTGAAGTTGCCACAGGTGTGAAACTTGTGTTTGATCGCACAGCCATCGTCCCTCAAGGCGAAAAGCCTCAGACTTAAGCACTTCTATTATTTCAGCAGTTAGAGTGCCCTCGTTTTCACATACGCGCGAGACTTTGTCGCACACCACACGTGCGGCTCTGCGTCGTATGTGGACACGAGGGACGCTCACGCTCATCGGGTTTATCGCCTTGGCAGCTGCGTTTTGGTTAGCTGTTTCGCTCAATGAGACATACGACGTAGAAATAGCCGTACCTCTACAACTCAGCGATGTTCCAGGCAATGTTGTTATCACTACAGAACTTCCCGAAGAGCTTCGTATCACATTGCGCGACAAAGGCATACGGCTACTCCCCTATCTCTACGGAGCAGGCATGAAGCCTATAGTCATCAGTTTTCGCGACCATACGCAGACAAGCGGACGTTGCCGTATCAACTCCTCGGAATTGCTGCCGCAATTGGCCAAGCAAATCGCCAATCCCACACAAATTATACAAATCAAGCCCGACACGCTTGAATACTACTTCAACTTTGGAGCAAGCAAGCGTGTTCCCGTGCGTTTTGACGGCAATGTGCAATGCCAAGCGGGCTATTTTGTAGCGCAAACCAAGCTAAAACCAGAATTTGTCACGGTCTATGCCCCCCAAAGCGTGCTCGACACGTTGCGCTACGTCAGTATCCGACAGCTACACGTTACAGGAGCTCGCGACACTGTGCAACGCAAACAGTCCATAGCGACCATGCGAGGTATGAAGGCCGTGCCAGCCATGGTCAACGTTTCACTCATTTGCGACCGCCTCACAGAGAAAACAGTGCGTGTGCCCATTCATGCTATCAATTTCCCTGGCTCGCGCGTATTGCGCACGTTTCCTTCTATGGTTGACCTCACTTTCAAAGTTGGTGTCAGTCAGTACGAACGCATCGGAGCACAACATTTCGTTGTGGCCCTAAGTTATGAAGACTTGATTGCCACAAACAACAATAAAGTCAGTCTCAATGTAAGGAGCATACCCGATGGTGTTAGTGACATACGCATCACACCCGCCACAGTAGATTTTGTTATTGAGACCATCCCCGAAGAAGAAGATAGCGTCAAATAGTCGTCTTATGCACTATGCCATTACAGGAGGTATTGCCAGTGGGAAGAGCTGGTTTTGCAGTAAGTTGCAACACCATGGCAACGAGGTCTATTCATGCGACGAAGCAGCAAAGCGCATCATTCGCACGAACACCACGGTGAAACAACAGCTCACCAGCATTGTTGGAGAAGAACTCTACGACCAGCAAGGGCATTTCCAGAAGCGAATCCTTGCTAACTTCATCACGGCTTCAGCTCAAAACGCAGCTCAAATCAATGCCGTTGTTCACCCACTTGTAGCAGCCGATTATTGTCAATGGCGCGACAACCAAAGCACACAACACACTTTTATGGAATGTGCGTTGCTCTATGAGAGTGAATTTGACCGACTTGTAGATCGTGTCATCCTTATTTATGCCAACGAAGCAACAAGACTTCAGCGACTTATGAAACGCGATAATATCTCTTTGGAACAAGCACGCGCTTGGCTTACACTGCAAATGCCAGAAGAAGAAAAGCGCCAACGCGCTGACATCATTATATACAACGAATAATCAACAAAAAACAATACAAACTAAATGCAGCATTGCTGCATCATAAACAAAAAAAACAATCATGCAAGACGTAATTCTCTCCATTGCAGGCCGCCAAGGGCTTTATCGCCTCCTTTCGCGCGGCTCTGGACGTATCATTGTTGAAGCCCTCGATGAAACAAAAAAAAGATTTCCTGCAAGTCCGCGCGATCGCATAACTTCGCTTAACGACGTTACCATGTACGCCGATGCCGACGACGTTCCTTTGATGGACATCTTCCAAAACATCTATGAAGCACTACAAGGAAAGCCCTCGGAACTCAACTACAAGACAGCTACACCCGATGAGCTGAAACAATTCATGGCAACAGCTCTACCCGACTACGATCGCGACCGTGTGCACCAAAGCGATATGAAAAAACTCCTTCAATGGTACAACCTACTGCTTGCAGCTGGCTACACACAATTCTCCGACACCGAAAACGAATCGCCCAAAGCTGAACAGCAAGAAGCATAACCATCGTGACCAACGCTTTTATCATAGATTGCGAATACGTCAGTGGCATTTGCGAAAAGTTTCGCACAGATTTCAGCACTTTTCTCAAGCGTACCATTCCTGAGGCCGACTTAGCGAGGTGGATAGAATGTGCGCTGCTTGACTGCTCAAAAGCGACTCCTTTAGAAAAGGACCAAACCCAGGTTTATCTCTTTCACGAGAAAGCAAATAGCCGCTTCATGCACTTTGTTCCCACTGACTACAACAGCCAGATAGACGGCAAGGCATTTAAGGGAGCGGCAGGCGAATTCTTGCTTGCAGCCTGCACGTGTGACGAAACCTTGGGAAGCAAGGAAACGCTCTTGTGTGAAACGCTTCAAAACCTGCTTAAGCACAACGAACAGCAACACATAATTGTCGCCGCCGACCTCAACGCCTATGGCAAACGCATCAAGTCGCTTATGGCTGACAGCGAAAGCGACAAAGTGGTATTTCTCTCTATCAACCCGTCTGAGTCAAAAGCCCTGCGTATAGAGCAAATAGGCTTTTCGCTGCTTGCTGCACTTAGCATCAATAGTCAGGAACTTGAACAACTCGGCTGACGCTTATTTATCAGCATTCAGATAAAAGGTCCGAGCTAACGCACATCGGACCTTTTTTAATGTTCACGCGCATGAGAATTACATTGTAATCAATCGAAAAAGAGCCGTTTTGCTGTTCAAAGAATATTCAAAAAAGGCTTCGGATATTGCATAGCCTAAGTCAGAATAATTTTAAGCCAAATCGGTCATTAAGATATATAGTAGGACAGCATACAAGCCTACGATAATTTGAGTACGACAGAATAATCGATTTAGCTTAATCCCATTGTACCACCCATTGTACGCAGATAAAAGCTGCCAGAGAGACGCAGTATAGTGACTCGAAAAGCCCAGCATAGCTACTCATGGTCCTGCAATTACAAGTCTTAAAACCAAATCGGCATTAAAATTTATGCCATAACATAAATAAACATGCCTACGCTAACACTGATTTAGGCCTTATGACCGATTTGGGTTTAATATTCCACAAGTTATTGTTACCTCAGTCGTTCTGAACTCTAAACACGCTCTAAACATGGGGTCTGAAAACTCGCAACTTTCTCTAAACATTTCCGTTCATTCTGCTCATTTTCCGTGTCGGAATGAACGAACCTCCATTTACGAAGTTAGGCGGAAGTCCCTTTTTTTTCGGGGCTTACCGCCTAACTCGCTTAGTTTTAAGTCCAGTCGCTTATTCCTCGACCGCTGCCTGCGCGGCGGCAAGGCGTGCGATGGGCACACGGAATGGTGAACAACTGACGTAGTTCAAACCAATCTTATGGCAGAATTTCACGCTGGTTGGCTCGCCACCATGCTCGCCACAAATGCCACACTTAAGTTCGGGACGAGCACTGCGTCCTTTTTCAACAGCCATCTGGATAAGCTGTCCTACGCCGCGTTGGTCGAGAACCTGGAAGGGGTCAACACTCAAGATCTTCTTGTCAAGATAAACAGGCAAGAAGGAAGCAATATCGTCACGAGAGTAACCGAAGGTCATCTGCGTGAGGTCGTTTGTGCCGAAGCTGAAGTATTCAGCACTGCGGGCGATGCAATCTGCCGTAAGAGCGGCACGTGGAATTTCAATCATTGTGCCAACCTTGTAAGCTACCTCTATGCCTTCTTCTTCAAAGACCTTTGCGGCTTCTTCGCGAATAACTTTCTCTTGTGCCTCAAACTCATAAACGCTACCGGTGAGGGGTACCATGATTTCGGGTTTAGGATCAAGACCTTGTTTCTTCAGTTCACAGGCAGCACTGAGAATGGCGCGCGTCTGTGTTTGCGTAATTTCAGGATAAGTGTTACCCAGACGGCAACCACGGTGTCCGAGCATTGGGTTGTGCTCACTGAGACTATCAACGCGCTGCTTGATATAGTCAACCGTTACTCCCATGTCTTCTGCCATCTCTTCTTGTCCTTTCTTGTCTTGAGGTACAAACTCGTGCAAAGGAGGATCGAGCAAGCGTATATTGACGGGGCAACCGTCCATTGCCTTGAATATACCAATAAAGTCATTTTTCTGATAAGGCAAGAGCTTCACCAGAGCTTTCTTACGTCCTTCGAGCGTGTCAGAAAGAATCATTTCGCGCATAGCAACGATCTTTTCAGCATCAAAGAACATATGCTCTGTGCGACATAGGCCTATACCTGTAGCACCAAACTTACGTGCAACGCTTGCATCGTGGGGAGTGTCAGCGTTAGTGCGTACGTTAAGACGTGTATATTTGTCGCAAAGCTCCATCAATTCAGCGAAGCTTCCGCTCAGCTCTGCGGCTTGTGTCTTGAGTTCGCCTTCAAAGACATCGCCTGTGCTTCCGTTTAAGCTGATGTAATCGCCCTCTTTGAGAACTTTACCATCAATCTCAAGGGTGCGCTTGTGATAGTCAACGTTGATGGCACCTGCGCCACTGACGCAGCACTTACCCATTCCGCGTGCTACAACAGCTGCGTGGCTGGTCATACCGCCGCGTGCGGTGAGAATACCTTCAGCCTTAGCCATACCTGCAAGATCTTCGGGAGAAGTCTCTATACGCACCAACACTACTTTGTGGCCATCATCGGCCCACTTAGCGGCGTCGTCAGCAAAGAATACGATTTGGCCACTGGCGGCACCAGGACTTGCTGGAAGTCCGCGCGTAAGAGCCTTTGCCTTTGCCAAAGCTTGCTTATCAAAAACGGGGTGAAGCAATTCGTCAAGCTTCTGAGGCTCACAACGCATGATGGCTGTCTTTTCGTCAATCATACCCTCGTGTAGCAAGTCAATAGCAATCTTTACCATTGCGGCACCAGTGCGCTTACCGTTACGGGTCTGGAGGAACCAAAGTTTACCTTCTTGAACGGTGAACTCCATGTCCTGCATATCACGATAGTGCTTCTCCAATTTCTCCTGAATGGCATTGAGCTCGGCATAAATTTCGGGCATAGCCTCTTCCATTGAGGGATATTTTGAAGCACGCTCTTCTTCAGAAATCTCTTGCATCTCGGCCCAACGCTGTGAACCAAGCTTGGTGATCTGCTGTGGGGTGCGAATACCTGCTACAACATCTTCGCCTTGTGCGTTTACGAGCCATTCGCCGTTGAACACGTTTTCGCCTGTAGCAGCATTACGGCTGAAGCAAACACCAGTAGCACTGGTATTGCCCATATTACCGAATACCATGGCCATACATGTTACAGCTGTACCCCATTCGGCAGGAATACCTTCCATCTTACGATAGAGAATAGCACGGTCGTTCATCCATGAATCGAACACGGCACAAATTGCGCCCCAAAGTTGCTCTACGGGATCTGTGGGGAACTCCTGACCGGTACGTTCAACGATAGCTTTCTTGAAAAGAACGACAAGACGCTTCAAGTCTTCTGTATCAAGCTCATTATCAAGTTTCACGCCACGCTCTTCCTTTACCTTTTCAATGATTTCTTCAAAGGGATCAATATCAGCCTTGTTAGCAGGCTTCAAACCCATCACAACATCACCATACATCTGCACGAAACGGCGATAAGCGTCGTAAGCAAAGCGGGCATTGCCAGTCTTACGTGCTAAGCCTTCTACAACTTCGTCATTCAAGCCAAGATTGAGAATAGTATCCATCATACCAGGCATACTGGCACGAGCGCCACTACGGACACTGAGGAGCAAGGGATTTTCGGTATCGCCAAATTTGCTGTCCATCAAGGCTTCAATGTGGCGCATACCTGCTTCAACTTCTTCACGAAGCAGCGCTACAACTTTATCTTTGCCTACTTCGTAGTATTCATTGCAAACATCTGTTGTGATTGTAAATCCCGGGGGCACGGGAACTCCGATGTGGTTCATCTCGGCGAGGTTGGCACCCTTACCACCAAGCAGTTCGCGCATATCAGCACGACCTTCAGCTTGACCTTTACCGAAGGTGTAAACTCTTTTGGTACTTTCCATGATTTTAAGTATGATTTTTAATTAGTTATTTCTTATGTGCCGCAAAGTTACAACAAGTTCACAAAAAAGACATACAGATTTAGTTCAAATGTTGAACTTTTTTTGTTCTTTTTGAAAAGATGAAGCTTTTTGTGGTTTTGCCAATGGTTTTAGATTAGCTGAACAGCGTTTCTAAGGAACTTGCAACACGCTGTCCATCTTACGATCGTAGGGCTCTGTCGGAACAGCTTCTACTATCTGAAAAGGGAAGGCGTAGCCAATACGCTTGGCTCTTAGCTCCTTTCGCGCAAAAAGCCGATCATAATAACCGCGCCCACGACCAAGGCGATGACCTTCTTTGTCAAAAGCTACGCCTGGGGTAACGACCAAATCTAACACAGAGAGGTCTGCCAAAGTATCTCCGTTAGGCTCCAAAATATCAAAAGCTCCCCGATTGAGCTGCTCTGCGCTCTTAAAGATCCTAACTTCGATATCATCTCCGATTACTGCTGGCAGATACAGGTTCTTTTTGTTTGAATATTTGTTGAGCAACGATTTGGTGTCAGGCTCGTCTGGCAAAGAAACAAACAATAGGACATGCTCTGCCTCTGCAAACCACGAATGTTGCTCTAGTGCCTCTGCAAGTTTTTGCGACCACAAAGACAATTGAAGCGTTGATTGTTTTTGTTTTAGTTCTCGTATATACCTTCGCAAGGTGTGCTTATCCATCGACGTGTTTGTATCCCTTCAACTGCAAGGGGATTGTTCCATGAAATTGGATAATAATTAGCTGGTGCGAAACCGCCTTGTGACCAAACGGCGACAAAAGAAGAACGCAGAATATGTGGATATGCTTCAATCAACATTGCAGCAGCTTTAGTTTCTTCAGTCTCGAGCGGGAACGTCTTGCCTTGTCGGATCAAATCTAAGCCGCTGGCTATTGCAGGATCTTTACTATTAATAAAGCGCACGGCATCTTGCGTATCAAACATATCCACGACGATACCACTTATAATATATTGTAGCAACAAGGAACGACTCCTTGCCACTTCACTCACGTTCATGGGCAGAGAATCTTTCGCGGCATAGACTGTAAATAGGTTTACGAGTGGTTGCGCTTCAAGATAACGCAAGAGTTCGTCTGACGTTTTGTATTGATTGAAGATTCGGCGATTGGTGTCAACATATTGGAAAGCGAAACGTCCAGTCAAGCCACGCATCACAGCCTCGCGCAGATAGGGTGTAAAAGCTGTTGTATCGCGAGGCGTGAAGATTTCGGGAATGATCCCGCCCCCGCCATATACAGTACGTCCGCCCACTGTTGAAAAAGTCTGTTCGCTATGACGAATAGAATCGGGAGAATAATACTCGCCACTCACTTCGCGCAACACGAGTTCTTTTTCATAGTCTTGCTCATCACCTGGTGTGTAAGGTTTCTGCAAGCAACGTCCGGATGGTGTATAATAGCGTGCCTTAGTTAAGCGTATCATCGAGCCATCATTAAACTCTATGGGCACTTGCACCAATCCTTTGCCAAACGTGCGTCGTCCAACAATCATAGCGCGGTCATTGTCCTGCAAAGCTCCTGCAAGGATTTCACTGGCTGAGGCAGACGTTTCGTCAACCAAGACAACAAGCGGCAACTGACTAAACATACCTTTACCGTCGCTCTTGTAGTCTTGGCGTGGCATCTTTCGTCCTTCTGTATAGACTATAAGGCTCTTACTTGGCAAAAATAGGTTAGCGATTTTTATAGCGGGATCCATATATCCGCCTGTATTGCCACGTAGGTCTAAGAGCAGGCTTTGCATACCATTCTTCCTTAAGCCATGTACAGCCAGGACAAATTCGACAAACGTCGTTTCGGCAAAGTTATTGATACGGATGTAGGCTGTTTCATCGTCAACCATATAGGCCGCATCAACGCTCTTTAGAGGAACATTTCCTCGCGTTACCTTAACATTGAACGTTTTACCCGCGAGTGGCCTAAAGATACGCAAATCTACTTTCGTTGACTTAGGACCTTTTAGCAGTTTCATGGTGGTATCGTTGTTCACTTTATCCCCTACATAGCTTTTACCATCAATAGCAATGATGCGATCACCGGCTTTCAAGCCAGCTCGCTCCGAGGGGCCACCTTCAATGACTTGAACGACGCAAACCGTGTCTTTGGCTATCGTGAAACGTACGCCTATACCGCTAAAACTTCCTTTCAGGCTCTGCATGGAAGCCTCTGCATCCTTCGCGCTAATATAAGTACTGTGTGGATCGAGCTCTTGAAGGATTTTCGGAATAGACTTTTCTACTAAGTCCGAAACGTTTACCGTGTCCACGTAATAGTCGTCAACAAGGTTCAACAAGTCGTTAATTTTGTTTCCTGATGAAGTAAAGATACCGACCTTGCTACCCGAAATATGATTTGCATAGAAATTGCCAAAGAGGATACCCACGATGACACCGACTGCAACCATCAGTGGTGTGTATTTATTCTTCTTGCTTTCCATTGTTTGTATTGTCTTCAAGCGGTATGTAAACAACTTCAATGCCTGCCCGTTTGAGGAGTTCTATACCCTCCTGCAAACGATATTCGCGCTCATAAACCACTCGGCGTATGCCCGCCTGAATAATGAGCTTTGCACATTCTATGCAAGGGGCATCGGTTACGTAGAGTGTAGAACCATCACTATTGTTGCCCGAACGAGCTATTTTAGTTATCGCATTGGCTTCTGCGTGCAGGACATAGGGCTTAGTCACGCCCGCTTCGTCTTCGCAAACATTTTCAAATCCGCTGGGTGTACCATTATATCCGTCGCTAATGATCATCTTGTCTTTCACAATCAAAGCCCCTACTCGCCGACGTTTGCAATAGGAGTTTTCGGCCCAAATACGCGCCATGCGTAAGTAGCGACAATCAAGAAGGTGGGCTTTATCCATTCAACTATCAAGAATAAAAAAAGACAGGTTACGTTTGTACGTGGCCGCAAAGTTACGAAGAAATCAGCCAACATACGCACTCAGAGCGATTTATCACTACAAACATACGAAGAAAAACAAGAAAGAGGTCGCTTGCGCAAACTCCACAAGCGACCTCGTTGACATTCTATGACTACTGCCACAAAAGGCTTAATCAGTAATGTTGGGCTCTTCAAGGCCAAGATGTTTTTTCTTGTCAACCACTTTCAGCACAAGACCGAGCAACAAGGCTGCCACGCCAAGCGAAGCCAGCATCACGAGCGGCCAGGTATAGTCATACTGCGTTGGATCGGTGACACCAGGATTGGTTTGGTCGAGCACCTTGCCAATAAGCAAGGGAAAGAGCCAAAGGCCGATGTTCTGTATCCAGAAAATGAGCGCATAGGCCGAACCTATTATCTTTTCGTCCACCAGCTTTGGCACACTGGGCCAAAGACTTGCTGGCACGAGCGAGAACGAAGCTCCGAGCACAAGAATAGTAACATAAGCAATGACAACGCCGCCAATGGCAGAACCCTTAAAGATGGGAAGCACAAAGGCAAACGTCAGGTGGCAGGCTATGAGCAACAACGAACCGAGCACAAGCATCGTTGCAGCCTTACCCTTATGGTCAACGTACGAGCCGAGAATAGGTGTTATACCTACAGCCAACAAGGGGAATACCGCAAAGATGGTTTCAGCAGACTGGCGCATATAGCCCATGTAGCAGAACACAACGAGGGCTACAACAGCCACACACAACAAGCCATACTTTAGCCCCTTATTTTTCATAAAGTTGCTGGCAAAAGCTGCGGCTGCCACTACGAGCATTATTATATATTGTATGATGGTTACACTCGTTCCTGCCCAGAAACTTCCGGCTTCGGGCTCCGTGAAGCTGAGGTTGCACTGCAACATATTGACGGCATATTTCTGGAAGGGGAATATGGCTGAGTAATAGAGCACACAGAGCAAAGCCACAAGCCAAAAACCGCTACTGGTAAGTATCTGTCCGAGGTCGGAAATCTTAAACGGATCGTCCTTTTCCTCGGCTTCGCCAGTCTGTGCATCAAGTTTCTTATCCATAAAGAAATACACGGTGAACATGATCAGGGCGATACACATCAGTACTACGCCAAAAGCCACGCTACGGCTCACACTAACGTTTCCGCCAAGTTTGGCAAAGAAAGGCGAGAAAATCATACAGGTTGCTACACCCAAGCGTGCCAAAGCCATTTCGCTACCCATCGCCAATGCGGTTTCGCGACCTTTGAACCACTTCACAATACCACGGCTCACGGTGATACCAGCCATCTCACAGCCGCAACCGAAGATCATGAAACCTATTGCAGCTACTTTGGCTGAGGCGGGCATACCTTGATAGAAAGGCGAAACGCCAAGTTCGTCAAAGAGGGGTATGTAGTTGAGGTTGTCTGTGAACCACTGCTCCAGGCTACTGCCTATGAAAAGATCGTCCACGGCATACCATTTGATTAGCGCGCCGACGAGCATCACGGCTCCGCTGAGCAGAGCGGTGAAACGCACACCCATTTTGTCAAGAATAATGCCTGCAAAGATGAGGAAGAAAACAAACACGTTGAGGAATGTTTCCGAACCTTGCATTGTACCAAAGGCTGTGCTATCCCATCCACGCTCTGAGAGCATCAAGTCCTTGATGGGTGAGAGAATGTCCATGAAGATGTAGGCACAAAACATGGCCAGTGCCAACATCAATAGCGCAGTCCAGCGCATTGCAGCTGAGTCGCGCAGTGTTGTTTTGATTGGTGTTTTATCCATTGTGGTTAATTTTGATTGTTTTTATTCCGTGGCTCAAGTCTTCCTACAAACCATTTCGCTTCAAGACGCTTTCTATCAACCGTTCTTGTCGCAATCCCTTTTCTGAAAGACAGAGTAGCGCATTGTACGCAGCCTTCCGCAGCATCAAGTTCTGACTTAGAAGCGAAACCTCGGCTTGGTCAATGAGCTCGCTCTCGTCTCTCACAGCGAGTTCACCGCCCTGCCGCATCAAGCGTGCAATGAGCAAAAAGCCACATTGCTGCGTCATCTCTACTTCCGAGGCCATCCACTGAAAGGCTTTGTCTGAGGCAAAAGATGTTTTGCTCAACAGATAGTGCACCATACACGTCGCTTCTTCTTGCGTATGGATTTGTTCCACCCAAATGTCGGCCACTTCGGGCAACAACAGTTCTGGCGGCATCAGCATTGGAGTCAGCAAACGACATTCGCGCGTTTCGGTCTTCCACAAAGCTTGTGCCAAGTCGTATCGCGCTTGCGGAGTGGGAAGCTCTTGAGAGAGTTCAGCCGCATACTGCTCCAAGCGAGGAAGCTCCACACCATATATAATACGGTATCGAATTCCGCGCTCGCGCAGTTGCTGCGCAAGCACGCCGTTCATCATAGCGTGAAGATCGTGCTTTACTTGGTTGAGCATCGGAAACAAAAGGTTTGCTTAGTTCATGTCGGGCAGGTCGTTGTAATCGCGGCTGTAGCGAAGCATCTGGGCGTCGTAAGCCTCGTCGTACGAGATACGCACGTCAATGATCGTTCCTTGATTGTCGCGCACTGGTGTATAGACGGGATTGATAAATCCTTTGTAGGGTGCAAGGTTTAGACGTGCATAGCGCTCCAAGACTTCCTCGTGCAGAGTGGCATCGACCTTAACGCCATAGTTTTCCACCAAGGCTCGTGCTGCGGGGAAGTCGCCTTCGCTCTTGATGCGCTGCACTTCGCCAAGCAACTGGCCAAAGAGACGACGCAAAGCGGCATAATCGTTGATTTTTACGAATGTCTTGCCATTCTTCTTGACAAGCTCAACAACTTTCTCGCCCCTACCCTTTTCGTACACCCAGTGAGCTATAAACGAGCGGTTGCGCATGTGGGCTTCTTCGATTGTGTTGCCTGGTTTGATGCGCACCAATTGGGTCATCAGCCCGTTCATCATGTAGGTATAATACTGCGCCTTATATGCTTCGCCGTCGGGAACGAGACCGAGTTCTATCATTTTGGGGTCGCCCATGTAGTAAAGCCCGAAGAGGTCGGCTCGGCCTTCTTCAATGGTGCTACCATAAACACCAAGCGTGTCAGGATCGGTGCCAGGAAGGAGCTGTCCGCTGGCATGACCAAGACACTCGTGGAGGTCGGTATGCAGGTCGTCGGTCACGTCGCCATACTTGCGTATCATCGCGCGCGTGGCTTCGTCAATCACAAA
Organism: uncultured Prevotellaceae bacterium; assembly: GCA_900316575.1. Lineage (GTDB taxonomy): Bacteria > Bacteroidota > Bacteroidia > Bacteroidales > Bacteroidaceae > Alloprevotella. Next base: position 2,249 of record ONDJ01000004.1, on the reverse strand, counting down.
CTCTGTGTCAAAACCACTGCCCCGCGAGGCATGGCTGTAAGCACTTGTAAGATTGGCTATCGTTACACTCTTTGATCCGTGCTCTCTCCGCACCCAATCGCTGTTGGGCAGATTGATACCGATCGCTGTGCTGGGATAAAGGTCGCCACCAAGGATGGCTGCGGTGATCACCTTGGCACTAATGCCACGCACCTGCGGTTTGCGGAAGCGTGGATCAACAGGGCTATGGTCTTCAAACCACTGCGCGTTGGCCGAAAGCGCCTCTGTGCGACGTGTAGCTTCAAGGTCCTTAAAGTTCACAATACTCTCCCACGATGCTTTCAGCCCCAATGGGTCGCCATAGGTTTCGGTAAAACCGTTTACAAAGTCAACCAACCCTTGCGTCTCTTTGAGCCAAAGGATGCTGTACTCATCGAAAGTGCGGAGGTCGCCTGTGCGGTAGTATTCTACAAGTTTGTCTATGACCGCTTGCTGCTGCGCATTGTCTGCATAGGGACGCGCCTTGAGTAAACAGTCAATTATCTTACTGATAGCTTGACCATAAAGCCCATGCTCGCGCCAAACTTCTTCGCGAAGTCCGTCCTCTCCGCGCACCAAGCGACTGTTGAGTCCCGTCATCACAGGCTGCGGGTCGTTTGGAGCCTTACGGCGAGCATAGAATTCCTCTGCCTCTGCCTGTGTGATGCCTTCTCCGTAGTAGTTCTCTGCACTCGTGAGTATAAGGTCCTCGCCATCTTTCTGATTGACACGCATAGGCATCACTGTCGGATCGAAAAGGATAGGCTTTACTTCTTTCAAGAAAGCTTGTAGTCCAGCCTCGTCCGAACGCTGCGACTCAGCACTAAGCGATTGTAGTTTCTCTCTGGTCCAAACACTGCGCAGAGCTTCTTCAAACCACGACTGACTAAAGGTTGGTTGAAACTTCTCGCTGCCGTAATGGTGGTGCAAACCACTTGAGAACCAAAAGCGTTTCAAATATTCGGTAAAGGCTCTGAAATCTGAACTGCTGCGGTCACCTTGATAGCCCGTATAAATCGCTTCAAAAGCACGACGAAGCCGCAGGTTATAGCGTCCGTTTTGGTCAAAAAGTATGTCGCGTCCATGGAGAGCGGCTTCGCTCAAGTAATAGATGTAGATCTTTTGGCGCAAGCTCAGTTGGTCGAAGCCTGTCACCTGATAGCGCAGCATTTGAATGTCGGCAAAGGTTTCTTCCGTGTACTTAAAATCGTTAGAAGACTGAGCCGATGCTGTAATTGTAGCAGTAGCTATGGTCATAGTCAAAAGGATTTTTCTCATAATAAGTTTAATCTAAGCCCACACACCAGCCTTTATATGATGAAAGAGTGTGGTTTTATAAACAAAAATCTTCAAACGCGGCGCAAAGTTAAACAATAAAGCTTGAAAAACGACTGTTGAGAAGCATTTTGATGTTGACGCTACTGGGAGGAAAGAACTTCCATGATCCGACCTTCTATACTTTTCAAGGCAGTAAAAACTAAATAGATGGGAACAAAAGAAATCTGAGAAGGCTTCTTTGAAAACAAACGTGGCTCCTTACGTAACGCCTCCTGCCGCAAAGCATTAGGAGCCAGGCGTTCCGACTGCGAACGAGCGGATGTCATTTTCAATCTGCGGCTTGAGGACTATATCTGCCTGCTGGCGAGGACGCCCGCGCTCCCAACCGATACGCAAAGAAAGCGNGCGAGCGACCTTTGATGTTTTGGTCGTTCTGCGTATTGCAACGGAGCAATTTCTTGAAACCTTTTTTTAGAGAGAGGAAATAACTCGCAAAGCGCGGCGGAACTACAGCGCCAAGCGGAAGCCAAGGTAGTCGTTGCGGTGGCCGGGCGAGAGCCAGTTGCGATCAGCGACGCGGCAGAGCCAGGAATCGAACCACCAGCAGCCGCCACGAAGGACGCGGGAGGTACCCGAAACTGGGCCTTGGGGGTCAGTGGTGGAATTATTCTCGTAATAAGTTTCACCATACCAGTCTTGACACCACTCCCAAACGTTGCCAGTCATGTCGTATATGCCAAGTTCGTTGGCTCGCTTCTTACCAACTTCATGTGTAGTTGCACCGCTGTTAGCAACATACCAAGCAACATCGTCTATCGTATTTGAGCCACTATAGGTATAGCCCTTTGACTTCTTGCCTCCGCGTGCGGCATACTCCCATTCGGCTTCGGTAGGAAGGCGGAACTTCATGCCCGTCTGCGCATTAAGCTTGCCGATAAACGTCTGACAATCGT
>ONDJ01000010.1 GCA_900316575.1 uncultured Prevotellaceae bacterium | reverse complement strand
CAAACTACTCGGTTTCTATGTAGATGTCGAACGACACACCACAGACGGACGCATGGATATCCTCATCCAAACTCCACTGTTCGTATATATCTTAGAACTCAAAGTCAACCAATCAGCTGACGTGGCTCTGCAGCAGATAGAAAACAAAGGCTACGCCCTACCTTTTGCCAATGACCAGCGAAAGCTCTTCAAAATTGGTATCAACTTCAGTACGGAAACCAGAAAGATTGACGACTGGAAGATTGCTTACCAAAAAAAGGGAACTATACCCTTTTTGTAAACCAAAATCCTTAAAACTAAGAAAAATGGAAGATAGAAAATATCCAATAGGAATACAAACGTTCTCTTAAATCATCAGAGAGAATTATATATATACGTTGACAAGACCGACCTTGTGTGGAACTTAGCTCATTATGCCAAGTTTATCTTCATGAGTCGCCCACGTCGTTTTGGAAAATCGTTACTAACCTCCACGCTTGAGTCCTATTTCAAAGGAGAAAAGCAATTTTTTGAAGGACTAAAAATAATGGAGTTGGAACAAAATTGGGAGACATATCCAATGTTCCGCCTTGACCTATTCAGCGTCAAACACAATTTATGTCTTTGAGCTCAAAATTAACGACACCGCGAAGAATGCAATCGCAAAGATTGACATAAAAGCGCTTAAGAACAATCTCTAACAGGAAACAAGTCAATTTGACAAAATGCCCCAAGAATCAAGAGTTAAGAAATCCCTCCTAAATGCCCGTGTCAACTTGATATTCTACTTTTTGACACTGGTATTATCTTTTTTCTCAAGAAAGATTTTCCTTGATTGCCTTGGGGCTGATTTTATTGGCTTAACCACAACTGTTGGAGATTTATTGCGTTTTCTTAATCTTGCAGAAATGGGAGTAGGAATGGCTGTTGGCTATGCCCTATATAAACCACTATATAACGATGACAAAAAAAGCATTAATGAAATTATTTCTGTCTTCGGTTACCTTTATCAAAAAATAGGATTCATTATTCTTATAGCAGGTATTATCCTATCTCTTTTTATACCACTTATATTTAAGGGCGTTGGGTTTAGCTTTTTTTTGATTTATTTCGCATTTTACTCTTTCCTGACCTCATCATTAATTGGATATTTTTTTAACTACAAACAAACTCTTTTAGGGGCAGACCAAAAAAATTATGTCATAACAGGATATTTACAGACAAGCTCAATAATTAAAACGATTATTCAGTTAGTACTCGCTTATTATTTTCATAATTATTACTACTGGATTGCTACAGAGCTTATTTTCGCGTGTATCTTTTCATACATCCTTAATTGGAAAATAAGAAAGACTTATCCATGGCTTGATAGCGTTAAAGAAAATGGTCCATTGCTACTCGGCAAATATAAGAATATTATAAAATATACCAAACAGCTTTTTGTGCATTTGTTATCTGCTGTGGCACAATACCAAACCAACAACATATTGATATATTTCTTTTCTTCAGTTACGACTGTAGCCCTTTATGGAAACTATATAATTATTACAGATAAGATTAGTCAACTAATAAATAATGTATATAGCAGCACAACTGCCGCAGTTGGGAATTTAATTGCAGAAGGTAATAACGAAAAAGCTCAAAATGTTTTTTTTGAATTAGTTACACTTAGATATTTCATTGCGGCTCTTGTCGTAGTCGGTATATATACATTCATTGAACCTTTTATCATTTTCTGGATAGGAGAGAAATATATATTAAATAGAAGCATTCTATTTCTTATATTACTATATCTTTTCATCGACTCAACTCACGGAGAAGTTTTAGATCAATTTGTTAGAGGTTATGGTTTATTTCAAGATACGTGGGCTGCAATAGGGTCTGTTCTTGCAAAACTTGTTTTCTCTATATCTTTAGGGTTTATATGGGGTATAAATGGTGTTCTTCTTGGTAACATTATTGCTACCTTTCTATATCGGGTTATATGGAAACCATATTTCTTATATAGAAATGGATTTAAGTCCTCTCCATTAAAATATAGACTTTTATCTCTTAAATATATCTTATTTATTATCATATCTTTTATTCCTTCATTTTTAGTAAAAGATCTTTTTCTCTCTGGAACTCATGAGCATATTACATTAAGCAGTATCTCTTCAAATCTATTTACGTTCTTTTTCTACACATCTATACTAACAACCTTATTTTATTTCTTTACCAAGTATTCTAAGACCTTCATGAATAAAATTATATATTCAATCCTCAAAAAATGACAGAAAACCATCCTCTTCCGAAAGTAACCATTATGATTCCGACATTTAATCAAGAAAATTATATTGAGGAAGCTATAAAGAGTGCATTGATGCAAAATTATCCTAATTTAGAAATTATTATAGGAGATGATTGTAGTACGGATAGAACGGGAGAAATTGCAAAACGTTATGTTTCAGAGAAAGTCATATATTTTAGGAACGAAAAAAATTTAGGAAGAGTTGGAAACTATCACCATATTGCACATGATTTGGCAACAGGCGAATGGGCTATAAATCTTGACGGAGATGATTACTTTACAGATTCGTCATTCATAACAAATGCTATAACAAACATTCGGAATGTTGAAAAAAAGGGGAAGAACGTTGTTGCATATTGTTACAAAAACCCAAAGATAGATAAATATGATAAAGAGTATGATACTATTAGAATTAACGAGAACTCTATTCTAATGGAAGGCAAAACCTATTTTCTTAATTATTATAATATAAGAACTTTTAGTCATCCCTCTATAATTTTCAACCTACCTAAAGGTAAAGAAATTCAACTATATACAATTCCTCATCAAGCCTCTGATTTCCATTCTTTAATAAGATTGTTTATAATAGGAAATATAATATTAGATAAAAGGGAAATCTCATATTGGAGAGTTCATGGAAATAATACAACCATTATAGAATCAGAAGATAAACAAAAACAAGCAATACAAACGTTTAACGAAATAGAGACATTTGCTAAAAGTTTTTGTTCTGAAGATGAGATTCATACATGGAAAAAGAATATGATAAAATATGCATACAAGGACTATGTTAATACATATGTAACAACCCATAGAAACTTTAGAACATTTTTATTTTTAATTAGGTATCCCAAGTTTACAAAAAGATATTTTGCTAACTGGTTTCATTTTATTTGGGGTAGATCCAAATAGTATATCTTATAAATAAATGATACTCTCTACTATAAGAGCCTCACTCTACAAGTTGTTTACCTTATTGATAAGAAGAGAGATAGGCTCATTAGGTAGAAATGCGCATTTTACCTATCCTATATACACACATGGATTAGAGAACGTTTATATAGGTGACAACTTTAATGCAGGTAACCGCCTTAAGCTTAGAACTTTTAATTCATGGAACGAACAGGCATTTCATCCTTCTATCATAATAGGAGACAATGTCCATATAGAAACTGATTGTCACATTAGTGCGATAAATTCAATAGAGATTGGAAACAATGTATTAATCGCATCATTTGTATATATCAGTGATCACCAACATGGCAACAATGACTATTTCGACATTCTTACCCCCCCCATTGAACGAAATTTATTTTCAAAAGGAGCCATAAAAATAGGGAATAATGTATGGATTGGTGAAAAAGTATGCATCCTACCTGGTGTCACAATTGGAGATGGAGCAATTATAGGAGCTGGGAGTATCGTAACCAAAGATATTCCTTCTTATTCAATTGCAGTCGGTAATCCTGCAAGAGTCATAAAAAAACTTCCCCATTCATGACATTCTCTATAGTCATACCATCTTATAATGGATCGCAGTTCATCACTCAAGCGATAGACTCTGCAATTAACCAAACAAGACCTGCTGACGAGATTATTGTTTCAGACGATAACTCCTCTGACGAAACATTGGATATTTGCAAGAAATATGGGAATAAAATAAAGTTGTTCAAAAATATTGAAGGCCCATCTGGCTTTGTAAATGGATGGAATAATTCTATTGCCCATGCATCTTCTGATTTCATTTCTCTCTTACACCAAGACGATATTTTAGATCCTACATTTTTAGAAGAAGCTGAAAAAGCGTTAAATGAACATCCACATGTTAAACATCTTTTTTCTGTTTGCAAATATATTGATGGTAAAAACAGAATAATAGGAACTTCATATCAAAACAATACTCCTAATAATGTCATATTTTATTCTGGGAAAGAATATATGGAATCTTTTAGAGATATTGGTAATCCCCATATACATCGTTGCCCTGGAGTTATAACGCATAAGAGTATTTTTGAAAGATGTAAATATAGAAGTGAAGCGGGACATATTGCCGATAATGATTTTTTCTTTCGAGTTGGGCAATTTACAGATGTAATTGGTCTCTTATCCCCACTTTCCTCCTATAGAATTCACGAGCTTTCAGAAACAGGACACCTTAAAAATAAAATTCTCGTTAAAAGGCTATTGAAGGACTATCACTTTCAAATGAAGCATTTATCCGAAAACATATTTGCAGATAAGCCTCATTATAATTATTTTAGAAAGAACAAAAACAAATATTTAAAAAATCTCTTAGGTTATGCACTAAAAGAAATGAATTTAAAAGATGTTTTATATGCAATTCGTTTTCTCCTATAGCCGATCTTGTATGGAGACAATAGTACGAAATATTAGATTATATATCTTACGCATATTTTTGAGAAAGAGACATATATTAGAAGAACTTATAAAACATATTTTGATCATTGCCCCCCATCCAGATGATGAAGTATTAGGGTGCGCTGGGCTTATTCAGCAATATAAAGAAAAAGCTCATGTAATAATCCTTACAGGAGGTGGTGGATCACATAGAGGCTGTTGCCAAGAACGTGAAGAAACTATAAAAGATGAGCGTCGAAAATTAGCGATAAAGATAAATACCCATTTAGGACTTCCTAAAGAGAATCTATACTTACTTGACTACACAGATGGGCATATAAAAGAAGGAAATGAAATAGAATATAGCAAGCTGTCTGCACTTATTTCTCAAATTAAGCCACAAGCAATCTTTTTCCCTAAACAGAATGGTGAAGGCTGGCCCGATCATATTGAAGCTGGCAATATTGTTAAAAGGATTTGTCAAGAACTAAGCTTTAGCCCACTCATGTATGAATACTGCGTTTGGTTTTGGTATTACAATGTTTGGCGCTTTGATTGGAAAAAAGTCTTTACTTTGAAATTGACTACCGAAGAATATAAAAAGAAAATTCAGGCGATTGATGATTATACACTTCCCGAAGCCCCATGCGGAAAGCCATGGAGCGGTATGTTACCTCGACTTCTAATTAACGCCACAAAGTGGAATAAAGAATTGTTTTTTAAGTGTGAAATATAATCAAGTTATAACGTTAGGCGACTCTTCTCATAACACATTAGGAGCAGTGAGAAGTTTTGGTGAAGCGGGGATTCGTCAAATCCTATTATTAATATGTCAGGAAGATGTTTGCTGTGTTAAAGATAGTAAGTATTTGAAGCAAAATAACTGCTATTTGTTATCTGACTTAAATAGTTGCATGTCTGTTCTTAGAGAAATTGCGATTGAAGAAACAAAACAAATACTAATAACAACCTTTGATTCAGCAGCTGAGTGGGTAGATGAAAGAGAAGATATACTAAGCGAATGGTTTCGCACTCCATGTAGGGGGCATCAAATAGGGAAACTTTTTAATAAGGATGAACAGTGTAATCTCGCCAGGAAATGTGGATTTAACGTTCCTTTATCTATAATTTATAACCGCTATGATGATCTCAACTTTAAATTATTAACCTTTCCACTAATTACCAAGCCTCTTTACAGTAGCAAAGGTAGTAAAGGAGATATTCATATATGTTATACTCAAGAAGATCTAAATTCATCGTTGGAAGCTGAAAGCCAATGCGAAAGCTTCATTATTCAAGAATATATTGAAAAAGAATATGAAATAGATGCTATAGGCGTTTCAATAGATGAGGGGATTATTATGGGAGGCGGAGTTTTAAAACATCGTCATTGGCCAAAAGGAATTGGGGCGGGTGCTTATGGATTTTTTGATAAAATAGATGCATTCAATATAGATTTAGAACCAATACAATTATTCATTAAAGAATCCAATTATCACGGACCGTTTAGTATAGAACTCATTCATACAAAAGATGGCAGAAATTTTTTCATGGAAGTAAATTTCAGGAACGAAGGTTTAGCATACGCTTCAACCTGTGCAGGAGCCAATCTACACGCTTTGTATATTGACTCTAATAAATTCATAGATTGGGCAAAATTTAGAAAGACATACCTTATGAATTATAGTATAGATTTTCTATACGTTAAGGAAAAGGAACTTTCTATTTGGAAATGGGTTAGGGATCTTATAAGGACAAGATGTTTTATTAATATATGCTTTTCCGATCTTGGTCCTGCTTTTGCATACTATAAGAATAAGTTGTGTAAAAATAAGACCAAAATGTTCTAATTTACTCTTTATTAATTAGGAATATGACACAACGCAAATACCCCATAGGCATACAAACGTTCTCTGAGATTGTCAAAGGAAACTATCTTTACGTTGACAAGACTGATATAGTTTGGAATTTAGCTCATTATGGCAAATTCATCTTCTTGAGTCGCCCACGGCGCTTCGGTAAGTCCCTACTCACCTCCACACTTGAATCTTATTTCAAGGGAGAGAAACAACTTTTTGAAGGGCTAAAGATTATGGAACTTGAGCAGGAATGGGAAGAATATCCAGTACTTCATTTTGATCTTAGCATCGCAAAGGCACAACCAACTCCTGAAGCCCTTCGGGATAGGCTCCTATTCATATTGAACGAATACACCAAAATATACGGAAGTGGCGAAGCTGAAACTATGCCTGGAAGTATGTTGCAAGGATTAATCAGACGCGCATACGAACAAACGGGTAAGCAAGTAGCTGTCTTTATAGATGAATATGATGCCCCACTACTTGATCGTTTGCATGAAGGCGAGGATCTTCAGAAGATACGTGAAGTCATGCAAGAGTTTTATGTACCGCTGAAAGCAAATGAACGTTATATCAAATTCTGCTTCATCACAGGCATCACAAAGTTCTCTCAACTTAGTATCTTCTCTACCATTAACAACCTCCTCAATGTAACACTTGACCCCAGATTTGCTGCAATCAGTGGCATCACAGAACAAGAGCTTACAACAACCCTCCGAGAAGATATTGGTATATTAGCTGATACCTATCAACTATCGTGGGAAGAGATGCACCAAAAGCTTAAGCTACAATATGATGGATACCACTTTTCAGAAAACGCTGAGGAAATATACAATCCTTTTAGTCTTCTAAAATGTTTCCATCAACAGAAAGTCGCGAATTACTGGTTTGAAAGCGGAACGCCTACATTCCTCATTCGTCAAATGCAGCACTTCAACACAGACATTATGTCTTTTGACAAACTCGAAGTGCCTGCTACTGCTTTCGATCAGCCTACAGAGGCTATGACGACCGCCCTTCCCCTACTCTATCAAAGCGGATACCTCACCATTAAGGATTACGACAGAGAATCAAACATACGACAGAGAATCAAACACTTATATCCTCTCCATTCCCAATCAAGAAGTTAGAATAGGCTACGTTGATGGTTTGCTGCCAACATACATCGGGTTAGATAGTGCTAATGTTCAAGTAGGTTTTGCTCTCAAGTTCTGGCGTGCCCTCAAAAAGGATGACATAAACCATGCCATGCAAGAGATGCAAGCCTATCTCGCAAGTATTCCCTACGTTGAAGGTTTCAAGAAGAAACTACAAGAAGTAGTCAACGCTGAAGGTTTCTACGAATACACGTTCTATCTCATCTTCTCCATGCTCAATGTTTATGTGCGCACACAAGTGAAATGCGCAGGTGGACGTATAGATATGGTCGTATGGATGCCAAATATCACTTACGTCTTTGAACTCAAAGTCAACGGCACCGCACAAAATGCACTTGCTCAGATTGACGATAGAGGGTATGCTTTCCCATATCAAGCCGAAAACCGAAAAGTCGTCAAAATTGGTGTAAAAATAAATGCAGAGACGAGAACAATTGAAGATTGGGCTGTAGGAACATTGTAATTAATTGATGGGTAAGAATAAGAACATACTTATTTGTATACCTTGCTTACTTACAGGCGGCACAGAAGTCCAAACACTTAGTTTGGTCAAGGCTCTTATATCATCAAGTTATAAAGTAACAACACTATGCTACTTTGAATATTCAGAGGACATGGTTGCCCGTTATAAAAAAGCTGGGAGCAGTGTTATTTGTTTATCCCCTGAAAGGACAAGAGCACATGGTGCATGGCGAACAATTCATTTCCTCTACAAAGGATTTAAGCGAACATTAGGAGATAAGAAATATGACTTAGCCCATGTGCAGTATATGGCCCCCGGAGCTATACCTATAATTCTTCTTCGTATTTTGGGCATTAAGAAAATAATAGCCACTGCACACACGATGGCAGATATTTATCCTTCGCTAAAATTGATTCATTTTATACAACGATATATACTCACTGCATTTACATGCATTACATTGAAAGCTGAAGAAAGTTTCTTTGGCTCAGCAAGTCTTTATACGCCTGAGATTAAGCTAAAGAAAAGAGGAAATCATTTTACGATATACAACAACTTACCTGATTATATTCAAATAGCTCAAAGACCACGCAGTTTTGGTAATGTGATTACCATTGGGGTTGTTAGTCGCTTAGAATATATTAAAGGGATGGACTTAGTAGTTCCTGCATTCAAGGAAATACATCGGCAATTCTCAAATACACGATTTCTTATTGTTGGTGATGGTTCGTTAAGAAAGCACATGGAAGAAGAAATTAATAAAGCAGATTTATATTCTTGCGCCTCAATGGTTGGGCGTCAGCCCCAAGAAAAGCTTCAATCTTACTACGATCAAATTGATATTTTATTAGTTCCTTCTCGATCTGAAGGCTTTGGTCTTACCGCTTTAGAAGGAATGGCTCGAGGATGCATTGTCATAGCATCAAAGGTAGGTGGATTGCCTGAAATCATTGATAATATTGGCTTTTTACATATACCAGAGAATATTGATAGTATCGTTAAATCAACTTCAAAATTAATTGAAAATAAACGACGTTTCGGTGAATGCTCTCATAATGCACTAAAAAGAGCAGCAACTTTTTCAACAAAAACCTATCAACAACACATTTCTACATTATACAAATATATATTATCTTAAAAGAAGCTAATGGGATTTCTTGTAGATCTAAACTACTTATATTTTGCTATTCTAACAACGATTAGCCTGCTTTTTGCGTTTGGTAAATCATACGTTGTTACTAATCCTCTCAATATAGAACAGAAATTAAGACTTGAAGGGATTGAAGCTTTGTGGATTGTTATTTTTTCAACAGGTCTCTTAGCATTAAATACTTCTGGTTTTATTGACCTAATGGCAATTCGCCTTTTTGTTATTGAGGGACTATGTCTTCTTGCCATATTTATGACTTCACGTCATCCTATTCTGGGTTGGGCAAGTGCTATATATACTTTATATATTATTTGGCTTATTATTGGCTGTTCTTATGCTCCTTCTATTATATATGGCATAAGGGTTATTCTGAAATATTTGTTTCCTTTGCTGATCATGTGGGTTGCATCAATCGCGGTAAGAAACCATGAAGTTTTTATCAAAGCTTGTTTAGGGGCTATATTATTAGCCATTCTTAGTATAGCATTCAGTTTTATACCTCAAATAAATATTTTAGTCCCTGGGGTTTGGTGGTATGGAACTGCCAGAGCTGTGCATTACATTTCGCTAATGATACTATGTCTGAGTTTTAGTTTTTATATCAAGCCTAAATGGAAGTATTTAATTCTGACATTGACATTCCTTTTACCTTGTTTTATTTGGGTCTTTCGTTCCAGTATTTTAGGGTCATTTATAGCTTTAAGTGCATTCTTTTTTATTAAGCATCGATTTCGCTCCATACCAATCATTTTTTCTTTGCTCATTATAGGAATTGTTGCTATATTCACGATCCCTCAACTACACGAAAAAATGTTTAAGAAAGAAACAGAAATTTCACTACAAGATTTTCAAGAAGGAAAAGTAACTGCTCAAGATATTAATACCAACTATAGAGAATATATGTGGGATATCTTGTATAATAAATTTTATATAGGACATGAAATTATTGGTTCGGGAACTGGCAACATTCAACACTATATGTATAATAATTCTGATGAGTTTGGAGGAATTAAGATTCAGCATAACGACTATCTGCAAATTCTCTGCGATAATGGCCTTATAGGACTTATTATATACCTTTCGGTAATCATTTTCATCTTTATTCATTGTTTTATTGTTTACCATAAAAATCAAAATATCCCGATAAAGATATGTTCACTAACAGCTGGAGCCTCCATCCTTGGAGTAGTAGCCACGATGTACACAGAGAACACGGTCAATTATTCTATGGCAACGTTGATGATGCCCTATGGTTTTTATGGTATGATGTTGGGATTATTGGAAAAACAGAATAGTAAACATGCAGTTTAATTCGTTTGAATATATCTATTTCTTTATTGCGGTATTCTGTATCACCTACTTGCTTAATTTTCGTCAGTGGTATAGATTAAGAAACTTATATCTTCTCGTCTCCTCCTATTTTTTTTATGCTCAACTTCAATTTTGGTTTGTAGGACTTTTGGCTTACATTACAATAGTTACCTTTTGGGGAGGAAGCATTATTTATAAAGCTCAACAAAAAAGGGGTAAGGCTAAAAAAGAATTATGGATAACAATACTATTAACGCTTTCTAATCTCCTTTTCTTCAAGTATGCTTATATGGCAAATTCATCTATTGTATTACCTGTCGGATTGTCGTTCTTTACCTTTCAAGCACTGACTTATACCATAGATATATATCGAAAGAAAATCGCTCCAGATAGTTTTCTTAATGTTGCTTTATTTATCGCATTCTTTCCAACATTATTATCAGGTCCTATAGAAAGAGCACGTAATATCCTACCTCTATTAAAGTGTTCTTTTCCTATATCCACAAACAACGTTCAAATAGGAATTCAATTATTTATATGGGGAGTTTTTAAGAAAATCGTCATTGCTGATCGATTAGCTGTTTTTGTTAATGAAATTTATTACTCACCATCATCCTATTCTGGTAGCACCTTAGCATTAGCTGCTATCTTTTATAGTTTCCAAATATACGCTGATTTTAGTGGATATGCCGATATGGCAATCGGTTCTGCACGGATGTTAGGAATTAACGTAATGCAGAATTTCAAGTTCCCCTATTTTGCAGGAACGATCAAAGAGTTTTGGAGACGTTGGCACATATCCCTTACATCTTGGTTTACTGAATATGTATATATCTCTTTGGGAGGCAATCGGGTTTCCAAGGCGAGATGGATTTTCAACATTTCTTCCGTCTTCTTACTCAGCGGTATTTGGCATGGAGCTACGGAATCTTTTGTAATTTGGGGGGCTATGCATGCTGTGCTTTACCTTATTGAACATTATTGGGGCTGCAAACAATCAAATATTTTATACACCATATACGTGTTTGTTATGGTTTCTGTCGCTTGGGTATTTTTTAGAATTCCAGATTTTACTCAAGCCTGCTACGTCATTCAACAAATATTCACCAATATCACTTCGCCAATCTACTGGGGTTCCTCTTCATTCAGTACAGCATTGACTACTCTTTTGCTTATTATATTTTTAATTAAAGAATGGCACATGTATAAGCAAAAAAGAAGTTATAACTATGTTGAATATCTGCTTATCATTTTAGGTATCTGTCTTTTTGGAGTAAAAAGTAGCCAGTTTGTTTATTTCCAATTCTAATCAATGAAAAGAAAAGCCATATTGCTTCTTGCATTTCTATTCCTCTTCATCATAATAGATCGGGGAATTGGATGGTCTATCAATAAAGGTTTATCTAAGTATTATGGTTTAGATCTGCATTCAGAAATACTATTTATTGGTCACTCACAATTGATGCTTGCTATTGATAAGAAGCTAATAGAAGACAGTTTAAATTGTAAAGTATCAAAATACTGCAGAGAAGGCGTAGATGTAGTAGATCGTTACCAAATGATTAAACAGTATTTGTCTTCTTCATACAGCGACTCACTGAAAGTTATCGTTTATGGAGTAGATCAGTTTATTTTTAAGAATAGTGGATTAAGTGAGAACTCATACATGAATTTCTATCCATATATAGATGAACTAAATATTGACTCTTTTATCCGAAAAAAAGCATCTACTACAGATTATTGGGAGCATAAACTTATATGTTCCACACGATATTCAGATGCATTATTGAACAATTCATTAAGAGGTTGGTTTTGTAATTGGGACAACTATAAGATTGGGATATTAGATACGATTACTTTAAGAAAACAAATCATAGAGAAACAGGAGCGAACAATCGAATTTGATGAAGGACTTATTAGGGTTTTTGAAAAAACTCTTAATTACATAAAGAGCAAAAACATTAAAATCATATTGGTTCAAACTCCGATAGCAAAAATGCTGAACGATTATGAGCCAGGGCTATATCAGAAAATCCAGAATTATTTTAAAGAAAAAGCCAATTCTTCACCTTTGATTGAATACTGGGATATGAACCCGAACATCTCAGACAAATACGACTTATTTTTTGACCCCATACATCTTAATCCAAAAGGTCAACAATTAACAACAGAATCCTTCATTCATCTTTATAAAGATCATGATTTCAGTCATCGTCCCTCTATACAATAAAGAAGATCTCATTGCGATTTCAATAGGATCAGTGTTAAAACAATCCTATAAAGATTATGAAATTATAGTTGTCAATGATGGTTCTACGGATAAGAGCATTGATATGGTTAAGGCGTTCAATGACGAGCGTATTCGTATTATCAACCAAAAAAACGCTGGAGTAGCAGCTGCAAGGAACAAAGGTATAGAAGAGGCCAAAGGAGAGTTCATCGCTTTCCTTGATGCAGATGACGAATGGAAAGAGGATTATTTGGCAACGCAAATGGAATTAGCTGAGAGATATCCTCAATGCGATGTATTTGCAACAAATTATGAATTTTGTGATGCAAATGGGAAAAAGACAAAAACGATTATTCGCGGAATCCAATTTCAAGAAGAGAGCGGAGTTTTGAACAATTATTTTGAAGTTGCAACCAAATCACATCCGCCAATATGGACGTCTGCTGTAATGCTACGCATAAATGCCATACCCAGTTTAGGCGGTTTTCCGATAGGAATTAAAAGCGGTGAAGATTTGTTAACTTGGGCACGATTGGCTGTAAAATATAAAATAGCATATAGTAAAAAAGCTTGTTCAATATATAATGTTCCCAATAATTCTTCTTTTGCTAAACCGACAAGGGTACCTCAACTACCAGATGTGGTCGGGAGTAAACTTAAAGAACTTTATTTGAATAATAAGAAAGTTATAGGTCTGAAGCAATATGTAGGGCTATGGCATAAAATGAGAGCAAGCATTTACTTAAGGCTAAACAGAAGCAGGGAATGTAATAAAGAAACATTTCAAGCTTTGCACTATATGCCTTCTAATTTGAAATTATACCTATATCTAATACTGAACATCCTCCCTCAAAGAGTACAATCCCTTATAAATTGACAAAACTCTATGATAAACGTTTTATATTTCTGCTCTGATTATCTTATCGGTTTAACACAAGCACAAACTTCAACATTAGTAGAGATGTGCAAGCACACCGATAAATTGCACATTGTTCCACTATCCAGCCAAAATGAGCAAGAAGTGGGCTTGTTTAAGAAACTTGAGGAACATCGTATCAAACCTGAAATTATTTCAGACCTTGACACACACGAACGCTTCAAGGTTAAGTGCAAGCAAATAGCATACCTTATTTCCAAGTATGATATAGAGGTTGTAAATGTTCAGAACAATTGGCAATTAGCTTTAGTAACTTACGTTCGTTACATTCTTCGTCCAAGGAAATTCAAAGTAGTATATACAATTCACGGATATCGCCATAATTCTTCGATCAAACAAATACCTGCAATAGCAATGATCGGAGCGGGGCTCTTTTTTTTTGCAGACCGTGTGATAAGCATGTCAAGTTATGTAAGTAAACGTTTTTGGTTTGTAGGTTGGAAGACGGATCTCGTTTTTTACATGATGACGCAACCAGCTTTTAACAAACCTACAAATCATATTGAAGGCTCTCCGCTCCGCCTCATTTTCCCTGCACAATTTCGCAAAGGAAAAAATCAAAAGATGATAATTCGGGCTGTTGAAGAGTATATCAAAGCAACAGGCGATAAGACCATAGAACTAATTCTTCCAGGCAATGGATATCTACTCCATAATTGTAAAGAGTACGTTAATGCACATGGCTTAGAAAACAATGTTTCTTTTCCTGGAAAGCTTTCATTAAATGAAGTTATTGCCCTAACAGAACAATGTAATGTCGCCGTCATATCTTCTAATGTAGAGACCTATGGACGCTGCATTACCGAACCTTTCTGTCTAGGTCGTTGCGTAGTAACTCGCCCTACTGGCATAGCCAAGGACATTATAAAACATAAGAAAAACGGTTTCTTTTTCAACAAAGAAAAAGAGCTTAAACAGGTTCTTATAAAACTTCACAACAATCCAGAGCTTTTGACTTCATGCGCAAATCAGGCATTTGAAGATAAAAAAATATTCAAACCTAGAACGGTATTTTATACTTACTTAAACTCTATAGAAAGATGTCTAAAACGCCCATTAAGCAATTTGACGGGCGGGGCATTACCCCCCCCATGAAGAATATCAAATTCAGCAAAACGATTCTACAAGCGCCTTAAAAGGATAAAAAAAACGTGTTTTACTACTTCAGCAAAGACTTGTCACATACAGAATTCCTATATATAAGCTTATAGCAAACAAATTTAATTTTGAAGTTTTCTACCTTTCAAAGGATAAACAAATTAGCATTAATGACTTGCCGATAAAAGCATATCCACTTGCTTATAAGCAAATAGGGCGTATTTATTATATCCCTCATCTATTACCATACTGCAATAACTACGATGCTGTTATTACATTACCCCACTTTAGTTGCCCTCAGTTCTGTTGGTTTCCTTTCAATCATAAGCTAAATATCATAGTTTAACATGGTCAATAGGCGTAAGAGCATCTTATAATAGACATTTTGATACGACGAGAAGTTTTTCATTGCAAGATAAATTGTATGAAAAAATTCTTCAGAAATCGGAAGCCAACATTTTTTATACTGACACTCCTATAAAACAATGGGAAGCACGTCATCAAAATCCAAAGAAATTTTTTGTGGCGCATAACACTGTTGAAGTTCTTCCCACATCTCTTTCTCAAACTAATAAACAATACTTTCTCTTTGTCGGCACTTTATATAAACAAAAAGGTGTTGATGTTTTGATAGATGCTTATAACAATGCTTTTACTAATTCTTCAAAGAGGGATTTTCCCCAGTTACTAATCGTCGGCAGTGGGACTGGAGAGCAGATATTAAAACAGAAAGTGAATGAACTAAGATTAGAGAGGCAAATTAAATTCTTAGGTGCTATTTATGAAGAAAGCGAATTGGCTTCATTGTTTACACAAGCTATCATCTGTATCTCTCCAAATCAAGCTGGTCTTTCTGTCTTAAAAAGTATGGGATATGGTGTACCATACGTCACACAGAAGAATGCTATTACAGGCGGAGAGATATTAAACATTGAAAATGGAATAAATGGCATTATATACGACGATGTTTCAGAATTATCGCAAATACTTCAAGACGCATCAAACAATCGTGACAAGTATATTTCCATGGGAAATGAAGCCTATCATTATTATCACACACAGGCAACTCCACAGATCATGGCAAATGGCGTAATCAACGCCGTTAATTATGTCATAAATAAGAATTATTCTTAACCACACCATGCACACGCTGATTGTTCATAACGCATACGGTAAGTACTCTGGTGAAGAGGCTGTTGTAGATGCTGTTCGCCAAGTTTTGGAAAGTCGTGGGCAAGAGGTTTCAATGTTCCGCCGCTCCTCTGAGGAGTTGGCGGATTCTTTTTGTGGGAAACTAAAGGGATTTGCGGCGGGTGTTTATAGTAGAAGCGGTGTAAAGGGTATGAGAGAGGCTTTGGAGCGGGTAAAGCCTGATGTTGTAAACGTGCACAACGTTTTTCCGCTGATTTCACCTGCGGCTCTCTTTGAATGTAAGAAAGCGAGGGTCCCCGTTATTATGACAATTCATAATTACCGCTTAATGTGCCCTACGGGGCTGTTTATGCGCGATGGCAAACCTTGTGAAAATTGTCTGCGAAACAGGAATGAATGGGATTGTGTGAAATATAATTGCGAACATAGTTGGGGCAAGTCTATCGGTTATGCTTTGCGCAATTATGTAGCAAGACAGACGAAGGCTTTTGCTGATTGCGTTGACGCTTTTTCGTGTATCACAGATTTTCAGCGTGAGAAACTGATAGAAGCTGGTTTTTCCGAGAGCAAGATTAAGGTCAATCCCAATTTTTTGGATGTCAACAAAGAAGAACGCCCAAGTTTTAATCAAGGTGAATATGTGGCTTATTGTGGAAGGTTGAGTCATGAAAAGGGGTACGATATTCTTATTGAAGCGGCACGCAAATTACCATCTGTAGAATTTCGCTTTGCTGGTGCAAAACGTGAAGCCGAAACGTTGCCAGAGCTACCTAACATTAAATACCTCGGTTATATTAGTGGTGCAGATTATCAACGCTTTGTCAGCAACGCTCGTTTTATTGTCATGCCCAGTCGCTGTTACGAGGGCTTCCCGGTGGCCATTCTTGAAGCTGCGGCTCAGGGCAAGCCGTGCATAGGTCCTGACAATGGTGGTTTTTCGGAGATTATAGGCAAAGGTACGACTGCTATCGGCAAGGTTTTTGAACCTGGTAATATTGAGGACTTGGCTCAAAAGGTTCGTGAGCTTTGGGACAATGCTGAAGCTACGATACTATTGGGCAAGCGCGCTTACGAAAAGCTTTGTGCAGAATATAGTAGTGATCGATTTTATGAACGCTTCCTTAGCATTTGCCAACAAATTGGTGTGAAAAACTTGCCATAGACGACAATCTTATAACAACTAAGGCCATAGGATCCATGCGAACGAGGCGACGGAGTTTTCATTTCCGTCGCCTCGTTTGCTTTTGTATAGGATACAGCCTCGGATCAGTATTCGTCGTTGGCGTAGGTGGAAAGCAGGTTGTTCATGCTATAGTCGAAGATTTCGTCTTCGCGGAAGAAACGAGCTACTTCTACCTTTGCTGTTTCAGGGCTGTCGCTGGCGTGAACGATGTTTTCTTGGAAACTCATGGAATAGTCGCCGCGAATGGTGCCTGCTGGAGCTTTGCGACCATTAGTAGGACCAGCGAGCGTGCGCACCACTTCAATCGCGTCAACTCCCTCAAGGCACATCGCCACAACTGGGCAAGCCATCATGGAGTCTTTTACACGTTGGAAGAAAGGTTTCTCGGCAAGATGAGCGTAGTGTTCCGAGAGCAGTTCGTCGGTGAGCTGCATCATTTTGAGACCAGCAATGCGCAGTCCTTTGCGCTCAAAGCGATTGATCACTTCGCCAATCAGAGCACGCTGCACGGTGCCAGGCTTGAGAAGTACGAGTGTTTTTTGAAAAGCCATAGTTTTTTAGAATTAAGGATTAATGTGTAAAGTAGTTATTGTATGAATTTCTTTTGAATGTTACTCCTTTCTGCCTGAATCTGAAGAATGTAAATGCCTCTTGGCAGACTGCCAGTCGGAATATTTACCTCATCTGCTTGAGAAAGTCTGCCAAAAAGCCCTTGTTGCAACGTGCGCCCTACTGTATCACAAATACGCCAACTCATTTGAGAAACTGATCGACAAGCAAGTATGCGCCATCCGTTGCCTTCTTTTTGCATGGCAATTGGAGCGTCACTCTGTCGGGTGCGTTCTATACCTGTTTGTGCTGCAAGCTGTAAAGCGGCTTTCAAGCCTTCGTATGCATCTATGCGTCCATAGCCCCAATGCAAAACATCGTCGGCAGGATGACTGGTTTCGGAGAATATTCTCATCAATTCGTCGTGCGTCATTTGTGGATAAGCTTCAAGCCACAGTGCTATAACACCTGAAACAACGGGAGTGGACATAGAAGTACCCGACTTGTAACCGTAATAAAAGAGTTCGCCATCGATGCTACGACTTTCAACCAGTGAAGAACCACGCGCTGAAAACTCGGGTGTGCGCTTTGATACGGCGGCACGAATAACGGCTCCTGGGGCGACAACGGTAGGCTTTTGTGTTTCTCCCAAATACGGACCGCTGTTTGAAAAGCGACAGATTTCACCGATGGGATATGATGTTGCGAAACTGACTGTGGTGCCATTGATACGTTCTGTAGTATTTGCTTCGGCGTATGCTCCTACGGCGATCGCATCGGGTACAGCTGCTCCACCTTCGCACACCAAGTATTGGTCATCGCCCCGAACAAACCGCTCATCGGGGGCATAAAACTCGCCATAGCCTTCATCGGTCCAAGCGTGTAACTCAAATTCGTCTGAGTTTTGCAAGGCTCTCTCAGGAAATATGCGCCGCACTTCAATGCCCATAGGCATATAGCCACCATTGTCATAAAGTTCACTACGATTGATGCTCAGGCTTGCATGCTGCTTGTGGTTGTCGGGGTTGATTTCTTCTATGAAGGCTGAAGTAAAATCTACAGCTTCATAGTCTATTGTCCCATTTCTTAGTACGAATGGACGCATTTCAATGTGGCGCAAACTATCGTCGGCTTGCACCCATACGTCAAAGAGCGGTGTTGCACTGGTTGCTGAAAGCAAGAAACGTTTTGGCTCTGTATCCTCTGGTGATAGTGTAGCCATTGCATGGTACTTATGTCCGCCTTCGTTGCCCATAGCTGCCACCATAAATCCACCGCGTGTTCGTAGCAGTTCGTTCATCGTGCGACTATAAAGGTCTAACCCATCGTGCGGTCCGTCGTGTGAGCCAAAGCTAACATTAAGTATCCAAGGTTTTCCCTCGCCTTGTGCCAAATCGGCCACAAAGGCTGCGTCTTCAAGCAATTCAGCATTGTCGAGGTTGGAAGGAATAAAAACGAGTTCAGCATCAGGTGCCATACCATAAAAAGCATTTCCTGCGACCGATGCTCCTGCTGCGATTGAAGCCGTATGCGTTGCGTGACCTTCAGTATAGGTATAGCCATCGCCACCTTCGGGTATTTCGGCTGTAGGCTGGCTGCCATCGATACGTCTATTCCAAACATAGCGCACACGGCTTTGCCCTTCTATATTGCGAAAAGCTGCATGTCTGTATTCAAAACCTTCGTCAATAACGCCTATAATAACACCGCGTCCCGTAAACGGAGCGTCAAGGCCATATCCGCTCTGAACTAAATTGGCACCTATGGCTTCGCGTGTTCGGTCGGTAAGTAAGCGGTGCTTCGTGGCATAGACAATGCGCGAAAGCGATGTATCTTTAGCAAGTTCTATGAGTTGTTCGTTACTAATGTTTGCCGAAAAAATTCCGTTAATAATGGACGAAGCCTCAAAGGAAGGCACAACACCACGCTGCTTTGTAAGAATGAGTACTGGAAATGTTTCGAAATTGGCTGACGAGCTCCGAGTATATGAAGAAGCCGTCTGTTCTCTCTCTACCATCTTTCGTTGCAATCTCACGTCTAATGAAGGCTGTGCGTTCATCACGCCAACCATACACAACAGCATTATGAGTACAAAGTAACGCATCGAGGCAAAGAGAATAAGTTTTTACACAGCATGAAGCGCACGATACTGCTTGGGAGTGATATGGTGCTGACGAGCGAATGCCACATAGAAAGCCTGCCGTGAAGCAAAACCAACGCTCAGCCCGATGTATTCGGCTGTCATATCACTACAAGAAGCATCGGCCAACATTTCGCAAGCATCGCGCAGGCGCAGGTTGTTGACTATGTCGTTATAGCGCGGCTGCACACTCTGTGAAATAGCAGCCGAGAGGGTATAAACCGACACGCCAAGTGCTTCAGCGGCCGCTTGTTGCGAACATTCAGTGGAACGATATCGCCCATCTTCCATTAGCCATCCGAGGAGTTTCAGATAAAGCTCATCGGCGTAGGCCTGGCGTATGCGCTTGCGTTTATTCATACCGCGAAAATACGCGAAAATCTGTATTTCCTTATAAATTAAAACGGAGTTTTCACGTTTTTAGTCCACATTTGGTTATCTTTGCGCGCTATTCGAACTTTTTTTGGTTGGAATAAGAAACACTTGCATTTACATATAACACACTATGAATACCATGAAAAACAAGCTAAAAGCACTTCTTTTGCTTTTGCTCCTGCCGCTCATGGCTGCGGCACAACAAGACATTCGTTTCAACGACCTCACGCTCTCGCCCATTGCCCCGCTTCAAGTGGGCGGCACCCAAGGTGTGGCGGCTTCATTTGCTGGCTCTCACGATGGTTTGCTCCTTGTGGCTGGCGGCTGCAACTTCCCCGACACGCCGGCGGCCGAGGGAGGCTCAAAGAAGTTTTATGCCGACATCTACGCACTCAATCTTGCCACCAAAGACGCACAGTGGCAGAAGGTAGGGCAACTGCCCAAGGCCTTAGCCTATGGTGCAAGCGTCTCTACCCCCGATGGCGTGGTTTGTATAGGCGGCACAAGCGATGGTCAACAGAGCGAAACGGCTGTTTACCTCATCAACAAATCAGGCAAGGCTTCTCCCCTACCCGCTCTGCCTATAGGTCTTGACCAAATGGCGGCTGCCTTTGGCGATGGCAAAGTCTTTGTCGCCGGTGGCCAAAGCAATGGCCAAGGCTCGCTGAAGGCTTTTGCTTTAGAATGGGGAAAGAAAGACGCTAAGTGGGAAGCCCTTCCCGACATCCCCGCTCCAGCTCGCGTGCAACCTTGTGCTGCAGTCCAGAGTGCAGCACAAGGTTCGGCATTTTATCTCCTGGGCGGTTACGACCCTGCCACAAAAAAAGCCGTCACCAACAGTGTAGCCTACGACTTCAACACCAAGCAATGGCGCACCACCGGTACCATCCAACCCTATGGTGAAGCCACTCCCGTTGCTCTCATTGGCGCATCGGCGGTAGCGAGTGGCTGTGGCCATATTGTGTGCATCGGCGGTGTGAACAAGGATGTGTTCGAACAAGCCCTCGCATCACCTGCCGACGACTACCTCACCCACCCTGCCGATTGGTATAAGTTCAATCAGAATCTCATTGTTTATCAAACGGTGACCGATGCTTGGGCACGTCTCTTTGAAGGCAAAGAACTTGCCCGCGCGGGTGCTGCCGTTGTTCCTGTCAAAGATGCTATGGGCACGCAGCACTGGTACGTCATCAATGGCGAAGAAAAGCCCGGTGTGCGCAGTGCCGCTGTGACCGAGGCCAGTGTCAGCTACACGGCTCACTTCGGTTTGCTCAACTGGGCAGTACTTATCCTCTATCTTGTAGGCATGATAGGCCTCGGCGTTTATTTTATGCAACGTCAAAAAGGCGGCGAAGACTTCTTCAAAGGCGGCGGACGCATTCCTTGGTGGGCAGCTGGCATCAGCATTTTTGCCACCATGCTCAGTGCCATCACCTACATGAGCATCCCTGCCAAGGCCTACGCTACCGACTGGACGTACTATCCCATGCAAATCTGCATTCTCATTGTTTCGTTCCCCGTCATCAAGTACTACTTGCCCTTCTTCCGTCGCTTGAACGTCACCACGGCCTACGAATACCTTGAGCGCCGCTTCAACTATGCCACACGTTTCATGGCTTCGCTCTTGTTCATCGTCTTTATGGTGGCACGCACCGCATTGGTTATCTTCCTCCCCTCGCTGGCCATGACCGCTGTGACAGGCATTGACATCTATATCTGCATCGTCTTGATGGCTGTCATCACTATCGTCTATTGCACCATGGGCGGTGTGGAAGCCGTGGTATGGGGCGATGTTATTCAAGGCATCATCCTCGTGGGCGGTGCTATCATTGCTGCTGCTTATCTCATTGTGCAAACGGGCGAGAACGGTGCGAGCGACTTCTGGCAAATTGCTACCGACAACGACAAGTTCCGCATGTTCGTTTGGAGCCTTGACTGGAAGAGTGCTACGTTCTGGGTGGTCATCCTTGGCGGATTGGCCAACAACCTCATTTCCTACACCAGCGACCAAACCGTCATTCAGCGCTATCTCACCACAAAGGACGAAAAGAGTGCAGCACGCGGCATCCTAACCAACGGCCTCATGTCGGTCGTTGTCACCATAGCTTTCTTCACCATCGGAACCGGCCTTTACACGTTCTTCAAGACACACCCCGCTGCCATGGATATCACCATGCAGAAGACCGATGCCATCTTCCCCTTCTTCATGATGAGCCAACTGCCAGCCGGACTGGCTGGACTACTCATTGCTGCCGTCTTCTCTGCCACAATGAGCACCATAGCTTCGAACATCAACTCTATTTCCACGGCTTTCACAGTTGACTTCTGGAGCCGCTTCCGCACGGTGAGCGATGCTGGCAAACTCAAGACGGCTCGCTACGCTGGTATAGCCGCCGGACTTATCGGTATGTTCATCGCTATCCTGATGGCTATGGTTGACATTCAGTCGTTGCTCGACTACTTCAACACCATCCTCGGACTACTCTCAGGCGGCATCGGCGGACTGTTTATGATGGGCATCTTCTTCCCGCGTATCGGCAGCCGCGCTGCCCTCATCGGATTCCTTTGCGGAACGGGTGTCGTGATTTGGATGAACTTCTGCACACCGGCTTCGTTCCTGCTCTTCGGCTTCGTCTCTATGGCTGTCAGCGTTATCGTTGCCTTGTGTCTCTCCTACATTTGGCCACAACGCGAAGAGCAACGCGGTCTCACGTGGAACACACGCCCCGAGGCCTAAGTCGTCATACGCCATTTATCCTACAACTATCCAAATCGGTCGCGAAAGCACAAACCTCGCTTTCGTGACCGATTGAGTTTATATGAAGCGTGTCTCCATAGGAGCGCAGACGTGTGCTAAACAATTTATGGGCCGAAAGAAAATCTAAAAAGAGCAAAAGCCTACTTTGCGCGGCCCTTGCTCTTTATTAATCTTGAAGAATACTGATAAAAGTGCTTACCAATCGTATTTCAGATGGCGCACAGTTTTGCGACCGTCGGCTATTAGTCGCATGGCCTCAATGCCTAACCGCACATGCTGCTCGGCATAATTGCTGGTCACCACGCGGTCGCTAGCTTCGGTCTTAATGCCTTCGGCATACATGGGATTGTCGCTCACCAAGAGCAGGGCTCCAGTTGGAATATGGTTGTAGAAGCCGCAAGTAAAAAGCGTGGCGGTCTCCATATCTACAGCCATGGCGCGCGTGGATCGGAGGTAATCTTTGAAACGGTCGTCATGCTCCCACACGCGACGGTTAGTGGTATAGACAGTTCCTGTCCAATAGTCCTGGGAGTCGTTGCGCAAAGCCGTACTCACAGCACGCTGTAGCATAAATGCAGGCAAGGCTGGTACCTCTGCGGGAAAATAGTCGCCGCTGGTGCCTTCGCCGCGTATGCCTGCCAGTGGCAGGATGTAGTCGCCCAAGCGAGTTTTGTCGCTGATACCACCACATTTCCCGAGAAACAAACATGCCACAGGCGAGACGGCACTAAGCAAATCCATAATTAAGGCTGCATTGGGCGAACCAATACCGAAATTTATCATGGTCACGCCATCGGCTGTGGCACAGCGCATGGCGCTCTCCATACTTACGGGTTTTACTCCTTTAAGCTCGCAAAAGAGATCGACATACTTGTTGAAATTCGTCAGTAGCAGATACTTACTGAAATCTTCAAGCGGTTGTCCAGTGTAACGCACTAACCAATTGGCTACGATTTCTTGCTTTGTTTTCATGGATGTACAAGTATTTTCGGCACAAAGATACTGTAAAAAGCCAAAAACTCACTAAAAATTGACGCTTTAGCCGCTGCGTGGTGCGCTTTTTCATATATTTGCAGCGTTTTATATATTTACGAAAACTTAATAGCGACGACGATGAAATACTTTCGAGAAAAGAAGCTTGTGCCACATGGCATGATAAGCAAGCTATTGGTGCTGATAGCATTGACTATACTAAGCATCACCAGCGTTTCGGCAACGAACAGAACCAACGATAACACGAATGCGCCCGAGGACTCTTGGCGCTACACGGTGATGCTCAACGGCACTGACGTCATGAAGTTGGAAATGCCTTGCTATGACGACACGGGCTACGACTCGTGGATTGACAAAGGCTACGTCTATATCACCATTGAGGGAACGGGCAATAGGGAAACGCTCTTCTATTATGAAAGCGACGACAAGAGCGACGACTTTCCCGATGTTTGGGGTTATAAAGGCGTGGAGGGCGATATGGTGCTGAGCCGCGATCAAAACTACTCGAGTATCAACGTCACCAACAGCAAGGCGAAGTGGTCTATCCCCAAGGTGAGCGGCACGAACTACAGCATCTTGCACCTCACTTGGAGCATCCCCGACAAGTATCGCGGCAAGACGGTGACCATTTCGTGGGACATCCACAAAACGGGAAACGGGCCTGCAGGGCCTGCTGGCGAGTCGTCGAAGACTATTTCCATAAACTCTTCAAACATCCAAATCCCCGAAATGCCGGCTCTGATCTCGCCGAGTGTGCAGGCGCCGATGTTGGGCTATGATGCGGCACATGCCGGACAGATGATGCTAGTTTATACCATGCCCTCCAGCAACATAAAAAGCCTGACGGCGTACTACGTGGAAATGAACGGAACCGACGAGCTGAACCGCATGATGGAACTCGAAAACAACGTTTCGGGCTACATCTATTTGCCCGTTGACCGCTGTTACAAGAACTTCTATCTTGTGGCCAACTACATAGATACGGAGAAAAAGGAACGCACCACACAGTCCCAACCTTTCGACTTGGCCATGCTCCACAATGCTGCGTCACTCAATGCTTCGCTGCAAAGCAATGGCAAAGTACGGCTCAACTGGGTAATGCCCGACCGCAACTGGCACGACCTGATGGAGAACGACTTCTGGGAAATACAGCGATGCACATCGGACGTTCCTTCGCTCAACAGCCAGTGGGTCACCATCGGACAGCTCGCCTTTAACATTGGTACACAGCAATACGAGTTCATAGACGAGGATTTGATATCTGCTTACGAAGGAAAGCCTGTTCATTATCGTGTGCGGCGCACGTGCACCTCGCTTTGGGACTGGGCATCTGGAACCTTCGCTATCACGCAAATAGCACCCACATTGTATCTACCCGCCATTCAGAGTGCCACGGTGGAACGCAACATTTGGACAGATCAGCAACATTCCCTTAATTTCGACTTCACGATGGACGCTCCTGGCCTTACGGTGAAGGGCGACGGTCTTGCTTATGATGAAAGGGAGCAAGCGGTGTTGCGCACGGCTAAGGATTGGAACACGTTTGCTTCTCTTGTCAATAGCGGACAAACGAATTTGAATGCCATCATGACAGCCGACATCGACTTGGGAGAATCGTTGCCCATGGTGGGAACAACCTCTAACCGCTATGCGGGAACGTTCAATGGCAATGGTCATACGCTAACTTTCAATCCCGCACCTCCCACCGAAGGCGACACCGTAGCTTTCAACGAAGAATACGCAGCGCCTTTCCGTTATGTAAGCAGTGCCACTATTCGCAATCTGCACGTGACGGGCCAAATCAGCAGTAGCAAGAAGTTTATAGGCGGTCTTGTAGCACAAGTAAACGACGGCTCCACACTCACCATCAAGAACTGCCATTCTTCAGTAAGACTGATTAGCAGCGTCAAAGGAGATGCCACCAACGGTGGTTTTGTGGCATTAAATTTGGGAAGTGCCACGACCAACATAAGCGACTGCCTATTCGACGGTTCGTTCGAAGGCGCGGAGTGCCATAGCAATGGTGGTTTTATTGGATATGCTAACCACGACGTGTATATATCTCACAGCTTGTTTGCGCCTACAAATCTCCTTACACTAACAAACAACTGCGACAATTACGTTCGTACGTCCTACACCCATTACTACCACGTTACGAATTGTTATAGTCTGAAATCCTACAAGGCAGGCAGTGGGTCGGACATCATTGTGAGCGACACAGAAACCGATAGCCAGGGACGCTTCATCATCAACAACACTGACGACTGGCAAAAGTTTGTCAGCAAAGTCAGCAGTTCTGGTGGTCAAGCAGTGAATGCAGTGCTCAATGCCGACATAACCCTCGGGTCGTTTGACCGCTTGACATCTACCTATCATGGCGTGTTCGATGGCAACGGCCATACGATCAACATCATTCTTGCTAATACAGAAAATACCCAAGCATTGTTCCCAAGAGCTAAGGACTATACCATCAAGAACCTTCACGTCACAGGTAGCATAACAGGCGCCATACACAGCGCAGGTCTTGTAGGTTATAGTGAGAGCAGCAGCGGCAGTCGCAACTATATCCAAAACTGCCGCGTGAGTGTCACAGTAAGCTGCAACAGCACACACGCAGGCGGTTTCATAGGCCACGCCGGTAGTTCAAGCAACACGATCAACAACTGCCTTTTTGATGGAAAAATTAGTTTTTGGCTGGGTGGAGCCCAATACGCAGGTGCTTTCATCGGTTGGGAAAACGGCGGCACAGATAACGCTGTGACCAACTGCCTTGAAAAAGGTACTTACTCAAGCGCACATGCAGGTATGAACTATACAAGCAGTGGCTCTGCGTACGGAAACGTAAATGCGAACAAAAATAACTGGTGCTACTCCAACTGGGGCGAAGCACTTAAAGTCGGCACGCTGACTCCCGACGAGCTTGTATTGAAACTTGGCTTCCCCAATTGGTCTGCCGCATCTGGCGAAGCTATCCCCATCATGCACAAGTCGATGCTTGCCGACTTGTCCAAAACCGACTTACTCAAAGCCTTGGGTAACGGCTGGCAGCTCGTTAGTGGGCAACTGATGCCTATCATGAGCACAAGCGACAATCCCGCCCATGCCACCATCATTTGGGACGACCGAGCCAAGGTGGTGCTCAACACGGAAAAGTATTTGGGCTATAACGAACCCGATATCCCAAGCAGCACTTTTGCTATTCGGAATGAAACCGACTGGACCACATTTGTCAACAAGGTCAACGAAGCAGGGGGAGCAAGCGACGTGGATGCCATACTCTTGGCAGACATCAGCGTCACAGAGACTGTAGGCACCGCCGAAGCTCCCTATCGCGGAAGCTTCGACGGCTACGGCCATACACTTAATCTCAACATCGAAAAGGCTGAAAACTTTATAGCACCCTTCCGCTATGTAGCCCATACTACAAACTTCAAAAACCTAACCGTTACCGGCGAAATCACTGGCAACGGCAACACTTCGGGGCTTGTGGGCCATTCTGCCGATGGCGGAACGCTGACCATTGAAAACTGCCGCGTTTCAGCCCACGTCTATACTAACGGAGGTAACGTGGGTGGCTTCATTGGCCACGGCAATTCTGCCACAAACATTATTCGCAATTGCCTCTTCGACGGCGGACTGAAAAACCATAGTTTTACCTACCTCTATTTTTCTTGCGCAGGAGCTTTCATTGGCGCCATAACAATCGATGGCTACTACAAACAAAAGGTAGAGAACAACCTTGAGCATGGCGTCTATCTCAATTTCTCATCAACGAATGCCAACATTCTTCAAATTGACGCAAACACGGTTGAAGGATTTGCAGGCACCAACACTTGGGCATACACCTTAGGAGGCCAATACAGCAGTATCAATGTCGTACCTTCCGATATGAGCGCAGAGCTGTTGGTGAGCAAGTTAGACAAGACGCAGTGGAAGG
This sequence comes from uncultured Prevotellaceae bacterium, assembly GCA_900316575.1. Taxonomy (GTDB): domain Bacteria; phylum Bacteroidota; class Bacteroidia; order Bacteroidales; family Bacteroidaceae; genus Alloprevotella. The sequence continues at coordinate 30,178 of ONDJ01000010.1, read as the reverse complement.
TCGATGCTGAAGGAAGCGTTGTACCCATCATGCCTGAGTCTAAAGAGACCATTCTCTACACCGAGCAGCGCGAACTGACAAAGGAAGAAATCGCTGCCGGTCGCTTCACGCAGCAACTCAACACTTCGTGTGTCAACCACCGATTTAACTTCGCTGTTGAACAAGGATCTTCAAAACTTTCGCCCATTAGTACAGAAAGCGTTGTACCTCAACGCACCGAAAAGGATAAAGGCTTCGCATACACTTTCAACAACAACGTGATGCTGACTTCGTTGAAGGCCGACACGCTGCAAACTGCCGTGATCTTGACGTGGGAAGCAACGGGCCTTGGCGACTACTACCGCATCATTCGCTACGACAAGATGACGCAGCAGACCGACACCTTGGAAGCCACATACGACCAAATGTCCTACATGGACCGCACCCCGCAGCCGCAACACGCCTATGTTTACACCATCGAAGGTGTGACACAGTGCGAAGGCACCCACGTGAGTGCGTTGGAAATCACAGCAGGCTGTGCGCCCACGGGCATGGTGCGCGGTTATCTGCGCTTGGCTGACGGCACAGCCATGGCTGGCGTAACCGTGAAAGCCTCCCCCAAAAAGGGCAACTTTGTAGGTGCTGTGGAAAAGACCACCAAGACCGATGAAGCGGGTTTCTTTGAGATAAGCGGCCTGATCTATCAAGGCTCGGCTACCTACGAAATTTCCGTAGAAACCACGGGCGAGATGCAGGCAATGGATGCTCTGTCCGCCACGTTTGACGACACGAAGAATCTTATTACTAATCTGCGCTTCACCCAGTCGAACTACTATCGTTTCTCGGGCCAAGTGGCCTACGAAGGCACGAGCGTACCCGTTGTAGGTGCACAATTTGAGCGCGATGGAGCCATCGTGAAGAATGGTTCGGGCCAACCCATCATTACCGACTCGCAAGGCAAGTTCACGCTGAGCGTACCCCAAGGCTCCCACACCATTCGCGTCGTAAAAGAAGGCCACGTCTTTGCCGACGATGGTTTCCACATAGACCCCGATGCCTCCGACCCAACCAAACACAACTGGCAAAAAGAAGTTTCCGACTACACCTTCTGGGACCAGACGCGCGTAACACTCCAAGGGCGCGTAGTGGGCGGCGATGACCAAGGCAACCTGCCTCTCGGACAGTCGCTTTCGCGAAACAACCTTGGCGACTCCATCACCATCGTGATGCAGCTTGAAGGCGACAATGCTTCCTATCTCGTTCGCGACCAACTCAATGCCAGTATCACGGAGTTGCACCGCACCATCCCATTCGGCATAACAGACACCTGCAATATTGACGTCTATCGTCATCGCCTCGTCATACGCCCCGATGCCAAGACGGGCGAATATGCCATCCCCATGATACCCGTGAAGTTCAAAGTAACGGAAGTCTATGCCCAAGGATATGCCACACTTTTCCAGACGGGCGAAGTGGGGCAAACCATCGACCTTACGCCCTACGTAAATAAAGACACCGTGACGTGGAACCGCATCTACCATGCACCACCCACTCTGGCCGTGAAGCAGTATAACATGACAGGTGAAAACTACTTCGGTATCAAGCAATATACCGACATGGACAACACGGGCAATAACTACTCCATTGAGCTTTGGAACGACTCTGCGGGCTACAGTTTCAAACATCCCGTCTTTATGGCAGGCAGCCCAGTCATCTTGATGCTGGCCGCCGTGGAACAATACTACAAGAACAACGACAGCAATCAATATATTCCTGATGTGGTTCATCTGCCTGGCGGACGAGTATATATAAAGAACGGACTGGTAGGAACCACCAACACGACCGAAATAAAATTAGACAGCATCGGCGAAGCCGTCTATTCATTCACACCACAAAACCTCACCTTCACCGAAGAAGGAGACATGGCGCTCAAGACGCTCACCATCAGCTTAGAATACGACAGTACGTTCTACGACATCAAACCTTTGCAAGGCGAGGTATTGAAAGGATTTGTCTTAGCCTCTAAGCCCGTAGCACAAGGACGACGCGTCGTGAGCGATGGCGGAACTTGTCTTATCGACATCCTGCGCGACCCGCCTGGCACATCCTCAAGTGCCTATATTGAAAGCGGCACGAAACTGAACTATTCGTTCACGCAAAGCGTCACAACAAAAGCGGGCGTTAATCTATCCTTCAGCCGAGGCGGTGGTAGCAGTTGGTACAACGGCGTGTTTGCAGGTACAGGCGCGGGTAACACGGTTGGACAAATAAACAATGTCAGCAGCACTCAACTTGCGACTCTCCCGATTGTAGCTACCTACTACAACAATTGGCAATACAACTACACGTTTGAAACCACAGAGCGCATCAGCACCGCCACTGGGCAACTGTCCATAGGACGCGATGCCGACGTATTTATTGGCATGACGCGCAACGCTATCCTTGAAGACGCTATTGCCGTACGAGCTATTTCCGACGATACCTACCAGATGATTAAAGCCCACGAGGGCGGTACGTTCTCAGTAGATGGCTGCGACTTCAATGTACGTCAAGGTACGATGAAAGCCTTGGCACAGGGTACAAACAGCAAGGGCGAGAAAGTTTGGATTGTGCGCGATGAAGTGCTGCAACTATCCACATACATCAACAGCACCTTTGTTCACTCCCAAAGTTATATAGAAAAAGAACTCATCCCCGAGCTCATCAACATTCGCAACTCCTTGCTACTTGCCCCAGGCACCAGCGAAGCCACTGCACAGGCCATTGCAAATCAACAAGGTTTCCCAGCCTACATCAGTAAAGTAAATGTCGAGGACGAGAACTATGCTTCAGAAGGCTACTACACGCAAGTAAATCCCACCACAGCCAATGCTTCAACAACCGACTCTATCCAAACGTTGAACCGCAACATCCTCACATGGATAGGCTTCCTTGCTGTGAACGAGCGCGAAAAGGTAGAAGCGACTGACCTCGTCAAGAGCTACGATGTTGATGGTCGCAGTAGCGTAAGTTATAACGAAGCCTTTACACTTGCTGAAAGCCAAAGCCGCTACTTCTTGTTCCCATTGATACAAGGAACAGGCGGTTTCTCAACCGGCAGTTTTGCTGTGAAAGCACCCACCAAAGGAACGCACACCGAATCAGCTTACGGCCAAGACAATGGCATGACTATTGACATCAACACCTTTGGCACTTCGCTTAGCATCAAGATGAGCATTGTGGCATCGCTCGACTATAATTACAATTATGGCAAGACCGAAACTCAGACAAAGAAAGTAGGCTTCACGCTAAGTCCCAGCACTAAATCCAACCTTCTCGTCGATGTTTATCGCACGCAAGCCAATACTCAAATCTTCGACCAGCGCCGCGCCGCCTTGTTGGATGCAGGCTACAAAGAGGAAGATATTGACAAAATGCTCTTCATGTATGCCAGCGAAGACTTTATCAAGAACATCAAAATTGGTGACAACGCTGTGCCAGGCACGCTGGGCGGCATGTGTAGTTACATGACCTCTACGCCTACGATGTATCGTAGTCTTGTCTTCCGCACACGAGGTGGAGCCACTTGTGGTCCTTACGAAGACGAGCGTCGCACGAAGTACTACAACCCGGGAACCTTGCTTGATGCCAAGACCATCGAGATTGACCGCTTGCGCATTTGGGCTGACGAACAGACCGTGAGCAACGTGCCCTACGACGAACCTGCTCGCTTCACCATTCATTTGGCAAACGAAAGCGAAGCTCCCGCATTGGCTACCGAAGTCTTTACTTACTTCCTCAACGACCCCAGCAATGTCAGAGGAGCTAAAATCCAGGTTGAGGGCGTTCCCCTATCGGGCAGTGGTTCAGCAGTCTATATCCCTGCTGGTAGTGTGGTAACTAAACAAGTAGAACTATATCCTGGCGCAGAGTTTGATTACGAGAATGTAGGCATCAGCCTCTACGACTCGAACGACAAGAAGCGCGTACAAACCGTTTACCTCTCGGCTCACTTCGTACCCACGGCGGGCAAAGTGAACATCTCGCTTCCTGGCGACAAGTGGGTGGTTAACACCGAGTCGCAGTTTGACGCTCGCCTACAGCAATACTACATGCCCGTAGTGATTGACGGATTCGACGTGAACTATCGCGGCTTTGACCACATCGAACTGCAATACAAACTCGCCAACCAGGGCGACAAGGAATGGGTGAACGTTTGCTCCTTCTACAAAGATTCCCTCCTCATGGCCAAAGCCAGCGGCGTATGCCTACTCATTGAGAACGACGGACGCATCGTTGCCAACTTCTATGGCGAGAACGACCCCATTGAACAAGAATACAACCTCCGCGCTGTGAGTTATTGTCGCCACGGCGGTGGTTTCCTGACGCGCTCGTCTGATATTCTAACGGGTATCAAGGACACTCGCCGCCCGCAACTCTTCGGCATGCCAAAGCCCGAAGATGGCATCCTCGACATTGGCGAAGACATCATGCTGCGCTTCTCTGAGCAGATTGCTGGCAACTACCTGCGCGAGTTAAACAATTTCCAAGTGCTTGGACAAACCAATTCAAGTAACATTGTGCTTTCTACCGACTTGCGTTTTAACGGCTACGGATTTGCAACCTCACAAAGTACAAGAAACTTGGCTGGAAAGTCGTTCACGGTGGACCTACTGCTCAATCCCGACAACAATAGTAAAGCCATGAGCTTCTTTGAACATGGCGAGAACGGCAACTACTTGGAACTTGGTCTGACAGCCGATCGCCATTTGATGGCCGCCTTTGCACAGAGCGACACGACTGGCTTACAAACAAAAGTCTATACCAGCGCTGAACCCGTCAGCTTCAACGGCATGCACCAAGTGCTCTATACCTTTGAGAGCGACATTAAAAACCAAACAACGACCATCAGCTTCTACGACGGCACGAAACGCATCGGCTCGTTCGTGCATCCCCAGCTCTATGAAGGCTATGGTCTCATTCAGCTTGGACAAGGTGGAGGTTTGGTTAAGGATAATGGTTTCTACGAAGGCGAAATGCTGGAATTTCGCCTATGGAACCGCGTGCTCTCTCCGAGCGAGATGAGCGACTATAGCCACAAGAAACTTACGGGCTACGAGTTAGGCTTGCTCGACAACTTCCCGCTTAACGAAGGACGCGGCGAATACAGCTACAACCGCGTAAGCTCGGGTAGCGACCTCAACCTCTATGGTACTACATGGAAAGTGCCCGATGGCATCGGCATGAAGCTTGACGGAACAAACGGTTTCCGGCTCAAGCCCGACAAGTTCCAACGTTGGAACCACCAAGACTATACCCTCATGTTCTGGTTCCAAACGGCAGACGATTCAGGCACACTGTTGGCTAACGGACGCGCAGAAGACGAGGCCGAAGCTTCTGAGCACTTCCGCTTCAGCGTGAATGGCGGTATGCTTAATTTGAACATCAGCGGACTGAAAGTATCTTCCAACATGTTCGTTAACGATGGCCAATGGCACCATGCAGCCCTAACCATCAATCGGTCGAGCAACTTGGGCTGTCTCTACGTGGACAATCTGCTTCGCAGCACCTTTGCAGTTGACACCCTTGGCGGTATCAACGGCAACAACCTTGCTGCCGGTGCGCTCTACGATGGCAATGGCATTTCTGAGCCCATCAACGGCCATATTGACGAAATCGCCATGTTTGAAATGGCAGTGCCTGCCAACAGTCTCAAGACTTTCTCAAACGCTACGCCAACAGGCGAAGAAATGGGCTTGATGGCATATCTGAACTTCTCGCAAAGCGAGTTGCAGATGAACGGCCAACAACGCTTGATGCCTACGGGTGTCAGTCTGAAACGCTACACAGACTTAGCCACAGGCCAACTTACCGCTCAGCGCGACACGATAGTAGCGCAAGATGTCATCGAACGCCTTGCCGACCGCGCCCTATATGCTCCCATGAGCGATGCACAAACGCTTGAGAACATCAAGTATAGTTTCGTAGCCGACGGCAAAGACCTGCTGATCAACCTTGACGTGCCCGATGAGCGCATCGAAAAGACCAACGTTTACATCGTTGTGCGCGATGTGGCCGACCTCCAAGGCAATCTAATGGCCTCGCCCGTGGCACTCGATCTCTATGTCTATCGCAATCCGTTGCGCTGGAACGTCAAGCGCCTTGCACTCACACCGAAGTATGGCGAAGAATATACCTTCCAAGCCACCGTGCAAAATCTCAGTGGCAAGACACACCGCTACACTTTGGAGGGTCTTCCGCTGTGGCTAACAGCTTCACAGACAAGCGGCTCTGTAGGTGCTCTTGACGAAGAAACGATAACGTTCACCATTTCGCCCTACATCAACATCGGAGAGTTTGACGAAGTTATCAACCTCATGGGCGAAGAAGGCATGAACGAACCGCTACCCATCAACATCAAAGTACGCGGCGATGCACCCGATTGGACTGTTGACCAAGCACTCTTGCATGCCAACATCACAATGAACGTCATAGCCCGCGTAGAGATTGGCGGAAGCTTGATGAACGACCCCGAAGATCGATTAGCCGTGTTCGGCGAAAACCATCGCACACTGGGTGTCTCAAAGCTCAATGCCGCCGATGGAAACTTCTATCTCACGATCTACAACAGCTCTGCCGAAGAAACGCCCTTGCGCTACGAGTTCTTCGATGCTTCTACGGGCATCATCCATGTACTCATAAGCCTTGACGAGGTAAGAACGTTCAAGCGCAACACGGTAGTAGGCACACCCGATAATCCTTATATCTTCAAAACGAACAATGCTGTGGTGCAGACGATACACTTGCAAGAAGGTTGGAACTGGATTTCGTTCAACGTGCAACCTCAGAACTTGCCCATAGGCGAGTTGCTGAGCAGTGCTACTAAGTGGGAAGTACGTGACGGACTTGAAGTCATCAGACCCAATGGCACGTATGCCCAGATTGCCTACAAGCAGTTCTATAACCCCGACGATCCGAAAAACCCCATTTACGCTTGGGACGAAGCCAAAACCATTGTAAAACTTGATGCGCAGCAGATGTATCGCTTCTACAGCAACAGCGAAAAGACCGCTTATATTTCTGGCAATACAGAGTTCTCTGCTATCACGGTGAAACCCGATTGGAATCGCATTGGCTACATCTCGTCGCTGAACCTACCCATAGGCACAGCTTTGGCCGACTACACCGACCGCGCAGCAGCCGGCGACATTATCAAGTCGCAAAGTGAATTTGCCGTGCTGACCATTGATGCCAGTGGTAACAGGAGTTGGCGAGGCACACTGCAGTTTATGAAAGTTGGCGAAGGCTATATGCTCAAACGCAATGCCGACGACATTGTCACCTTTATGTATCCAACCTATTTCGGACAGTCGCGCTATAATGGAAACACAACCATGCCCAGCAGCTACTACGTCAACAACAGTGGAACCAGCATGACGGTCGTCGCCAAGGCCAAAGGCATAGAAGCTCAGGAAGGCGACGTGCTCACCGCATATCGTGGTGCAGAAGTTTGCGGCATAGCCGTGGCCGATGCCGATGGTGTGTTCTTCCTCAACGTGGGCGATGCCGAAGCTGCAAGCGACGAACTGAGCTTCACCTTGGAACGCGAAGAAGAAATCATCGGTCAAGCCGCTGGCCGGCAGATGTACTACGCGCCCAACGCTGCCTTCGGCACACCCGACCTCCCCACGGCCATCAACTTCGTGGAGAGCCGCGAAGCCTACGGCGAAGGTTGGTACACCGTCAGCGGCATACGCCTCAACAAACGTCCCACAGAAGTTGGCGTTTATATCTACAACAACGAGAAAGTAATGATTAAGTAACAAGACTGAGACTTAGGACTCCTCCGCCTTCAAAAGTTGGGAGCGCGGGCGTCCCCTGCCCGCATTCCGAATACTTAGAGCGCAAGAGTCCCTACCCTCTCAAATCATAGTAAACGTTATGAAGCTTAAATATCTTTTGCTCGCACTCACGAGCCTTGCACTTTTCGCTTGCAGCTCCGACGACGACACGGAAACCACACCCGCTTACCTGCTCCAAGGCACTGACGCGCGCCCCACTTCGTGGATAAAACCCGACTATTCGCTCTACGAACTCACCATGTCGGTACAAGTACAATTGGGCGACACGCTTGCAAAGTACCAAACCGACCAAGACCTCATGTGCGCCACCATCGGAGGCGAAGTGCGTGCCGTGACTGAACCAAAAGTTACAATGAGCGAGATTTACTACCCGCTGACCATTGCAGAAAACGGCGGCAAAAAGACTGTAGCACTCCACTACTACTGCGACAGTTTGCATCGTATCTACACCATTGAGAATTGGGCAAACTTTGATCCGTCGGCACCTCCCATAGGCGAAGACGGAATTTATAGGCCAAAGTTCACCGCTTCAATGCAATGAAACAACTCAAGGAACCATTTACCAAATACAAAAACGTATCCATGACGCGATTTCTCATAGCAGCGTTTACCTTGGCTGCAACAGCCTTGGCACAAGCGCAAAACCTCACCATCTCTACGCCCGCACAGCTCGCAGCTTTTGCGCAAACAGTGAATGAAGGAAACGACTATGCTGGCAGCAACATCGCACTCACTGCCGACATTGACCTTGCCGACTACGATGCATGGATACCTATCGGCACTGTGTCAAAGCCCTTCCAAGGCACTTTCGACGGACAAAACCATCGCATCACAAACCTCAAAGTGCAAGCCGATGCTGTTGAAACGGGATTTGTTGGTGGACTTTTTGGACGCATCGGAACAACGGGTTCTGTGAAGGATGTCACAGTGAGTAGCCTCAGCGTTATGATTGACGACATCGGCGGTTACACCTCGGCTTCCTGCCTCATAGGAGCTATTGCTGGCCGCAACGATGGCACCATCGTGGGTTGTGCCAATCGGGGTGTCACGGTCTATGGCAACTGGGACAATGCCGACGTGGGCGGCATCGCTGGTTACAACACGGGCACCGTGGCAAACTGCTACAACCTCGGACGAATTTATACCGGCAGCACGTATGCCAACAACAACCTGGGCGGCATCGTAGGCATCAATACGGGCAGTGGCAACGTGAGCAACTGCTTTGTACGCGCCGAGGTCGTACAAAACGTCAGCGGCAGCAGCCGAAGCGGAGCAATCTGCGGAAACAATCTGGGCGACATGGCAAGCTGTTTCTACATGGACGCAACAGTTACCGACGCCTCGCTTATACTTGCCAATGGCGGTGACAACGATGCCACAATCTCCTCTTCAAATGGCATGACTCATCAAGACGTACTCCTTGCCGACCGCACACTCTTCAGCGACGGAGCATGGAACACGCTTTGCCTGCCATTCAATCTGCCAGGCAGTGGCAACGGACGCTCGCCCATCGCGGGAGCTACCGTGCGCGAATTGGACATTGCCACATCGGGCTTCAACACCACTACGCGCCTCCTCACGCTCAACTTCATTGATGCCACCGACATTGTGGCTGGTAGGCCCTACATCGTGAGATGGGACGAAGCCATTCCCGAAGACCTCAGCAATCCACTTTTCCTCGATCAAACCATCGCCTCGAAAGATGCAAGCGAACGCATCGTCAGCACCACCGATGGCAACGTAGATTTCATCGGACAGTTCTCGCCCCTCAACATTGTGGCTGAAGACAAGAGCCTACTCTATCTTGGAGCCGAGAACCTATTGTACTACCCCAACGCCGCGATGCAGATAGGCACTTGCCGTGCCTATTTCAGACTGCGCGGCTTGAGCGAAGGCGCTGCAGGTATTCGCCAACTCGTGCTGAACTTTGGTGACAGCGAGATAACCACGGGGATAATTTCTACCACCCTATCCGATACCACGGACGCTACCAGTACATGGTACGATCTACAAGGGCGCAAGCTCTCTGGCAAGCCCACGCAACGAGGCATCTACGTGAACAAAGGACGCAAGATTTTCATCAAATAAAAACAAACAACGAGATATGAAATACCAAAAGCCAAGCATAGAGGTTGCCAACATCAGCACAGCAACCATCATCTGTAGCAGCAACGAAGTAAGCAGCATTGGCGGAAACTCCAACATCAACTATGGCGGTGGCGGAAGCGGACCTGCACGCACCCGCCGAGGCAACTTCGGTTGGGAGGAATAAACTGAGCGAGCCCCACAATCGTTCAAATCAGCAAAGAGGACGTACTTCACGTCCTCTTTGTTGCCTATTCCCCTCACCCTCAGTGCAGCCCTCGACCCCAAGAAAATGAACTTCGGCCCCGACAGCGTAGAAGAGTATAAGAAAGAACAATACCGCGCTGCTCACCCCGAAGAGTTTCAAAACTAAACCTCACCCCCTAAACCGCCCGCGATAGGAAGTGCACCTTCCTAGGCGAGGAAGGTGCACTTCCTCGCCCCGGAAGGTGCACTTCCTACCGCATTACTGGGATTTGAGGGCTATCGATTGCCTTTTGCCTGATTGTGCGTGCGGCAGAGCATTTGGCAATTCTTGATGTCTGTTGCGCCGCCCTTGCTCCAAGCCGCAACGTGGTCGGCATCCATTTCTGAAGGTTTCCAAATCTTCGTGCGGTTGGCACTGTGGCCCAGGGCGCAGAGCGGACAATTGCTCTCGCCGTGCGCTATGGCCTTTTCCGTCTGAAGTTTATAGACGGAGCGTTTCGTAGCCTCGTCGAAGATACGTATGTCAAGCAGCCGCTGGTCTTTGCAGCCGCCCAACACGTATTCGAAGATGCCTTTGCGGTCTTTCACGTAAGGGTCGCCGTAGAGCTGTTGCACCTGTTCGCGCACCTCCTGCGGATTGTAGGGCGTGTGGTGGTAGGTTTCGTAGAGCCGTCCCCACTCCCGCCCGCGCATTTCACGTTCAATGTCGATGAACACCGCGTCAATCCAGTCGATCACGCTGTTGAAGTACGTGCGCAATTCGTTGATGTTCGTATCGTGGCGGTGGCGGCTCATGTAGCCCTCCACGTCGCCACGACTCACCCACTGCAATGCTCGTTCCAGGAAGTCCTGACGATTGGCAGCACCCTTGATGAAGTGGCTCCACTTCTGCACGTTGGCGTTCTGCGAGTTGCTGAACTCCTGCTTAGCCAGCGTGACGAACTCGCCCGAATAGACAGCATTGAGCAGTTCCTGCGGGTTGAGCGGTTCGCCCGCGATGTTCACCGTTTCAAACCATCGGCGTATCTCGTCTTCCGTGCCTTCGCACTCATACACCAACAATGGCGTTGAGAGAATACACGCTTGCAACTCAGGCGAAAGGCTCGTGAAATACTGCGGTATGCCGCCATCGTCAATGATAGCGAGTTTTCCCGTGATGAAACGCCCCAGCGACGTGATGCGCTGCTGCCCGTCGAGCACTTCGAGGCGGTCGTCGTCGGTCTTGTTGAAATAGAAAACGCCGAGCGGGTATTGGTGCAATGCCGACTGCACCACAGCCACATCCTTCTTGCCGTCGGCATAGATGTAGTTGCGCTGATATTCGGGCTGAATGGTCAGCCGCCCCGAGAGCCCATAGAGCCCTTTGCCTTCTAATTCGTTATAGACGAAGCCCTTGCATACTTCGCCAGCGGTATAGGTTTTAAGTGTCGTTTTCATAGTAGCTTACTGTATGTTTATTTTTACAAAGCCCTTTTAAGATAGGTTACTTGCGCCGAATGAATAATCTCTTATATACCTTAATTCCATTTATTACAGCTTGGGTTACTCCATTGTGTTTGTTCCACAATCCATTTGAAAAGCCTTTGCCTTCACTTTCAGTAGCCCCCACTATCTCAAACTGCTCAGGGCAGTACTTACGAAGAAAAGAGATAGGAACTCCCATCATACCATCATAGTCAGAAGGGATAGCATCAACTTTAGGAACTTCTATGGCATCGTAGTTATCGAAATGTACATAGTCATGACCTCGTACTTCTTTGTGACGGCTATACTTTATGTTATCAGCCATCGTCATGAGTTCAAGAGGTTGGTGCCTACGGCCATGTTCAAGATTTGTAAACCATACAGGGTTAGCAACAAAAGCATATTTCTTTCCATTTTCTTCTTTGTGGAAAACAATGCTGTTATCTGGTATTTGAAACCATCGGTTACTACTATCCATAGTAACGCCTAACCAAATTTTGTTTGCTTTTATAAGCGGAAAGACTTCTTTGTAGGTGATAGCATTTTGATTACCGATAAGAAGGAAATTCTTATCTGCCTCTAACACCCATGCCAAAAACTCACGAAAAAGCGAGAATGGTGGATTGGTCACGATGATGTCGGCTTCATCTCGCAGACGCGTTACTTCCTTGCTGCGAAAGTCGCCATCGTATTGAAGGTAGTTCCATTGCAGATCGTTGATGTCAATACGCCCGTCTCCTGTCACGTCTCTGTCAAGTACAAAGATCTTGCCGTGTGTTTGCGTCTTTGCTGGGTCAAATTGTGGGGATTCGGTTTCAAATAGACTGAGCTGAGTCGGATACTTCACTTTCTTACTCTCAATTGCATAGCTGGTTGAGATAAGTTTCTTCAGTCCCAAGCGCTGAAAGTTCTGCGCAAAGTAGCGCGTGAAGTTACTCCATTCGGGGTCGTCGCAGGGTAGCAGCATAGTCTTGTCACGAAATACGTTGGCATCGTACTCAAGGTAGGCTTCCACTTCGCGCTCAATGTCGTAATACTGCGTATAAAATTCATCGTTTTTGGCAGCCTTTGCTTTACTTAAAGTGTCTTGTTTCATAACGTGATGATAGCAGTGTTTTTAGCAATCAACTATCAATCACGCCAAGACGCAAAAAGGGCGCGATGCACCTTATTGCGTTCAGCTTTGAGGCAGCCTCGGATGGAAACCTCAGTCCTCCAAATAAGTATACACCACGCCTTAGCGTGAATGCATTGCTAATAAATAGAGGACAAGAAGCCCATATGGCAACCCGTCGCAGATATTATTTCAGTGCGTTGATTATTTCCAAAAAGTTTCCGAGGCTTTTGGCTGAACGCGAAATAATAGCGAATGCTTAACGTTTATAGTTCGGATTTCTCCCCGAACAGTGGGCAAAGGTAGGCAAAAAAGGCAGAAATTCGGCAGGCTTGATTAGAAAATACAGCTTATCGTCAGTTCCACCACATCCGCTTGGAAGTCCACACGCCTCAAGAGATGCGCACTCCTGGACGCTATCTTTTTTGAGAAAAAGCCCAAAAGAAATCGCCATCCGCGCATGGTCGGCAGCGAGCCAACGGCTGCAATCAATTTTCAAAGCCAGAAAGAAAATTTTCTGGCTTTGAAAATCGAACGTCTGTGCTTGAAAATCGATTTTCAGCCCGTGAAAAAATTCTGAAAATCCTTCTCCAACAAAACAAAGTTGTAGGAAAAGCATACTTTATATAAGCGAGAACATTCGACATTGGTCATAAAAGGAATAACAAACGCTCTAATTCCCTATACTTGGGATATTTTTTCTATTATTGTTTAAGGGACGTTCAACAATATTTAGTTATTTATGCTATTGAGTGTACCTTTGCACACAAAATAACATAATTATGATAAAGATCATTCATAAGAACAAAGATTTAGAAACTCTCATCAAAAAAGGGGAGAGCACCACCTATAAGGATGTTTCCAAGAAAGCTTTTATAAAATCGTTGCGTGCTTTTATTCTCTATTGGAAATCATTGACGAAGCAAAGGAATTAATGAAGTATCATTACTTAAAGTATAAAAAAACGGAACTAAGTTCAGTAATCATTGTTGGTGCTACCTTGGAATCAGAAGGTCGTAGGAAGGAAAAAGCACAATAAGCATAACACAAGGTCTCTTAATGACCGTGATAAGCGACTCATGGAAATGGCTCAAAAATGGAATAAAGAACATGAAAAGTAAAATCTTAATTGAAAATTTCTGGAATGTTGGCAACAAAGACAACGACAAGACATTGCGAGAAGATGAGTTAGGCTGGCCTGATAGCTTAAAGGAAGATGCGCAATCAGACTATCCTGAAACTATTTTCAGATATTTAATAGAACAAATCGGTTTTAATATAGTTTTCTATTGGATACAAGATAAGAACTTTTATTCTATAGAAACAGAGCGTGTCCCTATAGAAGTCCGGCGTCTTTACCCTAATCCCAACTGGGATGGGATATCTGAGTTTATGAAGGTTGGTACTCATGGTGAAGGGGCTTGCTCTCATTCTGAAGGGGAGATCATAGCTTCTTTTGAAGATGTTACTAAGATTTGGGATGAATTAAAAATTAATAATGTCCCTATAGGAAAAGTTCTTGAAAAAGCACTAATCGTGACATGGGACTAAAATTAATGGCTAAGTTCTTTTGAGATTATGTCTGAATAATTCTGATTGAAGATTCTAAGAGCGCAGGCGAAATACCTTAAAAGAAATATTGTTTGACAATGCCACCAACCATAAAGAATAAAGGTTATAGGTTAAAGTGAGCATCGGCATCTTTAAACGATAAACGCTAAACTTTCAAACCAGACTGGATGGTTTTGGCGTAAAGATTAACTGTGCGCCACTGTTGGGCAATGAAATAATAGTCGGGCAATTGTCCCACGTGTTGGTAGTGAGCGCGTTGGAAAAGCCGATTGGCTGGCGCGTTTTGGATATCTACATGGGCAAGGAGCGTATGAATTTCAAGTTTTGCGGCCAGCCGATCTAACAAGTTCAGCGCAGCCGTGGCGATGCCAAGGTGTCGTTTTTGTGGCAATAGAGCGATGCCTACTTGGGCGTGCTTGTGGCGCGTGTCGATCTCAAGTAGTTCTATCGTCCCTGCGGGCAATTTAGAACTACTTTCCTCCGAGCAAATAATTAAGCGAATATCGGTAGCTGAAGCTTGGTTTGCAAGATAATCCTGAACGAAAGTTTTTGCTGTCGAAAGCGTGAAAGGCTCGTCGTCGGACAAGGTCTGCGCAGCCACATCATGCATATTCTCTATTTGAAAGAGCAATTCAGCATCGCGAGGCTCAAGTTGGCGCAAGGAGATGGTTTGCTTCGCTGATTTCATGCCTTTACTTGTATCTGCTTGCCGTGAGCAATGAGCACACCCGAAGTGCTATCGTAGAGTGCCAAGCGCACTTGCCCTGCCGTTTGCTGAAGATGACGAATAATAGCCGTGCGTGGAAAATCCTGCAAGTCGTAGATAACGATGTCGGTATGCGAAAGGTCCATTTGCGTATGCCCTTCGGGAAGCGTTCGATGGGAGGCTTCTACAAAAGCCATGGGCAATCGGTTGGTGGCGGCGAACTTGCTCAAGGCTTCGGCGTGCTGACCGAGATAGAGATAGGAGCGTTGGCGGGTACGGCCACGCTTTCTGCACAAGGCGTTTCTCAGGTCTATCCAAAGCGCATGAGCATAACTCGATACAGCTTTGACAACAATGGCTATACCGATGACTGGGCGTAGATAGGAAGCATAGCGCGGAAAATGTTTGCGCAAAAAAATCTGCATAGCCCCATAAAAAACATGGGCATAGCGAAATCCCGTTTTGTTGGTGCTTTCACCTTTATAATGTATCAGGGAAGCTGGCATGTAATAGTTGGTCTTTCCCTCTTTCATCAAGCGATAAGAAAGGTCAACATCCTCACCATACATAAAAAAGTCGGGATCGAACCACTCCCCTCGCCTATCATTACGCACCATCATACAAGCTCCGCTTACGACTTCGGTAGCGTGGGGCTCAGAGGCTGGGAAATAAGCCATATAATAATGGCCGAAACGGCGCGAACGGGGGAACAGAGCCGTCAAGCCCGACATCTTGCAAAAGGCTGTCCAAGGCGTGGGCAAACCACGACGCGACTCAGGAGCAAAAGTCCCGTCTTCGTTCGTCATGCTCACGCCCAAGGCACCGAGATCTGCATGTTGGTCGGCAAACAAAAGCATCTGCCGAGCCAAGTCTTCGGCGGGCAACGTGTCGGGATTGAGAAAAAGCAGATATTCGCCCTTGGCACGCTGGGCTGCAAGGTTGTTGGCACGACCAAAACCGAGGTTTTCGTCCGATGCAAGGATATGCACCTGCGGAAAAGCGTCGGCGGGGAAGCGCGCACGAAGATAATTGAACGAATCGTCGCTACTAGCATTATCAACAACAAACACCTCGAGATCATCGCCCAAATCGCCTGCAAGCAAAGCACAAACGGCCTGCTCGCAGAAGCGCGCCACATTATAATTGACTATGATACAACTCAGCTTCACGCCTCTTCATCTTTACGTATAAGCCCATCGCGCTCGCGCTGAGTGGGTATGCAAAAAACGGCTGCAACCAATGATATAAACAAGGCGTAGTGGGCCGTTTGGCTTGCAGGCGTGATGAAATAAACAATCACTTCGCTCCAAATGCATACAGCCACAATAAAAGTGCGAATACCAACCCAACGATAATAGCCAGCGTCGGCTGTAGTTTGCAAAGACTGCTGCACACGTTTGAACGACAAGAGGCGCAAGGCCACATAAGTGCCTACGATGCATAACACGACACAGAGCACATCAAGCACATATTGCGCCTGACTGCCAAGAATGCCTACAGGCAACACGCCTTGGTCAAACAATGTTGCCACGCCGCCCGCTACAACGATAACGAGTGCAAAGAGCAATTGGTGAATTCTTAGAAGAGACATATTTATAATACGGTATGATAAATCTTATAGAAGGAACAAAAAGCTTTTAGCACAAATCACTCAGATAGCGCTACGCGAGCAGCTAGGGCACGCCCCAAAGTGGCCTCGTCGGTATATTCCAAGTCGTCGCCCACGCTCACACCGCGAGCCAAGGTTGTCAGTAGCACACCGGTTTCTTTCAACTTGCGCTGAATGTAAAAACACGTTGTGTCGCCCTCCATCGTGGGACTGAGCGCAAAAATCACTTCGCGTACTTCGCCACTTTGCACACGCTGGGCGAGACTTTCTATCTGGAGTTCCATCGGGCCAATACCATCCATAGGCGAAATCAACCCGCCAAGCACGTGATAGAGCCCACGATATTGGCCCGTGGCCTCAATGCTGAGCACACCACTAACGTTTTCAACCACACAAACCGTACTCGCATCGCGACGAGGATTTGCACAAATGTCGCAAAGGTCGGTGTCGCTCACATTGTGGCACACCTTGCAGTAGCAGATGTCTTCGCGCAGCTGAACAATCGCCTCGCTGAGCATTCTAACCTCCGAAACATCGCGACGAAGCAAGTGGAGCGACAAACGCAAGGCCGTTTTACGCCCTATTCCAGGAAGCTTCGCAATTTCAGCCACCGCGCGCTCCAGATGGCGAGAGGGAAAGGTTTCCATCAAGTTCTTTGTAGCTTTACTTTTCGGCGCAAAAATACCATAAAACATTTGCCTACCACGCGGAAAAGCGTATTTTTGCTCCCAATTGCAACGAACAAGAAACGACTATGACAATACAAACCGCCGAATTTGTTATTTCGAACGCCAACGTCGAGAAATGTCCTGCGCACGACCGGCCCGAATATGCCTTCATTGGGCGAAGCAACGTGGGGAAAAGCAGCCTGATCAACCGACTCACAGCACGCAAAAATCTGGCAAAAACCTCCGCAACACCAGGAAAAACGCTACTTATCAATCATTTTATGGTCAACAAGGACTGGTATCTTGTGGACTTGCCTGGATACGGATACGCCAAACGCAGCAAAGTGGAGCAGGAAAAACTGCGGCGGATGATTGAAACATATCTTGATAAGCGTCAAGAACTGACGTGCCTCTTTGTTCTCATCGACTCACGCATACCACCTCAGGATATTGACCTCGATTTCATTCGGCGCGCAGGCAACAAGGGAATACCGCTCGCCATCGTTTTCACCAAGGCTGATGGAGTAAAGAAAAGCCAACTCCCTCAAAACATCAGCCGTTTCTTGCGAGCACTCAAAGAAGATTGGGACGAGCTACCTCCCCACTTCATTACAAGCAGTGCTAAGGGCTCTGGGACTGACAAATTGCTTGACTACATTGAGCAAATCAACAATTCGCTCGGATAGTTTATCGTTAGAGCCTTTCCCTTTAACCGCACAAAAAACAAGCTACAAAAACTTCTTGCCAAACTTAAAAAAGCATGCTACAAAGCATAAAACACCACGCAGCAACACGTTTTTTAACAAAAAAGTCACATATAAAATTTTTTTTACTTTATTTTTGTTTGCTGTAAAGGCAACGGCATAGCACATCGTCTCCTTTCTGTTCTCTTTTACCTTATATATA
This sequence comes from uncultured Prevotellaceae bacterium, assembly GCA_900316575.1. Classification (GTDB taxonomy): domain Bacteria; phylum Bacteroidota; class Bacteroidia; order Bacteroidales; family Bacteroidaceae; genus Alloprevotella. The sequence continues at coordinate 12,027 of ONDJ01000010.1, read as the reverse complement.
AATAAGAACGCAACAGCCAATGTACACGTCAGCACAAATACACGAAACGCTCAAAGAATTCTTTGGTTTCGATAGTTTCAAGGAAAACCAAGAAGAAATTGTGCGTTGCGTCTTGGAAGGTCGAAACACGTTCGTGCTGATGCCAACAGGAGGCGGTAAATCTTTGTGCTATCAACTACCAGCCTTGATGCTCGAGGGCGTAGCAATTATCGTTTCGCCGCTCATAGCTCTGATGAAAAACCAAGTGGACGCTGTGCGCTATATGAGCCACTTGGATTCCACCGCTCATTTTCTCAATTCTTCACTTTCGCGCTCGGCAGCTGAAGAGGTGCGTCGCGATGTGCGTGAGGGTAAAACCAAAATGCTCTACGTAGCTCCCGAAAGTCTCACGAAGCAAGAAAACGTTGATTTTCTGAACAGCGTGAAAGTTTCGTTCTACGCCATTGACGAAGCACACTGTATCTCAGAATGGGGACACGACTTCCGCCCCGAATACCGCCGCATCGCCGAAAGCGTGGAACGCATAGGCAAAGCACCCATCATAGCCCTAACAGCTACTGCGACCGACAAAGTCCGCACAGACATTAAGAAGAACCTGGGAATACTCGACGCCGTAGAATTCAAGAGCTCATTCAACCGCCCGAACCTCTACTACGAAATACGCCCAAAGACCGCCGACATCGACAAAGAAATCATAAAATTCGTCAAAGCCAACGAAGGAAAGAGCGGTATCATCTATTGCCTTAGCCGTAAGCGCGTAGAAACTCTTGCCGAAATACTTTGTGCCAACGACATCAAGGCGGAGCCCTATCATGCCGGACTTGAAACACAGCGACGCAGCGAGACGCAGGACAACTTCCTCATGGAACGCATCAACGTCATAGTAGCTACCATCGCCTTTGGAATGGGAATTGACAAACCCGATGTGCGCTTCGTCATCCACTACGACATGCCAAAAAGTCTTGAAGGCTACTACCAAGAAACAGGACGTGCTGGGCGTGACGGTGGCGAGGGGAATTGCATAGCCTTTTACCAGCGTAAAGACCTTCGCAAGCTTGAAAAATTCATGGAGGGGAAGCCCCTTGCCGAACAAGACATAGGCCGTCAGCTTTTGGCCGAAACCCAAGCTTATGCAGAATCCTCCGTGTGCCGCAGAAAGCTCTTGCTTCACTACTTTGGCGAAGAATATCCTCAAGACAATTGCCACAACTGCGACAACTGCTTGCATCCACACGAAAAGATAGAAGCAAGCGAGATGCTCCATTGTGTGCTTGAAGCCATTCAAGCCACAGGCGAGAAATTTAGAGAAGACTACATCCGCCACTTCATCAGCGGCGAAGCCACTGAAGAAATACAAGCCTACCGCCACGATGAGCTCGAAGAGTTCGGACTGGGTCAAGACTACAACCCCGACCACTGGGGAGCAGTCATTCGCCAGGCTTTGCTCAGCGGATACCTATATAAAGAGATTGAAAACTACGGCGTGTTGCGCTTAACTGACGCAGGCCGCGATTTTATTAAGAACCCAAAAACTTTTGTTATCGTGCTCGACCGACAATTTAGCGACGAAGACATTCCTATGGACAACGCCCCAGCGGGTGACGCCCTTGATCCCATACTTTTCAAGATGCTACGCACCCTACGTGGGCAAGTAGCCCGTGAGAACAACGTACCTCCGTACGTTATCTTCCAAGACCCCAGCCTTGAAGCGATGGCCACTGTTTATCCTCAAACAGAGGAGGAACTTGTCAACATTCCAGGTGTAGGAGCTGGAAAAGTGAAACGATATGGCAAGCAGTTCTGCGAACTTATCAAGAAACACTGCGAAGAAAACGAGATAGAGCGCCCCGAAGACATGCGCATACGCACCGTGGCGAATAAGTCTAAGCTCAAAGTCAGCATTATTCAAAGCATAGACCGCAAAGTAAACCTCGAAGACCTCGCCGATGCCCAAAATATAGACTTTGACACACTGCTTGACGAGATAGACGCAATTGTCTATAGTGGCACGCGTCTCGACATAGACTATTACATACGCGAAATACTTGACGACGACCAGATACAAGACATCTACCAATACTTCCGCGAGAGCGAAAGCGACGACATCGATGCCGCGCTCGACGAATTTGGCAACGAGTTTGAAGAATACGAGCTACGACTGGTGCGTATCAAGTTCCTTTCAGAATTGGCCAACTGATTAGCATTTCTAACACATAAAAGAACTTTCACAAAGCAGCAAAGATACGCGAGCGGCGAACTTGACAACAGCTTCACCCGCGTCTCTTCGCTTCTTTGCGTTTTTCAATCCTAAGCAAAAACAAAACAACACAATATGGCAACGCCCGAAAACACCACAGCAAAGAAATCCCTGAATTTCATAGAGCAACAAGTTGAAACTGACCTTGCCGCTGGGCTTAACGATAGTCGCATACAAACACGCTTCCCGCCTGAACCCAACGGCTACCTGCACATTGGCCATGCTAAAGCAATTTGTCTTGATTTCGGTATCGCCAAACGTTATGGCGGTATCTGTAATCTGCGCTTTGACGACACCAATCCCACCAAGGAAGACATGGAATACATGGATGCCATCAAGCAAGACATCAATTGGCTCGGCTTTCAATGGGCGGGCGAATACTATGCTTCGGATTATTTCCAACAGCTGTGGGACTTTGCCGTGCGGCTCATTCAAGAAGGTAAAGCCTATATTGACGAACAAAGCGCAGAAGACATTGCAGCTCAAAAGGGCTCTCCCACACGCCCTGGCACCGAAAGCCCTTATCGCAACCGACCTGTCGAAGAAAGCCTCGCCTTGTTCCAAAAGATGAACACAGGCGAAGTAGAAGAAGGACGCATGGTGCTTCGAGCCAAGATTGACATGGCCAGTCCCAATATGCACTTCCGCGACCCAATTATCTATCGCGTTGTCAATCATCCCCACCCTCGTACAGGCACAAAGTGGAAAGCCTATCCTATGTACGACTTTGCACACGGCCAGAGCGACTATTTCGAAGGCGTAACCCACTCTCTTTGCACGCTTGAGTTCGTACCTCATCGTCCGCTCTACGACCTCTTCATTGACTGGGTGAAAGAAGGAAAAGACTTGGACAATCACCGTCCACGGCAGTATGAGTTCAACAAACTCAACCTCAACTATGTATTGCTCTCCAAACGCAACCTCCTAACAATGGTTAAGGAAGGAATTGTTGACGGATGGGACGACCCACGAATGCCCACACTTTGCGGTTTCCGTCGGCGAGGCTATTCCCCCGAAAGCATTCGTAAGTTTGTTGACAAAATTGGTTATACCACCTTTGACGCACTCAACGACTTTGCGTTGCTTGAAAGTGCTGTGCGCGAAGACCTTAACGACCGCGCCCTGCGTGTAAGTGCAGTGCTCCATCCCGTAAAACTCACCATCACCAACTATCCTGAAGACCAGGTAGAGCACATGGAAGCTGTCAACAACCCCGAACACCCCGAAGAGGGAACACACACCATCCCCTTCAGCCGCCATCTGTATGTTGAAGCCGACGACTTCATGGAGAATGCGCCAAAGAAATACTTCCGCCTCACCCCTGGACAAGACGTACGCCTAAAGAATGCGTATATTGTTCACTGCGACGGTTTCCGCAAAGACGAAGCTGGCAACGTTGTTGAAATCCTTTGCACCTACGACCCCGACAGCAAGAGTGGCATGCCAGGTGCCGACCGCCGCGTTAAAGGCACTATTCACTGGGTGAGTCAAGAGCATTGCTTGTCTGCAGAGGTACGACTCTACGACCGTCTCTGGAGTGTTGAAAATCCACGCGACGAATTGGCAAATCTCATGCAATCGCAACAGTGCGACGCGCTCACTGCCATGAAGCAGATGCTCAACCCTGCAAGCCTTGAAGTTTTGAAACAATGCATGGTAGAGCCATGGATTGCCACAATTCAAGATAAGCACTACCTACAATTCCAGCGCATTGGATACTTCACATTCGACAAGACAAGCACAGCGGAGAACATGGTTTTCAATCGCACGGTAGGCCTGCGCGATAGTTGGAAAAAATAAAATCCACTCTTAGCGCAGTAAAGTGAACACGGCATTGTTTCTGAAAAGGCAAGAAAGACCTCTCTGCCACCAACCAAGAATAAATTATGCGACGAAACCCTGAAAATTTCAACTACATACTGTCTGCTTACGAAAAAGCGCAGAAGAACGGTGAAAGTATCTACTTGGAAGCCGCAGATCTGCTTGACATCTATGACTACTATGCCGACAATTTTCGCAACGAGGATGCCCAAATCGTACTGATGCATGCTGTAAAGATGTTTCCCGATGACGAGGACGTAATTATGGCCCATGCCTACTACTATAAGAACACGAGCCAGTGGAACAAAGCAAAGGAAATCATCAACAAACTTTCGCCAGACAATATCTTTTTTAAGTTGTTCTATGCCGAAGAGGCACTCACCAAGCTCAATTTGGTAAAGACGCGTCAACTGGTTGAGGAAATAGGACAATCGGAAGGCTTCAACGAAGACAATGCATTAGACATTGCAGAAATGTTCTACGAAGCCGGCTATTACCATTTGGCCGAACCATGGTTTGAGAAATGCAATTCGCCTGAATATGCCGAATACACGCGCGCAGCCAGTGAACTTGCCGATTGTATTTTTCGTCGTGGCGAATACGACAAGGCTATATCCTTGATGAACAAATGCATTGACGAAGACCCGTATGACTCAGATCTATGGGTGCAGCTTGCAAAAATTCAATACACTGCCCACAAGGATGAAGAAGCACTTGAGAGCTGCGACTATGCTATAGCTGCCAACGAAGATAACATCGAAGCCTATTCCGTACGGTTTAATGCGCTTTTGCGTCTCAATAAGCTGGAAGACATGTGGGAAGACCTGAAAATACCTCGTCGTTCAGTGCTTTGCTCAGCAGAAAACTTTTTGAACCTTGCAATAGCATTCCAGGAAAAAGACGATCACGACAAAGCATTAGCCACTCTTAGACTCGGAGCTCAGCAATACACAAGCGATACAGAAATCCGCGATCAAATTCATCGCCTCATGGCCAATTATGCCATGGCGTCAGGGTTTGGAGAAGATGCTCACGACCTGATTTTCCGCCATACCGACCGCGAGAACTTCATCATGCGACACATTTCATGGGCAGCCCTACTCTTCATTCACGAAAGGAGGGATATAGCCATCAACGTGCTCCAAGAAACCATCCATCTCCCAAATATTCGGATAGACGAGGTTTCAGAATTGTCTTCTCTGCTCTACAATGCTCATTGCTATGAAGAAGCGCGCAATATATGGGAGTTTATTTTCACCTATGCTGATCATGAAGAAATCCACAGCCCGGCTACATTAGCATACGCGGCCTTCAGAATTCACAGTTTACAGTTCGTTCACCTCTTGGAACTTGCTCTGCAAAAAGATCTTTTTACAGCGATATCGCTACTCAGCGATGATTTCAACATCTTTGACCAAAAAAGCACCCTTAGCAAGGCGCGTCGCTTGGTTAGAAAGTGGAAAAATGAGCAATAAAGGACGAACTGAAAGAAACTTCGAAACTATAATTATATCATACACACATGTTAAGAATAGCTGTTCAGAGCAAGGGGCGTCTTCATGACGACACGATGTCATTGCTTCGCGAATCGGATATCAAAGTCAGCGAATCGAAACGAACGCTATTGGTACGCGCTCGTAATTTCCCCATAGAAACTCTCTTTCTTCGCGACGATGACATCCCTGCCACTGTGGCAGATGGTGTTGCCGACGTTGGTATCGTAGGCCTGAACGAGTTAGAGGAGAAAGGAGCTAACGCCGAAATCATTCGTCACTTGGGTTTCGGAGCCTGTCGCCTTTCGCTGGCCTTACCTAAAGATGAAACCTACAACGACCCCACTTGGTTTGAAGGCAAAACCATCGCTACCTCCTACCCTGCAATTTTACGGCGTTGGCTAAAGAGCCAAGGTATCAATGCCACCATCCACGTGATTTCGGGTTCTGTTGAAATCAGCACTGGCGTGGGACTGGCCGATGCCATTTTCGACATTGTTTCATCGGGTAGCACATTGGTGACCAACAACCTACGCGAAGTTGAAACGATCATGCACAGCGATGCCGTCTTGATCGCCAACAAACAATTGGATGCCGAAAAACGAGCTGTGCTTGAAGAGATGTTGTTTCGCTTTGATGCCATCAAGAATGCTGAAACGAAGAAATACGTGCTTCTCAATGCACCCCAAAACAAGGTTGAAGCCATCACCGCTCTGCTCCCAGGCGTAAAGAGTCCCACCGTCATGCCGCTTGCTGAAAGCGGATGGTGTAGCATCCATACGGTTATTGACGAAGAGCGCTTTTGGGAAATTATTGGCAAGCTAAAGGCTGAGGGTGCCCAAGGTATTCTGGTCATGGATATTGAAAAAATCATTGTCTAAGCTGTGAACCTACTCATCAATCCACCGCGCGTCCAGTGGCAAGAGCTTGCCGAGCGTCCACTCTTTGACCTCTCGTCACTTTTTGCTACCGTTCAGCCCATCCTCAACGAGGTGCGCACTCATGGCGACGATGCACTTCGCGATTTTGAAAAGCGATTTGACCATGCTGAGCTAACCGACTTGGCCGTAAGTGCATCGGAACTCAACCGTGCCGAAACAAATCTACCAGACACGCTCACTGCCGCCATTCGCCAAGCGCACCATAACATTACCAAATTCCACGAAGCCCAGCGTTTTGAGCCAATCGTTGTTGAAACGCAACCAGGCATCGTCTGTGAACAACGCGCTGTACCCATAGAGCGTGTAGGGTTGTATATCCCTGGAGGCACAGCACCATTGTTTTCTACGGTATTGATGCTTGCCATACCGGCGAGCATTGCAGGCTGCAAGGAAATCGTGCTTTGCACACCGCCTGCACCCGATGGTTCAATCCATCCTGCGATTCTTTTTACGGCAAAGCTATGTGGAGTGAGCAAAGTATTTCGCTTGGGAGGTGCACAGGCCATCGCTGCCATGGCTTATGGCACGGAGAGCGTACCTCGTGTTGACAAGATATTTGGCCCTGGCAATCAGTATGTCATGGCTGCCAAGCAATTGGTCTCACTCAGCCACGTAGCCATTGATATGCCAGCGGGTCCCAGCGAAGTTGAAGTATTGGCCGATGCGACATGCCAGCCAGCATTTGTTGCCGCCGACCTACTCAGCCAAGCCGAACATGGCATTGACAGTCAGGCCGTACTCGTCACGACCAATCTCTCCGTAGCGCAACGCGTTGCTGAAGAGACTGCGCGCCAGCTTGCCCCTCTCCCACGCCGCGACATTGCGGAAAAGAGCATTGCCAATAGCCGCATCATAGTTTTTGAAAACGACATGGAAAGCGCCATTGCCTTCACCAACCTCTACGCTCCTGAACATCTCATCATCGCTACTGAGGATTATCGCGAAGTGGCAAGCCACATCCATTCTGCTGGCAGTGTTTTCCTTGGCAATTACAGCTGTGAGAGTGCGGGCGACTACGCCAGCGGCACCAACCACACACTCCCTACGAAGGCGTGGGCACGCAGTTACAGCGGTCTTTGTTTAGACAGTTTCCAACGCAAGTTGACTTTGCAGGAACTCAATCCCAAATCGCTCGCCGCCTTTGCTCCCATTGTTGAAGCGATGGCTACCGCCGAGCAGCTCGATGCCCACCGCGAAGCCATGCGCCTGCGGCGACTTGCGGCAGAAGCGGAAAATGCTAAATAGCCTTTCTTTTTAATCAAACAACAACGCAAGCCCCCTTTGGCTTCGTCATGAAAATAACAAACCTCCTAAACAGACGATGACTCCCGATTGGCAAACGCTGGTGCGTCCCAACATTTGGCATCTCGCACCATATAGTTCAGCTCGCGATGAATACACAGGCACAGACGCGAACATTTTTCTCGATGCCAACGAAAATCCTTACAATCGCCCCAACAACCGCTACCCCGACCCCCTGCAACGCGAACTGAAAAAACATGTTTCGCGCGTCAAAGGCGTTCCCGTCCAAAATATATTCCTCGGCAACGGCAGTGACGAGGCCATCGACTTAATTTTCCGCGTCTTTTGTCGCCCAAGCAAGGACAATGTCGTTGCTATTGAGCCGACCTACGGAATGTATAGTGTCTGCGCAGCCATCAACGACATTGAATATCGCCGCGTGCCCCTTGAAGCCGACTTCTCTATGCGTAGCGACCAGATGCTCAACGCTTGTAGCAAGGATACCAAGGCGATCTTTATTTGTAGTCCTAACAACCCCACAGGCAATGCCATTGACCGCAAGGAAATTCTCAATATCTGCGAGAAGTTTAGCGGTATTGTCGTAGTTGACGAGGCCTACGGCGATTTTCAGCGGGGCGAATCGCTCAGCAAATCCATTGACGAGCATCCCAATCTCGTTGTTCTCTCAACGTTATCAAAAGCATGGGGCAGTGCTGCAATACGCCTCGGCATGGCCTTCGCCTGCGAAGAAGTGATTAGCTTTTTCAACAAAGTGAAGTATCCCTACAACGTAAACCAACTCACGCAGGATGAAGCCATGGCTATGCTCGGTCGCAGCGAGGACGTGGACAAATGGATACGCATGATTCTCGCCGAGCGTCCTAAGGTGATGCAGGCCGTAAGCCTCTTGCCCTGCTGTGTGAAGGTTTATCCCACCGAAGCCAATTTCTTTCTGGTCAAGATGACCGATGCCGACGCCATTTATCAGTACCTATGCAATCGGGGCATCGTAGTGCGCAACCGCAGCCGTGTAGCACTGTGCGGCAACTGTCTGCGCATCACCATTGGCACACATTCCGAAAACTCGGCTCTGATTGCAGCCCTGCGCCAATGGAATTAGCTTTTGTTAAGTTCCTTTCCACCTTTTTTTAAGAAAAACAAAGTCTTTCACATGAAGAAAGCCCTTTTCATTGACCGCGATGGCACACTTATTCGCGAGCCTGCCGACGAACAAATTGACAGTTTTGAAAAACTCTCTTTTGTTCCCGGTGTTTTTGCGGCACTTTCCTTGATACGCCAAAACACAGACTACGAATTTGTGCTCGTCTCTAACCAAGACGGGCTTGGCACGCCTTCGTTCCCCGAAGATACCTTCTGGCCCGTTCATCGCTTTGTGCTCAACACACTTGCAAGCGAGGGCATTACGTTCGACGCAGAGCATATCGACCGCCACTTCCCTGCCGACAACGCGCCGACGCGCAAGCCTGGCACGGCTATGCTGACCGACTATATGAACGGCGAATACGACCTTGCAGCATCGTATGTCATTGGCGACCGCGACACCGATGTGCAACTAGCCAAGAACCTCGGCTGCCGTGCTTTGAAGTTAAGCGACGAAATGACGTGGCAGCGCATTGCCGAAATCGTTATTGCAGGCGAAAGGAGTGCCACAGTCAGTCGCACAACACGCGAAACGGATATCTGCGTGAAGATCTATCTTGACAACCCCGAAATCGTCAGCATCAGCACGGGACTCGGTTTCTTTAACCACATGTTGGAGCAAATCGCTTACCACGGTGGCATAGGCCTGAAGGTCAAGGTAAAAGGCGACCTCAACGTTGACGAACACCACACCATTGAAGACACCGCCTTAGTCCTTGGCGAATGTCTGCGCAAGGCCTTGGGCAACAAATTGGGCCTGCAACGTTATGGTTTTTCCCTCCCCATGGACGATTGTCTCTGCTCCGTTTCGCTCGATATGGGTGGCAGGCCTTGGCTCGTATGGGAAGCCGATTTTCAGCGTGAGCACATAGGCGACATGCCCACCGAAATGTTTTTCCACTTCTTCAAGAGTCTCAGCGATGCGGCGGCTATGAACCTCAACATCAAGGCCGAAGGAAAGAACGAGCACCACAAGATTGAAGGCATTTTCAAAGCCTTTGCCCGCGCACTGCGCATGGCACTGCGACGCGACCTTATGCGCATGTCCACGCCTTCTTCAAAAGGCACCATTTAACCAGTCTAAGCAAACGAGCAACTATGGTTTTCTCAATCAAATCGGCATCTCTCTCTCTTCACTTCGTCAGAAACTTGCTCGTGAGCTTGTTGCTCGTATGGACATGCGGCGCGTGCAGTCATCTTGAAGTCGTTGACGATGATATAGGTGAAGGTGAAGAAGAAACTTCCCAACCCACAGATCCCGAGGAAAGTAGCAACGAGGAGGACGATCCACTTACAGTGAGCGAAATCATGAGCGGCGGATATTTAGACCTATTCGTTTGGGTAGAGGGCTACATGGTAGGCTATGTCAATGGAAGTAGTATTTCGGCATCGGTCTTCAACAACGCTCCCGATGCTACCAACACCAACTTCCTGCTGGCCGACTCCCCCGACGAGACCGACATTACCAAAGTCATTCCGGTAGAACTCAAGAAAGGAACCTACCGCGATCAGTTCAATTTCTACGACCACCCCGAACTGATGGGCTGCAAGGTAAAACTGCTTGCATTGGCCACAACATACTTTCGCGTAAACGGACTGAAAAACCTCTATACGTGCGAACTCCTCACCGACGAGGAAGGCCCCATTGATGATCAGAACGTCTCTATCAACCTCAATCACGAAGCAACAATTATAGAAGGACGCTGATATTCCTCTGTCCTTAAACCCACTTATTTTTATGACGCTTCATTTTCATTTGCCCTACGTTTGCGCCGAAGGCGAAAATCTCTGCGCATCATTGTTTACACTCCCCGACCAACAATTCCACCATCTGCCACTCACCACAACCGACGGCAGCAACCACACGGTCTCTATCGTACTTGAGAATATCAGCGAAGTGCGCTATCGCTACGAAGTGGTTGACCAAAGCGGTGAAATACTCCGCACCGAAACCACAGCACCACGTTGCATCAAAAAGATAGCACCAAGCGAAACCCTTGTTTGCTGCGACCACTGGGGCGAAGATATCCCTGAGCCCGCCCTGCTTCGCGGCGCATTCGCTACAGCTGCGTTTCGTGTGTCGCTTCATGAACGGGCAGCAGCCGCCTTCACCTTCCGGCTCATGGCACCCGAACCGCCTAAAGGCTATCGATGGGCAGTGAGCGGCGAAGCATTGACCTTGGGGCAATGGGACATACACCGTGCCGTACCACTCATGCCCGTCCACACCTATTGTTGGGAAGCAAGCGTAGGCATTGACGCTTTCACCACAGGCTGTCACTACAAATACTTACTCCAGCCCGAAGGTGGTGGAGAACCTCAGTGGGAAGTAGGCGAAGACCGCGTAATGGCAGATGCGCCTTTTGTAGAAAATGCCTACTATCTGCACACCGACACCCATGCCCGAATAGACCTACCCCGATGGCGAGGGGCAGGAGCTGTTGTCCCCGTCTTTTCGTTGCGCAGCAAAGGTAGCCAAGGCATTGGCGATTTCGGCGACTTATATTCTTTCGTAGAATGGGCGGCGCAATGCAGAATGCGAGCCGTGCAGATCCTACCCATCAACGACACAACAATGACTGGTACCTGGACCGACTCCTATCCCTACAGCGCCATCAGCGTTTTTGCTCTACACCCACTCTACTTAGACCTCAGAGAATGGCAGGGAAGCCCCCTTTGGACTGCCGATATTGAAGCCGAATTTGCCGCATTGGAACAACCCACACTCAACTACGATGCAGTATATCGCTCAAAGACCGCATTCCTTCACCGCCTCTACGAAGCCTATGGCGACGACACACTACGCTACTCCGAATGTCAGCAATTCATAGCCAATAACAAACATTGGCTACCCGCATACGCCGCTTTTTCTTACTTGCGCGACCAGCAAGGAACAGCCGACTTTCATCGTTGGGGCGAATTTGCCACATACAATGCCGAGCACATAGAAGCTTGGCTCAATCATGACGAAGAAGCCCGCCACGGAGTAGGCTACTACGTATATATCCAATACCTACTCCACCGCCAGATGAAGCGCGTTCACGCGTGTGCCCAGCGTCTTGGTGTAGTGCTCAAGGGCGACATACCCATAGGCGTCTCGCCCTGTAGCGTC
>ONDJ01000007.1 GCA_900316575.1 uncultured Prevotellaceae bacterium | reverse complement strand
GTGGTTTGAAGTGGGCTGACCGCAACGTAGGTGCCGACAAGGTAGAGGCCTATGGCGACTACTTCGCATGGGGTGAAACCAAAGCGAAGTCCGATTATTTTTGGAGCACTTATGCCTATGGTAGCGATTATAACAAGCTCACAAAGTATTGCTCAAATTACTCGTATGGACTGAATGGTTTTACAGATGCGCTAACCGAGCTTGAGCTTTCAGACGATGCAGCCCGCGCCAATTGGGGTGGCAGTTGGCGTATGCCTACAGATGCTGACTTTCAGGAGTTGATCAACAATACTACCGCCGAGTGGGTGGAAAATTACAATGGTACGGGTGTGAAAGGCTATCGTTTTACATCCATAAATGGCAATCACATCTTCCTTCCTACTGCGGGCTACCGCTACGTCACGGCGCTCAACGGCGTGGGCTCGTGCGACTACTACTGGTCGCGCTCGCTCCGCCAGAGCTACCCGAACGGCGCGTGCAGCCTGGGCTTCAATTCGGGAGGAGTGTACGTCTCAAACGGCTACCGCAACTACGGGCTCAGTGTGCGTCCCGTGCGTTCTTAAGAACTGAAAGTGCATCCTCCCATAGGATCTAAAAAAACATCATACTAAAAACCGTTGGCTAATAACGCTTCAGCCAACGGTTTTTGTCTTTATCGTTCATCGCTTCATTATTGCGCGAACAATGAACCATAGGTGGCGCAATGCCGTAGGGATAAGTCCGTAGTGTCGGGTCATGATGCGAAAACGTTCGCGGAGGGAGGCTTTGTGGTTTTTCTTAGTAGTCCCCTCATCGTCTAAGTAGTGGCTTGTGACTTCTTTGACATTTACTAAGTTGAGGTTTTGGCGTGCGGCTTTGCGCATGATGCGTATGCACCAGTCGAAGTCTGCGCTGAAGCGATAGCGCTCGTCGTAGGGCAGCTGGCGTGCCAGGTCCATGCGCGCACAAAAGGCCTGGTGACACACGAGCATACCTTGTTTGAAACTTCGCCATGTGAGACGGGATGGGGGAGATAGTCGCCGGTGGCGAACAAAGTTGCCTTCGCGGTCGTAGAGGTCGGTGTCGCCGTAGATGACTGCGGGACGGCCTTGTTCTTCGGCAATATGGGCGATGTGTGCAAGTGTTTCGATGCTGTGGAGCGTGTCGCCCGCATTTAGGTATAGGATGTAATCGCCCGTAGCTTCACGCAACGCCTTGTTCATCGCATCGTAAAGGCCCTCGTCGGGTTCGCTGAGGCAGCGCACTTCGTGCTGCACTGCCGCGATGCTGTTGCGTTCTTGGTAGTGGTGTATTTGGGTGAGTGTGTCGTCTTGGCTGTTGCCGTCAATAACAAGGTGTTCCACGTGGGGATACGTCTGTTCTTCCACACTTTTTATTGTGCGGGCTATCAGGGGCCCAGCGTTGTAGGTAACGGTTGCAATGGTAATTTTAAGCGGAGGTTGACTGCCTGCGCCCTCGTCGGTTGTCATGAAAAGTTAAATGTTTATAGGTTATAGGTTAGAGTTTATAGGTTAAAGCTGCGGTTCTGTTCTTTAAACTTTAACCTCTAAACGCTAACCTTTCAAAAGGTGATATACTTTGAGATAGGCTTCAGCCACTTTTTGATGCGAAAACTCGGCTTCGGCTTTGTTTCGAGAGGCTGTTCCCATTCGTTGGCGTGTTGCTTTGTTGAGCAAGCACGTGATACCTTGAGCCAAGTCGGTGGTGTCCATGTAGGCAGAGAGATATCCGTTGTCCTCGTGGTTAATGAGCTGGGGTAGCCCACCCACACGGAAACCCACCGTAGGCGTGCCGCACGCCATGGCCTCCACAATGGTGTTGGGCAGATTGTCTTGCAAGGTAGGCATACATAGCATGGTGGCGGCACGATAGAAATCGCGCATGGTTTCTTGCGATGCTACATATTCGAAGGTGTGTGTCGGTATGGCAAAAGTGTCGTGGAGCATAGTAGCCTCGCGTCCCACAATGATTAGATGAAGCGTAGAGCGCAGACGTTCGTTTTTTGATGCCAATTGCTCAAGAGCTTCTCTGAGCAGATGTATTCCCTTGTTTCTGTCGGTGGCTTTGTGGGCCACGAATAGGAGCAAGTCCACGTCTTCGGGCAGATTGAGCCGACGGCGAGCCTCAGCTTGGTCGCCAGGGTGGAAGAATTTAGTGTCGATGGGATTGGGGATGCTATGCACCTTGTGCCCTTTCAGTAGCGGAGCCTTGCGGGCTATATCGGCAAGCCAGTCGCTACAAGCCACAAAATGCATTTGCCCCTTTGCATAGACGTTTTGTTTTTCTGCAAAGATGCGTTGAGAAAGGTCTTTGCCGTGTGGTTGTCGCAGCAGCGGACAATTGCCGCAATGGGCAGTCCACCCCTTGCAGTCCTTACTATGGTGGCAAATACCTGTCAGGGGCCACATGTCGTGAAGCGTCCATACGAGAGGCTTGCCTGTTTGTAGTATTTTGGCGAGACCTTGCAGCGAGAGCAGTCCTTGGTTCACCCAGTGAAGATGGATTACGTCGGCTTGCTGAAATACCTTTTCCCGCGTAAGGTCAATGCCGTGTGTGGCACAATCCACTTCAAACAGTCGATGTTTGCGCCAACCATTGGCTCGCAAGATGTCAATTCGCTCTGCCACAAACTTAGCTTTCATCTTCCAGCTTGCCACATTGGGCGTCACTACATAGGGTGCCGACGTTTCAGCTTGATCGCGCACCATCATCTGAACACTTTCGCCAGCATGATTAAGTGCTACAGCCAATCGGCTGGCAGCTATGGCTGCACCGCCAGCGTGTTCGGATGTGTTGCAGAAAAGGATTTGCATGATTTGATTGTGCTAAGTCGCAACGCACTTTTCAAGGCAAAAATAATGATAGCTTATAGCACTTCAAAATAAAAGCGGACATTTCTTCGTTAACAAAGGCGTTTGGCAAATTCCATTACCACCTCTCGCCGTTGGTGTGGGGCGGTATTAAATCGTGAAACTACAAGCTCTTCTGTTTTTCACGGCCATGAACTAAACTTTTCATGGCCGTGAAGAGTTTAGTTCATCGCGGTGAAAAGTAGACATGTCTGCGTTCTCTTTTATCGTTGCTCCCGCGAAGATAGCCAGCGGTTTGATCTCAGAAAGCAAAAACTTCGCCTTTTGTTTTATTATGCGCTCGTCTTTTTCACTACTTTTGCGGCATGAACCTCTTTATAGAACTCCTGCACATTGCATTGGGACATCGCAATGCTTTTTCGCGGACGCCCACGGCATCGGAATGGGAACAGCTATACACCGTGTGTGACCAGCAAACGTTGCTCGGCGTGGCATTTCCCGCGCTCGGAAAGTTGCAAGGCGAACAGCGCGCACCTAAGAAGTTGTTTATGCAGTGGTACGCCGACAGCGAGGAAATACGCGCGCGCAATGCGGTGATGAACCGCAAAACAGCGCTGGCTGCTCGGACCTTTATGCGCGATGGGAGGCGCACGATAGTACTCAAAGGACAGGGCCTTGCGACGCTCTATCCCGACCCTGCCCTGCGCACCTCTGGCGACATTGACATTTGGGTAGAGGGCGCACGCGATGAAACAGTTGCCTATCTGCGACAGTTTTGCCCCGACGAGGAGGTGGTTTACCACAACATGCACTTTCCCGCGCTGAACGATGTGGAGATGGAAGCTCACTTCACGCCCTCGTGGTTCAACAACCCCATAGCCAACAGCAGGTTTCAAAAATGGTGCAAAGCCCATCAGGAGGCACTCTTCGAACATCGCGTTAAGCTCGACAATGGGGGCGAGGTGGCTACGCCTAACGCTGCGTTCAACCGCCTCTACGTCATGCAACACATCTATCGCCACCTCTTCGGCGATGGCATTGGATTGCGACAGGTGCTCGACTACTATTACGTGCTCAAACAAGGCTTTAGTTCGGAAGAACAGAAGGAAACACTTCGGCAAATAAAACGAATGGGAATGAGACGCTTCGCTGGTGCTTTAATATACGTAGAGCAACGTGTTTTTGGACTTGAAGACGCTTACTTGCTCTGCCCACCCGACGAGCTTGAGGGCGAATATCTCCTCTCTGAAATAATGCGTGCCGGAAACTTTGGAAAATTCGACACACGTATTCGCCACGTCGCTAGTGAGCCAAAGTGGCACTCCTTCCTCCGCATAACCCGACAGATATGGCATCTCGTAGGACATTATCCTGCTGAAGTCCTCTGCAGTCCGCTTTGGCGTGCTTGGCACTACGTATGGCGTATCGCAAAAGGCTATCGCTGAAAACAATAGAAAAACCTAAAGACTTTTTTACAATGAAAATCGGAAAGCTGTTACGCACCATCAGCCACTTGCGACTCACTCAGGTGACGCACCAAGTGGCGATGCGTCTGCACCGACCTACGTACCAAGACGTGCACTGCCCCGAGACGCTTGAGGGCAAGCGCGGCACCAATCTCCCTGCCACATTCATAGCCAAGCCACGGGCTGTCAGCGGCGATGCGTTTACCTTCTTGAACCTTACGAAACGCTTTACCGACTGGAACGACAAGGAATTGGGAATGCTTTGGGCCTACAACCTTAACTACATGGACTTTTTGTTGCAAGAGGGCATGGACGCATTCGACGGCAAAATGTGGATAGACCGTTTTTTGCGCGACTTGCCTGCACGCACGATTGGGCTCGACCCCTACCCCACTGCGCTAAGATTGATAAACTGGGCAAAATTCTTCAGCACCCACTATCAGCAAAAAGACATTCCAGAGAATTGGCGCACGGCATACTACAGTCAACTCATCCATCTGGAACATCGGCTTGAATACCATCTATTAGGCAACCACTTGCTCGAAGATGCTTTCGCGCTCTATGTAGGCTGGATTCACATGGGCGAAAAGGGAAGCCACCTTGCCCAAGCTCGACGTTTGTTGCTTGGGCAGCTGCGTGAGCAGACCTTGTCCGATGGAGCTCATTACGAGCAAAGTCCTATGTATCATTGCATACTTCTCGACCGCCTACTTGATACCATCAACTTTGCCCAAGCCGCAGACGACGAGGCACTACCCTCGCTTAAAGAAACGGCTCAGCAGTGGCTTGGCTGGCTCGATGCCATCGTGTGGAACGACAATACGATTCCTCTTTTTGGAGATTCTGCCATCGGCATAGCACCCACACCCGCCCAAATCCAAGACTATGCCCGCAGATTAGGACTATCGTGGACGAGAGGGACAATGCGCAAAAGCGGTTATCGCAAATTGCAAAACACCATCCTTGAGACCATCATTGACGTAGGCCACATCACAGCCACCTATCAGCCTGGACATACACACAGCGACCCCTTCAGCTTTGAATTGCGCACAAATGGGAGGCCCTTCGTTGTAGATACAGGCATCAGCACTTACGAAAAAAATGCCCGACGCCAATACGAACGCTCCTACGAAGCTCACAATGTGGCACAAATAGGAAAAGAAGAACCCTTTGAAGTATGGGGCGGTTTCCGTGTAGGACGTACGAGCACCGTTGTTGTCATAAGCGATGACCACAACCACATAGCAGCCCAGCGCAAAGGACAATACAAAGCCGAACGTCAATTCACGCTCACAGAAGACCAACTCACCATTACCGATAACGTATTCGGTCACGAAGCCATAGCACGTTTTCACCTCGCGCCCCAATGTTCTGCCACCATTGAAGCAGACGGAAGCGTAAAGTCCCCACTTGGAACATTCCGCTTTGAAGGAAAAGATATCAAGGTTGAACTCAAACCATGTCAAATCAGCATAGCATACAATCAATTAGTAAGCTCCACCTGCATAGAAGCACACTTCAAAGACACGCTCACCACTTCAATAATCCCCACTACACAGGGTATAAAAACGTAGGTTTTTGCAAATCATGCAAAAAACAAGATAGAAAGCTTTTGGTTTTATAGACAATTGCTATTTTTGCTTCGCAAAAGACGGTAGTTGTCTATTATTTTTTGTTAAAAGCATTATTGCGCCGAACACTTAGGCACTACGAATAGCCATCAGCACAACTGACCTTACAGCAATAAAATAACTTATTATCTAATATCAAAAACCTAACAAATTCTCATGAACAGAACTAAACTGATCATCACAGTGCTGTTTGCCATCATGGGCATAAGCACAAGCGTGTTGCTGCCCGAAAAGGCATTTGCCCAAACAGGCGGCGCACACACTGCCTCAACAGCCACAGGCGTTGTGGTTGATGAAAACGGTGACAACGTTCCAGGTGCCTATGTCCTACAAGTAGGAACGCGCAACGGCACGATGACCGACCCACAAGGGCGTTTCACACTTAACAACGTGCCCCAAAATGCCCAAATTCGCATCTCCTACCTGGGATACGAGACACAGCTTGTTCGCTGGCAGGGAGAGACACTACGTGTAGAGATGAAACCCAGCGACAACACACTCAATGCCGCTGTGGTAACGGCCATGGGTATCGTTCGCAAAGAGCGCTCACTGACCTATTCCACACAACAAATCAAGGCCAACGAATTGATGATAGTGCCCGACGCAAACGTGGCTAACACGCTCGAAGGAAAAGTGAGCGGTATCACCATCACAGCCAGTGCAGGCGGTGCAGGCGGCGCTTCAAAGATTATACTTCGCGGACAGAAATCCATTCTCGGAAACTCCACGCCACTCATCGTTGTAGATGGTGTGCCCATCACGAACAACACACGTGGACAATTAGGTATGGGAGCAGGTTCGTCAATAACAGCCGAAAGCAGTAGCGAAGGAGCCGACCCGCTATCCATGATCAACCCCGACGACATTGAAACGATGAACGTGCTCAAAGGTGCCAACGCTGCCGCGCTCTACGGCTCGCAGGCTGCCAATGGTGTCATCATGATTACCACCAAGAAAGGACGCGAAGGCCGCATTGATGTCAACTTCACAACCAACGTCACCTTTGAAACCCCGCTTCTCACGCCTAAAATCCAAACCGTTTATGGTGCCGACCTCACAGCTGGTGGCGGTTTGAGCTCTACGGGATGGGGAGCAAAGATCAGCGACCGCCCATCCGACCAACTCGTTATCACAACGCCCTTTGCTGCGGCTTCGCCATTCCAAATAGCCAACGACCCCAACACAGGATTAGCTTCTGGCCTGCCTACAGCTTATTACGACATCCATTTGCGCAACAGCGGCCACAACGATGTTGACGACTTCTTCCGCACTGGAACTACGTTCAACAACTCAATTTCTCTGAGCGGCGGTACGGAAAAAATTAAGACCTACTTCTCTTATGCCAACTCACACAGCAACGGCATGATAGAAAACAATAGCTACAATCGCAACACCCTCGCTTTCCGCCAAAGCTACAAATTGTGGAACCGCGTAAGTATTGACGCTTCATTGAACTATGTTCAGACCATTACGCGCAATCGCCCCGGTGGTGGTGGTTTGCTCAACCCCATCTACCACTTATATACCACGCCCAACAACGTAGATATGGGCTACTACAAAGACAATTATTATGTAGCTGACGCACAATGGTATAACTCCAAAGCACAGCGTCTCTATCAGAAGACCAACGTAGGCGGTGTGGACTATTGGGCATTGACCAACTACTATGCGCTGCTGAGTGGACCTCGCCAAAACTGGGCTTATATGGCTGCTCCATACAACAACCCCTACTGGCTTACCAACATGAATCGCAGCAAGCAAAAGACCGACCGCGTTTATGGTTCATTCACGGGTAAAGTAGATATTTTCGACGGACTATCCTTCCAAGCACGTTTAGGATTTGACCACACGCGCTACAACAGCGAAACAAAGCGCTATGCCACCACGTTCCTCCAGAGTGGTTACTTGATGAACGACTACGGTATGTACTACTACGGCAATCAGCGCACCACTGAAATCTACACCGACTATTTGCTTTCCTACAACAAGCAACTTAGCGAAGACTGGAGCCTGAGCGCCACAGCTGGTTACGTAGGACACACCATCAAAAACAAAGGCGAAAACCTCGGCGTAGAAGCTACTTGGATGGACGGCATATGTCAAACGCCTTCTACACAGGTAAACCGCTTCGAGACGAACTCCGGAAGTGCAGGCGCATTAGGCAGCAGCAGCAGTTCCAACTGGGACCAAGCCGCCTTGTTCACCGCCCAAGTAGGATGGCGTGACAAAATTTATGTTGACGCATCGTATCGTCAGGACTGGTACAAAGCCTTTAAGCAGTTCCACGTAACACGCGGCACATCGCTCTCTTACGGCTATTGGGGCATAGGTGCCAACGCTATCATTAGCGAACTCTGGAAAATGCCCGCATGGATTAACTATTTGAAGTATCGCGCAAGCTACTCACAGGTAGGTAACTCCATCCCCAACACGCTCTTCAGCATGGCCTCGAGCAGTGCCCGCACGGGAGCCGTAGTACTTAGTGGGTTTAACCGTTTTGAAAATCCCGTTCCTGAAAAGACCAGCTCGTTTGAAACGGGTATAGAAATGATGTTGTTCGACAACCGCATGAACTTCGACTTCACTTTCTACAACGCCATTGCCGACCACCTTTACATGACTATTGGCGTAGCCGGAAAGAGCACTCCTGTAAACTCTGCCAAAGTGCGTAACACGGGCTTTGAAGCAACGCTTGGCTACAGTTTTAACTTCGGCCAATGGCGTTGGAAGCCTCAGCTCAACGTTTCGTTCGACGACAACACCATCATGCGCAGTGCCTACAAGCAAGACGGATCTGAAAATCCCTATCGTCAAGGATTGGGCGGCGCTATGGTTATTTATAAGGAAGGAGGCTCTGTTGGCGACCTCTATGTCACAGACTTCAAACGCGACGAAAATGGTGTACTGATTTTGAACCGCACTTCTTTCGCTCCGCAATATGACAACCTCAATGCCAACGCCAAGTTTATTGGCAACATGAACTCAAAGTGGCAACTTGGCTTTAGCAATTCGATTAACTTCAAAGACTTCCAGCTATTCTTCCTCATCAACGGACGCATTGGTGGTAAGGTTATCTCTCAAACCGAGGGTTATCTTGACAACCTCGGTCTGTCGCAGCGCACAGCTGACGCTCGCTTGAATGCTGAACGCAATGGCATCTATGCAGCCGATGGCCGCCTCGGTATGTACATCCACGGCAAACCTGGAGCCAATGGTGCTGAAGGCGACTACATCGTAGCTGTTGAAGACTATTATACAGCTATCGGCGGCAGTGCCAGCCCCACACCGTATGTATATGACGCAACCAACTTCCGCCTTCGCGAACTCTCACTGAGCTATACGTTCCGTCATTTGCTGGGCGAGAATAAGAATTTGACGATTTCTTTCGTAGGGCGCAACCTCTTCTTTATCTATAAGGATGCACCTGTTGACCCCGATATTTCACTTTCTACCACAAACGGCCTTGGCGGATTTGAGTACTTCAACATGCCTTCTGCCCGTTCCTTCGGATTCTCAGCTAAGATCAACTTCTAAAAAACAAAGCTATCAACAATGAAAACAAATAAATTCATCCTTTTGGCAGCACTGTTGACCAGTGCAATGGGAATACAGTCGTGCTTAGACTACGATTCCGAAACGGCCAACCTAAAATACGAGCAGTTTGTGGTATCCGACGAAGTGCTGTCAGGCACACCCGACTCCATTGACTACCACAAGGAAATCACACAGGAAGGCTTAGCTGCCGCTGCTGCCAACGAAGAACTGACCACATTGCTCCGTGCCACAATCACAGGACAATACTGTATGCTTGGTGGTAAAGAAGGCGAAACTCCCGGACCACACGCCTATCAGTACCAATACATCTGCACAGATGGCTATGCACAATATGCTGTAGTGCCTCACTACTATTTTGCATATTCCACCGACCACAACTATATGAGCACCTACTACATCAACCTGAGCTTCAATCCCGGGCCGAACGGACGTTTCTCGGGTATGAAGAACAGCATTGTTCCCGTGCTCAACCATCCGCTGATCGACTCCATTCCTGAAATGAAAGCCATCAACCTGCTCATCTACGACTATGGCGCAGCCGAACTCGCAGATGTTTATGGACCCTTCCCCTATCAGGAATACAAATGCAATCGCACGGAGGCTCCCTTCACTTACAACGACGTTGAGACCATCTATAAAACGATCATTGCCAACATTGACACCATCGTGGCTTGTCTCAATCACTACGAAACCGAGCGTCCTGATTGGTACAAATCCACTGTGCAACAGATGCTCAACAAATACGAGAAACTTACGCTTGATGGGTACAACGGCAATCAAGGCATGAACACGTGGATCCGCTTTGCTAATTCGCTGAAACTTCGCATGGCTATGCGCGCCTGCAAGATTATTCCCGAGTTGGCTCAGCAGTGGGCTGAAGAAGCTGTTGCAGGCGGTGTGATTGAAAGTTATGACGGACAGATCGGCCTCACACCGATGAACGAAGGTTTCAACAACCCCATCTCGCAAATCACAAAGACATGGAACGACAGTCGTCTTGGAGCTTCGTTTGAGAGCCTACTGATGAGCCTTGACCACCCCTACACGCACTATCTGTTTGCTAAAAATGGCGAGCAACTGAAAAACAATGTTACAGGCGAAATCACACCCGTTGGAACGCGCATCGTCGGATTGCGTGCAGGTGGCCATTATGGTGAAGACCAACAATATGCAGGAAATCAGTATGTAGGCGTCAGCCAAGTGCGCGACATATACATTGACATGGCTCCGCTTTACCTGATGAAGTGGGCTGAGGTTGACTTCCTACGTGCTGAAGGCGCTCTACGCGGTTGGAACATGGGTGGCTCTGCCGAGTTCTTTTACTATCGCGGCATGGAACATGCTTCACTAGCCGACCCCATGCTTGTAGCAGACGAATTTATGACCGAGGAAGACGGCGCCGACCAATACCTCAAATGGTACAACGGCTTCACAGATGCCGACGGTGTGGTGCACGCTCCTTACTATGACTTAGAGGAAGCCCTACCCTACACCTACATTGACCCCTTCGGCGACACCCCCGACATGCCCAGCGTGACCAAGATTGGTGTAAAATGGAACGAAGGCGACACGCCCGAGGTGAAGCTTGAAAAGATTATCACGCAGAAATACATTGCACTCTATCCCAACAGCTACGAAGCATGGGCAGAACTTCGTCGCACAGGCTATCCGCGTCTCTTCCCCGTGCTTAATCCGTGGGAAGGCGATGAAAGCCTTGACGATGGCGATATGATACGCCGCATGACATTCCCTGGTCGTGACGATCCTTCAACCAACAGCGACATCATCAATACCGGTGTTCCCGCATTGGGCGGACCTGATGTTCAGGCCTTCCGCCTGTGGTGGGACGTAGTCGGTGGAAACTTCTAAAAAAGAATTTACATTCACGCTGGTGATACTCTCATATTGTCTGAGACTCACCAGCGTGAATACATTTCACAAAAAAAACTTTTTTATTATGAAAAAACTTTTACTTCTCACAGTTCTTTCGCTGGCATTAGGTGTCACATCTACCCACGCACAAGAATACGATGCGAGTGCCAGCAACGAGATTTTTGACTTTTCGCCATTTGGCGACGAAGCCATGCTCAACCTTTTCTACAACGCATTGCAGCAAGGACGCAACTACCCCACGGCTGCTGAGTTTGAAGCGGCAGGCTTCAACATGACCGACGTAGAATTTGTACGCAGCCATGTGCGTCGTGCCGCCCTGCTCGATGATCAAGCCGGACAGTTGATACCTTCAGTCAGCAACACTCGCCGCGTGTGGATGAACATTCCAATGGGCTCGGCCAAAGGCATCGGCGGCTACCCTGGCACAAACCCTGGCGACGACACCTATTCTCTGTGGAACTACACCCACCTTTTTGGATCGTGGAACCATGGTATTTTCCAAGCCCCTGGAGCATGGATTGACGCAGCCCACCAAAACGGCACTGATATCATGTCGGGCATCAAATTCTTTGAGAGCTGGACCGCATCGGCTCAGCCTACCGGCTGGCAGAAGCTCATCACCAGCAAAAACACCGACGGAAGCTATAAATACGTCAAGCCCCTCATCAATTGCTTACGCTACTTTGGCAGCGATGGCATCAACTACAACTGGGAAGCCAGCGGCTACGACGAAGCCGACGCAGTAGCCTTCCACAAGGCTCTCTACAAGGAGGCTGAAGCACAAGGATTTGATAGTTTTCACATCGGTCTCTACACCCAACGCAACAGCCTCACATCAACTTATGTTGACGCTATGCTCGGCACAAGCTCTACGGGCAAGACCACCGACCTGATGCTCAACTACAGCAATGGCGACTTCACCTCAGCCTACAACATGCGCTCTTCAGCCAATGTAGCCAACAATGCCATGGGCACCGTTGACGGACTTTATGCCGGTGTCTGGATTGTAACCATGGACCGCTCGTGGACAAACCTTGCCAACGGTGGCGGTATCGGTGCTTGTCTGTGGGGCGAACACGCCAACAGCCGCTTCTGGAGCAACAACGTGGGCAACGATGCGCAAAATTTCCAAGCCAACTATCAAGCCATGCTCGAACGCGCTTTCAGCGGCGGCAATCGCAACCCAGCCAACCGCCCCACAATGAGCAACACCGGAAACAACTATAGCTGGAGCGGGAGCACACCTCCACTTGCCACCTTCGGCGGACTTTCTACATACTTCCCCGAGCGCACACCCATCATCGGCAAACTGCCTTTCCACACCTATTTCAACATCGGCACGGGCGACATCTATAACTACCATGGCAAACAAACCCATGGCAACTGGTACAACATGTCCACGCAAGACCTCGTGCCCACCTATCGCTGGTTGGTTTACAATGCCGGCACCACAACTACGAGCACAGCTATTCAGCCCGAATTCTCCATTGAAGATGCATGGAACGGAGGTTCATGTCTGAAACTTGCGGGCCGTGCCAACACCAGCGGCACCGACATCGTGCTCTATCGCACACGCCTTACTGGCAACAGCGGACAACCCTATGCCAAGGTAGCTCTGAAAACAGGCAAAGAAGGCACCAACCCCACAAACCTTTATATCATTGTGAAAACAAATGGCGCATGGCAGGAATTTGCAGTTGGCGATGCTGAAGGGGCTGCATGGCAGGAGAAAACCATCACCCTCAGCGGTCTTAGCTCCAGCGATCAGATAGACTTCATCGGTCTGCGTGTTAAGGGTAGCGACAATAACTACAAGCTTCTTGTCGGTGAATTGCAAATCAACGATGATGCCACCGTTCAGCCCGCTCCTATCAAAGACAACCTCACCGTTGAAGTGAAGCGCGAAACCACTACTATGTTTAGCGTAAAACTCAACTGGGAAGTTGATGCCACCTTGCCCGCAAGCGGTTTGCTCTACAACGAAGACGCCAACATCCACCACTTTGAGGTGCTCTACAAGAACGGCGAAAACGGTCGCCCCAGCGTAGTAAGCCACGTACAAGGCTGGTCGGCTTTCATCGGCAACAAAACGCTTGAAGAAGGAGAAGACCCATGGTATGGCGTTCGTGCCGTATCTACCGACATGAAGACCTATGGCGAACCCGTATGGCGTCAAGTCGTTCGCAGCTCTAACGTACCTGCAGGCACAGCTAGCGGCGACCTGCTCTATCCTGGCGAGAGCGTCATCAACGTCAGTGCCGAAGGATATCAGACAGCCATTACCACACGCTTCATCAGCAGCATAACCACCACGGGAGCAAGCATCCAAAACCTCAGCTACACAGGAACGAGCGACGATGACACCGACAACTACATTGATGCTCATCAAACCGCTGTGCTCAAGGTGAAACAAGGCGACGAAATCACGTTCAACTACGTGATGAACACCGCCAGCGATGGCCTGCAATGGTGTATCATGAAGAGCTATGCCGACTGGAACCTCAATGGCTTCTTCGAGGGAGGCACCGACGAACTCATCGTAGAACAAGGAACACCCAATACCAACAACAGCATCCAAAACACGCGCGAAAACAGCACCTCTCCCCTCCACGCCAACGGCTACAGCAGCAATCCCCTCGTGCCCTTCACATTCAAGGTACCCGAAGATGCCGTATGTGGTAAGGGTCGTATCCGCATCGTCTTCACCGACGCATGGGCTCCCCACCCCGGTCCTATTGGCCTCACTGCTAAAGGCTTTACGCTCGACCTCGGTGTAGAAATCAGCGGCGACAACCCGCAACGCGTAGCCATCGTCACCCGCGACCAAGGCGTAGCCGACATCCCTGAGGGTCTTGACACCGAAACCGCCATCCGCAACGTTTCTACCAATCAAGCCTCAGCTGCAACCTTCAGTGGTCAGTCCATCACTTTGACGAACGTAGAGCAAGCTTGGATCTACACTGCTGATGGTCGTCTGCTGAAATATGCCGCCGGCGGCCCCACCAGTATCTCCACCTGCGGCTATGCTCCTGGTGTCTATATCGTCAAGATGCAAGCAGTAGGCGTCATCCGCTCGCAGAAGATAGTCATCAAATAAACTGAACACACCGTTTTTATAGATTCTGACAAAAACCACTTGTCGCAATCTTTTTATCCCATTATGGGTGCACGTTCATTTGAAGCGTGCGCCCTTTTTCTTTTTCCGCTGCATTAGCAAAACACTTTAGCTCTTTTGAGGTCACTGATAAGCTTGCCGTGGGACGCAGCAAGGGATGTTTTGCGTGTACTTCGTACGGTGCGTACGTAATTTTCGTACGGCGCGCACGCACAAACATACGATATTATACGCCAAAAGCCACACCTGCTGACGCTGTACCCTGTGTGCTCGGTCGTCCCTTCAGCGACAAACGTGTTTTTATACGCTGTTTGCCCTCAAGCTAACAAGACTTTTCAAAAAAGCATGTCCGAAGGAGGATCAAAATCTTCGCGTTGGTGAACAAACGTATTTCATAATACAGTTATGCTCATAAAAAGATGTTCGTCAATTTTATGGTTGCTCTTATGGAATGTATTCGTGTGCAAAACAAATTTTAGGCTGAATTCCTCGTTGAGTTTTCAGCCTAAAATATATCGCAAACAACCACCCTTATATAAAAACAGCTATAAAAGGGGGATTCTCTTTACACTGTATGAGAAATGCTTTGATATGCTTTTGGCGTGTAGCCCGTTAGTCTTTTGAAGTATTTACAAAAGAAGCTTGAATTGGGGAAATGAAGACGGTCTGATACTTGTACTATGGTGAGGTCGGTGTGTTGAAGAAGGAGTTTGGCTTCGGTGATAATAGCCCGATCTATCCAGTATTTAGCTGTATGCCCGCTGGCTTGCAGTATGAGCGTGCCGAGATAGCGTGGGGTTAAGCAAAGACGGTCGGAATAAAACCTTAGGTCGTGTTCTCGAACACCAAATTCTCTAAGCAATTGTATAAAATGGTCAAAAACATGCTGTGCCCTGCTTCCAGTTTTGGCAACTTTGTCGGAAAGAGCAAGTTGCCGTGTGTACAACGCATCAAAAAAGCGGAAGATAGCGGCTACGATATTTTCGACAGCGGGACGGTAGGTGGCATCGCCTTGCAACAAAGTGTATAATAGCGAAAAGACTGTTTGAGCTATGCCTGTCTCGACGTCGGTCAGGGGGAAATTGCAGCCGAAGCATCCTCGTCGCAACAGCTCGGGCCGCGGGATACCAAGAGAGCGATTGAGAAATTCTTCGCTGACCGACAACACGGTTATTTCTGCATCGGGGGAATAATCATTGATTTGCAGTGTGCTGCCATCTGAAGCAAAGATTGCTGTATGCTTCTCGATGAGAAAGTCTTGCAGGTTGAGACAGGCATTGCCTGTGCCACCCACAACGAAACCAATGCGATGTTGCTCAATGCGATAAGGTACTCCCTTCTGTAGGGAATGTTTAACGAGAGATGCAGGGCGACCATGCAGGACTACGGTTATGTCGGGCGAAAAACTGACTTGCATTTCGTGGCCTCTGACATAAGCTTCGGCTATTTGGCGAATGTGATCAACCGTAAAGTGTTGCAGATTTTCTTTTTTATTCATTTACTACAGACAGTTTTTCGGACGCAAAGATAATGTTTTCGGGGCTTTTTGTGGATTAGAGAGTAAGTGTTGTACAAAAAGAGCATGTTTTTCATAGGATAGATAACGATTAAAGCATAAATCTTTCTGACTTTTGCACCGTGAAACTAAAAAAACACGCGTAGGGAAAAATATGATGAACTTTTTAATTAAAACCACATTGGGATGGGGACTTTTGTGCGTGTCCTTAGCCCTGCCTGCCCAAACGATAGAAGCATGCCTAACTGCTGCGGAGGCAAACTATCCTCTTATCAAGCAGTATGACTTGCTGAGAATGACGGCTGACTTAACCATAGAAAATTTAGGAAAAGGGTGGCTACCACAGGTCACTGCCACCTCGCAGGCTTCCTATCAGAGCGATGTTGCTTCTTGGCCAGAGGGTATGGGAAGGCTTATGGAGCAAATGAATGTGAGCGTAAAGGGTCTGCGGCGGGATCAATATCGGGTGGGCATTGACATTCAGCAAATGATCTACGACGGTGGGAATATTCGGAGCCAACAGGAAATAGCGAGGAAGCAAGCCGAAGTGGAATCAGAACAGACAGCCGTAGGGCTTTATGAAGTTAGGCATCGCGTGTTGACGATGTATTTTTCGGTTCTCATGCTTGATGAGCAGTTGCGTTTGTGCGATGATCGTTTAGAGTTGCTCACGGCGAATGAAGAGAAGATAGAGACGTTGTTTAATCATGGAGTTGCTGCGGAGTGCGACTGGAAGGCCATTCGTGCAGAGCGCCTTGCAGCCTTGCAGCAACGTACTGACTTAGAGAGCCAACGCAGACAAATTAAACGGATGTTGGAATTGTTTTGTGGAATAGAGGATATTACACCACAGCTTCCTGCAACAAGCCCTGAGCGCATTTCTTCTATAATAGGGAGCAACATTGTTTCGGAAACTCATCCTCAATTGAGGCTATATGCTTCTAAGCTCGCTCTTGCCGATGCCCAAGAACATTCGCTGAATGTTGCCTTACGCCCAAAACTGGGGCTGTTTGCTTCGGGATATTACGGCTATCCAGGTTATAATATGTTTGAAGACATGATGCAGCATCGTTGGTCACTCAACGGGATTATAGGGGTTAGGCTAACATGGAACATCGGCGGTCTTTATACGCGCAAGACCGACAAAGCTCGCATAAACGTCCAACGCCAACAGGCTGAAACGGATCGAAACGTCTTTCTTTTTAATAGCAGAATGGACATCCAGCGACAGAATGAGGAAATGGCACGTTACAGCAGTATGTTAAATGACGATGATGAAATCATTGCTTTGAGGCAAGATGTGCGAAAAGCTACAGAATCGAAGCTTGATCATGGCATCATTGATGTTGCCGAACTTATACGCGAAATAAACCAAGAGAGTAGTGCACGAATTCAACGTGCTATCCACGAGGTTCAGATGTGGAAGGCCTTTTATGAAAAGAAACTTACAACCAATAATTAGGAATTAACGAATATATATATGAAACACTACATTTTGTTTGTCATGTGTGCCACATTGATGCTAGTATGCTCATGTTCTCAAAATGAAAAGGACTATGATGCAACTGGCGTTTTTGAAGCTACAGAGGTCACCGTTAGTGCTGAGTCGGCGGGCACTTTACAGCATTTTATTTTGGCTGAGGGTACATTCCTAAGGGGCGATAGCCTTGTGGGGAGTATTGATGACACACACTTGCAATTGCAGAAACAGCAGTTGTCCACAAACTATGAGCAGCTAAATGCTTCGGCAGATCAACTATCATCGTCAACCGATCAACTGAGTGCTAATCATCAACAGCTCGCTGCAAACAAAGCAGCTACTGAAAGCCGCATACTGGATCTTGAGAAACAACTCGCTTCAACAGCGCAGCAAATAGCCAATTTGCAAGGAGAGCAGCAACGTTTTTCTGAGTTAGTACGCGATGGAGCTGTTGCCAGAAAGCAACTTGATGATATCAACTACCAGATTCGTATCTTAGAAAAACAGCTTGTTGCTACGCGGGAACAGCTGCAAAGTGCTAACAGGAGTCTGGCTCAACAAGCGGCGGCGATAGATGCTCAGATGCAAGGAGTAGATGCGCAGCGAGAGGGCGTAATGGCCCAAAGGCGGGGTGTTGCAGCCCAAAGGCATAGATTAGATGTGCAGCAAGGTCAGATAGACAATCAGCTTAGCCATACACGCATTAAAGCACCTTTCAGCGGAATGGTGCTGGAAAAATACGTTGAGCAAGGCGAATTTGTCAATGTAGGGAAACCGCTTTTCAAAATCGCAGACATGGAAAACATGTTTTTGCGTGCTTACATCACTTCTTCACAATTACAAAAAGTTAAAGTAGGTCAGAGCGTAAAGGTGTATGCAAGTTATGGGAATGGGCAGCGCAAAGAATACCAAGGACATATATCATGGATAGCGCAAAAGGCTGAGTTCACTCCAAAGAGCATTGTGACCGATGATGAACGCGCAAACCTTGTTTATGCAGTGAAGATTGCTGTCAAGAATGATGGATTCCTGAAAATCGGAATGTATGGAGAAGTGAAGCTATGACGAATGCGGTTGAGGTAAATAGCGTATATAAAAACTACGGGCACGTTAGGGCTCTTGACAATGTGTCATTCAGTGTTCACTCTGGCGAATTGTTTGGGCTCATCGGCCCAGATGGAGCAGGAAAGACAACACTATTCCGTTTGCTATGCACTCTGTTGAAACCAGACAAAGGCACGCTTAGCCTTGATGGTTTTGACACTGTGCAAAAAATGCGTGAAATACGAAGCAGAGTAGGATATATGCCTGGTCGGTTTTCGCTGTATGAAGACCTTACCGTAGCAGAAAACCTTCATTTCTTTGCACGTCTTTTTGGCACGACCGTGGATGAAGGATACGATAGTATAAAGGCTATCTATTCACAAATAGAGCGTTTTGCAGACCGACGGGCAGGGGCTCTCTCGGGAGGAATGAAGCAGAAGTTGGCTCTTTGCTGTGCGCTGGTACATGCCCCTTCAGTGTTGTTGCTTGACGAACCGACAACAGGTGTTGACCCCGTCAGCCGCAAAGAGTTTTGGGATATGCTTGCTATGCTTAAGGAACGTGGCATAACCGTCATTGCCTCAACGCCATATCTTGATGAAGTGCGCCGCTGTGAGCGCGTAGCTTTTCTAAATCAAGCAAAACTTATGGGCATTGATACTCCTAGTGTCATTCTGGAGCAATTCAAGGATATTTTCAATCCGCCAGGAATAAAGCATGTCTCAGCGGGAAGAGCCAACGACGAAAATGTAATAGAAGTTTCCCACCTCGTGAAAGCTTTTGGAAGTTTTCATGCCGTTGACGACATCTCTTTTTCTGTGAAGCGAGGTGAGATTTTTGGATTTCTCGGAGCAAACGGTGCTGGCAAGACTACTGCCATGCACATGCTTACAGGGCTTAGCCAGCCCACCAGCGGAAAAGGAACAGTGGCAGGTTTTGATATCAGCACCCAACATGAGCAAATCAAGAAGAATATCGGCTATATGAGCCAACGCTTTTCGCTATACGAAGACTTGACAGTTGCCGAGAACATTCGCCTATTTGGCGGCATCTATGGCATGAAAAGCGAAACGATAAGAGCGAAGACAAAGAAACTCTTGAAGCAATTGCGTTTTGAAGAACACGCCAACGATCTCGTAGCGTCATTGCCGTTGGGATGGAAACAAAAGCTGGCATTCAGTGTAAGTATATTCCATGAGCCTTCCATCGTCTTTCTGGACGAGCCGACTGGAGGTGTGGATCCTGCAACCCGCCGTCAGTTTTGGGAGCTTATTTATGAAGCTTCTTCGCGAGGCATCACCACATTCGTTACCACGCACTATATGGACGAGGCAGAGTATTGCGACCGAATATCCATTATGGTTGACGGTAAGATCAAAGCCATAGGTACGCCAGAGCAATTAAAAGATAAATTCGGAAAGGCTGATATAGATGAGGTCTTTACCTATCTGGCTCGGCAGGCAACGCGACAATCTGACTAATGGCCCAAAGAGCTATGAAAGAGTTTTGGAATTTTGTGCTTAAAGAGGCGCGCCACATTTTTCGCGATCGCCGTACGATGCTCATCCTATTTGGTATGCCCGTCGTAATGATGCTACTATTTGGTTTTGCTATTTCAACAGACGTGAAGAACGTACGTGTAGTAATGGTTTCTTCACAAATTGACCATAAAACTCAGCAAGCTGCGGAACGACTCTCCGTTTCAGAATATTTCAACATCATATCCTTTGCTAGCACTCCTGAGGAAGCTATGCAGCAAATTCGTGGCCAAAAGGCAGATCTTGCTGTAGTCTTTGGGCACGAATTTGCTGCCAGACACTCAGGAATACAATTTATCGTTGATGGAAGCGACCCCAACATGGCACAACAATGGGTTGCTTACGCGCAAGGTATCTTAACCTCTCCCGATGACATAGATCCTATGCAGGTGCCACCTGTTTCACCAAATGTCAAACTTCTTTATAACCCTCAAATGAAGTCGGCATATAATTTTGTGCCGGCTATCATGGGTATGTTGCTGATGCTTGTTTGTGCCATGATGACTTCCATTTCTATTGTCCGCGAAAAAGAAAAGGGAACCATGGAAGTGTTGCTTGTATCACCCGTGCGTCCACTAATGATTATCGTGGCAAAAGCCATGCCTTATCTCATGCTGGCCTTTGCCATCCTTTCAGCCATTTTGCTCATGGCTCGCTATGTATTGGGTGTACCACTTGCAGGTTCTCTTACATGGATTATCCTGGTAAGTCTTATATATATCCTTTTAGCCTTATCACTTGGGTTGCTCATATCTAATATAGCAAAGAACCAACTCATGGCGTTATTGCTTTCAGCCATGGTGTTGCTGATGCCCATCGTGATGCTCTCGGGCATGATGTTCCCTGTTGAATCTATGCCAGAGGTTCTACAATGGATTTCAGCCATAATACCTCCGCGCTATTACATAGAGGCTATGCGCAAACTGATGATAATGGGTGTTGATATTGAAGATGTGATGACAGAAATGGCCATTCTCTGTAGCATGACAGCTCTGTTGCTTTTTCTTTCTCTCGTAACGTTCAAAACGCGGTTAGAATGATACGTTTTCTCATCCAAAAAGAGTTCTTGCAGATACGCCGAAACGCCTTTCTGCCACGGCTGATTATCGCATTCCCCATTGTAATAATGTGTGTGATGCCGTGGGTGATGAACATGGAGGTAAAAAACATCCGTGTAGCTGTCGTTGACAACGACCGAACGAGTACTTCTATGGCCTTAGTCCATGAGATTGAAGCTTCTCCTTATTTCATTTTCATAGGTTTGCAGCCAAGTTATGAAAAAGCACTACACGAAGTGGAGCAAGGGCGCACAGATGTGATAGTTGTGGTCCCTATAAACTATAGCCGCGACATTGTTCAGGGACGAACATCCCATGTTCTCATTGCTGCCAATGCTGTCAATGGAACAAAAGGGAGCATCGGAAGTAGCTATCTATCGCAAATCGTTGTGCAAGCATCGGCATTCACTTCAGCAAAAATAAAGGAGCAAATCGCTGTACTAAACCTTTACAACCCCCATCAGAACTATAAGATTTATATGATACCAGCACTCTTAGCCCTTGTAATGATGCTTATGACGGGATTTCTTCCAGCACTTAATATCGTAGGAGAAAAAGAAGCCGGCACCATAGAACAAATAAACGTCACGCCCGTATCTAAATGGACCTTTATTGGTGCCAAATTAATTCCCTATTGGCTTATCGCAATTTTTGTGGTAACAATGTGTCTTTTACTCTCATGGGTGGTTTATGGCATTACAAGCCAAGGCTCATTGGGACTCATTTACCTCTTAGCATTGGAGTTAGCACTTTTTTGGAGTGCCATGGGGCTGGTCATTTCCAACTATAGCAATAGTATGCAACAGGCTGTTTTTGTGATGTGGTTTTTCGTGGTATGCCTGATGCTTCTCAGCGGTCTTTTCACTCCTACGCGCTCCATGCCTTCATGGGCATATCTTACTACTTATGTCAACCCCATGCACTTCTTCATCGATGCCATACGAACGGTCTTTGTACGTGGAGGAACCTTCAGCGACATCAGCCACCAAACGTTTGCTCTCGATGGGATAGGTGTAGCTATGGCAGTATGGGCTGTTGCGAGCTATAAGAAGAATACATAGCAAGAAAATCCTGCGACTATTCGTATATCTCGGCCAAATGCTCCGCAAGCCGCTCTGAGTTTATGTCGTTGGCAACGATGGTGCCGTCAGGGCCTATGAGCATCATGTGAGGTATTGCACGCACGGCATAAAATTCTACAGGCAACGACTTCCATCCACTGAGGTCGGAAAGATGGATCCAGTTCATCTCTCGACGCCGAATGACGGCTCGCCAAGATTCTCCGTCTTGGTCAAAAGAAATGCCCACGATATTAAAACCTTTTTCGTGATACTTGTCATAGAGGGCTTTGACATTGGGGAGTTCTCGCATACATGGTCCGCACCAAGTGGCCCAAAAGTCAAGCAAAACGTAGTTGCCACGCCCTACAAACTCACTTAGTTTGTGCATAACGCCGGCGGTGTCTGCCATTTCGAAATCAGCAAAGTGACTGCCAACCTGTGTACGGCGGTAGGCAGCGATGCGGCTCTTGGCTGCTTCAAGGCTGGGTTCTTCCATAAAAGCATTCGAAGGCATGTCAAGGCCGATGAGATAGTCGCGATCAAAATCATCAAGCTGGTCGATCACAATGTAGGCAGGCCAGCGCATGTTGTTATAAACCTTTAAATCATGCTTGGCACGTTCACTCACTATGGAAGACAATGTGTCCATCAAGCCATAATATGCCGCCAACTCATGTTCTGTGATGTTTTGTCCGCTGGC
Source organism: uncultured Prevotellaceae bacterium (assembly GCA_900316575.1). GTDB lineage: Bacteria > Bacteroidota > Bacteroidia > Bacteroidales > Bacteroidaceae > Alloprevotella. The sequence goes on along the minus strand of ONDJ01000007.1, from coordinate 60,266 downwards.
TTGTTTAGCGTTGAGTTTCTTTCCAAGCTCTTTAAGCGGCTGCAAGGTTGACTCCGTGAAAGTTTGATAATCGTTCAATCGGTGGTTTTCTTCATTACCCACTACCGTCATATCCCGCAAGTTAACTCGTACCGTTCCTTCAAGGAACACAGCCAAGCGAGCTGGATTATCGCCCTTTGCCCATACATAGGCAAGGTGGTTTCCCTGGACATCGCCTTGGAAGAGGAATGAACCATCGGCGGCGACTTGAGCACTATCGATTGGAGCCTTGTTGGCTCCAAGTGGAACAAGAAACACTTGCTGGCAACTGATGGGGGCCAGTCCGCTGATAGTGAATTGTTGCGAAAAGGCTTGCAGCGTAAGTGTTGCAAGCGTGAGCAATAGGAGTTTCTTTTTCATCGTGTTGAGCTTAGTTTTTGGTTTGTGAGCGCAAAGATAAATAATAACAACCTATCTTTGCGCCACTTATATGAATTATATGAACTGGCTTGAGGAAACACTCTTAGGATATTCGCCTGTTCAAGCTGTAATAGTCATCAGTTTGATCTGCGCTATTGGACTCACGTTGGCAAAGACCCTACGCTATCGGGGCATCAGTCTTGGAGTTACCTATGTGTTTTTCATAGGAATACTCTTCGGCTCTCTGAGCAATTACTTGCATCCTGGTAAACCGCTTATCAACCAAGACATGCTTAATTATGCCGAAAGTTTTGGTTTGGTAATTTTTGTCTATGCGCTTGGAATGAAGGTAGGACCAGGCTTCTTCCAATCATTCCGACAAGGGGGTACACGCCTCAATCTCTTTGCTCTGCTTTGTGTGGGGCTTGGAACGCTTCTTGCCCTTATTCCTGTATTTACAAGTCAATCTCCCTTGGCCGATATGATGGGTGTGTTGAGTGGAGCCACTACAAATACACCCGCCCTCGGTGCTGCCCAACAGGCGCTGAAAACGCTGGGGTTGGAAGCAGATGCCACAACCGCAGCCTTGGCTTGTGCATTGACCTATCCGATAGGTGCTGTAGGTGTGATTTTGGCCTTGATGTTGGTAAGAAAACCATTGAGCAAACGCAGCCAAACATGCGAAGAGCCCGACCATGCTGATGAAGCTTTCATTACAGTCTTTGAAGTAACTAATCCAGCCATTTTCAATCATACGATCGGCGAAGTATCTGAAATGGATGGTGGACGTTTCACTGCTACCCGACTTTGGAGAAAAGGCAAGGTGATGTTGCCTCAAGCCGACACGACACTCCAACCTTCCGACCGCCTTATGGTTATCACTGAACGTACGCAACTCAAAGCACTCACAATCTTTTTTGGCCACCGCGACGAACGCGATTGGAACAAGGAAGACATTGACTGGAACCGATTGGATGATAAGCTGATTTCAGAGAGAATAGTAGTCACAAAGGCCGAAATCAACGGACGCAAGCTCCGCGACTTGCAGCTTCGGACACGCTATGGCGTAAACGTATCCCGTGTGAAACGCGCCGATGTACAGCTGGTGGCTCGTCCCGATTTGATTCTCCTTTTTGGCGACCGCCTCACCGTTGTCGGTCCACGCGAAGGGGTGAAGCAAGTTTCGGCAAAGCTGGGCAATGCCGTAGGTTCTCTTGATACGCCAAATCTTGTTGCTATATTTACAGGCGTGGTACTCGGACTGCTACTTGGAACCATTCCTTTTTATTTCCCAGGAATTAGTGCCCCCGTCCGTCTAGGATTGGCAGGTGGCCCCATTGTGATGGGCATCATCGTAGGAGCCTTCGGTCCGCGCTTACACATGGTCACCTACACGACCACATCGGCCAATCGCATTTTGCGCTCCTTGGGACTCTCTATGTATCTCGGATGTCTCGGATTAGACGCTGGTGCAGATTTTCTCGCTACCGTCAGTTCCCCGTCAGCTTTAGTCTGGGTAAGCTGGGCTTTGCTCATCACGCTCTTGCCCGTTGTCATCGTAGCAGTAATTAGCGTTATCTTTGGTAAACGTAGTTACGCCAGCACGGCTGGAATGCTCTGTGGAGCAATGGCCAATCCCATAGCCCTTGACTATGTGGCAGAAACCACCCAAGGAGACAAGGCTACAGTGGCTTACGCCTCTGTCTATCCCCTTTCCATGTTTATTCGTGTGATTATTGCACAGGTTGTTATCATGATGTGGTTAGCATAGACACATCTGACAATTTAACTATTTACAATTTGACAAGCCGCTGACTCCGAAATGGAGCGCATCTTGTCAAATTGTACATAGTCAAATTGCCAGATAAAAGAAATCCGCCTGTGCATGATATTCTTCAAGCAACAGGCGGTTTCAAAAAAGAAGCTTCAATAAAATAATATACTGAACGAGACTGTGTAAAAAAAACAAATAACAAATAAATAGGAAACGATTACAATCTCAATTGTTCAGCTAATGCTCCTTATAAAAATGTTGTTTTCATCTTTTCTACATAGCGAGCCGAAACTCGCTACTAACACACCATTTTCTTTCCTTACTGAGGACTGTTCGTTACGCTACTTCGTAAGAGCGTTCCGAACAATCGTCAGTTTAGAAATCATGTTGGTTCTGTGAGGCTCGAAAGCGTGAGTGTCTTGGCGCATCACATATTTGTGCTTTTGTCAAAACACGGTGCAAAAGTACAACACAAGTCTCTATCTTCACAAGGCTATAATAATGAAATCTAAGATCAAGCAAAGATTCTTACAACTGAAAAGCAATAGGATAGATAGCACGCACATAGATATATTCATAGATTTATGTATAGACTATCTAAAAGCACGAAATGTTAAAAACAGAACAAAAATAGCCAATTCCTTTGCTCGTGTGCGCGAAGTTTGATGCAAAGATACTACTTTTGTCGCCAAAATCATGGCTTATGCTTAGAAAACTCTTCTTTTTCTTTGTTTTTGTTTCAGCAATATCAGCGCATGGAACGAAGAATGAGCGTGATTCGTTGTTGCGTGTGTTAGATCATGAGGTTTCGGGAGCAGCTCAATATTTAAGTCTCCACGAAATCAAGATTGCCAATGCTCGCAAGGAATTACAACGCTCAGCAGGCAACGAAGAATATGTGCGCAGGCTCAGATTGCTTGCCAATCTGTTTGGCATGTATCAGAGCGACAGTGCATTTGCATACAATCAAATTGCAATTCGCCATGCGCTTTCACTCAACGATGATGAACTCTATGTGAACCTCATGACTGAGAGGGCTCAATTCCTTTCTTTAGCAGGATTGCCCACTCATGCCTTTCAATTGCTTGATACATTAATTAATAGTCGCCAAGCAGCATCACCCGAGCTCAAGAAAATAATCTATGAAGCGTATTTTGACATTAATGATTTCATTTATCACTATAACCTACCAGGATTTCTGATGACCGAGAACGCACGTTTCATTGCGGCCATTCGCGATTCTTTCTACCACTATTGTCCTGAGGAAATGGAGCAAGCACTCCATACCAACACCGCAATAACAAGCACGAAAGAAATCATTGAAAAGCTCAAAGACCGTATGGATCATTCAGAAAGTGATATGGAGCGTGGCTTGTTGGCCATGATTATTTCTAACCGCTATCGTGCAGAGGCTATGCCCGAGCAGCGTGACATTTTTCTTATCCAATCGGCGATTTACAACATACGCGCAGCACGTATGGACAATGAAGCACTTATCATTCTAGGTAAAGACATGATAGCTACAGGTGATTGGGACAGAGCTATTGCTTATTTGCATTTGGCACATCAACAGGCCTTGTTTTATGGTTCCCGTTCGCGTGAATTGCAGTTGTCTCCGCTGTTGCAGCAAATAGGAGAACACCTCTCGGCACGAGCCAAGTCATGGAAATCCATGACGGCTATGGTTGGTTTGGTGTTATTGGTGCTTCTTGCAGTTTCCGTCATGTCTGGCGTTGGCTTGCGCAAACGAAATCGTTCGCTACTCCAGCTTGCCAACACGTTGAAAAGTACTTCGGCACTTGTCTATGCCCGCGAGAGTTCTACGCAAGCCCAAATTGAAGCTCAAGCAGATGCGATGACGCAATTTATGGGCATTGCCACCGATGCTACCTTTGAGTTTGTTCATCTCCGCCAATTGGTTGTTAGGAAGCTCAAGAACAATGATGCTCAAGCTTTGCTCAAACAACTCACTGCCGAAAATAGTACAGGAAAGATCCAAACCGAGCTGCTCCGAAAGTTTGATCTTGCTTTTATGCGCCTTTATCCAGATTTTATTGCTAAAGTCAATGCCTTAATGTTGCCAGAGGCTCAAATCAGCAAGCCTGAGGACGAATTGATGTCCACCGAACTCAGACTGCTGGCCTTGTGGCGCTTAGGACTTACAGAAGCTGGCCGTGTGGCTACCATCCTGAACCTTTCAGTAAATACCATCTATTTTTATCGCAACAAACTGCGCAACGGAGCCAAAGACCGCGAACACTTCAACGATGGTATCATGGCTATTCAGGGAGTTTAGGCATTAGACTATTTGACTATTTACAATTTGACTATTCTGCGTTTTTTGAAGGATTGGACCTTGCCCGTGGCGATAACCGTGGGCGTAACGTTCTATTTTCTTTTTACGCGGATTGACATTTTGCAGCCCGCTGCTGATGTGTTGGGTCCGTGTATTGACGTGTTATTCCCTTTGAATATCTTTCTGATCTTGTTGGCAACGTTCAGTAAGGTAAACTTTCTCACTTTACGTTTGGCGCGATGGGCTTGGATGGTTACCGCGTTGCAGTTGGGAATCGCAGCATTTCTATTGCTTATCGCTATGTTCGCGCAGGGCAATGCTCGCTTGGTAGCAGCGGGAAGTCTTGCCTGTTGCATAGCACCCTGTGCCACGGCTGCACCAGTTGTCACTGGCAAATTAGGCGGTGACATCGGCAAAATGACCGCATACGTTTTAGCCTCAAGTCTGTTGGCTACGCTTCTGATCCCCATTTGCGCCGCTATGCTCAGTGCTGAAAGCGGAGTGGACTTCAATATAATGTTGCATAATGCCTCTGAAGTCTTGTCGCGGGTGTCTTTGGTTCTAACCCTTCCGCTCTTATTGGGATGGATCGTAAGAAACTATCTTCTGACGGTACATCGATGGGTTGTGCGCCATAGCAATTTGCCGTTTTACCTATGGTGTGTGGCTTTGGCCGTAACAAGTGGCGTAACCGTACGCGGCATAGATCAGTCAAGCCTTCCTGCGAGTACGATGCTTGCTTTGGCTGGTAGTGCCTTGGTGGTTTGCATGCTGCAGTTTGCTTTGGGCCGACGTGTGGGTGCTCGTTATAATAGCGTTGTAGAAGGGGGACAAGCACTGGGACAGAAAAACACAGCACTGATCATTTGGGCCACATCGGCCTTCGTAAGTCCTGCGGCAGCACTTGCCCCAGGTTGCTACGTGTTGTGGCAAAACATGGTGAACAGTTGGCAGATTTATCGGGCAAGGAAAAGAACGTATGCTTAATCTTTGCCAGCTCTTTTGCGTGCAAGGTGGTCAAGAATAATCTTGCGCATACGTAGGCTTTTTGGTGTGACTTCTACGTATTCGTCCTCTTTGATATATTCAAGCATTTCTTCCAAAGAGAAGAGTACGGGCGGAATGATGCGAGCCTTTTCGTCAGTGCCACTAGCGCGAACGTTGGTCAGTTGCTTCGTTTTTGTCACGTTAACGACAAGATCGTTCTCGTGCACATGTTCGCCGACCACCTGCCCAGCATATACTTCGGTTTGAGGAGAAATAAAAAAGCGGCCACGATCTTGAAGGTGATCAATGCTGTACGCCACAGCTGTACCACTTTCCATGGATATCATTGACCCGTTATTGCGACGATTGAGTTCGCCCTTATAGGGTTGATAACTTGTAAAGCGGTGAGCCATGATAGCTTCTCCCTGTGAAGCCGTGAGCACATTAGTGCGCAATCCGATGAGGCCTCGTGAAGGTATTTCAAAAACAAGATGAGCTCGTTCTCCAGCTGTCTGCATTTGCATCAGCACGCCTGCTCTGCGTGTTACCATGTCAATCATGCGATTAGAAAAAGCTTCGGGAACGTTGATAGTCAGTTCCTCTACGGGTTCGTATTTCTCATCGGCTTGCAGATGACGCTGCTCAAGATCTTTTTCAGTGAAGAGTTCGCTTGTCCCATCAGTTTCCCTGGTGCTGTATTTGAAGATAACTTGCGGACGCCCCACTTGTAGTTCATACCCTTCGCGTCGCATGGTTTCAATGAGAATAGAAAGGTGTAGCACACCGCGACCTGACACTACCCAAGAGTCAGTTCCGCGAGGTTCAACGCGAAGAGCGAGGTCTTTTTCCAACTCTTTTTCCAATCTTTCGCCAATATGGCGCGATGTACAGAATTTTCCCTCCTTGCCAAAGAACGGAGAGTCGTTGATGGTAAAAAGCATAGACATCGTAGGTTCGTCAATAGCGATGGGAGGTAGGGGATCAGGATTTTCACTGTCACAAATCGTATCGCCTATTTCAAAACGTTCCAGTCCCACAACTGCACAGATATCGCCGCTTTCAACCGATGAGGCCGCCGCCCTTCCCATACCTTCGAAAGTCTGCAGGTCTTTGATTTTAGTCTTTTCCATCGTTCCGTCGCGATGAGCCAAGGTGATGGTTTGTCCCGTTGAAAGCTCACCACGGCGAACGCGTCCGATGGCTATGCGCCCTGTATAGTTACTATAGTCGAGTGCTGTTATAAGAAGTTGCGGTGTTCCTGAAAGCTTTTCAGGCGCAGGAATAGTTTTGACTATTGTTTCTAATAAATAGGTAATGTCATTCGTGGGTTGCTTCCAGTCTTCGCCCATCCATCCTTGTTTGGCAGAGCCATAAACCACGGGAAAGTCAAGTTGGTCTTCTGTAGCACCAAGTTCAAACATCAAGTCGAAAACCATCTCGTAAACTTCCTCTGGGCGACAGTTGGGCTTATCCACTTTGTTGACTACTACGATAGGCTTTAGCCCTAAGGAAAGAGCTTTTTGCAAGACAAAGCGCGTTTGAGGCATAGGTCCTTCAAAAGCGTCAACAAGCAACAAGCAGCCATCGGCCATGCCCAACACTCGTTCCACCTCGCCACCAAAGTCGCTGTGTCCCGGTGTATCAATGATGTTGATCTTTACATCATTGTAGCGAATGGATACATTTTTGGAAAGGATAGTGATGCCACGTTCACGTTCCAATTCATTATTGTCGAGGATGAGTTCGCCTGCCTGCTGATTTTTTCTGAACAAACCTCCAGCCAGGAGCATTTTGTCAACCAGTGTGGTTTTTCCGTGGTCAACGTGAGCGATGATGGCAATGTTGCGTATGTCTTGCATAAGGATATAACGATTAAAGCGGCGCAAAAATACGCAAATTAAATAATAATGTTTACTTTTGCTTCGCAAACACAAGTATCAATCCAGCTAATACACAGACTCTTTCTTCATGAAACGCATTTCCGCTTTACTTTTTTGTTTTTTTACACTTATTGTTAGTTCCACGGCTCAAACCCCATTCCAGCTCGATTCTCTTCAATATATGGAAGAACTGCGCGAGCGTCCTATCCCTCAACTTATCGAAGTTCGTGCCGAAGGACAAGCTACGCTCTACGCTTCGTCCACCGATACCTTAAAGAAGATTTCCAAGATGGCAGAAATGCCTTTGTTCCTACTTGGCGACGAAGGTGCCTATTGGGCGTGCTGCTATCTGGGACGCATTGCTTATGTACGCAAAAGTGCTGCCGTCAATTCCGCCGCTATTCAGGAGGCCTACAATCGTGTGAGTCGCCACTATCGCTACCTTTTGGCATACAACGCCGTGGTACAAGGATTGCAGTTGGCCTTGGAATATACCGAACAGACGCAAAAGGCCTTAGCCGATGGTTCCATCGAAGAAGAGCCCGCCTATAAGGAGTTTCTCAACAGCAATCATCGTGAACTCTCCGATGCACTTCCGTATCTTGACAAAGTAGATCCCAAGGCTTTCTTTGGGCAATAGATTTCAATCTTATTATAAAGGATTTATGTGTATGAAAAAACTTGTTGTCTTCGTGTTTGCGTTGTTGACTACGATGTTAGTCTATGCCGACGATTTGCCAACGCCTTCTTCAGGCGAGCATGAAGTTTGGTATCAAATTCACTTTGTAACTTCAGGAGGTGCTCTCGCAACAAACGGTTCAGGCATTTGTCGAACACAAGCTCCTGCAAACAACAATACAGAGTGGTTTAAGTTCGTAAAGAACACCAATGATACATATACCATCATTTCGCGCGGCGGATTGACGCTTTATGCCAATCCCGTTTCCAAAGATGGAAAGATCTATGCTTCGCAGACACCTGGCGAAGCTTCTGTTTTTAGTATTGTCAAAGTGAGTACAGGCTTTGAGATTATGCCTGCAGGACAGTCGGCTATTGCCATGAACCAGTTTGGAGGTTCAGCCATCGGAAACAACATTGGCTTATGGGATACGGGCGACACGGGCAATGCCGTCACGTTCTTTTCCGAAGAAGACTATGCCGAACTTGAGGCCTACCAAACGGCACAATCCACGCTACCACTTATTCCTTTCCCGCAAGAAGCCAAATTGCTTGGAGATACGCTCCGTGTGGATTTAAGCAATGTGCTGGCAGATGTTGAAACAATCATGCAAGCCGACACCGTTCAGGCTCAAATAGGTGTGTTGCGCTTTGTGCTTGACGCAACGGTGGCTTCCGAGGCATACCAACTTGACATCAATGCGAGCGGGATTGTCATTGCAGCTTCTTCGCAAAAAGGTTTCGTTCATGGGGCGCAGACCGTGCGCCAATTGGCTCTATTGGCTCAAACAGCTGAAGCCTATGGCCTACCTTGTTTGGTGATTAAGGATCAACCACGCTTTGAGTATCGTGGATTGATGCTTGACTTCAGTCGTCATTGGTTCTCAAAGGAAGAGGTTCTAAAGATACTTGACGCTATGGCGCTCTACAAGTACAGCCGCCTGCACATGCACCTCACCGACGACCAAGGCTGGCGTATCGAAATACCCGAGTATCCTTTGCTCACCACCAAGGGAGCTGTGCGGACAGGTTCGCTCACAAACAAGGGGACAAGCCCTAAGTTCTTTGACGATACGCCCTATGGCGAAGGCTGCTTTTTCACACTCAACGAATTGCGCGAAATCGTAGATTATGCTTCCAAGCATGGCATAGAATGTTATCCCGAAATAGATTTGCCAGGGCACATGGTGGCAGCCATCACTGCCTATCCCGAATTTTCGTGCGACGAGTCGCGCACCTACGAAGTTCGTATTGATGAAGGTATTTCCACAACCATCCTGAATGTAGCGAAGCCCGAAGTCATCACATTCCTCAAAACAGTGCTTGGCTACATGGCAGAGATTTTTCCCGCCGACTATATCCACATAGGAGGCGATGAGTGCCCCACGACAGACTGGCAAACGCTGGTCAACAAGGGCGACGCTCAGTTCCAACAGTTTATGAGCGCAAACGGTCTTACCAACGTCAACCAAATCCAACCATGGTTGGTCAACGAATTGGGTACTTGGCTAAAAACTGCGTATAACAAGGATGTAGTCGTTTGGGACGAATTGGTTCAGCATTGGGATTCGCGCTATCAGTTCAAACCGATCATCATGGTGTATCGCAATATGAATTATACGCAATCTGCTGGAGAACTTGGCTTCCGCAGCATAGCCACACCCACATACCCTAACTATTGGGACCAAATGCAGTGTAGTACATCTCAGGCTGACCTCTGCGAACTTTATCAAGGAGGATATGGCGATAACAATGTAAATACCGTACAAAGCGTTTACAACCTTAACCCAACGAGCAATGCAGGAGCATATCCCAACCTCGTCATAGGCACACAGGCTAACCTTTGGGCTGAGGCGATAGCCGATTGCGATGAGTTAGAATACCAGATATTCCCTCGTGCTTTAGCCCTGAGCGAAGTAGGCTGGACGGCGCAAGACAAACGCAGTTATAGCAATTTCTATCAACGCCTTCAAGCACATGCTGCAATCCTTGACAAATTAGGTATTATCTATGCCACGCATTATATAGAGCAACCACGCACCACCACCTTGCAGCGCAATATGGAAGCGGCTCAGGAATACCTTTCCAAGGGTAAGCCTGGCAAACCTGGTTATCCTGTTCAAGAAGCCTACGATGCCCTGCAAAGTGCTGTTAATGAAGGGCGCGTGAGCACCACACAATTAAATGCCTTCAAAAACGCATCGCTCACCATGCCCGAACCTGGCAAGATTTATCGCATCCTTTCGGCGGCTACTTATTATAAAACGAAGTATGTTGGCTCCGCTGTCTATGCCATTGGCGATGGCCTGCGTTTCCACTATACGCGCCAAACTGAGCCCGAAGAACTCTTCACGTTTAAGGCCGATGAGAGCGGCAACTTACGCCTCTATAGTGTAGTCTCAGGTCGTGGTGTGAACATCACGGCAGATGGCGTTTCGCTCGTTGAAGGCGACGGAGGCATTGTGCGTATATCTCGCTCCACAAAAACAAGCACCGGCGGCAATGGCGTTGCTTATTCCTTTGTCCCAGGGGCTGTGATGCTCAAAACTGGTGGCTATGGCTTTTATGGTGAGCCTACGGGCATCGTTGGCAGTTCAAGCACCTTGGCCGTTTGCTATCCAGGCACTTGGTATATTGAAGAAGTCGAAGACTATACCGCCGAAACACAAGGTTTAGTCAAGAAAGCCGCTCGTTGGCTCTCTCAAGACACAGGTGCTGACGGCGAGCCCACAGAAGAGGCGCTCAACCTGTTGCGCAGCGAGGTTTATAATCCTGCTGTTACAGCCGTGGCTTCAGGCTATGTCAGTGCTGAAACATATCACCCGCTACTTGAAGCCTATCAACGCTTCCTTGCCATTCCGCTTAGGAGTTTTAGCGAGGAAATTGACGAAGGATACTATTATTACATACGCAACGTGTGGCACGGCGGCTATGCCGTAGCCAACACATCCACGCGCAAAGTCACGGCAGGTTCGCGCAATAGCACAAACGGACTATGGGGCGTGTTCAAGAACGCCGATGGCACAGTCAGCATCGTGCCTAAGGCAGATCATACGCTCCATGTTAATCCTGCCAGCATCACCAGTGCTGCCGAACTAAATCTTAGCGAAACTCCCGTGCGTTGGACCCTGCGACGTGGGGCCACAAGCGAAGCCAGCGGTGTAACCATTCTTGAGTCCTCTTTGACTTATAGTTGGTACAGCAATGGCTCTGGCACCCAAATACTACGCCCGCGCGAATGGGGAGCCTCGTTCTGGCAATTTGAGCGCAGTGATGTTACCACAGGTGTTGCAGCACCTATCCTTCAGTCCACCGCTGCCTCTGTATATTACGACCTTCAAGGTCGCCGTGTCAACAAGCCTCAACGCGGAGGAATATATCTCCAAAACAGACGGAAAGTCATCTTCTAACAAAAGAAACATTTTATACCATTCTGACTTTTTATGCCATGAAATTACGTATCAATCTCTTATCTGCAATGTTTGCTGCAAGTCTATTGACCATGAGCCTGCAAACATCAGCACAAACTGTCCTTTTCCATACGGGCGACTTCACGGGCTATCCCTATCGCATACCCGCTATCTGCACTGCTCGTAATGGCGACCTCATTGCCTTGTCCGACATTCGTCCTTGTGGAAACGATATAGGCTATGGACGTGTTGACATATTGATGCGCACTTCCTCCGACAATGGTGCCACGTGGTCATATCCCAGCACCGTACTTGCCGGCACGGGCGAGCCAGGAAACGATTGTGGTTACGGCGATGCGTGTCTTGTAGCCGACAGTGAGCGCGACGAACTCTTGCTTGTATGCTGTGCAGGCGACGTGCCCTATTGGAGCAGCAAGATTGGGCATACACAGCGCATCGTTGCTACTCATGCCACCTACGATGCTCGCACCCGTCGCTGGTTTTGGAACAAAAATCCGATCGACCTCACCGACCAAGTCTTTGAAGGCTTGTTGCAAAACCGCATCAATGGCCTTTTCATGGGCAGTGGGCGCATTTGCCAAAGCCGAAAAGTAAAAGTAGGCAAGTACTATCGTGTTTATGGCGCACTTTGCACCCATGGTGGCAACTATGTTATCTATAGCGACGACTTTGGTCGCAACTGGCATTTGCTCGGCACAGTGGACGAAAGCCCTGCCCCTAAGGGCGACGAGCCTAAGTGCGAAGAATTGCCTGATGGTAGTGTGCTTTTAAGTAGCCGTAAGAACAACGGACGTTATTTCAATATCTTCAATTATACTGATTCTCGTACAGCATCGGGCAGTTGGCAAGAAGTAGTTGCCTCTGACGAAGTAGAAGGTGGCATCAAAAACCAAGGACGTGCCACTGACGGAGAAATCCTCCTACTCAAAGTGCGCGAGAATACTACTCGCCGTTCCACGGTTCTTGCTCTTCAGAGCATCCCTGCCGGACCTAATCGCAGCAATGTCACCATTTATTGGAAAGAACTTACCAGTCCCGCCGATTACGACACGCCTCGGCATTTCGCTGAGCATTGGCCAGGTGCTTACCAAGTAACCCAAAAGGGATCAGCCTATAGCACCATGACGTTGCAGCGCGACAAGCGCATCGGTTTCTACTATGAGGAAGAACCGCAATACTACCAAATGGTATATCTCCCCTTAACACTCGAAACAATTACTGACGGTAAATATAGCGTGGAATAGCACCCGCTGATTTTTCAGACCAAGCCTTCTTCGCTGAAAATCCTTTGTCAGTTTTTTTTCTGTGCTTGAAAATCGATTTTCTGGCTTTGAAAATTGATTGTCTGGCTTTGAAAATTGATTTTCAAGCACAGAAAAAATGACTTCTACCCTTGCCAGTATTTTTTGAAAACACGCGCTTATTCTCGTTATTCATTAAAAGAAAAATATTGATATGAAGAAGTATCTTTTATTACTGTCCCTATTATGCGCTGCATGGACTTCCCGTGCACAGCAATTAGAGGGTTTCTATTTCGGTTCTGATGCCCAGCCCACGGGTTGGGAGTGGCAGTGTCCAGACTCTTTGGGCTACAACAAAGAGTTGCCGCATGCCTGGTTCTTCGGCTTTGAAAGCGTTGACGCAGCCCGTCGCGTTTTGCCCGAAGCCAGCAAGTATTGGATGAATTTGGGCGGCAAGTGGAAATTCCACTGGGCCAGCAATCCCGATGAGCGTCCCAAGGATTTCTACACTCCACAGTTTGACGTGGCGGCTTGGGACGACATGGAGGTTCCCATGTCGTGGAACGTGGCAGGCCTGCAGCCCGATGGCACGTTCCGTTATGGTCGGCCCATCTATTCCAACCAGCGCGTCATCTTCCAACACCGCTTGGCCGTTGACGACTGGCAAGGAGGTGTGATGCGCACACCACCTACTGACTGGTTGACCTACAAAGACCGCAACGAGGTAGGCTCTTATCGTCGCACGTTCACCATACCGAGCGATTGGACCGACCGCGAAATCTACATCAACTTCGATGGCGTGGATGCCTTCTTCTACCTGTGGGTGAATGGCAAGTATGTGGGTTTTTCTAAAAACTCGCGCAACACGGCTTCGTTCAATATCACTCCTTACGTGAACACGAAAGGCGAGAACACACTGGCCGTTGAAGTGTATCGCAACTGCGACGGCTCGTTCCTTGAGAGCCAGGATATGTTCCGCTTGCCTGGTATCTATCGCACCGTAGCTCTTGAGGCTAAGCCCAAAGTTCAGGTGGCCGATGTGCATACGCAGCCGCTCTTTGATGCTTCTTTGGTGAATGCCCAACTGGGCGTTACGGCTTTGGTAAAGAATCTTTCTGGCAAAGTGGTCAAAGGCTTCACGCTCGAATATTCTCTCTATGAGAACGAACTTTATGGCGATGCCACCACGCTTGTTCCTGGCGTGAAGGGCACAGTCAGTGTTCCCGAATTAGACAAACGCACAGGCTCGCAGACTTTTGTTGACTTAACACTGGAATGTGGCGCACTCATCAAGAAATGGAGTGCTGAGGCTCCCCATCGTTACACACTTGTGGGGCAGTTGAAAGACAAGAGCGGCCATGTGGTCGAAACGTTTTCAACGATTGTAGGCTTCCGCACTGTTGAAATCCGCGAAACGGCAGCTGCCGACGATGAGTTCAACTTGGCTGGGCGATACTACTATCTCAATGGGAAGCCCATCAAGATGAAAGGTGTGAACCGCCACGAAAACAACCTTTCGCGCGGTCATGCCATTACTCGCGAACAAATGGAGCAAGAGATTTTCCTACTCAAGCGAGCCAACATCAACCATGTGCGCAACTCACACTACAGCACCGACCCCTATTGGTACTATCTTTGCGACAAATACGGCATATATCTTGAAGACGAAGCCAACATCGAAAGCCATCAATATTTCTATGATCGCGAAAGCCTTTCCCATCCCGCGAAATGGCGCGCTGCCCACGTGGCTCGTAACATAGAGATGGTATGCGGCCACTACAACCATCCTTCCATTGTCTTATGGAGCCTTGGCAACGAAGCCGGTCCTGGCGACAACTTTGTAGCAGCTTATAATGCCATTAAAGCCATCGACAAGCAAGGACGTCCCGTGCAGTATGAGCGCAACAACGACATTGTTGACATCGGTTCCAATCAATATCCCAGTGTGAACGGTGTGCGCCAAGCCGTTCGTGGCAATGTTGGCGGCGTGAAGTATCCGTTCCACATCAGCGAGTATGCTCACTCTATGGGCAATGCTGCGGGTAACCTTGTCGATTATTGGAATGCCATCGAAAGCACCAACTTCTTCATCGGCGGTGCTATTTGGGACTGGGTAGATCAGGCCATCGATTGCTACGATGCTACAACAGGCAAGAAGTTCTGGGGCTATGGTGGCGACTTTGGCGACAAACCCAACGATGGAACTTTCTGCATGAACGGCATCCTGCGTCCCGACTTCACGCCCAAAGCGCAGTATTACGAAGTGAAGAAAGTTTATCAAAACGTTGGTGTCACACTTGTTGACAGTGCTCAAGGCCTTGTTGAGATTTTCAATAAGAATTATTTCACCACGCTTTCGGCCTACGACATTCAGTGGTCATTGTGGCTCGATGGAAAACAAGTGGGCCAGAGCATGCCCCTGTTGCGCACCCCATTGACACTCGGCCCTCGCGAACGTCAGATCTATGCCCTTGACTATGTAAACGGCATTCGTCCCGAGTGGGGCAAAGGCGAATACTTCGTCAAGATACAATTCCTACTCCGCGAAGACATGCCATGGGCAAAGGCTGGTTACGTTCAGATGGAGGAGCAACTGCCACTTACAGGCCTCTTCACTGAAGGCACCCCCATGCTCCAAGCTGGCAAGGGCAAACCCAATGCCGACGGAGCGGCAGGCACAGGCATCAGTGTCAATGAAAGCGACGAAATGCTCGTTGTTACAGGACGCGACTTCCGTATGAGCTTTGACAAGACCGTTGGTGCTATCGATGCGCTTTCATATGGTGGTAAGCCTATGCTTCAAGAAGGAACACTGCTCCACATTGACCCCTTCCGTGCTCCTACCGACAATGATATTTGGGCCCTCAAAGCTTGGGGCGCAGCTGGGCTTCACAATCTGCAAAGCCGTGTAACCGACACCCGCGTGGATCAAATTCCCGACGGGCGCACCATCGTAGAGTTTGCCATTACTCATAAAGCCCCTAACAGCGCACAATATCGATACTCCAACCGCGACCGCAATCCCAATGATGGCTATACCATCATCGAACAGAACGGTACACCGTCTAAGTTTGAGCTAAAAGAACGTACCATCTACACGATCTGGCCCGACGGAACCATTGAGTTTCACAGCTCATTCGCTGGCAATCAGCCTTCGCTCGTGCTGCCTCGTGCTGGTTTCGGTATGCAAATGCCTAAGACATTCGACACATTTACCTACTATGGTCGCGGACCTGAGAACAACTACAACGACCGTCGCACTGGTTCGTTCATCGAACGCTACACTCGCCCAGTCAGCGAAATGGGCATCATGCTCCCGAAGCCACAAGCTATGGGCAATCGCGAAGAAGTGCGTTGGTGTGCAGCCACCGACAAAGCTGGCGATGGCCTGGTGTTTATTGCTACAAATGGTACCATGTCGGCCAGTGCACTGCCTTGGTCGCAGAAAGAACTCATGCTGGCCAACCATCCACACGAACTGCCTGCAAGCACTGCCACACACTTACATCTTGATACGAAAGTGACAGGTCTCGGCGGAAACAGCTGCGGACAAGGTGCGCCCCTGAGCGAAGACCGCGCATACGCTACTCAGTATAACATGGGCTTGCTCATTCGTCCTGTTGTGGCAAACGACATTGACAGCCGTTTGCGCGTCACTCCGAGTGGAAAGATGCCCATCGGTATCAATCGCAACCCGGCAGGACTGGTAAGCCTCAGTAGTGAAGATGCTTCACGTTCCATCAGCTATCGCGTGGATGGCGGTGCGCCACAAGTTTACACCGAACCTTTCGACCTCAAACAAGGCGGTAAAGTATCCGTGTTCTATACCGACGACTCCCGCTATGTTGTCAGCGAACAGTTCCCACGCATTGAAACCGTTCCTCTGCGTGTGATGAGCACCAGCAGCTACGAACCTTGGGGCGGCGAAGCCGAAAATTTGATTGACGACGACCTTGGCACCATTTGGCACACGCAATATGGCGTAACCTTGGCCAAATATCCTCATACCGTTGACTTCGATGCCAACACCACAGTCTTGATGAAAGGCATAGCCTATACCGCACGTCAGGATGGCCCCAACGGCAGGATCAAGGACTTTGCAGTAAGCGTCAGTGAAGACGGCGTGAACTGGAAACAAGTCTATCGCGGCATCTTCAGCGACACCGCCGAGCAGCAACGCGCCATGTTCAGCGAACCACAGCGGGCTCGCTACATTCGCTTTACCGCGCTCTCAGAACAATGCGGACAAGAGTTCGCTTCAGGAGCCGACTTCAAACTAATTGCAGAATAAATCCTTTTTTAACGACAGTAAGCAAGAGGCAATAAACAAATCATCGTTTCTTGCCACTTGCTTACTTTTTTCAGTTTATGCAAAGCGTAAAGAGATTAGTCTATACTTCAGTGCTCTTCTTATTGCTTGGCTTGCACATCTGTGCCCAGCAGGTCATTGACGTAGATGAAGTAACCGCCGAGAGCACATCTTCCACCACTGATCTACAGCAGTCAAGTGCTTCGCCCACCACCTCAGTCACTCACGCACAAACCATAGCCAATCGGGTGCGTGCGTTGCTCCGCAATCCGCTGTTCAACCATTCGCAAGTAGGCCTCTGCGTTTACGACCTCACCGACGATAGTCTCATCTATGCCTATCATCCCCACTATCGCCTCCGTCCTGCTAGCAACGCCAAAGTCATTACTGCCGTTACAGCTCTTGATTTGCTCGGGCCGGACTATAAGTATCGCACAACGATGCTCTCCGACTATGCCCCCGACACGCTCTACACCCGACTGAACGACAGCGTTTTTCAGGAGCGCATCTATCTTGCAGGCAACCTCTACGTCCATGGAGGGTTCGACCCGCTCCTGGGTAGCCAAGAGATTGACCAATTCATCGCAGCCCTCAAACAGCGTGGCATCAGCGAAATCCGAGGAAACATTGTGCTCGACACGTCGCTCAAAGACGAAAACCGATTGGGCTGGGGATGGTGCTGGGACGACAACGATCCGCCGTTGGTTTCACTGCTTTACAATGGGAAAGACGATTTTGCCAGTGCCTTCTTTTCCCGACTATATGCAGCAGGCATCAAACTTGGCGGGAAAATGATAGGCGGCTATGCGCCCGACTCGGCCTATGTCGTTTGCCAAATAGAGCGCAACATGGCCGACATCATGCGCCCCATGATGAAAAACAGCGACAATCTCTTTGCTGAAAGCATGTTCTATCAACTTGCTGCCCACGGCGGCACGCGAGGAGCCACCCGCAAGGAAGCCGCTGCCGTGATTGACAGCCTTGTAGCGAGACTCGGGCTTGACTACAGCATCTATGAATTTGCCGATGGCAGTGGACTATCGCTCTATAACTATGCTTCCCCTTGGCTTCTCCTTACTTTGCTTCGTCATGCTTATGCCAATCCTGCCATCTACAATGCCCTGCTACCCACACTCCCCATTGCAGGTGTGGACGGAACGCTCAGCAACCGTATGCAAAACACATCAGCTGCGGGAAACGTTTATGCCAAAACCGGAACCGTAACAGGTGTAAGCACCCTCAGCGGATACTGCACCGCAAGCAATGGTCATCGCTTGGCTTTCGCCATCATGAACAACGGATTGCGCAACGCTGCCTCTGGCCGTGAGTTCCAAGACCGCGTTTGTGTAGCACTTTGTAAATAACAGACGTTTCCTGTATCATTCTCTTTTCCTTTTCTTCTAAATGAAAAAGTACTTCCTTCTTCTTACATTGCTTTTCCTATCTACACAGCTTTCGGCTCAGACGAAGCCAAGCAAGTCGCTTTTACTTGCTACGCCCGAAGTCTGTGTCGCTTCGATTGGAGGCATCGCTTCGGACACCATCTTTTGGCAATTTTTATCCACGGAAACCACAACCCAACTCCAGCCTTTACAAGGGAACCTTACTATGAGTTTCCCTGGATGGCGCACCGCTGAAGAATATGAGCATCGCTTAGATAGTACCCGTCACGTCATACAAAAACACATCTTCACCGCCGGTATCGACATGCAACAAAAACTTTGCGTGTACGAAAAGCGCAAAGTCTTCATCGTTCATTACCAAGTTTCCGACGAAAGCCAACCACTGAACTTTCGCATTGCGCTGAATGCCGAGCACCAAGGAACGGACAGTACTACGGTGCACATGCAAAGCATCCGTAAAACTTTTTGCGACCCAACTTCTTGCTCAGAAGTATTGCTCTACGTCAAGACCGACGATGAAGGAGCTTCTGTCCACGACCGCGATGGCATTCGCATTATTGATGCCCGCAAAGTAACGCTCTATCTTACCGCTGACACACGATCTCTACCCCAGAAAACTGTAGGCTCTCCATTAGAAACACGCACGCCACCCATCGCGCGTCGCCTGCATCGCGACCTTAGCATACGTCTGCACAGAACGCTCTTAAAACCGCTCAAAAAGTTCTTCTGATAGAGCTTTAGCCTATAGAATGCGCCCTGAAAGGTACAAAGACTTTTCAGGGCGTGGCTTGCTGATGGTTTTAGTGTTTCTCCCTTAGAGCTCCCGCTGCGTGAAGGATTGTTTTTAGCCAGCTATTCTCCTTTTGGTGGTGGATTTGGAGTTTTTGAAGATAGTTTGCCTGATGGGTATGGACGCTATTTGCTCCATAAACTATTACAGAAAGAAGGCGTGGATGAACACAATTTGTCAACCCTTGACCGTCTTAGTATTGTAGGGAATGGCGGTATGGGGGCATTGACCTATCATCCTGAAACTGTCATTGCAAGAGAAAATACCATGCTTGATTTTGATATGCTGCAGGAGAAAGCTTTAGAAATCTTAAGCGAGCAGCAAGATACAGACGCGGGATTGCTGTTGTACAATAGCGGAAATAGCGGCGGTGCTCGCCCTAAGGCTGTATTTTCAGACCATGAGGGCCATTGGCTTATAAAGTTTCGCCATACTTATGACCCGCAAGACATTGGGCAACAAGAGTTCCATTACAATGAGGTAGCTATGCGATGCGGCATAAACGTGCCAGACTTCAAGTTTGTCAATAAACGCTATTTTGCTTCTCGAAGATTTGACATTAATAGCGAAGGCGAAAGAATTCACACAGCTACAGCTGGCGGTCTTCTTTGTGTATCACTTTCAAATCCTGTTCTTGATTATTCCAATTTGTTAGCACTGACGGGCTTTTTGACACAAGACGAAAAGGATGTAGAAGAAATGTACCGGCGTATGGTCTTTAACTATATCACAGACAACAAGGACGATCATTGTAAGAATTTCAGCTTTCAAGTCTTTAGGAATACTAATGAGTGGAAATGGCGACTTGTTCCAGCTTACGACCTTACGCTTTGCAGAGGCGGATACAATGGCGAACATGCTACATCGGTTAATGGTGTGGGACACCCCAGGATTTCTGATTTTATTGCTGTTGGGGAAAAAGCAGGAATGAAGAAACAGCGCTGTCGTGAAATCATTGAAGAAGTTAGGACAAACTGTGATGACCTGGCATATTATGCCATCAAGATGTAATTGAGAAGCCTTATTTCCCTCCCCCATACTTAACGCTCCCCTGCCGCAAAGGTTGGGAGAGCACGCTTTTCGTGCAAAATATTGGATGCCTTCGCGTGCGCACCGTACGATGTTCACGCACAATATTCCCAGGCGATGTCCACAGACATTCGATATTTGTAGCAAAAAGAATGGGAAAGAGTCGAGCCCCGGAGCATTGCTGATGGGTGAACCTCATGCTATTGCATATTGCGCGGGAAGTGTTCTAAGATTTGTTTACGCAAGTAGCTGCGGTCTATGTGGGTGTAAATTTCTGTGGTAGCAATGCTTTCGTGGCCGAGCATAGCTTGGATGGCACGAAGGTTGGCTCCGCCTTCGAGTAGATGGGTGGCAAAAGTGTGGCGAAGGGTGTGGGGACTAATGGTTTTGGTGATGCCAGCGGCGCGGGCGTATAGTTTTAGGTTGTGGAACACGGTGATACGCGACAGGCGTTGGCGGCGTAGGTGGGAAAGGAATACGAAATCTTCCTCGCCTTCGCGTGGCAGGATTTCTTTTCGGTCTTCAAACCAGCGTTCGAGTTCAAGCTTGGCGCGTGGCGATATGGGAACGAGTCGCTGTTTGTCGCCCTTTCCTGTGACACGAAGGAAGTCGTCTTCAAGATATAAATGGCTGAGGCATAGGTTGCAGAGTTCGCTCACACGCAGTCCGCAGCTATAGAGCATTTCGATGACGGCACGGTCGCGTTGGCCGAATGGTTGACTCATATCGATGGCTGCGAGCAAATCGTCCACTTCTTGGAGCGTAAGCACTTCGGGCAGGCGGCGGCCTATCTTGGGTGATTCAAGCAGTTCGGTGGGATCGGCCTGAAGGTAACCGTCCATGACCAAAAAGCGGAAAAAGGAACGCAACGCACTGTGCGAGCGCAGGACGCTACGCGGAGATATACCCATCTCGGTGAGCAATAGGGTGTATTCGTGGAGCGTTTCGAGCGTAACGTCTGCGGGGGACAATCCTTTCTCGTTGATGTATTCAAGGAAACGCGAGACATCCCGTAGGTAGGCCTCGCGTGTGTTGTCGGAAAGTCCCTTGACTAAAAGTATGTAGTTTTGATAAGCTTTGAGCATGCCTAAGCTTTTTTTCTACGTCTTTGTTAGGATAGCCTTGCCGAAAAAGGGAGTTTTTCGCTTATTTCTCAAGGAAAGAGCGTAGTGGGTTCTTGTGGTGTTTCGGGACTGAGCACGTCTAATTCTATGGGGACTTCACGTCCTTCTTGGGCCTTGTCTTGTATTTCCTTGAGTTGTTCTTTTGTGCGTTTGTAGGTAGGCGTACTTTCTACGAGACTTATGACTTCTTCGTTACCCAGATCGGCTGGTTCAAACTTGAAAGCTACGCGGGTGCGAAGTGGAGCGGGACCTTGTGAATTGCTATTGTAGTATTCGCCGCGACGAATTTCGTTAGCTTCGCGCTCGGCATCGGTGATTTGCTTTGTCTTTTTGTCTTTCTCTACCTTACGGCTGGCAATGCCAGGCACGATGCCTATATCGAAACCTGTAGCTAGAATGGTAACCTTCACCTTTTTGCCGAGGTCGGGGTCGGTGGATAGTCCCCATTTGGTCTCTACATCTTCGTTTTGGAACTGGCTCATGAAGTCGTTGACTTCGTTCATCTCTTCCATCATGAGTGTCTCGCCCTCTTTTTCAGCGCAGAAGGAGATGGAAAGAAGTATCTTCTTGGAATTGAAAACATCGTTCTGATTGAGCAGGGGACTATGGAGGGCTTTGTCAATGGCATTGCTGACGCGATTGGGGCCTTCGCCGTATCCAAACGACATAATGGCCACGCCACCATTTTTGAGCACGGTGCAAACGTCTTGGAAGTCGAGGTTGATAATGCCGTGCATGGTGATGATTTCAGCAATGCTACGGGCAGCATTGCAGAGTGTATCATCGGCGCGCTTAAATGCTGTGGGCACCGAGAGTTCTGAATATACTTCGCGGAGGCGCTCGTTGTTGATGACCAGCAGTGCATCAACGTATTGGGCTATCTGTTCGACACCATCGAGGGCTTGGTCGATCTTTTTATTGCCTTCCCAGGCAAAAGGTATGGTGACGATGCCAACGGTAAGAATATCAAGTGCTTTGGCTTCGCGGGCTATGATGGGTGCTGCGCCAGTGCCTGTGCCGCCGCCCATTCCTGCTGTGATAAACACCATCTTGGTGCCATCAGAGAGCATCTTGCGAATGTCTTCAATGCTTTCTTCAGCAGCTTGGGCTGCACGTTCGGGGTGGTTGCCAGCTCCAAGGCCGTCTTTGCCTAATTGCAGACGGAAAGGCACGGGACTGTCGCTAAGTGCTTTGCTGTCGGTGTTGCACACGGCAAAGTTTACGTCGTGAATGCCTTCGCGATACATGTGGTTTACAGCGTTTCCGCCGCCTCCGCCAACTCCGATCACTTTAATGATACTGGGAGAGGAGGCGTCTGCATTGATGTCGAGCAGATCTATGTCGTGTTTGTTTGGTTTCATAACTATATGTGACGTTGTTAAAGTTGAAAGCGTGGAATAATGAGCATTTTATTCATCTTCAGAGATAAGCTTTGTAAGGCCGCTTTTCGTAGAACTAAGGAGACGACCCCAAACTTTCTTGAATTTGGAGGGTTTTGTTGGTTCTTTCGTTGGCTCTTCGGTGGTCTCTGTAATTGGGGTGTCAACATCGCCTCCTGAGATACGTCCGTCGTGATTTGTCGGCGTGCTGGGTATAGTGTCACCTGCTGTCGTTGTTTCGTCTTTTTTCGCATCTTCGTCTTTTTTGTCTGAACCAAAGATGTCATTAGTTTGGTCTATCTCGCCTCCGCAACAATTTTCGTTGCCTTTGTCAACAAGCGAAATGACGCTATCGTAAGAGCCGTCTTTGTTGAAATCGTGCTTGTTTGTGCGGAAAGAAAGCTTGATGCCTCGCGCTACATTGACAGTGCCTGGTATGTTGGTCACAAGGGCAAAAGCTCGCTCTATGTTGCGCGTTTTGGCTACGCCACCGGTGAGTATGATGCCACTTACGAGCTGTTGCGGAGTGAATTGCGAGAGTTCTATCTGGTGCTTGACGTTAAGAATGATTTCTTCAAGTCGGGCACTGACGAGTTTCTTGAGCTCGTTGACCAAGAAGGTGCGCCCGTCGCTTGTTGTGAATTGCTCTTTGTCGTCTTCGTCAATGTCTTCGATGGCAAAGTTGTAGTTGAGCTTTATCTCTTCGGCCTCGGCTTCGTCAACCTGGAAAGCTGTGGCAATATCTGAAGTGATGTTGGCTCCGCCGAGAGGTATGACAGCCAAGTGGCGGAGGATGCCGCTCTTGAATACACCCACACTGGTGGTCTGTGCACCCATGTCAACAAATACGCAACCGCTTTGACGCTGACGGTCGCTGACCATATTGTCGGCTAATGAAAGGAAAGTGACGGGTAGGTCCACAACTACTATGCGGCAGTGGGCGAAGTTGTCAATGATTTGTTGTTTGGTCTGAGCGGCTGAAACGATATTGAGGAAGTTGCCGGTGATGCTTTGCGAAAGAATACCTACGGGGTCAAGCGTTTTCATTTGGCTGAGCTTGTATTCCTGCGGAATGACTCCGATGATGTCTCTGTCGGTAGGTTGCGAAGCACTGTTTTCGTCTTGTATCACGTCGATCATTTCATCAGTGACTTTGACGCGGTCGGGATAGCCCTTGGTGATGGTGTTAAGCACACTGTGCATGCCTAAACCGCCAATGCCTACATAGGCTTTAGCTATGCTCATACCTCCTACTCCCTTTTCCAATTTTTCTTTGATACGATTGATGCAAAGCGCAAATTTGTCAACATTGTATATGCGCCCTTTGCGTATGAAATCTTCGCTTGCTTCTTGGGCAGCAGCCAAAATGCGCACAGCTCCGTCAGGCTGTTTGTCGCCCGCTATGGCGCTTACCTTCGAAGAGCCAAGCTCTACGGCTACGATGAAATTGTCGTGTGTTACCATGATTGCTTATTTTTATTTTTTCTTCTTTTTACAAATGATTTGATTGGTGTGCTCTATGTTGATACTTGCGTACTTGTTCCAACCAATGGTGGGAAAGACTTTTTCGTAGAGTGCTCGCAAATTGCGAAACTTTGTGTCAAGATTGCTCACGTCGCCAACATGGAGCAGTCCACTCCCTACACGGGGCACAAGGTCGATGCTGCCATCTTTGCGCACATCGATTTGCTCTATCTGATCGTTCCAAAAATCGTTGTCGCGCAAAAAGATCCCGAGTGTTAACAAGGAGTCTTTGGCAAAACTCTTTGAAATATATCCTGTAGCAACGACCAAGTCGGCACTATAGCCCATGGGGTTCATAATTTTGCCGTGAGCATCCATGTAGTAGTCTGTACCATCGGAGGCCATCACACGCATAATAGGAAGGCGCTGGGAGATGAGGATGTTGAAACGTCCGTCAGGCGTTTTGTAGCAGGTAGCTTCGCTGATGAACGCGTTTTTCAATAATGTCTTTTGCACCGTTGCACTATTGATGTCTTCCATCTTTTGGCCAGTCAGTCGCAGATTTTCCTTTTCAAGGATGCGTTCCACCTCTTCGCGTGTGATAAAGCCGGCACGCGTGCTGTCCATGATTTTTATTTCAACCTTTTCGCAGACGGACGTGGCAGGGCGGTTGGCTATGTCAGTCAATACAAAGGTCAAATAACCCAACACTGCAACAACTACAGCGACTTGCAGTGTGAGGAGTATATAGTTCCTTTTTGGTTTCGAGGCTTCCACGGTCTTTTATTTCTTGTTGATAATCTCAGCAAATGTGTTCATGTAGTCTTCTACATCGCCAGCCCCCAGCACGACAAGTACATCCACATCAGTTGACTTAACAAATTCGGGGAGGTCGGCTTTGTTGATCAGATGCTTGGTAACACCTGCTGCAATGCGGTCGTAGATAAGTTCTGACGTAACGCCTTCAATGGGTTTTTCGCGAGCGGGATATATTTCAGTGAGCACCACTTCATCCAACAGTGAAAGGGCTTCGGCAAACTGTGGATAGAAATCCTTGGTACGTGAATAGAGGTGGGGCTGGAAGATCCCCATAATACGGCGATCTGTGAAGACTTCACGCAAGGAGCGAATGCTGGCTGCAATTTCTTGCGGGTGGTGAGCGTAGTCTGAAAGCAATACGTGGTGCTCATTCTTTATCTTGAAGTCAAACCGTCTGTCCACTCCTTCAAAAGAACCCATAGCTGTGCATATTTCTTGAGCATTGGCACCTGCTATCTGCGCGAGAGCCATAGCCGCAATGCCATTCTCTATATTGATGCTCACGGGTACGCCGAGCTCAACGTCATTGATATTGCCTAAGGGTGAAACGTAGTCAAAGATGATGTGCCCGCCTCCGATGCGGATATTTGTAGCGTGGAAGTCACCTTCATTACGGCTGTAAGTAAAAGTACGCACGCCGTCTTGGGGACGGGGCTGAAACTTCAAGCCAGTATGAAGAATGAGTGCTCCGCCTGGGCGTACAAGGCTCGTATAGTGGCTGAAACTTTCCAAATAAGCTTCTTCGGTGCCATAGATGTCAAGATGGTCGGCATCGGCACTGGTAACCACAGTGACAAAGGGGCGCAGGTGATGGAAACTGCGGTCGAATTCATCGGCCTCAATTACTACATAGGGTGACTGGGGGGAAAGCAAATAATTGGTACCATAATTCTTGGTAATGCCGCCGAGAAATGCATTGCAACCAACATGGCTTTCATGAAGCAGATGGGCGGTCATGGCACTGGTGGTGGTTTTCCCGTGGGTGCCTGCTACGCAAAGGCCATCCATTTGACGCGTTAAGGTACCAAGAACTTCAGCGCGTTTGTGCAGCGTAAAACCCTCTTTACGAAACCACGACATTTCGCGATGGTCGCTGGGAATGGCGGGAGTATAGACGACGAGAGTTTCCTCTTTCGTGCGGCAGGGCTGAGGTATAAGTTGTACGTCGTCGCTATAATGAATGTGTGCCCCTTCAGCACAAAGTTCGCGAGTTAAAGGAGTCTCCGTGCGGTCGTATCCTGCAACGTAGCAACCTGCAGAGAGAAAATAGCGCACCAGCGCACTCATGCCGATGCCGCCCGCTCCTAAAAAATATACTGATTTGGTCATCATTGCTATTTACTATTTGAAAAGTTAGCGGCGGGATTCGTCCGCGTTTGACAGTTTGATAGCTTCATCGGCAATGTCGCTTGCCGCATTAGGCTTGGCAAGCTCGCGAATGTTTTCGCCCAAAATAGCTAGGCGTTCCACGTCTTGCACCGTGTTGATGGCTAAGGGCATGAGTAGTTCGCGTGCTTCGTCGTCCTTTATGTAGAGTGCTGCGTCTTTTTGCACCAATGCGAGCGCGTTCTTGGTTTGATGGTCCTCGGCCACATTGGGAGAGGGAATGAGGATAACAGGCTTTCCCAACAGACAGAATTCACTGATACTGCCCGCGCCCGCTCTTGAAATCACCAGATCAGCAGCTGCGTAGGCCGCGGCCATGTCGGCTATAAAGTCGTTGACACAAAGGTTGTCGGGCTTGCCACGACGCTGCAGTTCTGCCTGAATTTCTTCGCTATAGTATTTTCCAGTTTGCCAGATGAATTGCACCTTGGTTTGCTGTCTGATGAGCGGCAGGTTGCCAAGTACGCTTTCGTTTATCGTGCGCGCTCCGAGCGAACCTCCCACAATGAGAATGGTACGCTTAGCGGGCACAAGCCCAAACGACTTCAATGCATCGGCCTGCGTGGGAGCTTCTTTGAGCAAGTTTTGTCGCACAGGATTGCCCGTGAAGACTATTTTCTCTTTTGGGAAAAAGCGTTCCATGCCATCGTAAGCTACACAGATGCGGTCAACGCGTTTAGCCAAGAGTTTGTTGGTTACGCCTGCATAGGAATTTTGCTCTTGAATGAGTGTGGGTATGCCCATTCGAGTGGCTTCGTCAAGTGTGGGGCCACTGGCATATCCTCCCACTCCGATTGCTACATCGGGACGGAAGTCGCGAATGATGCGACGAGCCATGCGCCGACTCTTCCACAATTTCAAAAGCACACCAGCGTTGCGCCAAATCTTCTTGCGGTCAAATCCTTCAATAGGAAGTCCTTTAATTTTGTATCCTGCTTGCGGCACACGTTGCATTTCCATACGTCCTTCAGCTCCAACAAACAGAAATTCTGCTTCGGGGCATTTAGCACGTAGCTCGTTTGCAATGGAAATCGCCGGGAATATATGTCCTCCCGTGCCGCCACCACTGATAATCACTCGCAGTGTATGGTCCATATCCTTATGTCCTTTTTCTTTTTCCTTTGTTAAAAACTGCACGGAAAAAGCTCCGTTTATTGCTTAGAACGTTCGTTTCCATGCGTTTGCGGCAAAAGTAGCAAGTTTCTGTCAAAAAAAGGTGCACGTTGTTTCAATTTGTTCTGAAAAAAGCGTTTTTCTGGCTTACGAAGTCTCCAAATTCACAAAAAAGCTATCTTTGCACAGCTAAGAACATCAAAATCTCGTTTTTTTCAATGAGCAAACCGCCTGTAACCTTTTCTGATGCTTATTCACGCGCCTCTTCCCGATGTGCTCAACGTGAGTGTTGCCGACAAGATATTAGCTTGTACCTTGGACGGATGGGGTGTGACATTCAGATGCAGGAGGAAGTTCTCGATAAGCTTGAAGACGAAGGCTTTATTGACGAGAGCCGTTATGCTCGTGCTTTTGTTCACGACAAGACACACTATGACCGATGGGGACCTTTGAAGGTTCAAGCCGCACTCCATCAAAAAGGCATCGGTGCTGACAAGATAGGCAATGCACTTGCAGAATTGTCTCAAGATTTGATACGCCAAAATTTGCTGCACCTCTTACAAAGCAAGTGCCGCCAGTTAGATGCCAATGCCGACTATTTATATATTGATAAAACCACAGATCGTGTGACTTCAGACAAATCAGGCGCAGAAATCAAAAGTTACCGCGAACGGCTTATACGCTTTGCCCTTTCGCGAGGCTACGACTACTCGCTAATTTGTGAATTGATTGCTTTTTAAGCCTTCACCAAAATCCACTGTTTGCTCTTACTTAGACCATAAAAGAACTAAAAACATATACACCATGTTTACCATCCCAGGCGAACCAACCGCCGCATCACAGGCTCGTGAACTTGTGCTCCAAGCTTTCGGAGACTTAGAATTCGAAGAAGAAGGCCATAAATACACGCTGGGTGGCAAGAACTTGGCTTCTGTGTCAAGCATTGGCCATCGCTTTATCGCTCATCCCTTTGATGAAGAACTACAGGCCGAGCGCTATGCTCAGCGTAAAGGCGAAACCGCAGATTTTTGGCTTAAGAAATGGCGGTGTAATGCCTTTCGCGCCAGTACACTGGGTACGAAGACGCACGAGTTTGGCGAAAGTCTTGCCTATCTGCGCGCTGGTCATCCCGAGTTGATACGCTCCAGTGTTAGGTCGCAATATATGCCCCAATACGGATATTTGGCTCCTCTCCATCCCAAGGAAGAAGCCATTGAAAAGTTTATGGACGAATTGCCTACGAGCTATCACCTTGTGCTCAATGAAGCACGTGTGTATAGTGGGAAGAATACCGATGAGAGCAAAAACCTGCGTGAACAGATTTGTGGTACGTTTGATATGCTTTACTACGACACGAGCGAGGGAGACAGCAGCGAAGCCGGTTTTGTGGTGCTCGACTACAAAACCAACGGCAGTTTGCAAAATGAATATAGCCGCCGCTATCATCGCAAGCTACTCCAACCATTTGAAGACCTCTACGAAGAAGACTTGGGGCTCTATACCATTCAACTCAATCTCTACGCGCTAATGCTTGAAGACATCGGCTTATATGTCAAAGCACGGCGCATTGTATGGCTCCTCCCCGACAGCACTTATCAGATTATTGACGTTCCACGTATTGACGACCGTCTGCGCAAGTGTATCTAAATAAATAACGTAAGTCGTTTACGTACGCTTCCTCTGCCGCAAAGGTTGGGAGCGCGGGGGATATTACGTATAGAGCTTTTAGCTTTTGACGCGGATGATTTGGGAAAGGTCTGTTGTATAGGCAGGCGACTTATAATCTGCCTTGAGACGTTCGGAAAAGTGGTGTCCGCCTTGCACGGCTGTATGCACAGTCCCCCTACCCTGTTTGGCATTGACGGCATCAATTGCTTTCTGAAGAGCCTCTTGTCGGAAACGGTCAATGGGATCAAAAAGATGGGGCTCTATGGCTGTGGCAGGACATATATCCGAAACAACGACACCTGCCTTCTTATATTGAAACTGAGATGAACGCCAGCTTTCGCGAAGCAGTTGCATAGCAGTAGCCGTCAGTTCGGGGAGTGAAGACGTGGCTATAGGCAAGTGGGCTGTAGCCTGCAGGAAGTCGGAGGGCTGATCGATGCGGTGCGGACTGGTAAAAGCAAAGATCGTTACGGTGCTTGCAGCGGCTTTTTGTTTACGCAACTTGCGCACTACTTCATCTACGAAGGCTGCAATGGCTTCTTCCAATCCCTCAAGCGTATTGATGCCTGAGCCTGGAAAACTGCGACTGGTGCAGATTGTTTTGTTGATAGGAAGTTCAGCCACTGAGATGCAGGGTTCGCCTCGTAGTTCTCGCCATGTGCGCAAACCAGTTATAGTGAAGTTTCTCTTAACTTCATCAGCTGTCATTTGTGTAAAATCCCATGCGGTATGTATCCCTCGTGCTGCAAGCTTTGTCACTATTTTGCGTCCTACTCCCCATACGTCTTCTATAGAAGTGAGGCGCAAGGCTGTTTGGCGTTTGGCCTCGGTATCTATGCAACAGCAGCCATGATAGCCTATATATTTTTTCGCGAACTTGCTTCCTATCTTTGCCAATGTTCGGGTTGGTGCTATCCCCATGGAGACGGGGATACCTGTACCCTTTATAACGGTGCGCACGATGTTTTCGCCATATTGTTTCAATGTTACGTCTTTAATAAAAGATTCTGAGAGGTTCAGGAAGGCTTCGTCTATACTATACACTTCGAGCTCTGGGGTGAACGTTCCGAGCAGCCACATCACACGCCTTGACATATCTCCGTAAAGCGTATAGTTGCTGCTGAAGACCGCTACTCCGTTTCGTTCCAACATGGGACGAACTTTGAAGAACACATCACCGCGCTTGAGTCCGAGTTTTTTAGCTTCTGGGCTTAAGGCTATGATACATCCGTCGTTGTTGCTCAATACGACGACGGGAGTTGAACGCAGGTCTGGCCGAAAGACGCGCTCGCAAGACAAATAAAAATTATTGCAGTCAACAAGCCCAAACCAGCACATTTGACTATTGGACAATTTACTATTGGACAATCCAAGCATTTGACAATTGGACAATTTACTATTGGACTACTGCGCTTGGATACGTCCGCTAAATTGTCAGATTGTAAATCGTCAAATAGTCAAATGAAGATTATCTTTGTTTCTTGATGGTATAAGTCACTACGCCCCATACGATAAAATCTTCCTCGGGCGAGATAGGGATAGGCTGAAAATCGGGATTGGCGGGAAGCAGTGTCACGCCTTTCCCCTCGGGCTCTATATGAATGGTTTTTATAGTGAACTCACCATCTATAAATGCCACGACTATATCTCCTTCGCGTGGTTCCAAGGATTTGTCGATCACGACCAGATCTCCTTCTTCGATGCCTCGGTCACGCATGGAATTGCCAATGACCTTGGCAAAGAATGTGGTTGCGGGATGATTGATCAACTTTCTGTTGAGGTCTATAGAGCCTTGCAAATAGCCCTCTGCTAGTGAGGGGAAACCGCCAACGACTGGGCTCAGGGCAAACGGCAACGAAAGCTTTGTTGACAAATCCGCACTGTATAGTTGCAAAGTGGGATTTTTCATCTGACAATGGCCTTATTTACTATTGGATCAAGGCATTTGACGCTATACCGTCAAACAATCATAGTTTTTCTCCGAAACTCAGGTCGCCAGCATCGCCAAGTCCTGGTACGATGTAGGCTTGCTCGTTAAGGCGGTCGTCGATAGCGGCAGTCCATAGGGTAACATCATCGTTGGGGAAGACTTCCTTCAAATGCTGCACACCTTCGGGAGCGGCTATGGCCACACAGAGATGTAGCTTTCGGGGTTTGCCTGCTCGCAAAAGTGCTTGATAGGCAAGTTCCATACTGCCCCCTGAAGCCAACATGGAATCGACAAGGAGCAACGTCGCTCCACCCAAATCGGGAGATACCATATAATCTACATGTATCTTCAAGTTGTCCGCACTCCCCTCTTCGCGATAAGCTGCCACAAAGGCATTATCGGCACCATCAAAAACTTCAAGAAACCCTTCGTGAAAAGCAAGTCCCGCACGCAACACAGTGCCCACTACGATATGGTCGTCATAGGTACTGACGATCTTTTCAGCGAGAGGTGTTTCTACGACTGTATCTGAATAGCTGAGCGTTTTGCTCAATTCATAAGCCATAACCTGCCCTATGCGGGTAAGGTTTCTGCGAAAGAGCGTACGATTTTGCTGAAACTGCTTGTCGCGCAATTCAGCCATAAAAGTATTGAGCACAGAGTTTGTAGCTCCCAGATTTACTACTTTCATCGTTTATCAATACTATAATGTGTGTGTTATTAAGATAGGAACCCTTGCTTTTTCAACGCAACAATCAGACCTTCGGACATGGCTTCGTTGGCTGAACGTGTATAGCGGCAGTCGGTAAAGACTTGTGCGAGGGTTTCTTTGTTGTTTATACGAACGAACTCTACGTTTTCGGGTAAAGCTTCCTTTTCAGCATAATCACGGTCGATTGTTTCGCGTGTTATGGGCTGATAGGTTTCATGGTGTACGAAGGCGGCATTGGGCAGACGGTCTGTCGGTTGCGGATCTTCATCGGGCCAGCCGAGTGTGATGGTAGCCACGGGAAAGACAAGCTTTGGCAGTTTCAAGACATCGATAATACCTTCGGGCTGATAGATTGTTGTTCCGAGGAAGCAAAGTCCGAGTCCAGCCTCTTCAGCAAGGTCGCAAAAACGCTGGCAGAAGAGCAGAGCATCTGTCGCAGCGTTGAGAAACGAGAGGGGATTGTCGTAGCCTGGATCTGCATTTCTCTCCTCACACCATCGAGTTGTACGATGGAAATCGGCACAAAAGGTTAGCACCACGGGAGCACCTTCCACCATCGGCTGATTGAAATGAAGCGGTGCTAAGCGGCGCTTCGTCTCGGCATCGCGTGTGACAACAACGCTGTAGAGTTGCAGATTTCCCATAGTTTGCGTGCGAGCCGCCTCATGGAAAAGGCGGCTCAACAACTTTTCTTCTACAGCTTTGGTGCTGTATTTGCGTATGGTCTTTCGCATTTAGAAACCTATTTTTTGTGAGACAGAGGTTCCGTCGCTGCGTTTCACTGTGAGGATAAACAAATCGCCTGCATTGCGGGGAGCTTCAATGGAACGTCCTTTTGCTGCACGAATGCGACGTCCCTGAAGGTCGGTGAGCGTGAGTGAGTTAACGTCGCCGTCCACGCTCACACGGCGTCCACTAAAAGAAAGGATCAAGGCTTCGGGCTGAACGACTTCGGCAATACCCGTGGGCACTCCATTGAAGAAGATATAGACTTCGTCGCCGGCCTTTGACGGTATCGTCACGTTGTCGTTGTCAATGACAGTGGGAGTTACTTCTTTTCCATTGATGAGGAACTTGACGGTGCTCTTTCCGATGCCGCTGCACTTCACCTTGAGAGGCTGACCTTGGTTGTTGCGAATGACTACTTGGTCGGCTTTGGCATTCTTCCAAGCGATGTCAACGGTGAAGTCGCCCACGGCTTTGAGTCCGTTGATATGTCCGTTTCTCCACAGGGCTGTGGGCAGTGCGGGCAGTATCTCAATGGTTCCCGTATGGCTTTGCATAAGCATTTCAGCCATACCCGCGCAGGCTCCGAAGTTACCGTCTATCTGGAAGTAATAGGGAGCGTGCACGTCGAAGAGGTTGTAGAACACACCGCCGCTTCCACGGCCTGCGATGAGTGCATAGTCGAAGATTTGGTGGGCGTGGGCTCCGTTCTTGGCGCGTGCCCAAAGGTTGATTTTCCAGGCCATGGACCATCCTGTGCTGGCATCGCCGCGCAACTGCAAGGAGTTTACAGCGGCATTGAAGAGGTCTGAGCCTTCTTCTACTTGGCTGAAGGGATACAGACACATGAGGTGTGAACTATGGCGGTGACCGTTTGCACCGGCTGTATAGGCAGAATACTTCCATTCGCGCAGAATGTTCGTACCCGTGCTGATGCCATTCACGGTGCTTCCCCACTGACCTGTGTATTGTTCGATGCGCAGACCTTTGTCAAGTTTGTTGTAGCGGTCTTGCAACGTAGCAATGTCTGTGGCACTGATG
The DNA here is from genome assembly GCA_900316575.1 of uncultured Prevotellaceae bacterium. Lineage (GTDB taxonomy): Bacteria > Bacteroidota > Bacteroidia > Bacteroidales > Bacteroidaceae > Alloprevotella. The sequence continues at coordinate 26,687 of ONDJ01000007.1, read as the reverse complement.
CCAGCATCGGTTCCGAGCACTTCGATGGCATCTAAGGTGTTTGAGAAGAGTTCTGCCACGAGTTGCTGTGCGTGGGCTACCGCGTTTTCGCTTCCAGGTCCATGTTCGGGCGAGTATTCGTTGGGACATTCGTAGGTGCCGTCGCTGGCCAGTTTGAGACGTTCCATCCAGAACTGCGTGGCTCCCCACATAGCGGGGAAGGCGCGCTTGAGGAATTCGCGGTCGAGGGTATAGCGATAGTGTTGCCACAGGTGAGTAACATACCAGGCATTGGCTATTACGTAGTTGGTTTGGAAGCTACCACGTCCGCCAAAAATGTTGTTCTCGGTGATGCAGGTCCAACCCACGGTTTGGCCAGCCATGTTGGTGGCATACTGTTTCCACTGTGCACTCTTTGACATATTGATGATATAGTCAAGGAGCGGCAGGTGAAGCTCGCTGAGGTTGGTGGGTTCGGCAGGCCAATAGTTCATCTGCACATTGATGTTGGCATGGATGTCGGCTCCCCATGGGGCACTGCTACTGTTGTTCCAAATGCCTTGGAGGTTAGTAGGCAGGGCGATACCGCGACTTCCAGCTATGGTGAGGTAACGTCCGTAGTCGAAATAGAGCTTTTCGAGCATCAAGGCACCCGCAGCCGTTGTTCCTTTCTGGCTACTATAGTTGTTGACAAGCGTTTCGGTGGTTTGATTGTTTCTGGCGGCATCGAGCACAAACTCTACTCGGTCGTAGAATTGCTTATGGTCGGCCACGTGGTCGGCATAGAGTGCGTCCCACTGGCGGGCGGCGGCAGCCTGTACTCGTTCCTGCATGGTGGTGTTGAGCGCACTGCGCAGGGTTGAGCTGGTGTAGGTAGAAGACGTTGGGTCGTAGTCGGTGCCTGCGGCTATATATATTAATACGGAGTCGGCTCCTGTCACAACAATGCTACTTCCCTTTGTCTTGAGTGTACCGCCTTTGTTGACTACTTTGATGCGAGCATTATAGCTCACGGTCTGCAGCTTGCCACTAAACCACGCTTCGCCATCGGCATAGCTTGTTGTAGCATCCACACCTGGTTTGCCGCTTGTCAGAGAGATTTGCAGCGACTGTTTGCCTGGTTGGTCGGCAGTGAACAGATAGGCGGCCACGTTGTCGGGATTGCTCACGATGTAGCGACGCTCATAGTTCACACCTGTGGCTTGGCTTGTGAAAGTGACAAGTCCGGTGGCTGTGGTGAGATCAAGCTGACGCAGATAGTTAATAACGCCTTTTCCGTCGGTGAAGTCAAAGGCTTCGGTGTCCATCTGTTTCACGATGACATCGCCAAAGTTCTGATATCCGCCATATCCGCTTCCACCTACGTAGGAACCGTATGTGGCGCGGTCGTTTGAAGTTCCCGTCCAAAGCGTCTTTTCGTTGAACTGAAGGTCTTCCTTATATACATTTCCGAGGAAGGTAGAACCCAACTGTCCGTTGCCAAGGGGCAGGGCATAGTCTTTCCATTTGTCGCCACTCAGACCCGAAGAGAGTTCCACGGGTGTGTTGTACCATAGGGTGCTTTGGTGTTCGGGGGTGTATGAACTGATGCCTGTTGTGGCATACTCGGCGAGCTCTATGTCGGCTTCAGCAATGAAGGCTACGACATTGTTTTGGTCCGTTTTGCTGCTCCAAAGGCCCACGTTGTTGCCGGCCGTGATGCCTTGCCAAGCATTGAAGTATCCAGCAGATCCGCTGGAAATCATATAAGCAGGCTGATACGTAGTGTTTTCGGTCAGCGCCAAGGTGAACGTACCTGCCTGCGAAGCATTGCTGGTGCTCATCACACTCGTTCCACTCGTATAGAGATACGTTCCGTTTTGCTTATTCTTGATCTTGAAGCCGCTCTCACTCCCAATGAGTCGCCACAGTTGGTCATCGCTCTTAGCGGCCTTAGCTTGCTTCACAGCATTGCCGCTGCCTTTGTCGGCAATAGTGGTTTGTGCGCCAGCCTTGAAGCGTATCTGATACCACACGGCCTCGTCGGTTTCAGCATTGATGACGGGAGGGAGCATTTCTGTAGCTTGGAAATAAACTGCTGCCAGTGCGCTACCCGCTTCTTCGGCTTGTATCAAGGCATTTGCAGCTGCCGAGGCTTTGGTCAGTGATTGGCTGGTGCCTTTGATGCGAATTTCCCAACACGCATCGTCGTCCTCGCTGACAGTTAGTGAGAAGTGTGTGGCAGAATCTTTTGAAGTTACATACTGATCTTTCGGAATGCTATAAACAACGTAGCGTCCGTTCTTGCTCAAAAGCGTGAAATCATCGCGTGTACCAATGACAGCCCACTGAAAGGAATTGGACGAGGCATTGAGTGTCACAGCGCGCAGAGCCAAGTTGTTGCCACGGTCGCTCAGTGCATTTTCGTTGACACTAAACACGATGTTGTACCAAACAGCATCGGTTTCCGATGTAGAAAAACGTGGCAAGCTTGGAGCCGCTTGCAAACCTGTCGCAAATATTAAAACAAGCGCCAGACTAAATAAAAGTTTTCTCATGGTCATAGTCTATTTTCGTTTTTTTACGGGGCAAAGATAGTGCAAGGCGAGCGCAAAGGAAAACAAATCACGAAGTTTTTGCTTTCAGCTTTGCCGAGCCGCAGCCTATCTTGGCCTAATCGTGTAATGAAACGCAATAAAAAAAATAGGACATAACACAGACACGAATTGAGTTTTCCAGTCAATCCTCCTAATTGTCAAAACAAAAGGACACAAATGCCTGAGGCTGAAAAGTGCATCAAAAGCCTTCATTCATAGGACTTTTCAGATTATAAAATGGCACCTTTGCTATTTTTCATGCCCATGAAAAGTTTAGTTCATGCCCATGAAAAGTAGAGAACATAGCAAAGGAGCGTTGCCAACATGGTATGTTTCCACCTTTTTTCTCTCATCTTGCCATGCACAACACTGTATTAATAATTAGGCTGCGGCTCGGCATAGGATAAAACAAAAACTTCGTCTTTTGTTTGCTTTTGCGCTCGCATTGTACTACTTTGCTTTGCGAAGATAGGCGGCGGCTCGGCAAGATCAAATCAAAACTGCGTTTTGTTTGCTTTTGCGCTCGCCTTGCACTATCTTTGCCGGCAAATTTAATTGTGAAATACCATGCGCAAGTATTTTTCCCTTCAAACACTGCACGGCTTGCTGGCTGTTGTTTGTCTCAGTTTTATGCTCAACACACAAGCCCAAACCGTGACGGTGGCGGTGATGAGCCTTAATGATTTTCATGGCGGCTTCCTGCCCGACACTCGTAAAGACATTCCTGGTGCACCTGCCGTGTGGCAGACATTAGACAGTCTGAAACGAGTATATCCCTACAACGTCACTGTAGCTGCGGGCGACAACTTTGGTGGCAGCTATTTCTATACGGCAACTCAGGGCAGGCTTCTTCCCGACTTTTTCAACAAAGTGGGCATCAGCATCTCTGCCATCGGCAATCATGAGTTTGACGATGGCCAACAACTATTAGCCAACAAGTGGAGTAGCTACCGTCCGGCAGGTTGGAACCTCACGTACGTGTGTGCCAACGTTGCGGACCAATCGGGCAACATCCCTGCCTTTGCCCAGCCATGTGCCACACAAACGATTACCCTGCCCAACGGCAAGACAATAACGGTGGGGTTTGTAGGCTTAGTGACAAGCAACACCCCCAATCAAGCTTCAAAGAGCAAACTGATGGGACTGACATTCAGCGGCGACTATACCGGAACGATTGCTACCCTGAAAGCCTCGCCTAAGTATCAACCCGTAGCACAAGCCGACATACGTTGCCTGCTGATGCACGTGGGCACAAACATGCAGGATGGTGTGCCTGTTTGGGAAGACCGCGACGGAGCAAACATCGCTTCGTTGTCCGACCCTGACTTCCACGCATTGCTCACCGGACACAGCCACGAGCCCGTTTGCGGACGCATCAATGCCATAGGCTACCCTGTGGTTCAAGGCAAATGGCACGGAGAATACATCAGCCTCGTCAAGTTTGAAGTAGATATGCAATCAAAACGTGTGCTTAGCGTAACGCCCGAAATCGTAAGAGTAAACCCCAACATCCTACTCGGCACCAAGCAACAAGCTTATCTCACAGAGCTTAACAACACACTTTCGTCAACACAGATACAAGGATATGCGCTCAGCCAGCCTGTGACCTATTGCACACGCGAACTCGTTCACGACCGCACAACCAACAAATACTGCCAAACGGAAATGGGCTATATGGTATGCGAAGCTTATGCCGAAGCCCTGCGCACCACCGGCCATCTACCGGCAGACATGCCCGTTATCGGAGTGAACCATTTCGGCAGCATTCGCAGCGGTTTTCCTGAAGGGCAGATACGCATTCTGGATGTAGGCGAGACACTTCCCTTTGCTAACAAGCTACGTGTGTTCCGTCTCACCGGCGAACAAATCAAGAATCTCGTAGAATGTGGCCTGCACAATCGCGCTTATGGTTGGATACAGACTAGTAGCCTTGAGATTGACACGACAAAAACGGGACACGTCAAGGAATTGGCCTATATCAATCCCGATGGTTCGCGTACCTTATTGCGCAAAAAACGTACATACCTCGTCGTGGCAGATGAGTTTCATTCAAACGGAGGCGATGGATACAGCACAGACCTCTTCCCGAAGTCGCAAGAGCTGCGCTTCTTAGACATGCCTAACAGCACGCAAGCCTTCATCAACTACCTCATGCGCCGCGAAAGCATACCAGGCAATGCAGAACCTTGCATCTTGCCTTACAAGAAGATACACTTCAGCCGCCTGCCGCAGCGCGTGTTCTGACGCTCAGAAAAAAGGTTTAGTCCCTTGTGTATCATTTACTCAAAGCACAAAGTGTCGCAAAGGCTATCTTGCTCTTCAATGATGAAAGCGCTTTGCGACACTTTGTGTGTTTTTTTGAATGAGCGATATTGACCACGAACATAAACCTCCACAGCTGTTATGTCCCTTTTCACACCTCTTTCGCGTGTTCCCAAACAGGATGGCGACTTCGAAACATTGCTCACCGAAATAGACGCGGTCAACATTCGCCGTAGTCGTCGCATCTTGCCTGCAGAGTGGTATCCGCAAAGCGGCATTTGGCTCACTTGGCCCCACGAAGAAACTGATTGGGCCCCTATGCTAAAGGAAATCACAGAGACATACGTGCGCATGGCCTACGAAATAGCCCGCCGCGAACCTTTGCTGATCGTTCATCCACGTGCTGAAGAGGTACGCAACCTATTGTGCACACGCTTACCCCAAAAAGTCGTTAAGAAGATATGCTTCTTCAGTGCCCCAACCAACGACACTTGGACACGCGACCATGGAGTGCTCAGCGTTCTGAGCACGGCTGGATGGGAACTGACAGATTGCTGCTTCAACGGCTGGGGCGGGAAGTTTCCCGCCCAACACGATAACGCCCTTACCCACAAGCTCCATGAAGCAGGCATCATTAAAGGGGCGTATGTCGATGCCTTGGACTTTGTGCTCGAAGGAGGAAGCATAGAAAGCAACGGCACAGACACCATCCTTACCACCGAACAATGCCTCTGCACCCCTACTCGCGGCAAAGGACGCACACGCCAATATATAGAAAGCAAGTTTGAAGAACTCTTCGGAACAGAACATGTACTTTGGCTCACACACGGCCACCTTGCAGGCGACGACACCGATGGACACATCGACACACTGGCACGCTTCTGCCCAGGAAACGTCATAGCATACGTCAAGTGCAACGACAAAACCGACGAACACTATGCCGACCTACAACTCATGGAGCAAGAACTGCACGAACTTCGCGATGCTGACAACAAACAATACACACTCGTTCCACTGCCCATGGCTCCTGCATGTTTTGACGAAGAGGGACAACGCCTGCCAGCCACATACGCCAACTTCCTGATACTCCCCCGAGCCATACTCCTTCCCACCTACTCCGACGAAGCACGCGACCAACAGGCGCGCAGAACCTTGGCGCAGCTTTTTCCAAAATACGACATCGTAGGCATTGATGCCCGCACACTCATCCAACAGCATGGCTCCATACACTGTGCAGCAATGCAACTGCCACGAAGCATATTGCAACCCTCAGAAACATACCAAAAGTAAGAAGCTTTTAACCTAACTTCGCGCTCAACTCCTTTTTATAGATAAACAATGCCTAAGGAAACTTTAACCCCAATGATGAAGCAGTTCTTTGACCTCAAGTCGAAGCACCCCGATGCTCTACTATTGTTTCGCTGCGGCGACTTCTACGAAACTTATGGCGAAGACGCTGTGACAACGTCAAAGGTGTTAGGCATCACCCTCACACGGCGAAACAACGGCAAGAATGGTGCTGCCGACCTGGAAATGGCGGGATTTCCCTACCATGCCTTGGACACCTATCTTCCCCGATTGGTCCGGGCAGGGTTTCGCGTAGCTATTTGCGACCAGCTCGAAGACCCAAAGTTGGCAAAGACGCTTGTAAAACGCGGCATTACAGAAGTTGTCACACCTGGCGTGGCCATGCAGCAGGGTGTATTGGCCGACAAGGAAAACAATTGGCTTGCAGCCGTGCACTTTGGAGCCCAAGCATTAGGCATTTCTTTTCTGGACCTTTCCACGGGAGAGTTCATGATAACAGAAGGTGCTGCAGACGTTGTTAAAAAACTAATCGATAGTTTCGGTCCTAAAGAAATTCTTGTGCGACGCGGCAACAAAGAACGCTTTGAGAAGATATTTGGCGGGAGCTTCTATACCTACGAAACTGACGATTGGACCTTCAATTATGCCAACGCCGAAAAGTCTTTGCTATCGCAATTCAAGGTAAAAAACCTGCGGGGCTTCGGCATTGACCACCTGCATGAAGGCATTGTGGCAGCAGGAGCCGTGCTCTGCTATTTGGAACTTACGCAGCACACCGCCACTCAACATATCACACGCATCAGCCGTATAGAGGAAGAACGCTATGTACGCATAGACCCTTTCACAGTGCGTAACTTAGAAATAGTAAGCCCGATGCAGGCAGGCGGAAAAGCCCTACTCGACGTTGTGGACAACACACTCACTCCGCCTGGTGGACGACTGTTGCGACGCTGGTTGCTCTTCCCGCTGCGGAATGTAGAAGAAATCAAGAGACGGCAAGATGGCGTTGAACAATTCTTTCGCCACACCTCCCTCAGACAAGTTTGCGAACAAGAACTGCCCCGCGTGGGAGACTTAGAACGCCTTGTTTCACGCATCAGCACCCGCCGCGCCAATCCCCGCGAATTGCAACAACTGCGCCTTGCACTTGAGAGCGCTGCAACCATAAAACAAGTGGCTGCAGGCATCGAAGCTGAGGTCATTGCCTATTTATCCAACGAAATAAAACCCCTCAGCGAACTCACACAAACCTTGAAGCGCACGTTGCGCCCCGACCCTCCTGTAAAGACTGCTGGCGGCGGCTACATCGGCGGGGGCGTAAACGAAGAGCTCGACCAGTTGCGGAAACTTTCTACCTCCTCGCGCGATGTACTTACCAACATTCAAGACGAGGAAGCCAAGCGCACGGGCATAGCAAGTCTCAAGGTGGGCTACAGCACCAACTTCGGATACTATCTTGAAGTGCGAAACACCTATCGCAACCTTGTGCCTGAAGCGTGGATACGCAAGCAAACGCTGGTTCAAGCCGAACGCTACATCACCCCCGAACTCAAAGAACTTGAAGACAAAATACTAAACGCCGAAGAACGTATTCTGGCACTTGAGGCACAGATCTATGCCCAACTCTTGGACTACGTCGTTAAATACATCCCCCAAATACAGCAAACAGCCATAGCCATCAGCACCATCGATTGCCTCTACTCCATGGCTGTCACGGCTCAGGCTCATCGATATGTACGCCCCGTTGTGGACAACACCTTGGAAATAGACATCGCCCAGGGTCGTCATCCCGTGATTGAAACACTCATGCCGCCGGGCGAAGAATATGTAGCCAACGATGTTGTGCTCAACACCAACGAGCAACAGATCATCATCGTCACAGGCCCCAACATGTCGGGAAAGAGTGCCTTGCTACGCCAAACAGCCCTCATCACACTCTTGGCACAAACCGGAAGTTATGTACCTGCAGCAGCTGCACGTATCGGACTCGTTGACAAGATATTCACACGCGTAGGAGCCAGCGACAATATCTCTATGGGCGAAAGCACCTTTATGAACGAGATGTCCGAGGCCTCAAACATCATGAACAACCTCACAGAACGCAGCCTTGTGCTCTTCGACGAACTCGGACGTGGCACGAGCACATACGATGGCATATCCATCGCGTGGGCTATTGTGGAATATCTTCACGAAAACCCCACGGCCCACGCCCGAACACTCTTCGCCACACACTATCACGAACTCAACGAGATGCAAAGTCGCTTCGCGCGTATCAAAAACTTTAACGTCAGTGTGCGTGAGGTAAACGGACAAATCATCTTCCTACGTCGTCTCATGGCCGGTGGATCCGAACACAGCTTCGGCATACACGTGGCTAAGCTTGCAGGAATGCCGCCTGTCATTGTGCAGCGTGCTGAACAAATACTGCGCGACCTTGAGCATCAATCACGTGGTGCACAAAACGTAGGACAAGAAAAACTCATACCTCGTGAAGATAGCGGAACGCAACTCAACTTCTTCCGCCTTGACGACCCCGTATTGGAACAGATCCGCGACGAACTCCTTGGACTCGATGTCAACAACCTCACACCGCTTGAAGCCCTCAACAAACTCAGCGACATCAAGCGCCTTGTATCGCCAAGGCAATGACCGTGGGTAACCATAGACGACTCCTAATTCTATCTCGTAAAAAACCAATATACTCAATATATCATAAAGTAAATGCGCACTTGGCTGTTGGCCAAATGCGCATTTATCATACTAAAGAAGCAAACGTTTTACTTGAAGACGATGCTGCCCAAAATTCCTTGGAGGATAGCATCTGCATCGGAGCTCTTTGCCTCGGGGAACTTAAGGCTACCGATGACGCCTTTCTTGTCTTCCTTCATTACGGCAAAGTGAATCTCAACATTACCCTCGTCAACGGCTTTCATGGTCATCACCTTGTCGTTGAATACGGGCTCTTCTAATTTACCATTCTGATGGAACGCTTTGAGATTGGTGGCATAGGTGCTAAGCTCTGAAATGGCGGGACCATCTTCTTGATAGTTGGCAATGAGCTTCATCTCGCCATCGGCTGACATGGCGTTGAGCATATCACCAAAGCCTGAAGTCTCCTGCCAGCCTTTGGGATAGGTGATGGTGTAGTTGTCGCCTTCGTACTTTACGCCGTCTTGGACTGCAGCCTGAGCTGCTTCTTGAGAAGCGGCATCCTGTTGGGGAGTTTCTTTTCCACCTCCGCAAGAGGTGAAAGAAAGCGTTGCTGCTGCGATGAGCAAAATGCTAAGTTTCTTCATAATAAAAAGAATTTAAGGGTTAATAAAGTTGTATAAAAGAAGTGTGACAAGCGAAAGGATTATCTATAACCTCTAAAAGAGAATAAAGACCATTCTTTTCGCTTGTCACGCTTATTACTTATCAATCAGCCAACTTGGCTTTGAGGAACTCGCGATTGAGGCGAGCGATGTTGGCGATGGTTTCATTCTTAGGACATACGGCTTCGCAAGCTCGGGTATTGGTGCAGTTACCAAATCCGAGTTCGTCCATCTTGGCTACCATGGCTTTAGCACGCCTTGCGGCTTCGGGACGACCTTGTGGCAACAAGGCAAGCTGCGACACTTTGGAGCTTACAAAGAGCATAGCACTACCATTCTTACAAGCGGCTACACAAGCTCCGCAACCTATACATGTGGCGCAGTCCATAGCCTCGTCGGCATCTTCTTTGGGAATGAGGATAGCATTGGCATCTTGTGCTTGTCCGGTGCGGATAGTGGTATAGCCACCAGCGGCTTGTATCTTGTCGAATGCTGAGCGGTCAACCATGCAGTCTTTGATCACGGGGAATGCAGCTGAGCGCCAGGGTTCTACGGTGATAACGTCGCCATCGTTGAAGCGGCGCATATAGAGCTGACAAGTTGTAGCTCCGCGCTCGGTCTTGCCGTGGGGGGTACCATTGATGTAGAGCGAGCACATGCCGCAAATGCCCTCGCGACAGTCGTGGTCGAACGTGAAAGGCTCTTTGCCATCGTTGATAAGCTCTTCGTTGAGGATGTCGAGCATTTCAAGGAAACTGGTGTCGTCGGGGATGTCGTGCATCTCACGCTGTTCAAAGTGACCCGCATCCTTCGGGCCATTCTGCTTCCAGTACTTTATGGTAAAACTGATATTCTTAGCCATGGCTTAGTTCTTGTAGTTACGGGTTTGTACTTTGATGATTTCATAGCTGAGTGGCTCTTTGGAAAGTACGGGTTTCGTGTCGTCGTCACCCTGATATTCCCAACAGCCTACATAGAAGAAGTTTTCGTCGTCGCGCTTAGCTTCGCCTTCTTCGGTCTGGTGCTCCTCGCGGAAGTGTCCGCCGCAGCTTTCTTCGCGATGGAGCGCATCGTTGGCTACAAGCTGACCCATGAGCAAGAAGTCTTCAAGGCGCAAAGCTTTTTCAAGCTCAACGTTTACACCTTCCCCCGAACCTGGAACGAAGAGGTTTGCATAGAACTCTTTGCGAAGTTCGCCGATCAGCTTAATGCCTTTTTCAAGTCCTTCCTTGGTACGCCCCATGCCAACGTATTCCCACATGATATGGCCGAGCTCTTTGTGGATGCTGTCCACCGAACGCTTGCCTTGAATGGCAAAGAGGCGGTCGATACGCGCTTGCACATTTTTTTCTATGGCTTCGAACTCGGGAAGATCGGTAGGCAACTTGGGCCAGATGGCTTGGTCTGCCAAGTAGTTCTGAATGGTATAGGGCAATACAAAGTAGCCGTCGGCCAAGCCTTGCATCAGTGCCGAGGCTCCCAGGCGGTTGGCTCCGTGGTCGGAGAAGTTACATTCGCCGATGGCGAAAAGACCGTTGATGGTGGTCATCAATTCGTAGTCCACCCAAATGCCGCCCATTGTGTAGTGCACGGCGGGGAAGATTTGCATCGGTGTTTCGTAGGGGCTCTCGTCGGTGATTTCTTCGTACATATCGAAGAGGTTGCCGTAGCGTGCTTCGATTTCATCGCGACCAAAGTCTTTGATGGCTTGAGAGAAATCGAGGAATACGGCCAAACCGGTATTGTTCACACCGAAGCCTTTGTCGCAACGCTCCTTAGCGGCACGGCTGGCCACATCGCGCGGCACAAGGTTGCCAAAAGCGGGATAACGACGCTCCAGGTAGTAGTCGCGATCTTCTTCGGGAATATCCTTGCCTTGAATTTCGCCAGCCTGCAGTTTCTTGGCATCTTCGAGTTTCTTGGGCACCCAGATACGTCCGTCGTTGCGAAGCGACTCTGACATCAGCGTGAGTTTTGACTGTTTGTCGCCGTGAACGGGGATACACGTGGGGTGGATCTGCACATAGCTAGGATTAGCAAACAAAGCACCGCGACGATAGGCGGCAATAGCGGCTGAGCAGTTACAGCCCATGGCATTGGTGGAAAGGAAATAGGTGTTTCCGTAGCCGCCGGTAGCAATCACCACAGCATTGGCGCTGAAACGTTCAAGTTTGCCAGAAACGAGGTTGCGAGCTATGATGCCTCGAGCACGGCCGTCAATTATCACCACGTCGAGCATTTCATAGCGTGTGAAGAGCTCTACGGTGCCTTTATTGACCTGACACATCAGTGAGCTATATGCTCCAAGAAGGAGCTGCTGACCGGTCTGGCCTTTGGCATAGAACGTGCGGCTCACCTGTGCACCACCGAAAGAACGGTTGGCCAACATTCCGCCATATTCGCGAGCAAAGGGTACGCCCTGAGCCACACATTGGTCAATGATGTTTGCACTCACTTCGGCGAGGCGATACACATTGGCTTCACGAGCACGATAGTCGCCGCCTTTGACGGTGTCGTAGAAGAGGCGATACACAGAGTCGCCATCGTTCTGATAGTTTTTAGCTGCATTGATACCTCCCTGAGCTGCAATGGAGTGAGCACGGCGAGGAGAATCCTGAATGCAGAAGTTCAGCACATGGAAGCCCATCTCACCAAGCGAAGCAGCGGCACTGGCTCCGGCCAATCCCGTACCTACGATGATGACATCGAGCTTACGTTTGTTCTTTGGGTTCACCAATTTTTGGTGAGCTTTATAGTTCGTCCACTTTTCGGCTATAGGGCCTTCAGGGATGCGTGAATTAAGTGTTGCCATAGTCTTTTCTGTTTATAAGGAATAACATGCGGCTTCAGGACAGCAGAGGCTCTTGGCAAAGAAGAATACGACTACCGTCACATACATAAGGATAACTACCGTGCTCCATATCCAGCTGATGCACTTGATGCGGCTGAACCATACTTTGCCGCTTGCGCCCAGGGTTTGCAAACCGCTCCAGATACCGTGAGTCAAGTGGAGCCACAGGGCACAGAACCATACCAGGTAAAGCACAGCGAAGACGGGATTGCTAAATGTTTCAGCGATCCAGGCATAGCCATCCGATGGGCTGTGTGCCATTTGTTCAAAGCCCAAAAGTTCTGCAGCCATCATGTTCCACCAGAAGTTGTAGAGGTGGAGCAAGAGACCCAAGCATACAATGAGCCCCAATACGAGCATGTTTTGGCTTGCCCATTCTACCTTTTCGGGTATAGACGTTACTTCGTAGCGGCTCGCGCCACGCGCCTTGCGGTTTTGCAAGGTCAGCATGATGGCAAACACGAAGTGGATTACCACAAGTGCGCCCAGGGCAACCGTACCAGCCACGGCATACCAGTTGGAGCCGAGAAACTCGCAGATTGCGTTGTAGCCATCTTTTGAGAAAATAGCCACCACATTCATGCAGGCATGAAACGTGAGGAACAGCACCAGTGCTAAACCAGTCACCGACATCACCACTTTCCTGCCTACAGAAGAGTTACATAACCACATAAGTTAACAGATGTTTTGATGAGTTATAGAATAAAATTGTTTGTTCGCCCTCGAGACTTTTCCTAATAAGTAAGGAGAAAAAGCACACGAATAGGCGGCAAAAATAGAGAAAACTTCACTTTTTAGCAAATTTAACACTGAAAAACACACACCGTTGCCGTTTTTTGCTTAATAAGCAGTTGAAAGGACAAGGTGTGTGTGTTGAGAATGAGTTAATACTTCAAGAAAATACTCACAGCGTGGCAAGTCTTTCCTTTCCTTAATCTTCTACGAGTTCAAAGTCGAGCTGCTTACGGTCAAGATTGGCTTTCGCAACGCGAATGCGTACGGCATCGCCCAGATTGTAACGGCGGTGCGTTCGGCGGCCTACAAGGCAGAAATTGCGGTCGTCGTATTCGTAGTAATCGCCCTGTAAGTCGCGCAGCGGTACGAGGCCTTCGCAGCCATTTTCTTCTATCTCAACGTAGAAACCAAACTCTGTGATGCCACTGATGTGACCTTCGAACGTCTGTCCGAGCCGTGCTGCCATAAACTCCACCTGCTTATATTTGATACTGGCGCGTTCGGCCTGCGTGGCGAGCATTTCCATGTCGGAACTATGGTCGCAAAGTTCTTCGTACTTTTCACGCGAAGCACTGCGTCCGCCCTCCTCGTAGCGTGTGAGCAAACGATGTACCATCGTGTCAGGATAGCGACGTATAGGCGAAGTGAAGTGTGTGTAATAGGGAAACATCAGTCCATAGTGGCCTATGTTATGCGTGGAATAGCGAGCTTTTTGCATGGCACGAAGAGCAACCATTTCCACGGCTTTCTCTTCCGCTTTGCCATGCACGTCTTCAAGGAGTTTATTCAGCCGCTTGGCTACATCGGTCTTTGAACCTTCGGTAACGAGTTTGTGACCAAACTTACCTGCAAAGGTAGCGAGCTTTTCAAGTTTTTCTTGGTCGGGCACATCGTGGATACGATATGGCAGTACCTTGGCTTTCTTCCCCTTTGGCACACGTCCCACGTATTCTGCCACAGAGCGATTGGCCAGAAGCATAAATTCCTCCACCAACTTGTTGGCATCCTTGGCTATCTTTATATAAGTGGAGATAGGTGTGCCCTTTTCATCGATTTCAAAACGTATCTCAGGACGGTCAAAGCCGATAGAACCGCGCTTGAAGCGTTCTGCCCGCAGCAATTTGGCCAGCGCATCAAGCGCAATAATTTCGCGGGAAAATTCGCCCACGGGATTGTTCTTTGAACCTACCACCTGTGGGTGCTCGCCAGGCAAAGCAAGATCTTCAGCCGAGGCAACCCCGTTTTGTTCCAATATAGTCTGCACCTCTTCGTAAGCAAAGCGGCGATCAGAACGTATCACTGTGTGTGCCAAATGCCACGAAAGCACTTTTGCCTGACTGTTCATACAGAAGATGCAACTATATGCCAGTTTTTCCTCATCAGGACGTAGCGAACAAATAAAGTTACAGAGCCGTTCGGGAAGCATAGGAATAGTACGATCCACGAGATAAATGCTCGTTGCTCTACGCTGTGCTTCTTTGTCTATGATATCCCCCTCGCGTACATAGTGCGACACATCGGCAATGTGTACCCCAATTTCGTAAACCGCCGATCGCTCTCCCCACTGGCCAGAAGCCAAGCGTATCGAGAGTGCATCATCAAAATCCTTAGCATCACGTGGGTCTATGGTGAACGTCGTCACCTCACGAAAATCCTCACGTCGCGCAATCTCCTCGGGCGTAATACCTGGGTCAATGGCATTAGCTGCTTGCTCAACACGTTCGGGATATTTATAAGGCAAACCATATTCTGCCAATATAGCATGCATCTCCGTAGTATTCTCGCCGCCACGTCCCAACACATCAACCACCCGCCCGATAGGGCTCTTAGCATCATCAGGCCACTCCGTGATTTTCACCACCGCCTTGTCGCCCGTGCGTCCGCCGCCTAAAGCATTTTTCGGAATGAAAATATCTTGAGCCAACACACGACTCTCTGTAATCAAGAAACCATATTGTCGTTCCACCTTCAAACGCCCCACAAACGTATCGTGCGCCCGCTTCACAATCTCCACCACCTCAGCCTCACGAGCATGACTGCGACGCTTCGCCAATAACGTAACACGCACACGATCGCCGTCTAAAGCGTGACGCGAATTGCGCTCAAACACCAACACCGATTTGCCTCCATCATCAGGCTCAAACACATTTCGACCATTAGGCCTACGACGAAACGTACCTTCCATCACCTGTTGCCGAGCCACAAAACGATAACCGCCATCGGCTGTACGACCCACGTAGTCTTCCATCGTCAGTTCGTCAAGCACATCGATGCACAACATCCGCTGCGGATGTGTCTTCAACTTCAAAGCCGTAAACACCTGTTTAGCTGTAAACGATTTCCCTGGCTGTGACTCAAAGAAATCTATCAAAAAGGAATAGATATCGCGCTTAGTCAATCGGCGCGAAGCGTTTTTCTTTGGCATGGTATAACTATTTTATTGAATAATCCTAAAGAATGGTGAGCAATACGAGCAATCAAAGAACTCCAATACACACCGCAATCTCTATAAATTCAAAAAAGCAGCACCCGTCTCCCGACGCACGCTGCCTCACAGAACTTATATAGAGATGAAAAAACTTTGTCTTTTTGTTTGACGCTGCAAAAATATGCACGAAGCCGATTTAACACCAAGAATATTTTAATCTTTTTTCAAAAGAAATGCCCTTTTGGCAACAAAAAGAATTTTTAACAAAGTCCGCAATTCTCAGGACCTCCTACAAAAAAGCGTTCTGGTGGGTAATTTGCGGGTTAAAGGCCAAATGTAATCCTCCTTTATCGGATTGTGATAATCTGCCAACCTCTCGTTTTCCTTATTAATATAGATAGACTGCCAATAGTTAGAAAAGCTTATTTTCCGTAAATCCCCGTCCTACAATATCTACTACCGGCATACGTGTCTTGAACTCTGGGTCTATATTATGACATTGTGTTTTTACAATTCCGCGTCTGTGTATAGCTGGTTCTAAGCAATACATGCGGAACTCGTCTTCATTGACATTTTCTATCCGATGCCAATGGGGGAAGAGCAATTTCATATAGCCCGTTGCTATACGCTTAATGGCATTACTGTCACGGACATCGGCTTTCTCTTCGAACTTGACCAATTGGTCAAAAAGCAGTCCGTAAGTATTCTGTGTACGCATGGCGTGAAGTATCTCTGAGAAATACTCCACATTGATTGTCCATCCTTTGAATATCATACTCTTATCCACGCGGGGCAACAACCAGCCTTCAATGAAACAGTGGAAACGGTCAAGCAGAGCAGACTCACGAAAGTTCTTTGGCAGATTGTCGAAATACATCTGCGAAAGTGGCACATTATGCGCTGACAGGGGGATATTACCCATCAGCATCAGTCCACACTCTGAAGTAAACTCATTATTGTCAATCGTTGTCTTACCGCTTTCCAAATACGATTTCAAGGCTGCTTGTATTTCTGCAGGCTCCTGGAACACGATAGTCTGAATCTCGTCGAAGACCGTAAAGTCGTGGTTCTTGATAATGCCGTTCTGCTGTTTGGCTTTGTCAAAGAACAGTTTGGCACGTGTCACTTTGCCACCACTGACCAGCCAACCATACTTAGACAGATTGCCAAACACATAGCTCTTACCTGTTCCTTTGGGAGCCAATTCTATTACGTTCAACCTTGGCTCAATAAATATCAGCAGTCGGGTCAAGAACTCTAATTTCTGAGTCAATGAAGTAAATCCATCGGGGTCGTACTCCATAGCCGACAAAAGCACATCTATCCACTCTTGCGTAGTGAAATATTGGCGAGCATCAGCCAGATAGCCTATATCCACCGAACTATAGGGCTTGAATGCTTTGTAGTCCACCATCTGAATATGGCTGGTCTTACCATTGTTGTCCGGCAGTAGGCAGAGTTTGATGATTCCCCATCGCTCACCATCCACAAAATCGCTAGAGTTCTTAGAATAGACATATTCGGGTATGATGCCTTCACGCAGTTTGATGCCATAGTCGGGAATAGCAAACTGCCGCTCGTTTTTCACAATGTCAATGTACACCATGAAACGTGCCAGCAAAGTGACTTCCTCGCCATTCTGCAAGCGGTCTTTCACAATGCCTTGTTGCGAAGGTATCACCTTGTCAAGAAACTGCGTCAAGGACAACTTGTCTATCTCTCCCGTCTGAACATTCAGATAACGCTTTAGCAGAAAGTCCTTCACGAAGGCAGGAAGGTTTCGACCTGCAAACAAGCTGCTTGTCGATGCAGGGTCTTTATAGATAGACATGGCAGAAAAGTGCTGCCTGATTTTGTTACATATTTCTTCTTTCATACGTCTTTCGTGTTAAGAGCCAAACAAATCGTTTTCCTGAACGCCCGTGCTGACTTTTATCTTCATCGGGCGCTCAACGTCGCCCACGTGCAAAGACATATCTTGACAATTTACGTCCAAAATCAAGTCATCGGTTTCGTACACATCTCCTCCTAAGTGGTGCAACTGATAGGCCTTGCCATTGTAATTGACATAGGGAACATCCGTATATGGCAAGTTCTTTATCTCTATCTGAGCTTTGGGGTTAGAGCCGTTTATCTCGTAGGTAAGCAACTGTGCCGACCAGTTAGTGGGTGCTGGTGCACTACTGATGATAAAGATAGGCACCAACACCTCTTCGGGAGTACAGCCACCATGTGCCCCTTGATTGGCAGGAACCTTAGCGCATAATGACTCGTGCTGCAGCGCACAAAGCGTTTTGCCGTCTTCTAATCGGAAATAGCTGTTGTCGGCATCGTTTCCTGCTTTTTCCCTGATGGCTATTCGTCCGTAATGGTCGCTAACTACACCAGCAAAGTTTTTGCCTTTAACCATCTGCGAGAGGTAGGTCAGTCCGTGGTCTGAGACGATGGCTATCTTCTTACCTACATATAGTTGTAAGATGTTTTCGATGCTCTTCCTTATCAGCTCTATTTCCTTAATGACAGTAAAAGGACTGATGTTGTTTGTGCGGTGTGCCAGTGCATCAAGGTCGCCGAATTTCTCCAGCACCTGTCCTTCGGGCAACAAACGCTGCAATTCCGCCTTGTTGATGTTTGTCGTAGTAGGCAACTTGGCTCTTGCAATCTTGATTTCGTTTAGAAATATTTGCTGTTCCTTGTATTCTGCAACGATTTGCTTTACTAATGGTATCCAGTCGATACCGAGACCGTCTATCCAGTAAAACACTTCAATGTCACCACGGTTCTTCAATAGCGTATAAACAGGGCTGAAGCTGTTATACCACAGGTCAAATTTTGACTCTGTCTCGTTCAACTGCTGTATGATCTGGCTGATTTCTTCTGTATAGCGATTGGCCAACTTCGCCCGTTTGTACTTCTCAATGTAGCCATTCACCCAGTCGGGAACGCCTGCGCTAACTCCGATGCCTTCAGCTACATAGCAATACAGATCGGGGAAGAAACGCTTCACGTCGTCTGCCATTATTTTTCCTTGGCCCAGCCATTGCAGGGCAATTTCTTTCTCCTTGCGCGTGATTCCCGTAAAATACCGCAGCGCACTGGTATAGCCCATTCTCGCGGGTAGTGCCTGGAGCGTTCTTGCTACCATGCTCTCTGCCGATTCCGTAAGCAACACGTTCTTCTGGGCGGCATATTTCAGGCAGTAACGCCGTATTTCCATTTCTGCCGTAATCTCAGAAATGTCTTTAGCCATTGTCTCAAACAGTTCATTCGTGCCGTAGTTGGTAGTCGCTTTCAGCACACGGCACAAGTAGCCCTGACTATCCTCCTTATTATCATAATAGCGGGCCAACAGCCATCGGTCGAAGATAGCTGGATGACTGAACCACAAGCGGATAAAATCCTTGTAAGTCTCTATGTTGTCAATACCGAAATGCTGTTTCACAAACTTCGTAAAACTAAATCCCGTACTGACATCAATCTCTTCGGCCAAACGTTCCCAGTTGTCGCCGTCGCTCATCAAAGGCTGTATGCCTCCTAAGTTGAGTTCCAAGCCATCTGTCAGAAACTCATAGGCATTGCAACAAGTCTTATAAATGAAAGCATTGTCAGGCTGGGCATACACGGCATTGGCGTATATAGCACGCGACTTACATATTATCTGGGGCGACACCTGCTGCTGGCTGTCTTTCCAGATGTTCAGCCATTCGCGTATGTTGTTTACAATAGTATAGTTAGTCTCCAAACCTTTCACCCCAAAGTCTTGTCCGCTGGTCAGTATCAGTTTGTAGGTCAAGTCTTTCTCTTTTGACACCAGTCGCCAGATGTTGATCTGTGTGTCATCCTTGAAGGCTTCCATCTTGCCTTCCAATCCCACCAGCGGGATATATACGCGCTGATGGTTTTCCACGCCTTCGCCACTGGCCTGTATAGCCTTGATGGTTTTCAGCAGGGCATCAAACGATTTCTTCTTGTCGTTTTCGTAGAAGCGTGCCAATTCAGAGAAAGGCGCAATCACGCAATCGTGCGGACTCTTCTTCTTGATGTGCTCCTCTATTCTTTCTGCCAGTTCCACATGAGTAATCATCAGATCAGGATAATTCGTGTCTATCCATCGGTCAACACTCTCCACATGGGCACCTCGCTCGCTTTGCAGATATTCCACAAAGTCGAAACAATCGCGGAAATTGTCGAACAGCACGAAGCGTATGGGGTAGCGGTCAAGTGTTGCCGCTCCCACACCATTCGCCTGCTTATCCTCTTCTACATGACGCTTCAGATCCTCTATGTCTCCGAACGGTTCTTTATACATATTTCAACAGAATGTCTATCACGTTGCTGTCTTCTGTGTTGATCATATTCTCAATAGCCCCGCGCAAATCGCCACTGTTGTTCACGCGGTTGATGGCTTTGCTGCGTTTCTGCTTCAAGTCGTCTGAGCTGATAATGGGAGTGGGAACTACTGGTTGCGCTCCATAATTTTCGGGCTGTATAGACATTTCGGATACAGTTGCGGGCTGGGTAGTGGTCATTCGCCAGTTTTTCAGATTGTCCTTCACCTCCACTTCCGTCCACATGCCCACTTCGCTTTCCAAATGTCCATGCAAATACTTGATGGCGGACTCAACCTCCTCATCTTTCACATTCACAAATTCCACGCTTTTCAAATAGGTCACAAAACCTTTCTGGAAATTGTCCTCCTGAGGCAACAACAGGTTGCCAAAATCTGTCTTCAGCATATCGTAACTATTGATGGTAGCTTCCAACAGCCTCGGGTTCTTCATGCTCTCTGGGTCGGTCACCACCCGCATCAGGTTGTCGATAAACTCCTTCATGTCGCCCGTGCAGTCGCTGGTATATTTCAGCGACCACAGTGGGTATCCTTTCTCTTTCGAATATACATGGAGCACTGCCCAGCGGGCATCCTTTAGACTGCTGATGTCTGAGTAGCCCTTTAGCTTGTTCAATCCAAACATCCTGATGAGACTCTTGCTGACGCGACCAGCCTCTTTGCTCTCAAAGATAAAGTTCAGCTTGTTGCTGGTCTTGCCACTCTCCCATGCCTTGAAGAGTTCCACCACGTCGTCCACCAAGTGCTGGGCAGTACGCTGCTTGCCATTAGTGTCAAAGATGACACCCGCGTATTTTCGCATAGCGAAGGCCACCATAGCCATTGGTGCATAGCTTTGGAACAGTCCGAAAGGAGGTTCCGTCAGTCCTATCAGCTTTTCACCCAGATTAAAACTCTGGTTCTTGCTGGTATGCCTACCGCTGAGCCATTCGTCCACATAGTCGCACACCAACTTCAGTGGGTGGTTGGGCGACACAGTGTCTTTCCATTGCAAGTTATCGTCCACACTGTCTTGTAGTAGAAACTCTACATGCCTGGCCGCACCGCCACATCGATCCAGAATATCCTGCTTCGTATTGTAGTTCAATACAGCATCTACCGTAGCTTTTACCGATGCTTTCTTCCAATAGGTCGTGCTGCTCTTGGTCCTAATAGTTTCTAACGACTCCGGACCGCTCGTGAATATCGCTGGTGCTACAGCAGCATTGATGGTGCTTGTCATCTTGCTACCCACAATGGTCAAACTTTCTCCGTTCAGATAGAACGTCACGTTTTTGCCTCGCATCTTACTCACCCATTGCTGAATCATCTCCGACGCCTGCTTGGTGTAGGTTTGGTGTTGCTGAGGCAAGTTGTGGCTCTGTGCCACCTGGGCATTGGCTTGATATTCTATAAACCGCTCATACTCTTTCGTGCCCATCTCCGTTTCCATCACCACAAAAGCAATCGTCCGGTAACGCTCATCCTTACTATTCTTTTCTGCTATGTCTTTCAGTTTTATCAGTTCCTCTGTGTCTCGCCCCACCATAATGGCCAAAAAGGTCATGTAGGGCTGTGCCGTCCGCTTGGCATTTTCTATGCGGTTCATCAGCGTGTATTCATTGCTTTGAAGGCTGAAGAACTGGAAGCTGAAAGGACGTGCCACCTGCGAAAGATTTCTTTGGAAGATGTTCTCAACCGTTGTTCCAAACTTGATAACTTGGTCGGTATATAGAAAACTGGAGGCTTTCAACTGCTCCTTGATTTTCTGTATCTCATTGCCAGGCAGGGCGGTAAACAGAATGGAAAAATTGCCGTTGGGCTGACGCTGTATGATACTCTTATCGTTGAAGAAATCAAGAATCTCTTCCAACTGATCTTCCACCTCTGTGCCCAAGAATAGGTTTTCGATGTTCTCCGTACTGGGAGTAACGGTTTCGCTGTTGGCAATGTTGTTCAGCGCATTCAGCAACAGGATGCCTTTGAACACCCTCAGATAGTTCTCGCCTTGGCTCTCCATCGACAGATGATGGCTGTTGTAACGCTCGGTGACGGCACCAAACTTCGTTGCATCGCTCTCGAAATACTCCTGCACATAGTCCCACAGATAATCTGCCGTAATGGTTCTTTCTTGGTCGTAGGCATCCTCATCCTCCAAGAAGTTCCTCACAGAGTCGCTAGCAATAAATTCAAACACACTGCGGCTACTGCTGCCAGCCTCTCGTGCATAGTAGGTGGCGAAGTTGGCCGTACAAGGATGCAGCGGGAATAGGTTCTTGATGTTCTCCTTAGTCTGTTCGGTGTCAGCACTGGTGGTACTGAATAGGTCAAGCAGTTCTGGGTGAATGCCAAAGAAACGATCCTGCCGCCTCATGTAGAGCGTATAATTCTCTATCTTGAAC
This sequence comes from uncultured Prevotellaceae bacterium, assembly GCA_900316575.1. Lineage (GTDB taxonomy): Bacteria > Bacteroidota > Bacteroidia > Bacteroidales > Bacteroidaceae > Alloprevotella. The sequence goes on along the minus strand of ONDJ01000007.1, from coordinate 4,505 downwards.
TTCTTTGACATGATTTTGAATGCCGATACAGGCTCCATGTTGTACGTCACATAGTGGTAGCGGCCTTTGGTCTTCTCGCGCTCTTCTTCTTTCAGCGAGTTCAAGGCAGAGGGGTGGGAAATGAACAAGAAATAGGAGTCGTTCTCTTCGTTCATCATGGCTTCTGATATTTCCTGCAGCTGTACCAACAGGCGTGTACCGATGGCAGAGGTCATGACTTCAGTAAACTCGTCCCAAATGATGAGCAGCCCATTGTAATTGGTCTTTTCACGTAGTGCATCCTGCACCTCAAAAATCCATTGTTTCAGATTGTTGCTCTGCAGACGTATGTCATAACCACCTTTACGCAATGCCTGACGCACATAGTCGAGCACTACGGTATCAGCCGCAGTCAGTCGCTGCTTCAGCTTATGAACGTCGGGTGCAACACTCGCTAATTGCGCGTGCTGCGCTATCAGGTTCTCCCAAAACATAGGCTGGCTCTCAATATGCTGCACATACATGTCGAAGTCCGTATGTACAGTCAAATCTATGCCGGCTGCTATCAGAGAGCGCTTGATTTCACGTTGCAATTGTAGCGACAAGTCTTCCTCGTGGGCTATGCTCTGCTGACCATACATATTGACAGGGAAGAGTCGCTTGGTCTGTCTTAATTGCAGCAACGAGTCGCGCAGAATGTCATACTTCGACTTCTGGTATTCCTCCTCCACATACTCACGGATGTCATCCACGGGATCGCACAGCAGGTGCTGTATCACTGCTCCAGCGTGTGACTTACCCGTACCGTATGTACCTGCTATCCATATCGACTTGTGCGTGTCTGCATCGTTGTTGCGCACAGCACGGATGGCCTTCATCAGTATATTATTGAACTGGTCGTTGGCAATAAACAATTTCCACTCGCCCAGACCTTCTTCCTTGATGTTGTATGCTGAACGCATATTGCGAAGTGTCACTATCTTACTATAAGGCATAGCTATTGTCGTTTTGATTTGTTTTTGTTCTTTATGTTCTCGGTTTTATGAAGTGCTGAATGATAGCCTCTCGCAGTTCGTTTCTCGTCTCAGGGTCTTGAAGCAGTTCCCACAACTCATCGTCTAAACAGGCGTATTCCACGTTTTCACGAAGGAATTTGGCGGAGGGGGTTTGGCTCGCATTCATATATTTAACACCATCTTTCCACTTAATAAAGTAATAAGGCTCACTTTTCATGTGAAAGAAAGGCTTAGATAAAGGCGTAACAACTCTTTTCGGTTCATAGAATCTTGCTATGGAATTATATATCTCCGTAAGTTTGCTATTGTCGAATTGTATCCTATTACCGATTATTTCGCCTTCTTCTATTAGTTTAAAAATAGTCAAAAGAAAATATGGCTTGGCGTTAGAAATAACGCCATGTCCATTACCGCGATGTGTCTCCAATAGGACGCTTCTATAATATGAAACTTTTAAGCTCATTAGCCAACAAGAGTCTTAAGGCAATTAAGAGAATCCATATTTTCATGTAAGGTTATGCTTTCAAGCCCCATATTTAGTTCTGCTATCAGCACCCTGTTCGTATCGCTATTAAGCGACCGTAGAAGTTTCTCAATGCTGCTTTTAGTTATACCGAATTCACGATATGCTCCTATATTATTCTCTGTACGAAACAAATCGGAAATCTTAATTGAACGAACGCCCTTGGTTTCAGAATATTTATATAGAGAATAAGCAAGAGCCTCTCGCTCTATTGTATCAAACCCTCTTTTTTGATATTCATTCTTATTGATAGCACAATAAAGCCCCATTTCGCCTAGAGGACTTTCTTTTAGTGTCCTGACAAAAGCATATACAACATTATGGACGGTTGTTTTACTATTATCGCTATAATCATTTAGTACGAATTCTTCCATCTCTTGTTGTGTAATGAACTTCCCCCATTCAACTCCAGCATTATACCATGCGGCTATTGGAGAATTGTATGACAAGTTTATCCATATAATTTGCCAAACCAAGTCAGGATTATCCATATACGTTTCTGCGAGGAAGCTACCTAAAGGTGTTAATTCCTTCGCTTTAGTATCCTTAATAATACCTGCTTGATGAAGCCACTTAGCAAAGCTTGGTATTTGCTCTTTTACATTTAAGCCTGCAATATTCTCATTAAAAAAAACTTCAGGATCAGAGAAAAACACTTCAACCCAACCCTCATTCATACCAAAATTATTATAACTTATCAGTTTCATTTTATGATTTTTTTTACTGCCTGTAACTGCCAACGATGCAGCTGAGATACAACCGAAATCATGAAAGTTCAGGCATTTATTACAACTTATACATTTATTCTGGTCTATACGAGCACTCTTCGGAGATATAACAAGAGCACCTGTTGGACACTCCACTTCACACACACCACAATGAATACAATATGTTGCCTTATAAAAAACACGTTTTATAAGACCTTGAAGAACTGGATCCGAGTATGTGTTCTCAAATATAACAGAGAATACATAATCTTCTTTTTTAACGATAGAAAAAGGGATTAGTTTTTTGTTGTATTTAAGTTCACCTGTTTTACTCCCATCACCATTGTTGAAAAGAGTGTACTGACCTATGGCGTTAAGCCAAGTAAACAAGTTTTCTTGTGGATTTTTAATGATCATTTTAAGATGGGACTTGTGAGCCTCAATAACAAGAGAAGAAGGAAAAGTCATTCCACGACCGCCAGCCCTGCGCTTCCAATTACCATCTTTGATATATTCGTTGACATCTTTTACGCCCGATTTTCGTGTTAATTCTTCAATGCGCGAAAGAAAAGGACTTAATTTCTCTGGGTACATTCTACTTGAAATCATGTCGTTCCATTCTGAAGAAAAAGGGCAGATAAGACAACCTACTCTTGTCATACCACATCGGTAAGCCGGATTTATTGGAAGATTATGCTCCCAAAAATAGAAGAATATTTCAACAGATGACCAACTTAAAATAGGACTTGCATTGATTACTGTGTCGTGCTTAACTCCTTTGCCAATTCTACTATAGTTAGAACGTCGCGTACTTTCTTCTGACCTTACTCCATCAAACGTAAGCACCCTGGCCTGCTTGTTGGTTCCTTCTATTTTCAAAGAGCGATATAATGGTGCAGTTTTCATGATAGTACAACACCACCTGTGAGTATCACTTGGTGTTCCTATCTTATCCCAATAGTTCAGCACGCTTTCGTGGTTTCGCGCCATTGAGAACTTCAAGTCGGGAAACAGCTTGTGATAATGTTCTTGAACTTGCTCATAAAGCTGCAAAGAGGGTGGCAACTCGTAGCCGGTGTCGCTATAGATGACTTCAAACTCGGTGCTGGGAATAGCTCGCGTGCAGAGGTCGAGCACCACCTGACTGTCCTTGCCGCCAGAGAAAGAGGCCAGGAACTTATCTATCTTTGTCGTGTGAAAAACCTTCTTGCCTTGTTTCTCAGCAGCGTTGAGTGGCATAATCTCAAAGCTGTCGCAGTCCTCCTTCACGATGGCCATTTTCTGCTTGGTCTTTTTCTCCATGCGCTTGGCCAGTGCTTCATAGTCCATCTGATTGGCACGGGCATGCTCCACACTCTTCCGCGCTCCGGCATACTGGATGAAGGTCTCACGGATAAACTCAATGGCTTCACTCTCAAGCAAGAACATAAAGTCGTGGTTCTTTGCCAGCATCTTCTTTACGTTTACCGGCTTGAGCGTCATCTTCTCCCGCCCAGACTGGAACACTACGGTAGCGGCATCGTAGATATTGGCACCCTTCGCCTCAAACATCAGTTCGCCCCGATACCAATACTGTTTGTTGACTGCCCAGAGCAGCGGCTCCTGCGTATGAGGATATTTCCAGCCAAGTTCGTTCAGCTTCAGCAAGTCAAGCTCTTCGAAGAACACGGGACGAGGCGACACACCCAGCGTACCCGCTACAATACGGGAGTGTAGCAACACACCGCCCGTGTCTTTATCCCATGTTATCTTATACATTCGTACAACCTTTCGTTTGCCAGTTCTTAAGTTCACTCAAACATCGGGAAACGAGGGAAGTATTTGGCAGAAAGAAAGCACAAAAAGAAAAGGCGCACCCTCCTCTCCTTGCATACTCCGAGTTCAGGCGTCGCCAAACGGCCATGTAATACGATATACAAGGAAAGGGTACGCCTATGGATAGGCGCAACCCAATCCCGCGAGGCCGTATTACATAAAGTTTTGGCGACTTAGAACTCAGACCTCATCAGAATCTTCGTTACGAAATTCTTAACCCACGATGTTCTGCATTGCAATCTCTTTGCCACAAATTCGTTATTTCAAAATAGGTTTCAGACACAATGCGGCGACAAAATTACGAAAAAAATATTTTTAATCGTATTGTGTTACAATATCTCGTATCTCACGATTTGAAAATAGCACAAAACGAAAAGCTCTTCCGATCATTTCTGACCAGAAGAGCTTTCTCGATAAAAACCGGCGGCGACCTACTTTCCCGCCTTGTGGGCAGTATCATCGGCG
>ONDJ01000005.1 GCA_900316575.1 uncultured Prevotellaceae bacterium | reverse complement strand
AGCCGCAAGGTCCTATCATGCAAAATAGCATCGGCAAAGAGCCAAGGAGCCATGTCGGGCCTTCCCCACGGACCATAGACGGTGAAGAAGCGAAGTCCCGTTGTTTTCAATCCATAGAGGTGAGCATATACATGCGCCATCAGCTCGTTGCTCTTTTTCGTTGCGGCATAGAGACTCACGGGGCTATCAACGCGGTCGTCCTCACTAAAAGGCACGCGCTCGTTGCCGCCATATACGCTGCTGCTACTGGCATAGACGAGGCGAGTTACTCCACCATGCCGACAACCTTCGAGCACGTTGAGAAAACCTACGATGTTGCTGTCAATATAGGCGTGGGGATTTTGGAGCGAATAGCGCACACCTGCTTGGGCTGCAAGGTGAATAACACGATCGAAATGCTCTCTACGAAATAATTGCTCCATTCCCTCGCGGTCGCTGAGGTCAAGACGCACAAAGCGGAAGCCTTCATTGCCCCCAAGCATCGTTCCGTATTCGGGCATCTCGGCTTTAAGTCCCAAACGCTCCAAACGGGCAAGTTTGAGCGTGGGAGTATAATAGTCATTAACGCTATCAAGAGCCACAACTTCGTGACCATCGGAGAGCAAACGCCGAGCCAAGGCATTGCCGATAAAACCGGCAGCACCGGTAAGTAGTATCTTCATCGTTTTTGCTTGAAATAAATAAAAATGTTGCGCGTATAAGTGATAAAACCGACGCTCTGTCCCAAGAGGAGTACGGGATCGAGCCTGAAGAGGCCGTAGCTTACAATGATGAAACAGCCTGTAAGCGAAATCAGCCAAAAACCTAAGGGCAATTCGGAGCGGCCAAGGCGGTGGCTATACCACCACTGATAAATGAAACGCACGGTGAAAATCACCTGCCCCGCGCTGCCGTAGATGAGCATCCAAAGCGGAACATGCTCATTCTGGAAGAAACGTTGGAAGAATGCGTCGCCATCGCTCAAAATAATCGTTGCAGCCACGGCGGGCAAGGAGAAAAGCAAGGCACGAACCAGCAAAGGCATTCGCCGCCACAAGCCTTTGATGTCAAGATTCCATATATATATATAATAGGAGATAAACTGCCCGAAGACTATCGCAAAGTCGTCGCGCAAGATGCCGTAAATACAAAGCAAGATGCTACCCGCCAACGAACAGATCCAAAACAAACTGGGCGACACCACACGCTTCTGCCGCTCGGACATGACCCACTGAATGAGCATTCGGGCAGAGAAGAAACCTTGCGCCAGGAAACCTATAACGTAAACAAATACGGAAGAAATTTGCACGAACGTATATATATAAGGAAAGGAATACTTAGAAACTTGCTCGGACTAAACCTGCAACTTGAAGGGAGAAACTTCAAACTTCGTCGGACGTAATTGCAACTTGAAGGGACTTCGTTTTTAGCTACTCGGATGATGTTTATGAAAACACGCACGCCAACAATTGCCGAAAGCCATACGCTTATTCCACAGTGCTCTGCTCGTTGATGGAATATCGGATGTAGCGTTTCTTCATCCAGCGATAAGCAAAGCAATCCTTGAAAGGACCTGCCAGTCGGTTCCAAAGATGATATTTCGAAGTGCCAGCAATGCGCGGATAGTGGCGCACAGGCATTTCTTTCATCTTTCCATCTTCCAAAGCTATCAGAGCTGGAAGGAACCTATGCATACCATCAAAGAAAGGAATGCGCTGCGCCGTGGCAGTTTGTAGGACCTTGAGCGGACAACCTGTGTCGGTAGCTTTGTCGCCAGTCATCTTGCGGCGAAAACCATTGGCTATCTTTGATTGCAAGCGCTTGAAACCCGTGTCTTTGCGGTGAGCGCGTATCCCCGTCACCAAGGCATATTCTCGGCGATAGGGCAAAAGCAGGTTAAAATCCTCAGGGTCGGTCTGCAAGTCGCTGTCAATATAGCCCACCCAAGGACTTTCAGCTGCATCGAAGCCGGCTTTCATCGCCGTGCTCAGTCCGCGATTGGTCGCCAAAGAAATAAAATAAAAATCGCTCTGACGAGAACATATCGCGCGTATCTTTTCAAGACTGCTATCGGTGCTTCCATCGTTGACCAATAGCACACATGCACGCGCTTCGCTGTGAGGAAGAAAAGCCGAAAGCTTTTGCTCTACGCGGTCAAGGTTATCTTCTTCGTTAAAGACGGGAACAATGATGGTAAATTCGTAGTTGGCAGTTTGTTGCATCGTATGAAAAAAGTTCTTTATGGGATAAAATCTTAAAACGAGACGAATGCCCGAAGCATCTTAGCGCAATGCTTCGTCTGTAGGTTTTGAAGGCTTCTCATTAGCGCGGCTGAGCATGAAAGCCTTGTGGCACATGGATGGATTATAGTGCTTAGCCTTGCGATGGTGATGGTTGTCGTCGTAAGTTCCAAGGCGAGAAGCTGCAATATCTTGGGGAAGCGTCTGTACAAGAGAGTCTGCCCGCTCTTCTTTTACCAACAAAACACAAGGAACTTGGCTTCGCAAAGACGCTTCATCTGAAAGGTCTAATGCACCCACGCGGTGGCGCAAATTATATACGCACTCAATGCGCAAATCTTCATCGGCGGGATGAAAGAACGAAAGGCCATTGACGCGTTCATCGTGCGACAACAAAGTGAGCGTATTGGTCTGTTCGCCATTGAAAATCCTACCAACAACAGGCAAAGCCAATAATTCTACCACGACACACGTACCTACAGCCCCGATGAGCAAACGCCGTGGCCAATTCGCCCCTTGGGTTATCCAATAAGTCAACAAATACCCCACAAGCATCGCCATCGGCACCATCATCGGAAGCAAATAGCGATATTTCTTTTCAGGCATCATGGAGAGCAGCACCAATTGTGCAACAAGAAACACCAACATCAACATGTAAGTATTCCCATCTGCCACACGCTTCTTCCAATAAGGAAAAGCCAACCCCACAAGTACAAACGGAGCCCATAGGCCAGCTTCTACCCAGAAACGCCAGTAGTACCACCAAGGACGAACATTATGATTAGTCCAAGCACCAGTCTCCTGATGGAACACCGATGTAAGCTCTACAGGATGGTACATATATAAATATATATACCACCAACTGCCAATGACAAGGCACACCATAACAGCAAGTACCAACTTGCCCCAATTCTCGCCCAACGAAGCGCGCCCCTTCATGGGCAAAGCAAGCAGGAAAGGCAACAAAAGAGCAAAAAAGCTCACAGGTCCTTTGCTCAGGAACGACAACCCCAGCATTACACCCAAAAAAAGTGACGTAAGCCAAGAACGTTGGTCAGTCGGCATGGGATATAACAACTTATACAAAAAGTATATGGCCCCCATCATAAAGGCATGGCAATACACATCCCAAGTGGCTGTACGCCCCATCAGAACAATTTGGTAACAAGTCAAGAAAACAAGCGAGACTATCAGAGCCGTTTTCTCATCAGCCAAACGTTTCACAAGCAAGAACAAAAACAACACCCACAACATCGCAGCCAAAGCTGGCGGCACACGCTGTAAACCCAAATTGTTAGGACTTACATACTCCACCATCGCTGCAATCCATGTGGGCAACGGAGGTTTCTCTAATCGCAACGCACCATTCATCGTCGGAACCTGCCACGAACAATCACCCTGTGCGATTTCGCGAGCTGTTACCAAATTACGACACTCCATAATATCGGGCCGCAGAGCCGTATTATGGGGAAAGAAGGCTATGCAAGCCACAAAAAACAGCAACACATAGCTATAAGTTCGTGCCATATCAAATCTACTTCAAAAGAAATTTGGGGCAAATTTAATAATAATGAACGACTGACAGAATTCAAAAGGATTTTATTTACCCCATTTTCAAATACAAAACCAACGGCTTGCAAGAAACTCAGACAAAGTTCCGAACAAAAACATGAATAAAAAGCGAGCAAAATAAAATCCATTTTGTTCTAATTTTACAACACAAGCGCTCCGCTTTCACAAGATAAGCACAAAATTCGATAAGCGCACCTTTTCAGTCATACTTTGCCCGATTTTGAATGATTTCAGAGGCAAAATAGAAGTTCCTTAAAAGAACAAAAGAATCACTCGCTTGACTAACACTATTTAGAAAAAAACCTTATAAAAGTCACAAAAAGCTGGCAAAAGCTTACTTTTCTTGAGCACGAGGAGATGTTTACCCTCATTTTTATGTTAAAAACTTTTGTATATAAAAATCGCTCCCTACTTTTGCCATGCAAAGCAAACAATGGAGCATCTTTTATTATGACTTTCAGAGAAGCCGAACAATATCTTTTTGATACTACCCCGCTTTTTCAGCAGCGCGGAAAGTCTGCCTACAAACCCGGGCTTGGCAACTCTGTGAAATTTGACCAACATTTCGGTCGTCCACACCTTAGTTATAAAACAATACATATAGGCGGAACCAACGGCAAAGGCTCCGTTGCTCACACATTGGCCGCAATCCTTCAGGCTCAAGGCTATCGTGTGGGTCTATTCACCTCCCCGCATCTTGTAACGTTTCGTGAACGCATACGCGTCAACGGCGAAATGATTTCCGAAGAGCGCGTCATTCGTTTCGTTGAAGAAGAACGACAATTCTTTGAATCGCTACATCCCTCATTTTTTGAGCTCACAACAGCACTTGCCTTTAAGTATTTTGAAGAATGCTTTGTTGATGTCGCAGTTGTTGAAGTTGGCCTTGGCGGTCGTCTTGACTGCACAAATATCATCTCGCCAATTCTCACTATTATAACAAACATAGGCTTTGACCACACAGACCTTCTCGGCGACACACTCCCAAAGATAGCACGCGAGAAAGCAGGAATTTTCAAACAAGGCGTACCTGCCGTTGTTGGAGAAAGCAATGCCGACACAGCAGATGTATTCCAAGCAACAGCCCGCTTAGTGAATGCTCCTCTTTTCTACGCTCAACACGAGGGCGTGCTCAATTACGCAGAAGTGCGCCCCAGAGAAAATCGCTACGAAACAGCCGACTACGGCAATTTTAGTGGGCAACTCACGGGACAACTTCAGGTGCGTAATGCGCGTACCATTCTTACAGCCTTGCGCCATCTGAGCTTGCCTGTCAGTGCAGAGGCTGTTCAACGTGGATTTGCTGAGGTTTGTCAGATGACAGGACTGCAGGGGCGTTGGCAAGTTGTCTCAAAAAGTCCGGAAACAGTTTGTGACACCGCTCACAACATACACAGTTGGCAAGTGCTTGCTCCCCGGCTTGCCGAAGAAGTTTCAAAACATACCACACATATTATATTCGGTATGGCCGCCGACAAGGACGTTGAAGCCGTGTTGGACATACTTCCTGCCGAAGCACATTACTATTTCACGCAAGCCAGCGTGCGCCGAGCCATGCCCGCGACGGACTTGGCCGAAAAAGCCAGCGCAAAAGGTTTGCAAGGCAAAGCTTACCCCGACGTAAGCTCAGCCTACAACGCTGCGATGGAAGCCGCCGAAGCCAATGATTTTATCTTTATTGGTGGAAGTAGCTTCGTTGTAGCCGATTTCCTGACTCTTCATTAAGGGTGATTTATAAGTGAATGGGTGTGGGCGTCCTCGTGGCGCCCACATTTTTTTGCCCTTATGCCAAAGAAACGCTCCATACACGCAGCAAAATCGCACGTAGAAGTCTTTCTTTTCTTTAACGCGCGTTAAAGAATGTAATCTCTATGTTAAACAATCTTGCCTTTAGCATTTTTTTTGCGAGAAAACTTGTTTGCCATTAGGCTTTGGGTACTACTTTTGCACGGCAATTGCAAAAAGCTTTGTTCAAACAAGCTTAAAATTATCAACAAACAAACTCATAGAACCTCAAAAAAACTTGCTATGAAAGCTAAAGAAACCATTAAAAAAATAATCCGTATGAACAAAAAAGTATTTGGCTTGGCACTTGTCACGATGGTGATGGGCATCAGTTTTTCTGCCTGTGCCGACAAAGGCGGCGATGGCTCTGCTCTGCAGATGGTTCATGCCGCCAACCAAAGTTCAGCCGCTGTTCCAGGCGGTCCTGTTGACTTGACGGTTGCAGCTGAGCGCGCAATCAACTCTGTGGTTTATGTTAAAGTTGCCGTGAAACGCTCTTCTCGCCAACAGCGTCAACAACAATACATTGACCCGTTTGAGTTTTTCTTCGGCGACCCATTTGGCAATCCTTTTGAAGACTATGGCCAAGGCCAACGCTCACAGCGCGGTCAGCGTCAGAACGAAACTCCTCAACAATCGGGTGCAGGAAGTGGTGTAATCCTAACTGCTGACGGCTACATTGTTACGAACAACCACGTAGTTGCCGAAGCTGACGAGATCACAGTAAAGCTCAATGACAACCGTGAGTTCAAAGCGCGTATCATCGGCACGGATAAGACAACCGACCTTGCCCTGATCAAAATTGACGCCAGCGACTTGAAGCCTATCACCATTGGTAACAGCGATGCACTGAAGCTTGGCGAATGGGTACTGGCTATCGGTAATCCCTACAGCCTTACCAACACCGTCACCGCAGGTATCGTTTCAGCAAAGGCTCGTAGCGTAGGTGCGAGCGGTGGTATTGAAAGTTTCATACAGACCGACGCTGCCATCAACCCTGGCAACTCGGGTGGTGCTTTGGTTAATGCACGTGGCGAATTGGTCGGTATCAACGCTATGATTTATTCCCAAACAGGTAGCTACACAGGTTATGGTTTTGCCATTCCCACAACGATTATGAACAAAGTGGTCAACGACATCAAGCAATATGGGCAAGTGCAGCGCGCTGTGCTCGGCGTGCGTGGCCGTGACGTTGATGCCTACATCGAGCAATTGGAGCAAGACGGCGAAGACGTGCCCGACTTCGGAACTGTTACGGGTATCTATGTAGCCGAACTCGTGAAGAATGGTGCCGCAACTCAGGCAGGCATTCAGGAAGGCGACGTCATTATCGCTGTTGACGGAAAGAATGTTGCTAAGTTTGGCGAACTCCAAGAAATACTTGCCACCCACAAGCCTGGCGACAAGGTCAAAGTAACCCTCCTGCGCAAGAAAGAAAAGAAAGAAGTGACTGTTACCTTGCGCAACGAACAAGGCGGTACGGACATCCTCGAACAAGTGAGCACCGACGACCTCGGCGTTGCTCTTCGCGCACTGAAGGATAACGAAAAGCGTCAGTTTGGTACCGACTACGGCTTGATGGTCACGGCTGTGCGCGATGGTTTGTTCAAGCAAGCTGGCATCAGCAAAGGTTATGTCATCGTGATGATCAACGACACACCGATGCGTACCAAGGACGACTTCGACAACATAGTTCTGTCAACCAACAACAGCGACGAACGTGTGCTTTGGATTAGAGCCTTGACACCAACAGGTCGCCGCGCAAGTTTTGCGATTGAACTTGAAGGTGAGCACAAATAAAGTGCCCCCAGTAATCTAACCAAGCGCATAAACGCTTCAAACAGTCAAGGTTTCTTTGAAATCTTGGCTGTTTTCTTTTGTGTGCGAACTGATAAGCCACAAGCCAAGTGCGGTTAATACACCATTTATCAGCAACAGTTCGTAACTGAAATGGTAGTTCCACCAAAGCGGTGCGCCATAGTCTAATACAGCACAAACAATGGGTGCTGCAATAGCAACAAACGGAACAAAGCGATCATGCACCCTGCGCTTTGAGATCATTCCGAATGCAAATAATCCCAAAAGAGGTCCATACGTATAGCCCGCCATGCGGTATATAGTGTCAATCACTGTGCCACTACCTGCAAGATAAAAAAGCGCAATACAAATCCCAAAGGCACAAGCCGTCAGAATATGCACTCGCCGCCTAATTCGTTCAGCTCTTGCACTATCAAAATGCTTTCGTTCCACACCAATAATGTCTATACACATACTGGTTGTCAAGGAAGTCATGGCGCTGTCGGCACTTGACAATGCAGCCGATGCTATGCCCAATGTAAACGGAAAAACCACTGCCACACCAAACGCGCCGCTGTTGATCAAATATGGCAACACACGGTCGCTTTCGGCGGGTAATGTCATGCCTTCGCTGGCAGCAAAGGTGTAGAGCAACACGCCCAATGTCAAGAAAAGCAAGTTCACGGGCAAGAAGCAAGCACCATAGGTACACATATCTTTTTGCGCATCACGCAGACGTGGGCACGTTAGGTTCTTTTGCATCATGTCTTGGTCCAAACCAGTCATTACGATGGTGATAAACATGCCGTTAACAAACTGCCGCAAAAAGAATTGCGAGCTCCCCGCGTCCCAACAAAAAATGCGCCCCATGTCGCTCTGAGCAATTGTCTGCACAATGCCGTCAAGTGAAAGCGACATACGATTGGCGACTGCTGCGATAATTGCGATTGTTGCCCCAAGCAAGCAAAGCGTTTGCAGAGCATCAGTATGGACCAGCGTGTGAATGCCACCTCGTTGCGTATAAAGATATACAGCCACCAACACGAGCGTAACAGTCACAAAGAAAGGCAGATGAAAAGGCGCAGCAGTTAATTCGTGAAGCACCACACAGGACAAATACAGCCTTGCCGACGCTCCCGTGAGTTTACTGAGTAAGAAAAACGAAGCCCCCGTCTTATGACTACGCTCACCAAATCTTTGGGACAAGTACGTATAGATACTCGTCAATCGCAAACGATAATAGAGCGGCAGTAGCACAAAGGCTATGAACAAGTATCCCGCAAAAAAACCCGCGCACATTTGCAAATAGGTCATCCCTGTCTGCCCTACCCATCCCGTTACACTAACCACCGAAACGCCACTCACGCTGGCTCCTATCATACCAAAGGCCACCAACCACCAAGGCGATTTGCGACCTGCTCTGAAGAAAGTGTCGTTGCTGCTCGCCCCTTGACCGATACGGGCCACGAGCATCAAGAGCAACACGTAAACCAATAATGAAACTAAGGCTATCGTATGTAGCATACGCTGAGAGTTTTTGAGCGACAAAGGTAGTAGTAAACATTTGTTTTCTGCAACCAGCGCACATTCTTCATCAAAAAAACGTTTACTTTGGAGAAAAAACACACCTGCACCCGCTTACATCTCGCCCGTTGTCGTATATTTGCCATGCAAAATTTTAGGATTTTTATTTATCGCATGAGTTTCCGCTCGTTTCTCTACATACTTTTTGCTGCAGCGATGCCTTTCTTGCTGGCAGCACAGCCTACTCCAAATCTGTATTCGGCATCCGACATTTTGCCCACGCCACAATCTCCACGTTTTGAGGTACGCGGCGTTTGGCTCACAACGCTCTCCAACCTTGACTGGCCTTCGCGCACTGCAACAACAGCCGCCGCCGAGGCACAGCAGCGCCGAGAGCTCTCACAGATGTTGGATCAGCTGAAAGCCGCAGGCATCAATACCGTTTTTTTTCAAACACGCATCAGAGGCACTGTCATCTATCCTTCAAGCATTGAACCTTGGGATGCGTGCATCACAGGAACGCCGGGACGCGCACCTGGCTACGATCCGCTCCAATATGCTGTTGAAGAATGTCACAAGCGCAACATGCAAATCCACGCTTGGGTTGTGGCCTACCCCATTCACAAAGCAAACGTAGCCAAACGCCTTGGAAACCAAGCACTCCCCAAGCGCAAGCCACAACTCTGTCAGCTATGCGGCGACCAGTGGATGATGGACCCCGGTGTGCCTGGCACCTCCGAACACATTGCTGCTGTGTGTGCCGAAATCGTTAGGAAATACGACGTTGACGGCATCAATCTCGACTACATCCGCTATCCCGAAAAATCTATTCCATTCCGCGACGATGCTACTTTTCGCCGATATGGCAGCGGCAATCGGGCAGAATGGCGGCGCAACAACGTGACGCATACAGTCCGTGCCATTCACGATGCCGTTCGTGCCATCAAGCCATGGGTGCGTATCAGCTGTTCGCCCGTTGGGAAATATGCCGATCTCCCGCTACATAGTTCGCGCGGCTGGAACGCTCGCGATGCCGTCAGCCAAGATGCTCAGGCCTGGCTTCGCGATGGACTGATGGACATGCTATTGCCTATGATGTATTTCACAGGCGAGCATTTTTATCCTTTTGCCGTTGACTGGCAGGAGCGTGCTTACGACAAAGACATTGTTCCTGGATTGGGCATTTATTTCCTCTCGCCGCGCGAAAGAAACTGGTCGCTCGACGTTATCACACGCCAAATGAACTTCCTTCGTCAGTTGGGACAGGGACAAGCTTTTTTCCGTGCCCGTTTCCTACTCAACAACGAAAAAGGTCTCTTGCGTTTTTGCCACGACTTCTACCGCCGCGAGGCTCTCCCGCCTCCTATGACGCGGGTTGCTGCCCCAATGCCCCAACGCCCGATTGTCGAAATGAGAGAAAGCCGCTGGACGCTCCATCTGCAATGGCATGAAGTGAATGGTGCTGCTTTTTACAACATCTACCGTCTTGCCACAGGTAGCAACGACCTTGACCAAGCCCACGTGCTGAGCTATTACTATCGCTCAACTCAATACAACTACACCCCAGCCAGCCCCTCTCTGCTCGGAGCACGACTGGCCGTCACAGCCGTTGACCGATATGGGCGCGAAAGCCAACCGACTATCGTAGCCACCGCACAAAGTGACACCCTACCTACGCAAGGCAATCAGCTTACCATCCCCGACACGCTCCAATGCGCCGTAACCATCCGCGACAAAGCAGGACGCACCATTCGCCGCATACCACAAGGACGACACACGGCTTATATCGCCAACCTTGCGCCAGGCTTCTATTCCCTCTATACCGACGAGCAACACCCCAAGCTTATCCGACAATTTTGGAAGCCATAAACCAAGCGAGCACAACGGATCTCACACTTTTTTTAACCTCAAAAACATTTACCTTATGAAAGACCAACATCGCTACAATCGTCATGAGGATTATGACGATGAGGAAAACTACTACAACCAGGAAAACGCTGACGACCGCGAGCGTCCATAAGTTTTTTTATGCCACCCGATGCTGTCTTCTTTGCATCATAGGAGCCGCATCGTTTTTCCCTGCCAGCGCACAGACCGACACGCTCTCGCTTCCATCGGCTACAATTACAGAGCGTTTGCGGGCTGAAGATGATTTGACACCCACGCAATCGCTGAGCGACCATACGCTTCGGTCACTCTCTTCTCAGAGTGTGGCCGATGCTTTGCGCTATTTCACAGGCGTTCAGCTCAAAGACTACGGCGGACTTGGTGGCCTTAAGACCATCAATGTTCGCGGCATGGGCAGTCAGCATGTAGGCGTGATGGTGGATGGAGTGCCGCTTGTCAATGCTCAGAACGGGACGATCGACCTAGGGCGTTTCGACCTCGACAACCTACAAAGCATTTCGCTCTACAACAGTCAGCGCACCACACTCTTGCAGCCTGCCGCAGCTTTTGCTTCCTCGTCGGCACTCTACCTACAAACCCTCACGCCACATTTTTTTCAAGACAACAACGCTACTACAAACAAGCGCGACTGGTCACTCCGCGCCCGACTTCGCATAGGCTCGTTCGGCACCGTCCAGCCCACGCTCAACATTGAAAAACCACTTAGTTCCCACACGGTCTTTTCACTCTCAGCTGGCTATCTCCACAGCGACGGCAACTACGACTTTCGCTACAAAGTGGCAGGTGCCTACGACACGACCAGCACACGTCGCAACGGCGACATCAATGCGTGGCGCATCGAAAGCGGACTTTGGGGCAAGACAGCTCGCAGTCAGTGGCATATTCACGGATATCTCTATACATCAAGCCGCGGACTGCCTGGAGCCATTGTGCGAGGTCGCGGTGCTACAGCCGATCGCCAATGGGACACCAACCTTTTTCTTCAATCCTCTTGGCAGTATAGAATAAACCATCACTATACGCATCTCTTCACGGGCAAACTGGCTTACGACTACCTTCACTATCTCACCGACCCAAAAGCCGATCCACAATCAATGTTTGCCGACAATCGCTATCGCACCTCATCGCTCTACCTCTCGTCGGCCCATCGCCTTGTTTACAACAAGTTTGCCCTTGCTTTTGCTGCCGACTATCGGGCCGAACGAATGACGGCCAACCTCTACGACTTCCCAACCCCTACACGCCACACAGGATTTCTTTCTCTCACAGCCAGGACCACCAAAGGGCCATTGCGATTGCAAGCAAACCTCCTTGCCACAGCTATGCTTGACCACACGCAACAGCATCAAGCTATGCCGCGACGCACAGCCCTTTCTCCCGCAGTAAACATTGCTTATCAACCTTGGCACAATACGCCGCTCACCCTGCAAGCGTTTATTAAACATTCTTTTCGTCCGCCAACGCTCTGCGACCTCTACTATACCCTCGTGGGCAACAGCAACTTGAAGCCTGAACGCACTTGGCAGTACAACGTCGGAGCCACCTACAAGTTGCCGCAATGGACATTCATCAAAGCGACAACACTACGCATCAATGCCTACCACAACGCGGTGAGCGACAAAATTGTGGCCATCCCTAGCACATCGCTTTTTCGTTGGACCATGCTCAACTTGGGCAGAGTGAGTATTCAAGGTCTTGAAGCCGAAGTTAAAACCAACTGCGAATTTTCTACGCTGGTTCTCACACTGCAAGCTTCCTACACCTACGAACGAGCACGCGACATCACCGACAAAACCGATGCTTTCTACGGCGATCAAGTCCCATATATCCCACGCCACAGCGGAAGTATCATAGCCCTCCTTAGTTGGAAAAATTTTGCCCTCAATTATAGTTTTATCTACACGGGCAGTCGTTATACCCAGCGTGCCAACACCACAGTCAACTACATGCCGGCATGGTACACCAACGACCTAACGCTCTCTTACCGCCTGAAACATCTCAACGTTGCCCTCACCTGCAACAATCTTTTCCAACAACGCTACGAATTAGTCCGTGGTTATCCGCTCCCTGGGCGTCATTGGATTTTCAGCATGGGATGGAAACTCTGAAAATGTTTTGTCAGGAAAACCGCCAAAGGATGAAAATCAATTTTCAAGCACAGAAAGTCAATTTTCAAAGCCAGAAAAAATGTCGTCCACGCCTTGAAAAAAAAGAGGAAAGCCGCTGCGACTTCTATGATCGTGCGCTAATCATCGCCAACACGCTGAAAGGCTACAATCTCTTGCCCCAAGGTGGCCGTAAACTGTCGGCCTTGAAAGGCAACATCGGCAAGGGCTGTACCGCTGTTGCGCTTGAAATAAGTGCGAAGCACGTTCTCCATCGTCTTCACGTAGTTGCGCACATACTTGCTATTCTTCTTTTGAAATGCCGCTCTAAGCGAAGCTTGTAAAGCTGCATCGCGATCAGGAAAAGATACGCCCTCGTAGTGCACGGATAGGCTCTTTGGATTGTAGTTTACCAACACGTTGCGCCCATCCACAAACCAATCGCCCTGAATATCACTGCGAAACTGTAGCACAACGGTTTCGGTGTCGGTCCAAACTACACGTTGCTGGTAAACCACACTTTCGTGCAAACTGCCATCGGCATTAAACGTACGGCTGACAGTCTGTGTTTCTTCGGTGTCGGTGGAGGCATCTGACGTGACAAGCGTGCGTTGCCACGTGCCAACGATACTATCGGCAAGCGTAGGAGGAAAGAGACTTAGAAGAAATGAAATAAGGAGCGTCATAAGCGGCGTTCTTCGTCGGTCCAATCCTTAAAAGGATATTGGCGCAAAACAGAATTGTAGAAACGCCGCTGCCCAGTTACTTCTTGACCGATAAAGGGAGGAAGTGCCACAGCTTCGTCTTCGCTGTGGAGTTCAACTTCAGCAAAGACCAATCCCTCGTTTTCGCCAAAAAACTCATCAACCTCAAAGACGTGACCCTCGTAAGGAACGATCCATCGAATTTTGTCAATGATGCCAGGCTCGCAGATTGCAAGGAGCGAAAGACCTTCGTCGCGCGAAATCTCTTTTTCAAATTCGTAGCGCGAAAGTCCGCCATCGCGCGAAGGTCCCTTGATGGTGATAAAGGAACGCTCAGCAATCAGCGCGCCGCCAGCGTCATATTCATCGCGAAGTCTCACACGGACCGTTCGCCCACGCTGAGAACAAATGTATCCTTGCAAAATCCTGGAAGAAGAGGTGGCTGCGGCCTTGAAATCGCCTACTACGCGAAACTTCCTTTCTATCTCAATAGCCATATTGTCTTTAGGCTATGCCAATTGACTGACAGGTTTGAAAACTATCCGAGGGCAGCGGCTGCAAGTAGCACGACCATCAGGACGATCAGTACAGCTACGATGCCGATGAATACGCGGCGTGCCTGACGACGTTCGCGAGCTTCGCGAGCAGCAAGGCGTTGTTGATGTTTATTGTTCATGGTAATGTTTGTGTTATTAGATTCTGGTTTTGGCTATCTACTTTAGGAGCGTTCTATAAATTAGGTTCTCAGTCTGCAACGTTTATTGCTCTTCTTCGTCGGATTCCATCAGATAAGCTTTGATAAATCCATCAAGCTTTCCGTCCATCACACCGCCAACGTCGCTGGTTTGGAAGCCTGTGCGATGGTCCTTCACGCGGCGATCGTCAAAGACGTAACTACGTATCTGACTCCCCCACTCTATCTTTTTCTTACCAGCTTCAATCTTGGCTTGCGCGGCTTGACGACGCTTCAGTTCGCGGTCGTAAAGATTGGAGCGCAATAGGCGCATGGCATTCTCGCGGTTTTCGAGTTGCTTGCGCGTTTCAGTGTTCTCAATGAGGATTTCTTCTTCTTCGCCTGTTTCGGGGTCTTTGTATTGATAACGTAGGCGCACACCGGTTTCTACCTTGTTGACATTCTGTCCGCCAGCACCACTACTTCTGAACGTGTCCCAAGATATTTTCGAGGGGTCAATGTAAACTTCAATCGTGTCGTCAACAAGCGGGGTGACAAACACGCTGGCAAAACTGGTCATGCGCTTGCCCTGAGCATTGTAGGGAGAAACGCGCACCAAGCGGTGAACGCCGTTTTCGCTCTTGAGATAGCCATAGGCATAGTCGCCCTCAATCTGCATCGTAACGGTCTTGATACCTGCCTCGTCGCCGTCTTGAAGATTGGAGATCGTGACCTTGTATTCGTGAGCTTCGGCATAGCGCATGTACATGCGCATAAGCATTTGAGCCCAGTCCTGACTCTCCGTTCCTCCGGCACCACTGTTGATTTTCAAGACGCACGACATAACGTCTTCTTCAGCCCGCAACATGTTTTTGAGCTCGAGCGACTCTATAGCATCAAGGGCGCGAGCATAGTTGTCGTCAACCTCAGCCTCTTCAACAAGCCCCTCTTTGCAAAAGTCAAAGGCCAACGTAAGTTCATCAGTCAGCACCTTTACTTCCTGATAACCTTTGAGCCATTTCTCAAGGCCTTTAACCAATTTCATTTGTTTCTCCGCCCGCTCACGGTCGTCCCAAAAGTCGGGAGCTTGCGTGCGCAGCTGTTCTTCTTCGTATTGGAGCTGCTTGGCGGGGATATCTAAATAATGATGAAGGGACGCAGTCCGTTCTTGCACAGCCTTGAGCTGTTCTGCTGTAATCATTGCAAAAAAAATTCAGTTACTTGCTTCCAAAATTCTTTTCTGCCTCTGCGTACATAGCATCAATCTCGTTCTTGAAATGTTCATATACCACAGTACGCTTCACCTTGAGCGTATTGGTAAGTTCGCCGGTCTCAATGCTCAAGGCGCGAGGCAGCAAAATGAAGCGCTTCACTTTTTCATAGCTGGCCAATTCTTGTTGCAGGAGCTCCAAGCGTTGTGCAAACATCTCGTGAATATGCTTGTCGGCACAAAGAGCCTCGCGGCTTCCATAAGCTATGCCTTGCTCCTTGGCATAGGCTTCGAGCAAGGAATAAGCTGGAACTATGAGTGCTGAAACAAACTTGCGACGATCAGCAATGACTACGGCTTGCTCGATAAATCGATCTACCGAAAGTTTGCTTTCTATGGCCTGCGGCGCAATATACTTTCCGTTGCTGGTTTTGAAGAGGTCCTTGATGCGCTCTTTGAGGAAAAGCTCACCATCTTTGATGTATGCGGCATCGCCTGTGTGGAACCATCCGTCTTCATCGATGCTCTGTGCAGTGGTTGACACCTTGTTGTAATACCCTGGAGTAATGGTTTTACCGCGAAGCAATAGTTCGTCGTTCTCGCCAATCTTGTATTCTATGCCATCAATGAAACGGCCCACACTACCAGGGGTTGTGACCTTTCCCGTGATGTCGCACGATACGGTCGCTGTGCTTTCCGTCAGTCCATAACCCACCTTCATATTGATGCCCACAGCATGGACGAAAGTTTCGATTTCGGTTGAAACAAGCGCGCCTGCCGTTGGGAAGAAATTGCCACGGTCAAGCCCAAGAGTGCGGCGAAGCACACTGTACACCATCTTGTCATAGACCTTGCGCTTCATGGCGAGAACTGGTGGGATGCGTTTGCCTTTGGCTATATAGTCACGCCAGCAACGAATGCCGGTTTCAAGAGCCATCTGCATAATCTTTCCCTGAACGGGCGAAGCCGAAGCTATCTTCTCTTTCACGCCTTGATACACCTTTTCCCAAAAACGAGGCACACTCGACATGCACGTAGGTCGCACCTCACGCAATGACTGCAACACGTCAGCAGGACGAAGATTTATGGCTTGTATGGCTCCCTCTGACAAACCGAGGTAAGTCCAGCCGCGCTCAAAGACGTGAGTAAACGGCAAGAAATTGAGCACGATGTCTTTGTCTGAAAACTCCAAAGCCAAGTCGTTAACACGCATAGCCTCATGATACATGCCATACGTCAGCTGCACACCCTTGCTGTGACCGGTAGTACCACTGGTATAGAGGATGTTGGCCAAATCAGAGAAATTGGCAGCGGCCTGACGGAGGTTGAACTCTTCATCATAGTCGCCCGTCTCGCCTACTTTCAAGAAGTCATCAAAATAGATGCTAAGTGTGTCGCCAGGCTGTCGTTGCACGTTTTTGTCAAAGATAATGATGCGTTCCAGCGTGTGGCACAAAGGAATGGCTTGCAGGGCTACGTCGTACTGCTGTTGCTCGCCCACAAAAAGAAAGCGGACTTTAGCATCGTTGAGCATATAGACAATCTGAGGAGCACTGCTTGTAGGATAAAAAGGCACCGTGACGCTTCGTATGCCATAAGCACCAAAATCAACAAAGAGACATTCGGGCTTGTTTTGTGAAAAGACAGCGATATTCTCCTGGACCTCAGCTTCATAGGCCAACAGCGAAAACGAGACACGCTTTACTGTCTCAGCAAAGCTTTTCCAAGAAATGTTTTTCCATTCATTAACTTCGTAATCGCGATACATCAATGCCGTGCGATTACCATAAGTTCGAGCTTGTTCGTAAACAAGCCGCGAAAAGTGACAATTGTTAAGCATATAATCTTTGCTTAGAATTTGCTATTTCGCCGCAAAGGTAACATATAATCACTGAAAAAGTCCCCAAATCAACAAAAACTAACGTTTTCTCAGCTTTTGGGATTTTACATTTACGCAAACTTGCTTCTCACCTCCCGCCGCAAAGCACAGCCGCCGAACGAGGTATAAAACGACTCATAACCTTGTAACAAAGCACACTAAGCGTGACGGCCAATTTCGGACATATACAATAACGCAGCTCTTTTCCTAACGTTACTGTTTGCAGTCGAGGATGCCCACACGTTATACGTAAAACTCCCATAGAGCAGTACCCCGGAGCACATGCGTCCCGCCTGCGAATGTGCTGATACTATTTGCAAACTGCAGCTCAAAGATTATATCTGTGGGTGGGACGCCCGCGATCCTAACTGACCCGCTATCAAAGCGTTTATAAAAACTTCATGTAATCGCACGCACTATTGCAAAAACCACGGCTCGTTTTGGATGGCTACACGCAAGCAACCCAATCTTTTACTGAAACTACAACATCCCTGCTCTTCTACTTTTCACGGCCATGAAAAGTAGTCGAGGTTGTAGTTGGTGAAGTGAAAGCACCTATTTTGGAATGCCTCAGAAGCACTAAAGTGAGCTGTGCGTCGTGGCAAAACAGTAGAAAAAAAACAACCGCGATAGTCAATTCTCAGTATAGATACATCGTTTAACCGATGAAAATCAAAAAAAATGGGAAGCGTAAGATGCGAAAGCACTAACTTTGCAGGGATTTATCAATTAGGCCATCGGCATTTTATGTTCAAGAAATTAGATAGATACGTTCTCGGAAAATTCTGTCTCGTATTTGTGGCTGCGTTTTTCATCAGTCTATTTATCTTTATGATGCAGTTTACGTGGCTTCACATTGATAAATTGGTTGGCAAGGGCTTGACGCTCGACATTCTTGGACAGTTTTTTTTCTACATGAGCCTTACGCTCGTGCCCCAAGCTCTTCCGGTTGCCATCTTGTTGGCCTCGCTCATTTCTTTTGGCAACTTGGGCGAAAGTTTGGAACTCTTGGCAATGAAAAGTGCGGGCGTAGCCTTAGTCAGGGTGATGCTTCCGGTGGGTATTTTGGCGATAGCTTTCGGCGGTGTGTCGTTTTATTTTCAGAACTTCACTTCGCCCCATGCTCAACGCGAACTGGGTGCATTGCTAATGACGCTACGCCAAACTTCGCCGGCGGTGGAAATTCCTGAAGGCGTATTCTACAACGGGGTGCCTGGCATTAACCTCTATGTGCAACGCAAGAACGTCAACACGGGGATGCTCTATGACCTGACGATCTACAAGACAGACCAAGGATTTGACAAGGCACAAATCGTTGTGGCTGATAGCGGACGCATGGCAACCTCTGCCGACAAGGGGCATTTGATACTCGACATTTGGCAAGGCGAGCAATTTGAAAATCTGCAAAACGGCGGCATGGGCGAAATGAAGAACGCCCATCAGCCCTACGACCGCGAGACTTTTGGCCACAAACGTTTCTTGATTGACTTTGACAGCAACTTCAAGGTGATGGATGCCGACATGCTCTCAGGCCTTGCCAAGGCAAAGAACATGATTGAGTTGGTGGCGGATGCCGACTCTATGAATCGAGATCTTGACAGCATAGGGAACATCGCGTTTCAGCGTGCACTTTCTTCCAATTATTTCCCACCCGATGAGCCTCAAACGGGAAAAAAATCGGAAAACACAACGAGTAGTTCCACGAAAATCGCCGCGAACAACAATCACTCTACGAAATCTGCACCTCCCCTACCCTTTGATTCTCTCATTGCGGGGCTGAGTGAGCAGCAATTGGTTTCAGCCACGTCGGTAGCTGCCGCCGCTGTCAAGAGCCATGCCAACGAATTAGAATTTCGCAAAGAAGAAGTAGCCTCTGAAGAAAAAGAAGTGCGCAAACACTGGATAGAGTGGCACACCAAGATTACGCAGTCGCTGGCATGCCTTTTCTTCTTCCTCATAGGAGCACCTCTTGGAGCCATTATCCGCAAAGGTGGATTGGGGCTACCCGCTGTGGTGAGCGTGATTATTTTTATCATCTACTTGATCATCAACACCAGCACCATGAAGATGGCTCGCGATGGCTCGCTGAACATGATTGTCGGCATGTGGACCAGCACCGCCATACTATTGCCTACGGGTATATTCCTTACTTACAAGAGCAACAACGACAGTGTGGTGTTCAACATCGATGCGTATCGCAACTTCTTCGCGCGTCTCTTTATGCTCCGCACGCACCGCAACGTGCCGCTCAAGGAAGTGATTATCAACGACCCCGATTATACAGCTCTCATCCCGCAACTCGAACAATTGGCTACTGACAGCCGAAACTACATCCAGCAACATCGCCTTACCTCTGCGCCGAACTATATCACCATATTTTTCCGCCACAAGCCCGACCGTGCTGTTGAATACATCAACCAGCGCATGGAAGCCTTTGCTGAAGAACTGGGCAATAGCCGCGACACGCGATTGCTCCAAACGCTTCAGGAATTTCCTTTGCTCTATACCACAGCCCACATCACGCCCTTCAGTTCCGACACTTGGAACAAAGTTGCTGGCATTTGTTTCCCCATAGGGCTCATATTGTGGCTACGGATATGGGTGTTTCGCGTTAGGCTGCGCGAAGACTTGCAGCAAATTGCACACACGGCAAAGGACTTGCAAACACATTGTCAGCGCATCGCTGAGCTCGCAAAGGACGGAAAGCCCTAAGCCAACAAAAACTGTTAAGACAACATAAAGACAACCGATGAACATATCAACCATTGAAACCGCCTTAGACGACTTCCGTCAAGGCAAGCTTGTGATAGTCGTTGACGATGAAGACCGCGAAAACGAGGGCGACCTGATTATGGCTGCCGAGCTTTGCACTGAGGAACATGTCAACTTTATGCTTCGCGAAGGACGTGGCGTGCTCTGTGCTCCCATCACAACTGAGCGAGCTGAAGAACTGCGTCTGCCCCATCAAGTGGACGACAACACCAGTGTACTTGGCACCCCGTTTACCATCACGGTAGATCTGCTCGAGGGGTGCACCACAGGCGTAAGCTGCCACGACCGTGCTTCTACCATCAGAGCATTGGCCAATCCGCAATCGCGGGCTGAAGACTTCGGACGCCCGGGCCACATCAATCCGCTCTACGCCCAACCTCGTGGTGTATTGGCTCGTGCCGGACACACCGAAGCTGCCGTGGATTTGGCACGCTTGGCAGGAATGTATCCAGCGGCTTGCCTCATAGAAATACTCAACGAAGACGGCACGATGGCTCGTATGCCTCAGCTGAAAGCCTTCGCCGAAAAACACCATCTGAACATCATCACCATTCGTGACCTCATTGCCTATCGTCTGCGCACCGAGAGCCTCATTGAACGCGGCGAGGAAGTGGATATGCCCACAGAGCATGGCCATTTTCACCTCATCCCCTTCCGTCAAAAAGACAACGGACTGGAGCATGTGGCGTTAGTTAAAGGCACGTGGGAAGCTAATGAACCCATCTTAGTACGCGTACACAGCTCGTGCGTCACGGGCGACATCTTTGGATCAGCGCGTTGCGACTGCGGCGACCAACTCCACAAAGCCATACGCATGGTAGAAACCGAGGGCAAGGGCGTAGTGCTCTACCTCAACCAAGAAGGGCGTGGTATCGGCCTTATGGCAAAAATTGCAGCCTACAAGCTACAAGAACAAGGCTACGACACCGTTGATGCTAACATCCATTTGGGCTACGACCCTGATGAACGCGACTATGGTGTAGGCGCACAAATCCTACAAAGCCTGGGTGTGAGCCGAATGCGCTTGATGACAAACAACCCCGTGAAGCGCGTGGGGCTTGAGGCCTACGGACTTGAAATCGTTGAAAACGTACCCATCGAGGTAGAGCCCAATCCCTACAACGAACGCTACCTTCGCACGAAGAAAGAACGCATGGGCCACACCCTGCACTTCAAGAAATAATCACAACAAACATAAGAAACCTTATCCCCCCTTTTACTATTATGGAAAACTACATTTCAACCAACGCTCGTCCCTACGAGATTGTTTCAGAAAGCGCATACGCCAAACTGATGCGCAACGTTTACCTTTGGATGGCACTTGCCCTCGTCGTAACGGGCATGTCGGCCTACTATGTGGCTCACTCGCCTGCCATACAACAAGTCATCTTTTCCAACCTGATCGTATTCTGGGGACTGATCATTGGCGAACTGGCACTGGTGTTTGCACTCAACGCTATGATCAACCGCATATCGTTCACTACGGCAGGACTGATGTTTGTGGGCTATTCGCTGATGAATGGCGTGTTGCTCTCAAGCATATTTGTGGTCTATACTGACGAGAGCATTGCGAGCGTGTTTCTCATTACGGCAGGCACATTCGGTGCAATGGCCGTTGTGGGCTCTTTCATCAAGAAAGACCTCAGTGCCGTGGGACGTATCTTCATCATGGCGCTAATCGGTATCATCATTGCCACAGTGGTCAACATGTTCCTTAGAAGCGATGGACTTACGATGATACTGAACTATTTGGGCGTTTTGGTCTTTGTAGGGCTCACCGCCTACGATGCCCAGAAAATCAAGATGATGCTCCAAGCACACGGCACGAGCGTAAACGAAAGCACCATGAAGATAGCCCTGCTCGGCAGCCTTTCGCTCTATCTTGACTTCATCAACCTCTTCCTATATCTGTTGCGCATTTTTGGTGCAAGGCGTGATTAAACGTGCTTAAGCCAGCCTACTCTTTACGACGATGAAAGCGAAGCTCTTATTCTTTTCAACACTATTTCTCGCGTTGCTCTCTTGTCAAAATCCCACGAGAGCCACCGGCGGCACAGCCGATGAAACAAATGCAGCAAATGCCGACACGTTCCACCAAGTAACGCTACTTTTTGCAGGTGACTTGATGCAACACCAAGGTCAAATAAACGCTGCTAAAATGCCCAACGGCACGTTTGACTACAACGATTGCTTTGCATTGGTCAAAGACGAAGTGAGTCGCCACGACATAGCCATCGCAAACCTTGAAGTGACACTCCCAGGACCGCCCTACAAAGGCTATCCGCAATTTCGTTGCCCCGACGAATTCCTCTCCGCCGTATGGAATGCGGGGTTTGATGTGATGCTTACAGCCAACAATCACAGTTGCGACAGCTACAAGGCTGGCATAGAACGCACCATAGCAGTTCTTGACTCGCTCGGCATTCCCCATCTTGGCACTTATGCAAACGCATCGGCAAGAGCAAAGGACTACCCGCTCATCATTGAGCGCAACGGCATACGCATAGCCTTACTTAACTACACGTACGATACGAATGGCATTCCCGTGCCAGACCCTTGTGTGGTAAACCTCATTGATAAACAGCAGATGGCAGCCGACATTGCCCGTGCCAAGGAGATGCAACCCGACGTGATCATCGCCAACATGCAC
The DNA here is from genome assembly GCA_900316575.1 of uncultured Prevotellaceae bacterium. Lineage (GTDB taxonomy): Bacteria > Bacteroidota > Bacteroidia > Bacteroidales > Bacteroidaceae > Alloprevotella. Next base: position 107,950 of record ONDJ01000005.1, on the reverse strand, counting down.
TGGGGCATCGAATACGTGCTCACACCAAGCCAGCAGCAACGCGAATTGGCTGATTGGCTCATACAGCAAGGCGTGGACCACGTCATTGGCAGTCATCCCCACGTGGTTCAGCCCGTAGAAGTGCGCACAGATAGCGACGGACGCAAACACCTCGTAGTGTGGTCGCTCGGCAACTTCATTTCAAACATGACCAAGGAAAACACAGAAGTGGGACTGATGGTGCGCATGGAATTGACCAAGAAGAATGCCACTACCACGATGACCGATTGTGGCTATACGCTCACGTTCTGCTCCCGCCCATTAGTTAGCGGGCGTCGAGTGCATACCATTCTTCCGTCGTCATACCCACAAGAGCAAATGAAGCAAGCCGAACGACAACGCTTCAACCAACACCTCGGCACCATTCGCCGCCTGTTCCAAAAGCACAACCAAGGAATTGAAGAATACACATTCTGATTTCAACTGAAGACACACCCGCAAATCAAACAAAAGAAACCATAACAACAACTATGACCAAACTTTCATCACGCGTAACCCGCCTGCAACCTTCGGCCACACTGGCCATGTCGCAAAAGAGCGCAGAACTCAAGGCCCAAGGCATTGACATCATCAACCTCAGTGTAGGTGAGCCCGATTTCGACACACCCGAGCACATTCGACTTGCTGCACAGAAGGCCATTGACGAGGGGCACACGCGCTACACGCCTGTACCTGGCATTGCTCCACTGCGAAAAGCCATCTGCGAAAAGCTACAAAAGGAAAACGGCCTGAGTTATACCCCCGAACAAATCATTGTTTCAAACGGTGCGAAACAAAGCGTTTGCAATACGTTGTTGGCACTTTGCGACGACGGCGACGAAATAATCATCCCTGCTCCCTATTGGGTGAGCTATCCACAAATGGCACTGATGGCAGGCGGCGTGCCTATCACCATTGATGCCCCTATCAGTCAAAACTTTAAGATTACACCTCAGCAACTTGAAGCAGCCATTACAGAACGCAGCCGCGTGCTTATTCTCTGCACACCAAGCAATCCCACAGGTGCAGTCTATAGTGCTGAAGAGTTGGAAGCGTTGGCCGAAGTGTTACGTCACCACGAGAACGTTACGATCATCTCCGATGAAATCTATGAGCACATCAACTATACCGGAAAGCACGCCAGCATAGCCAGCTGCGAAGGCATGAAAGAACGCACAGTGATTGTCAACGGTGTTTCAAAAGCATACGCCATGACTGGTTGGCGTATCGGTTTTATCGCTGCTCCCATTGAAATTGCTAAAGCTACACAAAAGCTTCAAGGACAATATACCAGCAACCCAGGCAGCATCAGCCAGTATGCAGCCTTAGCCGCTTACGAGAGTTCACAAGACTGTGTAGAAGAAATGCGTCAGGCCTTCGCACGCCGCAAAGATCTCATCGTTGCGCTGGCTCGCGAAATTCCTGGTTTGGAAGTCAATGAGCCCCAAGGTGCTTTCTACGTATTCCCCCGTTGCAGTGCCTACTTCGGCAAGACAGACGGCACACGTACCATCAACACGAGCACAGACTTCGCTCTCTATTTGCTTGAAGTGGCACACGTGGCCACAGTTGGCGGTGACGCTTTTGGCTCGCCCGAATGTTTCCGCATGAGCTATGCCACAAGCGACGACAACATCCGTGAAGCCATGCGCCGTATCGGCGAAGCTTTGAAACAACTCAAATAAAGACACAACACAAGCAGTCATCAGAAGAACTGTTATTCAATGACACAAGAACTTTTCTCAACACTACCCTATAAGGTAGCCGACTTCTCCTTAGCCGACTTTGGGCGCAAGGAAATACAAATAGCCGAACACGAAATGCCAGGGCTCATGGCCTTGCGCGAAAAATATGGCGACAAAAAGCCGCTGGCTGGAGCTCGCGTGATGGGTTCGCTCCACATGACTATACAAACCGCCGTTCTCATTGAAACACTCCAAGCATTGGGTGCTCGCGTGCGTTGGTGCTCGTGCAACATTTACAGCACACAGGACCATGCAGCTGCTGCCATTGCGCAGGATGGTGTGGGCGTGTTTGCTTGGAAAGGCGAAAGCTTAGAAGACTACTGGTGGTGCACGCTACAAGCGATGAACTTCGACAATGGACAAACGCCTAATCTCATCGTTGACGACGGTGGCGATGCCACACTGATGGTTCACCTCGGTGTTCAGGCCGAACAAGATCCGGCTGTGCTTGATACTCCTTCGAGCAGTGGCGACGAAGCCGCTCTAAAGAGCGTCATCAAACAAGTGCTCAACGAGCGTCCCACATTCTTCAGCCAAGTGGCAAAAAGCGTGCGCGGCGTGAGCGAAGAAACCACAACAGGGGTGCACCGACTTTATCAGATGATGGAGCGCGGCGAACTGCTCTTCCCTGCCTTCAACGTGAACGACTCGGTCACAAAATCGAAGTTCGACAACCTCTATGGCTGTCGCGAAAGTCTGGCTGATGGTATCAAACGGGCGACCGACGTGATGATAGCCGGCAAGACAGTAGTTGTAGCCGGCTATGGCGAGGTGGGCAAGGGTTGTGCGCAAAGTATGCGCAGCTATGGTGCCCGTGTCATAGTCACTGAGATTGACCCCATCTGTGCGCTGCAAGCTGCCATGGAAGGCTACGAAGTTTTGACCATGGACGAGGCTGCTCCGCTTGGCAATATCTTTGTAACCACTACGGGAAACATAGATGTCATCACCACCGAGCACATGCAGCAAATGCCCAACCAAGCCATCGTCTGCAACATTGGCCACTTCGACAGCGAAATCCAAGTAGAGGCTCTCAAGCAGTTGCCTGGTATCAAACGCACCAACATCAAGCCACAAGTAGATAGCTACCTTTTCCCCGACGGGCATCGCATCACGCTTTTGGCAGATGGGCGCCTGGTAAATCTTGGTTGCGCCACAGGACACCCCTCGTTTGTAATGTCAAACTCGTTTACCAATCAGACGTTGGCACAAATTGAGCTTTTCACAAAAGCGTACGAAGTGGGTGTGTATCGCCTGCCAAAGCATCTTGACGAAGAAGTGGCGCGTCTCCACTTAGAACGTATCGGAGTGCATCTCACTAAACTCACACAGGCTCAAGCCGACTACATCGGTGTGCCTGTGGAAGGTCCTTATAAAGCTGAACATTATCGGTATTAACCCTTTCTAATATGAAATCTTTCCTTAAGTCGGCTTGGCCTGACGCATTGGCCGTTGTCGTTTTTCTATTGTTGAGCCTGTTGTATTTCATCACACCTGTGAGCCAAGGCTTGGTGCTTGAAGGGCACGACAACACGGGTGGCATCGGTGCAGGACACGAAACGCAAGTCTATCAAGAACAAACGGGTGAACACTCGCGCTGGACGAACAGTCTGTTTAGCGGCATGCCCACTTATCAGATTTCGCCCTCCTACCCCTCGACGGCGACGCTTTCTATCGTGCAAAAAGTGTATCAGCTCGGTACAACAGGTGTTGTCAGCTATTTGTTCCTCTACCTCATAGGCTTTTACATCTTGCTACGGGTGCTTCGCGTGAAACCATTATTGGCAGCGGGCGGTGCTGTGATGTGGGCTTTCTCTTCTTACTTCTTGATCATCATCACCGCTGGACATATATGGAAGGTGCTTACGCTTGGCTTTATCCCACCGACCATCGCAGGCCTCATCCTTTGCTATCGTGGCAAGTTGCTTTGGGGCGGTGCCGTGACGGCATTGTTCACCGCGTTGCAGATATTGTCCAACCACGTGCAGATGTCGTACTACTTCGGATTCGTTATGTTGTTTATTGTCTTGGCTTATGGCATCGCAGCATTCTTGCCAGCAAGCAAGGATAATTCCGACATACCCTCACCCACAGCGTGGCTCAAAGGAACATGCGTTATCATCATTGCAGGGCTGATTGGTGTGAGTGCGAACGTTTCTAACCTATACCACACCTACGAATATCAGCAACATTCCATGCGCGGCAAGGCTGAACTTACACCACTCCCCGCCACAAACGGACAAGCCACGCCGCAAGCAACTGAGGGCTTGGAGCGCGACTACATCACACAATGGAGCTACGGCATCGGAGAGACGATGACACTCATGATACCTAACTATAAGGGCGGTGGTTCGGGCAGCATCATGGACCGCGAAGACGCAGAAGAACTTGATGGCTTTGAGGACTTCTATCAAGGAGCCTATGCTGTGCAACAAGCAGGCGGGCAAATCATTCCGCCGGGGCTCAATGCCTATTGGGGCGACCAACCTGGCACAGTAGGTCCTGTCTATGTAGGTGCCTTGGTATGCTTTTTCTTCGTGCTTGGACTTTTCCTCGTGCGTGGACCAATGAAATGGGCACTACTGGCAGCTACTATAGTTTCACTGCTCTTTGCTTGGGGAAAGAACCTCATGCCAGTTACCGACTTCTTCATTGACAACCTGCCGCTCTACAACAAGTTCCGCACCGTTAGCTCCGCGCTTGTTATAGCCGAATTCACAATCCCATTGCTTGCAGTGCTCTGTGTAGCCCGCATCATACGTGAGCCCGATGTGCTGCAAGCAAAATTCGGGCGCATGGCTTTTGGCATAAGTTTCTTCGTGACGGCTGGCATTTGTTTACTCTTTACTATTGCTCCAAGCATTGCTGGCGATTGCCTCTCGCAGACCGATCGCGAAGTTCTCTCACAACTTGGTCCTCAAGCTGCGGCTTATCGTCATGGCATCAGTGCCATGCACCACGACATCCTTTCACAAGATTCCTTGCGCTCGCTTGTTGTTATCCTCATTGGTTGTGCTGCGCTTGCCGCCTATATTTATAAGAAAGTTCCTGCTTGGGCTTTTGCAGGTATCGTTGGTATAGTATGCCTTGCAGATATGTGGCAGATTGACAAGCGTTATCTCAACGACGGCAACTTTACCGACCCTATTTCACAGACAGAGAACATCGTCACGGCTACACCCGCCGACCAACGCATTTTGCAGGATAAAGGGCAGTATCGTGTTATTGACATCACCAAAGATTTCTTTAATGACAACACAACGTCCTACCACCACCATGCTATCGGCGGCTATCATCCCGCCAAGCTACATCGCTATCAAGACCTCATAGACCGACGCATACGCACAGAACTAACGCAGTTTGTAGGAGCCATCAACGACACACAAGGAGATATGGCGCAAGTAAATGGCGACAGTCTTGCTCCAGTGCTCAACATGCTCAATCTGAAATACATCATCTTTGGCAATGAAGCCGAGCGTGTCATAGAAAATCCTTATGCCAACGGTAACGGATGGTTTGTAAACAAGGTTAACTTCGTGAAAAATGCTGACGAAGAAATGGCAGGCTTGGCAAAGCTTGATACTAAGCAACAAGCGGTAGCCGACCAAACGTTCAAAGAAATGCTTGACGGCTCACCTTTGGACAGCGGCAAGGTCGTTGCAACCAAATATGCGCCCAACGAGCTGCACTATACGATAGAAAGTTCTAAAGGTGGTGTGGTCGTTTTCTCTGAAGTGTATTACCCTGGCTGGACAGCAACGATTGACGGGAAAGAAGCGCCCGTAGGACGTGCTAATTATATCTTACGCGCTTTGAAAGTTCCGGCTGGTAAACACGAAGTTGTCATGGAGTTCCGCCCCAAGAGCATTGAACGCACAGAGGCTATAGCCTATTGCGGCATGGCTTTGACGCTTTTGGCACTTGTAACTGCGCTGTTCATGGAGATCAGACGCAAAGTCAAAAAATCTGAAGAGTAAAGCGGCTCACTTCTTACTATAATCCCAAATCGGTCATTAGCGTTATGATGATAACCGCCTTTATTTATTGAGCAGATGTTTTGTTGCTTTGAAGAGCAATGGGGTCCATTGTGATCGAAAAGCAGCGAAACAGATGACAATAAGAAAGCGTGTTAGCGCGTAACAGCCTAATGACCGATTTGGGATAATAATTTTTCCCGGCTGCATCACTCGCGCAACAGAGATTGCCAAGTGAAGCAATCGGGAAAAATGTTTCGGAACTCTTCCACACGATGAGGGAAGAGCGCAAAAACAGTACTACCACTGCCACTCATCAGGGAAAAAGCGGCTCCCATATCATAGAGCGTCGCTTTGATGGCAGCTATCTCGGGATGGGCTCGAAACACACTTTTTTCAAAATCATTGAAAACGGTATTCCGCCATGTTTCAACAGGTTCTGAAAGGGCTTGTGCCAAATCGTTTGCAGGCTGTGCAGGCGTAACACCTGCGTAGGCCTCTTTGGTAGAAACAAAAGTTGAAGGCTTGACCAAGACAAGGGTCCACCCTTTTAGAGATACCGCTAATGGCGAAAAGACATCACCAATGCCAGTGGCCAAAACAGGACGATGGCGAACAAAAAAGGGACAATCAGCCCCGAAGCGAGCCAAGCGACGCTCCATATCGTCATTGGTAAGTCCCAAGGAAAACATCGCGTTGAGCCGCTTCATCATTTCGGCTGCATCGCTGCTACCGCCGCCCATGCCCGCTCCACTCGGAATGTGCTTGTCAAGATAGATATCAACGGGTGGCAAATTAAATTCCTCTTTCAACGAAAGGTAAACGCGCACAACGAGATTGTCTTCAGGCTTTCCAGATACGGCTATTCCTGCTGTTTGGAGCGACCAGGTGTTCGTGCGCGCTTCGTCCACTTGAAGCGTATCGCAAAGAGGAATGGGATAGAAAGCTGTCTTCAAGTTGTGATAACCGTCAGACCGACGTTCAGTAACGTAAAGACCAAGATTGATTTTAGCACAAGGATTGACGTACATTTTATTGGAACTCTGAATAAAGAAACATTAAACGTTTGTGAAGCAAATATGATTGCACGCTCTACATGAAACTTAAGGCATCAAGCACTCTTTGGCAAGCCTTCGGGCTGAAGCGCGATCGGGCTTTCCTGTCGGTGTTTGTGGAATTTGAGAAAGACAGATATAATAGCGCGGCAATGCGTGACGAGGCAACAACTTTACACAAGCTTCACGCAAAGACAGTTCTGTAAATGTCTGATTTTGTGGGCGAGCGTAGATCAAGACAATGGCCTCGCCTAATCGTTCGTCGGGCACGGCTGTTATCTGAAACGGCACAGGCAATGTTGCCAAGAGGTTTTCCAACGCTTCAATCTGCCACTTCAATCCTCCGCTGCAAATCGTGTTGTCGGCTCGACCTTTCAAACGAAAACGTCCGTTGGGAAGTAGCTCGGCAAGATCGTTTGTCACCAAATTGGCTACACCCACGATGGGATCAGTAACGACAAGGCATCCGCGCTCGTCAAGTTGAAGCGAGACGCCTTTCAACGGCTGGTACGCTTCTTCTCGTTCAGAAAGACGACGCAGAGCTATGTGGGAAAGGGTTTCGGTCATGCCGTATGTGCTCCACGCTCCTTCAAACGTCTGCAAGGCTTTTGCCATGGACACTCCTATCGCTCCGCCACCAATGAGCAAAAAGCGGATGCGGCGCAAGAGCTCGGCTTCGCGCGGCACTTGCAACGTCTCATAAACCTGTGCTGGTGTCATTGCGGCAAAATCTGGCGGAGCTGTTAAGGCGGACAAAGGATGAAGCGAGGGTTCTACAGCTATGAGCCGCAGTCCACACTCCCATGCCCTAACGCAGACCATGCGCCCAGCTATGTATGCTACTGGCATACATAGCAAAGTCGTTGCACCTGGCTCTATGCCCAGTGTCTCACACGTGCGGTGTGCACTGGCCACCATGTGCTTTTTGTGAACTCGAATAGTCTTAGGCACACCTGTGCTTCCTGAAGTACGCAACAAGAGAGTTGGATCGTCATTGAACCAAACACGTTTGAAATCTATTATGCCTTGTTGAATGCTTGTCATGGAATAAACCAAAGTTCATCACCGCGCATTTGTAAATGCGACACGGGGATGTTGTCCGTAAAGAGTTGCCCCGTTCCCAAACCTTGGAACATTGTTTGCGAGGATTTAACAGACCGTTGAAGCTGATAAGCAGTCCACTGGGCAATAGCGTTTAGTCCCACATTACTTTCAAGTGCGCTGGTTATCCACCAGCCAATGCCACGTTCTGAAGCCAGGCCAATCCACTCTTCGCACCCTTGGAAGCCTCCATGTAGTGTTGGTTTCAGCACAAGATAGGCTGGACGTATCGTTTCAAGGAGTGCGACCTTGTCGGCAAGTGAATAAACACCTATCAACTCCTCGTCAAGAGCAATAGGGACTGGACTTTCACGACAAAGCCGCGCCATCTCAGCCCACTGCCCAGCACGTATCGGTTGCTCTATGCTATGGAGGTTGTAGGGCACGAGAGCTTGCAACTTCTCCAATGCATCTTCGGCAGAAAAGGCTCCATTGGCATCCACTCGCAGCGTAATGCACTCCGTATTATAATACGCGCGCACGCGAGCGAGGAGTTCTAGCTCGTCATTAAAGTCTATTGCGCCTATCTTGATCTTGATACAGCGGAAGTTCTGCCGGATCTTCTCTGTCAACCGTCGGCGCATCTCTTCGCGGTTACCCATCCATATCAGGCCGTTGATGGGCAAGCCTACTTTGCCTTTAGAAAAAGGAGTGTCAAAGAGCGCATACGCTCCTTTTGCTTCAGCCTGAAAGAACGCTGTTTCCAAACCGAAGAGAATGGAGGGGAACTTTCTCAAGCTTTCAAAGTCTATCCTCCCCGTTCGCTCCACCTCACGACAAACTTCACGCAATCGCGCTTCGTATGCTTCATCGTAATCAGGGCTCAAATCAAAGAGTGGCGCACATTCACCAATCCCATGAAAAGCAGGGCGCGTACTATCTGAAAGATGAAGCAACCAAATGCGACGCTCATGATAAACGCCACGTGAGGTTCCTGCGGGAAACTTGAAATGAAGCGTTCGTGGCTCTATTTGAATGGTAAGCGACATTTGCTAAGCGTTTTTAATGCGACAAAGGTAAAAAGGAAATATCAAACTAAGACGTCAGTTGTTAACCTTTGTCACCATTTACACTGAACACCTGTCATAAAAAGGAACCCTGCTTGGGGCACACCAGAAATATCAACATAGCGGCAAGCTGTAAGATTGTTGAAGTCGCATGTGAAGGTAAGGAACTTCCAAGTGCGTGCCAGCCGCAAATCAAGCAACGTATAAGTGCCAAAGGGCTTGATGCGATCGGTTGGTTTATGGTCTTCAAACAATTGATAGCCGCCTGCCCGATGTTGCAAACGCAGTGACCAATCGGCATTAATGCCCCAAGGCAGTTTGTGCGAAAGCGTTACAACGAATTTGTGCTTCAGAAAATTCATCGCATAATTGGAACGAAACACTTCACTATCGTCCTTGCGGATTTGGTTCAGATAGGCATAACTGGCATATAAACGACGTAAAGGCTGCCGATCGCCAAGCACTTGCTGCAAGTCTGCCACACCATGAAAGGATAGCCCAAAGCTGTTAAGGCGGAAAGCTGCGGCATGATAGATGTCATCGGGAGCATACATCACCCAGTCTATCATATCGCGTCCGTGCCCCAAGTGGGCCTTAGCTGTGAGAACGAAGCCCTTTTGTTTCCACTCAAGACCAACTCGCCATTGCGCGTTACGCTCAGGTCGCAGACCAACATTGCCTTCTTGGGATGGGCTCTTATACCATAATTCTGTAAAAGTGGGCAGACGCAACGACTGGTTCCATGAAGCAAAGAAACGCAAGGTTTCGTTTGGGCGATAACTCACATCAATGCCCGGGAATAGACGAAACCGATGGTCTAAAGCACTGTTATGCTGTGCAAGCAAGCCAACCGATATTGTCCAATCATCGAGCAACACATTGTGCTCAGCATAAATATCAAGTTGTGTTCTGTGAGCACTTCGTGTGTAGAAAAGGTCGTCTTGCCCTGGTATCTTGACCCACTGCTGTTCTGGCATGGGATTTCCTAAGTTTCGGCTTAGAAGATTTTCACTCGTCATCTGCGCCCCAATAGCTGTACGCCCTAATTGCCATGCGCCAAACGCATTGAAGCCAATTGAGTAAACGTCTGTGCGATTGAAGTTTTCAGCCGTATGCGTATTGCGCATCCACTGGTAATGATCAGTGGAACGCACCCACGAAAGCATAGGAGCAAACCGAAGCCTTCCCTTTGTCTGTGCCGAGAGACTTACAAGCGTACGCCTAGTGGCCTCCCATTGCTGAGGATTGGCGGGACTGTAAAAGGTATTCGCGCCAAAGTCGTCGGCAACGTGACCAGCCTGAACATCTATGCTCAAAAAGTCGTCTTCGTAGCTACCTTGCCAAAAAAGCTTTGCACCTTTGAAGTCACTGTTTCTGACAGCTCCATCACTGCGTTGTGCGCCGAGGGAGAGTGAAGTGTGCCAATGCTTGCCAAACGTCAGAGCCTGACGCGCTGAAGCAAGAACCGTTCCATAACTTCCAACTTGAAGCATAGCTTGCCCTTCCTGCACATCACGGCGTGTAACAAAATTGATCGCCCCGCTGAATGCCCCCGAACCAAACAAGCGAGATGCTGCCCCCTCAATGACTTCCACGCGCTCCATGTCAGCGATAGAAAAAGGAAACTGCGCCGCATTGTGTCCGGTCTGTGGATTACTGAAGGGAATGCCGTTGATTAGCAAAGCCGTTTGGTCAAACGTCCCTCCGTCAATGCTAATGTCTTGTTGAATACCAAAGCCGCCGCGTTGACGCACGTCAACGGCAGCGGCCAATTTAAGAATGTCTGCGGTGGAGGTGACCCCCGCCGCAACATCGTTTTGCGTAAGCGTGGTCACCTGCCGAGCCGCTTGCTGAGCTGCAATGGGGGCACGCGAAGCCGTAATTGTAGCTTCCGACAAGGGAATGGTGTCTGAGAGTTCTTCCGCTCCATCGTCAGAAACGCCAACCAAGCTCGCAGCCGTAGTTTGCAGGCAGGGCGTTGCAGCGAGGAGTGTGACGGCTGTCAACACACCTATACGCACCTCGCGACCTAGCGCAGCAAACAAAGCCCATCCCTTTCGCTTAAACTGGCGAAAGGTCAGCACGCCATGGGGCTGAAATAGGTAGGTGTTCATTGTTTGTAAAAAAATTTAAGTCCCTCAATCCTCACAGAGACAGAACAAGTACGAATGCTTTGCGTGGATTGAGGGACGAGATAAAGGATATAAAGGTTTAAATAGGTAAAAAGCTTTAATAGCTTCTTGCAATAATGGCTCGGCAAACAGCGGGCTTGCCACTCACCATGTCTGTACCTGGATTGCTCTGATCGCTATCAAAAGGAATACAACGCACGGTAGCTTGAGTTTCTTCTTTGATACGAGCCTCTGTCTCTGCAGTTCCGTCCCACGGACAAAGGAAGAAGCCGCCTTCTTTCACACGCTCCTTGAACTCTTCATAATTGTCGCAAGGGAAGATGTGTTCATCAAGAAATTTCTTGGCTTTAGCAAAGATATTGGTCTGAATGTCTGCAAGCAAAGCTTCCACGCGATCTTCTATGCCAGCAACGGGCACGGTTTCCTTTTCCAAGGTATCGCGACGCATCACTTCAATGGTACCATCCTGCAAATCGCGACCTCCCATGACAAGACGAACAGGCACACCCTTGAGTTCGTAATCGGCAAACTTGAAGCCTGGCCGTTTGTTATCGGCATTGTCATACTTCACACTAAGTCCTCGCTTACGCAGACTTTCAGCAAGCTCGCCCAACTTTTGATCGAAAGCGGCCTTTTCTTCTTCTCCTTTGTAAATAGGCACAATGACCACTTGTATAGGAGCAAGGTTTGGAGGTAGCACAAGCCCATTGTCGTCGCTGTGTGTCATAATGAGCGCACCCATCAATCGGGTACTTACGCCCCAGGAGGTAGCCCAAGCATAGTCGAGTTTGTTTTCCCTGTCCACAAATTGCACGTCAAACGCTTTTCCGAAGTTCTGACCAAGGAAGTGGCTCGTACCACTCTGCAAGGCTTTGCCATCCTGCATCATGGCTTCAATCGTGTAAGTATCAAGAGCTCCAGCAAAACGCTCCGTCTCGCTCTTCACACCAACAACAAGAGGAATAGCCATTTCTTTTTCCACGAAATCGGCATAAAGACGTATCATCTGTTTTGCCCTTTCTTCAGCTTCCTCGCGAGTAGCGTGGGCTGTATGCCCTTCTTGCCAAAGGAATTCGCTGGTACGAAGGAACAATCGCGTGCGCATTTCCCAGCGCATCACATTACACCACTGGTTGCAAAGCACGGGCAGATCACGCCAAGAGTGGATCCACTTGCGATACGTGTTCCAAATGGTAGTTTCGCTGGTGGGTCGAATGATGAGTTCTTCTTCAAGCTTTGCTTCAGGATCAACCACTACCCCACTGCCATCAGCAGCATTCTTAAGCCGATAGTGAGTCACAACGGCACATTCTTTTGCAAAGCCTTCTACATGGTCGGCTTCTTTAGAGAGGAAGCTCTTGGGAATGAGCATAGGGAAATAAACGTTCTGCACGCCTGTTTCTTTGAAGCGTCGGTCGAGCGACTGTTGTATCTTTTCCCAAATGGCATAGCCGTAGGGCTTGATGACCATGCAGCCACGCACATCAGATTGTTCAGCCAAATCGGCTTTAACCACCAATTCGTTGTACCAAGCCGAGTAGTTGTCAGCGCGCTTGGTAAGGTTCTTGAGTTCTTTTGCCATAGTTTAATTGTTTCGGGGTGCAAAGATAGTGCAAGGCGAGAGCAGAGAAAAGGAACTTGTTCATTTTCTTTGCCGAGCTGCAGCCTATCTTCGCGAAGCAAAGTAGTGCAAGCGAAAAGCAGAGAAAAGGAACTTGTTCATTTTCTTTGCCGAGCCACAGCCTATCTTCGCGAAGCTGCGCCCTGGGAACGCAGGCATCTCGCCTGCACCAGTACACTAAACTCGCACTTAGCGCGCGCAGCGCGGATACCTATTATTATAGTAGGAGTAAATATGCAGCTCAAAACGAGGAAACGGCGTTTTATTGTATAAATCACGGAAAAAATTTGGTCGCAAAGCAAAGCTTATCTATATTTGCAGCGTAAAAAGGAAAGTTATGAAAAAGACCATACTCGTTATAAGCCTTATTTTCTCACTAATAGCTGTGCCCCGAGTGGCCACAGCTGAAAGCCTAAGCCTCAATGACCCCGAGGCTGTGTTTGCGGTGCAGAACGATGTTAAGATAATCGTTCGTGGCAATACGCTTCGCATCACAGGGGCAGCAGGCATGGTTGTTGACATCTACAATGTCACGGGTCAGAAAGTCAAGAGCGTAAGGCTCAGTGCCAACGACGAGACGATCAATACGGGTCTCCCTCGCGGTTGTTACATTGTTAAAGTAGGCGACTTGGTTCGCAAGGTAAGCTTAGGCTAAAAGGCTTTTAGCTTGCACCCGATTTTTCATAAGCTATAATTCTAACGGGATGCTCTTGCATCCCGTTTTTTTAAGACCAAAAACTCAAAACCAACCAATCGTGGACGAACTTAATAGCCGTCTGCTCGACCCAAACACTCGGCGTGCCGCTTTTGAAGAAACGGTGCGACTCTATGGTCCTCAACTCTATCGCCACATACGTTCGATGGTGCTCACGCACGATGATGCCGACGACGTAATGCAAGAAACGTTTCTCAAAGCTTGGGCAGCCTTAGATCAGTTTAAGGGCGAAGCCAAAGTCAGCACATGGCTCTATCGCATTGCCACTAACGAAAGCCTGAGCTTTCTTTCGCGTCGTCGCAGCAGTGTGGCACTCGAAGACACAGACGTGGAGCGCACGCTGCAAAGCGACCCCTACTTTGATGGCGACGAATTACAGCTGCAACTCCAAAAGGCTATTGCCACATTGCCCGATAAGCAACGCCTCGTCTTCAACATGAAGTACTATCAGCAAATGAAGTATGAAGAAATGAGCGAAATTCTAAACACCAGTGTCGGTGCCCTCAAGGCCTCCTATCATATCGCTGTGAAGAAAATTAAAACTTTTTTTAATAACCGAGATTAAACCAAAACGCTCCCCACACGTCATAACACCGTAATAAATATAAAGAACGCTATGAATACTCCATTCACTCTTCCCTCTTCACCAGACACACCATTTCGCGTGCCCGAGGCGTATTTTAGCGACTTTACCTCGCGGATGATGGCTCGCATTCCCGAGCCAGTCACCAACGTAAAACCGCTAAAGCCCACAATCTGGCAAATGGTGCGTCCCTATCTGAGTGCAGCTGCCGTAATCGCCGTCATAGCCCTTGGTACAAAAGCTATGCAGCACAACAATCCTGCCACAGACTATCCCGACGAAAAGCAACTGAGCACCGTATCTACCACGCCTACAGATAGTCAGGACGAACTCTATTCCTACCTAATGCTCGACGAACAAAGTCTTTATAACTATCAAGATGAACTGCAGTAAAAACATCATAGTCGCCATCGCGCTCACAGCTCTTTTTGCAATAACGCCAAGCATGCAGCTTACGACCTATGCACAAGGGCGAAGCCAGCATCCGCATCATCAGCAATCTGGAACACATGGACATAGAGGCCGTCCCGACTTTAATCCAACAGAGTTTCGGGCGAAGGTTCGCGAGTTTATCACACGTGAAGCCAAGCTAACACCTCAACAAGCCGACATCGTATTCCCCGTCTTCTTTGAAATCAAAGACCGACAGCGAGAATTGCATCGCAAGATTGGCAAAGCCTGTGAGCGTGTCAACACCGAGCATCTCAGTGAGCGCGACTGCGAACGTATTCTCACTGGCATCCAACAAATGCAACGCCAACTCGCCGACCTTGACAGGACGTTGACCGACCGTTTGCGCCAACGAGGAATACCCGCTTCAAAGATATTGGCTATCAAAGCTGCCGATGACAAATTCCGTCGCACCACGTTCCGCAACGCCACCCATCGCCGCAGATAAGAAACTCCCATCACAGTCTTTCTGAGTTGAGATAAATACATTCTAAAGCCCCGCCGTAGCATTATGCCGGGGCTTTACTTTGCTCATAAAACACAGAAAGAACAAAAAAGCCGCAAAAGTCTTTGCTAATTTTCCCGTTATGCCTACTTTTGCAATACCAAAAGGCTGCAAAGGTTCGATTGGGATACTCATCAAATTAGAACTGAATATCCGAGAATGCTTGCCCTGCTCAATGGCGTGCCGATACGTTCCCGTAGGGAATGGGGTCGGATTACAAAGACTTGGCGGCGCTCAAATCCTATTATTCCCGGAGTTTCATCACATCACTGATGCAGCCTTCCTTACACATCGGCGGGTTTCCTCATTTCAGCATTGGGAAACCCGCCTATGTTTTAGACAGCATTCTCCGCACATTACTTTAAGAACCATGAAACCACTGGCCGAACGAATGCGCCCCACAACGCTCGACGGATACATCGGGCAGAAACACCTTGTGGGGCCTGGAGCTGTGCTTCGCGGCATGATTGAGACGGGTCGTGTCACCAGTTTTATCCTTTGGGGACCGCCTGGAGTAGGAAAAACCACACTCGCACGCATTGTGGCCGAAACGCTGCAAGTGCCTTTCTTCACACTCAGCGCAGTGACGAGCGGCGTGAAGGAAGTGCGCGAAGTCATTGACAAAGCGCGTAACGGACGCTTCTTCAACAGTGCTACGCCTATTCTGTTCATTGACGAAATACATCGTTTCTCAAAATCACAGCAGGACTCGCTACTCGGAGCCGTAGAGAATGGCACCGTTACACTCATCGGTGCTACAACAGAAAACCCTTCCTTTGAAGTGATACGGCCTTTGCTGTCGCGCTGTCAAGTTTATGTGCTCGAACCCTTGGGCAAAGAAGATTTGCTCCAACTGATGCACACCGCCATTACCACCGACGAGGTGCTGGTCAAGCGCAATGTTGAAGTAAAAGAAACAGGCGCACTGCTTCGCTACAGCGGAGGCGATGCCCGAAAGCTTCTCGGCATTCTTGAGCTCATTGAAACGGCTCACCCGCAAGGCACGCTCACGATTGACGACGCAACGGTCACTACTTGTTTGCAAGCCAATCCCGTGGCATACGACAAAGACGGAGAGCAACACTACGACATCATATCAGCCTTCATCAAGAGCATACGCGGCAGCGACCCCGACGCTGCTGTTTACTATTTAGCCCGAATGATTGCAGGCGGTGAAGACCCAAAGTTTATTGCCCGCCGACTTGTGATCAGCGCTGCCGAAGACATCGGTTTGGCCAACCCCAACGCGCTACTCCTTGCCAATGCAGCCTTCGACGCTGTGGCTAAAATAGGATGGCCGGAAGGTCGTATTCCTTTGGCCGAAGCCACCGTTTATCTGGCCAGCTCTCCTAAAAGCAACACGGCCTATCTGGCCGTTGAAAGTGCGCTTGAAGAAGTAAAACGCAGTGGCAACCTACCCGTTCCGCTCCACCTACGCAATGCGCCAACCCAACTGATGAAAGACTTGGGCTACTACGATGGCTATCGCTATCCCCACGATTTTCCTGGCCACTTCACCCGCCAGCAATATCTGCCCGATGCCTTGCAAGGCACACGGTTTTGGAACCCCGCCGACAGCCCACAGGAACGCAAGCTCAGCGACTATTGGAAACGTTGTTGGGAAGACAACGAAAGCAGCAAAGCTGAATAGCCACACACGCCCACGACTGAAAACAACATCGCCCCCCAAAAAAAATCCCGCCATGCGAAAAGTTTTTTGCACAGCGGGATTTTTTTCATACAGCATACCAACAACACCCCAAAGTCTTAGTCGCAAAAGCGTAAACCTTTATCGCAATTAAGACGAAAAGTAATCAACCTAAAACGTGAAACTACAATTGTCAGATTTTTTTCAAGGCCTGACAATTCATTTTCTTCGCGATGAAAATCGATCGTCTGTGCTTGAAAATCGATTTTCCTCGCGTTGAAAATCGATTTTCAGCCCGTGGCGTTTCAGCTGAAAAAACGCTCCTCTAGCGGAGGTACGATAAAAAACGAAGAATAAGCCTTGTAGAGAGCAAAAAAGTTCAAAGGTCAAGTTCCTTGTTCAGTATTTGAGAGAACTTGGATGCGCCTACTGTATTGAGATGGTCGGGGTCGTGAAAATCTATAGGTGAGAAACGATCATCAGCTGCATATTCTTTTACTTCAACATTGGGTTTCTCACGATAGCAGTCCAACGTGTGTTTCACGCTGTCGTGTGCCCATTGCGGCAAGGCTGTTGTATAAGCTTTGATCACTGGTGTGGTGAGGATCATGAGCATAACATTGTGTTCGCAACACAAATCGTATATGCGTTGCAAGGCTTTGAGGTTTGCCGGAAGATGCTTCGTGCCATACTGAGCATGGTGCATGGCACGTGTCTTAACTATTTCGTCAGCAAATGAGGCTTCGTCGCGCGTTTCAAGTCTATAACCCGTGTACCAGCCTAAGGAATCGACCTCAGCACTGGCTTCGCCGCTGAGCAAAGCTCCCAACTTGTTTTTCGTGCTTTGCCACGATGCCATCTCAAAGGCAAACTGTGGCCAATGGCCTATGCGCGGCGTAGGCATATAAAGATTATAGTACGTTGTGCGAAAAGCTTCGTCACCCTCGGGTAGAGAGGGATCAAAAAGGATGGCGGCATCAACAGCAATGACAACGTTCTTGAGACACGGCAAGTGGGAAATATAGGTCTGTAGAACCATCTCATTGATATCTAACGTTTCACTAACCGCTGCCATATTGAAAGCCTTTGTGCGCAACAGGCTGGGACGTATGCCCATCAGCGAATGCGAAGCACCGATTATTAAAGTTTCGATCTCAGGAGCCTTTCGCTCAATGCCTTCAGCCTTTATGCGATAAGCATTGGGCATCGTGCGCAAACCTACCTCGCCCGCTGCAAATAGAACCAACAAGGGTAGCACGAAGTAAACAACGTGACGAAGGCGCATAAGGGATGAAACTTTCTGAGGCATGAAGATAAGTGTGAAGGAAGGCACAGCAAGCCGTTCAAAATCTGTGCAAAGTTACTCTATTGTCGTGAATAAGCACTAAATTTGCGCTCAAATCAATACGATGCACACCTTCAGAGAACTCAAAAGAGCTACGCGCCAAGACTGTTCCATGTTTCCAAGCGTGAAAATGGCACTCGCTGGCGACACAGCCACTCCCCTACTCGCAACGGCTCTACGCGGAAAAGCGTCACTGCGCAACGTGGATTTGCAAATCCAAGAAACAGATTATGGCAGCGATGAGCGCGAATTGCTACTGCCCGACAGCAATTTGCGAAAATTTGATGCCGAATACGTGGTGGTATATCGCTCTGCCCATAAGTTTGCTGCGCGCCATGCGATGCTCCAACCTGAAAGACAAGCACGTGCGGCTGAAGAAGAATTAGACTTTTACGACAAGCTACTCAGCGAGGACTATTATTCGCGTCGCACCATCATTGCCATCAACTGCCCCATGACGGACGATGGCATTTGGGGAACGCTGGCGGCGAGTGTGCCAGCTTCATTGCCCAATCAGATTCGACGGCTCAACCTTGGATTGCAACAGCGCGCTGAAAACCATGCTAATTTTATCGTGTGCGACCTCGATGCACTACAAGCACAAATGGGCCGAGGCCAAATCATGGACGAAGCCGTCTATGCCACAACCGAGTTGGAACTATCGCTCTTGGCACTTCCCCTCTTAGCTGAAAGAATAATCAATGCCGTAACAGTGCGGCGCGGTGTGCTTCGCAAAGTGCTCATTGCCGACCTTGACAATACCCTCTGGGGAGGCATTGTGAGCGAAGACGGCATCAGCGGTTTGCAGATAGGCCATTCATTAGGCATTGGCAGAGCATATGCTGACATTCAACGCTGGATCAAAAAGTTGGTGGCGCGCGGCATTATTCTTTGCATCGCGTCAAAAAACGATGAGCCTATAGCGCGCGAGGCTTTTGCCCAGCATCCCGATATGATCCTAAGGATAGACGACGTGGCGGTGTTCATAGCCAACTGGCAGACCAAAGCCGACAACATCCTGCACATTTCGCAAGTGCTGAACATCAGTACAGACCAAATGGTCTTCATCGACGACAATCCCTTTGAACGAGGCATGGTACGCAAAGGCGTTCCTGGAATATGTGTGCCCGAACTACCTGAAGACCCTGCGCTTTGGGTTGACTTTTTGTCGTCACAGCATCTGTTTGAGACCGCCACTCATTCCGTAGCTGATGCTCAAAGAAACATACAATATCGGCAAGAAGCAGCTCGCAGGGCCACCCGCAGCCAATTCCAAGGCGAAGACGAATATCTGGTCTCTCTTCAGATGAAAGCCACGGTTGAAGGGCTCACACCGTTCAACACACCACGTGCGGCACAGCTCACACAGCGCAGCAATCAGTTCAACTTGCGAACACGCAGATACACCGAAGCAGAACTGCAATCTTTAGGCGAAAACACAACGGACTTCACGGTGCTTTGCTTCTCACTTGCCGACAATTATGGCAAACAGGGATTGATTAGCATAGTGGTCTTAGAACGTTTAGACATCGACACCGTATTTATTGACACATGGCTGATGTCGTGCCGTGTGTTGCAACGTGGCATGGAACATTTTGTAGCAAACACCATTGTAGAAACCGCCAAGAGAAAAGGCTTCAAGCACATTGCTGCAGAATACATCCCCACGGCAAAAAACGCAATGGTAGCCAACCTTTTGCCAGCCCACGATTTCAAGCCTGCACCGGTTTGCTCACGCGAAGCCAAGAACGCACATGCCAAACGCAGCACGCCCACAGCCGTTGCCTACACATTAGACGTAGAGGCATACACCCCCCAACCATGTTATATAAAGAAAGAGGATACCAACCCAACTACATAACAACACTGCAAAAAAAATGACAGAACAAGAAATCTATACGCGACTCACGGCAATTTTTCGCGATGTATTTGATGACGACTTTTTGACCATCAATGCCAGCACTTCTTCTGCGGATATCGAAGAATGGGACAGCCTTTCGCACGTACAGCTAATCGTTGAAGTAGAGCAGGCTTTTGGCGTGCGCTTTACGAGCCGCGAAATTCTCAAATGGCAGTGCGTAGGAGAAATGGCCGACGCGCTTGCCCAAAAATTAGCATAGCCATGCGAACGGCGCGTCTGCAAAACATGGTGCTCCTCGCGGCATCCTATGCCGTTTATTATTGGCTTGACGCACGCATATTGTGGTTGCTCATCGCTGCCACGGCTTTTACCTACCTCGCTGGCTGGACAATAGACCACCTCCTGTATAGAAGACGCGAAAAACTTGCCAGCATCGTCACAACGATAGGCGTAACGATGCTGGTAGGACTGCTCCTCACATTCAAATATTTAGACTTCTTCGCAGCCGAAATGGTAAAACTGCTTAGTACATTGGGACTGCAAGCCACATGGACCACGCTACACTTGGTTTTGCCCATCGGACTCAGTTTCTATGTGTTCAAATTGATCAGCTATTTGGTAGAAATTCATCGCGAACACATCCATGTAGAACGCGATGCAGTAGCCTTTGCTGCTTATGTAGCCTTTTTTCCCACAATCGTAGCAGGCCCCATTGACCGCCCCGCACAGTTTCTGCCGCAGCTTCATCAACCACGCCCACTTGCTTGGGACAATCTGATCATTGGTGGGAAAATGTTGCTTTGGGGAGCATTGATGAAAGTGTGTATTGCCGATGCGCTCGCTCCTATGACAGACAGGGCGTGGGAGCTGGTGAATTCGAACGGAAGGCTTACGTGGTGGGCATTTATGATGTACCCCATGCAAATGTATGCCGACTTCAGCGGCTATTCACTGATGGCTATCGGAGTGGGGAAAATGCTCGGTTTCACTATAGCAACAAACTTCCGACAACCATTCTTGGCGCGCAACGTCGCCGAATATTGGAGACGCTGGCACATGTCGCTCACAAGCTGGATTACCGACTATATCTTTATGCCGCTCAACATTCGCTGGCGCAATCTGGGCAAAATGGGGCAAGCAATGGCAGTAGCCGTCAACATGGCTGTGATAGGCCTATGGCACGGAGCTAACTGGACCTATCTGCTTTTCGGACTCTACCACGCCGCATTGTTCTTGCCGTTAATCTACAGCGGCACATTTGGCAGAAACAAAAAAATGAAAACAAGCCAGTGGGGACTGCCCAGTGCAAACGACTTGGGCAAGATGCTTCTCACGTATATGCTCGTAGCAGTGGCATTTGTACTATTTCGTGCACCCGACGTAGGAACGGCTTTTGCGTTCTTTGGTAATATGGCAAGCCCCGTACTCCCCACTGTTCCCATGGTGAGCGGTTCGAGATGGGCTTATCTATTGCTCATAGCAATTGTTATGATATGGGAATACGTTGAGCGCAACCAGCCTTCGCCCCTACAGCTAAAGGCGCGTGGTATTTTTCAATATCGGTGGGTGCGCTATGCGCTCTACTATGCGGTAATTTTCTTAATTTATACGCATAGCGAGCACACAGGTGCTTTCATTTATGCCCAGTTCTGAACGCGACTATTTCAGTCCGTCAATCAATGTGGTGAGGTTGGCCGTAAAAAGTTTCACCGCAATGGCCATCAAAATCACACCAAAGAATTTGCGCAACACATAAATTGCCGTGCGACTCACATAGCGTTCCACACAGTCGGCACCGCGTATAACAACATAAACAAAAAGCATGTTCAACACCAAGGCAATCAGTATGTTGACACTGGCATACTCGGCCTTGAGCGAAAGCAACGTTGTGAAAGAGCCCGCGCCGGCAATGAGCGGGAAAACCACTGGAATGAGCGTTGCCTCCTTGAGCGGACCGCTGTATTTGAAAATCTCTATATCAAGAAGCATTTCGAACGACAACAAAAGGATGATAAGCGAACCTGCCACAGCAAAGCTCTGAATATCTACGCTGAACAGTCGCAGCACGGCATCGCCCGCATAGAAGAACCCCACAAGCAATGCAGTGCTGATCAAAGTAGCCTTGAGCGCATTAGTAGGCCTGCCATTATTCTTCAAACTAATAAAAATTGGCGTGGAGCCCAACACGTCAATGATGGCAAATAGCACAATGAAAGCACTTGCAATCTGCTGGAGGCTCAAGCGCGATAGGAGATAATCAAAAGACATAAAAGGAAAAACGTTTTTTCAGATTTGTAGGGCAAAGGTACTACGTTTCTGACAAAAAGAAAGCGCCTGCTGATAGATTGTCAAGTCAGTAGGCGCTTCCTTAATCAAAAAACGAACCTTAAACTATCAAAGGTGAAGTTTGTTGCGAATAGCACGTGGAATTGCGTCTTTGTGGATAAGGATGTTCATCGTCTTATAAGCCACAAAGCCTTTTGAAGCATAGAACTTGCCTCCATAGGGTTCGTATTCGCCCCAAGAGTTCTTAACCATGAAGTATTCTTTGCCAGTTTCGTCCTTGGCCAGTCCATAGATAACCATGCCATGGTCGTCGGTGGTTTCCCAAGTATCGTAAGCGGCTTGACGCATCTCCTGAGTAATCACCTTTTCGCCCTCGCCAGCAATAGGCTGAACCACGGTTGTGGCTTTACCCGTCCAACGCTCTGCATCGCTACCAGTAGTGCTACGATCGCGCGTATCTCGAGGAACAGAGGTCGCACCATTGTACATGAAGTAAGGCTCACTCACATCAGCACCCCACGCAAAAGCATATCCATTGCGCACAGCATTGTCCATCACTGCCATCAGCTCATCAAGTGGCAGGTTATAGCTCAAAGCCCAACGCCAGTTGTCGGGGATTTCAAGGGCAAACTGCGTGTAGAAAGGCTCGTGTGTATAGCTGGTGAGCGATACATAGTCGTTCCAATTCAAGCCCAACGAAGCGGCAAAGGTCTTCGGTGTGTAGGTCTTTCCCTTGTACTCAAACGTTGTGGGAATAGGACCGAAATAGCCCTGAAGCACACTGCTCAGATTGTCGCGCCACTGGATGGGAATGCTCTTAGCCTTAGTCTTGGCTATAGCGTCAACAATGGCCTCGGCCTGGGGCCACATGGCTGTGAAATTGAAAAGGCTGTCGCCATAAAGTGAACCTGGGAAGGGCATCGTTTCTTGCGGACAGATACCGTAGTTCTTCAAACAATAAAGCACATCGTAAAAACTACCGCCTTCGGCAAAGCTCACGTCACCATGCGTGCGCACACGTTTCGTGGCACGATCCATATAAGTGTAGTAGGCTACGAAACTTTCGCAAAGATCGTACTCGCCTTTTCCAAGACGAAGCAATTCGGCCTCAAAGTACGAAAGACTGCTATAGTTCCAGCAAGTACCGCTGCGGTTCTGGTTTTTCACCGAAGTGATAGGAGCTTCACGAATGACGGTCCACTGGTGGTCATTCTTGTCATGATTACGAGGGGCTTGCGCCCAAACACTGCTGCCAAAGCACATCAGTGCAAGCACAGCAAAGATTGTTTTTTTCATTGTATATAAAGTATTGTGATTGTTACTTGATTGATGGGCAGACTTACTACGCCTCTTGTTGTTCAGCAATATACGCCTCAACATCGGAAGCGCGATAAGGTATGAGCTCTTCGCCCAGCGGACGGCAACCATCAGCCGTAATGAGGATATCGTCTTCAATGCGTACACCGCCGAAGTCCTTATATTGCTCAATCTTGTCGAAGCAAAGGAACTCAGCACACGTGCCTTCCGACCGCCAAAGGTCTATCAAGGCTGGTATGAAATATATGCCAGGCTCGTCGGTCACTACGAAGCCTTCTTGCAAACGACGGCCCATACGCAAGCTGGCAAGACCAAACTGCTCGCTGGGACGAGTTTCGTTGTCGTAACCTACATGCACTTGACCAAAGCCTTCCATGTCGTGAACGTCCATTCCCATCATGTGGCCAAGGCCATGAGGCAGGAACAAGGCATGAGCACCAGCGCGAACAGCCTCTTCGATATCGCCACGCATCAGTCCGAGGTCCTTCAAACGCTCAGTCATGAGGCGACAAACGTCAAGATGAACATCCAAATATTTCACGCCAGGCTTAGCAAGCGTCATAGCAAGGTCGTGGCAATCTGCGACAATATCGTGGATTTCGCGTTGACGCTGAGAGAATTTTCCTCCAATGGGCGAAGTGCGTGTATGGTCGCTACAATAATTGCTGTTGGTTTCAGCACCTGCATCGACAAGAAGTAGGCGACCTTCTTCAAGGGGAGCCGAAGATGGATAGCCGTGCATCACTTCACCGTGCTGCGTCACAATACTGGGGAACGACGTGATGCAACCAAAGCTTGAAGCAATACCACCAATCACGCCGGCAATATACTGTTCAGAAATGCCAGCGCGACATAGACGCATGGCTGTGGTGTGCATTTGATAGCCAATCGCGCAGGCTGCTTCTATCTCGCGAATTTCGTCGGACGTTTTCACGCTACGCAAGGCCACAACTGCATCAATCAAGGCCTGAGATGCCTGAATTTGAAGTGGGTGCACACCCAACAAATCGGCCAACTGAATCTTTATATCATAGCGATAAGGCGGCAACAAGTGAATGGTTCGTCCCGTGCGCTGAGCTTCAGCCACCAAATCAGCAAGAGCAGCCATAGGCTTTGACGAACTTACACCCACTTGACGTGCCAATTCGGCTACGCTCTGCACAGATCCGTACCAAATAATGTCGTCAATGTCAATATCGTCGCCTATCAGGAATTCCTCACCGCTCTCGCAGTCGATTACGCCTACGAGACCATCGCGAGTTTGACCAAAGAAATATAAAAAACTACTGTCTTGACGAAACTTATAACCATTGGCGGGATAATTCATCGGGCTGTCGTTGTTGCCCATCAACACAATTATACCGCTTCTTACCAAACTGCGTAAACGCTGACGCCTTTCGGCATAAATATCACTGTCAAAAAGCATAATTAGAAAGGGTGTTTTGTTTTTGTCGGCACAAAAGTAAACAATTTCCATCAGAAACGCCTAATTTTGCAACAAAATCAAAAACGTTTATCTCATAAGACCTTTTGCCGTCAATGATTAACACAGATAATTGCGGGCTTGTGCTCGAAGGTGGCGGAATGCGTGGTGTATTTACCGCCGGAGTGCTAGACGCTTTTATGGAACTTGGCATAACTTTTCCATATTGTGTGGCTGTTAGTGCGGGAGTATGTAACGGCCTCTCCTACATGAGCCACCAGCCAGAACGAGCCAAGATAAGCAACATTGATATACTGAAAAAATACGGCTACATTGGCATAAAACACCTTTGGACGCAACACAGCGTATTTGACCTCAAAACGATGTACGACGACCTGCCAAATCGCATACTTCCTTTTGATTACGATGCTTGTTTCAGTAACCCAATGCGCTTTGAGATGGTATGCACTGACTGCAAAACGGGTCATCCCGTCTATCTCACCGAAACAAAAGACAAGAAACGGCTGCTGAATATCTGCCGCGCATCGAGTGCCTTGCCCTACGTTTGCCCGATTGTCACGATTGATGGAAGGCCGCTACTTGACGGAGGTATTGCTGACAGCATACCAATTGTTCGTGCCATAAGCGAAGGTTATCAACTCAACATTGTTGTTCTGACACGCCATATGGGATACAGAAAACAAGAGCGCGACATACGCATACCCCGTTTTGTCTATGGACGTTACCCCAGGCTGCGCGTTTTGCTCAGCCGACGAGTCTTTGCCTACAACCAACAATTAGAGCTGGTTGAACGCCTTGAGCGCGAAGGCAAAATCATCGTTATTCGTCCTGAACGCCCCGTAAAGGTTGATAGACTAGAAACTGACACCGAAAAACTCACAGCCTTGTACGATGAAGGCTTGCGTGTAACCCGACGCACACTTAAAACGTCTTGATGAAGCTCCATATCTTCAATCCTGGACACGACGATGCGCTTGCAGCAGGCACTCCGTATTATACGCACGCGCGCGTAGCACGAAAGATAGAAGACAGCCTTTGGCAATTACCACGCCTCTGGGCAGAGGAGAATGATGTTGTCATAAAACTTCATGCTCTGAAAGATTTTCATGAGTGGGATAAAGTCAAAGCCATTGAGCCTTGGGGGTGGGATGCTGCGCTTGTTCATCAATTAGAAAAAGCTGGAGCACCCTCTCATTTACTACCCGACGCAACAACGCTTCATGCAATTCGCACCCTCTCCAATCGCCAAACAGCTGTAAAGCTACTGCAACTGATTGACAAGCCTCCTTTTGTAGAAAGCTACTTTGCTACTACGTGGGAAGAAGTATGTGACTACGTAGCTCATCATCGCCATGTGATAGCAAAAGCTCCATGGTCGTGCAGTGGACGAGGACTTGTTTCACTAAGCCCAACGTCTGACGTTCGTCAACAAAAACGCATTGTGACCATTCTTAATAAGCAAGGCGGCATAGCCCTTGAACCTTTTTATGAGCGCACAGCCGACTTCGCAATGGAATTTGAGGCTGTAAAAGATGGAAACGTCCGCTTCATCGGGCTTTCGCGTTTTTACACTGACAGAAAAGGACAATACACGAGAAATCTTGTAGCATCGGACATAAACATATTGAAAGGGCTTGCACCTTTTCGATTTGCTCATGTGAAGGAACAAATATGTGAGGCGACACGTCAGCTTTTGGGTGGTTTGTACAGCGGACCCTTCGGTATTGATATGCTTCAATTTCGAAAGGAAGACAAAATCTACACACATCCCTGTGTGGAGATAAATCTGCGCCGCACCATGGGATGCGTTGCTATCGCTCTGCGCAAAAAGCTTCCCACGCCTGAGAGTTGTGCTCTATTTCGCCCCCTTGCACAAGCTCGCGCCACAGACTGTCTTATTGAAAACTTCCCCTACCCTATCGTCAATCTTGTATAAACAAGAAAAACACACGTAGTAGAATTGCTTCGCCAAGTTAGGGATCGGCTCGGCAAAAAAAAGTAAAAAGCGTTGCTTTTTCTTTTCTTTGCGCTCGCCTTGCACTATCTTTGCCCCACAATAAACACAAGAATAACAAAAACATTCCACAACTGAAATGAAAAAGTTTGTCACCATCGCGCTGTTATTTTTTGCGACACTTAGTGCCAGCGCACAGTTTGAACAAGGTTTGAAGTACGTAGGTGCATACGCTACGGGACTCGACATGAGTTACAGCAGTAAAAACAAATTCCGTTTTGGCCTCGGTGCTGAGCTCGGCTACTTCATCATGGACCACTTGATGCTAAAAGCCGATGCAAGCTATCAACACACCGATGTCTCAGACGACTTCACACTTGGAGCCGGTGCGCGCTATTATGTGACTCATCATGGTTTTTACCTCGGTGCTGGTGCACAGTATGCTCATCGTAGTCCAAAGAGCAACGATGTACTGATACCTGTGGAAGCAGGCTATTCTTTCTATTTCAATGATTACATCTCGTTTGAACCCGCTGTGTATTACCGCATGAGCGTCAACGATTTTAGTAAAGGTAGTACCATTGGTCTGAAGATAGGCGTAGGTTTCTACTTCTAAGAACATTTTGAGCAATTCACACTGGTGACGCAAAGTGACGCTAAGAAGCATTGGCTAAAACCAAAACTTCGCGGACTTTGCGCCACCAGCTTGTCTAATATAAATATCAATGACACCTATTTCATCGCTTGGCGAATTTGGTCTTATTCGCAGACTGACAGCAAACATTCCTATTACAAATCCTTCTACAACTAAAGGTGTTGGCGACGACTGCGCTGTGCTCAATTATGGCGGGCTTGGACAGCTCGTCACGACAGATATGCTTCTTGAAGGTGTCCACTTTGATTTGGTATATACGCCGCTGAAGCACTTGGGCTACAAGGCCGCTGTGGTAAATTTCAGCGACATCTATGCTTGCGGTGGCACACCTCGGCAATTGCTTGTGAGTATTGCCGTAGATCATCGCATTAGTGTTGAGAGTTTGGATGAACTATACGAGGGACTTCGTTTGGCTTGCAAACACTATGGAGTGGACCTCGTGGGCGGCGATACCAGTAGTTCGCTCACGGGTGTAGTGCTTTCTCTAACCGCCATTGGCGATGCACCCGAAAGGGGAGCAATACTACGCAGCGGAGCAATGGACACAGACCTCGTATGCGTCAGCGGCAATTTGGGAGCGGCTTACTTGGGGTTGCAACTCTTGGAACGCGAAAAGAAAGTATTTGCTGGAAACAAGTCTAATGACGAAACAGCTGCACAACCTGATTTCAGCGGTCACGAATATCTACTTGAGCGCTTCTTGAAGCCTGAAGCTCGCCGCGACATCATTGAAGCCCTAAATAAGGCAAACATACGTCCCACTTCTATGATTGACATCAGCGATGGCCTTAGCAGTGAGTTGCTCCACATCTGCCAAGAAAGCAAATGTGGCTGCCGCATTTATGAAGAGCGCATCCCCATAGATTACCAAACGGCTCTTTGTGCCGAAGAGTTCAATCTGAATGTCAGCACGTGTGCCCTCAACGGCGGTGAAGACTACGAGTTGCTTTTTACCATCCCTCTCTCTGACCACGAACGTATTCAGGAAATAGCCGACGTGCGCATCATTGGTCATATCACGCGTCCAGAACTCGGCAAAGTGCTCGTCACACGCGGAGAAGCTGAAGAAGTGGAGCTCAAAGCCCAAGGTTGGATAGCAAACTAAAACAATAAGAGGAACTATAAACACACCCACGGGAATTGTTATTACAGACAATCTATATCCGTGGGTGTTTGTGTTAGTCCTTGTGAAGAAGACTATCTGCCAATCTCATCTATTGAAGAAACACTGCTGGGAAGAAAATATCAAAAGACAAATATCAGTTTTCTCATCATCCTTGTGCTAAAGCGAGGACTGGTCTTAACGGAAACTGTAAACGTCGTTGACAATTGTGTTAACGAAAGAAAGAAAAACAAGTTTTCTCTACAACAACTAAAATATCTTTGTGTACTTTTGCGCGAATTTCAACAAAAGTATTTAGGGAAATTAAGATGAAAAAAATCCTGAGCTTGTGCTCTCTTTTCTTTTTTTGTACCGCTTTGTTTGCACAAGGCACCATACGCGGTCTGGTCTATGATGCCGACGAACAGCAGCCAATGGGCGGAGCTACAGTATCACTGCTACAAAACGGCACCCCAGCAAAGCCAACCATTAAGACTGCCGAAGATGGTTCGTTCAGTTTTGAAGGTGTCCCGCAAGGACGCTATGCCGTGCGCGTAGCCATGGTTGGCTATAGCATAGTGCGCCAAGCTGTGACACTCACTGCAAACCATCGCGATGCTACGGTCGACACCATATTCCTGACAACACGCCAATTGGCTGAAGCCTTGGTCCAGGCCGAGCGTCCTGCTGTACGCCTGGAGGCCGACCGCCGCTCCTATGGCGTGGACCAGCAAATAGCTGCAACTGGAGGCACAGCCACCGAAGTGCTTGAAAATATTCCAAGCGTTGAGGTGGATCAAGATGGCAATATATCCCTTCGCGGTAACTCGTCTGTAGAAGTTTGGATTAACGGTCGCCCTTCAGGTCTCACAGCTGACAATCGCGGTGAAATCCTTGAACAATTGCCCGCCGAAAGCATTGACCGCATTGAAGTCATTGACAATCCGCCCGCCAAATACAGTGCCGAGGGATCTGCTGGCATTATTAACATTGTGCTCAAGCAAAACAGCCGTGCGGGTTACTATGGCAGTGTTTCTCTTGGCGGCAACACTGATGGTGGCGCTAATAGCAATGCCGCCATAAACTTTAGTAGCGGGAAATGGGAAGCATATGCCAACATAGGCCTGCGCCACCGGCGCAACCACCGCGGCGGCTCATGGAGTGAGCAAGTATTTCCCACCACGGGCGATTACCAATATGCCCAAGGCAAGCGCCACATGCGAGGCAATAGCCTCTTTGCTCGTGCGGGCGTGACATTTCATGCCACAAAACACGACGACTTCACCTTAGGTGGGCACGTAATGATAGGTGGACACAACGGAACGTCATACACCAACTACCAATATGGTAACCTCGACACAGGATTGGAACGAAGTATGCTGCGCCGCAACAGCTCTGACGGCGACATGAATATGTACCACGCTGAGTTCGTCTATAAACATAGCTTCAGTGAACGCCACTTCATTGAAGCCACGGCAGAATACAATCGCTGGATGATGGACAATGACAATATCTATCAAGACAGTACCTGGTATGCCGATGAACTTATACCCACTACGTACAACTACGAATTTCGCCCCGACCGCATTCGCAATCGCTCTTGGGAGTTCCGTTTGGACTACGAAAACCAATTCAGCGATGCTTGGAAGCTACAAGCAGGATACAATGCCCGTCTCAGTCATGAGAACACACCGCAACATGCCTTCAGTGCACCAAATTGGGAAGGCACAGGACTGACAGAAGTTGAAAACTACTTCAACCGCTTCATCTACGATCAAGACACCCATGCACTCTATGCCACACTGACTTGGATCAGCGGCGCATTTAGCGTACAGGGGGGCTTGCGCGGCGAATATTGGAAAGTCAACACCGAGAGCTACAACTTTGAGATGGAAAACAATCCAGCCTTGCGCGGCAGTCCTTTTAAGAAAGACTACTTTGAACTCTTTCCAAGCCTTTTTCTCTCCTATCAGCTCACGTCTTCGCAGCAATTGCAACTGAACTACACACGTCGCTTGCGCCGTCCATGGGGTGGACAACTCAATAGTTTCAAGAACACACGCGATGCAACGGTGATAGAATATGGTAACCCACAACTTACGCCTGAGTTTTCCAACAACTTCACGCTAAACTATATCAAAACATGGGATCGTCACACACTTTCCGTTGGTGCCTACTACCGTCCCACAACCGAAGTAATACAGCGCATCCGCTACCGCAACAGCAACGACGGTTTGATGTATATGACATCCTGCAACGTCACCAAGCGCACCGATACGGGCTTGGAGATTGTGGCAAAAAATAAGATATTCTCTTTCTTTGACCTCACCACAACGGCCAATGTCTATTATCAACACATTGACGGCTTTAACTACATCATTGATGGACAAAACGTAACTGGCGACAGCGACCACACCATGGCATGGAGCCTACGACTGATGGGTATGTTCCAGCTACCAGCCGACATTTCATTGCAAGCCACTGGCAACCTTCGTTCACGCCAGGTAGTGGCTCAGGGTTATCGTCGCTCCAACTATAACATTGATCTCGGACTTCGCAAAACGTTCTTCAAACGTCAACTCTCTGTTTCACTTTCACTGCGCGATGTGTTCAACTCTCGCAAATTCCGCGTAGTTACAGAGAACGAAGACTTCTATCGCCATCAGAAAGGTTGGCGCGGTGGACGCACGCTTCAACTTACGCTCACGTGGAATTTTGGCAACATGAAGCGAAAACCTCAGCTGCGTCGCGACCGCGAAGATGGCAGCGAAACTGATGGTGAAACCAACAGCTACACAGGCGAGAGCGACTTCTAAGATAATAGAACGCTCTCAGCATACGATAATACACAAAGAAACGCAAAGTCTCCTTCACAAGTAAGCCTTTGCGTTTCTTTGCGTCTTTGATTAAGCAACCTTTGTAATCGTATTGAAACACCTCTTGAAGCAAAAAGCATTATTTTTGCCCTGAAAAAGGAAATAAACAATTACATCTGTGTCCAACAAGAATTATAAAGGCCTCAACCGAGACCAAGTGCGCGAAAGCCGCCGCCGCTATGGCGCCAATGTCCTCACACCGCCTGAGCGCACCCCATTGTGGAAACTATATCTTGAAAAGTTTTCCGACCCTATCATTCGTATCCTCCTACTCGCCCTTGCCGCGAGTTTTGTAATTGCAGGCGTAGAGTATGCACAAGATAGTGCTGACGGCTGGACGGTTTTCTTAGAGCCCATCGGCATTTTCATTGCCATATTCCTGGCCACGTTCATCGGCTTCATCTTTGAAGTAAAAGCCGCCCGTGAATTTGGTATTCTCTCAGAGAGCGACGATGAGCGTCCCATACAAGTAATCCGCGACCGACAAATAACCTCTGTGCCATGCAGTGAGATTGTCGTTGGCGACATTATCTTGCTCCACGAAGGCGATAAAATTCCTGCCGACGCACAACTGCTTGAGAGTGTATCCCTACAAGTCAGCGAAGCCACGCTTACTGGCGAGCAACTCACACACAAATCTGCCAATCCCGCTGATGCCGACACAGAAGCCACCTACCCCACCGATCGCGTTTTGCGCGACACGATTGTCATGGGCGGACATGGCGTATGTAAGGTTATTGCTGTAGGCGACAACTCTGAGAGCGGACGTCTCATGACAGCCACTCGCAGTGAAAGCGAAGCCAAAACGCCGTTGACTCGCCAGTTGGATCGTCTTGGCGGTATCATTACTCAAGCAAGCTATGCCATAGCCACCTTGGTCATCGTAGGACGTATCGTTGCCTATATATATATATACGGAGTGCCTTCTCATCTTGGCACAGATTTTTGGGCCTATATCGCCAAGAGCATCATGATTGCCCTGACACTGATTGTTGTAGCAGTGCCTGAAGGACTGCCCATGAGTGTCACGCTCTCCTTGGCACTATCCATGCGGCGGATGCTCAAGACGGGAAATCTGGTGCGCAAGATGCACGCCTGTGAAACCATGGGAGCTTGCAACGTAATCTGCACCGACAAGACGGGCACGCTAACCGAGAACCGTATGACCGTGAGTGAGCTTAAAACAACAGGCCACCCTGAGGCTCACGAACTTACACTCGAAAACATGGCAGTCAATGCCACAGCCCATCTCACTTTCAGCGAAGATACACCCAGCGTCTTAGGCAATCCCACAGAGGGTGCCTTGCTCCTTTACCTCCACGAACAGGATTGTAACTATATGACCTTGCGCGAGGGTGCTCCTGTTATTGCACAAATCACTTTCAGCACCGAACGCAAATACATGGCAACACTCGTAAATAGCCATGTCAGCCAACACGACGACCCACTCCTTTATGTAAAAGGTGCACCCGAAATTCTCTTCAATCGCTCCACAAATCTTGACGATGCCACCCGCCATACGCTGCAAGAAGTCCTAACAACTTGGCAGGACCGTGGTATGCGCACCCTGGCTTTTGCTTACCGCGAATTTACCGAAACGCCTACCGACAGCATAAGCGACGATGCCGTTCAAGGTCTCACGCTACTCGCACTCTGCGCTATCAACGATCCTGTGCGTCAAGAAGTTCCACAGGCTGTAGCTGATTGCCAAGAAGCGGGAATATCCTTAAAAATCGTAACGGGCGACACTGCCCGTACTGCAGCCGAGGTAGCAACACAAATCGGGCTAAAGCTCCCTACTGACACATCCCGAGCAATCGTCACTGGCGAGCAAATTGCTGCTATGAGCGACGAAGAGCTCACCAATGCAGCCACCGACATTTGCATTGTGAGCCGTGCACGCCCGATGGACAAACGACGTTTGGTTGAAGCACTTGAAAGAAACGGACAAATCGTGGCCGTCACAGGCGATGGCACGAACGACGCACCAGCACTGAAAGCGGCCCACGTCGGACTGTCGATGGGCGATGGCACCAGTGTGGCTAAAGAAGCAAGCGAAATAACCATTCTTGACAACTCCTTTGCCAGTATAGCACGCGCCGTGATGTGGGGACGCAGTCTATACCGCAACATTCGCCGCTTCCTGCTCTTCCAACTCACCATCAACGTCGTAGCCTGCCTCGTCGTCATGATTGGAGCTTTCTGGGGCACACAAGCTCCACTCACCGTTACCCAAATGCTGTGGGTGAACCTCATCATGGACACCTTCGCAGCCCTGGCCTTGGCTTCCCTACCCCCTGAACGAGAAGTAATGCAGCTCAAACCGCGTCGCGCTGGCGAAGCCATCGTTAGCCGACAGATGTGGATACGCATTGTCAGCATAGGCCTATTCTTCACTGCTATGTTGCTCGGACTGTTATGGATCTTCCACAAATATGATGTTTCCTCCGAACAAGGCCTCTTCTCGCTCCATTGGAACACAGAGAACAACACTCACGATCCACTAAGCATGTACGAAGAAAGCCTCTTCTTCACATACTTCGTATTCCTACAATTTTGGAACTTATTCAACGTGCGCGTCTTTGGCACCAAGCGTTCAGCCCTCACTGGCCTGCTCAAATGCCGTTGGCTGCTACTCGTTGCCGGCGTTATACTTCTCGGCCAGTTCTTGCTCGTGCAATATGGCGGCAAACTCGTCGGCACAGAACCCCTTGACACCGACGACTGGCTCACCGCCTTCGCCACTACCTGTATCGTACTCCTCGCTGGGGAACTATGGAGAATCGCTTGTCGCTTGATTGCGAAAAAAGCTTTAATCAACACGAATGGATTGTTTGATTAGAATTGAGATTTTCAGCATATTCAGGCTCAGTCTCTTTGAGAATTTCGGCATATTTTAGCAACAAGACTGTGAGATTATCGGCATTTTCAACTCTTTTCCTTTGTAAATCGGTATTTTATGTCAACCTTTGCTCCTGTAAAATATAAACGTGGGCTATGTCTATGAGAACGTAGTGTCACAGATACTGACAGCTACTGGGAATAAGTTGTATTACCACGCGTGGCCGATACCATCGGGCAAATATAACTATGAGATAGACTTTCTGTTGTCTCGTAAAGCAAAAATCTGCCCGATAAAAGTTAAGTCATCAACATCCAAACTTCATGTTTCCATAGATGAATTCCAGAAAAAGTTCTCGGCTCGCATCCTGCAACGATATATCCTTCACTCAAAGGATATTCGTAAAGAGCAGGACTTGATATTACTGCCGATGTATATGTTAATGTTTCTTTAATAGCAGAGTACAAAGTATCTGTTATGAAAATATAGACAAAGAAGAACACTAAAATTGGCAGTATCAGATTATAGCAATAGGCTAACTTGAACATAGCCCGTTAATTATCACTCATGTAATAAACACTCCCTTCACCACATAGTTTATTATCAAATAAGAAGCTGTTTTTGGCTTAAATACCTAATTTTTCTTTTTTTCTATAAAGATCTCAACTTTTTTTTTCATACTTTTGCTCATGAAGCCGCCAGCCCTTTAAGGGGCAGGGGTGAAACATTGATGTTAAAGAAAGAGCTGCGCCGTTATTGACAAAGCTTTTTCTTGGAAAAGGACGTTATCTAACGTATTCTTCTTCTGTCTCAACTTCGCAACTTGAACAATCCACGGAAGATACGGCAACGAAGCGTTCACAGTCGGGTGTATTATATCCTTCTCTTATTACAGTTAGTTCTCAGCTGTATTATGGTATATAATATATCACGGCGTGGGCTGGCTGGCGTTGCTTATCCTGTGGAATAGGCAATGCGAAGGCCGAGACAGAGGGATAAGCGCGAAATAGGCTTCCCACGTCTTTTTCATTTAGAGAAATCTCCAAGTATTGAAATAGTTCAGGGAAGTCGACTACGCATAAGTCATATTCCCTATCATGCAAGGAACGAACTATCTAAAGTTAGCATGGATTGCAGGATTTGTAATCTTTGCCGGGGTTAGCTGTTGGGCAACTGCAGAATCACTCCACTTACTTCTCAGCTCATGGCCTAAGCTTGCCGTGTATTTTGTAACCATAGGCTTCTTCATCATTGCCTCTATCGGTACGAAACTAATTGTAGATAGCCTAAACACTTCTGTATTCATTGAAAAACGCGGCATGCGCCTATTTGGCGGAATAATACTTTTGTTGGTTTTTTGGCTCCTGTTTTCAATGCCAACTAACACGCATACATTCTTTTATCGCACTGCAATCAGCGATTTAGTAAACAATGACATATCTACCACAAAGGGATATCTTTCACAGATACAAAATAACTCACACAACAAGAAACAAGCTGAAGACAAAGTTAAAGATCTAAAGAACAAGGTTGATGCATTGCTTGGTGAGCTAGGTGCAGAAATCATGAATGAAGCAAACCCTGGATTTGGACCTAAAGCAAAAGAAATCCTACGCAGATTTGCAGATCTTCTTGGCGTAGACAAAATAGATCCTTTATCCTATAAAGGAACTTCCAAGCAAGATAGAGAAAGATTATGTGATGCTTATCGGACGAAGATTTATATGATGGCGCAATCTAAAGCAGACAATATCATTAAGAATATAGAAAATCCGTCGCCCAATCTAATCAATGACGCAAAACGCGACATCAAAAATTTAGACCTGGCTAAAAAGTATATGAATGAAGGTCGACTTGACATCAACGATGCAGATGATGTAAAAAATGTATGTGAGCAACTCAATACTGGATACAATACGATTAAGATAGGAAAAGACTTTGTGAACTTCTCTTCAGAGCAAGATGAAAAGCTATACACAGCGACCAATCCTGTAACTCGCGTAACGAGAATGCTCAGTGTGTTCCACGTTTGGGGCGACTATCTGAAAGGCATGTTCAGTGGGTATGGCTTTATCTATTGGATAATGATTTCTATACTCGTAGATATTGCTGCATTCATCTTCTTTGATTTAGCTTTTCGCAAAACTGACGAATAATTACTAACACTCAAATTCTATAAAACCATGGCAGAAATTATTTTTAATACAGAAAGCGACAATGAGCAGCAGAACAACAGCACCATTTCCGATGGTGGCACGGCTGGAGGAGTTTATGATCCCATTGACGATGGAGATAATTCTGTAGAAACCGATGACACTGACAACAGTGAAAACATAATATACAGTTCAGAAGAATTAAGCGACCCCCAAAAAATAAAAGTCACTATAAGCGATAAAGATACTCCCTTGGTTATTCTTTTCGGTCCACAGTCATGTGGTAAAACCATGACGATGATCCGTTTAACTCGCTACCTCCATGAAAAAGGGTTTAGTGTTGAACCGATCAAGTCCTTCCGCCCGGAATATGACCAAAACTATAAAAAACTTTGTGAAGGTTTTAATGAGCTAGTGAATAGCGAAGATGCAGCTCACGCAACAAACATCATTAATTTTATGCTCATTAGAGT
Organism: uncultured Prevotellaceae bacterium; assembly: GCA_900316575.1. Taxonomy (GTDB): domain Bacteria; phylum Bacteroidota; class Bacteroidia; order Bacteroidales; family Bacteroidaceae; genus Alloprevotella. The sequence goes on along the minus strand of ONDJ01000005.1, from coordinate 71,088 downwards.
TTCATATCGTGGAAAAGCGATCTGTCAAATTCTTGAAGCTCCAGGAGAACACTATTTTTCACCAAACGAAGGACCTGACAAAGTGTTTGTAAAATACATCAACACGATATTAGACAGCAAAAATCGAAAGCTATTCTGCATAATGCTCGAGCCTGAAGGCACAAATGGCGTGATGACAACGGAAGTTCGTAAGTTATACTCTCAAAAAGTGCATAAGCTCAAGAGAAGGATGAAAGCTGGTCGTGACCGCGTCATTTTTATTCTTAATAAAATTGACAAAACAGATTTCGTCATCAGTCGTGGCAACGTTAATCGTAAATATGCTAAGAAAGCAGCAAGTGATCTATATAGTGGCATCTTTGCTCCCTTTACCAATGAGAATCCGATTACTAAGTTATGGAAGCCCTATAACTTTGATTTTGAAGTTTTCCAAACGGGTAACTTTTCAGACGGAGTTTTCACGGAAGGGCCTGAAGACTATCCGCGTAATCTTTGGAAATTAATCAGCAAACGCGTAAAAGGCTTATAATATGGATATAGAACTCTTTGTTCACGGAACCGCAACTGGACAGACTTTTTGGAATACATCACAATCGGAGGTATCACTGTATTATCAAAATTTTATCCCGATAGATGGATCAATTTTGCTCATAGAGCAAAAGCCCTTTGAAGGAAAGCCTTACATCTATTACAACTACCTCTTATACGACAATCATACTTCAAAAATCATTCCTACAGACGGTCGACAAGGTGGCAGCAACTACATCGGACTTACGCTAAGGACTGATGAAATTTTGACTGACTTTTTGGGTATTTATTATCTGTTAGATAATGTTTTTAAAAAGCGGATTGTCGGACCAGTCTTAAGCTCTGATGGAGCGAACTATAAATTCAACGTTGCTAATATAAATGACTGTAATGAAGAATTACAGCAAATCTTTGATGACGTCGTATACATTATTAATAATGGAAAAAGCATCATCACCAGCAAAAAGACTGAAGAAATAAAAGAAGTTAAAATAAAAGGCGGTAAGACTCAAATCATTAACATCTTTGAAACGACCAATCAATATTGCCTTAATCAGCTAAAAAAGGGCGAGAAACTCGTTTTATCTCCTTTCGCTCCTTCAAAGCGCGAAAGAGATCTTCAAAACAAAAACGAACAAGATAAAGAAGCTCTACAAGCTCAAATTCAAGATGCACAGAAGAAACTCTCCAAAAATGAAGAAAACAAAAATAGCTTAGAAAGTCAACTTGCTACATTAAAGAAGGAAAAGGACGATCTAAACAAGAAAATTGAAAATCTAAACACAGAGCTTCAGATATATAAGAAGAGTAAAGAAGCTAACATTGCTAAAGATGTGGCTGAAATCAAATCTGATGTTAAAAGATTATTAGCGTGTCCTTATTCTTCAGGCGACAATAAAAAACCAAAAGTTCGAGTCACCGTTCAAGAAGATGAGTGGAAAGGTAAAGAGAATCAAGTAACCGAATCTAAAGATGATAATCTCGGGTTGTTAAACCTCATCACATACATTTTTATTCTTATTATAGTTATTGGTTTGTTCGTTTTAATATTCTTTTTGTTTAAGGGGTGTTTTTCAACAGAAGAACCAACCTTTCCCCACAAAGACTCCATAGAAACAATAATTGAACAAAATGAAACTGAATATGAAGAATCAAATGAAAAGCCAACTATTGAAGATAAAGGCAACAACATAAGTATTCATGACTACAATAATGAAGGCTATATAGAGCCCGGAAGAAACTATCAAATATCTGCAAGAAAAAATGCCGAAGTCCAAAATTGGGAAATAAATGGTGGCAAGATTACCACTGGTAAAGAGAACTCTCCATCTATTACAATTCAACTCGACGGTTCATCCACAATTGATATATATTGTACAATCAATGACACAGTTTATCATAGAGGACCTATTCAGGTCACTAAAAAGCAAGTTTCACAAGATCATTTTTACCAAGAATATAGTTCTTACGATAATTCTAATTGGTCTTCTGGGTTGCAACACTAAGAATAAAAACGCACCAGTTTTCGTTGATTCTGAAGAGGTGGTAACAGATAGCACCGCTTCAACGAACGACTTAACTTTTGCCAATGAAATAATCATTCCTTTTCGTGAAGAAGGCGGAGTTAAATTATTGAACATTAAGATCAATGGATTAGGTTGCGAAATGATACTTGACACAGGATGCTCTGGTGCTTTAATCTCTGTAGCAGAGGCAAACTACCTTTATCAAAAAGGTCTCCTTACTGAAGCCGATTTTATCGGAACGGCTTCATCTTACATTGCAGATGGAAGTATTCTTGAACACGCTGTAATTAATTTGAAAGAAGTGATTATCGGAGACCAAATACTTTGCAAGGATGTTCAAGCATCAGTATCTGAAAACCCTGGTGCTCCTTTGCTCCTTGGCAATGAAGTGTTAGATCGCGCTGCAACATTCAGCATTGACAATGAGAACAAAGTGATAAGATTTACACTTAAGTAACTACCTATGAATTGCGATACTTACATTTTCGGTCATCTGTCTGGCACTTTTTCAGCCTTCCCAGATGACTCTGCTATGAAGATCTTTAAAAAGACTGCAAAGTATTCAAAAAGTGAATCTCTTCTGATCATTCATCGTTCCAATTCTTTGGTTTTTTACGCCTATATTCGCCGCTTTGCTAAAGCTGATGAATATATTGGCTTAGGCATTGTCATTAATAGTGCAATGTATGCTCATCCCTACGCATTATTTGCTATGTTTGAGAATGTCATTGCAGAATCTGTAATTGAAGGTGATATAATTCACTTAGCAGAAAATGGAAACATAGCACCTGTCTTGTCGTCTTTATTTGATGATCAGAACAAAGCACAACGTGTTAGGTCAAGATTACAACGTTCCATTGATACGATAAAGGGAGATATCGTTGAATTGCCCACTCTTAACTTTGGAGCTAAATATGCCTCAGATGAATATGTTGATGCTGAGGAAATAAACGACAAAATTGATGAGTTACTTACTCAACAATCATACATCATTGTAAACAAAGACAACAATAACGACACACCTCAACTCAAAAGCTATCGTGCTACACTAAAAAGTTTATACGAGGCGAAAAAAACTCTTGAATTAGAAAACATAAAGCTGAAAAGAGAAAAGAGACAATATAGGAAACTAAGCTTAGCTATTATCGTAGTAGTTATTCTCTTGTTCGTAGTTGGAATTGTTATAAGCAATTTAAACAAAACAAAAGATGACTTATCCGAAACACAATCAGAATTGAATAATACACAGATTTCACTTTCTCAAGCCAATGAGACTATAACGGCAAGAAACACAACTATCGATAGCCTAAATAATTCAATCAACGCACTACATGAACAAATACATTCAAAGGAGCAGGAACTTACCAAGGCGAAAAATACTATCAGTGCTCTAAATGTAAAAGTTCGTGATTTAAAGGATGAGCTTTCATGGTATAGATATAACTATTGACCTTAGGTCTCAATATCAATCAAAAAACCTCCCGTTTATTCGCCCGCTAATGGTCTGCGGCGTATTTTTGCAGTGGAAAAATGTTTTCCGCTGTTTTTTGTATTAAGACGAACTCCGTTACACGCTTTTTTTGTCAAGATGAAGAAATCCTTAGCGACCGACAGGCAACCTCAAACGATTAGTGTGCTCTTTGTGTGCCTGGGTAATATCTGTCGCAGTGTGACTGCCCAACATATTTTTGAAGCAATGGTTGATGAAAAGGGATTGGCAAAGCATTTCTACATTGATAGTGCGGGCACATACGGCGGGCACGAGGGTCAGCAGGCTGATCCACGTATGCGGCGGGCAGCTGGCAAGCGCGGCTATTCGCTCTCACACTTGGCGCGGCAAGTGAGGACGGCTGATTTCGACCGCTTTGACATCATCCTTACTATGGACGACAGCAACTTTCATACGCTCTGTCGCTTGGCTCCCACGCTTGAACATCAACAAAAGATAAGGAGGATGGCCGACTATTTGACGCGCTTTCCTCAATACGACTACGTGCCCGACCCTTATTACGAAGGAGTTGAAGGCTTTGAGCTAGTATTAGACATGCTTGAAGATGCCTGCTCTGCTTTGCTCACATCCCTCAATAAAGAATTTTCTTAAACAACTTCATAACTCTTTTTCATGAAACGTACACTCTTACTTGCGCTTGCATTGATTTGCCTCACGGCAATGGCTCAACGCAACATTTATGGCTTCACTGCACGCGGCCAAGGCGGACGCGAAATCCCCATGGCGGAATACAAGGGTAAAGTGGTGCTCATCGTCAACACGGCCACACACTGCGGTTTCACGCCCCAATACACGGCATTACAGCAACTCTACGACAAGTATCGCGACCAAGGATTAGTGATACTCGACTTTCCTTGCAACCAATTTGGCGAGCAAGCCTCTGGAAACATCCAGGAGATCAACAACTTTTGTTCGGCCAACTTCTCCACAACATTCCAGCGTTTTGACAAAGTGATGGTCAATGGTCGCGATGCTACGCCGCTATTCACATATCTGAAAAAGAAGCTACCCTTTAGGGGCTTTGACCTCAATACAGAAATGGGGCGTGCTATGCATGCCATGCTACTGCGTCAAGATGCCGCCTATGCCCGCTCGTCGGACATCAAGTGGAACTTCACGAAATTTCTCTGCAACCGCAAGGGTAAGCCTGTGATGCGCTTTGAGCCTACTGCTGATATGACTGAGGTTGAAGCTGCCATTGTTAGCTTACTGAACAAGTAGAAATATCCTTTTTGATTTTACCATAAAAAACAATAAAACACATGACAAAATTCAAGCGAATACTCCTGAAGCTCAGCGGCGAAAGTTTACAAGGTCAACAGGGTTACGGCATTGACCAACAACGATTGAGTGACTATGCCGTTCAAATCAAGGAAATAGCCCAACAAGGTGTACAGATAGGCATCGTCATCGGCGGCGGCAATATCTTTCGCGGCCTATCGGGAGCAGCCAGCGGTTTGGATCGCGTGAAAGGCGACCAGATGGGTATGCTGGCCACGGTTATCAACTCTCTCGCGCTCGGAAGTGCGCTGACCAGCATTGGCGTAAAAGCGCGTGTGATGACCGCCGTGCGCATGGAGCCCATCGGTGAGTTCTACAACAAGTGGGTAGCCATTGAAGCCATGGAACGCGGCGAAATCGTCATCATGTCGTGCGGAACGGGCCAGCCCTATTTCACAACCGACACGGGCTCTTCCCTGCGTGGCATTGAGATTGAAGCCGACGTAATGCTCAAAGGCACGCGCGTTGACGGTATCTACACGGCCGACCCTGAAAAAGATCCAACTGCTACAAAGTTTGACGACATCAGTTACAACGAAGTGCTCCAACGTGGACTGCGCGTGATGGACATCACCGCCATAGCTATGTGCAAGGAAAACAACCTGCCTATTTACGTTTTCAACATGGACAAGCTTGGCAACTTGAAACGCGTCATCAACGGCGAACCCATCGGCACCTACGTACATCCGTAAACTTTCCAAGCAAGAAAAACGTCGGACAAAACATTCGCGTTTGTCCTTAACTATTATAGAATAGAAACAAAACAATGAAAAATTATTTTGACCTCACAGGCCAAGTAGCCATCGTGACGGGTTGCTCAGGTGGCTTGGGCGTTCAAATGGCCCGAGCCTTGGCCAATCAAGGATGCAACATCGTACCCATTGCACGCCGCATGGAAAAACTCGAAGAAGTTGCCGCCGAACTGCGCAAAGACTTCGGCGTAGAAGTTTTGCCCATCCGTTGCGACATAACAGTAACGGAACAAGTGGAAGCTGTGGTGAAGCAAACCATGGAACGCTTTGGTCGCATTGACATCCTCATCAATAATGCAGGCACTGGTGCCGTTGCTCCTGCCGAAGACATCACCGATGAGCAGTTTGACAACGAAATGCAAATAGACCTCTTCGGGACGTTCAAGATGGCACGCGCCGTGGCAAAAGCTGCAATGATACCTGCAAAGTATGGACGTATCATTAACATAGCTTCCATGTACGGACTTGTGGGCAACAAGATTGCTCCTTGCTCGCCATACCATGCTGCCAAGGGCGGAGTTGTTAACCTCTCACGCGGATTGGCTGCCGAATGGGGCAAACACGGCATTACGGTCAATACCATCTGCCCAGGATATTTCTGGACACCACTCACACAAGCCACGCTCGAAACCGATTGGTTCACCGAATATGCTAAAAATGCTATTCCTCAGGAGCGCTACGGCAAAGAAGGCGAACTCGACTCTGCCACCATCTTCCTCGCCTCCCCCGCTTCAAGCTACGTTACTGGCGTTGCCCTTCCCGTGGACGGCGGATACACGTGCGTATAAATACAGGAAAGAAAAATCTTTACACAAAACATAGCCCAGCATCTGCCTATCAGTACGAGGCGATGCTGGGCTTATTTGTGGAGTGTGGCTGTGCTATTTTCTCACATACTCCGATGGAGTAACTCCGAAATATCTCTTAAAGACTCGGGTGAAATGCTGCGGATAGTCAAAGCCTAAGCGCTCTGCCGTTTCACTGATCGTAGCCCCACTCGCAAGATGCTGTTGAGCACGTAGCATGAGGAAGCGACGAATGTAGGAAGAGGCTGATTCGCCAGTCAGTTCGCGAACAAGGTCACCAAAATAGTTTGGTGAAAGAAATAGCTGCTGAGCAAAGTTTTTCACCTTTGGAAGTCCCTCTGTGCGCTGAAGCCCGTCGTTATAAAATTTCTGAAGTAGATACTCAAACCGTAGTAAAAGGTCGGAATTTGAAGATTTTGCCGTAGTAGAGATTTGCAATGAGTAGTAGCGAGCAACGAGTTCCAAGACTTGTTCTATCTGCGAGACGACGATGCGCAACGTATGCTCATCATGCTTGCCAAGTAACTCAGTACGGATCTGTTCCAAAAGTTGCACAATGCTTTGCCGCTGTTCTGGCGACATGAGTAGCGCTTCGCTGGTGTTGTAAGAGAAGAAATGATAGTCAGCCATGCGCCGTCCCAATTCGGAAATACGCAGAAGCTCTGTATCAAAAAGCAGTGCCCAACCTTTGGTATGAATTTCTTCACCGGTGTCGGTTTTCCCCCCTATTTGTCCTGGAGCAACGCACATCAGCGCATGGCGACTGAGGTCGTATTGAAGTTGTCCGTAGGATAAATCTTCAAGCTTCTCGTCGCCTATGAACATTGCATAGACATCATAATTGTTGAGCGAATGCCGACAATGTTCCAACTCGTCATAGTGAATAACAGAAACAAGCGGATGCAACTCAGGCGCACCGATATATCGGGCGTAGTCGCCCACTTGATGAACTCTAAGGACTTTATCCATAATGGGCGGTAAAATTACGCAAATTCAACGACAAAAGGACAAATAACGGCAAAATCCGTAAAAAGGGGCGATTTATCCGTAAAGCGTTTAAGGAAGCTCTGGTAATTTAGTCGGACTTTTGCGCCATGTTAAACCTTAAACCCAAATCAAAACAGATATGAGCAAAATTGCATTAGGAACCTGGGCATGGGGCTCAGGAGCTTTTGGTGGCGACACCGTTTTGGAAGTAACACCGACGTTGAAAATCTGAAGCCTGTATTACAGGCAGCCATGAAAGCGGGTCTTAAACTTTGGGATACCGCGACTGCCTACGGCATGGGTGAATCGGAAAAAATTCTCGGCTCGTTGGCTAAAGCGTTCAAGCGTGAAGACGTTGAGATTTCCACGAAATTCACGCCACAGATAGCGGAGTTCTACGACAACAACGTAGAGAAGATGGCCGATGCTTCCATTGAACGCATGGAATGTGACTACATTGACATCTATTGGATACACAACCCTATGGACGTGGAGCGTTGGACACCAGGACTGATACCACTGCTGAAGTCGGGAAAAGTGAAACGTGTTGGGGTTTCCAATCACAACATCAAGGAGATCAAGCGTGCTAACGAAATTCTTGGCGAAGCGGGCTACAAGGTAAGTGCTGTTCAAAACCACTTCTCCCTACTCTACCGCAGTTCTGAACGGGGCGGTGTGCTTGACTACTGCAAGGAACATGGCATTGAATTTTGGGCCTACATGGTATTGGAGCAAGGTGCTCTCTCAGGCAAGTACAACAAGGAAAATCCGCTACCCGCCGAGAGCGACCGAGGCAAAAAGTACAACCCCATACTGCCACAGTTAGAAGCTCTAACCAACGAGATGAAAGCTATAGGCGAGAAGTATGGAGCAAGTTGTTCACAAATTGGCATTGCCTGGGCAATCGCCAAAGGTACGATGCCTATCATTGGAGCTACCAAGGAGCGTCATGTCATTGAAGCAGCTGAAGCCGAAAAAATTCAGCTGACAGCCGAAGAAATAGAACGCTTGGAACAGCTCGCCGATGCCACAGGCATTGATACCCGAGGAGGTTGGGAACATAGCATGGAATAAAAATGAGACTTTGTTTAATCACAGCATTTATGGCCTTAGCCACAACTGCAATAGCTCAGCGTGTGATAGATATGCACAGTCATATCATCACACCTGAGTTTTTGTCGTGTCTTGAAACTGAGGGCAAGTTAATGGACGAGGGCTTTCCCCTACCCCAATATGAAGCCAAGGCTCATCTTAAATGGATGGACGAAGCGGGCGTTCAAACCTCAGTACTCACGTTGGCGGCACCGCAACCCTCATCGCCCGCTATAATAAGAAAAGCCAACGAGTCTGCGGCTCGCTTAAAGGAGCAACATCCTGGCCGCTTCCTCTTTTGCGCTGCGTTGCCTCTCCCAAACGTAGAAGCTGCTATCCGCGAAGCCATCTATGCACTCGACACGCTGAAGGCTGACGGAATTAAGTTAGCCACTAACGTAGAAGGGCAATATCTTGGCACACCAGAGCTTGACACGTTATTTGAGGTTTTGAATGAAAGAAAAGCGCTCATCATACTCCATCCTCACCGTCCAGAACCTGTGAATGCCGACGTCATGCGCCAAACACCTCTGGCCATGCAGGAATATCTCTCAGAGACAACGCGTGCGGTGTCAAACATGATCAGTCGCAATGTGCTTGCACGCTTCTCTGACCTAAAAGTGATCGTTCCGCATTGCGGTGCATATCTTCCACTAAGTGTGCCTCGCATGGAATCGCTCACTCCAGTGATGCAAGCTAATAAGATGGTTGGCGAAATTGATAGGGAGAAAAACCTTGCAGCACTCTACTACGACTTGGCTGGCGCACATTCGCCCGAGGTTATCCGCATGATGCTCAGCATCACTACACCCGACCACCTGCTCTATGGCTCTGACTATCCATACGTTTCACCAAAAGTTCTCTCAGTAGGTCTGCAACGCATGAAGCAATATCTAACGACAGAGCCCGATCTCGCTCCTTACAAGGATATGATCCTATACAAGAATGCGGAATATCTTTTGGGGCTCACACAGAGAAAACCTACTGCCGAGACGAAGCTTGGGAAAATGATTGTGCGCTTGGCTGAAATAGAAGTTTATCCAGAATATCTTTCTGAATACCTTTCGTTTGCCAACGAGGTTGATCGGTTGAGTGTGGAGCGAGAACCTGGTGTCGTGTGCCTTTATCCGATACAGCTTGCTGACGACTCCACACAAATTCGCATCCTTGAAATCTATGCTTCCGAAGAAGCCTATCAACAACACCTGAAAACAGATCACTTCCAGCGATACAAGCAAGGAACCATGCACATGGTTAAGGCTCTTAAGCTACCCACTATGCAACCGCTTGACCCTGAGACGATGGAATTTATCTTCAAGAAGTATATTCAGCCAAAGGCATATTAGTAGAGAAGATTATCTGCAAAATCTGTATGGATTCAATGCCTTAGCAAAAGCCTTGCTCTACACTTAAGGGGTGTTCTAAAAATTAGGAAAATCGTTCTTTGATTATGCTTGATGCTTTTAAGCTCTCATGAGCATCTTTTGAACTAACTTCTAACTACGTAGCTCGCAACGCAGCTGCGAACTTCATTCAAAACCAGCTCCATGAGTTCTCACCATGATGAATGACATTGAAAAGTGGACGTACTCACGAAGAATACGTCCACTTTTTGGTGTAATAACTTTAAGATGAAAAGCGGCGAGCTTATTCCTCTTTGTTCTGTGCTTCAAATTCGGCAATGAGCTGATTCTGAAGGTCACCAGGAACGCTTTCGTAGCTGGAAAACTTCATAATGAAGCTAGCGCGTCCGCCGCTGAGACTGCTCAGACTGGTGGAATAGTTTGCCATTTCCTTCAAAGGTACGCGAGCTTGAATCTTTTCGTAACCACTCTCGCTGCCCATACCGATAATCATGCCGCGACGACCCTGCAAATCGCTCATCACGTCGCCCATAGCATCGCTCGGAACAAACACTTCCACGTCGTAAATAGGCTCAAGCAACTTCGGACCTGCATCCTTAAATGCGGCACTGAATGCATTGCGACCAGCAAGCATAAAGGAGAGTTCGTTGCTGTCAACGGGGTGCATCTTACCATCGTAAACCACTACGCGCACATCGCGAGCGTAGCTGCCTGTGAGTGGTCCTTGTTCCATACGGCTCATGATACCTTTGAGAATGGCAGGCATAAAGCGGGTGTCGATCGCTCCGCCCACAACGCTGTTGATAAACACGAGTTTACCACCCCATTCTAGGTCGATCTCTTCGCGGCTCTTGAGATTGACGCGAACTTCCTGATTGCCGAAGTTATAAACTGTGGGATCTTCCATGCCGTCCTTGTAGGGCTCAACGATGAGATGAACCTCACCAAACTGACCTGCACCACCGCTCTGCTTCTTATGACGATAGTCGGCGCGCGCTGTTTTGGTGATGGTTTCGCGATAAGGTATGCGCTGCTCGCTGAACTCTACGGGTATCTTGTCGAGGTTCTCCAAACGCCATTTCAATGTACGTAGGTGGAATTCGCCTTGACCATGAACGAGTGTTTGACGGAGCTCTTTGCTCTGCTCAACCACCCATGTAGGATCTTCTTGACGCATACGTGTGAGTGCAGCCATCATCTTCTCAGTGTTGCTCTCTTCGACGGCCTTAATAGCGCGAGTGTACTTGGGGTTGGGGTATTCAATGAAATTGAACTTGTGTTCACAGTCTTTCTGATTGAGTGTGTTGCCTGTGCGCACGTCTTTGAGCTTTACGGTACAACCCAGGTCGCCTGCACTGAGCTGGTCAACATTTTGGCGATTAGCCCCTGTGCTGACAAAGATTTGACCAATGCGCTCCTTGGAACCACGGTCGGCATTCTGAAGTTCGTCGCCGGCTTTGACAGTGCCGCTCATCACTTTGAAGTATTGCACTTCGCCGATGTGAGGCTCAACGCCGGTCTTATAGAAATAGATGCTGGTAGGACCGTCGGGATCAAGAGGAACTTCTTCGCCTCGCGTGTTATGAACGGCGGGCATTTCGTCAACGAACGGAACTACGTTGCTCAGGAATTCCATCAATCGGCCTACACCCATATTCTTATATGCACAAACACAGAAGATAGGATAGATGCTACGTGTCACCATGCCCTTGCGAATACCTTCGCGCATCTCGTCTTCGGTAAGCTGCTCGGTCTCAAAGAATTTTTCCATGAGATTTTCATCGTTCTCGGCAGCAGCCTCAACAAGCGTTTTATGCCACTCGGTGGCTTTGTCCATTTGGTCGGCAGGAATGTCCTCTACGGTAGCTTCGCCGCCATCAGGTCCCCATGTGAGCTTCTTCATGAGCAACACGTCGATCACACTGTTGAAATCGGGACCCGTGCTGACAGGATACTGCACGGGAACTGCCTTAGTGCCATAGACTGTCTGAATTTGCTCTACCACGTTCTCAAAGTCAGTCTTTTCGTCATCAAGCTGATTGACAAGGAAAATGACAGGTTTCTTCAGTTTGTCAGTATAGCGGAAGTGATTTTGCGTGCCGACCTCCAAACCTACGCTACCATTGATCAGCAACAAGGCTGTGTCGGTAACGTTGAGTGCCGTAAGAGCTGCACCGACGAAATCGTCACTACCCGGGCAGTCAATGATATTGAGCTTACGATTGTTGCGCTCAACATGGAAAACGGTGCTGAATACGCTATATCCATAGTCTTGCTCAACTGGAAAATAGTCACTAACAGTGTTTTTCTGCGTGATGCGTCCGCGACGCTTGATTTGACCACTCTCAAAAACGAGGGCCTCGGTGAGGGTTGTCTTGCCTGCACCGTCATTGCCAAGCAAGGCAATGTTCTTGATGTCGTGAGATTGATAAACCTTCATGGTAATATAGGTTATTTGGTTTGTAATATGCGCATTAGTAACAAGCAAAAAAAGTCCTTTTGCAAAACAGGGCGCAATTTAGAACTTTTTCTAGTCACAGCCAAGCATTATACACGTTTTTTTAACTCAAACATTACAAAAATGGCAAGGAATGAATACAACAAGGCACGAGCCTTTGCTGTCACCCGCTTATCAGACCAGCATTTTCACTGTATGAGGCGACATAAGCAACAAAGGATAAGAGAGAGTTTTGTTTCGAATAAAACATAGGAGAGTCTCTGCTCAAATTTCAAAAACGTTCACGTGCGCACCGTACGGTGCGTTCGTACGTGCGCGGCGTACGGCGTTCACGTAATTTTCGTACGGTGTTCACGAAAAAGGTCCTATGTGTTTTCGCAAAGATAGGGTTGTTTGAGCGCAACTATCCACAGGGAGTCGTGGTTCTTGCGTTAGTGCGTGCGAAGACACGAAGACTTTATAAAAGCTTCTTGCAGGCGAGACGTCTGCGCTCCTATGGCAATGAGGCAGGGAGCGTGTCTCATGGGGCTTGGGCGTCTCGCCCGCGAACAGCCCTTCCATAGAAAAGCATGACCTTCCGGAAAGAGCTTCTTCGTTGTTCAAAAAATATTCAAACGTGACTTCGGGAGGCGAATTACCAAAGTCAAGAAATTATAGGCGTACGCGCGAATAGGGTGGCGCATCGCCGCAGTCAGGACAACATCGGACCGCGTTGAAACAACCTCGGATGTTTTTTTCTGTAAAAAGGAATGTTGAAAAAATCTTTTCAGAAAAAAGCTACCCTCCGTTCACAAAAAAGCTACCCTCTGTGATCAGAGGATAGCCAACTCAAAACTTATGAAGGGATTTTTACTTGCGTGCCATGATAATTCCATTGACGCTATCGCTCCTGCGGTAAACGAAATGGTCGGTTTGCATTTTGCGTCCTGAGAAATCGAAGAGAAGAGCGGGGTCAATACATTCGCCGAGCAAACGGGTCTCGAAGTGGAGATGAGCACCAAAGCTACGGCCTGTATTTCCTACGAGTCCGATGGGGTCGCCAGCTTTCACTTCTTGGTCGGTAGCACAGAGGTGCTTGGACATGTGACCATAAATAGTCTCCAATCCGTTAGGGTGACGAATCACAACAAAGTTACCATAACCATTGGCTTCGAAACGTACGACACGTACTTTGCCGTCCCATGCTGCATAGATGGTGTCGCCCTGAGCGGCACTGATATCAATACCTTTGTGCATACGGCGGAAGCGCGGACGATAACCAAAGTTGCTGCTAACACGATTGCTGGCAACGGGCATGTGGAAGTTGCTCAGATCAATGTCGAAGCTATCGGGCTTAGCGGTGTTGGAATAGCAGTGAGCACGAGTGGTATTCCAAGAGTCATAAAGAGCATAGCCATCGGCCTTAGGAGCTACTACTGGTGTGCTAAGAACTTGATCAAGCACGGTAAGCTCAACACTGCGAAGGGGCTGATCGGCTGGAGCCTGAGGAACAGGCTTGTCTTGTGCGTTTACTGTTAATGAAAAGAGGGAAAGCAGCGAAAAGGCTGCGGATTTGATTATTGTTCTGTTGAAATTCATACGATTTGTTTTGTAAACCGATGCAAAAGTAATCCACTCAGTGAAAAACACCAAGGATTTGCTACATCCTTTAACAAACTCACTAATTTGTTAAGACTTATTAAGACTTTTTGTGTGGGTTTTGTACTTTTGGCTTAGCGTATTGACACTTTCTGACTGCGTTTGCCTGATTTCAAGATATAGATGCCAGCTGGTATCTGACCAGAACGCTCCACTCGACGGCCTTGCAGGTCATAAAGTTCGGCATTGGCGGCATTTATCATCACATTTTCGATACTTGTTGCAGGTCCATCGTTGAAATACAAATACTGAGGCGCGCTACCACCTGCTTCTGCCACATAATAAGCGCGGAAACCTGCTATGCCGCGATCAGTGTCGCTGAGCAAGCGGAAGCATCCGTCATTACCTTGATCGGTGAGCGCATAAACGTAAGCCTTTTGTGCTGCTGGAACGAGCGTTCCACCAAGTGAAGTAGCCGTAAGCAGATTACCATCAATGGTCTGGCCATTAGCAGCGACCGAGATAGTGATATTGCCGCCACCTTCTTTATAGAGCATCACGGGAACATTGTCAGCTACGCTATTGAAACCGGTTTCGGAGATGGTAAGCAAATTGTCGTGTGCCAATGAAGGATAAAGCACAGTCACATCGCTCGAGACACTGAAAGGAACAGGCATCACCAACGTGGCATAACCCGTAGCAGTATTCAATGTCATGGGGATTTCTGTTACTTCTTCCAACACAAATTCGCAGGCCGCTTCGTTGCCATCGGCTGAAACGGTCAAACCCTCTGAGGTTGCTTTCAAGAAGGTTCCTTCGGTGTCGTTTTGTATGCTGTATGTTCCAGCCGTTGCGCCATTAGTTACCACGCTGACATCAAAACCGAAAGTAGCTCCATCTGCTGCATAATCGGCGCATGGAAGTCCTTCAGCTGCACTGAGGAAAAGGCCTTGCTGGAATGCAGTAAGGCGATTGTCGGACGTAACGTAGTAAACACCTGCTTGATTAGCATCGCTCACAAGAGGTTGAGCTGTGGCAGCTGCACCGACATAAAGTCCACTGGCATTGCTCTTGATGCGCACGAACTTACCTGCAGGTTGGGGAAGGTCAAGGTATTGGAGCGTGATAGTTTTGTCGCTGTTCACGGCGACATTGTAACAAGGGGCTGCAATGGTGCTTCCTGTATAGACAGGGAATGTGGCAATAGAAGAGGTGCCTGTTGTTCCTGGGAAAACGTCGCCTTGGAATTGTTCGTAGGCTTGGGCGGCAGTCTTGCCTTCGTCGCGCAGGGTGCTATATACTTGGTTCTTACTGTCCGCAGGGAGTACTTGAAAGCGCGGGTGGTTAGCGATTGTGTTCACCTTGTTGGTTGACCACGAAGTGGCGTTGTAGTCCACGTGGTAAACAAGCAAGCCTGTACCGAGTTCAGCTGGATACCAAGTGTCGGTCTGACGGTTCTCAAAGATATAGTATTCCCTTTCGTTGGCAGGATTGACAATGCGGTAGGCCTGCTGTTCCTTGTTGTCGGCGGAACCAATCGGATAGATGGTAACAACCTGCTGGTTATTGTCGAGGTCGTTTATCTTAAGCCAGCCCAAGAAGTTGCGCTCATAGGCGTTGTAGCCTATGGGACGGTAGCCGTTCTTCCAATACTGACCATAATCCATTACACTCCAGTAATCCACAACTCCGCCGCCGCTGACGGCGTTGTAGAAGTCGGGCAAACCGAGTGCATGGCCGAATTCGTGGCAAAACACGCCCATTCCCTCAAATCTTGATCCGGTAACGTTATAAATATATATGTTTCCTTCTTTGGTGACATTGTAAGACTGCATGATCTCATCGCCTACAAAAAAGCTCTTGAACGTAGGACCCCCCAGCGATGACTTATAGGTGAACGTGTTGAACTGAGCCCAAATATAATCTTCCTGACCGTCTTCAAAAGAGTTGTGCTCGCCTGGACCAGCAAAAATGACAGTGACAAGCGGTATGTTGCCACTAACAAGCATCGTATTGAAATCTACGCCGCTACCTATGGCACTGTCAATAGCTTCTTTGATCAACACTTGAAGATTTGTGTCGCGCCCACTGCTACTATTGCCGCCATAATATGCATAATTCTTTGAGGCTTTTACCTTGGCCACAACGTTAAACGTGGGCTGGAACATGCCGCTACTCTGTGCGAGGAAATAGTCGCGCACGCTACCTGCAGTATTGGCTTCGTCGCTGTAGCCTTCTTCGTTGAGGAAGCGCGTCATCTTCTCGATGGTTGAAGTGGCTTGGAACGCTCTGTCGGTAAACTCCACCATGATTACAGGAATGGTGATAGCCCCAATACTGGGAACGGTGCCATTAGCAGATTTGCCGTATTCGCCAAGGCCATAACTGGTGCGCGCCGCCGATTTTAGTGGCGAACGATGAACTGATGGTGAAGCGAAAGCTTCTGCTTCAGTAATAGCATTGCGTTGCACAAAGGCTTGCTCCGCGGCATCACGTGCCGAGGGGTCGTGAGCCAATTGCGTTGAAGCCTCCAAGCCTTTGGAAGTGATGCGAGCATAATAGTAGCCACCGTCAGCTTCATGCAACACAGCATAGCCGTCTATTGTGGCATAGAGAGCCAACGAGCCGTTTCCGGCCTTGTAGATTGTAAGAAATTCGCCTGTAGGCTGTGTGCCTGTCATCGGGAACTCTTTAGGACTTTGCGCCATTGCACTGAAGGCAAAGGCTAAAAGGAAAAAGGGAAGTAATAGTCGTTTCATATTTCAAGAATAACCGTTTACGTGCTAAATGCGGCGCAAATGTAAAGTGTTTCTTTGGATTAAACAATGTTTCTGAAGGCTTTTCGCTGTTTGGTAAACAGTTAGCGAACGAACGTTAATCTACAATCAGCAAATCTGAAAGCACATCGTTTGAGACGAAAATGCCTGCTTCTGTCAATCTCAGGGTATCTCCATCTTGTTTCAATCGTCCATGAACAATGTGGGGGTGAGCTTGTTGTATCACGGCTTGAAAAACCTCCTCGCCAAAGTTTTTTTTGAAATGCGACAAGTTGAGTCCACGCGAAGTGCGTAAGCTTAAGAAAAGCATTTCATTGATTTGGTCGAATTTCGATAGCGTTTCGATATTGTAAGGCACATTGCCATTGCTTTGAGCATAGCGCTGAACATCCGTTGTATTAGCGCGGCGCACACTGCCATCGTACGAATGCGCTCCTACACCTAATCCAACATAGGGTGTTCCATCCCAATATGAACTATTGTGGCGTGAGAACTTACCATTTCGGGCAAAATTAGAAATCTCGTAGTGCTCAAAGCCTGCCTCACGAGTAGCCGAAATAAGAGATTTGTATTGCGCTTCAGCAAGTTCGTCGTCGGGCAAATGCCAGATGCCTTGCACAATTTTTTGTTCCATAACAGTTTCACGCTCCACACTCAAGCAATAAGCTGACAGATGAACGACGGGCAAAGCAAGCGCCAACTCCAGAGTCTGCTCCCATGAGGGCATATCAAGCATGGGCAAACCATACATCAAGTCGATGCTGACATTGTCAAGCCCCTTTCGGAATGCAGCCTCTACTGCATGTATTGCTTGGCGTGAGGTGTGGCGCCGGTTAAGCATTTGCAGCAAGCGGTCGTCCAAGGATTGCACACCAAGGCTCAATCTATTGATGCCCATATCTTTCCACGCCCGAACACGCTCAGTCGTTACATCGTCAGGATTAGCCTCGAGCGTGACTTCGGCACACTCCTTTATATTATATACGGAGTGAATGACATGAAAAATCGCAGATAAATCTTTATCGAAAAGTACAGACGGAGTACCGCCACCTATATAAATGGAAGAGACTGTTCCACCTGCTAATTCGCCTGAACGCTGTCTTAATTCTTGCAAAAGAGCTTGAACATAAGCAGACTGGATTTCTCGTCCATACGTGCTACTACAAAAATCACAGTAAACACAACGACTGCGACAGAAGGGTATGTGCAAATAAAGCGCAGACAATGTTTCAACGATATGCTTAGGTACAGAAATAAAAAGAAACACTAAACGAATATTGAGTGTTGACGTTTAGCGTTTCTTATTGCTATTTAGATTTTTGTGATTAAGACAGAAGGAGATAAACGCGCTTAGGATAGTCGGTTATCTTCATCAGGAAATACGACGCAAGGCTTAAACGCTTTTGCCTCATCGGGGGTCATCATGGCATAGCTCATGATAATTATCTCATCGCCCACTTGAAAGCGTCGAGCTGCGGCGCCATTGAGACATATTTGCCCACTACCCGCTTCGCCACGGATAACATAGGTCTCAATGCGCTCACCATTACAATTATTTGTCACATGAACGTGCTCGCCGTCATAAAGCCCAACGGCATCCATCAACGCACCATCAATCGTGATGCTGCCCATGTAATGAAGGTTGGCTTCGGTGACTGTGGCGCAATGGATTTTAGATTTCAAAATACTGAGGAGCATAAGACTACTTATAGCGTATATTATCTATGAGACGTACTGGGCGTTGACCACAATAGACTGTGATACAACCTACGACACTATCACTATCGCTCCATTTACTAATTGGCTGAAGCGTATCACCGTCCACAATTTGGAAATACTCCGTTTGCAAGCCATCTACACTATCCAATTCGGAAACAACACGAGCTGTCACTTGCTTTACACTTTCAGCCTTAGCCCAATCCAAACTCTTTTGCAAAACACAATTTATCGTGGAGGCTATTGCACGTTCATTGTCTGTGAGGAGCTGATTGCGACTACTGAGTGCTAAGCCGCTTGCTTCGCGAACAATAGGACAGGGCACGATTTCAACAGGAAGGCCCAAATCTCTTGTCATAGCCCTAACCACAGCAATTTGCTGAAAGTCTTTTTCGCCAAAAAATGCTCTTTCGGGTTTAACAAACATAAACAGCTTGCTCACCACTTGGCATACACCATTGAAGTGACCTGGACGTTTAGCTCCTTCCATAACCGTGTCAATGGGAGGATAGCTAAAGGTGCGTGTGTCAGGCTCAGGATAAACCTCTTCAACGCTCGGTGCAAAGACGATTGATACACCTAATTGGCGCAGTAATTCACAATCGGCCTCAAGATTGCGAGGATAAGAGGCCAAATCATTTTTATCGTTGAACTGCGTGGGATTGACAAAAACGCTCACCACGCTAACATCACACTCATCCACACAGCGCTTGACAAGGGAAGCATGGCCTTCGTGGAGTGCACCCATCGTAGGAACCAATCCTACGCTTTGTCCGCTTTCGCGCACTGGCGCAAGTGCATCTTCTAATTCCTTTACGGACGTTATTACTATCATTATAACCGTTGTTAAAACAACTCAAGAAAGCAAGCTTTCACACTTGCCTTTCTTAAAAGTATGCGCAAAGGTATGTATTATGAACGATTTGTCTCAGCAATGCGGCTAATAAGTTTGTTATAGGGCTGAAAACCTTGATTTTTGAAAGCTTTTGTTGTCAGTTTATTGTAAAATGCTTATATTTGCACCGATTTTTGAAGCGGGAAAAACCGTCTCACACATTTTTATTAATGAAAGCTAAAAAAATACTTTTCATCAGCCAAGAGATGCTTCCCTACATGGACGCAACTCAAATGGCTTACATCAATCGCCATTTGCCTCAGGCCATACAAAGCGAAGGAGCAGAAATTCGCATCTTTATGCCACGCTGGGGAGTTATCAATGAGCGCCGAAACCAACTACACGAAGTTATACGTCTCTCTGGCATGAACATCATCATCAACGAGAGCGACCACCCGCTTATTATCAAAGTTACCAGTGTTCCTCAGAGCCGAATGCAAGTCTATTTTATTGATAACGATGATTTTTTCAAAGGCCGTGGCATGCTTGCAGACGAAGAAGGAAATGAATACACTGATAATTGGGAACGCGCTGTCTTTTTTGCACGTGGTGTGATAGAAACTGTCAACAGGCTCTTTTGGGTTCCCGATATCATCGTGTGTCAAGGGTGGGCTGCAAGTTTGGCTCCCGTACTGATGAAAACGGCCTATCGCAATGATCCAGCATTCATAAATTCAAAAGTTGTTTTCCAGTTAGATGCAATACGGCCTAAGCTACCGCCTCAAGACAATTTTGAAGGATGCTTGACGCAACGTGGCATTGACTTTGAGGGTATTCGTAAACGCGGCATAGACCTTGCCGATGTTGATGCACCCTTGCAACTTGCAATATCTTACAGCGACGCTGTTGTACAGGCCGTCAATGGAGCAATGCCCGATTTAGTCGAAAAAGCCACAGCAGAGAAAAAACCTGTATTGCGCGTCAAAGACATCAAAAAATTACGCGAAACATACACGAACTTTTTTGATAAACTCGTTTAATGCCCTTGTTTTTATAGAAGTCATTATATTTGCAGCGCGTTTGTTAAAGAGCAATCGCGCTGCTTAATTTATCTTATAAAAAAGCATCCTCTAAAATTCGTCTAACCAGATAGGGACGAACACAAACAGACCTACAATCATAAAACAAAAAGAACATCTCGCACAATAGATTAGAATGAAGAAGTTACTTCCGTTAGCGGCTTTCGTTATAACATTTTTGACCGCCTGTGATGACACAACTGGAACAGCAGGAACCGAAGTTATGCAAGATGGCGACCACATTACCACAAGCACAGCCATCTTCAACGCACCTTCAAAAAGCATACTCGCTGAGCATGTATTGATAGCCACTTCTCACTCCTATCTTGGTTGTATTGTTGACCCTGAAACGGGTTCGATGACACGCAGTAGTTTTTTGGCACAATATCGTCCGTTGGATAACTATTCCCAACCTGAAATTGACTTAATGGAAAAAGACGAAAACGGACTTGTAGCTTGTGACTCGTGCGAACTTAACTTATACTATACATCTTACTTGGGCGACTCGCTCGTAGCGATGAACGCACGTGTACGCGAATTGGATCCTCTGCATATCATGGAAGAAGGACAATTTTATTATTCCGACCTTCAGCCCGAAGACTACCTTGGCACGACACCCAGACTAGACGTTTCATCAACATATAGCATTTTTGATCCCTCGCGTCCCAATCAGACAGCTTCGTCATCGGCCTACTATCGACGCATCACCATGCGTCTTCCCGTTGAGTATGGAGCTGAGATTATCCGTAAGTACTATACAAATCCTGCTGGTTTTACTAATGCCTATCAATTCATACATCAGATATGCCCTGGACTGTATGTTGAGAACACAGGTGGTGTTGGATGTATGCTTGACGTTCAGTTTAGCACACTTGACGTGTATTTCACCTATCATGGCACAACAACGGCTGGCAATGATACAACATACGCTGGACTTGCTCGCTTTTCTGCAACTGAAGAAGTGTTGCAAAACACCACTGTTGACACGCAAATACCAGAGGGCCTACTCGCAGAAAGCAATCCATACACAATGCTTAAATCGCCAGCCGGCATATACACAGAATTGACGCTTCCTGTTGAAGAAATATTCAGCGGAGAACATGCCAAAGACACGCTGAACAGTGCACAACTTTTACTTGATCAATATAACTCAACGGAAGTTACCTCCGGAACTTTTACTCTCCCACCACCGACAAGAATTCTACTTATACCAAAATCGGAAATACAAACCTTTTTTGAGAAAAGCAAACTGCCAGACGATGTCACATCATTTTTGGCCACTTATTCTAATGGAGCATATGCCTTTAACAATATAGCAAGGCTAATCAAAACACTTTATCTTCGCCGCGACAATGGTGACAGCGAATGGAATAAGGTTGTGCTCATACCCGTTGATGCCAATTATACCACAGTACAATCACTCTACACCTCCACCGAAGTACTGACGCGTATTCGCTGTGCACTCAGTATGACCTCTATTAGATTGGTGGGTGGAAGTAGCACACCGCCACAGATCCGTTGCATTTATAGCCACTTCGAGTAAACTCTATATTGATTATTTGTTCTGATTTCTTTTCATTGCGCTCGCCTTGCACTATCTTTGCAGCCGAAAACTAAAAACTAATCCTAATATGGACGATTACCACCCGGAAAATAGCGACTATCGATCGTGCACGCAACAGTATTTATTTTGTTCGCGGCGCGAGTTATTTACATTAACTAACTAACCGGGCGGAGAAGCGCCAAGCCTTTATTCTATCTCCAAAAGGCGAGCTTCCCTGCACGGCGCAAAACAAGGGAAGCCAACATTATGCGAACCTTTTGGAATTTCAACCACACTCTGCGTATCTTAAACAGCTGGCAGAGCGGCTGTTGGGTACAAGTGACCTGCCCTACGCAGGAAGACGAGGATTATCTGACCGAGGAACTTCAGATCCCCCCATATTTTCTTGACGACATTCGAGACAAAGACGAGCGGGCTCGTTTTGACTACGATGAAGGTTGGCAACTTATCATTCTACGCATACCCTATGTGCGCGAAGTTCAAAGCCGAACCCCTCATACGACAATACCTTTAGGCATTATTCTCAAAGATGATGTCTGTGTCACTGTTTGTAATTATGAAACAAACATGATGATTGACTTTGTGGCATACCAACAAAAGCGTGGAGCCGGCTTTACGGATGCAGTGGACTTCGTGTTTCGATTGTTCCTTTCGAGTGCCGTTTGGTACCTAAAACGCCTCAAGCAAATAAGCACACTCATCGAAGAAGCAAAACAAAATCTTGAAGACAGAGTCATTGATAACGAAGACTTGATCAGTCTATCTCGTTTGCAGGATAGCCTAACTTATTTCATTACTTCTATTCGTGGCAATGAAACACTCCTATCAAAACTAAAATTCAAACTTCCTGTTGATGAACTGGATGCGGACCTCATAGAAGACGTAAACATTGAAATACAACAGGCTCGCGAGACTGCCAATATCTACTCACACATTCTTGATAGTACGATGGAGACCTATGCATCGGTGATCAACAACAACATGTCGGGTGTCATGAAGCAGATGACAAGTGTAAGCATCATTCTGATGTTTCCCACGCTCATTGCCAGCATCTTTGGAATGAACCTGATCAATGGCATGGAAAATCATCTTTGGGGCATGCCGCTCGTTGTTGTCGGTTCAATTGTGGTAACAGGAGCCTTCTACTGGATGTTCCGTCGCCGCGCATGGCTTTAGCCAAAGCTTTTATATAGGAAAACAACTTGCCGCGAAAAATCTGAAATCAGACCTTTTCGCGGCAAGTTTTATATGATAATATGCGGGAGAAGTGCTGAGTTATCCATTCATTGGAACTGTATCTTTACTCTTCTCACGGAAGAAAAGCGTAAAGAGAACGAGCACGACCAATGCATACCCTGCAAAAATAAACCATGACGTTTGCCAACCAGCAACTTTGGCTAAAGCATCGGTCTGAGTGTTGACATAACGATCTATAACAGCCTGCGCTGCAAGAGATCCCACTGTGGCGCCAAGACCATTGGTCATAAGCATAAAGAGACCTTGAGCAGAAGAGCGGATTTCTGCATTGGTATTTTTATCCACAAAGAGTGCACCACTGATATTGAAAAAGTCAAATGCCACACCATAAACGATGCATGAGAGTATAAACAGGAAAACTCCATTACCAGGATTGCCCAAACCAAAAAGACCGAAACGAAGCACCCATGCAGCCATAGCAATCATCATTACACGCTTAATCCCAAACCGACTCATGAAGTAAGGGATGAGCAATATGCATAATGTTTCGCTGATCTGTGATAATGAAATGAGCGCATTGGCGTGCTGAGCGCCAAAAGTGTTGGCAAACTCGGGGATATCTGCAAACGAACTAATAAAACCATTGGCAAAGCCATTGGAGATTTGTAACTGCAAACCCAATAGGAACGAGAAGATGAAAAAGAGTGCCATACGATAGTCCTTGAACAATGTAAAAGCTTTCAGGCCAAGGGCATCAACAAAGCTCTTAGCTTCACCCTCATTGGTAGGACACGTGGGAAGCGTCGGGGCATACAAACCCAGCAATACACTGATGGCACCACTCACCACGAACTGCATAGCTGTGTGTTGATACCCAGCGAAATCAACAGCAAGCATCGTGCATATAAAGCCCACAGTTCCAAAGACGCGAATAGGCGGAAAAGCTTTTACGGTATCAAAACCAGCTCGCGTCAGAGCTGTAAATGCCACGCTATTGCTCAGTGCGAGTGTTGGCATATAGAACGCCACACTGAAAGAGTAAAGTGTAAAGAGCGTCCACTTATCCATGGATTCTCCTGCTTGCACACCATATAAACCTGCAGCTATCATCAGTCCTCCAGCAATAAGGTGGCAAAGCCCTAACAATTTTTCAGCGTTGATCCAACGGTCGGCTATGATTCCAATAAGAGCAGGCATAAAAATAGAAACGATACCCTGGATGCTATAAAACCAGCCGATGATATCGGGATTACCTGAGGCGAACAAATAACCGCCCATAGATGTCAGATAAGCACCCCAGGCGGCAAACTGCATAAAGTTCATGGCCGTCAGGCGCAGTTTGAGATTGTTTTGCATGATATTATATATTAAAGGTGTTGTATGCGGTATTTATAACCAATGAACGTACAAAATTAGTTCTTTTTACGAAAAACAAACTTTCTTAGCACAAGAAATGAAACAGAACGGCTTAAAAAACTTATAGGTTTGACGAAGCTTAAGCCTCCTCAAAGCCTAATGCCGAAGATAAGGCGAACATACCAACGCGTATAATCAACAAATACACTACGGTTGCCCATCAAAGAATTGTTCATCATCAACGTAGCACCTGCGAAATACTTCTTATTGAATTGATAGTTGATAGCGGCACGAGTAGTAGTGTTTATATGAGGAAAAGGCGTTTTCATTTTTGTCCGCTGATCGTCCAAACGAACATCATTCCAACTACCGACAACAAGTGTAGGCAGAACAGAAAGATGAAAAAGCCAACGTTTTTTATATACAAAGTTATAAGCATATCCTCCACCAATTGATAGATATCCTTCCCGAATGCGCAACGTACCAACTCCTTCGAGAGTTTCACCTATTGTCTTGATACGACCACCAAGATAGGTAACCCCAATAAGCCAAGAGCCTGCACTACGTTTTTGAATGTATGACTGCGTGAAAGCTGCGGGATAAGAAAAACGCTTTCCGTTGAATACATAATATGCATTCACGTTGAACATCCTGAAATCAACTGAACCAGCAACCATCTCGTAGTCTATTCCATCAAGCGTTGCACTACCCGACATAGTCTTAGTGTCTTGATAGTTTATATCAAATCCAAAACGATTTTTGAAAACGTTCAGAGCGTATTCGTTGTCTTTGCTTTTTCCACCCAACTTTGCTGGATTGAGCGAAATACTGGCTGAAATACCGCGATAACTTGCTCCAACACTAATTGTTCCCCTCGTTTGGGTATGTAGCCGACTTTTACCGCTTAGGACACCATCATTGCGTTCAAACCTGAAAGTAGAACCAGATATATTGGTGCGCAATTTCAGTGTAACTTTTCCTTCAGGCCGTCCGATATATGCCGTATCGTACTTAACTCGATAGTACCTACTGGTAACGACACTATCGACCCACCCTACACGTTGCTCCACACGCTCCTCTATCTGCCGCCGAAGATTGTTTTGAGCATTTGCAGCAAATAAGAATCCCACACTGAGAAAGAAAAACAATAGGGTTCTTTGCACGACTCTAAAGGAAAATATATAAAAACAAAAAAACAATGAGAAAAAGCTCTTCAAGTAAAGTCCCTGAAACTGCTTCTTCTCATTGTTCGTCTTTGATAGGTGTTACATTACGCCGCGTTTGCGGAGCTCTTGCTGCCATTTCCAAGCACTCGAGAGCGCATCCTCAAGTGTATGAACGGCTTTCCAACCCAGCACTTTATTTGCTTTGTCAACGTTACCCCAGACTTTCTCAATGTCACCGGCGCGACGAGGAGCGACTTTGTAGTTAAGCTTAACACCCGTGCACTTTTCAAACGTATTGATAAGCTCAAAGACACTCACACCTTTGCCTGTACCTACATTATAAATCTCAACAGGTTCTGTGTTTTGACCATTGACAATACGCTCCATTGCACAGACATGGGCTTTAGCGAGGTCAACGACATAAATAAAGTCGCGGATACAAGAGCCATCAGGCGTATCGTAGTCGTCGCCAAACACGCTGAGCTGTTCACGAATACCGATAGCTGTTTGCGTGAGATAAGGAATGAGATTGGCTGGCACGCCATTTGGAAGTTCTCCTATAATCGCTGTAGGATGCGAACCTATCGGATTGAAGTAGCGCAAAAGAATAGCACTAATAGGTGCACCGCTCTTGACATAGTCTTGTACAATCTCTTCGTTGATCTGCTTGGTGTTTCCATAAGGACTCTCAGCCTTCTTGATCGGTGCCTCTTCCGTGACAGGAAGATTTTCGGGATCGGGCTGGCCGTAAACAGTGCAGCTTGAAGAGAAGATGATGCCTTTGACATTGTACTTAGGCATCAACTTGAGCAAATTGATGAGCGAGAGGATGTTGTTTTCATAGTACATTAAAGGCTTTTCAACACTTTCGCCCACAGCCTTGCTGGCAGCAAAGTGAATGATACCCTCGATACCAGGATACTTTTGGAAAACGCCTTCAAGTGCTGGAAGATCGCAGCAATCCACTTTTTCAAAAGCAGGACGTACGCCACTAATTTTCTCAATGCCGTCAACAACGTCTGCATTAGAGTTTGACAGATTGTCAATAATCACAACTTCATAGCCTGCAGCTTGGAGTTCCACAGTGGTGTGGGAACCAATAAACCCTGTTCCACCTGTGACAAGAATTTTTTTCTTCATGGTTGGTTTGATTGTTATATAAATAAAGTGTCTTACTTTTAATTTGCTCTGATCATAGAAGATATAGCTTAAAGCTTAAAGCTCACACCAAGCGAAAGGTATTCCTTAAATTGAAGATACGAATGCCCTTCGGTACGCTTCACACCGTCGTCAAAGCGCGGATATAAGAAAAGCTCGGTATTGAGATATTCATTGATTTTAAAACTTATGGTATTTTCCCATTCTATGGTTGTGCGGCTATAGTCGGTAAACCAATAAAGTCGCGACTTAAGTGTAACATTCGTAAAAGGAGTCCAAGTTGCATTAGCAGTAATTGTACTACCATAGTCAAGTTTCGTATGGTGCCCTTCATCCACGCCAAAGCTTGTAGCTAATCGACGCCGCCCTACAAATTTATAATCCAATGCAAAAGGAGAAAGAGTTGCACTGAGTGTAAAACGCTTCACGCTGAGTTTATAATCCATACCCAACGAAAGCACCGTTTCGAACGGCGAACCAAAGTCAGAGAAAATCGTGGGATTGTTGCTCTTATAGCCTCGGTAGAACTGCGTCCATGATTGGAGCATTATGGTATAATACCAGTGTTTTGAGGCCTGCAAGCCCAGTTTATTGGTCAGTCGCAGCAGGTCTGTGTTCGTTTTATATCGGTGAACACTATCGCTTTTGGAACTATAAAATCCCAGCTTCATCTCCAATTTGTTCGTAAAGGTGAGTTTCCGTTTATTGTCGTAATTTAATTCAAGGACAGTATTAGCCAGGAAAGAGTTGTTGCTCTCGCCGCCTTTATACCAATTCTCTGAAATAAAGTTTTGCATAAAGCGCAGCGAAAGATCTGCCTTGAAAGTCCAAAAGTTGGGACGATGCGTTTGGATATTGAAATCTGGGCGTACCAAGTCAATAGGCTCTTCACGCTGCGGAGTAGTTGGCTGAGAAATATGAATAGCCGCTTGAGGAGGTGGTGGTGGTAGAATGTGTATAGGAGGAAGTGGAGCCTCTGCTTGTTCTTTACGCACCAGCCAAGGCTTTGTTCCATAAACGGAAAGCAATGCACGATCTATTGCTTGCACGCGGAGGTTTTGAGCATCTGAGAATCCATACTCTGTTGGTAATGTTCCTATACCACGTTTTAAAGTACCAGGTAACAACGTGGGTGCTGCGAATAAACTAGAATAATAAGGATTGCTGAGCGTATCGCTGCCAACGTATTTCCAATGATGATAGGCAGCTTTGAGGGAATCCAAGCGTTGTGTATAGCGCATAGCCACATCATAAACCTTCAAATCCACTTCACCTATAGCGGGAACGCTTTCCGCTGGAGCAACAGAATCGGCCATCATGCGCGAAAGAGGATTTTGCCAAAGCAATCTGCCATCTGTTTGAGCCAAAAGCAAATGAGGCACAACAACAACGAACAATAATATGCAGAGTTTCTTACAAATCATTGAAAGATTGCGCAAAAGTAGCACAAAGTCCACTCAAAAGCAACACCAAAGCAAAGATTTGTGTACAGAACACGCTCTTTAGGTGCTTATTTAGATATATCTTCAGCCTTGCAACAAGAAAAAAGTGTACTTTTGCGCGGTATTTTTATTATCAGCATAAAAGTCTTTAAGCCTCTTGCTTCTTAAAACGCTTCTGCTAAGACTATTGCGAGCCAAGAATCAAGAGTCCAAATACAAACAAACAAATTAACCCAAAACACACTACTTCTTGTGAGCGCAACCAAGTATATCTTCGTCACAGGCGGCGTGGCGTCCAGCCTTGGAAAGGGCGTGATTTCTTCCAGTCTTGGAAAATTGCTTCAAGCCCGTGGATTCAACATTACCATCCAAAAGTTTGACCCTTATATTAACATTGACCCGGGGACGCTCAATCCCTATGAGCACGGAGAGTGCTACGTGACTGACGACGGCAAGGAAACCGACCTTGACCTTGGCCACTACGAGCGCTTCACAGGCATTCGCACTACGGCTTACAGTAATTATACGACGGGGCGCATCTATCAAAGTGTGATCGACAAGGAACGTCGAGGCGATTATCTTGGTAAAACCATTCAAGTCATTCCTCATATCACCGATGAAATCAAGCGCTCAATGCTTTTTCAAGGCAAGCGTTCGCATTTTGATTTTGTTATAACTGAGATTGGCGGCACCGTGGGCGACATTGAGAGCCAGCCCTTCCTTGAAGCCATCCGCCAATTAAAATGGGAATTAGGCAACGATGCCCTCTGCGTGCATCTCACCTATGTGCCCTACCTTGCTGCTGCAGGCGAACTCAAGACAAAGCCTACACAACACAGCG
Organism: uncultured Prevotellaceae bacterium; assembly: GCA_900316575.1. Classification (GTDB taxonomy): domain Bacteria; phylum Bacteroidota; class Bacteroidia; order Bacteroidales; family Bacteroidaceae; genus Alloprevotella. The sequence goes on along the minus strand of ONDJ01000005.1, from coordinate 42,075 downwards.
TTAAGGAGCTTCAAAGCCTAGGTATCCAGCCCGATGTACTGGTGCTTCGCACTGAACACGAGCTCAACAATTCACTTCGCCGCAAAGTAGCTAATTTTTGCAACGTAGCACCCACAGCAGTATTTCAAAGCAAGGACCAACCTACGATTTATGAAGTTCCTCTACGTATGCAAGAGCAAGGCCTCGATGCTGAAATTTTGCGTCAATTCGGTATGCCCATTGGCGAAACACCGGGATTAGGACCATGGCGCAGTTTCTTGGAGCGACGCCACAAAGCCACAGAAGAACTCTGCATTGCCCTGGTTGGGAAATACGACTTACAAGATGCTTACAAGAGCATACTCGAAAGCCTTTCGCAGGCAGGAACGTACAATGATCGCAAGATAAAGACGCGTTTCGTAAACAGTGAGAAACTCACGCCCGACAATATCGCCAAAGAACTTAAAGGCACGGACGGAATGGTCATCTGCCCTGGCTTTGGCCAGCGAGGTATTGAGGGCAAAATCATTGCGGCTCGCTACGGACGTGAAAACGACATTCCCACCTTTGGCATTTGCCTCGGAATGCAGATGATGGTCATAGAGTTTGCCCGCAACGTTCTTGGTCTTGAAGATGCCAACAGCGTTGAAATGAATCCTGCAACAAAGCACAACGTCATTGACCTCATGGAATGCCAAAAGAATGTAACCAACATGGGAGGCACAATGCGTTTGGGTGGTTATCCGTGCATTCTTCGCGAAGGTAGCCGTGTGCGTGCCATTTATGCGCAAGAGGAAATTCGCGAGCGCCACCGCCATCGTTATGAATTCAACAACGAATACATCAACAGATACGAAGCTGCAGGTATGCAGTGCACGGGTGTCAATCCCGACACGAAGCTTGTAGAGATTGTAGAAATACCAGATCTGAATTGGTACATCGGCACACAGTTCCATCCCGAATACTCAAGCACGGTGCTCAAGCCCCACCCGCTTTTCCTTGACTTCATTAAAGCTGCAATAAAGTATCACACCAAATAAAATTCAATGGATAAAAACACCATCATCGGCCTCATTCTTATTGTTCTTGTATTGGTCGGTTATAGCTATCTTGCCTCACCTTCGCAAGAACAAGTTGCTACCCAAGCGCAACAACAAGCCGCGACTGAAAGTACACAAAATTCTCAACTTCAACAAAAACCTACGGCAACTCTTGCTGCAGACACGGCTGGCCTTTTTGCTGAAAAAATCAGCAACAAAGGCTCTGAAGTCATTCTCAGCAACGATCGCCTAAAGCTTACGCTCAACACGCTTGGCGGCATTGTCAGCCGTGTAGAGCTCATAGGCTACAAAAGCTATGAAGACTATCAAGGGGGCAAAAAGACCGACCTTGTTCTTTACAACGAAAAAGACACCAAAACAGAATTTGTGTATGAGCTTAAAGAGCAAAACCTCAACACGTCATCTTACAACTTCGACATAACAGCGAAGACAGACAGCAGCATCACACTTTCCTTGGCTGACAGTTTGGGGCATCAGATTTCTCATACCTATACGCTCCGTCAAGGCAGCTATCTTGTTAATTTAGACATCCAAGCGAGCGGTCTGCAAAATGATTTCAGCACAAAGACGAAGAGCATTCAGTTCAACTGGTCCGACCGTGTCCGCCAACAAGAAAAAGGCTTCTACTTTGAAAATATGTACTCCACGCTTACCTATAAATCCGTGGAAGATGGTACGGAAAAACTTAGCGAACAGGGCAATGAAGATGAAAGCGTAACGGGCGGTGTTGATTGGATTGCATTCAAAAACCAATACTTTTCCAGCCTTGTCATTGCTGCCACCCCAATGCAAAACGTGCGTGTAGCCAGCAAGCAAGAAGACGAGGAAAGCGGATATCTCAAGCACTATGCTGCTGAAGCCAGTCTTAGCCTTGATCCCACTGGTAAGCAGCCCACCAGTTTACAATACTACTTTGGCCCCAACAATTACTTAGATCTCAATGCGCTCAATGGCAAAACCATTGGTGAGAAAGACCAGGATCTTCAAGACCTTGTTTACCTCGGTTGGCCACTCTTCAAATGGATTAACCGCTTCTTCACCATCTACGTCTTCGATTGGCTAACACGCTTAGGACTTCCCATGGGAATTGTGCTACTCATCATTACACTCCTGCTTCGTGCCATTGTTTATCCCACCACACGCAAGAGTTATCTTAGCTCTGCCAAGATGCGTGTACTCAAGCCCAAAGTTGACGAGCTCAATCAGAAATATCCTGGCCAAGAAAATGCCATGAAGCGTCAACAAGAAATGATGACGCTCTACAGCCAATACGGCGTTTCGCCCATGGGCGGTTGCTTGCCTATGCTCATACAGATGCCTATCTGGATTGCGATGTTCAACTTTGTGCCAAATGCCATCGAACTCCGCCAAGAAAGCTTCCTCTGGGCTGACGACCTCAGCACTTACGACAGTCTGCTTTCCTGGAGCACCGACTTGCCGCTGATTGGCAACCACCTCAGCCTCTTCTGCCTCCTCTTCTGCGGCACGAACCTCATATACTCTTACATGACCATGCGCCAACAGCGCGACACAATGAGTGGCGAACAAGCACAGCAAATGAAGGTGATGCAGTGGATGATGTTCCTCATGCCAGTGTTCTTCTTCTTCATGTTCAACAAATACAGCTCTGGCTTGAACTACTACTACTTTATTTCTTTGCTTTGCGGTGCTTTGAGCATGTGGTGGCTTCGTCGTACGACTGACGACAAGAAGCTTCTTGAAAAACTTGAAGCCAACTACCGCGCCAATAAAGCCAACCCCGCTAAGCGTCCCAGCGGACTGGCGGCTCGCTTCGCAGCCTTGCAGGAACAACAAGAAGAGTTGCGCAAGAAACAAGAACGTTTCAAAAAGAAGTAAATCGCAAACAGAGCCGTAAAACGCAATCACTGCAGCCTCATTTCCTTAATCAGCAAAGTGGAATTGTGCCATGAAACGTTCTCTGCTTCATACGTTCGTCTGTATTTTGTTCTCACTCTGTTGCAGCCCAGCCGCAGCTCAGCGCAGTCCACAGTTTGAAGCCTACATTGAGCAGTTTGCTCCAATTGCTGTCAGTGAAATGCAAGTACACGGCATTCCCGCCAGCATCACACTTGCTCAAGGCTTGCTTGAAAGCGGTGCGGGCACAAGCTGGTTGGCTCGGCTCGGCAATAATCATTTTGGCATAAAAGCTGCCAGCGACTGGCAAGGGCCTTTCATGACGAAAGACGACGATGCACAAAACGAACATTTCCGTGTTTACACGGATGCTGCACAAAGCTATTCCGACCACTCGCTCTTTTTGCGCAATCGAAGCCGATACGCATCCCTTTTCTCTTTGCCGATAACCGACTACAAAGCTTGGGCACATGGGCTCAAGGCTGCTGGATATGCCACGAGCCCCACTTATGCCCAACGGCTCATTCAGCTCATTGAGACCTACGACCTTGCTCGCTTTGATCGCGTATCAAAAGTCACACATCAAGCGACAGCTCCTACAAGCGCAACTCAAGTTACATCACAACCCATTACAAGGCCTGTTCAAGTTACTTCAAATTCTGCTTCGAATTCTGCATCATTTTCTGTACCATCGCCCAATCGAGTTTTCAGAGAAAACGGTGCTTACTATGTCATAGCTCAAGTCGGTGACACCTACAAGACGATTGCCCAACGATGGAACGTGCGAGAAGGTTCACTGCGTCGTTACAACGAACAGCGCAAAGGCTACGAGCCACGTGCGGGCGAACGCGTCTATCTGGTGCAAAAGAAATCGCGTGCCGACAAGCGTTTCAAGAATCGGGTTCATGTTGTACAACAAGGCGAAACCCTACACGCCATTGCCCAATACTATGCCATCCGCACACGTTCGCTATACAAGCTCAATAGCCTGTCAGAAAGTTATGTCCCATCGGTTGGCGATCGCCTTAGATTGAGATAAGCCTAATGACCTTTGCGTGTACTCAAGCTCTCAGGGTTAGCACGCTCATAATATGCTGCTCTCTCCTCTCCCCCTTTGCGTTGGCACAACCCATGCGCCGCGACAGCATTTCGTGGAGTGAATTTGTTGAAGTCTATTTCGGAGAAGAAGAAACTGCTGACGAAGTAGAAACTAACGAACGGCTCAGTCTCTACGATTTATTAGAAGAACTGCATGCTTCGCCGCTAAACATCAACACGTGTTCGCGCGAAGATTTGATGCTCCTGCCTTTTATCAACGGCTATAAGGCCAATGCGATTATTGCCTACCGCGACAAGCGAGGTTTCTTCTCCTTGGGCGAACTGCTACTCATCCCTTCGCTCACTTATACAGACCGCCTGTATCTGCCCCTCTTTGCTTACGTGGGAGAACGCGACACGCTTCGCCCAACAACACTTCAGCAACTCACACGAGGCAAGTATGAAGTGGAAACGCGTCTTGATATTCCACTCTATAAGCGCGAAGGCAATCGCCCACACACGCGTTCTGAGCTGGAACGATACCCCAACAGAATTTATTATGGCAACGGACTGACCAACGAGCTTCGTTTTCGCTACAAATACGGACGCACATGGGCTTATGGCTTAACATTCGAAAAAGACGCCGGCGAACCTTTTGCCGCCGAGGGCAACATCCCCTACGATTATGTATCTTTTTATGTGCACCATCGCACCAAGCTTAGCGAATGGATCTTCGGCGATTACGAAATTCGAACGGGACAGGGCCTTTTGTTTGGCAATGGTTTTTCTTTAGGAAAGACGATGCTTGTCAGCAGTGCCGTTCAATCTGGTTTGAGACTCAAGGCACACACTGCTACTGAGGAAAACAAATTCTTTCGCGGCATTGCATTTCGGTGGCGCTTTGGACATTTTGAAACGGCAGCGTTTGCTTCATGGCGCACCTTGGATGCTTCGTTCTCAAACGACACCATCCACACACTGCAAACCTCTGGGCTTCACCGCACCGCTAGTGAACTTAACCGCAAAGACCAAGCTACCTCACTCACTGCGGGTGCACGCTTAGGCTACAGCATCATCAATGCTTCCATTGGGCTAACTGCTTTCGCTACACACTTCACTCATACCATCTACCCGCCGCTTCGCTATTACAACAGTGCCTATTTTCGTGGAAAGACGGCTGCAGGCTTTGCCCTTGACTATACTTGGAACAACAAGCGATGGGACATCGGCGGTGAGCTTGCTGCCGACCAAAAGTTGCATATTGCCTATAGTGGGCAAATACGTTTTCGGGCCAATGATGATTTGCTCTTCTTCATGCAACATCGCCACCTCGCTGCCCACTTCGTCAGTTTCTACGGCCACGTTTCGCAGGAAGGCTTACGATGTGCCAACGAGCACGGAGCACTCTTGGGCTCTGTTGCACGCCTTTGGAAGGGAACCACACTCACAGCCTACGCCGATTTTTTCATACTGCCTCGTCCCACTTATCTCAACCACCAGCGAACACGAGGCATAGAATTCTATCTGCGCGCTGACTTCAAGCCAAGCTACGATAAAGTATGGCAACTTCTTTATCGCTTTAAATCGAAGGAACGAGGCGTAAGTGGACACACAAACCTTTGTCAATTCGTTCAGACACACCGAGCCTCAATCCGCCTCACACAGCCTTTGGGCAAAGTCACCCTCTACCCCACCCTCACAGCCTGCTTCCGACAACCACAAGTGGGCAATGCAGCATGGGGATGGATGGCGGCCCTGCGCGGAACGTGGCAACCTTCACAAAAATACAAAGTCGCCGCCTTTGCATCTGTCTTTATGAGCGACGACAGCCAAAGTGCACTCTATGCTTACGAGCCTCAATTGGTGTATCAAGGCGGCATTCCCTCATTCTATTTCCATGGAATGCGCCTTGCACTCACGGCAACAATTAGCCTTTTTGGTGGTCTTGAAGGAGGCATCAAGATAGGTAGCACACACTACTTCAACCGCGATGAAATCAGTTCGAGCACCCAGCTTATTCGCTCGTCTTGGAAGAATGACCTATCTTTGCAGTTACGATGGCGCTTCCAGCCTAAGCGCAACAAATCTCATCATTAACATACCTGCAAGTAATTCACGTTACACTCGTCACAGCATGCACCGACGTCTTTCCCTTCTACAAGAATGAACACGTTTAAGTCCATCATCCGCCTATCCATCATGCTATGCGTTGCAACTTGGTTTTGCACATTTCCTCTATTTGCTCAAAAAGGAAAGGTCGCCCTGGTATTGGGCGGAGGCGGTGCAAAAGGAGCAGCTCAAATAGGTATTCTTAAAGTATTGGAAGAAGAAGGCATACAGCCCGACATTGTCGTTGGCACAAGCATCGGAGCCCTCATCGGAGGGCTGTATGCTTACGGTTACGACGCCCAGCAATTAGACAGCATCATGCGCGCTCCCAACTGGATGGACCTCCTCACCGACCGCGATGCCAGCCGCTCCACACAACCTTTTGAATACGAAGACGGCACCGTGCGCGTATTTGGCATTCCCCTATGGGGCTCACGTCGCGAAGGAGAAAGTCCTCGGTGGGGAATGGTAAGAGGGCACAACGTTGTAGATATGCTTTCACACCTTTTGCCCGAATGCGACAGCATTTCGTTCGACAGTCTGTGCCGCCCCTTTCGCGCCGTAGCTTTTGACATACTGACACTCAAAGAAGCCGACCTCGCCGAAGGCTCACTCCCTATGGCCATGCGAGCCAGCATGTCGCTACCGCTATTCTTCACACCCGTTGATATTGGGACAATGCGGCTCATCGACGGCGGCATTGTCAATAATTTGCCTGTCAATGTGGCACGAAGCATGGGTGCACAATATGTCATTGCCATCGACTTGGCCCAAAGTGGAGCCGACCTGCAGCGCGAAGAAACCTTCTGGCAACGTGTGCGCCGCCATTTGGGCATTGACGACCGCGCCAACTACGTAGCAGCTCGTGCCGACATCAATCTCTACTTCAACCCTCGGCTCGCGGGCTATGGGGTTGAAAGTTTCTCACACCGTGCCATCGACGAAATGATAGCCATCGGTGAAAAACAAGCCCGCTCCATGCTTCCCGAAATACGCATGCTCAAAACTCTCATTCAAGCTAATCAATCCGAAGAGCCTGCGCAATAAGAAGTAACATAAAACCTTAGATTTCGTGCATTGGATATTTTGAGATTTTCACACGCATAAACACTATTTTCACGCGCGTGAAAATAGAATTGCTTTGGGAAGAAGTTTGGTCAGAACTGGAAATAAATAAACGGCTGCACGTCGCTCCCTTTTACTTGTATCACGATATAAGCCACAAGGATGAGTAAAAGGGCTTTTACGGCAAGAGGTTGCAAAGACACAAAGGCCTGCAAGCGGCGCGTCCAAGCATGAGGCATAAAGTGGGCAAGGAAACCTATGGCGATAAGCGACATCACAGTTGCATAGCCCGCAAGCATCTGCGGCAACACGTCGATATGGAAATTCGTAAAGATTTGATGGAACACGTTCATGGCCACTTCAAACGTACCACTGCGGAAGAATACCCACGCAATACACACAAAGTGGAACGTCAGCAACACGGCTCCTACACGTCTCCACCCCTTTAGCTGCGAACCACCACGAGGCTGATGCGTTAGTTGCATCCACCATTTGTGTAAAGCTAAGGCCACTCCGTGCATTCCACCCCAAGCGATGAAGTTCCACGAAGCGCCATGCCACAACCCACCGAGCAACATCGTTAACATGAGATTGACGTACTGGCGCAACTTTCCTTTGCGGTTTCCGCCGAGCGAAATGTAAAGATAGTCGCGAAGCCACGAAGATAGGCTGATGTGCCAACGTCGCCAAAAAGCCGTCACGCTGTCGCTCTGATAGGGCGAGCGGAAGTTGTCGGGAAATCGGAAGCCAAGCAACAAGGCGATACCGATGGCCATGTCGCTATAGCCACTGAAGTCGCAATAGATCTGAAGCGCATAGCCATAAACGGCTGCAAGGTTCTCAATGCCGCTATAAAGCAACGGATTGTCAAACACACGATCTACGAAATTGACACTGATATAGTCGCTGATGACAGCTTTCTTGAGCAACCCCGCCGCAATGAGCACCACAGTTTCGCCCATCATGGTGCGCGACAATACGAGCGGGCGGCGTATCTGGGGTATGAAATCGCGGGCTCGAACGATGGGACCTGCCACTAATTGGGGAAAGAAACTGACGTAGAAGAAATAGTCGAGCGGATTGCGCAAAGGCGTTATCTGTCGGCGATAAACGTCGATGGTATATGACAGACTTTGGAACGTGAAGAAACTGATGCCCACAGGCAAGAAAATGTCTTGCGGCTGAAAGCTTCCGCCAAGCAGCCCTGCAAAGGCTTCGCCAAGAAAGTTTGTGTATTTGAAATAGGCTAACAAGCCCATATTGAGTCCTATACTGGCAGTCACCAACCAACGACGCTTTGCCAGATGAACACTTCTATGCAAAGCGCGTGCAATGAGAAAGTCTGCCCCACTGACAATGGCCAGGAGGAAAAAGTACGTGCCACTACTCTTATAGTAGAAATAGTACGAAAAGGCAGTAACGAAGATCAAACGCGCCGTTTGCCGGTTTTGCAACAAGGCATAGCCCAAAGAAAACAACAAGAACAGCCACAGGAACAATCCACTGTTGAACAACAACGGAGCACTCACATCGTAAGTGAGCAAGCCAGCGAGACGTTCTATGGTTTGACAGAAGTTTTCCATGGGTAAGAGTGGCTAAGCATTCTTTACATTTTCTGAAGGGCTTCGTCGTAAGCTTTCATAAAAGCCTCGAAAAGCATGTTGCCTTGCATGCGATAGCCTTCAGGAGTGAAGTGCACACCATCGGGACGCATCATACCGCTACGCTTCCAGTTGCTACAAGCATTGCGCTCCCCTCCACTTACGTCGAAGAGGTCGTAAACAGGAAGCCCATGCTCCTTTGCATAGCGATTGATCGTCTCAGCACAGCGCAGATTGTTGGGATTGTTGCGCCCACCCCGCTGATAGCAGCCTGCAGGCGTGGTCAAGAGCAGGCAAGCGTAAGGAAGATTTTCTTGCAACATCACCACGAGTTCGTCAATCTGGCGATAGTGTCTCTCAGGGTTGTAATTGGAATCGTAAGCTTCATTTGTGCCAAAGGATATGACAATCAGATCAGGCTGCCAAGCATAGACGTCGTTCATCTTGCTGCTGCGCAAATAAGAACTGAACGTTGCGCCGTTGATGCCCAAGTCTTTGTATTCTACTGCGCCAAACCGATTGGCGACGTTGCGCCCAAAGGTCTGCGGAAACACGTGGCCGCGTATGTGGCTATCGCCTATGTGGAGCACACGCATAGAGTCTAAGTATTCGCCCTCGGAAATGTCAAGCAAAGCCAAATAGATGGGATAAAGATGTTCGGCCTCGTCGTTTATGACGTTCTTACCTGGCGTACGAAACGATGCGGGAATAGATGCCGAACACTCCGAGTCGCTGGCAGCGGGTAGGCTGTCGTGCACGGCTACGGTCATGGTATCGTTGACCTGGGCTAAAGCTGTCAGACAGCTTAGGCAACACATACAATATATATATATACGTACGAGCGTCTTCATTGATTGTTGTGTTTCAGGTTATAGAGTTCGTGCCCCCATAAAATGGCATCGAAGAGATGATGAGCTATACGCTTACCACCTTCTTCATTGATGTGGGTATAGTCCTTGGCTGCCATGGGGGGATTGGCTTTTGCATATTCCACCATCGCGCCGTTGCCGCCCATGGCCTCAAACGTATTCCAAAAAGCTACGCTCCTACCCACTGCTGCATTGGCTTGTGCCTCAATGAGTGGAGCTATCTCGGGCAATGTGCCCAACTCGCCCGTGCGAAGTTTGCCATCGCGGTCGCTGATGCCCATCACCAGGAATGCGGTTTCGGGCATCGCTGCACGGAGATGGGAAATAATTTTCTCAAGTTGCGCTGTATAGGCTGAATAGTCGCTCTTGCCGCGAAGCATCACGTTGAGCCCGAATTGTAGCACTACAAGGTCGTAAGGCCTGAGTGCGTTGAGCGACAGAAGATGTTCTTGAGAAACCACCAACAACGGAAGCCCTGAGCTGCCACGCAAGGAGAGATTGTCGAGCACAATGCCTGTGCGTCCCTCCATCGTCACACCATAGGCCACCACACTATTAGCGCCGCCCAACGACCATCGCACACGCTTCATCGGTGCTTGGAAAGTCACACACTGCAAGCCTGCTTCTGCCTTCGTTGAAAATTGCTGGCTCTGTCCCGTCTCAGTTGATGCTGTCAAACTCAGAGGAATGCCTTGCGTCTTTAATAGGAAATGCGACACTTCGGCATGACCCAGATAACGACTATATTCGCCGTTTCCTTCAAGCTGTACCGAAGTTGCACCCTGTGCCACGAAGTAATAGCCGCTAAGCCCTGTCCACGCTGCGTTGTACTGCTTGTCTATTGCGCTGTGCATTTCCCAGCCGGCCCGTTGTTGGCGTATCGTCTTTCGTCCTGCTACCGCCACGTGATCCATCGTCACAAAACCAACACCCTCGCCACCGTAGTGTCCTTGAAGCAAGTCGCGCAAAACGTCGGTAAGAATGTCGCTCTCAATGAAGCTGTCGCCTATGAAAGCGATGCGCACAGGACGACTTTTCGCTTCGTTCAGTGCAGCATAGAAATGCTCCATATTCGCAGTGTCGCCTTGGGCATAATCGGCTATGCAAGTCACGCCTGGCTTGCAACTATCTGCAGGAACCACCACTTCAGGCGCATCACTTTGAGCTTGTGTCGTATCGGAAGGCATTAAGTCGCTAAGCACATCTACGGGCTTTGAGGTCCAATCGCCTAAACTCCAGTCGGGCAACAAACCTAATAGCAACAACCCCACGACCACCAAAGCCGTGAGCAAAAACGTACGAAACATCGGGAAGCGACTCATGCTCTTATAACTAAACTTTTACAAGGTCCTAAAAAAATAACAGCGTGCAAAAGTAATGAGCCCAAGGTTCATGGCACCCTAAGTAAACTCCTTTTCTTACAACAACAACCCAATGTAAGCAAAAAAGCTTACACTTGGGTTGTCAAAAAGCATTATCAAAGCCCCCGCGCTTAGAGAGGAAATAAACCCTGACTATTTTGCAGCTGTATAGAGCGTATTGAGTCCGAAAGTGAAGCGCCGGAACGCTACGTCGGTGAAACCTGCTTGTTGCAAGATGAGCTGCATCCTCTCGCCCTGCGGAAAAGCGGCCATCGTTGCTGGCAAATAACGATAGGCGGAACTATCGCCCGAGACGAGACGCCCCATCAACGGCATATACACTTTGGAATACAGCGCAAAGAGCCACGTCATCGGCCAACGGTGAGGCGTGGTAAGTTCGGCAATGACCAATCTACCGCCAGGTCGCAGCACGCGGCGCATCTCGCGCAATCCACTGTTGAGGTCGGCAAAGTTGCGAGCACCATAGGCAACTGTGACTGCATCAAACGTGCCGGTCTCATAAGGCAAAGCCAAGACATCGCCTTTTACGAAATCAAGTGCACCCGTTTTATCTTCAGGAAGTTTTCTTCGGGCCACAGCGAGCATCTCGTCTGAGAGGTCTATTCCTGTGACACAAACGTCAGAGAGCCTTTTGGTCATGAGCAAAGCAAAGTCGCCCGTGCCTGTAGCAACGTCAAGTATCTTTCGGGGATGGTAGGACTTCAAGGAATCTACCGCAGCACGCCGCCAATGACGGTCTATACCAAAAGAGAGGAGATGATTGAGAAGGTCGTAGCGCGGAGCAATGTTGTTGAACATACGTTCCACCTGTTTAGCCTTTTGCTCGCCAGTGCCATACGGAGTAATGGTTTCTTGCAGATAAGCCATAGTTAGAGGAATAGGGAAAACACCAGCAAAAATACGCCTTAAAGCTACTACACAACAAAAGGAACGTACAAAAAAATCAAGAGAAACTTCTTTGTTTGCCAAATATAAGTATCTTTGCAACAACTAACATACATGTCTAACCGCAAACGAACTAAAACTCAAACGCCATGAAAATCGAAAGCCTCAGCGTGAAATTGCGCAAAATGAAATTCTTTGCCTACCACGGTGCTTATCCTGAAGAGCGCCAAAAAGGTGGCACGTACACGGTTTCGCTCGCTTTGGAGCTGAACAGTTTCAAGGCTGCCGAGTCCGACATGCTCACTGACACGGTGGACTATGCCGACGTTTACCAATCCGTGCGTCAAGAAATGCTCATTCCCTCAAACATCATTGAGCACGTGGCTCAACGCATCGCTAAAAGTTTGCTTGACAGTTTTCCTCTCATTCAGGCTGTAACAGTGAAGCTAACAAAGGATAATCCGCCAATCATCGGAGCAAACTTCAAAGGAAGCGCCGTAGAGCTCCGAGCATCCCGATAAAGCCTTTTTTAGGCCTGAACGCTTTGCCATCCCAAAGAAAGGCGTAACTTTGCACTTGCAAAGCCGTTAGAGAAGACGGCACGAACGAACTAACACACTCATTTTTATTCATTCTTTCACACAAAATTACTATGGCTTACGTAATCAGCAACGATTGTATTGCTTGTGGCACATGCCAAGCCGAATGCCCCACAGGTGCTATCAACGAGGGCGAAATCTACAGCATTGACCCAGATATCTGCGTGGACTGCGGCACTTGCGCCGATGCTTGTCCCACGGGTGCAATCAGCCCAGGCGAATAAGGCAATCTCTCAAATTTCTATCAACACAAAAAAAGCGCGACATTATGATCGCGCTTTTTTATTGTTTTACTCCCTAAGGGATTGCAGATAGAGTTGCTGAGCATTTATAGTTGCGTAGTCTTTTCCATCAGATTGCTTGCCAACATATCGGCACTGTGAACAAGACTAACAAGGGGATACATGTCCATGGCACGATAGAACGAAAAACGCGATGAACTGCCTTGCTCGCCGATGTCAAACATGCCCATGTGCCAACGAATAGCCAAGAGTTCTTCATTGGTCAGACGCATGAAACGCTCTATAAGAAAACAAGATTTCTCACCGTGGCCAAAAGGGAAGCCATCTTCCACGTTGTAACCAATATACTTCACCCAACGGTCGTTTTCGTCTTTCTTGAACTTCTCAGCTTCGTGGTAGAGATTAATCTTGCAGAAATCGTGAAAAAGGGTGCTGATTGCCACACTTTCAACAGTAGGCAACATTTCAAAAGGCGATGTTCCTTGCTCAATAGCGGGCTTAAGCACATGTTCGCGCAAAGTCATTGCCGTTTCAAACACGTTGATAGAATGTAAGCAAAGACCACCAGGCTCGTTGAGGTGGAACTTTGTAGAAGTTGGTGCGGTATAGAAATCGCAATTATCTCTTTCCAACATCTTGAGAACACCGTCAATGCCCGCACGCTCTATGTGCGTACGACAAAGCTCTATATAGCGTTCTTTATTCGCCTGTATCTGTTCGGGGGTCATGGCTACTGGGCGGAGAATTGTTTTAAGAGGAATTGTGCTTCTTCGTAGGCTTTCTGCCAATCGGTGTCGAGTGAGAATGGCGTGAGCTCTTCGTTGTCGCCCACGTATGCCTGCGTCGTAGCTATATCGGGGTCGTTCCACATGGGGCAATCTAAGCTTGCTTTGATAAAAAGCTTTACGACGCTTGAAAGTTGCTGCCCATCGGCAGCTGAGCTATATTTGATGAACTCTTTAAGATAAAGCGTAATAAACTGGCTGAGATAAAAAGCTTGATTATCCAACACCCTGAAATCTATCAGACTGTCAGCAGCTTCTTGCTGCCGCATGTAGGTTAGCGCGGTTTTCTTGAATTGTGCCAACTTTACCTGCGAAAAACTACTGGTGGGATTGTTCACAGTGCGTGAGGCATTGTCCATCACAATGTCAAAAACTTGCTGTGCCTGTAAGGACAAAGCCGATGAACATAGAAAGACAACGAGAAGTAAACACTTTTTCATGGGGTGAAAATATAGTTTGTTGGGTTAAAATTCTTTTTTTGTCAAATGAAATTCATGGTCAACCAAGCCGTGGGCTTCTTCCATGTAGTGTGAAACCAAAATCAGCGTGCGCTCTTTAGAGACATAATCGGATATAACCTGGCGTGCTAGGCTTCTTGTTACGGGATCAAACCCGTGGAACGGTTCGTCAAGCACAAGCAATTCGGGTTCGTTCACAAAAGCGCGAGCAAGGAGCACGAGCCGTTTTTCGCCTGAACTTAGCGTATGGAATTGACGTTGTGCGAGATGTTTTCCGCCGAGCTTATCAAGCCAGAGGGTGGAAGCAAGTAGCTCTTCACGCTTAAGGCTGCGATGTATGCGCCCTGTGGCTTGCAATCCCGAAGCCACGATGTCGCAGGCAAGGCTTTCCGAGGTGAAACTACGAAGCATCTCGGGCGAAACGTAACCTATGCGACGCTTCGTTTCCCAAATGTTGCCACCTCGACCTCGTCGCTGTCCGAACACTGAAACGTCTAGTGCGTATGCCATCGGATTGTCGGCGCATATTAGTGAGAGCAGAGTACTTTTTCCAGCTCCGTTTCGCCCTGTGAGCACCCAGCGTTCGCCTCGATTGATATGCCATGTCACAGGCGGCAATACCATGTGCCCGAAATATGAAACGCTGACATTGTTTAGCCGTACTACTTCTTCGCCAGTATCTATTTGTTTTGACGAGAGTTTTTTAAGAGGAGTAGGCTGGGATTTTTGTTTTCTAAGATAAGGAACAAGTGAGACTACACATTTGTCAACAATCGTTGCTACATGTGTGATAAACAGAGGAATGTTTGCAGTGTCGGCTAAGAGCAAGATGAACGTTGTATGCTTACTCATTAGGGTCAAGAATGCTGTGAGCTCTTGACGGGCTTTAATGTCCAAGCCGATATAAGGTTCGTCAAGCACCACGACCCTTGCACCGCGAGCAAGTTTTTTGACCAAGACAAGTTTACGCAGTTCGCCGCTCGAAAGCCAATGAAGAGGCTTGGTGAGCAAAGACCTAATTTCTGAAAAAGCAAGCAACAGGAGGGCAGAATTAACGACTTCAGTCCCAAGAAAATGGGCTACAGTAGGCACTTGCACCTGTTCGCCATGGTGCCAACGCAACTGGTGGGCAGCGGGCAACGCATCTCCCCAAGCGTCGTCAAAAGCAACATAGCGCACCTCCGTACGCGCACAGTCATAGGCTATCTCTCCATCGCGCAGTGGCAAGTGTCCTGCCAAAATACGCCCCAATGTTGTTTTGCCACTGCCGTTTGCGCCTACAATAGCAAGGTGTTGCCCTTGAGCAATGTGCAAAGTGAGCGGCTCTGGCAATTGAAACGCAGGGTGAAGAGGTTGTGCCCGTTGGACGGATAGCATGAATTAACTCGTTTTAATAATAGCGCCGCAAAAATACAAAAACCGAAACGCTCTACTTGTTTGTTTGAGAAACTTTAACGCTCTTCTGACTGATTTGCCTGCTTTCGGGTGCTTATCCTGCCTGCATTGTTGCGCACAAAGTCTTTCCAAGAACTTTTGCCGTGGCTTGCCAAAGGTAGCTGACGCGCTGTGTGAAGATGATGGCAGTAGGCTACGGCTAAGGCATCGGAGGCATCAAGCTGTGGCAACATATTTTCGTCGGTGATATGCAGCAGTTTCTTCAATAGGGCCGCAACTTGCTCTTTACTGGCGGCTCCATTGCCCGTGATCGATTGTTTAATCTTCAAAGGTGCATATTCGTGGATAGGAATGTCGCGCGAGATGGCTGCGGCGATGGCTACGCCCTGAGCACGTCCCAACTTAAGCATACTCTGCACGTTCTTTCCAAAAAAAGGTGCTTCAATAGCAAGTTCGTCGGGCAAGAAACCGTCAATCAAACTAAGGATACGCTCATGAATGCGGCCCAGCTTCAGGTAAACATCCTTGACTCGGCGCAGGTCAATGACTCCGAGCGCAAGCATTTCGGCTTTAGCTCCCATTGACTTCAGCACGCCATAGCCCATAACGTTCGTTCCTGGGTCAATACCGAGAATAATCCGCTCGCGCGGTGCCGTTTGAGGTTTCAATGTAGGCATTCAATATTATATAATATGTAGCTTATCCCATTCTTTTGAGACAGACAAAAGTAGCCTACGCACTCAGAAAGACAAAGCCGAAAGGCTCATAAAATGCCCATTCGAGCAACATTGGTATGAAGAAACGAAAGGATTTGTAACAAAATCGGCAGAATTTGCATTCGCGAAGTTAGGCGGCGGCTCGGCAAAATCAAATCAAAACAAAGTTTTGTTTGCTTTTGCTTTTCGCTTGCACTACTTTGCTTTCGCGAAGTTAGGCGGCGGCTCGGCAAAATCAAATCAAAACAAAGTTTTGTTTGCTTTTGCTCTCGCCTTGCACTAACTTTGCGCCTTGAAAGACAAAACAACATGCTAAGTCACAAAAACATCTTAGGACTTTTTCTATTTGCATTTTCTATTTCTTGCTTGCTCGTTGCTTCGTGTGTTTCAAAAAACGAAGCCCCAGCTCCTTCTTCAATGGAGCAACCAACAAGCTCAAACCCTCAAATATCTAAGGACTTTTCCGCTGACGAAGAAACGGCACAAGCTGTGTTAGACACTGCGCGGTTGGCTTTGCAAGCAGGCGGTTTTGAGACGGCCTTATCAAAGGCACGAAGCATACGTTCGCGCTATCCGAAAGCACTCAACGCGCGCGAGGATGCCATATTGCTCATTGACAGCATTGAAATACTCGAAGCGGCTTCACGCGTGGCTCGCATGGATGCCACGGGGCAGACTGAAACCGACGAAGCCACAGCCATAGAACGAGCCAAGGCTGCCGACAAAGTAGCATTTTTCCAAGAGAAATTAGCACGCGACATTGCTGCTCGCAAGAACCACTAACAACCCAAACGACGTGAACTCCATAGACTTCAGTTCGCAACTCAGTCCTGCGCAGTGGGAAGCCGTTCGTTACCTTGACGGCCCTTCGTTGGTCATTGCCGGAGCAGGTTCGGGCAAGACGCGAATGTTGACTTACAAGGTGGCCTACCTGATTCAATCGGGCCTTAAGCCTTGGAACATCTTGGCACTGACGTTCACCAACAAGGCGGCTCGCGAGATGCGCGAACGCATCGACACGCTCATCGGAAGCGGTAGCACCCAAAGCCTATGGGCTGGTACTTTCCACAGCATTTTTGCCCGTATCCTGCGCCGCGAAGCCGAGCGGATTGGTTTTTCGCCGAATTATACGATCTACGACACCGACGATCAAAAGGCACTCATCAAACAGCTTGTCAAAGCCCGTGGCTTGGACGACAAGCTCTATAAGCCCTCCACGATTGCAGCTCGCATCAGTGATGCCAAAAACCGCCTTCTTTTGCCCGAAGCCTACCAAAGCGACCCCGAACGCTACCAGCGCGACAAGGCTAACAACATTGCTCAATGCGGAAGCATTTATGCTGAATACCAGCGCGTGCTGAAACAATCGGACGCTATGGATTTCGACGACCTGCTGGTCAATACGTTTCTGCTCTTTCGCAACAACGAGGACGTGCGCCAACGCTACAAGGAGCGTTTCGGCTACATTCTTGTAGATGAATATCAAGACACAAACTACGCTCAGCACCGCATCGTCACACTTCTGGCCGACGAGCCCGACAGCCGCATTTGTGTAGTGGGCGACGATGCACAGAGCATTTACAGCTTTCGCGGTGCAAACATCGACAATATCCTCAACTTCAACAAGCAATACCCCAACGCGCGTCTCTTCAAGTTGGAACGCAACTATCGCAGCACGCAGAACATTGTCAGTGCTGCCGACAGTGTTATACGGCGCAACAAGCACCAAATAGCCAAAACCGTTTTCAGCGAAGAAGCGCAAGGCGATTTGCTACGCGTCATCGCGGCTGCCAGCGACAAAGACGAGGCTGCCATCATCGCTAAAACCATTCGCGGGCTCCACCACAAGGAGCACGAGCCGTGGGACAGCTTCGCCATTCTTTATCGCACCAATGCGCAGAGCCGTGCCTTCGAGGAAGCTTTCAACGAGCGCGGCATTCCTTATCGCGTTTACGGCAGTCTTTCGTTCTATCAGCGCAAGGAAATCAAGGACTTCATTGCCTACATGCGCCTGCTCATCAATCCCAACGACGACATAGCCCTGCGCCGCATTGTCAACGTGCCAGCGCGCGGCATCGGACAAACCACGGTGAACCGCCTCGTTGCGACAGCAGCCACAGAGGGAATTACGCTTTGGCAAGCCATCAACCGGCTTCCACAATTGCATACGGACATCTCGGCAGCTGCCGCGAAGCGGCTCACGGCTTTCGTAGAGTTGATGGAACAAATGCAAGAGCGCGTTTCATCGGTCAGTGCCTTTCCCCTCGCTATGTCGATATTGGGCGAGAGCGGATTGCAGGCCGAGCTGCTCAAGGACACGAGCGTTGAAGGCATGGCACGCCGCGAGAACATCGACTCGCTGCTGGGAGCTATCAGGGAATTTGAGGCCGACTTCAAAAACCAGCACGGCAAAGACGCTGTGGCTCCTTTGGGAGAATACATTGCCAACGTGTCGCTACTCACTGACGCCGACCAGAAAGACGATGGCTCGCCGCGCGTAACGGTGATGACCATTCACGCAGCCAAGGGACTGGAGTTCGACAACGTCTTTATCACCGGACTTGAAGACTCGCTCTTTCCAGCTTCGTCGGCATTTCTCGACTGGCGCGAAATGGAGGAAGAGCGCCGCTTGTTCTACGTGGCCATCACCCGCGCAGCCCATCGGCTTTTTCTTACGCACGCAGCCCGACGCTTTCGCTATGGCAAGATGGAGTTTTGCCAGCCCAGCCAGTTTTTCAGCGAGATCGACAAGCAGTATTTAACGGGCGACGTGGCTGGAAAGAAAGTTTCTTCACCCACTCCGCTCTTTGGCGGGAGCAAAGAGCTGTTCAATACAATTTCAAAACAAAACACAGCAATGCGCCCCATCGGGCAAAGTGTGTGGGGAAACCGTGCCGCTTCGCCGCTGAAACCCATGCCGCGCCAAGCGATGCCCGCCAAGAGCATCAGCACCGCCGCCATTCCTGACGGAACGCTCCAAGTGGGCACCCGCGTCTATCACGAACGTTTTGGCAACGGCACCATCGAAGAGCTCACCAACCAAGACGGCACACAGAAGGCTCGTATTGCCTTTGACGAAGCCGGCACAAAAAACCTACTGCTACGTTTCGCGAAACTCACGATTATCAACTGAAACAATATCACAAACACTTTCAAGACAATGAACACCATCAAACTCGACACAAGCGCCGCGCTGCCCTTCCTGGCTGCCGACGCTGTCTCATCGTTGAAAACCTCTGCCACAGCGGCACGCCAGGCACTTGAGGATGCCACATGCCCTGGCAACGACTTCTTGGGTTGGTTGCACCTGCCCTCGTCTATCACCGCTGATTTTATCAACGAAATCCAAGCCTGCGCCGACCGTTTGCGTCAGGAGTGCGACGTTGTGGTCGTGGCTGGCATCGGCGGTAGCTATCTCGGCGCCCGCGCCATTATCGAAGCCCTCAGCGACAGTTTCGCTGCGCTGCGCAAAGAACAGAACGGGCCGGCTGTGCTCTTTGCGGGCAACAACATTTCTGAAGACTATCTCTACGAACTCACCGACTTGCTCCGCGACCGCCGCTTCGGCGTTATCAACATCAGCAAGAGCGGAACCACGACCGAAACAGCACTCGCCTTCCGCCTATTGAAAAAACAATGCGAAGAGCAACGCGGCAAAGACGTGGCTCGCCGCGTCATCGTGGCCATCACCGATGCCCGCCGTGGCGCAGCCCGCACCACAGCCGACAAAGAGGGTTACACCAGCTTCGTCATCCCCGACAACGTGGGCGGACGCTTCAGTGTGCTCACTCCCGTAGGTCTGCTACCCATCGCCGTTGCGGGCTTCGACATCAAAGCACTCGTCAGCGGAGCACAGGCTATGGAGCAAGCTACGGCTGTGGGCGTTCCTTTTGAGGAAAACATCGCCATGCAGTATGCCGCCGTGCGCAACGCCCTCTACCAGACGGGCAAAAAGATTGAAATCATAGCCAACTACCAGCCCAAGCTCCACTTCATCGCCGAATGGTGGAAACAGCTCTACGGCGAGAGCGAGGGCAAAGGCGGCAAAGGCATCTTCCCCGCCAGCGTTGACCTCACCACCGACCTCCACTCCATGGGTCAATGGATACAAGACGGCGAGCGCACCATTTTCGAAACCGTGCTTTCCGTAGAAGAACCACGCCACAGCCTGCTCTTCCCCAGCGACGAAGAAAACCTCGACGGGCTCAACTTCCTCGCAGGCCGCCGCATTGACCAGGTGAACAAGATGGCCGAACACGGCACCCGTTTGGCCCACATCGACGGCGGCGTGCCCAACGTGCGCATCACACTGCCCCGTTTAGACGAAAATGCCTTGGGCCAGCTCATCTATTTCTTCGAAGTAGCCTGCGGCATCAGCGGCTTGATGCTCGGCGTGAACCCCTTCGACCAACCCGGCGTGGAAGCCTACAAGCGCAACATGTTTGCCCTGCTCGGCAAGCCTGGCTACGAAGAAGCCGGCGAAGCCCTGCGCAAACGACTTTAACAGAACATTAACCCCATAGCTGGTAGCTGCTACCAGAGGCGCGCCCAAGCAAGCCCTCGTCGCGGCCACCAGCTTTTTTTTCTTTTATAATAACTATGGAATGGAACGACGTCAACAAAATGTTTGCCCTTTGCGGCTACGAACCTTGTCCGCGCCGCGAAGAATGTTTGCGCTACACGGCAGGGAAACTTATTCCCGAAACGTTTTTTTGCTGGACCATGATTACTCCCAACCAGCACCGACAAGTCACCGACGAGGGGTGTCCATCCTTCGTCACCAACGAACTGCAACACTTGGCGCGTGGATTTAAGCAGGCATTGAACCAAGTGAGAGGTGGGCAAATGGCCGAAGCACGCAGGGCCATTATGGAGCGACTCGACATACGACGAAACTGTTTCTACGAAAAGCGTAGTGGAAAAAAACTGCTCAACGCCGAAGAGCAACAAGCCATTGCTGAAGTTTTGGCGCGTTTCGGCGTTCCCGAGCCTATAGAATTTGATGCCTACGAGGACACAAGCTATTGGCCATAACAACGCAGCCCCACTCCCCTTAGAAAAAGAGTATTTTCCTCTCAGGGGAGGAAAAGTTTCCTCTCAGGCGAGGAAAAGTTTCCTCTCAGGGGAGGAAAAGTTTCCTCTCAAGGGAGGAAAAGCGTTCCTCTCAAGAAGGAAAAGTTTCCTCTCAGGGGAGGTAAAATTTCCTGCCTGCGAAAGAAACAAATACTCACAGAAGAAGAAGAAAAGATTATCCACACAGAAAGAACCCTATCATAACCAACTGCGCAGAAACAGCGATCCTTATCGGCCATCGTTTGTGGCGCACCGCATACCCGCCCCCCACAATTTATTCCTACCTTTGCCCCCAGAAAAAAACAAACCCCACCACATTTACCAAAGCGATGAGCCAGATACCCCGACTGAAAGACATAGCGATGCAAGACACGCCGTTTGCCGACCTCATGCAGCGGCGCATCTACAACATCATGCTCCTCTCCTCAAAATACGACGCCTTCATGCTCGAAGACGATGGGCGCGTGGATGAAGAAATCTTCAACGAATATATGCACCTGGGGCTCAACTATCCGCCACGCTTCACGCAAGTAACCACGCAGCAAGAAGCCCTCACCCTGCTCGCCGAGCGCCACTTTGAGCTCATCATCGTGCTGCCCAACATGGACCGCCGCGACATCTTCGAAGAAGCTAAAGAGATCAAAGCCCAGTATCCAGCCATTCCCATCGTAGTGCTCACACCCTTCAGCCGCGAAGTGACGCGCCGCATACAACACGACGACCTCTCGGGCATAGACTACGTGTTCTCATGGCTCGGCGAAGCACAACTGCTCGTAGCCATCGTCAAACTTATAGAAGACAAATGGAACGCCCCTCACGACTGCGCTAGCGTGGGCGTGCAGATCATCCTGCTCGTCGAAGACAGCGTGCGCTTCTACAGTAGCGCGCTCACCCATCTCTTCCGCTACGTACTCGAACAGAGCCAATTTTTCGCCGGCGAAGCCCTCAACGAACAGCTCAAAACCATGCGAATGCGCGGGCGGCCCAAGGTGATGCTCGCCCGAACATACGAAGAAGCCATAGGCCTCTACGAACTCTACAAAGACCGCATCCTGGGCATCGTGAGCGACATGAGTTTCTCCATGAACGGCGAGAAAAATCCCGAAGCAGGCTACAAACTCGGCAAATACGTCAGAAGAAACGACAAATACCTGCCCATCATCTACGAAAGCAACGAAGAACGCACGCGCCAGCTCGCCCAACAGCTCGAAGCCGACTTCATCAGCAAAAACAGCAAGACCTATCAGCAAGACCTGCGCCAAGCCGTGCGGCGAGGCTTCGGCTTCGGCGACTTCATCGTCAGCGACCCCGAAACAGGCCAAGAGCTCATGCGACTCAAAACGCTCAAAGACCTGCAGCACAACGTCTTCAGTATCCCCGACGAAGCCATGCGCTACCACCTGCGCCACAACCACTTCTCGCGCTTCTTCTTCTCACGAGCCATGTTTCCGCCCGCCAACATCCTCAAAGCCGTTGACGTAGATGAATACCAAGACATGAACGAAGCCCGCCAGCTCGTCTTCGACCTCATCATGAACTACCGCAAGCTCAAGAACGAGGGCGTGCTGGCCAACTACCGCCAAGACATGTTCGACGAATACAGCCACTTCGCCCGCATGGGACGCGGCTCGCTCGGCGGCAAAGGACGCGGACTGGCCTTCATCGCACAAATGCTGCGCCGATATCCCAAGCTCGAAACCGAAACCACGACCGTGCGCATACCCAAGACCGTCGTTATCTGCACCGACCACTTCGACGCCTTCATGGAGCAAAGTCAGCTCTACGACATCGCACTGAGCGATGCCACCGACGAAGCCCTACTCCAAGCTTTCGAGCAAGCACCACTGCCCGACATGCTCGTAAGCGACCTGCGCAGCTATCTGCAATTCGTCAGCCACCCCGTAGCTGTACGCTCCAGCAGCGTGCTCGAAGATGCCCACTACCAGCCCTTCGCCGGCGTATATGCCACCTACATGGTGCCTATCGGCGAAGACAAAGAACTCGCCCTCACCGCCCTGTGCAAAGCCGTCAAAGCCGTCTATGCTAGCGTCTTCTATCGCGACTCGAAAGCCTACATGCAAGCCACACAAAACGTCATCGACCAAGAAAAAATGGCCGTGGTGCTCCAAGAAGTCGTTGGCACCGCCCACGGCGACCTTTTCTACCCCACCCTCTCGGGCGTAGCGCGCTCACTCAACTTCTACCCCATCGGCGACGAGCGCGCCGAAGACGGCGTGGCATCCGTAGCACTCGGGCTTGGGAAATACATCGTCGATGGCGGGCTAACGCTCAAGTTCTCGCCAGCCCACCCGCGCCACATCCTGCAACTCTCA
Source organism: uncultured Prevotellaceae bacterium (assembly GCA_900316575.1). Taxonomy (GTDB): domain Bacteria; phylum Bacteroidota; class Bacteroidia; order Bacteroidales; family Bacteroidaceae; genus Alloprevotella. The sequence continues at coordinate 18,610 of ONDJ01000005.1, read as the reverse complement.
AGCACCGACATGGCTCTGCGCGAAACACAACGACGCTTCTGCGCCCTCGACCTCACCAATAGCGGCGTAGAACTCGACAAAGACGACGGCTACAACCTGCGCACCATCGCCATTCGCGACGTACCCGGACTGCCCAAAGCCACAGCAGCCTATGGCAGCTCAACTTCATTTACCGCCCCATCCACGCCCACCGACAAAACACTCAAATACGTGTTCTCCACCTACGACCCCGATAGCGACATGCTCTGGGAAGGCGCAACCGGACGCGGACGAAAAGTCGTTACCTTTGCCAACATACTCCAGCACGATGCCTTTCCATTGGCAAAGACCATCAGCCGCCTGCTCGAAATTGGACAAAAAGAGATGGGGCGCCCCGTTGAAATAGAGTTCGCCATGAACATACGTCCCGAAGCCGACGTTGCCGACTTCTACCTCCTACAGATACGCCCCATCGTTGACAGCAAACAACGCATAGAAGAAGACCTCAGCACCATACCCCAAGAAACAACGCTCATCACCAGCCACAGCGTCCTTGGAAACGGTATCTACAACGACGTAGATACCATCATCTACATCAAGAGTAAAGACTTCGATGCCACCAACAATCCCCAGACCGCACAGGAAATAGCCACCATCAACGAACGAATGTTGCAAGAAGAACGCGGCTACGTACTCGTAGGCCCTGGCCGCTGGGGCAGTAGCGACCCATGGCTCGGCATCCCCGTCAAATGGGCACATATCTGCGGCGCACGCGTCATTGTCGAGCAAGGCCTCAAACAATACCAAGTTGACCCCAGCCAAGGCACCCACTTCTTCCAAAACCTCACAAGCTTCGGCGTAGGATATTTCACGATCAATCCCTTCAGAGACGACGGCCATTTCGACGAAACATTTCTTGACACACTCCCCGCCGAAGAAGAAACCGACCACGTGCGCGTCGTCCGGCTCGCCGCCCCCATCGTCATCAAGATGGACGGACGCAAGCAGCGCGGCGTAGTCATGAAGCCCAAAGCGTAAAAACAGCCCTTTCCCTTGGCTGACTCCAAAAATTGCCCTACTTTCGCAGCAAGAAAAAGAAACAATAACCTTAAAACATTTCTACACTTATGAGCAAGACACCCACTCCCCACATCGGCGCACAGCTCGGCGACATCGCCAAGACCGTCATCATGGCAGGCGACCCCTTGCGCGCCAAATTTATGGCTGAAAAGTTCCTAACCGATGCCAAACAGTTCAACAACGTGCGCGGCATGCTCGGTTTCACAGGCACCTACCAAGGCAAGCCCGTCAGCGTAATGGGACACGGCATGGGCATCCCCTCTATAGCCATCTACAGCTACGAGCTCTTCAACTTCTACGAAGTGGAAACCATTATCCGCGTAGGATCCTGCGGCTCATACCAAAAAGACCTGCAAATTGGCGACATCGCCATCGCACAAGCCGCTTGCACCGACTCCAACTACGCCGCACAGTTTGAAATGCCAGGCACCTATGCTCCTATCGCCGACTTCAATCTCTTGCGCGGTGCCGTCGAAGCTTGCGAAAAGTTTGGCTATCGCTACAAAGTAGGCAACATCCTCTCGTCCGATTACTTCTACACCGAAAACGGGCACATCGAAAAGTGGATCAACATGGGCGTCATGGCCGTTGAGATGGAAGCCGCCGCACTCTACATGAACGCTGCCCGCGCTGGGAAACGAGCCTTGACGCTTTGCACCATCTCCGACGAAATACTCACCGGCAAAGCCACCACGCCCGAACAACGCCAAAACACGTTCACACAAATGATGGACGTAGCTTTCTCGCTCATTTGAGGATAGCGACCACGTATCATTAGTACAAACATACACAAAAACATATCCGCCAGCGTAATTAACACCACAACTGCGCTCGTAACTTGTCTCGATCGTCGCCTGTTTTTTAGGAAAAAGGCGACGATTTGTTTTTGTGTGCCAAAGAGTTGCAGTAATTTTGCGCCGATTTTAACGAAACACAACCAAAAACTTTATGAAAATCCTTGTTATAAACTGCGGTTCGTCGTCCATCAAATATAAGTTGTATGCGATGGAAACCGAAACCGTATTGGCCGCTGGTGGCATTGAGAAGATTGGCTTAGATGGTGCTTTCATCAAATACAAATTGCCCACAGGCGAGTCGCGTGTGAAGGAAGCCGTTCTGCCGTCGCACACAGAAGGCATCCGTCTGATGTTTGACACATTGCTCTCGCCCGAAGTGGGAGCTTTGAAAAGCCTTGATGAAATCAGTGCAGCAGGTCATCGCATTGTGGCAGGTGGCACTTATACAGAGAGCCAGATCGTTACGCCCGAGATGCTCGAAGGCTGGAAACCATATATGGGTCTCGCACCGCTCCACAGTCCTGCTCACCTCAAAGGCTACGAGGCCGTCAAGGCTTTGTTGCCCGACTTGAAGCAAGTGTTTGTCTTCGACACAGCTTTCCACCAAACCATGCCGCCTAAGGCATACTTCTATGCTCTGCCCTATAAATACTATACCGACTACCACATCCGCCGCTACGGAGCCCACGGCACCAGCCATCGCTTCGTTACGGCTCGCGTAGGCGAATACCTTGGTGTAGATGTACGCGAAAAGAAGATCATCACTTGCCACATTGGCAATGGTGCCAGCATTAGCGCCGTGAAATATGGCGAGTGCGTTGACACTTCCATGGGTCTCACTCCGCTCGAAGGCCTCATGATGGGCACACGCACGGGCGACATTGACTCGTCGGCCATTCTCACCATCATGGAAAAAGAAGGTCTTGACACCCACCAGGCCAACGACCTGCTCAATAAGCAGAGCGGTATGAAAGGCTTCACAGGCGTATCAAGCGACATGCGCGAAATTGGAGCAGCCATCGAAGCTGGCAACGAGCGTTGCAAGATAGCTCTTGATATGTACACTTACCGTATCAAGAAATACATCGGCAGTTATGCAGCCGCCATGGGCGGTGTAGATATCGTGGTATTTACCGCTGGCGTTGGCGAGCACCAATGGGACGTGCGCGAAGCCGCCTGCAGCGACATGGAGTTCCTTGGTATCAAACTTGACATTGAGAAAAACCGCAGCATCAACGGCGAAGAAGCCATCATTTCCACGTCCGACAGCCCAGTCACCGTTTGCGTCATTCCCACCGACGAAGAACTGCTCATCGCTCGCGACACGCTTGCACTGCTATAACGCAGTTTCGTCATTATATTTTCAAGAAAAGGCTTACCTGTACAGCTATTCCGTTTCAAGGAACGAAGCTGGCAGGTAAGCTTTTTTTGAGAACAACTCCTATGCTTCTGTCCACCTAATTGGGCCAAAAAGGTTGAAGCTCACAGTCAAAATTTGTGTAATAATATAGAATATTGTATTTTCGCGCCAAAACAAACAAACTTCCCCCTTTTACTATCACAAATCGAAACCGCTATGAAACCATTAGCCCAAACATTTGTTCTTATCGTTGCTTTATTTAGCATCACGTTAGGCATAAAAGCACAAAGTTCACGCACTACAGTCAGCGGCACAACCACGACAGCCACTGAACGCCGCCAAACAACCGACACCACCGCCGTATGCCGCGCTTTGCGCGACACGTTGCGTGCTCGCCAACGTGTCATTGTGGACACCTACAACCAACTGATGAGATCTCAGGGTTCAATTAGTGGTGTGCCCCTCCTTGCAATGCGTTCCGATGTATATCAATACACCGACAATCATCGCCCTGCTGCACTCACCGAACGTGCTGAAAGCGACGCTACTTTATACGCCGACTCCTTGCTCGCTATTGTTGCTAACGGCAACTTTGACGAGCTAATGGCCATCAGTTCAAACTATTTGCAGCACTATTACGACTCTCTGCTCCACAAAAAGTGTGGCAAAGCTTATGAACGCGCGGGTATGTTCGACCCCACTTCGCCCAACCTCAACAAAGATCAGCGCAAGGTTGTAAAACAAAAGGCCAAACTCCTGCCCTACTTGCGCACCGATCTACAAAAAGAAATGGGCTGGCGATTGCCCGATTTGAAAGCAGAACGTCGTGCACAACGCATTGATGCCTTGCGTCATTCTCCCGTGGTTTATCCAGCATTTGATGCCGTAATCAGCGAGCTTCGCGACTCCATGAATGTATGGCTCACTCTGTCCTACAAACAACTTATTGCAGGCCGTGTAGAACGCTGCATCAATCCCTGGTTCAACCGCTACTTCCCCCGTTTCACCAAGGAGTGTACAGGGTCTGTGAAAATACCTGCCATCCAAAACACGCAAGTCGTACAAACAACCTCATCATCTGCGCGCATTTATGCTCCGAGCGAAGTTGCTCAGAAAGCCTACTATGGCACATCAAACTTCAACACATTGAGCATTGACATACAAACCAGCCTGCGCAAGCCCCAAGCCGTGCGCTCAGGTAGAGTAAGGGGCACCGTGGTGGTACGTGTCGTTGTTGATACCGATGGCTCACTCAGTAGTGTGAAGCTTCATCGACATTTCAACAATCGCGAATGCAACAACGAAGCCATTCGTGTCATCAAGTCACTACCCCGCCGGTTCTATCCCGCTCGCGATGCTCGCGGAAACGCTGTTCGTCAATACATGGACATTGAAGTTGTATTCAGAAGATAATCAGAAAACATACAAACATTAAAACCAAAACACATGGAAAAAAGCGCATTGCAAAAAGCCCGCGCAGCCTATCAGCCTAAGCTCCCTTTAGGTCTGCGTGGCAATGTTAGCATCAAGGAAGGCGCGCCTACTGAGAGCGTTGCCGACCAAGCTGAAATCAAAGCTCTATTCCCCAACACGTACGGACTTCCTCTCATTGAGTTTGTACATGCCACCGAAGCCCGCACTTATGCTCCGATGAACGTAGGTGTCATTCTCAGCGGCGGCCAAGCTCCTGGCGGTCACAACGTCATTTGCGGCATCTTTGACGAGCTGAAGCGTCAGAATCCCGAAAGCCGCCTCTACGGATTCTTGATGGGTCCTGGTGGCTTGGTAGATCACAAGTACAAGGAACTTACTGCTGAACTCATCGACGAATACCGCAACACGGGCGGTTTCGACATGATTGGCTCTGGACGCACCAAACTCGAAAAGGTAAGCCAATACGAAAGTGGTCTTGCCATTCTTCGCGAACTGAACATCAAAGCTTTAGTCATCATCGGCGGCGACGATAGCAACACCAATGCTTGCGCCTTAGCCGAATACTACGCTGCCCAAGGTGCAGGCGTACAAGTCATCGGCTGCCCAAAGACCATTGACGGCGACTTAAAGAACGAGCAGATTGAAACCAGTTTCGGTTTTGACACAGCTTGCAAGACCTACGCCGAGGTCATTGGCAATATCCAACGCGATGCCAATAGTGCCCGCAAGTATTGGCACTTCATCAAACTGATGGGACGTTCTGCCAGCCACATTGCACTGGAATGTGCCTTGCAATGCCAGCCCAACGTGACAATTGTTTCCGAAGAGGTTGAAGCCAAGGAACAGTCGCTCGACGACATTGTAAGCTACATCGCCGGCATCGTGGCAGAGCGCGCTGCAAAAGGCAACAACTTCGGCACGGTGCTCATCCCCGAAGGCCTCATTGAGTTTGTTCCGGCTATCAAGAAGCTCATCAAAGAGCTCAACGACCTACTTGCCACCACCGAAGCTGTAGAAGCCACCGCTGGCAAGAGCGGCGAAGAGGTTGTAGCATGGGTTAAGGCCCACTTGCAAGCCGACAATTGCGCTACGCTCGAAAGCCTTCCCGCTGGTGTGCAGAAGCAACTTGCACTCGACCGCGACCCGCACGGCAACGTACAGGTTTCGCTCATCGAAACCGAAAAGTTGCTCAGCGAGATGGTAGGCAAAAAGCTTGCTGAAATGGCTGAGGCCAAAGAGTATGTAGGCAAGTTCTCACCGCTTCACCACTTCTTCGGCTACGAAGGACGCTGCGCAGCTCCGTCAAACTACGATGCCGACTATTGCTATGCCCTCGGCACCAGTGCTGCCCAGCTCATTGCTAACGGCAAGACGGGCTATATGGCCATCGTGACCAACACCACGGCTCCTGCTGCCGAATGGGTTGCAGGTGGTGTGCCCATCACCATGATGCTCAACATGGAAAAGCGCAGCGGCGAAATGAAACCTGTTATCAAGAAAGCTCTCGTGGATCTCAATGGTGCTCCCTTCAAGACCTTTGCCGCCCAGCGCGACAAGTGGGCTGCCGAAACGTGCTACGTTTATCCTGGCCCCATTCAGTACTTTGGCCCCACCGAGGTATGCGACCAGTGCACCGTAACACTGAAACTTGAACAGGCTAAATAAAAAGTCCCGAAACATTGAATGTTTCAATAGTTTGAAGAGTTGAGTTGCGGAGCCAAGCATATACTTACGCGCTTCCGCAGCTCAACTTTTCCCTTTTCATCCCCAATCGGTCTATAGAATTACAACGTCGTATTTAGTCGGCTCAAAAACCGAGCTAGGATCAATACGCTTCAGTTTCCTACCAAGGTGATTGCTTCAATCTATTCCCCAAGCCTGCATATCTCGCCCATCTACAACAAGGGCAAGGTATGCGTTTGGAAAAGAGCGGTGTTTTATACGCTGCTCGTGGGCTGGAGCGTGTTGTTTTTCTTTCTCATAAAACCTTATTCCGAGGTATGGCAGGCGATCTACCACAATGCTGGCATACCCGAGGGTTATGAAATTCGCGGCATCGACGTGAGCCACTATCAAGGCCATATCAACTGGCAACGCCTCAGCCTCACCGACATCAAGGACACGCCCATCAGTTTCGCCATCATCAAGGCTACCGAAGGCGTCACCGTTGACGACGACAATTTTGACGATAATTTCCGCGATTCGCGTCGATATGGCCTGCTACGCGGGGCTTATCACTTCTTCACCCCCGACGAACCCGCTTCCGCTCAAGCGGCCCACTTCATCAGCCGCGTCCATCTCGAAAAAGGCGACCTGCCGCCGGTGCTCGACATCGAAACAGTAGGCGATTTAAGTCCCCAAGACATCCACGATGCGGTACTCACCTGGCTCTTGCTCACTGAAGACCACTACGGAGCCAAACCTATTCTCTACACCAACTTGAATTTCAAGCTGCGCTACCTCAACAGCCCCGACTTCGACCAATATCCTTTCTGGATTGCCCACTACTACGTGAAAAACGTAGGTTGGAAAGGCAAGTGGCACTTTTGGCAACACACCGATCGAGGCCGTCTGCCTGGCATACCCACGTTTGTGGACTTCGACGTTTTCAATGGTTCAATGTATGCCCTCAAGCAACTTTGCGTCACTAAAGATAGTTAACATTATTCTCCCCATACTCCCCCTACTATGCTCATTGCTCCTTCTCTGCTTTCAGCCGACTTCGGCCATCTGGCAGCCGATGTTGAAATGCTCAACGACAGCGATGCCGACTGGTTTCACCTCGACGTGATGGACGGCGTGTTTGTGCCCAACATCTCATTTGGTTTCCCCGTGATGGAAGCCATTGCCCGAGTGGCTCGCAAGCCGCTCGACGTTCATCTGATGATTGAGCATCCCGAAAAATTCACAGCTCGCGTAGCCGCTCTTGGTGCCCGCGTGATGAATGTGCACCAAGAAGCCTGCATCCACCTCCACCGTGTCGTCACGGGCATTCGCGAAGCGGGAATGCTCGCAGGCGTTACACTCAATCCCGCCACACCCATCTCCACACTCGAAGACATCGTGACCGAAGTTGATCTCGTGATGCTCATGAGCGTCAACCCTGGCTACGGCGGTCAGTCGTTTATTGAGTCAAGCGTGGAAAAAGTGGCTCGCCTCAAGGAGCTCTTGCTCCGTCGCGGCAGTCGCGCGCTGATTGAAGTCGATGGCGGTGTGAACCGCGAAACTGGAGCTCGCCTTGCTCAAGCTGGTGCCGACATCCTGGTAGCCGGCAGCAGCGTATTCCGCGCCCCCGATCCTCAAAAAGAGATCAAAGCCCTCAAAAAACTCAGTGAAATCGACAGAATTATATGAACAAAAACCAACAACTCTTCCAACTCCCCGAACTTCTCCCGGCCCCAGAGCTTCTCAAGCTCATGCAGATGCTCCGCGAAGCACAGCGCATTGTCATTACCGCCCACCATGGCCCTGATGGCGATGCAGTAGGTTCTACACTTGCTTGGGCGGCATACCTCAGACACTTAGGCAAAGACGCTACGGTGGCCCTACCGTCGTGGCACCCCGACTTCTTGCGCTGGATGCCAGGCAACAAGGATATCATCATTTATCGCGACAAGCCCGAAGAAGTTAAAGCTCTTCTGAAAAGTGCTGACTTGGTTTGTTGCCTCGACTTCAACGACCTCTCACGCCTCAATGCTATGGCTGAAGTCGTTGAACAATGCAAAGCTCCACGCTTGCTAATCGACCACCACAGTGGTGGGAAGCTCGAACAATTCTCCCTGCTCGTATCACACCCCGAAATGAGTAGCACGTGCGAATTGGTGCTACGCCTGCTCTATCAACTTGGAGCTTACGACGACATGACGCGCAGCACGGCAGCCTGCCTCTACACGGGTATCATGACCGACACCGGCAACTTTGCCTACAGCTCGAGCGACCCCGTTCTATATCTCTGTGTCAGCCTGCTGATGCGCAAGCACGTGGACAAGGAGAGCATCTACAAGAAAGTTTACCACAACTGGTCGAGGGGAAAGTTTACATTGTGGAACGATGTGCTCTCCGACTGCCTCAGTTTCCATGCCAACGGCCATGCAAGTATCTTCACCCTCACACGCCAGATGATGAAGTCCCACAAGTTTATGCGCGGCGATGCCGAAGGTCTTGTCAACGAGCCGCTCAAGATACGTGGCATGAAAGTGAGCATCGCGCTGCGCGAAGACACCGATGAAGACGTGGTTCGTGTATCCATTCGCAGCACAGGCGGTTTTCACTGTCGCGAGATGGCCGAACGTTTCTTCAACGGCGGCGGTCACGACGATGCTGCAGGCGGAAAATTGCCTTTCCCCATTGAAGAAGCCGTCGTCACAGCCGCCAAAGCCATTGAAGCCTATGCCGAGGAGTTGAAGTCAATCAGTTGACCACTACATTCAGACTAATCTTTCACTAATACTAATAATGAAAACAACTCACCTCGCCCAAACTCTGCTCACCACGACTCTGCTCGCATGCTTGAGCACCCTTGGTTCTCGTGCACAAGCACTCATAGGCTCAGCCGATGGTATCACTCGCAGTGCCACCGAAGGTGTAGTCACAGCGGCTGGAACGAACTACCAAAGCGTGATGGCTCGCACAGAACCTGGACGCGCCGCAAAGTTTGCAGCTTCTCTTGGCAACCTACCCGCTTACGACAAAAATTACAAGCCTTCTAAAAAAGCACTGGAAGCCGACGAACAAACCGCTACCACCGAAACTACCGAAGGCTTTTCCAAGAGTGTTTCAGCCATTCATGCTGCCTACGAGCATCTTGATCCGAAGCTCTATCCCTATCAACCCTACTACGACTTCCGCGACTACTATGCCATGCACACACGTAGCAGTATGTCTCAACTACAACACGACTTCGACCAACTGCTCAGCCAATCGTTTCTTGCTGCAGGGACTGACAACATGGTGCAAATCCTCAGCCTGCGCCGTGTGAGCGTTCCCAAGCAACGCGAGGGACGCAATTTCTTCGACGAAACTGTGCGCAATGCTTATTGTGCGCAATTCGTGGCAGATCCCTTGAGCCGACAAGCCTTTGAAAACTTTGTATGCGCCCTTATGCTCGACGACAAACGCGTTTGCCCCTTAGAATTTCCTATGGACGACGAGGCAAACGCCATTATCAGTCGCGACGACAACTTTGTACTTGCTTTCAACAGCTACGAGGCTTTCCTAAAAATGCGAGCCGACCGCCGCGATCAAGCATTAGCCGTAGCCCGCAGTGCCACGCCCATCAACCTCGTGCGCAACGCCATCACCGATTGGCTCCAGCAGCTTCCCGAAGTCGAAACTGCCTATGAACGCTTCAAACTTTACTGGCTGGCCAACGAAGCCTACGAAGAAGTGCTCACACAGCACGAACGCTACGTAGCTGGCGAAGATGCCAATAACGACGTAGGAATAGCCCTCAATGATTGCCGCGCCATGTATGCCTCCATCCTCGCTGAAGGCCAAATAGAGCGCATGGAAAGCCACCCTATGCCTACCACCTTCACCGTGAAAGGCATCAACCTTGAAAAAGTCAAGACGCTTGCTGCTGAAAGCCTCTCTGAAACAGCCGAGGTGCAGGAAGTTGTATGCCTTGACAATAACTGGACAACGACCAAAACCACCCGTACCATTCATGTGGGTTTCCTCACTGAAGTAGGCCGCTTCAAGTTCTTATTTGTGCGCCAACTCGCTGAAACGATGAAAAACCGCAAGTGGAGCGGCGAATACACACTCAGCGGCGACGATGCTCCCATTAAAATAGAATAGCCCTTCAATTCGCCATTAATAGACCGATAAGGAGCGGGGTTCATGAGGCGCGAGCATCTCGCTTGCGCCTCATGAACCCCGCTCCCTATAACGCATCGGCTGGGAGCGCGGGCGTCCTCGCCCGTATGAAGCAAAACCATTAGCTCGCGGGCGTATGTTCGCAGGCGGAACGCTGCGCCCTAAGGCATGGCGCATGGGGCGCGTTCACAGTTACACTGCGGTCAAACAATTTTAGGGGTACTCTTCTCGCGCGTGGCCTTTTCTAAGCGAGCCACGTCGGGGGCTTCGCCCACCACGTAGAGAATGTCGGTGGGTTTCATTTCATAGTCGGCCTGCGGCACATCGAGCGAGCCATCCTTGGCCTCAAAGCCTACCGCCATACATTGATATTCGTCGCGCAAACCACTATCGCGAAGGGTTTTGCCCACCAATCGTGCATGGCTTGAAAGCGGTATGCGGCGTAGCACAATGCTGCCACTTTCCTGACGCGGGGCTGCATCGACCTCTTCGCCCAGACGCTGTGTGAAAGCCGCCAACCCGTCGTCGTCGGTAATCACTGTGAGCACATCGCGCGGATAGACTATGGTGTCAGCTTGCGGAATATTGATTTGCAAATCGCCACGCTTCACAGCGGCTATCATAACACCGTCGGCCCCGAGAGCCAGCTCTTTCAACGCTTTTCCTGCCCAGAGACTGTGAGCAGGTATTTCCACCTTTGTGGCGTGCATATCGTGTGCACGCAGTCGGCGGGCGTAGGCGGGATGCTGATTGGCGGCAACACGCTCGCGCATACCCACATTGTGGCGGAAGGTGCGCTCTATGCGAATGCTCCAATACTTCACTGCGCGCGACATACACATCAATCCCACAATCGCTATAGCAGCTGCCACATGGATAGGCCACCACAAGGGCGACAAATAGTTCAACACATAATACACCACGCCAGCTGTCAGCGCATAGCGCACCAAAAACAGCAGCCCGAGCGGCAAGCGATTGATAGCATGCTTTCGCAGCGTAAATGCGGCGGCGGTATGATTTTTGCGCATCACGATGGCACGTAGAAATGGTGCAAGCGCCAAGAGTGTGAGCAGGCCGCAGAGCGCATTGGCAGGCCAATGCGGCAGCAGCGAGCGACACAGCGGCAACAACGTGGCGAGTGCCACACCGACCAAGGCTACTGTTATCACCCCATACGCCGCCACTTGTATGGTCAATGCCCGAAGCAGCGTGCGCCAGGGATGAAGTTGATTGTCGGAAGCGTTTTCATGGGCTGACAGGCCGCGCTCTTCAAGTCGGCTAACGACAGCACCAGGCAAAGCTCGCTCCACAAAGGCATAAGCGGGCGAAGCAGCGCGCATCATGTAGGGTGTCAAGAATGTGGTGACGATACTCACAGCCACCACCACTGGATAGAGAAAATCGCTCGTCACGCCCAACGACACGCCGAGACCGGCTATGATAAAGGCAAACTCACCTATCTGCCCTAACGAGAAACCGCATTGCAGCGACACTTTCAGCGTCTGACCTGCGATTAAGAAACTACCGCTGCCCAAGATGGCTTGACCCACGACCACCGCTATGGTAATAACAAGGATGGGCAACCAATACTCTACCAACACGGCGGGATTGACCATCATACCCACACTCACAAAGAACACCGCTCCGAAGAGATCCTTTAAGGGCGAAAGTAAATGTTCGATCTTCTCTGCCGCCAAAGTCTCGGCCAAAATACTACCCATGATAAAGGCGCCAAAAGCGGTGCTATAGCCAGCTTGATCGGCCAACACCACCATCACGAAACACATGCCTACGCTCACTAACAATAGCGTTTCGTTGTTCAGCCAACGCTTGGTATGTTTGAGGAACAGCGGCACAGCATAAAGTCCCACCAAGAGCCACAGCATCAAGTAGAAACCTAATTTCAGCAAACTGCCCGCCAGCTGCATGCCTTCAAACTGTCGACTCACGGCCATAGCACTGAGCACCACCATGAGCAATATGCCGAGGATGTCCTCCAGGATCAAGACGCTGAGCACCTCGCTCGCAAACTTCTTTTCGCGCAGTCCGAGTTCGTCAAGGGCTTTATAGATAATCGTGGTACTCGACATCGCAAGCATTCCGCCCAAAAACATTGCGTCCATGCCGCTCCATCCAAACACACGCCCCACGCCGCTACCCACGCTTATCATGAACAGCATCACCAAGCATGCTGCCACAACGGGCTTCGCACCCATCGAGAGAATTTTCTTGAACGAAAACTCCAGCCCTAAGGAGAACATCAGGAAAATCACACCAATATCGGCCCAGTGGTGCATTGACTCGCCGTCGTCAACGCCTGGAATAAAAATAAAGTGAGGACCTACGAGGAACCCTGCCACAATATAACCTAAGACCAACGGCTGGCCCAAACGTTTGAAAAGGATTGCAGCAAGTCCCGCCGTGATGAGTATCAAGGCGAGGTCGGAAATCATTGGCGCGAGGGAGGACATTGTTTCTTGTTGAAAGAATAAAGGTTAGCTGTTAGGCAAGTTTGTCAATCAGAGCCCAAATGTCTTTTTTGAAGAAAGCCTCGTCGCTCGTAGCTATGCCGCGTGCGCCCGTTCCCGAAATGGTGGGAATATCGTTGGGAGTGACTGAGCCAGCCACACTGAGCGGCAGCGGGAAGTCGGCCTCGTAGAGGTCGAGCACCATTTGGCGCAACTGCTCGTGGTCAATACTTTCTTGGGTTTCCATTTCTAAATAGTCTGCCCCGCCAGCGCGAGCGGTTCGCGCTTCGTCAAAGTTCGCCACCGTCACGCCGATCAGCGGCTCTTCGCCCAATTCGCGGCGCACCGTGCCCGCTTGAGCAGCATCGTGCAGATGCACTCCGTCGGCTTTCAGCTCCAAACAGAGCGACGCATCGTCGTCAACAATCATCACCGCTTCGTGTTGGCGGCAAACTTCAAGTGCTTCAGCAGCTTGATCCTTCGTATTGCCCTCTGGCATCCACCGCACCCACTTGCAGCCAGCTTCAATCGCGCGATGTAAAGCACTGAGGTCGGAGGTCTGAAATTGTATGTTCATCATTGTATATCTGCGAGTTTCACCACGCAAAAGTACTTATTCTCAACTTTTCTAACAAGAACAAGCTTGATTATCCTATTTTCTACACGCCTCAGAGCCCACGGAGCACTGCTCTGTAACGTACGAAAACAGAGAAAACGCACGTTAACGCCTACAAATACACAGAAAAAACGTATTTTTGCCCGATTCTCAACGCTCCAACATAACGACATGATACTTTACTTCTCTGCCGCTGGCAACAGCCGCCACGTAGCCCAGCGTTTGGCTGAAGTGGTTCACACCTCAGCCATAAGCATTGAAAGCGTCTTAAAAGAAAACGCCGATGCAGAGATTTCTTTGACGTGCAACGCTGACGAAGCCTTCGGTCTCGTTGTGCCCACTTATTTCTGGGGACTTCCGCGTATGGTAGAACGCTTGCTGCAGCGACTTAGCGTCGAGGGCGATGGCTATCGCTTCTTCGTAACCACCTACGGCACCACGACGGGACAGATCGGCACCTTTGCCCATCGCATAGCCCGTAAGCGCGGCTGGGCGTTCGATGCCTTCTTCAGTGTGCGTATGCCCGATGTGTGGACTCCCATGTTCGACCTCTCCAACAAAAAGAAAGTCAGCCGCCGCCTTGAAAAGGCCGAGCGAGAACTCGACACCGTGGCAAAAGCCGTCCGCGCCCGCCAAACGGGCAACCACATGCACCATCGCGTGCCAATGCTCTTATCGCGCCTCTACCACTGGTATGGATTCCATCACTACACCACCGCTCGTTTCAGTGTAGATGCCGAAGCCTGCATTGCCTGCGGCCTCTGCGCCAAGCAGTGCCCTGCGCAGTCCATCGAGATGTGCGACGGCCTACCTCAATGGACGCAGCCCCACTGCGAGCTCTGCCTCGGTTGCCTCCACCGCTGCCCAAAATTTGCCATACAATACGGAAAAAACACACGAAAGCATGGGCAATACCTTTACGCTAAACAATAAACATCAAACGAAGTTTCCGAGTACTCCGAGTACTCCGAAAAAAACCTAAAAAATCTATGTCACGCGAACAAGAACGCGCGGAACTCCACCGCACCATATGGACCATGGCCAACGACCTACGCGGCAGCGTCGATGGCTGGGACTTCAAGAGCTACGTGCTCGGTATGCTCTTCTATCGTTTCATCTCCGAGAACCTCACGACCCACGTCAACCGTTTTGAGCGCGAAACGGGAGAAGTGGCAGTATGACAGGGCGGGTTAAAGAAATTGGTTTGGTTCGTTGGGAAATTTGGTTTTGTACGGTTGGACGTTTAGGTTTGTGCGGTTGGAAATCCGTTTTCATCGGGTCGGAAATCCGTTTTCATCGAATCGGAAATCCGTTTTATCGGGTCGGAAATCCGGCGCGCCAAGCACCCTATTTCCATTGCCTGCGGAGGGAGAAGGGCTTTCCTCCGGAGCGGGAGGCTCATTCCTCCGTAGGGGTGGCCCACTGCGTCTGGGCCCAGTCGTCGTACCGACGGGCGCGTTGGATCACGCTGCCGCCGGCACCGCCACCGCCGCCGATGCCGATGTTGCTGTTCACGTCGCTCACGGCGAAAATGCAGGCGGGAATGTGCTCGGCTATTAGAAGGGACGGGGTCTGATAAGTCTTTTTCATTTTTATAAAGGGTTGGCCTCTCCCGCCCACGGGGGAGCAGGAGGGGCTGGTTTTTTAATAAATCAATTTCTTTCCATTCACAATATAGATTCCGCCTTTGCGCGGGGCGGTCACGCGGCGGCCCTGAAGGTCGTGGATTGGGGACGGGCGAGAATCGGTCTCAAGGGCGGAGAGCGATGTCTGCACGTCGCCGAAGTCAAGGGAGAAGCCGCGGATGTACTGCGACGTGCTTTCATCAACTGAGAACCAGGCGCGGAAAGGAAGGAGACGGCGCTCTTCGTCGGCGTACCGGAGCTGGTTGCCGGGCGTGAGGAAAAGCTGAGTCTTGTCGCCGGCGCTGACCCAGGTGAAGCCGTAGGAGCCCTTGAAGGTGACGGCGCTGTGCCCGGAGGACTGCAACGTGACGGGGACAAGTGGCGATGCGTCTATGGTTACGCCTGCAAAGACGGGGTCGGAGATGTCAGTGCCGCTGTCCCACTTGACGACGTAGGGACGGCCAGCAGCTATGGAAGCGGTGCTCTTGAACGTAAGGTGAAGCGTGCCTGTCAAGGGGTCGAGACCGTTGCGGCCGGCGGCGTCGAGTTCCATCACTGTGGCACCTTCAAACGGCGTGCCGGTCAAACTGTCAAGGGAGAAGGGAAGGAAGACGGTGTTCCAGTTGCCGTCCTTGTAGAGCGTTCGGCCTTTGATGGTCACTTCGCGCACTTGGCCGTCAGCGTCGGCGATGTAGTCCTCATTGTTGGCGTTAATCCAGTTGTCGTAGAGCGTGAGCGTCAGTCCGACGGGCGCGATGTGCACCGGTTGCGCAGGCATCGTCAGTTCGTAATAGTCCTCGTCGTAATCGTCATCGTGGCCGGCTATGGCAAGCGGCGAGCCATTGGCGGTGTAGCCAGTGCCGCCCATGAGCACGAAGCGCAGGGTTTCGCCTTCGCCTGCGTAGTAGTGGTTGTTCGTGCCGTCATCGTAGTACGTGCCGACTATGCTTCCTGCAGCGTCTGGCATTGGGAAAAATCCGATACTCTCGTCGTGGCTGATGGGTATGCCACGCATGGCCTGGCCAAGCACGTCGGCGTTGTTGATACCTTTGTACAGACAATCGCCGATGTAGTAGTTGTGCGAGGCTGTGCCGCCTGCGTCCTGTCCGATGATGGCACCGGCGTCAGTCGTGCTGCTGACTTGCTGCATCAGGCAGGTGTTGAGGCTCTGCGAAACTGTGGCACCACTTTCGTTCTTGCCCACGATGCCCCCCGCGATGCCACTGGTGGCAATGATTTCACCATGGTTCGCACCGCTGACTTCGGCATTACCTCCCTTATTATGGCCTACTACGCCACCCACAATGGAGGTACCGCTGACGGTGCCGCTGAATATACCGTAAACCGTGCCGCTGTTTGCACCCACAATACCGCCGAGGGCGCGCTCGCTACTGGAATTGTCGGAAAGGCTGACGCTGGCTTTGCATTCATTGGCCTCGACCGTGCCGCTCGCGCTGTTTTGTCCCACGATACCTCCAACGAAATTGTTCCCTTTAACGATGACGTTGGTGGAGGCGACGCTACAGGCCGACACTCTACCTTCGTTTTGGCCTACAATAGCTCCAGTGTAACGCCCTCCGCTGAAAGAACAGGTGTCCGCAACTATGACGTTGTGCACCTCGCCCCCTTCGCCCACTCTGGCGAATATGCCTACATAAGAAGTGTTTCCAATGAGGTTTACACCGCTGATGCTCTTGCCTAAGCCGTCGTATATGCCTTTGAATGGCACCCCTCTGCCCACGGGTGTAAAGGTTTTGCCCGTGTAGTCAAGGTCGGCGGTCTGCCTGAAATGAAGCCCCGACATATCAGTTCCCACATTTGTCAAGGATGCCAGCGCGTCAAATTGGTCGGTGGTGCTGATGAGGTAGGGGTTGGCCTGCGTGCCGTCGCCCTCCCAAGGCTTCACGATGGAGAAGGTGGCCTGTAGCACTCCCGTATAGTTGTTTATGCCGGTAATAGTGATGGTGTAGTCGCCCACGTCCGTGAAACCTCCCTCGGGGATGTCGGTCACGAAATCTTTGCCTTCTTGAGGATTATCTGCTGCCAATGAGGAAAAATTAATGTCAATCTTTGGCCTGTGTCCTGAACCTGTATAGAGAGCTATTCTCGGAATCGGGCTGTATCCATTGTTGTCTTCCAACGATCTGGGCTTGACGGTGAAATACACGACTTGTGCACCGCCGTATTCCCCCATTCCCCTAATCCTGATGGGATGCACGCCTGCATCAGGGAACATCCCGAGCCTATCTATGTCTGTGGTGAAGTCTGTGTTCTCCACGAGTGATCTGCCGTTCACTACGACAGTGAATTGCGGTTTGTAGAAAATAATAATTTCGCCAACAGGCATGGACTCGGGCGTAAACGTGACGGTGGCAGTAGCGATGTCCTTCACGGCACTGGCGCGCGTGACGGTGACGTTGCCGGCGGGCATGGTGAACTGCCATGTGTCGTCTCCGTTAGGGAGCACTTCCTTGTAGTCGGTAGCATTTTTCTTGGCACGGTAGGTCCACGTCTGTCCTGCGGCAAGGCTGGCACCGGTGCTTAGGTTGGAAATGACGATGGTGCTGTCCGGCCGGTAATAGCCCGTACCGCTGACTGTAATGAAGGGTTGCGTCTCCACTGTGCCGCTTGTCTGCGTCGCGCCATCGAAGTTTACGGTATAGATGCGCGAGGTGCCGTTACCATCTTGACCTTGCGTCGAGCCTTCCACCCCATACGCTCCAATGGTGCAAGCACCGCCGATGTAGTTCATGGAACAATAGCCATTGTCCACTTCTTTGCAACCCACGATGCCGCCTACGTAGCTCGCGCCGGTGAGCGTGCCCGTAAAGGCGCATTGGGAAAGCTCAAACTCAACCTTTGCATACAAGAAGCCCACGATGCCGCCCACGCATTTGGCAGAACTCAGCCCCGTGACGGTAGCCGCACTCGTGCAATTCCTGATGACCACAGCATTACCCTCCGTGTCTCCCACCACACTTCCGATACGCAGAGGTGTGCGGTCGGTGAACTGCGACGAAAGTGAGACGGTTTGAATCGTCACGTCGCTTGTCACATGGCAGTTTAGTACACTTGGAGGAAATTCGAGAGTACTCCAGTCTCCTCCTACTCTGCCGGCCAAACAACCGACAATCGCACCCACTCCGAGTCCTCCTCTGACTGTTGAGGCACTGAGCGTCAGGTTCTTGACAACGCCGTTCAATCTACCGAAGAGACCAACATACATGTGTATGCCTATCTGGTCACCTGGATTGCTGGGCCTTTCTATCGTGGCGTTGCGGATGGTATGGCCGCCGCCGTTGAAAATGCCCGCAAAGGCCCCTCTGTCTCCTCCAATGATCTTGTAGGTCTTGCCCGCGAAGTCAAGGTCGTTGACGAGACTGAAGTAGCGTTTATAGTAGAGACTGCCACTGTTCACACTGTCGGCAAGCGCA
>ONDJ01000024.1 GCA_900316575.1 uncultured Prevotellaceae bacterium | reverse complement strand
AAATTCTTTTCTCACGTTGCACCTTATATGGACTTTATGGCCGACCGCTTAAAGGAACAACGCGCTCCCGCTGAAATTATGGAATACCTCAGAAACGGAGGTTCTTTCCATTAGGTTGCACGAAGAGCTGAGGGGCCCTCATCATATAATGAGAAAAAGCCATGGCATGAGAATAAGTCTATGCCATGGCTTTTATTTATGAGGTAGATAGGCGCTTAGCCTTTGATTGCTGCGATACCAGGAAGCACTTTTCCTTCAATGGCTTCGAGCAAGGCACCACCGCCTGTGCTGATGTAGCTTACTTTGTCGGCCATACCGAATTTGTTGATACAAGCTACGCTATCGCCACCTCCGATAAGCGAGAAGGCACCTTCGGCAGTTGCTTCGCAAATGGCTTCGGCTACTGCACGGCTACCAGCTGCAAAGTTGTCGAATTCGAATACGCCAGCGGGACCGTTCCATAGAATGGTCTTAGCTCCCTTGATGGCTTGGGCAAAACGTTGACGTGTTTCTGGACCGGCGTCAAGTCCTTCCCAACCTTCGGGAATATTGTTGGCGGGACAAACCTGCGTGTTGCAGTCGTTTTTGAAGTCGTCGCCAGCTACGCAGTCTGTGCCAAGCACGAGGTTTACGCCGAGTTCTTTGGCCTTTTCGATTACGCCGAGGGCTACATCAAGCTTGTCGTCTTCGCAGATGCTATTACCAACAGTACCTCCCATGGCTTTTGCGAAAGTATAAGTCATACCGCCGCAGAGGATGAGATTGTCAACCTTGCCTAGCAAGTTGTTGATAATGTCTATCTTGGTGCTGACCTTTGAGCCACCCATAATGGCTGTGAAGGGGCGCTTGATGTTAGAAAGCACAGCATCAACGGCTGCTACTTCTTTCTCCATCAAGTAGCCGAGCATCTTGTGGTCGGCATCGAAGTAGTCGGCGATAACTGCGGTGCTAGCGTGCTTGCGGTGGGCTGTACCAAAGGCATCCATCACGTAGTAGTCGGCATAGGAAGCGAGCGTTTTGGCAAATTCTTTCTGACGGGCTTTCATTTCTTTTTTAGCCTCATCAAACTCGGGTGTACCCTTTTCAACGCCTACGGGCTTGCCTTCTTCTTCGGGGTAGAAACGCAGGTTTTCAAGGAGCAGTACTTCGCCTGGCTTGAGAGCTGCTGCTTGGTCGGCTGCCTTAGCACAATCGGGTGCGAACTGTACGGGTGCACCGAGAGCTTCGCTTACGGCATCGGTAATTTGTCCGAGGGAGAGTTTTGGATTTACTTTTCCTTTGGGTTTGCCCATGTGGGACATGATGATAAGTGCGCCGCCATCGGCAAGTACTTTCTTGAGTGTGGGAAGTGCACCACGAATGCGGGTGTCGTCGGTCACTTTACCATTTTCGTCAAGAGGAACATTGAAGTCCACTCGAACGATGACCTTGCTGTCTTTGAAGTTTGCTGTGTTGATGGTCATAGTTGTATTAATTAGAAATGATTAATAAAAATGTTTTCTTGTGTTCGGTTGTTTTTAAGCTGTTTGTTGTTTGGATTGTTGTTTGCAAACATCTGCGAGTTGGCACTTTGCACACTTTGGTCGCTGTGCTGTGCAGGTGTAACGCCCGTGAAGCAGGAGCCAAGAGTGGCTGGGTGCTACTTGATCGGCGGGTATGTGGCGCAACAGAGCCTTTTCCACGGCAAGTGGCGTGGTGCATCGCTGGGACACAAGGCCGAGACGGTGACTGACGCGAAACACGTGAGTATCTACGGCTAGGGTCTGCTGACCAAAGGCGAAAGCAAGAACGACGTTGGCTGTCTTTCGCCCCACTCCTGGGAGTTTTACGAGTTCATCCATCGTCTCTGGCACTTCACCACGATGTTCCTTTACTAACGCTCGGGCAATTCCACTGAGATATTTTGCTTTGCTATTGGGATAGCTTACACTTTTGATGTATTCAAAGAGCGTTTCAACATCGGCAAGTGCCATTGTCTGGGCATCGGGATAGTCAGCAAAGAGACGTTGGGTGACGATGTTGACGCGTTTATCGGTGCATTGTGCTGAAAGAACCGTTGCTATGAGGAGTTGAAACGGTGTTCCATAGTTGAGCTCGGTATCAAGTAGCCCGAACTGCGCGCCGAGCCGGCTTAGTACTATGGCGTAACGTTCCTTGAGCGTCATTGATTGTTCAGAATTGTTGCAGGCGGGCGATATACTTGCCCAAGATGTCGAACTCAAGGTTTACCACCGTTCCCTCTTCAATCTGACCGAAGTTGGTGTTTTCGAGGGTATAGGGAATGATGTTCACCTGAAAAGTATTGTCCGTTGGGTTGCATACTGTAAGGCTGACACCATTGACGGTAACGCTACCTTTATCTACAGTGAAATATCCGCGCCGTGCCATTTCGGGTTCTATGTCGTAAGCGAACGTAAAGACTTTGCTACCAGCTGCATCTTCCACGGCTGTACAGCGTGCCGTAGTGTCAACATGTCCTTGCACGATGTGTCCATCAAGCCGCCCGTTCATGAGCATACTGCGCTCAAGGTTTACTTTGTCGCCAACACGAAGAAGCCCTAAGTTGCTACGCTGAAGCGTTTCGCGCATGGCAGTGGTGGTGTAGGTGGTGCCTTCTTGACGAGTTACTGTGAGGCAAACACCGTTGTGTGCCACGCTTTGGTCAATATGAAGTTCATGAGCAAAGGGGCAAGTAAGCGTGAAATGCAGATTGTCCTGCTCGCGCTCTATACCAACCACTTCGGCCATAGCTTCTACGATACCTGAAAACATTGCGTTAGTTTTTTGTAATGAGCAAACACTTGGTTTGAACAATGCGAGAAGTTGAGTTATAAGTGTACTGCCTGTTGAGTTATAGGTGTACTGCCTGTTGAGTTATAAGTGTACTGCCTGTTGAGTTATAGGTGTACTGCCTGTTGAGTTATAGGTGTACTGCCTGTTGAGTTATAGGTGTACTTTTCCTTGAGTCCAAAAGCACTGTCCTTTGAACGCTGAGAGACTTTTGCAGAAGGCTATTCTTTTACTTTTCGCAACACTACAGCACTGCGGGCTGGCACATATAGTTTCAACCATCCTTTGCCGTCTTTCTTGAGCAAGGGGTCGAAGTTGGTGAAGTGGCGCACACTGTCGTCTGCCAAGCCGTTGCCACCAAAGACGGTAGCATCGGTGTTGAGCACCACGTCGTAGGCTCCTTCGGGCATCATGAATCCATAGCCTTCGTAGCTGCGTGTGGGCGAGAAGTTGAATACAAAGAGTAAGTCTCCTCGGGTATAGGCTAAGATTTGGTCGTCGTCGTTGTGCCACACTTCCTGCACCTTCGTATCGCGAAATCGTGGCTGCGATTTGATGACGCTAAGCATTTCGCGGTCGAAATCGCCAAGCCAATGATAACAGAGTTCTTTGTTGTCAACCAAGTTCCACTGCCTGCGCGCATACTTATGGCTCCATCCGTTTCCTTCGCGGGGGAAGTCTATCCACTCGGGATGGCCAAATTCGTTGCCCATAAAGTTAAGATATCCTCCGTTGAGTGTCGTTGCGGTGACGAGGCGTATCATCTTGTGCAGAGCGATACCTCGACGAGCCGTTTCGTTTTCATCGCCTTTCTTAAAGTGCCAATACATGTCAGCATCAATAAGGCGGAAGATGATGGTTTTGTCGCCCACCAATGCCTGGTCGTGGCTTTCGCAATAGCTTACGGTGCGCTCTCCAGCACGGCGATTGGTCAGTTCCCAGAAGATACTGCTTGGTTTCCAATTTTCATCAGCCTGCTCCTTGATGGTCTTAATCCAATAGTCGGGTATGTTCATCGCCAAGCGGAAGTCAAAGCCCATACCGCCGTCTTCAAATTTCATGGCAAGCCCAGGCATACCGCTTACTTCTTCGGCTATAGTAATAGCTTGTGGCTTCACTTCGTGAATGAGCAAGTTTGCCAGCGTGAGATAAACGATGGCATTGTCGTCCTCTGCTCCATTATAGTAGTCTCCGTAACCGCCAAAGGCTTGTCCTAGTCCATGGCTATAGTAGAGCATTGAAGTCACTCCATCAAACCTGAAACCATCAAATTGGAATTCAGTGAGCCAGTACTTGCAGTTTGAGAGCAGGAAGTGGATTACTTCGTTCTTGCCATAATCAAAACATAGGCTATCCCAAGCTGGATGCTCGCGGCGGTCGCCTGGATAGAAGTATTGATTGGGGTCACCACAAAGGTTGCCTAATCCCTCAAGCTCGTTCTTCACAGCATGGCTGTGAACGAGGTCCATGATAACAGCAATACCCATACCGTGGGCTTCGTCGATAAGTTGCTTCAACTCTTCTGGCGTACCAAAACGGCTACTTGGCGCAAAAAAGTTGCTGACGTGATAACCAAAGCTTCCATAGTAGGGGTGCTCCTGAATGGCCATCAGTTGCAACACATTATACCCATCGGCCTTGATGCGGGGCAATACATTTTCGCGAAACTCATTGTACGTACCCACACGCTCTGCGTCTTGCCCCATACCGATGTGAGCTTCATAGATTAGTGCGGTCTTATTTTGAGGTTTAAACTTTTTGTGGCGGAACTGATATTCCTCCTCGGGAGCCCAAACTTGTGCGCTGAATATCTTTGTTACATCGTCCTGCACCACGCGGCGTGTCCATGCGGGTATTCTTTCGCCTTGGCCACCTTCCCAATGTACGACCATCTTATAGAGGTCGCCATGGTGAAGTTTATCCTTTGCCAATTTGATTTCCCAATTTCCTGTTCCAGAAACGCGCTTGAAAGCATAGTCTTCGCGCTCTTGCCAGTCATTGAAAGTACCTACAAGATATATTGCAGTAGCATTGGGTGCCCACTCGCGTAGTACCCAGCGCCCCTTTTCGGTACGATGCAAGCCAAAATAAAGATGACCGTCGGCAAAGTCGGAAAGTGATGTGCGACCACGAGTCAGTTCTTTCTCTTTGCGTAACACACTGTCGTGACGCCCTTGAATAGCAGGTTCGAATGGTTCAAGCCAAGGGTCGTCAGCCACAATGCGCAAATGTTTGGGAGATTGAGGAGTTTCCATCACAGTCTATATGAATTGTAATGTTTTTTGTTTGTTATATCTCTACAAGAATTACTGTGCTACTTCGCGGCCATTGCGATAATTGACTCGGCGCGTAATGTTTCCATTGCGGTCGCGTTCAACAAACTGGCCTTGGCGCACGCCTTCTACATATTCACCAGTTTCGCTGGTGCCGTCCTTGCGAATTTCTTGGCCGCGTCCGTGTCGGCGACCTGCTTGGAACGAACCTTTGAATTGGCGACCATCGGCATAAACCAAAATTCCGTCGCCATCCATCAAGTCAGCCTTCCAATAGCCATTATAACTATTGCCATTCTGTTCGCGAAAGAGCCCTTTGCCCTCGCGCATATCGTTGTGCCACATGCCATCATAGAAAGAGCCATTCTTCCACTTAAACATGCCGCGCCCTTCGCGATGACCAGCCACAAAAGCACCCGAATATGTGTCGCCATTCTTCAGATAGTATGTTCCTTGCCCTGTGCGAACACCTTCGTGGTAATCGCCTTCAAAGCGGTCGCCATTTGAAAAGATATAGATACCCTTACCTTCCATCAAGTCGTTTTTCCACAACCCTACATAGCGTTCACCATTAGGATAGATATAAGCGCCTTTGCCTTGTCTCACACCATTATGCCACTCGCCTTCATAGGTTTCTCCATTGCCCCAATCAAAGCGTCCTTTCCCAGAACGCACATCGTGGCTCCAATTGCCTTGATAGAAAGCACCATTGGCATAGGTGTAACGCCCACTGCCATGACGCGTATCGTGCACCCATTCGCCTTCGTAACGGTCGCCATTGTAATACTCCATAACGCCCGTTCCATGTCGCTCGTCCATATACCAAAGGCCTTCGTAGCGATTGTTGTTGGCAAAATAGTAAGTTCCACGTCCGTTGCGCTTGTCTTTGGTCCAATGCCCTTCATAGCGCTCGCCATTGGCAAAAGTGAAAGTGCCTTCGCCGTCGCGCTGCCCTTTCTTGAATTCGCCCTCGTACGTATCGCGTGTGGGATAGATGATGCGCCCTTTCCCATGAGGCTTCCTGCCATTGAGTTCACCCGTGTAGGTAGCGCCTTTGTACTGGACCGTACCTACGGTGATGCGTTGGGCTACAGCCTCGGGTATGCCAAAAAGTGTAATTGCTAATATATATATAAGGAGTCTGTTCATACGTTTTGTTGATTGAAATACAATTGTGCACGTTTTAGGTCGTCAGGTGTATCAATACCAATGGTTTCAACATCTGTCAGAGCGGTTTGGATACGAAGCCCGTTTTCAAGCCAGCGCAGTTGCTCTAAGGACTCTGCTTGTTCCAAAACTCCAAGCTTCAGCGATGTAATCTTTTTCAATGCTTCAGCACGATAGGCATACAATCCGATGTGTTTATAGAATGTGTGGGTCTGGGACCACGTTGCAAAATCTTTTCCGCGCACGTAGGGAATAACGCTCCTACTAAAATAGAGGGCTGATGCGTCTGCAGCCAGCACCACTTTGGGCGAGTTGGGATTACTTAGCTCCTCCCACGTAGCATCTTTCGGAAAAGGTTTTACCAGTGTAGCTATATCAGTTTGAGGATTGTCGAAAAGTGACTTTATTGCTTCAAGTTGGGAAGCATGAACAAAGGGCTCGTCGCCTTGTACGTTTACTACAACGTCGGCTTCACCGCCCAATTTCAAGAATGCTTCGTAAACCCTATCAGTTCCACTGCGGTGGTGCGAAGAGGTCATTACGGCTTTTCCCCCAAAGTGCTCCACGCAATCGGCAATTCGCTGGTCGTCTGTGGCTACTGCCACGTGTTCAAACACAGAGGCTGTTCTGCGATAAACATGCTGCACGATAGGTTCTCCACCGAGCAACGCGAGCGGTTTACCAGGAAAACGCGTACTGGCGTAACGTGCGGGTATGATTGCAAGAAAATTCATTTCGTATAGCTTAAGTATAACACGAAGTCTATTTGCTTATAGTAAACTAATTAAACAGACTCTCGACATTTCCACCGCCGCCACCCGATGATGGACGCGAAGGGGCAGGTGCTGCCGGAGCAGGACTTGAGGAATGTCCTTCCCCACCCTGTTCACTCTTGCTACCACTAAATTCTCGCTTGCTTTCGCCCGATTCCACGGGGCGTGCTGGCTGACGACGAACTACCGTAGAGCGCACTCGTTCACGATGTTCGTCGCCGGTTTTGCCCGAAACCGTAAGCATCTGCTCAGGTCCATCAGGAATTACTTCGGGTATCTCAAATTTCTCTTTCTGAGAATAGCCAAGTGCTTCGTCGGCATATACTTTCTTCATGTAAATGGCCCAAACGGGGAGTGCTGATGCAGCACCTTGACCAATAGACGTGTTGTCAAAATGAATATCGCGGTCTTCACCTCCTACCCACACAGCGGTAACCAACCGTGGCACACATCCTACGAACCAAGCATCGGAGTTATTGTTGGTTGTTCCCGTCTTGGCGGCAATATCGCCGCTGAAGCCACTGCCACGCAATCGACGAGCCGTTCCACGGTTCACTACGCCTTCAAGCATCTTAATCATGCGATACGATGTGCCTTCGCTGATTACTTCGTTGGGACGCGGGCCAAACTCAGCAATGACGTTGCCATCGGCATCTTCAATGCGTGTGACGAATATCGGCGGACAGCGCAACCCCTTGTTGATAAAAGCGGTATAAGCACTTGCCAATTCGCTTACACTGATTTCAGAGGGGCCGAGACAAAGGGCAATACTTGGGATAATCTTGTTGTTAGCAATACCAAAATTATGAAGCAGTGAAATGAGACGGTGGCCTGTTGGGTCTGTTTGGTTCATCACCTCGGCGGTAACCCAGTTGTTGGAGTGCGCCAGACCCCATTCCAAGGTTACATTGCTGCCGTAGGCTGCTTTACTGCCGTTACGAGGCGACCACCGTTCTGGCCCAATGCGATAGACCTTACGTATATTTTGCACGCGGTCGTCGGGCATACGTCCGTCTTCAAGGGCGAGCGTATAGACAAACGGTTTCATGGTAGAACCTATCTGTCGGCGGCCCGTCATGGCCATATCATACTGGAAGTGCGTGTAGTCCAATCCGCCCACGTATGCTTTGACATAACCCGTCTGCGGTTCTATACTGAAAAGACTTGAACGCAGATACTTCTTGTAATACATGATGCTGTCGCGCGGTGTCATCGTGGTGTCAATATCGCCATTGTAGGTAAAGATGGTCATGCGCACGGGTACATCAAAGTTCTTCAAGATACGCTCTTCGTCCCATCCCTCGGCTTTGAAAGCTTGGTAACGATGACTTACGCGAATGTTGCGCAAGATAATGGCATCAATCGTAGATTGACTCAGACGGGATGAATAGGGAAACTTGGGTTGTGCTTTCTTTCCGTGATAGAAAGCGGGCTGAAGTGTTCGGCCTACATGCTGTTTGACGGCTTCTTCAGCATAGCGTTGCATACGCGAATCTATCGTTGTATAGACGCGCAAGCCGTCTGAATAGATATTATAGGGAGTTCCGTCGGCTTTCAAATTCTTATTACACCAACCATAGAGCGGGTCGTTGGCCCATGCCAAGCTGTCTTCGTAGAATTGCTGCGATTGCCACTTCTGATACTGCTCGCGCTCGGGCTTCTGTGCCATCATGATACGACGCAGATATTCCATCATATATACGTTGTTGCCGTCTTTATAGTCGAGCGTGTGGAAACGCAAGTGAATGGGTTGCACCGACAGGCTGTCGTAAGCGGCTTGCGATAGTTTTCCTTGTTTAACCATCTGCCCGAGAACCACGTTGCGACGCTCGAAGGCGCGTTGAGGATGGCGGCGCGGGTTGAAGAGCGAGGGGTTTTTACACATACCCACGAGCATAGCCGCCTCGCTGACAGTGAGGTCGCGCGGGTGCTTATTGAAATACACGCGAGCTGCGGTGCGAATTCCTACAGCATTGTGCAGGAAATCAAAGTAGTTCAGATAGAACGTGAGTATCTCCTCTTTGGTGAAAGTTTTTTCCAATTCTACAGCGATTACCCACTCTACGGGCTTTTGGAACAAGCGTTGCAACACGCTGTGCGACTTTTCGGAATAGAGCTGTTTGGCCAACTGCTGTGTTATCGTACTTCCGCCGCCCGCACTTTGTTGGCGCATCACACCACGTTTCACCACCGCGCGTCCCACACTGCGGGCATCTACACCGCTGTGCTCGTAGAAACGCTCGTCTTCAGTTGACACCAAGGCATCAAAGACGGCTGGCGAAATACTATCGTAGGCACAGAAGATACGATTTCCAGCTTCCGACCACGTGCCCATCAGTTGTCCATCAGCACTATAAACGCGCGAGGCATACTGACTGATAGGATTTTGCATCCGCTTCATGTCGGGCATATAGCCTAACCAGCCGAAATCTATAGCGAGAACAACGAGAGCAACAATGAGAACCAACGCGCCGAAAACCACCCACAGCCAGCGCGCTATTTTTCGTTGGGTTTTTGAAACTTTCATATATACAGCAAGTGCAACATAGGCGCACTTTTCGGCGCGAAAATACTAAAAAGCTACTTTTCTACCCTCTTCGCGCCTACTAAAAAGCAAAAAAGGCGTGTTTTTATGCAGAAATGCTGTCTTTTTTCCATCATACGGCGTGTTATTGTGGGAACAACAGGCTCTTTTCACGACTTTGGGCTTCACGCGCCCATTCTTCGGGAACAAATCGCCAATGACGGAGTGGATCGAGATGCAACGTTCCTTCTACGCGTTGCAAATATGCCATCATATAATGCCTCAAATCATGGGTTGAGGCTGAAAGTATGCGAGCGGGCAGTTCACTCTTTGCTATACCAGCTCCTTCAGTCAGCAAATCTCCGCCGCCATTGGCGCGATAGGAATTGACGGCCACGACATAGAGACTGTCTTTGCAAAAAGTGCGTCCGTCCGTGAGACGCTCTATATGAATACGTTCGCCTTTTCCTTTGCGCAAATCTACGGTATAATAGATTCCTGCCGCGCTGTCGAAGTTGTAGGACGAAGTAGCCAGTCGTTGCCAGCCTTCTTTATAGGTTTGCGGATGTGGTCTGAAGCGTAACATCGTGTCGGTTGGGGCGGACATAGTGCGCACCCAGTCGTCGTAGCTCTTTTCAAGATAACGAACAATCTCGTCGCCGCTTAGTTGCATTGTATAAAGTCGGTTTTCGTAACGATAGAGCTGAAACATGTCGCGCACACAGAGTGTGCCTTCTTTCAATACGGCATCGAACGAAAGCGGGGCGGCAAAACTGATGTCGGCTTGGGTGAGCCTGAGTTGCAAGCGGTGGATGAGGTCAACAAAGGCATTAGCGCCCCAAAAGGCATCGCACGTAGTGATAGTCGTATCTATTGTCACGATGGGTTTTTCAATATAAGCCAGCAACGCGCGGTGTTGTTTTTCGAACGTCTGAACAAAATCACGATCTGGCGACAAGTTTCCCACATCTACCAGGTTTCCACTCACGTTCACGACTTTCCATTGCCGGCTGCGGCGTTCCAACGTAATGTCTGCCACAGCTACGTTGCTTGCTCCTGCTCCAGGATTGAGCATCAACACATTTTTGCCAGGAGCATACGCCACACGCCTCACCGCTGCCCGATGGTCGTGGCCGCAGATGATAAGGTCAAAGCCTGGAACAAGGCGAGCCACTTGCTGCGAAGCATTCTCAATCATACTACCTTCGTCAGCAGCATCGCCCATGCCGCTATGGAACACACCGATGATAACATCAGCCAATTGCTTGTCCTTAATCTCAGCTACATATCTTCGTGCCGTCTGCGCCATATCCTCAAACGCCATTCCGCTCCAAAGTTCGGCGGGTAGCCACTTCGGCACGGTGGGTGTGAGCATACCAACGACGGCTATGCGCACTTTGCCCCGTTGCACAATCGTATAGGGCGGCCAATAGGAATTGCCCATCCGCGTGTCTGTGACATTGGCGCAAACAATAGGATGATTGCACTGGCTTGCCCAGCGGTCGTAAACAGCATGTCCTGTTTCAATGTCGTGATTGCCCGGAACGCCTACGTCGTAGTTCAGCGCATTGAGCACACTGGCACAAAGGTGCTCGCTCTTGGTGTCAACAAAGTTATAATAATATGCCGCGGGCTGCCCTTGCAGAATGTCGCCATTATCAACAAGCACCACATGGTCGGCTCCCAACGCCTCGCGTTGTTGCCTAACATAGGTTGCCACTCGCGCCAATCCGCCTTTTCCACGTGTTCCACTCAGATAGTCGTAGTCCAAATAGTTTCCATGCACATCGCTCGTCCCGATGATGCGCAAAGAAATGGTCTGAGCAAACGAAAGCGTAGGGATGAACCCGAGCAATAAAAGCAGCAAGCAATCAAAGAACGGAAAGCGTTTCATCGGCGCACCATGTCAACAAATGAGAAACTCTGTGTATGGCGTTCGTCTGCGGGGTGAAACTCTTCTTTCACCGTGCGCCACACATCTCCATCTATTTCGGGAAAGAAAGCATCGGCCTCTGGTGCCTCATCGATCACCAATGTCAGCAGCAAGCGGTCGGCCAACGGAAGCGCTTGGGCATAGACAGCAGCTCCGCCGATAACAAAAACTTCTTCGTCGTGCGCACAAGAAGCGAGCGCCGCGTCTAAATCCGGAAAGACTTCGCAGCCAGGCAATTCCTTCACCGTGCGCGAAAGCACTATGTTGCGCCGATTGGGCAAAGCACCCTTAGGCAGCGAATCATACGTCTTGCGCCCCATGAGCACGGTGTGCCCTGTAGTGAGTTGTTTGAAACGGCGCAAATCATCGGGCAAGCGGAAGAGCAATTGATTTTTGAAGCCAATGGCACTACGCGTGTCGAGGGCAGCAATAATAGAAAGCATCAAATAAAAGTTTTGTAGTAACAAAAAATGATTTTCTCGGCTCAAACCGAAACTTTCGCCGCGATGTGTGGGTGCGGGTCGTAGCCTTCGAGTTCGAAGTCTTCGTACTTGAAGTCAAAGATGCTCTTCACATCGGGATTGAGGCGCATTCGCGGCAGCGCGCGTGGTTCGCGTGTGAGTTGCATGCGGGCTTGCTCCAAGTGGTCAAGGTATAGGTGGGTATCGCCCGTAGTATGTATAAACTCCCCTGGCTGAAGTCCCGTCACCTGCGCCATCATCTGCAAGAGCAAGGCATAGCTGGCGATATTGAAAGGAACGCCGAGAAACGTGTCGGCTGAGCGTTGATAGAGTTGCAGCGACAAGCTACCATCGGCCACGTAGAACTGAAACAACAGATGACACGGCGGCAAATTCATTTGTGGCAAGTCGGCCACGTTCCATGCACTGACCAAAATGCGGCGCGAGTCGGGCTGCTCCTTAATGAGTCGCACACATTCGCTGATTTGGTCAATGGTGCCACCATGATAGTCGGGCCAACTTCGCCACTGATAACCATAGATATGACCTACGTCGCCATTCGCATCGGCCCATTCGTTCCAAATGCGCACACCGTTCTCTTGCAGATAATGCACATTGGTGTCGCCCTTGAGGAACCAAAGCAGTTCGTGGATGATAGAACGCAGATGGAGTTTCTTCGTTGTGAGCAGAGGGAAGCCCTCGCTGAGGTCGAAACGCATCTGATGGCCGAAAACGCTCTTCGTTCCCGTTCCCGTACGGTCGGTCTTAACCACACCTTCGTCGAGAATACGCTCCAAGAGCGCAAGATATTGTTTCATCGCATTGGTTGTTTGAAAAGATAAATTACAAAAAAGGCTGTAATGAAATACGGATTTTGGAGAATTAACACTGACGAACGTGCAACTCGTTATGCCGTGAAGCAGTCCCCTTTTACAGAGAAGTCAATCGGAAACGTTTCGCTTCACTATGATAGAAGCTTCACGATGCTTTGGCCTGCAATAAGAGGAATGGAGATATTGAATACCATTCTTTTTTAGAAACCTTTTCAGCGGTTCCATATTAAACTGAGGAATGTATTTGCTGGCAGGCACACTCCTTACATCCACGATGCAGTTGACATCGTGCTTTCTCAGCAATTCAAGAAATTCTTCTTGTGACTGATTGGAATGTCCAACGCTGCAGAGTCTGAATTTTCCCATACGGAATATCGTTTTCTTTCGCTTGCAAAATAAGGGAAAATATGCCGAACAACAAAAGCTTTTTTACTTTAATCTAAATCAAAGAAGCCTGCGCGACCAACTGTGTCGCATTTTTTACGAAACACATGAAGTCCTTGTTTCAATTTAGCCCTACTTTTGCACGTCAGAAGACGTTTTCCGAACTAATACTTTTTGACTACGATGCTTACCCTTCGCCACCTGCAAACATTTGCACTCTCCGTATTGATGCTCGCCTCATGCTCCAAGACCACTGTAGCACAGCCTTTTGTTAACAATGAGGCGACAAAAAACATCCTCGCTGAAGTAATCTATGAAAAAAGCGACTCCATCGAAGTGGAGCAGTTGCTTGCCGCGCCGCTTCAAGGCGACACCATACTCTTTTACGCTCGTCATTTTCTGGGTCGTCCCTACGTGGGTGCCACACTCGAAGTTCACGACCCCGAATGGCTCGTGGTGAACCTGCGCGGACTCGACTGCACCACACTCATCGAAACCGTCTTGGCGCTCTCCGTCACCCGTCAGCAAGGCGGCACCACCTTTGCCCAGTATTGCAGCAACCTTGAGCGCATACGCTATCGCGGTGGGCAGCGAGGCGATTACACCACGCGTCTGCACTACTTCACTTGGTGGAAAAACGACAACCAATCCAAAGGGTTCGTTCGCGAAATCACAGGACGTCCGTTTACTGGCCGCATGACTGTGAGCAACACCTACATGACACAACACCCCGATAAATACGCCATGCTCGTAGCCCATCCCGAGTTTCGCCCCATCATTACCCGCATGGAACGCAGCGAGAACGGCCCCGACGGAACCTTTTTGCCCACGAATGCCGTGGGACGCGGTCCGCAAGCCCTCAACATGATAAACAACGGCGACATCATCGGCATTGTCAAGATGAGTGGCGGCATCGACATCAGCCACCTTGGCTTTGCCGTATGGGGTAGCGATGGCAAGCTCCACCTACTCAATGCCTCCTCGCTCCACAAGCGCGTAGTGGAAGAAACCATGACCTTGCAACAATACCTCATACGCCAAAAACGCCTCGGCATCAAAGTGCTACGACCCTGCGTGGGATAATTCTTGCGGATTTTCACTTGCTAAAACCGCACCAAGGATGTTTGCATGGAGACTCTGGTGACTCTGGTTTTCAGCAAACTTTTGCGTCATGTCCTCTCGCAAAAAGAATATGACGGGTACCATCAGTGCTGTGATGGGGTTGACAAGAGCTTGGGAGGTTTCAAGGAGATTTTGAGATGCTATGTTGGGCGGACCGAGGAGGTAGCCCACCGACTCTCTGTATGCCAACGCTGCCGAGTGGGTGCGCAGGTATAGCGGACAGCATGAGGGGCGCACGACGATTTCCCTTTCATAGAAATTTCATCCCATTCGAAAGGCGTCATCTTCCGAAAGAAGCTGCGCCGTTGTTCTATCAGAGGCTTTCGCTTGAAAGACGTGACCTCTTTGTATGAAGCAGCCCATGTTTTCGCTGCGCGCCGTACGGTGTTCACGTAATTTTCGTACGGTGCGCACCGAAAAGGTCCTATGTGTTTCCGCAAAGATAGGGTTGTTTGCGCGTAACCATCCAACAAGAGCCGTGGTTCTTGCGTTAGTACGTGCGATTAGAAACCTTTATAAAACGTTAGTAGCAGGCGGAACGCCTGCGCTCCCAGGGCAATACAGCAAAGGTTCACGCACTACTTGCTTCACACACAGATGCAAAATATCCCGCCTGCTCGGAATACGAACAGGCGGGATTACTGTAATAAATCAGGAACTATGATCAGTTCTCTTCTTCGAGCCAAAGCTGACCACGAGTCAACTGCTGGCCGCTACCTTCTTCGTTGTAGCCTTTATTAGGTGAAGCTGTCATGATACTCTGGCTGAGCTTCAGCTCGGCATGTACGATTGCGGGTTTCTTATATTGTTTCATAACGTTTTTATTATTGTTTGTGTTTAATAGTTCTCAGTATAAGAGTAAACCTCAATCTTTATTTCACCATCACTTTCTTACCACCAATGATGTAAACACCACGGCTGGCGTTCTCTACGCGGCGACCTTGCAAATCGTAAACGGCCTGACCATTAGCAATGGCTGTGCGTACGGCACTGATACCCGTAGTGATGTCGTCATCGCCACCGAAGACGAAGCCACGGATGCCAGAAGAAGCAGCGACGGCGAGCCAGCACTTACCAGCGGCACTTTCGAAAGCACCACCGTTGGGAGCGCCATAGAAGAAGCCAAGCACGTTGGCCTTTTCGTTCTTACCATAAGAAAGCATGTAGAACACATCGTTGGCACCACCCGTTGTGGTTGTAGCTACAGCACTTCCGTGGAGCAGGTTATCTTCGGGAGCAGCGGCGGTAGTACCTTTGCAAGTATAGGTGTAGGTATTAGCATCACCCTTGATGAGCAACGGTGTAGCAGGAGGAACGATTGTGCCTTCGGCGTATGCCCAGTTGATCGTAAGCGTTGAGATACCATCGGCATCGGCAGCACCGGCTGCGTTGATAACACCGGCGGTCATACCAGCGGGAACTTCAAAGGGCTGTTCCGTGTAGAGTGTACCGAAACCTGCTGCACTGATGGTTACGTCTTCTGTAACAGTTACGTCGCTCTTGGTGGTCACCGTAATCGTTGAAATACGAGAAGTACCGTCACCGCTGAAGGTTACAAGCACTACATTTTCACCTGCATTCGGAGTCCAAGTATAAGTGGTGCCGTTGAGCACGAAGTTACCAGGCTGCCCAGCAGGAAGCGTTACATGAGCATAACTTGCACCAGAGCACTCCATGACGATAGAAGTAATCGGTGTTCCATCGGTGCTTGCCACGGCAAAGCGGCAGTTGTTATAAGTGCGCAAGTTACCTCCATTTGAGCTATAATAGGTAGGATAAGTAGAGCCTTCACCCTTGTCGCCACCAATAACTACATTGTCAACAGCCCAAGATTCTACAGCACCAGCACTTGTGTAGCCTTCGCCTGCAACCCATGTAGCATCTGTGAAGTCATAAGTAGCTTGAACGAGACTCGGATCAAGCACCGTGTAGGTTGCACTGACCTCAGCACTAAAGGTTGTTCCGTCGGTAGCAACGACACGAATGGTGGTCGTAGCATCAATCGTCACAGTTGCTGTGTTGGCTGCAGTAGTGGTTGCTGTTGATGAGGTCAAGGGGTCTTCACCATCGGTGGTGTATGTAAGTATCGTACCTTGCTCGGATGTGATCGTCACTTGAGTGCCTTGAGCAACGGTGCCTTCAGCCACGTCGAAAGTCGGCAGAGCGATTGCTGTGGTGTTTTCAACAGGAGCTTCGGTCGGACAGAGCTCAAATGTGCTGTTGTAGGGAACCATGATACCAACGATGTCATAGATCTTACCAGCCTCAATGGTATAACCAAGCTGGAACTTGTCGTAAATCTGTACATCGTCAGCATAGAAGTTGTTGCCGTTTGCTGTAATCGTCACGCCAGTGAGTTTCACAAGGTTGCAAACGTTGTTGGCAGCATCGCTTGTGGTGATTTCAGCGGGAGTAACGGTTGAGTTCGTTGTAACAACGAGATTATTGTCGGTTATCGGCGTTGTGAGCTCAGGCATGTTTTTGTAAAGTGTGTACTTCGCATTAACCGTTCCATTGAGCACATCGCCTGCTACGTATTGAAGACCTGTGCTATAGAAGTCAATAGCACCTGTCGCGTCCTTAACGAACATGTCGTTGCCATTGACGTAAAGCACTTGGGCATTGGTCAATTGGAGTGTACCAGAATTGCCGCTGGTCAGTCCACGGAAGGCAGCAATGCCATTGAGCGGTGTGAACACGGTCAGCGTGTAAGAAGCTGAGCCAGCCTTGAAGGAAGATGTAGCAGCAGAGGTTGCGGTAATGGTTGTTGTACCATCGCCAACAATCTGCAGAGCACCTGTAGTAGCGTCAACTTCAGCAACGTTTACGTTTGAAGAAGAATATACCACTGTGCCATCAAAGCCTGTAGCTGTTGAGAGCGTAGGAGCGGTGAACTGAGCACTTTCATTCGAGTTGAGCGTTACGCTTGACTGCGAGAAAGCCAGCTCGGCATCAGCGCGGTTGTCAGCTTGCACGGTTGTGCAATATTCGGAAGCAGTTGCAGTTCCTGTGGTGTAATTGATTTCAATGTAATCCAAGTATCCAGCACCGCTACCATTTGCCAATACGAGGTAGCCATAGTTATAAGCCGAGCAATCAAATGTATAAATGCTTTCGTCTATAGTGGGAGTTATGGCACTGCCATCGGTAGGATTTGCACTGCTACCAATTTTCAGCGAGAAATTCTTGTTACTATCACCCGTATTATACTTCAGAACGACACTACGGATTTTGCCCAATGATGTGCTATTGTACATTGTGCCTGCACCGTTAGAATTACCAGCTGCACGCCATTGCAATTTTCCGCCATTCTCATACATCTGCCGAACTGCGAAATCAATGCCGTAGAAGTCTATAGTAGAGAACTGATTAGCAGTGCCATATGAGGTCGGAATATTAGGTGAGCCTGCATGTATCTTCATATATTCGTCAGAAGCATTGCCAACAACTGTTGCGAAGACAGCATAATAGACAACATCGCTATTACCCATCGTTGCAGACGAAACAAATGAAGGAGCGGTATCGGTCGTACCACTGATTTCAGTAGTTACCCAACCTACGAATTGCTTGCCTTCGATGGCTGCGGGATCGGTGGGGAACACAATGGCTTCGCCTTCTTCAAAATCCTGAGTAGAAGTTGTTCCATTAACAGAGAAAGTCGCTGTATGGGTAGGAATAGGCGTGCTATCGGTCACATCAAGTGTGAACGTCACGGAGCCAGCAGCATAAGTCTCGTCGGCAGCTTGGATGACCGTGATGGACTGTGTGCTGGGTGTTTCAGCCTTAGGAGTAACGGTAATCGTCTTGTTGGTTTGGTCAACAACGAACGTTGCATAGTTATTGTCAGCAACGGTCACTTCACCCGTGCTGGAAGTGGTGTAGTTGATAACTTGAGGGGTAGCGTTGTTGTAGAGGTCAAAGCTCAGCGCAACAGGATCGCCCGTCAAGGCGAGGTCGTTGTCGGTGAGATTAGAACTCCCAGCGTCGTAAGTTACCGTAACGCTCTGCAACCTCCAATGACCAGAACCAGAGGGACGCGTAAGTACTACTTGGGTTGAATTACCAGACCACGAAGCATCCACACCACTTGTTCCCCCGCCAGAACCATTTGATGACCAGACATCGGAAGAAGAAGGAGCATTGGAAGAACCACTGAAGGTCAGAGATATTGCAGTAATGGCTTTGCCCGAGGCTTCAATGGTCATAGTACCATTAGCATAAATACGTATGCCTTCACCAGTGGTGTAGTACTTTCCATCGTTTTGGCCACCTGCGAATGTTACACTAACGTCACCACTCTTAAAGGGAGTCGTGTACTGCACACCATTCGTTAAGCCGAGTTCAGAGAACGTTATAGTCTCTGTCTCCGCCCACGCACTTTGTCCCATCATCGCCAATAAGACAAGGATGAGGAACGTCTTGAAACGTAGAAATTGTTTCATTGTGTTAGTTGTTTTAAGTTAATTATTTGGTTTGTTGTTTTGAAATTGTCTAAAGGTATATAAATTATACGTATTCAGGTTGGCTCTTATGATGGTTCAAAATTGATTAAGTCATAGAATAAATAACGCGTATTCAAGGGCAAGTCTTGATTCAAACATTTAGCTTCTTGAGCTTCGTTAGGGAATAATGGGATGAAATTATTCTTTCTTTGATAGAAATCGAGAATTTCCTTATCATTGTAAGCGTCAACTGCAAGAAAGCGGCATCCTGTTTTATTATCAGGCTCTTAAGAGTTGGGATTTTGCCATCATCTTCCTGAAATCAGCACGTAAAATAGTTGATTTCATGGTAAAAGGCTTTTGCTCTGCGGCTTCCGCAGCCTCTATAAATCGAAGGGCTTCTTTACCCTTTAGAACAGGAATTGGACGAATTGGAAGTGCCATAATTTGCAGCTCTTTACAATTTCTTAAAAAAACAAACAAAACATTTGCTGTTTACTTCTCGCGGCAAAAGTAGCATTTAGTTCCGATTTTTGCAAACATTTCACGAAGTGTTTTATGCGTTACTCGAGCGATTTACTTTCACTTGTCGTGCGCTTTGCCGTTTGGATATAACAAAAAGCAACGCGCATGCTTACAAAATGACATACGCGCTGCTTGATTGTGTTTGTATTTACTACTGATTATTTGCCAAGCACTTCGCTAATGAAAGCTTCCATTTCGGGAGTACGGCGCTCTACGGCTTGCACCAAGGCAAACTGGTTGCGCGAGCGAACTAAGTTGTGCTCGGGATACTGAATACCGAAGTAGGTGTCGCCATTGATGTAGTCGGCCAAGAAACGTACCAACTGCATGTAGGGGAAGAGCAGGGCTGCATAAGGCAGGTTTTCAATTTCGATGGGCGTAAGGAATGTGGCTGTTTTGAGATAACCTTGTGTGAAAGCCTTGAAGATGTCCATGCGGAAATCTACTTTGTCGTACTCGGGACTATCCTCGCGCACGGGGTTGGCGGCAGAACGCAGGTAATCGCCAAAGTCGCTGAAGATGAAGGAAGGCATCACCGTGTCGAGGTCGATCACGCAAAGCACGGAGCCGTCTTTGTCGAAGAGGATGTTGTCAACCTTAGTGTCGCAGTGGCAGATGCGCTTGGGCAGTTTGCCCTCGCGGAAGAGACGTTCGCTCTTGCTCATCACGTCGGCACGCTTTTCGATCTCAGCGAGCAGGTCTTTCACTTCGGCTACACGGCCTTTGGGGTCGGCGGCAACGGCATCCTTGAGTTGCTGAAGGCGGAACTCGATGTTGTGGAAGTCCTTGATGGTTTCACCGAGCTTGGCAGGAATGTCGGCAAGCATGGCCTGGAAGTCGCCAAAAGTTTCGCCCACGATGGCTGCACTTTCGGGAGTTACCTCGCTGAGCGAAAGTGTATCGGGGATGAACACCATGATGCGCCAGTACTTCTCACCATCAAAATAATAGTACTTCTCGGCGTCGTCTTTCAGCGGCACAAACTGAAGCACTTTGCGACCGATGTCCTGTGTGCCGCGTGCTTCGAGTTTTTTGCGAATATGGCCTGTGACAGCAACGATATTGCCCATAAGCACGTCCAGGTCGGGGAACACAGCATTGTTCACACTCTGGAGTACATAGTCAGGACAGTCGGCCTCAGCGGTCGTAGCCTTGTAAGTGGAGTTGATAAGCCCGTTTCCGAGCGGTTTCACTTCGGTGACAGTGCCACGGATGGCAAATTTTTCTACAATGTTCTTCATAGGTATTAAGAATTGTTGTTAGATATGTTCTGGTAATTGTTTTTGTTCATCGGATTTAGTGTGCGAGGAGTTTTTCACGCCAAAAGTCGGTCATCGTCTGGAAGAGGTGTAACCGTGTACGACCTCCGTAGATACTGTGATTGCGGTTGGTGTAGAGCTGTTGGCGGAAAGGAATGCCTGCCTGAACAAGGGCTTCGCTCATTTCATAGAAATTGCGCACGTGGACATTGTCGTCAGCCGTTCCATGTATCAGCAACAAGTCGCCGTGCAGGTCGGCAGCGCGAGAGATAGGATTAACACGATAGCCCGCCGCATTGCGCTGCGGCGTGCGCATGTAGCGCTCTGTATAAATCGTATCGTAATACTTCCAGTTGCTGGGTGCGGCTACGGCTACGCCACACTTAAACACGGGGGCTTCGGTCATTGACATGAGTGTGTTAAATCCACCAAAGCTCCAGCCCCAGATGGCCATACGCTGAGCATCAACATAGGGGAGATTGGCTAAATAGCGGGCTGCGGCTACTTGGTCTTCGGCTTCTTTCTGACCGAGACAAAGGTAAGTGCATTGTTCAAAGGCGATACCGCGTCCACCAGTGC
This sequence comes from uncultured Prevotellaceae bacterium, assembly GCA_900316575.1. Lineage (GTDB taxonomy): Bacteria > Bacteroidota > Bacteroidia > Bacteroidales > Bacteroidaceae > Alloprevotella. The sequence goes on along the minus strand of ONDJ01000024.1, from coordinate 7,006 downwards.
CGCGTCCGTCAACACAAGCCACGATGATACCATCTTGTGCCCAGCAGCTTTCAACAAAGCCTCCAGGGTAAAAGCCCATGCTCCAAGCGTCTTTCACTTCTTGAGAACCTGGTCCGCTGTATTGGTACATCACCACGGGATATTTCTTAGCAGGATTGAAGTCGCGCGGCTTGATCATCCAGCCATTGAGTTGCGTGCCATCGGGCGTAGTGAAAGAAAAAAACTCCTTGATGCCACAAAGCGCATCGGCCTGCTGTTTCAGTTGAGCATTGTCAAGCAGCGTAGTAGTTACCTTGCCTCGCTGGTCGCACAGCGTAGTAATAGGTGGTTGCGTGGCGTTGCTATATACATTGAGGAAGTAACGATAGTCGGTTGAAAACGTGGCTTCGTTTGTACCATCTTGTGGCGTAAGACGTGTGACCTTGCCTTTCTTATCTACGCAATAAACTTCGCGGCGCGTGGGACTTGTAGCGTGAGCTGCATAATAGAAACAATCAGCTTTGGGGTCGTAGCCATAGAGGTCGGTTACGTCAAAGTCGCCTTGGGTTGCTTGGCGCAGGAGCTCACCGCTAAGCGTGTAAAGGTAAATGTGGCTATAACCGCTTCGGGTTGATAAGAACGCCATTCGGTCGCCAAAGAATTGCAAACTTCCATAGGCTTTTTCGGAAACATATTTGTCGCTCACTTCGCGCACAGAGAGCGTAGCTACGGTGCTCCGCGGGTTTACCATATAGATATCCATCTGGTTTTGCAAGCGATTGAGCGTTACAACGGCAAGTTTTTCAGGGTCGTCAGTAAACTTAATGCGCGGAACGTAGGTGTCACTATCCATCGGCACGTCCATCACCCGAATAGCATGGGAGGCAATATCGTAGGTTTTCACTTGAACACGGCTATTATCAGCTCCAGCCACAGGATATTTGTAGTCATAGCTGCCTGGATATTCATCGTTTTCAGCCCGTTCGGGAGCAAGCCCTTTGAACATCTGCATGTGGTAAACGGGAACTTGACTTTCGTCATAGCGCACCCAAGCAAGCATCTTTGAGTCAGCGCTAAAGTCAAAACTGCGTGCGGTGGAAAACTCTTCTTCATTGACCCAGTCGGGAAGTCCGTTGATAACCTCATTGAACTTTCCATCGTCGGTCACTTGGACTTCTGCGCCGTCGAACAGCAATTTAGAAATAAAGAGATTTCCATCGCGCACGAAAGCTATCATCGTGCCATCGGGCGAAAAGAGTGGCTGCTGCTGAGCACCATGAGTGGAAAGGCGCCCAACATTCCCGTTTTTCAAATTGCATACAAAGAACTCGGCTGTATAACTGTGGCGATAGATGCCCTTACGTTGAGTTTCAAGCAACACCGTGCGTTCGTCGGGCGAAAGCGTGTAGCCGCTGATACGCGAGATACCAGCCTTGCGCCCCTGAACAGCGCAATCAAACAAGACAGCGGTTTGTTCACCCGTACGGAACGAGCGACGCACGATCTGTGTGCCATCGTCGGAAAGTTGGGTATAACTCTCGCCATCGTTCATAGGAGTTACGCCGTAAATATATTGGGGATAGTAGGCATAGTTCAACACGTCGTTAAGACGTAGTTGCTGCTGAGCCGTGGCTTGCAGTGCCAAGGTGCAAAATAGGATTGCGATAAGAAGCTTCTTGTGCATATATATAATATAAGGTATATTCAGACAATTATGCGTAGCGTCCTTGCAAGGTTTTCTTGCTACGCGAAGCAAAAGTAGTATATTTTTGTGTGAAAGCAAGCCTAAAAGCCTTCTTTTTATCTTGCGAGCTTACACTATGCCAGGCGACTAGCCTTGATAAAGACAGCACAAAGTTCGGAGTTACAGCTAAATATATTCGTCTCTTTTTGCAAAGCGAGTGTTACTTTTTGTGTAAGCAAATGGGCGTTTAAGGCGCAAAACGACATGAACGTAGCGGTTTAACTTTCAAATTTCTCGCAATAAATCTATATTTGCCGCTAAGGTTTTCGGCTTTTATTCCATTATTCAAAGCATTTTAACCCATGGAAACTATCACCTATAAAATTCCCTTACGCAGTGCCCAAAGCACTGAGGGCCGCAGAATGGCCGGGGCACGCGCTTTATGGATTGCAGCTGGTATGAAGCGCGAACAATTTGGAAAGCCTATTGTAGCTATTGCAAACTCCTTCACTCAATTTGTACCAGGACACACCCACTTGCACGAAGTTGGCCAATTGGTCAAACAAGAGATTGAACAACTCGGATGCTATGCAGCAGAGTTCAACACCATAGCCGTGGACGATGGGATTGCCATGGGCCACGATGGGATGCTCTATTCCCTACCCTCACGCGACATCATTGCCGACAGCGTAGAATACATGTGCCGAGCTCACAAAGCAGACGCTTTGGTATGTATCAGCAACTGTGACAAGGTGACGCCGGGTATGCTCTCAACATACCAACCATTTTCGTAAGCGGCGGACCGATGGAAGCTGGCCGTTGGCGCGATGAAAACGTTGACCTCGTGACAGCTATGGTGAAAGGTGCCGATACGTCTGTGAGCGATGAAGAGCTTGCACAAATCGAAAGCCGCGCTTGTCCTGGATGCGGGTCGTGCTCGGGTATGTTTACAGCCAATTCGATGAACAGCCTCACTGAAGCACTTGGTTTGTCATTGCCTGGCAATGGAACCATCGTTGCTACGCATACAGAACGTACCGAACTTTTCAAGAAGGCTGCACAGTTGGTGGTGCAAAATGCTTTTAAGTACTACCGCGATGGCGACACCTCCCTCCTACCCCGCTCTATTGCTTCGCGCGATGCTTTACTCAACGCCATGACGCTTGACATTGCCATGGGCGGCAGCACCAACACGGTACTCCATCTTTTGGCTGTAGCGCAAGAGGCTGGCACAGATTTTACCATGGCCGACATTGATGCACTGAGCCGACGTGTGCCCTGCCTGTGTAAACTCTCGCCCAACACGATGCGCTACGCAGTTCAGGACTGCAATCGTGCTGGCGGTATTCTCGGAATTATGGGAGAATTAGCAAAAGGTGGTCTCTTGCGCCTTGATGTTCAACGCGTGACAGGACAGACGCTCGGCGAAGATATCCACGACTTTTCCATAACTGGAACAGAACTCACAGAAGAAGCAAATGCCATTTACTCAGCTGCACCAGGCGGACAGTTCTCGATCAAGATGGGTAGCCAAAGTGTGCGTTATGAATCCCTTGACAAAGACCGCTCCACAGGTTGCATTCGCGACCTTGAACATGCTTACACAAAGGATGGTGGCCTGGCTGTACTCTTTGGCAACATAGCCACCGACGGTTGCGTAGTTAAAACTGCAGGTGTTGACGAAAGTTGCTGGAAGTTTTCAGGCAAAGCACGTGTATTCGACAGCCAAGAAGATGCTTGCGAGGGCATTCTCAATGGCACTGTACAAGCGGGCGACGTAGTAGTCATCACACACGAAGGTCCCAAGGGCGGACCTGGTATGCAGGAAATGCTCTACCCCACCAGTTATCTCAAGAGCCGTCACCTTGGCAAGGAATGTGCCTTGATCACCGACGGGCGTTTCAGTGGTGGAACTTCGGGATTAAGCATCGGCCACATCTCTCCCGAAGCAGCCCGCGGCGGTGCTATAGGAAAGATTGTTGACGGCGACATCATTGACATCAACATTCCTGAGCGAAGCATCAACGTGCGCCTCAATGATGCCGAACTTGCTGCGCGCCCCATGCGTCCTCTTCAACGCAAACGTGAGATAACAAAAGCCCTGCGCGCTTATGCGTCTATGGTTACCAGTGCCGACAAGGGCGGTGTGAGAGAAATTTGAAGCAACACAGACAAGCCAGCCTACTCTCTTATAGGTTAGCTTCGTCCCAATCATCAATACAGAAGTCTCTATGAAGAAAGAAATAAGCGGAAGCCGCATTTTAATGGAGTCGCTCTTGGCTGAAGGCGTTGAAACCATCTTTGGCTATCCAGGTGGAGCCATCATGCCCACTTACGACGCACTCTACGACTATCGCGACCGTCTCAACCATATATTGGTTCGTCACGAACAAGGTGCAGCCCATGCCGCCGAGGGATATGCTCGCGTTAGCGGACGTACGGGTGTTTGCATCGTCACGAGCGGTCCTGGTGTGACCAATACGGTAACAGGTGTTGCCGATGCAATGATAGACAGTACGCCGATCGTGGTCATTGCGGGACAAGTGGGTGCACAGATGCTCGGCACCGATGCCTTCCAAGAAGTAGATGTTGTGGATATGATGCAACCAGTCTGCAAATGGGCTTATCAGATACGTCGCGCAGAAGACGTAGCGTGGGCTGTGAGCCGTGCTTTCTACATTGCTTCGAGCGGCAGACCCGGTCCCGTAGTGCTCGACTTCACCCGCAATGCACAGATTGACGAAGCACCCTTTGAGCCAGAACGCGTACGTTTCATACGGAGTTATAAGCCCGTTCCTGACACTGAGCCACAAAGCCTGCAAGCTGCAGCACATCTGATTGCTGAAGCACAAAAACCACTCGTTCTGGTAGGACAAGGCGTTGAGCTCGCTTGTGCCCAAGACGAGCTAAAGACCTTTATTGAAAAGATAGACGCCCCGACTGGCTGCACTTTGCTCGGGCTTTCGGCTTTGCCTACCGATCATCCGTTAAACATGGGAATGCTCGGTATGCACGGTTCGTTGGCCAATAACAAAATGACGCAGCAATGCGACCTGCTCATTGCCATCGGCATGCGTTTTGACGACCGCATCACGGGAAAACTTGACACGTACGCTCGCCAAGCGAAAAAGATACATTTCGACATTGACCCCTCGGAAATCAACAAGAACGTTCATGTTGACGTGGCTGTTTTGGGCGACTGCAAGAAAACCATCGCTGCCGTTACAGCTCTAGTTCCCGAGAAAAAACACATGGCTTGGCGCGAAGCGTTTAAGCCTTTCCATGAAGAGGAACGCCGCGTAGTCATTGAGCCGCAGATACACCCCACTGAAGGCCCGCTGAGGATGGGCGAAGTGATACGCCGCGTCACTGAACTGACCCACGACAAGGCAATCATGGTGACCGACGTGGGACAAAACCAAATGATGGCCGCACGCTACTTCCGCTTCTCGCAACCACGCAGTGTGGTAACCTCAGGAGGCATGGGCACAATGGGATACGGTCTTCCCGCCGCCATCGGTGCCACGTTTGGAGCGCCCGATCGCGATGTCTGTCTCTTTATTGGCGACGGCGGACTACAAATGACCATACAAGAGTTTGGCACCATCATGGAACAAGGCTCGCCCGTGAAGATTATTTTGCTCAACAACAATTACCTTGGCAACGTGCGCCAATGGCAACAACTCTTCTGGCAACGACGCTATTCCTTCACACCAATGCTCAATCCCGACTACGAACAGATTGCAGCGGCCTATGGAATAGCCCATCGCACCGTAGTAGAACGCGCCGAACTCGATGCTGCCATTACAGAAATGATGCAGACTAAAGGAGCCTTCTTGCTGCAGTGCGCAGTCTTAGAAGAAGACAATGTAATGCCAATGTGCCCGCCGGGTAACGATGTTGACGACATGATTTTGACTGTATAGAATAACAACGACATGAACAGCAATCCTTTCGCTTCTGAAATAGCTAAGCCCGAAGCATCTATCCAAAATAACGCTTCGAAGTTTCCCGTCATTAACGATGGCAAAACCTGGTACACGCTGATTATCGTCAGTGAAAACTTGGCGGGTGTGCTTAACCAAATCACGAACGTCTTTACACGTCGCCAGCTCAACATTGAAAGCCTCAACGTTTCACCATCCGGCTTCCCTGGACTTCACCGCTATACCGTAACTTGCCGCAGCGAAGCCAGCGAAATGAAGAAACTTGTCAAGCAAATCGAGAAGAAAATTGACGTGGTGCTCGCCCGCTTTTACACCGAAGACGAGGTTTACGTCATGGAGCAAGCACTCTATAAGATTTCCACAGCTCGCCTCGTTGAAAACCACGAGATCAGCAAAGCAATCCGCCAACACGATGGGAAAATCGTTGAGGTAAACAGCGTCTTTAGCATTGTCAGCATTGAAGGTCTTCCCAACGACATCGTAGCACTTCGTCACAAATTGCTCGAAGCAGGCGGCATGGTGCAATTCGTCAGCAGTGGCATTGTGGCAGTAACGCGCACAGCTCGCGAAGAACTTAGCGACTTATTGGAGCGCCGTAAACGCGATGAACAAGAACAACAAGAAAAGTAAAACGACAACTTAACAAAAACCTTTTAGATATGGCAAAGATCAATTTTGGCGGTGTCATCGAAGAAGTGGCAACGCGCGAGGAATTCCCTCTTGAGAAAGCACGTGAAGTTTTGGCCGACGAAACCATTGCTGTTATCGGCTACGGTATTCAAGGACCAGGTCAGGCTTGTAATCTGCGCGATAATGGTTTCCGTGTAATCGTAGGCCAGCGCCCCGGAAAAACTTTTGAGAAAGCGATTGCCGACGGATGGGTGCCAGGAGAAACGCTCTTCGGCATTGAAGAAGCCTGCGAACGTGCCACGATTATCTGCATGTTGCTTAGCGATGCAGCCCAGATAGCCCAGTGGCCGAACATCAAGAAACACCTTACGGCAGGCAAGGCCCTCTATTTCAGCCATGGTTTCGCCATCACCTATAAGGAACGTACGGGTATCATTCCTCCTGCCGATGTCGATGTAATACTCGTAGCTCCCAAAGGCAGCGGCACCTCTTTGCGCACACTTTTCCTTGAAGGTCGTGGGCTCAACAGTTCGTATGCCGTGTTCCAGGATGCCACAGGACGCGCCGAGGAACGCACCTTAGCACTGGGTATCGGTATAGGTAGCGGTTATCTGTTCAAGACCGATTTCAAGCGCGAAGTTTATAGCGACCTCACGGGTGAACGTGGTGCCTTGATGGGAGCGGTTCAGGGATTATTCCTTGCACAGTACGAAACCCTGCGCGAGCACGGACACAGTCCCTCAGAGGCTTTCAACGAAACGGTTGA
>ONDJ01000027.1 GCA_900316575.1 uncultured Prevotellaceae bacterium | reverse complement strand
TGTAAACACTTTGTTTGAAGCGAGCAAACACTTTGTTTGAGGCTTTCAAACACTTTGTTTGAAGCGAGTAAATCAAATCTCTAATGACCGATTTGGGTTAAAATTTATAGTAGAATAGCATAGCCTTTGAATGGTTTGGCTGTCAGTCTTTTGAAAACGTAGCGGGCTACGCTATGTAAGAGAAAGACAAAACACCAATAGAGATGCTGCTATAACATAAATAAACATGCCTACGCTAACACGGATTTCGGCCTAATGACCGAGTTGGGTTAAAGCCTCTTGTCGCTATCGTGCCTGCTTCCCTACATCACGGCACTCCCGATACTGCTACGTGGAAAACTAATATAGGAACCCAAACAAATGACTTTGAAGAACGGAGCTACACCGTATTTATATATATACCTTTGCGCACATAAAAAAGCAAGACAGAATGTGAATTTGCGCTCTTTCCTATTCTATCAGAACTTTTCTGTGGCTTTGTGGTTTGGTTAATTATTGGGGCAACGTGAAGTCGAAACGCAGTCCGTGGGGCTGATTGTTGCTGGCAGTAATGGTTCCACCGTGGAACTGTATGGCATTTTTCACGATGGCAAGCCCTAGACCCGTCCCGCCAAGTCGTCGGCTACGACTTTTGTCTATGCGATAAAACCTTTCAAACAATCGTGGCAAATGAGCATTGTCCACCCCTATTCCATTGTCGCTAAAAATGAAGTGGCATCGTCCTTTCTCACTCAATTCTTTCAGGGAAACAGTTGTGCCATCGCCAGCATAGGCCACAGCGTTTTCCATCAAATTGCGAAACACGCTGTAGAGCAAGCGTTCGTTTCCTGTGAGCACGAGCGAAGTGGGCAAACCGTTATCGACGGTTATGTGATGTTCGTTAAGGGTTATGGCTAATTCGTCACACACGGTTTTGAATACACCCGCAACGTCTATGGGTTCCATGGCAAGTTGCGTGGGTGCATATTCCATGCGATTGAGTGTAGATAGGTCTTGGAGCAGAGCCGTCATGCGAAAAGCCTGTGCGTAGGTACGGTTGATAAACATTTGTCGCTTATCTTCGCTCAAAGAAGGATTGTTGCGCAAAGTTTCGGAATAGGCCAAAATGCACGCCACGGGGGTTTTGAGTTCGTGGGCAATGTTTTGCGTGAGTTCTCGCCGCATTTCGTTTTGCCTTTCTGCTTGTTCACGACTGATACGCTCGTCCATACGACGAGAATAGCTGTGCAATAGTGCACCCAGAATAAGCATGATTACGAAGGAAAAGAGCAACAAATGCCAATCGCTGACTTCATCAAGGGGATGCAAATAGTTGCGTTCATAGTCTTCAAAGATAATGACTACGATGGTAAAGACTACAAAGATGGCCATCACGTTGAAGAACATCTTGTTGCCCTCAGAAAACTTCTTCATGGCTCAAAATTGGAGTTTGAAAGAACACACGCACCGTGTGTGTGTGTGAAGATGGCTTCAGTAGATAAGTTTCTTCCTACCAACACCTACCTAAACGCGTACCCAAAGCCCGAGCGTGTGACAATATGGTTGGCATAGGGACCTATCTTTTTGCGAATGCGCGTGATGTTGACATCAACCGTTCGCTCTGTCACAACAACACCTTTGGGCCACACGAGTTTAAGGAGTTCGTGGCGGGACAGGACTTTGTCTTTATGAGTGATCAGCATCCATAGGAGTGCGAACTCAATGGGTGTGAACGTCACTTGCTCTTTATCAACTATAACTCGCTTTTCTGAAAACTCCATCTGCAAGCCTTCAAAAGCGATAACGTTTGGTACATTCTCTTCTTTTTGAGTGCTTCTTGCCAACACAGCTTTGATACGTGCCTGAAGCTCACGCACTGAAAAAGGTTTTGCTACATAATCGTCGGCACCCAGCTCAAATCCAGTCAACTTGTGAGCCTCGGCATCAAGTGCCGTAAGGAATATGATAGGTATCCCTGCTGTTTCGGGATTGTCAGAAAGCACTTTTGCCATTTCGAAACCAGTCATGCCAGGCATCATCACGTCGAGTAACAGGAGGTCAAAAGATGCTATGTCTTTCGTCAATGCTTCATCAGCGTTCTCGGCCTCTTCACAATCATAGCCCGCCGCCATGAGGTTGAAGCGCAGTATTTCGCGCAGGTCTGGTTCGTCATCAACGATCAATATCCTATATGTTTTCATAATCGATGTTTGAGGAGGAATATTAAAATAGTTCTACTTTTTTACGCTCTGGTCTGAACAACGTTGATCACAAAGTCTCCAACTTTTTCAAACTCGCTCACAAGGTCTGAAAACGCCGAGGCAAGTGCATAGCTGTATTCGCCATTTTCGATGGCTGCTATGTTGTCAGACTTTAGTCGGTCGCGCTCTTCATTGATACGCTCCTCTATGCGCCAAGTTTCATCAATTGATATATCTTCACGCCGGCGCGAAAGCACTTCGTTCATCTGTGTAAGTGCTTGGTTGGTGAGCATTGCTATTTTGTCGATCTCGGCACGTTGGTGTTTGTCAAAGAGCTGTCCGAGTTCGCGGGCATGATTAGTGATACGCGCCATGCGATAACAACTGTCGGCGATTGATTCGAGTTCGCTGATTTGGCGCATCAAGGCACGTACTTTAGCCTTTGTTTCATCGCTCAGGTGGTATTCACTGACCTTTTCTAAGTATTGAGCAATGGAAATTTCGGCATTGTCGCTGACAGCCTCGTATTGTTCTATCAATCCAAAGCGCTCTTCGCGACGCTCGTCCTTACTGCCGGTGATAAAAGCATGAACGATGTTGAACATCTTGTGTACACGTTCGCCAAAGGCCACCACCTCTTTTTGAGCCTGCAGCACAGCAATTTCGGGCACCTGTACCAATCCGCTCTCAATAAATTGAAGGCGCGTAGGCTCATCGCCATCGGCCTTTCCGTCGTCGGCTTTGGGTTTTATCACCCAGCAAACAACGCGCTCTATCTGCGGGATAAACCCGATGAGCAGCCCTGTGTTGATGACATTGAAAAGTGTGTGGAACGTAGCCAATACCACGTTGAGTTTGGCTGCATTAGCCAAAAAGACATCGCGGCCCACGGCGTCAATCGTCATCGTCGTGTCGTAGCCCACCAAACCACAAACACCGTTGACAAACGGGCGGAACACGATGAGCATCCAAAGCACGCCAAAGATATTGAAGAACATGTGGGCAAAAGCGGCTCTCCGCGCCTGTGTCGAAGCTGTTAGTGCGGCGAGATTGCTCGTCACGGTCGTTCCGATGTTTTCTCCCATTACGAGGGCAATGCCTTGGTGTATGGGCAAGGCTCCTGTGGAACAAAGTATCATCGTGATAGCCATAACTGCTGCCGAGGATTGCACACACATGGTGAGTACACTGCCGATGAGCAGGAATGTGATAGTAGTAAGGAAACTTTGCGGGTCGAACGATGCAAAGAAGTTGAGCACCGTTTCGTTTTCACCCAAGTTGAGGTCAGAACCAGTTTGTCGCAAGGTGCCTAAGCCCAATATCATAAACGCTACACCAAAGAGGAAATCGCCGATGTTGCGACTCTTGCGACGCGAGAGCAAAAATGTTGCTATGAGGAACGCGGGCCACACAAAGTCGGTGATATTAAACGATACACCAGCCGAGATAATCCATGCTGTGAGCGTTGTTCCGATGTTGGCACCCATGATGACCGATATGGCCTGGGCCAGTGTGAGCAATCCTGCATTGACAAACGAAACGGTCATCACCGTTGTGGCCGTGCTACTCTGCACTGCGGCCGTCACACCTACGCCGGTGAGCATCCCTGTGAAGCGATTGGTGGTCATTCGACCCAAAACGTGGCGCAACTGCGGGCCGGCCATTTTCTGAAGCGTCTCGCTCATCAACTTCATGCCAAACATCAGCAAAGCCAATGAGCCCAACACGCGAAAGGCCGCAAGCATATAGTCAGGTTGTGTTCCCATCTATGCGTTTCTATTAAAGTAAAAGATTGAAATGCTTCACTCGAAGATATCCTTCTGCTGCCCCATCAGCTGGAAATCTTTCTTGCGCAATTTGAAGCTGTTGGTAAGATATTTATCGCGCACGGTTTGGTTTTCAGACAATTCCTCGGGCGTGCCGTGAAAAAGTATGCGCCCCTCAAAGAGCAAATAGGCTCGCTCGGTGATGCAGAGCGTTTCTTCAACGTTGTGGTCGGTGATAAGAATGCCTATGTTGCGGTCCTTGAGTTTCCACACAATATATTGTATGTCCTCCACGGCAATGGGGTCAACACCGGCAAAGGGTTCATCGAGCATAATAAACTTAGGGTCGATGGCCAAACAGCGCGCTATCTCGGTTCTGCGGCGCTCACCGCCCGAAAGGCGGTCGCCCGTGTTCTTGCGTACCTTGTCAAGGCGGAATTCCTTAATGAGATTTTCGAGTTTTTCACGTTGATAGTCCTTGGGCTTTCCCGTCATCTCGAGCACGGACTTGATGTTGTCCTCCACGGTCATCTTTCGAAACACGCTGGCCTCTTGTGCCAAATAGCCTATACCAGCCTGGGCGCGCTTATAAACGGGATAGTCCGTTATTTCGCGGTCGTCAAGGTATATGTGCCCTGCGTTGGGCACTACAAGCCCCGTTGTCATATAGAAAGACGTGGTCTTGCCAGCACCATTCGGTCCTAGCAAGCCCACGATTTCTCCTTGCTTCACATCGAACGACACGTTGTTGACCACCGTGCGTTTGCCGTAGCGCTTCACTAATCCTTCGCTACGAAGCGTCATGCGGATTGGAGTGGTTTCAGACATCTTCGTTCAAATAGAGGAAACGCTTGATACTGCGCTTAGGTGTCTTTTCGAACTCTTGTTCATAGATACGTATGCCAGCTATCTTCTGATACGAAGGAACGATATTGTTGAGTTCTTGGCGGTTTTGCTCCATCTGGGCATGAACAGCTGAAACGTCGAGCCCATCATGCTCAGCTTCGTCGTAGTCGGGATGGATAAGCGCATAGAGCTTCTCACCCTTCTGAATGACGATGCTCTCGGCCACATAGGGTAGCGTGTTGAGCTTGTCTTCGATTTCCTCAGGATAGATATTAGTGCCGTTAGCGCCAAGCAACATATTCTTGCTACGACCGCGAATAAACACATTGCCATCTTCGTCAATTACTCCGAGGTCGCCCGTGTGATACCACCCATCGGCATCGAGCGTTTCGCGAGTGGCCTCTTCGTTTTTGTAATAGCCGAGCATCACGTTCATGCCGCGCACCAAAATCTCGCCCACAATGTTTTGCGGGTCGGGACTATCAATGCGCAGTTCCATACGCGGAGCCACCTTGCCGCACGAACCTGGAACAAATTCATTCCAAGATGCATAGCAGATGATAGGTGCGCACTCTGTGGCCCCATAGCCTACGGTGAAGGGGAAACCTATGCGATGCAAAAATTGCTCTATCTCACTGTTGAAGGCTGCGCCGCCCACAATGATTTCGTTGAACTGACCACCAAAAGCGGTGTAGAGTTCTTGGCGTATGCGGTCGAGAATTTTTTGTGATATGATGGGCAAACGTAGCAAGAGTTTCATGCTTGGTGCTTCCAACTTGGGCCAAACCATCTTCTTAATCACTTTCTCGATGATCAACGGAACGCTGATAACCACGTGGGGTTTCACCGTATTGAAAGCGTTAAAAATAATCTTGGGCGATGGGATGCGTGTCAAGAAGTAAATATGTCCGCCTCTGTGGAATTCAAAAAGGAATTCAAAGGCCATGCCATACATATGGGCCAAAGGCAAGATACTTACCACACGACCTTCACCATCGGGGAACACATCGTTATACACTTCGCAGGCAAATTGCATATTGCTCCACAGCGCACGATAAGGTATCAACACTCCTTTTGACCGAGAGGTAGTGCCGCTAGTATAATTTATCAGTGCTAACGACTCGCCGTCCTGCCTGCGATAGTGTACGTGTTGTGTTCGGAAATACTTGGGATACTTCAACCCGTAGAGCGCATTGAGCCTTTCGCGAGCATCATAGAGCTTCTGCGAGCGGCAAACGAAGAGCTGAAAGTCGGCTATCTGGATAATGCCTTCAAGATTGGGCATCTCGTCGGGCACAATGTCTTTCACAACGTGGTCGCCCACAAAAAGCAGCCGAGCATCGCTATGATTGACAATGTCATGAACCTGTGAGGCCTTAAACTCATGCAGGATAGGTACAGCCACCGCACCATATGTCAGCACGGCCAGATAAGCCACAGCCCAGTGCGAGCTGTTTCTCCCGCAGAGTGCCACCTTGTCGCCTTGAACAAGGCCTGCTTCCTCAAACAGAATGTGAAGTTTCTCTATCTTGCGGGCTACGTCCTTATACTGGAACGTTTCGCCTTGATAGTCCGTAAAAGCATCTTTGTTCCAATGTCGCACAATGGAATCTTCTATCAGACCGATAAAATCAAGCTCGCCCACTTTGTGTTCAAATTGCGCGTCGTCCGCCTCTGCAGCCGACGCCTTAATGTCTATATCATTCATCATAATAAGCTGAATATTTGTTGCTCATTTTGGTTTATCGTGTGCAAAAATAACGCTAAATCCGTGTCGTGCAAGTTTTCTTTGTTAAAATCTTGCACACTTCAACACGTTTTTGAGCAAAATGGGACATAATATGAGCATATTTACCATAAATCTGCGACAAATGATATTCTTCGCCCATACAGAAGCTATGACAAAACAAAACCGTCACAGCATAAAAAAAATCACTCAACACTCACAATTTCTATAAGGCCATAGAGTGAGTAAGGTAGCGATAAAAGGCATTATTTCCACGCTGCTGTTTCTGTCATAGGTAAGATTGTGTACTTTTGCACGCGAAATCAAAATAATCGCAACAACTCACACGTGGAAAACAATCCATACGAAGAAAAAACACTGGAGCTCGTCCGTGTCAGCGCGGAATACTGCCGATATGTAGAGAATTGCGCCAATGCTACGCAACACGACTTTTGCCAGACACTATGTGCGCTTCTGCCGATGGTTTACCTCAAAGCTGTGATGCATCCACAGGTAGAAGAAATCGATGCATACGTCTCGCCGTTTGTCACCGAGAACGACTACAACTACGTGCGCCGCAACGTTCACAGTGTGTTGCGTGCCGCAGACGACTATCTTGACGTACAGGTTGAGGACTTCAAATATGCCGAACAACCCATCCTTTGCACCGTCAGCGAAAACCTATCCGACATCTATCAGCAACTGCGCGATTTGGTTGAAACTTTTCGCGAAGGACACGAAGAAGCCATGCTTGTTTGCCTTCATGACACACTCGAAGAATTTCGGCTCACATGGGGCGGAAAGCTTTTGGCAGCCCTGCGCACACTCCATATTATATATATAGAAGCCGATGGCGCAGAAGAGTGAAAGCATCAAGCGGCTTTTTGTCAGTACGCCCAAGGAGTACATCTCCACCTTGCCACGCTATCAGTTTGCTGGGAGAATTTTCGTTCTGCAAAGCCCACAAGAGGCCGAAAGAGCCGTTAGAGCTTTGAGTCGTGAGCGTGTATTAGGTTTTGACACTGAGACACGACCAAGATTTAAGAAAGGACCGATGCGACCGCCAGCCCTGCTTCAGATTGCTACAGAAGATACTTGCTTTCTGTTCCGCATTTTTCGCACAGGAGTGACACCCGCACTATCCAACTTGCTTTGCAACCCAGAAATCATTAAAGTAGGCATATCCTTGAAAGACGATGCCGCTGCCTTATTGCGTTCGCATACGCATTTCAGCACAGATAGTTGGGTAGATCTCCAACGTGTGGCCAAACAATTAGGACTCCAAGACCAAGGACTGGCACGCCTCTTTGCCAACGTCTTCAAACGGCGCATCAGCAAAGGGCAACAACGCAGCAATTGGGAAGCCGATGTGCTCACTCCTGCACAGAAACTCTATGCCGCTACCGATGCTGATGCCTGCCTAAAGCTTTTTGGCGCACTCCAACCCCTGCTCAACGGATCACCCTACGAATTAGAAGATTTTCCAACAGAGACGATTTCTTAAGAAACCCACCATCATTGTTTAACCTGTGAACACTCAGACTATGCTCCCCATCATCATCCTCAAACCAAAGAAAGAGGAAAGCCTAATGCGCCTACATCCATGGATTTTCAGCGGAGCCATTCGCAATCTTCCCCATGGACTGAAAGAAGGCGACCTCGTAGCAGTGCAAGCCAATGACGGAACACCACTTGGCACGGGATATTATCAGATAGGAAGCATTGCCGTGAGGATGCTCTCCTTTGAAGCCCAAGAAACCATTGACAATCATTTCTGGGAAAAACGCTTGGCCGAGGCACTTGACCTTCGTTTTCAATTAGGATTACTGCGCAAAGACAACAACATCGTACGTTTGGTTCACGGCGAGGGAGACCGTCTGCCAGGATTGGTGATAGACCTTTTCGATGGTGTAGCCGTAGTGCAAGCACATACCGTAACCATGCACCTGATGCGCACGCGAATTCTCAAAGCATTGAAAGTCGTGATGGCAGATAGGCTCAAAGCCGTTTACTATAAGAGCGAAGGCACCCTCCCCTTCAAAGCATACACTGGCGCAAAGGATGGTTTTATCTACCCCGACGCAGCAATGACCGATGCGCCGCAAGTAGCCGTTGAAAATGGCCTGCGCTTTCACATTGACTATCTCGAAGGACAAAAGACAGGTTTCTTTGTCGATCAACGCGAAAACCGCAACCTTCTAAAACAATACGTGCATAACAAACGCATACTCAACATGTTTTGCTACACTGGCGGCTTCAGCGTCTATGCCCTCAGTGGCGGAGCTAAGCTGGTTCACAGTGTTGACAGTAGCGCACGCGCCATAGAACTCACCAACGAGAACATCCAACTTAATTTCCCCAACACTGACCGCCACGAAGCCTTTGAAGCCGATGCCTTTCGCTTCCTGCAAGGTGGGCGAACCAAAGACTACGACATCGTGGTACTCGACCCTCCTGCTTTTGCCAAACATCGCGATGCATTGCGCCAAGCCCTGCGTGGCTACACCCGACTGAACGAAGCCGCTCTGCGCCACATGCCAACGGGTAGCCTATTGTTCACCTTCAGTTGCTCACAAGCCGTGAGCCGCGAACAGTTTAGGCTCGCCGTTTTCACCGCCGCCGCTCGCACAGGACGCCACGTGCGCATTCTACACCAACTCACACAGCCAGCCGACCATCCCATTTCCATCTATCATCCCGAAGGCGAATACCTCAAAGGACTTGTCTTGCACGTAGAATAAAGAAAACAAACACATCTAACCCTGCACCTAGCAACACAAACCACACAAAACAATCGCCGAAACACGCTATTTAGCATAGAAACGCCCCCATTTCTATCAAAAGAGCCCTTAGAACACCCCGAAAGAACACTTTTTCGCAAAAAAACTTGCTAAAATCAAAAAGCCGCCCTACTTTTGCACCGCAATTCCAACAAGGGATTGACAGATTACATCGCGGAGTGGAGCAGTTGGTAGCTCGCCAGGCTCATAACCTGGAGGTCACTGGTTCGAGTCCGGTCTCCGCAACGAGGTCACAACGTTGGGACAAACGTCAAAAGCGACGCTTGTCCCTCTTCTTTTATATTACGACCATGAGCAACACGCCACATTGACAACCATACATGAATCCACAATAAAGAAACGGACAAACAAATACAAAATCACAACGTTTGGAATTGAATGCGCCAAGAAAACACTACTTTTGCAGCGCAACAAAACTAAACATCATTCTTACACTATATTCCACCGCTCACTATGCAAACCCTTACACTTAAATACGGCTGCAACCCCAACCAGCAGCCCGCCAGCGTAAGCATAGAAACTGGCAAGCTCCCTTTTGAAGTGCTCAGCGGAAGACCAGGTTATATCAACTTGCTCGATGCCTTAAACGCTTGGCAACTCGTCTGCGAGCTAAAAGCAGCAACAGGGCTTCCTGCCGCAGCGTCCTTCAAACACGTTTCTCCAGCTGGTGCCGCCGTAGCATTGCCGCTTAGCGACACGTTGAAAAGCATCTACTTTGTAAACGATTTGAAAGAGCCTCTTTCACCCATTGCTACAGCATACGCCCGTGCACGAGGTGCCGACAGAATGTCAAGCTATGGCGACTTCGTTGCCCTGAGCGACACCTGCGACCTATCCACCGCTATCATGCTCAAGCGCGAAGTAAGTGATGGAATCATAGCGCCCGACTATACGTCCGAAGCACTTGAGATATTAAGAGCCAAGCGCAAAGGAACCTACCTCGTATTGCGCATGGACAAAAACTACACCCCAGCACCCATCGAAAGAAAGCAAGTTTTTGGAATCACGTTCGAGCAACATCGCAACGAAATAAACTTGAGCGGCGAAACACTCTTCAGCAATCGCCCTACAGCCAACAAGGAGTTTACCCCTGAAGCCATTCGCGACCTAAAAATAGCACTCATCACACTCAAATACACGCAAAGCAACAGCGTTTGCTATACCAAGGACGGACAAGCCATAGGCATCGGAGCCGGGCAGCAAAGCCGCATACATTGCACACGCCTTGCAGGCGATAAAGCCGACCTTTGGCTCTTGCGTCAGCATCCGCGAGTTCTCAACCTACCTTTCCGCGAAGATATTCGCCGCGCCGACCGCGACAACACCATTGACGCTTACTTGGGACAAACACCCGAAGACGTGCTTGCCGACGGGGCATGGCAACTCTTTTTCACAAGACAGCCCGAAGCACTCACCACAAGCGAAAAACGAGAATGGCTCAGCAAGCAACAAGGAGTATGCCTCGGAAGCGACGCTTTCTTCCCCTTTGGCGACAATATCGAGCGAGCACACAAGAGTGGTGTAAGTTTCGTGGCACAAGCCGGCGGTAGCGTACGCGACGACCACGTCATCGCCACTTGCGACAAATACGGCATCGCCATGGCCTTCACTGGAGTGCGCCTTTTCCATCATTAACTCAAACCACAACCATGCGTAAAGCAAGCCGCGAAGAAGTCCGTCAAGCCATACAAGAAGGCATCATTTTTCGCAAAGGCCCCTCAGAGCCTACAGAGAAATCCAATCGCGTAAAAACCAAAGCCAAAAAGAAAAGCTATATCACAGGTGCACATGGCTCTGCCTCAGCACGAAAGAAAGCCGCCATACGACAAGCAAGAAGCAACAGAAACAAGCACTAAACTTGCGCTAAGCCTTCATGTTTTCATAACAAGCCAACAAACTTCTATTAAAAGAACACTTACGACGCAACTTTTGATGCCAAACTGTCAAAAGGTTCAGCACCCTAAAGTACCCGAAAAAGCACTTTCTCCCTACGCTATTTGGCTAAGTGCCAAAAACATCCTACTTTTGCAGGCCGAACATTCTTTATTATGACAAAGTTCACCTATCTTTTTATAGCAATCGCTACAGTGGTGCTCACAGCTTGTAGCGACTACAACCGCGTGTTAAAGTCCACGGACCCACACTATAAGTTTGAAGCCGCAAAAGAATACTTTGTACGTGGTCACTACAATCGGGCTGCCACTTTACTCAACGACGTATTGCCAGCACTTCGCGGCACAGAAGCAGGCCAAGAAGCCCTCTTCATGCACGGTCTTGCCACTTTGCGTGCGAAAGACTACGAAGCAGCCTCAACCATCTTGCGCAAGTACTATACCGACTATCCCAAAGGCTATTTTGCAGAACAAGCCAAATACTACAGCGGCATCGCACTTTACAACGCTGTGCCCGAAGTTAAGCTTGACCAAACCCCTACCTACGAAGCCGTTACTGAGCTCTCGCAGTTTGTGGAGCACTATCCGCTTAGCCCGCTCGCCCAAGATGCCCGCAACAAAATTTTTGAACTGCAAGACCAGCTCATCGAAAAAGAGTGGCTCTCCGCAAAGCTCTATTACGACCTCGGTTCCTATTTCGGCAATTGCAGCACAGGCGGAAGCAACTTCCAAGCCTGCATCACTACAGCAGAGAATGCCATACGTGAATATCCATACAGCAAGCGTCGCGAAGAATTTGCTTGGCTCATCGTTCGCGCCAAGTTCGACCTTGCCAACCAAAGTGTTGTGGAGAAAAAGCAAGAACGCTTGTCAAACGCCATTGAAGAATATCAGAACTTCATAGACGAATATCCCGAGTCGGTCTATCGCAAAGAAGCCGAACAGCTATATAACAAATACAGCAAGCAGCTCAACCGTCCTCTGAACACAGAAACCGAGGAACAGGCCTAATTCCTTTTACAACAAAGCAAACAATATCTTATCCCAATATGGACTACAGAAAGACAAAAGCACCCACAAACACCGTTACCCACAACTTGATGGAAATGTGCGAGGAAACGGGCAACATCTACGAAAGCGTTGTTATCATGTCGAAGCGGGCTAATCAAATTAGCAACGAAATGAAAAACGACCTCCAGCGCAAGCTTAAAGAATTTGCCCAAGGCTCCGACACTTTAGAAGAGACTTTTGAAAATCGCGAGCAGATAGAAATTTCGCGTTACTATGAGAAGTTGCCCAAACCAACGCTCATTGCCACCGAAGAATTTGAAGAAGGCAACATCTACTACCGCAATCCTGAGAAAGACAAAGAAGCACTCGACAATTAAAGGTTAAAGGTTAGAGCCTAGAGGTTAAAAGACACCACTATATCTCTAACCTCTAAACTATAAACGTTAAACTGTCAGAAGGAGTGCTCATAGAAGATTTAGCATTCTCAAGTTCTGAGTTCAATTCACGCTGGTGACGCAAAGTCCGCGAAGCTTTGTTTCAAAATCATTCTTTGCGCCGCTTTGCTTCACCAGCGTGAAAAATTTAGACCTATGAGTTTCCTTCAAACTTCCCACGACAATGATACAACGCATCCAAACCATTTATCTCCTATTGGCCATTATTGCATTGGTTGTATTCCTATGCATTCCTGAAAGCGCTGCAATAATTATTAACACCACCGAAACGCTGCGTCTGCCAGTCAATGCAATAGCCATCACCAACACGGCCCCAACGGGCGAAAGCCAGCCTCTTGAAAATTCTTGGGTATTGGGGATAGCAGTTTTCTTGAGCATTGCGCTACGCTTGGCCGCCATCTTGACGTTCAGAAACCGCAAGTTGCAAACACGCTGTTGCCTTTGGGCTATAGCAACGGACATCTTGTGGTGTGTGCTACTTGCTATTTTCGGCTACCAAGTCATAGGAACCATTGAAAGCGCGACACATACCGACACCAGTCCTACCCTTGACCTGAATTGGGGACTGGCGATGCTCCCTATTGCCATCTGCTTCACGATCATGGCTGTTCTAGGAATACGCCACGACGAAAAGTTGGTACGCGCAGCCGATAGACTACGTTAATCCTCAAAGACCTAAGTAAAGGTTAAAGGCTATAGGATAAAGGTTAAAGCCCGCCGCAACTTTAAACTATAAACTCTAAACTTTAAACTATATATGTCACTCAATAAAGTAATGCTCATTGGCAATGTTGGGCGTGAGCCCGAAATTCGCTATGTAGATGCTGGTGTAGCCACTGCTGTGGTGAGCTTAGCTACAACCACGCGCGGTTACCGACTGCAGAGCGGCACAGAAGTTCCCGAACGCACAGAATGGCATCGTATCGTCCTTTGGCGAAAGTTAGCCGAAATCGTTGAACGATATGTGCATAAAGGCGACAAGCTCTACGTTGAAGGAGAGATACGCACTCGTGAATGGACCGACAAGAAAGGCCACGAACACACGGTCACCGAGATTTGGGCAAGCAACCTTGAATTGCTCACACCGCGTTCCGAGTCGCAAGCACGTAGCACTGAGCCGACTGCGACTTCCCAACCATAGCCTCTATGCTTCAGCCTACCCTCTACACGCTTATAGCGATTTGCTGCGTAGCACTTTTTGCACTTGCCTTTCTCTCGGCTATAGAACGAGGCTTCACCTCATTGAGCGCAGAAGCAGCCCGAAAGCTCCAACACCTTTCGGAAAAGAAACGTACGCGGCTCATAAATCTTTTGTCGCATCCCCATCGGCTTCGCCAAGCAATAATGCTCTATCGCAGTTTGATGCTCATCATCTACGCTGCGACAGGCATCGCTGTCGCGCTGCATCTGTGGGGAAGCGAATACTTAATACTTAGTAGTGCTATACTTGCCATCACTGCCATTACCATAGCAAGCATTCTGCCGCAGCGGCTGGCGGCCAACTATGCCGTGAGTTTCATTAGCCACACGGCCTCCTTCACCCATTTCCTTGTTAAAGCGGCACACCCTTTCACCATTCGCACGAAGCAAAACCACGGCGGACACGGAGAGGACATCAACATTACGCTCGAAAACCTTGAACGCGCCATTGAAAACTACGACACGAGTGGCAACGATGGCGAGAAAGACATTCTCAAGAGCCTTTTGCGCTTTGGCGACGAAACAGCGGGCGACTTGATGACTCCCCGCGCACGTGTCTTTTCTATTGACGTGAAGGAAGACTTTACCACAGTGCTCAAGCGTGTGGAAGAAGAAAACTATTCGCGCATCCCTATCTGCGAAAATTCGCCCGACAAGATTAGAGGCATTCTCTACGTCAAAGATCTGCTTCCCCACCTCGAAAAACCGGCAGACTTTGAATGGCAACGCCTAGTTCGACAACCTTTTTTCATTCCCGAAAACAAACCCATTCGCGACCTACTGCGTGAGTTTAAGAAGAGCCGTGTCCATATAGCTGTTGTCGTTGACGAATATGGAGCTATGACGGGTGTTGTAACGATGGAAGACATCTGGGAAGAGATTTTTGGTGAAATCCAAGACGAGTTCGACGATGAAAAGTCGCTCTTCATCCGCCTTGGCGATGACGACTATCTTGTCGAAGGCGAAACGAGCATTGCTGACTTCTGCAACTTTTTCAATCTTGACGAAGACGCTGCCCGAAAGCGTTCGGGCGAATCCGACACTGTAGCCGGATTGGTTCTTGCGCTCTGCGAGGGCTTCCCCGCCCTGCACTATACAACTGAGGTTTATGGGCTGAAAATTGAAGTGCTGCAAATGGAGAAGCGTCGCATTAGCCAGCTCAGAGTTCGGCGAGTAAAAGAAAGCTGAAGCCGATGGACACCAAGTCACTTGATATCGACCAGGCAAAGGTCTTCATTAAGCCCATAAAGGCAATACCCAAAGGCAGCCCCCATCGCTTAGAAACACAGCGTTTGGCCGTTTCTCAACTGATTGAGAACGCTGGTTTAAATCCCGATCTACTCACCAAAACCACCGAAGGAAAACCATTTTTAATCGGAGAAAATCAACCTTTCATTAGCATCTCACACACAGCGAGCTACGCAGCAATAGCTTTGTCGGCCCACCCCGTCGGTCTTGACATTGAACATACGAGTGTACGCACACTGAAAGTTCTTCCACGCATCATAAATGCTACTGAAAGCACTCTTATCTCTTTCCCTGCAGATACCCTATTGGCCACAAAGGTATGGTCTTTGAAAGAAGCGGTCTTTAAGCTCTATGGCACTTCGTGCAAAACAATCTCCGAAGTAATCATATCTTCGTTCACCGAGACTGAAGCCTACACCGCCCCACCCTTTCAAGCCATAGTTCGTTTTGAGAAAAAAGAGGACTTAGTCATAGCACTCGCTGCTATGAACGATTAGACAAACTCCTTCAACAAAACACAAAAACCCGAGCCTAGCTAATCCGTTCCCATTCTAACGTCTCAACAACTTATTTACATGGAGTTCCCCTCATTGCCCGCCGCATTTTGTCAGCGTTTGCACACCCAAATGAGCCATGCTGATGCAGAAGAGCTCTGCAGAGCACTGAACGACACAGAAGGAAGGGGAACTTCGCTTCGTATAAATCCCTCTAAACCGATATCCGCACCCAATGATGCTTCACCCATAGCGTGGTGCCAAAACGGATACACCCTTGCTGAGCGACCTGCTTTCACGCAAAATCCACTCTTCCACGCAGGTTGCTTCTACGTGCAAGAAGCTGCATCAATGTCTATCGCACTGGCTTACGAAGCAATGGACGAAAAGCCAGCTCTGCTGCTTGATCTCTGTGCCGCTCCTGGCGGGAAAAGCACGCTGTGGCAGAGCCTTATGCCAATAGGCACGCTCCTCGTTGCCAATGAGCCAGTCAGACAGCGAGCCATGATCCTGCGAGAGAACATGCAGAAGTGGGGACACCCAGACATCCTTGTTTGTTCTGACTACCCTAAGCATTTTGCTTCGCTCAAAGGCCTTTTCGACGCGATTGCCACAGACGTTCCTTGCTCTGGCGAAGGCATGTTTCGCAAGGACCCAAGAGCTCGCAGCGAGTGGAGCCCGCAGATAGCATCCATGTGTGCCCAACGCAGTCGTGAAATTGTTGCCGACGTCTGGCCAGCACTCCGAACTGGTGGGTACCTCGTCTTTAGCACCTGCACTTTTAATCCTGCAGAGAACGAAGACAACGTAAGATGGATATGTGAACATCTAGGAGCTGAAGTTATACCTTTGTCACCTTCCCCGTCATGGGGGATAAAGGCCGACGACGGAATGCTTCACTTCTTGCCCCACCGCACGATTGGCGAAGGTTTCTTCTTGGCTCTTTTGAGAAAAACTGCGAAAGAAAACACCATTCGCCTCAGAAAAGCCGAAAAAACAATCCCCTTGCCTCGCAAGTGGCTAAGAACAGACGGCGAATTCATTGGCATTCAATCTGCTCACGACACTTTGGCAGCATTGCGCCAAACGTTGCTGCCCGCTGCAACTGCTATTCGTCAGAACATTAAAACGATTGCCACCGGCACAGACATCGCCACCATAAAGGGTAGAAAGCAAATACCTGCCCACGCCCTCGCTCTGTCAACAATATGCTCGGACACAGCATTTCCACAAGCAGAATTGTCTATAGACGAAGCCCTGCAATATCTTTCAAAACAAGCCCTACAACTTAAAGGAAACGTACCTAAAGGCTATGTCTTAGCTACCTATGAGGGGCATCCGCTGGGTTTTCTCAACAATCTTGGCGCACGTGCCAACAACCTCTATCCAGCCGAATGGCGCATTCGTCACCTTCAGCATTGAACATACGCAGCAGTCTAAAAACAACAAAACTATTTATCTCCTCTCTACCATGAAATATCTTCAATTCACGTTTAAGCTTTCGCCCTCTTCCACTGACTTTCAAGACATACTCTGTGCACTACTGGGCGAAGCTGGTTTTGATAGTTTCGTAACAACCGAAGACGAAAGCGGAACGCTCACAGCTTACATCAAATTCGACGAATACGACCCAGAGCAGCTCCAAACAACACTAAGCACTTTCCCTGTCCCAGGCATTTCCATCAGCTATTCCTACGAACAAGCCGAAGACAAGGATTGGAACGCCGTGTGGGAACAAAACTATTTCAAGCCGCTTATCGTTGACAACCGCTGTGTAGTAGCTGGCACCATGCACAACAACGTGCCCGAAGCCGAATATCGCATCACAATCGACCCGCGCATGTCGTTTGGCACAGGCCATCATGCCACGACTTCGCAAATGCTTTCGGAACTCCTCAAAATAGATCTCACTGGTTACGACGTGCTCGATATGGGCTGCGGTACAGGCATACTGGCCATCCTAGCACGTATGCGCGGAGCAGCATCGGTGCTGGCCATTGACAACGACGAATGGTGTGTGAGCAACACTGTTGACAACATAGCCCTCAACCATGTAGATAGCATCACTGTGAAACTTGGCGATGCTACTACCCTGAAAAACGCGGGGCCTTTCGACCTCGTTTTGGCCAACATCAACCGCAACATCCTCATTGCAGACATGGAAACATACAGCCACACGATGAAGCCTGGTGCACGTCTGTTCACAAGCGGGTATTACACCGACGATTTGCCCGCCTTGCAGCAGTGCGCCGAAAAATTTGGGTTGAAACTCGTACACTCGCGCGAGAAAGAGCGGTGGTGTTGCGCCATATTTCAAAAAGAAGACTAAGAAAGCGTCGTTCCCCATCTGCAAAACCACACGCAATAGCGACTAAAGCCCGCCTTATCCGCAAAAACATATCCTACAATGACCGATCAGTTCCATCGCATGACCACTGCGCCCGTGCCGCACCTGATACTTGCGCTGGCCGTGCCCACGATCGTGTCAATGCTCATCACGGCAATCTACAACCTTGCCACCACCTTCTACGTGGGCCGACTGAGCACCGAAGCGACAGCTGCAGTCGGTGTGGCCTTTGCTGCAATGACACTGATACAAGCCATCGGTTTCTTCTTTGGCCAAGGATCGGGCAACGCCATTTCGCGCTATCTTGGAGCTCGCAACAAAGCAAAAGCGCAAACAATGGCTGCAACGGGGTTCTACATAGGAATAGTTATATCAGTGCTCCTTGCGGTTCTATCTCTATTCTTTTTGGCACCACTTTGCAGACTGTTCGGAGCCACAAACACCATTCTGCCCCACACCACAGAATACCTCGCCCCTATCCTCCTCGGAGCACCCTTAATGACAGCAGCTCTGACGCTCAACAATCAGCTACGCTTTCAGGGAAATGCCATTTTGGGCATGATAGGCATCGCGAGCGGCTCACTGCTGAACATTGCGCTTCAACCTCTTTTCATATTTACACTCGGTGGCGGACTGGCTGGCGCGGCGATATGCACCATTTTGTGCCAAGGCATATCGCTCATCGTCCTCCTGCTTCTCAATGCAAAGCACGGAAGCTGTGCTTTGACGCTCAAATCTGTCAGCATCTCACACACCGTTCTTGCTGAAATACTGCGAGGCGGACTGCCTTCGCTTGCCCGCCAGGGATTAGCCTGCCTGGCCACGTTGCTGCTCAATCATGCCGCTGGTCAGTACGGCGATGCTGCCATTGCGGGTATGAGCATCACTACGCGCATCACCTTCATGGCCTATGCCGTATTCATCGGCCTCGGACAAGGCTACCAACCCGTTTGCGGTTACTGCTACGGTGCACGCCGATACGACCGCGTGTGGCAAGGTTTTCGCTTTTGCACCATTGCGGGAACAATTGGTATGGCTGTGCTTTCGCTCGTAAGCATCATTTGGGCCGACACGTTTGTAAGGCTCTTTCGCGACGATGTTGCCGTAGTAGCCGTAGGAGCTTTGGCGCTGCGCTTTCAGCTGATGGTTTACCCCCTCAATATGTTCGTCACCATCAGCAACATGACGCTCCAAACCATAGGCCGAGCACCTCAAGCCACCCTACTGGCTTCTGCCCGTCAAGGCATTTTCTTTATTCCCCTCATACTCCTGCTGCCCCACTTCTATGGACTCCTTGGCGTACAATTAGCTACACCATTAGCCGACATAGGAAGTTTCATATTAGCCTTCCCACTAATCAAACCAACCCTCCAAGAACTGCGCCAGTGTCTTTGAGCCTTAATCCGTCATAAAGATTAGGGACAATCTCACGCCTGCCTACTAAGAAGTTCGCACATAGGGAACATTTTCGGGGTGTTCTATAAATTAGGCTTGAATGATTTTTGAGCTATCATGATGCAGATTTTGAATTAAGTTCGCAGCCGCGTAGCGGGCTACGTGCTGGGAAGT
>ONDJ01000025.1 GCA_900316575.1 uncultured Prevotellaceae bacterium | reverse complement strand
GCTACGTGCTGGGAAGTTAGTTTGGGAAGATGCTCATGAGAGCTTAAAAGCATCAAGCATAATCAAAGAACGATTTTCCTAATTTATAGAACACCCCTTAACTGTTTTCAGCCTTTGCGCGGAGTTCTAAAAGTAGGTCGCGCAATTGTGCTGCGGTGACGAAATCAAGGCGTTTGGCTGCGGCGCGCATGTCGGCTTCGATGTGCGCCAAACGTTCGCTGATGGGTTCGGAAGCATAGCCGTTCATTGCTTCATTAGCCAAGTCTGTTGGTTCGGCTGCCAAGGCATAACTATGTTTCTCAACATCTACGGGACCTTTGCTTGCTGCAAATGCTGTTTTCTTCTGACTATGTCGCGAAGAGGCTGAAGTGAGTTCACCATTAAAAAGTGCGCGCCGAATTTGTTGGGGAACGATACCATGGGCTTCGTTGTATGCTTGTTGTTTGGCGCGCCGACGTTCGGTTTCGTTGATAGTAAGTTGCATAGATTGCGTGATGCTCTTTGCATACATGATGACACGCCCGTTCACATTTCGGGCGGCGCGACCAGCTGTCTGTGTGAGGCTGCGATGGGAACGCAAGAAACCTTCTTTGTCGGCATCAAGGATAGCTACGAGAGCTACTTCGGGCAAGTCAAGCCCCTCACGCAAAAGGTTTACTCCCACAAGCACATCGTATGTTCCTCGGCGCAGGTCGTCCATAATCTGCACGCGCTCGAGCGTATCTACATCGCTATGAATATAGGCTGTTGGGATACCAATGTTGAGCAGGTATTCGCTCATTTCTTCAGCCATTCGCTTGGTGAGCGTGGTGACAAGCACACGCTCACCACGTTCGCGCGATTGGCGGATTTCTTCAACGAGATCGTCAACGGGATAGTCGCTGTCGCGCACTTCGATGTAGGGGTCGAGTAGCCCCGTTGGTCTTATCACTTGGTCCACCACTACACCGCCGCATTCGGCCAGTTCATAATCAGCTGGTGTGGCCGAGACGTAAATGACTTGTTTAGCCATCTGACGAAACTCATCAAACGTGAGAGGACGGTTGTCAAGTGCGGCAGGCAAGCGAAATCCATACTCTACCAATGCAGTCTTGCGACTTCGGTCGCCGCCATACATAGCTTGGATTTGCGGAATACTGACGTGGCTCTCGTCAATGACTATTAGAAAATCTTCGGGGAAAAAGTCGAGCAAGCAATACGGTCTTGTGCCTGGCTCGCGCCCATCGAAATAGCGCGAATAGTTTTCAATGCCGCTGCAATGTCCCAACTCTCGTATCATTTCTATATCGTATTCCACGCGCTCTTTCAACCGCTTGGCTTCAAGTTTTTTTCCTGCTGTTTCAAGTTCTTCAAGCCTCACTACAAGGTCGTCTTGAATATGTCGGATGGCTATTTCTTGCTGTTCGCGAGAAGTGAGAAAGAGGTTGGCGGGATAAATCTTATATTCGTCAAAGAGACCGATCCGATGCCCAGTTTCTATGTCCACTTCTTCTATGCTCTCTACTTCGTCGCCCCAGAAAGTGATGCGCACCATGGTTTCGGCATAGGGCGGAAAGACTTCAACCGTATCGCCTTTCACACGGAAGCACCCGCCCTTAGGGGCTATGTCGTTGCGCACGTAAAGGCATGCCACCAACTTGTTGAGCAACATACTCTGAGCGAGCGTTTTGCCTGTTTGCAATTCTATGAGGTTTTCGTAAAAGGCTCCAGGATTGCCCATACCATATATGCACGACACGCTACTAACTACCACCACGTCTTTTCGTCCGCTCAACAGGGCCGATGTAGCACGAAGCCGCAGGCGGTCGATTTCCTCGTTTATCGCAAGGTCCTTTTCTATATAAGTATCTGTGCTTGCTATATAAGCTTCGGGCTGGTAGTAGTCGTAGTAGGAAACGTAGTATTCTACTGCATTGTCGGGAAAGAACTGCTTGAACTCGCCATAGAGTTGGGCTGCGAGCGTTTTATTGTGCGAAAGCACCAACGTGGGTTTCCCCACATTGGCTATGACGTTGGCAATGGTAAAGGTTTTTCCGCTTCCCGTCACGCCGAGGAGCGTTTGGGCTGGTTCGCCAGCAAGTACGCCGTCGGTAAGTTGCTTAATCGCTTCGGGCTGATCACCTGTTGGCTTAAATTCGCTATGAAGTTGAAATGTTTGCATCTGACGTGCAAAAATACGAAAGGTGTCTTGACGAACAAGCAAGCCAAAGGCGTTTTGTTCGCTTTTTGTCCGAAAATGTTGCACTACAAAGTTCTTTACTATAATTTTGCACCCGCTTAAACACATACAATATTATATATTATAGCTACGGGCATGCCAAAGAACTTAGTTATCGTAGAGTCTCCCGCTAAGGCCAAGACCATTGAACGTTTTCTGGGTAAAGACTATAAAGTACTTTCTTCGAAAGGACACATCCGCGACTTGAAGAAAAAGAATTTCGGCGTAGATTTAGAAACCTTTCAGCCCGAATACGAAATCCCCGAAGACAAAATTGCAACCGTGAGAAGCCTGCGCACAGCAGCTCAGAAAGCCGACAAGGTGTGGCTTGCATCTGATGAAGACCGCGAGGGAGAGGCTATTTCGTGGCATTTGGCCGAAGTGTTGGGACTTGACTTGAAGGCACAAGACCGCATCGTGTTTCACGAAATTACAAAGCCGGCTATTGAACACGCCATTGAGCATCCACGTCAGATAGACCTCTCATTGGTAGATGCCCAACAGGCGCGCCGTGTGCTCGATAGGCTTGTGGGGTTCAAGTTGTCGCCCATTCTTTGGCGCAAGGTGCGCCGCGGGCTGAGTGCTGGCCGCGTTCAGAGTGTTGCCGTGCGTTTAATAGTGGAACGCGAACGTGAGATTGAGGCTTTTATTAGCGAAGCTTCTTATCGTGTAACAGCCGTTTTCAAAACAGCTGAGGGCGAAGAGCTTCAAACTACTTACAGCAAACGGTTTCAGACCAAAGAAGAGGCCGAGCAATTCCTCTTGGCTTGCAAAGAGGCCGAATTTGCAGTGGACGACATACAGACCAAGCCATTAAAGCGCTCCCCTGCCCCACCCTTTACCACAAGTACACTCCAGCAAGAAGCCGCTCGTCGTTTAGGCTTTCCCGTTAGTCAGACAATGCGCTTGGCACAATCCCTTTACGAAGCTGGCCACATCACCTATATGCGAACCGACTCCACAAATCTCTCATCGCTTTGCCTCAACACCACGGGCAAGCTGATTGAAGAAACTTTAGGGGCTGAATATCACAAAGCGCGTCGTTATCGCACAGGAGCTAAGGGTGCTCAAGAGGCTCACGAAGCCATTCGTCCCACCTACATCGACAAAGAAACGGCAGGAGCTAACGCTAGCGAACGCCGCCTCTACGACCTTATCCGAAAGCGCACCATGGCGTGCCAAATGGCCGACGCCGAAATAGAACGCACCAACATCAACATATCTTCCAATGGCATTGACGGCACTTTTGTAGCCACGGGCGAAGTGGTTAAATTTGATGGCTTTCTCCATGTTTACCACGAAGACAAAGACACTTCTAATTCAGAAGACGAATTGGCTTCCGCACACATACTCCCGCGCACATCAAAAGGCGAAAAGCTCTCACGCCAAACACTCATAGCCACCGAGCGCTTCAGCCAGGCACCAGCACGTTTCAACGAAGCCACGCTTGTCAAGAAGCTGGAAGAACTCGGCATAGGTCGCCCGTCAACCTATGCGCCTACCATCAGCACCATCCAAGCACGCGAATACGTTGCCAAAGGAGAAAAAGAGGGCAGCAAGCGCAGTTATCTCACCATCACGCTGTCAAAAGAAGGTAAACTCAAGTCACAAACCAAGCAAGAAACCGTGGGCAACGAGCGCGGACGACTGGTGCCTACTGACCTTGGGCTGGTAGTCAATGACTTTCTCTTGGAGCATTTCCCCTCAATACTTGACTACAATTTCACCGCCGAAGTCGAGAAAGAGTTTGATGCCGTGGCCGAGGGGCAATCAAACTGGACCGACTTGATGAAACGTTTCTATGCCGACTTTGAGCCACAGGTGGAAAAGACCATGGAAGAACGCTCTTCGCGCCATGTCGGCGAGCGCATCTTGGGCACAGAACCCGCCACAGGCAAGCCAGTCAGCGTCAGAATAGGCCGCTACGGACCAATGGTTCAGATAGGCGTTGCAGGAGAAACCGAAAAACCGCGTTTTGCTACGCTGAAGAACTCGCAAAGTATGCAAACCATCACGCTTAGCGAAGCCCTTGAGCTATTCCGCCTGCCCCGAACCATCGGACTATACGAAGACAAAGAAGTAATTGCAGCTGAAGGTCGCTTTGGCCCTTACGTCAAACACGGCACACTCTTTGTCTCCATTCCAAAAGATGCCGATCCACTCACTCTTACGCTCGACGAAGCCATCGACCTCATTGAAGACAAGCGGCGAACAGAGCGCGAAAAACATCTCAAACGCTTTGCCGAAGAACCCGCGCTTGAAATACTGAAAGGTCGATGGGGACCCTACATTGTTTACAAAGGTGAAAATTATCGCATTCCCAGGACGCTCCACGACAACGTACAGAAACTCACGCTGGCCGAATGCATGAATATTGTGGAAAACGAGACAGCCTCAACAAAGAAAGGACGCAAACGCTCAAAACAGTGAAAGCACTCATCCTAATAGGATACATGTGCGTAGGAAAAACCACCATCGGGCGCGAGGTGGCACGCCGCACAGGACGCATGTTCTACGACCTTGATTGGTACATCGAAGAACGTTTCCGCAAACGCATCCCTCAAATTTTTGAAGACGAGGGCGAAGCCCGCTTTCGCGACATGGAACGTCGCATGTTGCACGAAGTAGCTGCGTTTGAAGACGTAGTCGTTTCGTGCGGCGGTGGTACACCTTGCCACTTCGACAACATTGACTTTATGAACAGCGTGGGAAATACCGTTTATCTTCAAGCCACCCCCGAAACGATACTCACTCATCTAACATTAGCCAAAGGCCGCCGCCCACTGCTCGAGGGGAAAAGTCCCGAAGAATTAGAAGCCTTTGTACGCAAACAGTTGGAAGAGCGCAAACCTTTCTACGCCCGCGCCCACACCACTATAGATGTCAGCGTGCTTGACAATGCCAACAAGATTGAGACCATAGCAGAACAGATTATCAAACAAGAAAAACTCCATAACCCATGACCATGAGAAAATGGCGTTTAGAAGACTCCGAAGACCTTTATAACGTAAAAGGCTGGGGAGCCGGCTACTTTGGTATAAACAAGGAAGGGCACGCCTGCGTAACCACCCTCAAAGGTGGCGTGCAAGTGGACCTCAAGGAAGTGATGGACGAACTCGAAGAGCGCGACATGC
This sequence comes from uncultured Prevotellaceae bacterium, assembly GCA_900316575.1. Lineage (GTDB taxonomy): Bacteria > Bacteroidota > Bacteroidia > Bacteroidales > Bacteroidaceae > Alloprevotella. The sequence goes on along the minus strand of ONDJ01000025.1, from coordinate 17,177 downwards.
CTGCCCCTGTATTGCTACGATTTCCCGACATCTTGGCCGACCGTATAGCCATGACAGCGGCCTGCTTTGGCAAAGCTCGGAAAGAATACAACTACCAAGGCGAACATTTCATCATCTATCCCATCAAGGTAAACCAAATGCGCCCCGTCGTTGAGGAAATCATTAGCCACGGCGCGCGCTACAACCTTGGTCTGGAATGTGGAGCAAAGCCTGAGCTCCATGCCGTTCTTGGCGTGAACATGGACAGCGATAGCCCCATCATCTGCAATGGCCATAAGGACCGCAACTACATTGAATTGGCTCTGCTTGCTCAAAAAATGGGAAAACGCGTTTTCCTCGTCATAGAGAAACTACCCGAACTCCAAATCATAGCTCAGGCAGCCGAAAAGATAGGCGTGCGCCCCAACCTCGGCATTCGCATCAAGCTGGCAAGTAGTGGTAGCGGCAAATGGGAAGAAAGCGGCGGCGATGCCTCCAAGTTTGGACTCTCGTGCAGCGAGCTTCTCCAAGCGCTCGATTGGCTCGACCAGCACGGCCTACACGACTGTCTGCGCCTCATACATTTCCACATCGGAAGTCAAATCACAAAGATACGCCGCATCAACACCGCGCTGCGCGAAGCCGCACAATACTACGTGCAATTGCGCACCATGGGCTGGCAGATTGATTTTGTTGACTGCGGTGGCGGACTAGGTGTTGACTACGATGGCACACGCTCCAGCAACTCTCAGAGCAGTGTGAACTATTCCGTACAGGAATACGTCAACGACTGCGTTTACAACTTTGTGGACGCCTCCGACAAAAACAACATTCCCCACCCCAACATCATCACCGAAGGCGGACGTTCGCTCACTGCCCACCACTCGCTGCTGGTGCTCGACGTGATGGAAAGCGTGCGCCTAAGCGAAATGTCGCAAGACTTCCAGCCCGACGAGAATGCCCACCAGTTGGTGAAAGACCTCACCGAAATTTGGGATAAGCTCTCGCCACGCTCCATGCTCGAAGATTGGCACGATGCCGAAGACATTCGCGCCGAAGCTCTCGACCTCTTCCGCCATGGTATCATAGACCTACGCACACGCGCACAAATCGAGAGCCTTTACTGGAGTGTCACTCGTGAAGTGGACGAACTTTCCCACCATCAGAAACACGTGCCCGACGAGCTCCGCGCCCTCGACAGCCTCATGGCCGACAAATACTTCTGCAACTTCTCGCTCTTCCAGTCGCTGCCCGACGCTTGGGGCATTGACCAGATATTCCCCATCATGCCACTATCGCGTCTTGAAGAACGACCTACTCGCAACGCCACCATACAAGACATCACTTGCGACAGCGACGGGAAAATAGACGCCTACGTCAATCACGACCAGCAAAAGACCTATCTGCCCCTACACGAAATCCATCCAGGCGAGCACTACTACATAGGCGTGTTCCTCGTAGGAGCCTACCAAGAGATATTAGGCAACATGCACAACCTCTTCGGCGATACCAACGCGGTTCACATCTCTGTTGACGAAGAAGGCTGGCACATCGACAAAACCATCGACGGCGAAACCGTTGCCGACCTGCTCGACTACGTGCAATACGACCCCAAACGCCTCGTGCGCCGATTGGAAACGTGGGTGACACGCGCCGTCAAAGAACAGCGCATCACACCCGAAGAAGGCAAAGAGTTTATCTCAAACTACCGCAGCGGGCTCTACGGCTACACATACATTGAATAAATATTCACAATCAAACGCAGACTTAGCACACTTTGCTCAAAAAAACGCGCAAAAATTTGCACCAAGAACAAGTTTGCACTACTTTTGCACCGCATTAAGAGCAATGGTACCTTGACCGAGTGGTTAGGTAGCGGTCTGCAAAACCGTGTACAGCAGTTCGAATCTGCTAGGTACCTCGCAATTATTCTTCCATACTCATACTTTAGTCTAGACGAGAAAGACCGCCGTTGAGAAAACGCCGGTCTTTTTTTGCTCATAAAAGGAAGCTTTACGGCTTGGTATAGCCACGAACTCGGGCCGAGATGAAAAGACTTTCTACTTTTTATGTACTTTTGCAGCGCAAAACAAAATACAAAAATCCACAACAATGCTACTCCGACGCTTATTCATTGCGATGACCGCCAGTCTCCTCACTGCAGCAATCGCTTCAGCCCAAATACAAGTCATACCCGAAGACAACCCCATTCCCGCTTCAGAACTAACAAACGGTACATATATAATATATGCCACCACAGCAGGTGCAACAGGTTACATCTACAATGCCACGACCAGCACGGGCGAGAACTTCCGAGTGAGCACAGCCAGTCATCCAGCCATCTTTGCACAGGGAGAATACATCGACGCACGCTATTGTTGGGACCTAACGAAGAGCGGCGACGGTACTTTCACCCTGCGCAACCTCAGTACGGGGAATTATCTCCCAGCCGACCACTCGAGAAACCTCAATTGCAACAGCGACACCGAAGCCGCCAGTCTACTTACCGATGAGAGCGGCGTGCTTTGGCAAACCAACAACGACTATCATGGCGAAGTGCTTTATTTGCACACCAACTACCGCAGCGACGACCGTTGCTTGAGCTATTGGAACGAGGCCGACAACCCTGGCGAAAGCACAGCCCTGAGCGTGGACTTCTATCCGTGTCAGACCGAAGAACTTTTCAATGTCAACACAAGCAGTGGAACCTTCTACCGAAAAAACCGATGGACTGAAAGTACTGAGACCAGTAACAGCGTATATAAATACGTATCTAAAGGCACATCCCCACAGCTCACCATCGTATCAGAAGGACCAGTCAACAACATTGTAGTGCCCAACTTTGATTGGTACTGCGGCAGTAGCCTTTCGCAAACCTATACCATCAGCATCAGCCAAGGACACCGCATCACAGGTTATGAAATCATCTTCACCAACGGCGACACCAACGTGCCGATGACCATCACTCCTGCCGAAGGCGGTTTGCCTACCACCGCCCAGGGTAGTGAAGAAGCCTATCTCTCCGTCACTGACTTGCAAAACCAGAGCACTTCCTTCACCATCACGGCATCGGAGCACAAACCCGCCCACATCTCCTCATTCATTGTCTATTACGAGGCACCCCACCAAGCCACCTTCGAACTCTACGATGCCGACAAACTGGTCATGACCAGTGTGACCGAAGCTTTTGAAGGCGACGACCTGAGTTTGCCTACTGACATCGCTGCCCTACCCTACGCACGTTTGCATTGGGACAGCGGCAGACAGATGCGCGGCGAGGACATGACCGTGCGGGTGGACTACGAATGGGACGGCCCGTTCGAAATAGGCGGCAGTTATTTCGTTTGCATTGGCGACACCATTGACGAAACCGGAAATCGCAGCGTATGGGGACCGCTCAGCTACATCGATGCCTCGCACTACGAGGGTACACGCTTTGACCTCGCACTTTGCGAAACGGGCGGCTGCGAAACCACGTTGGGACATCCCAAGAACTTAAACAGCGCCAACGGCGTGTGGAAATTTGAAGGCAACGCATGGGATGGTTTCAGCATTAGCCATATAGCAGATGGCAGACTATGGGCATCAGCCACAGCAGAGCCAGGAACAAACACAGGATTGGGCATAACCGTCCAACTCGTTACACCCGAAGAGGCAAAAGCACAAAACCTACACACGCTTTGGGACGTTGTTCCTGCTAAAGGACAAAACATAGAAGGCGGATTTTTCCTACGCCAACATGGCTCTTCTTACAGCCTCAATGAACGTCAAGACGGCTCGCGCTTCTTCCTCGCCTACTGGACTGGCGGCGAAAGCACCGGAAGCACATTCCGCGTAAACCGCACACTGCCCGAGCGCAGTGCACTGCGCGTTTCAGGCGTGGCATACAGCACATCCTACTATCCATTCTCCACACAAATTCCCGCCACAGCCGAACTCAAAGCCTATACCGCCCAACTTGCCGACGACCATTCCAGTATAGAACTTCACGAAATCAAAGACGGAATCATACCTGCCAGCGAACCGGTCCTTCTCATTGGCAACGACAACTCATCCCTACAACTATCTAATAGCCACATCACAACAGACCTCGCTCCAAATAACGTTCTAACTGGCACCGCTGACACACTACAAATAGAAGCATCAGAGCGAAGCAACTACCTGGTACTTTCGTGGATGCTCCGCACTGGCTTCTTCACGTCAAACACACTTTCCATCATTCCCGCTCACACAGCCTATATTGATGCACGTGCAGTAGGCTCAACGCGCGGGCTACCCATTGGAGCTATCACCGCAATTGCGACACTACGCGAAGCCACACCATCCGTAAACACACCCACCTACGACCTACAAGGTCGTCGCGTTGCCACTCCCACGCGGGGCATCTACATCATCCAAGGACGCAAGGTGTTCATCAAATAGCACAGCAAGCCGTAGGGTTTGAATGTCAAGACAAAAGCCTCCCAAACCTCACTGTAAACAAACAAAACGTAGGCTTTCGCTTACTCAACCTTTCAAAACCCTGTGTTTTTCTAACTTTTTGGTGCACCAAAGAGCGAAAAATCAATCTTTTGACACAAACCAACGCTCCTTGCCTGTACTTTTGCAGCAGTTTTTCATGGTATTAGATTAAGGTTAGTAAAGTGAGGTCCGCTTGTCGTGAGATAAGCGGGCTTTTTTATTTGCCCATTCCCCGCCCCAATATAGCCACATCGCCTTGTTCACTTTCCCCTCCCCACGGCACGTATAGACCGAAAGCGGGCTCTTAAAACATATTCCCTTCAAAAAAAGAATTTGTCCGACCTACAGTTTTTTTTGTAGGCACGTCCTACATGATACTCCAGCCAACAGACATCAACACTGCACAAATAAAAGCCACCGACTATTGACAGAGTTTCTAATTCGTGGGGATAGGTTTACAAACAATCACCAAGTACCTATATTTTTTGACGAAATGAAGAGCTTCGCGCAAGCTTTCGTGCGAAAAACCCACCGCTGCAGTGTCATTATGCAAAGAATAGCGTAATTTTGCTTCTTGATACTCATGGCGGATTGGCAGAGACAAAATTTGCCCACAACATATCGAACTAAGAACAGTACAAAGTAAATAAAAAATCATGAGAAAAATCCTAACACTTTTCATCGTATTCGTACTCACAGCTATCCAAGCATCAGCAGTGCGTCCGCTTCGCGGTCGCTATTTCGTTCGCACACAAAGCGACGGGACCCAAATCATCGTAGAACGCATGGGCGATGGTCACAATGGTGTAGTATTCTATGCCACACAAGATGGTATCACCCTCGTGCAAAACTCCAACGGCGACCTCTGTTATGCCACTCCAAGCGGCAACCGTCTGCGAGCATCATCATTTATCGCTCACGAACACGCAAACCGTTCTGGCGCCGAACACACTTATGTTCAGAGCAATGCACTCACCATAGAGCACGCTTCCGAAATAGTGAAACATCGTTCACGCCGAATGCAAGTGAACCGAATCTCAACGGGAACCAGTTCGCGCAACGATGGATTGGGCACATACGGAAAGACAGCTGGCGGTGCTGTGCCAAGTATCGGCGAATTCACTATGCCCGTCATTATGGTAGAATTCAGCGATGTGAAGTTTCAGGCAAGCACCACACAAGCCGTTCTATCACGCCAGTACAATCAAGAAGGATATACCGACGAAAACGGCAGTGTAGGCAGTGCACGCGATTATTTCATCAGCCAGAGCGGCGGGTTGTTCCGCCCCACGTTTGAAGTAGCGGTCAAAGTGACGCTCACGCGCTCACGCGCTTACTATGGCAAAGACCGCAGCGAAGACGAGATCGATATCAACCTCTACAAATTTCGCGACGACGCACTCAATGCCGCCGTTGCCGCTGGCGTTGACTTTTCCAAATACGTCTATAAAGGCGGCGTGCCCTGTGTAATCTTCCTTTATGCCGGCCAAGGCGAAGCCAACAGCTACGAAGACGCTGCCAGCGACTACCTATGGCCTTGCGAATGGGACGACGATTCCGACTATACACTGGGAGGAAAGAAAGTGCATATCAACAGCTTCTTCGTAGGCAACGAAATCCAATACGACTATGAGGTTGACACCTACAACAGTCGCACTGGTGAAAACACTTATAAAGTCGTAGGCGACCCCATGCTCGAAGGCATCGGCACTTTCTGCCACGAATTTGGTCACGCCTTGGGCTTGCCCGACTTCTATTGCACTGACTACAGCCACGAAATCATGCCCATGGGATTTTGGGACATCATGGACATGGGAAGCTATCTCAACGACGGATATGCCCCAATCGGACACACCGCGTACGAGAAAAACTTCCTAGGATGGCTCGAAATACGCGAACTCACCGAAGCCGAAACCGTAACACTCCGCCCCTTTGGCAGTACTGGCGACCATGCCGTATTAGTACGCAACGACAGCGATCCCAAAGAATACTACATCTTTGAAAATCGACAGCAAGGCACATGGTATCCAACCGAAATGTCGGGCGGAATGTTGGCTGTACACGTAGCCTTCAATGCCTCAGAGTGGATAAATAACACTCTCAACAACAGTTCCAACAAGCTACGTATGCAAGTTTTTGCAGCCGATGGAGCATTAACAAGCCCATACGGTGATATCGAAGACCACCAAACCGACCTCTTCCCTGGTTCAAGAAATAAAACACAAATTCTCAACACAGGAACGCCAAGCATGAAAGCCTATACAGGCACCTACATGAATAAACCCCTCTACCGCATAGCTCTCAACGGAGAAAACATCACATTCAACTTCCTGCAAGATGAGATTTCAACAATACCTATTGGTAACACTTTTACCCACGAAGGACTCACCTACGAAGTAACAAAAGGCGGAGAAGTCTATGTCACCGCAGCAAAAGAAACGGCTTATAGCGGAAACATCACCATACCCGCATCCATTGTTTACGACAACGTGACATGGAAAGTAGTGGGCATTCGCACTGACGCCTTCTCCGACTGTGCATCACTCACCTCACTGACCATCGGACGCAACGTAGTTGACATTGAGCGCGGCGCATTCCGCCATACACCGCAACTGACAGCCCTTCAAGTAGATGCCAACAATGGCACCTACGAGTCCATAAATGGAGTACTCTACACCAAACATGTGGATAAAGCCAGCGGACAAGAAGGCAGCGTCTTGTTCGACTTCGAAAACAACGTGCTAAACCTCCCCACTAGCACACAAACAAACCAAACAACTGGCATATTCACAGGTCCCGCCACCTATCAAGGCATCACACTAACGGCCACACACGGCACCACCCCCACTCGACTTTGGGAATCAACCAACGGAATGTCCATGCGTATCTACAACACAGGAACCCTCACGCTCTCTGTACCCGACGGAGCCACTATTACACAAATAGTCTTCACCACCACATCCACCGCTTGGAACATAAAAACAGCCTCCACCGGCACACTCAACGCTAAGACATGGACTGGCAATGCACAAAGCGTCACATTTACCAACAGTGGCGGCGGCACCTTTATCGGAAGCATAGAAGTCACCACCGAAGGACTTTCCAACGCCACCCCATGGCAACTCATCAAAGCACCAGCATCAAACGGCGGAGCATTCGACGTGCCCGAAGATGTTACCAACTTGGCCGACTTTGCATTTGAAGACGCCGGATATACAACCATATCGCTGCCCACCACGCTCACCGCCCTCGGCTACGCCTCCCTCTCCATGAGCACACTCACCACCCTCGTAGCCAATGCTGAAGAGCCAGCCACCTGCACCGGCGCACCTTTTGAAGCCGTTGACAAATCTGTCTGCAAGCTCTACGTACCAGAAGGAACCAATGCCCAATATGCCGCAGCCGACTATTGGAAAGAATTCCTAAACATCAGCACCATCACCACCGGAATCGCCCCCGTATGGGCACAACCCGCCAAGCAGCAGCATTGGTACGACCTGCAAGGCCGCCCCGTACACCAGCCAACTCACGGCATTTACATCCTAAACGGAAAGAAAGTTGTACGCTAAGGCCGTAAACATAGTAAACAATAAAGGGAAGCTATTAAATGGTTTCCCTTTATTATTGGTCCGCAAAAAGACAATGTGAAAAAGTTCAGCATTAAACCCCAATCGGTCATCTGACGGCTGAAGAGGTCCCGTAGTCAAAAAATATCCGCCGCCGCTTTATGCTCTCAAATAAGACACAAAGCGGCGGCGGATTAGATTAGATTGCTGTTTGTGGAAGTGTCACTTTGCCACTGCAAAGCGGATAGAAAATAAAAGTCGTTCTACTTGAAGGGTTTTCGAAACGTGCAGCCTTCGCGCCAGCGTGAACAGCCGTAAGCGGTGTGCCCTTTGATCACTTTGCCTTCGCCACAAACGGGACACTTCATGCCGGCACGAATGCGGCGCGGCTTTTCTTTCGTACCACCAGAACTTTCTGCGCCTGCTACAGATTTTGACGTGGAACGCGCAGATTGTTCTTTCGTAGTTTTGCTGGCTGCGATCGTTTCGTCAACAATATGGCGAGGCGTGTTGTCTGCCAATACTTGCAAGACGATGGAGGACACCATTTGCTTCAACTCAGCGATGAATTGCGGAGCGCTGTACTGGCAATGCTCTATCTCGCGAAGCTTCTTTTCCCAAAGACCGGTGAGCTCTGCACTCTTAAGGAGCTCTTCGTGAATGATGGCGATGAGTTCGGTGCCGGTTTGTGTGGCAAGGAGCGACTTGCGTTGCTTCACGATGTAACCGCGTCTGAAGAGTGTTTCGATGATGGCGGCGCGGGTAGAGGGACGCCCTATGCCGTTTTCTTTGAGCGCATCGCGCAGTTCTTCGTCGTCAACCAGACGACCAGCCGTTTCCATCGCACGTAAGAGGGTGGCTTCGGTGAAATGCTTGGGCGGCTGTGTGAACTTCTGTGCCAAAGAAGGCTCATGCGGTCCACTCTCGCCCTGACTGAAAGCGGGCAACACGCGCTCTTTATCTGCACTTTCAGAATTTTCTGGACCTTCAGCATTTTCGGCTACATTCGTCGGTTGAAGCACAGTGCGCCAGGCGGGTTCGATGATTACTTTGCCACTGACGCGAAAAGGCACATCAGCCGATTGCCCCGTAACCGTTGTGGTGGCAAAGCGACAGTCGGGATAGAAATTGGCAATGAAGCGACGAGCGATGAGGTCATAGACGCGACGCTCGGCATCAGTGAGATTATTAGGCTCCACACCGGTAGGAATAATGGCGTGGTGATCTGTGACCTTTGCGTTGTCAAAAACCTTCTTTCGCTTGAGCAACTTAGCACCGCGAAGGGGCTGAAGCTCGTTGGCATAGTACTTGGCAATACCGTTGAGTGTACCCTTACACTTGGAATAGACATCGTCGGGCAAGAAGGTGGTATCTACGCGGGGATAGGTGGTGACTTTCTTTTCGTAGAGCGACTGCACGGTGCGCAATGTCTCGTCGGCACTGAGACCGAATTTCTTGTTGCACTCCACTTGCAGGCTCGTTAAGTCGAATAGTCGTGGTGGTGCTTCAGTGCCATTCTTCTTTTCCACCTTCGTCACGGTGAAGGGCGACGTGCGTATCTTCTCTAAAGCTTCGCGCCCTTCTTCCTCTGTCTTGAAGCCCCGCGCAGCGGCTTTCTTCTCGTTGGTCTTTCCTTCTGAGGAAACTTCTTCCTCATCGGGTTGCGCCATAAGGGCCGTAAAGACAATGTCGCGATATTTCGTAGTGAGCACCCAATAGGGTTCAGGCTTGAAGTTAGCGATTTCCTGGTCACGACGCACAATGAGTGCCAGCGTTGGTGTCTGCACGCGCCCCACCGAAAGTGGCTGGCGACCATAGCTCTGTGGCCGATACTTGAGCGTATAGAGCCGCGTGGCGTTCATACCCAAGAGCCAGTCGCCAATGGCGCGACACAAGCCTGCTTCGTAGAGCGGGCGATAGTCGTCGGCGGGTTTCAGATTGTTGAACCCCTCGCGAATGGCTTCTTCAGTGAGCGAGGAAATCCACAAACGCTTCACGGGACACTTTGCGCCGGCCTTTTGCATCACCCATCGCTGTATCAGCTCGCCCTCTTGCCCCGCATCGCCGCAGTTGATGATTTCGTCGGCTTGCTGCATTAGTCGCTGTATGGTGCCAAATTGCTTGGCAATACCCTGGTCCTGCTTCAGCCGAATGCCAAAACGTTCGGGCATCATGGGCAAACTGCCGAGCGACCACCGCTTCCACATAGCGGTATAGTCCTCAGGATTCTTGAGTTCACAAAGGTGTCCAAAGGTCCACGTCACTTGGTAGCCATTTCCCTCCATATAGCCATCGCAGGATCGGTCAGCACCAAGCACACGGGCAATGTCGCGCGCCACACTGGGTTTCTCGGCAATACAGACTATCATGAACGATGTTTTAAGAATTTTGGCTGCAAAAGTAAGATTTATTTCCCAAACGGCTGAAACCCTCGCGACGTGAGTTCAAGCATTTCATCGCTAAAACGTTGCGCTGTTGCTATATCGTGGGTAGAAACAAAGATCAACTTACGGGCTTCGTGAGCCAAATCATGCAGAAGACTGAAGATCTCGTCCTTGGCCACATAGTCAAGAAACGCCGTTGGCTCGTCAAGCAGAATGGCAGGTGTAGTCTGAGCCAATGCCTTGGCTATCATCACACGACTGCGTTCGCCATCACTCAGCGCAGAAAACACGCGGCGGCGCATATGCTCAATCCCACATTGCGAAAAAGCCTGGTCAACGGCCTGCTTGTCCGCCACAGAAAGTCTTCCCAAAATTGGCGTATAGGGAATACGCCCCATTGAAACGACATCTTCTACAAAAAGCAGTCCCGTGTTGGGACGATGCGTCAACACCACAGCCACACACTGAGCCACTTCGCGACGCGTCATCTGGTTGAGATTTTGTTGTGGCTTTTCGCCCGAAGCTTCTCCCCAAACAATATCGCCGCTCAATGCAGGCTGCAAGCCACAAATACAGCGCAACAGCGTGCTCTTCCCTACTCCGTTACGGCCTACAAGTGCCAACAACCTTCCTGCAGTAAAAGAAGCTGATAGCGGGGCTGTGAGCGGTTGGTTTTTATAACCTATCACCAAATTGTTCAGCTGAAGCATCGCTCGTCGTTAAGAGACTATACAATATTATATATAGGAACTGACACAAAGAAACTGCAACGCAAAGAAATGGTTTACCCATCCTTGCGTTGCAGCATTGAGCGGAGTTGAGATTACTTTTGCATCAGCAAATCGCGAATTTCGGTAAGCAATTTCTCTTCAGCCGAAGGCTCTGCGGGAGCTTCGGGCTCGGGATCTTCCTTCTTGCGGTTAAGTTTGTTGATACCTTTTAGCATCAAGAAGATACAGAAAGCCACGATCAGGAAGTCCACAATGTTCTGAATGAACGTGCCATACTTCAATACAGCAGCACCCTCGCCTTCACCAATCTTCCAAACCAGCGTAGTGAAATCCACATTGCCTGTGATCATACCAACAACGGGCATCAACACATCGTCAACCAGCGAGCTGACAATCTTACCGAACGCACCGCCGATGATCACACCGACAGCCATGTCCATCACGTTGCCTTTCATGGCAAACTCCTTAAATTCTTTAATAAATCCCATGTTTATTATTGTTTGGTTAAAGTTTGTGTAAAAGTTTAGCGCAAAAGCACATCTTGTTTTGCCTTTTATGCTTGCCAAAAAGCACTTAAACGACTGAATTTATAACATTTTGTGCTTTCGTTGGCGCAAAAATAGGAAGAAAACCGTACTTTTGCCACGCCTTAAGCAGAAAACTTTCTGTACAAGGTGCAACAAAGCGTTACAAACAAACCTTTTTTATAAAACAAAACACACACTATGACAAAAGTTGCTATTAACGGCTTTGGCCGTATTGGCCGCCTCGCTTTCCGTCAGATGTTCGAGGCTGAAGGTTATGAAGTAGTCGCTATCAACGACTTGACAAGCCCCAAGATGCTTGCTCACTTGCTGAAGTACGACACCGCTCAGGGTGGCTTTGCAGGCAAGTTTGGCGAAGGCAAGCACACGGTTGAAGCTACTGACAACTCTATCATCGTTGATGGTAAGGAAATCACCATCTACGCTATGCCCAACGCAGCTGAACTGCCTTGGGGTGAGCTCGGTGTTGACGTAGTTCTCGAGTGCACAGGCTTCTACACCTCTAAGGAAAAGGCTTCTGCTCACATCCAAGCTGGTGCCAAGAAAGTTGTTATCTCCGCTCCCGCTGGTAACGACCTTCCCACTATCGTTTACAACGTAAACCACACCACGCTGACTCCCGCTGATACGGTTATCTCAGCTGCTTCATGCACCACAAACTGCCTCGCTCCTATGGCCGACGCTCTGAACAAGTTCGCTCCCATTTGCAGCGGTATCATGAGCACCATCCACGCTTACACAGGCGACCAAATGATTCTCGATGGTCCTCAGCGTAAGGGCGACCTCCGTCGTAGCCGCGCTGGTGCTTGCAACATCGTACCCAACAGCACAGGTGCTGCCAAAGCTATCGGTCTCGTTATCCCCGAACTCAACGGCAAGCTCATCGGTTCTGCACAGCGCGTTCCCACGCCCACGGGCTCAACCACAATCCTCGTAGCCGTAGTTAAGGGCAAGGACATCACCAAGGAAGGTATCAACGCCGCTATGAAGGCTGCCAGCAACGAAAGCTTCGGCTACACCGAAGACCAAATCGTTAGCAGCGACATCATCGGTATGCGCTTCGGCTCTCTCTTTGATGCCACCCAGACCATGGTTAGCAAGATTGACGAAGACACTTATCAGGTACAGGTTGTTAGCTGGTACGACAACGAAAACAGCTACACCAGCCAAATGGTTCGCACTATCAAATACCTCGCTGAGCTCAAGTAATCTCACAAAGAGATACACATGCTATATCCGCCCAGCTCTCACGCAGAGCTGGGCGGTTTTTTTGTTTTTGTCCACAGTAGTCGTTCCAAAATAAAGTGCAAAACAAAAAATGCTTGGTGCTTTTTTGCACTAAAAAAGTAGGCAATTGTTGTCAAAAACGCGCTTCTGACATAATTCGGGTGCGCCCTTTAGGCTACATTATTATATATATTATATATTTGCGCGGCTTTTGGAAATAGGAAACACTGAAAGCTTCGTTTTGGAACAAAATCAAAAAACATAATGAAACACAAGTACACACGGCCGTGGATGCGCTCTGTCGCACTCTACGGGCTTTGCGACACGATTGTTTTCAACACCAGCGATGGCGAAGAAGACAATGACGACAGTGACAAGACTCGTGGCCTTGTCTGGGAAGACGATGCGCCCCGAAACGGTTCCATCCCCTTTTGGGATGAATAGCTGACGAACTACCTATAGCACCATGAATACAAACGAAACAAAAAAAACTTTTAATATGAAACGAAGGATATTACTCCTAACATGGCTTATGGCCATCGTTTATGCCCTACCTTCGCTCGGAGCTGTGAGCTTTGAGAGCGGTAAAACCTACATGCTCAAGCATCTCAATTCTGGGTTATATCTCTTTTTGGGCAACAGTTATACGGAAACGAATGTCGTAAATGCTACAACTTTGCAATCATATGGCACAGCTTTTACCATTACGGGCAATGAGTCGGAAGGCTTTACATTAACAAGTGTTGATGGCACGCACTATTTGGGTGTTTCGCATACTCCACGAGGAAATGCATTTTATCATTGGAATACCAGCAACTCAATAGCTACGCCTTGGCAGATTACCGAAAACGGTTCCAATACATACTATCTTTCTGCCACATTGGCAAATGGTAATACAGGTTACATTAACAGCACAGGAACAACAGCTGGCAGTTATATCTACACCGATGGTACAGCAAACGCAAATGCCGTATGGATGTTAGAGGAAGCAGGCATTCCTGCACCCGGCCACGTATATGCTATTTATAATGCATGTACTAACGGCGATTATCCTATTTATAATGCGGGAAGTTCTCCCCGCGTGGCAACAAGCACCTCCCAAACACCACAATTGTTTGTTGTACAATCAAGTGGCAAAGATTCTAACACTAATGCAACATTATTAAGCCTAGTTAAAGCAGAAGGAGATGGAAACAGCCTTACATGGACAAACGGCACGCCAAATTCAATGTCTTTTGGTACAACAGCCTCAAATTATGTTTTTATAAATTCATGTCTAAATGGCTATGCTTATAATAATAGCTATGGAGATACTTACAAAGTTATACCTTCTCCTCCATTAACGAGCTTCGCTGGTTATTCTGCGAATAAATATACAACGTTCACATCTACCTCTGGCAATACGAACTTTAACGGCTATAGCAATTGCACATACGATAAGTTAGTTGGAACAGCACAAGGAACACGCTCAAGTTCAAACAGTACCTGGCGAGTAAGTCTTCAACCCTATACCGTCTATACCCTCGCGATTAGCGGACTTGACGATGCGAGCGGCGTGAGCGTCTCTTACAGCAATGCAAGCGATGTGGCCATCACGCGCTCAGCCCAGGCCAACGGCGGCTTCTTCGTCATTAGCAACGATGTAACGCCAGAGGCTTCGATGTTCACAGCCACCGACGTAAGCGGCTACACGTATGCCGTCAGCATCAGCGGCACCACCGTCACCGTCACCTACACAGTTGTACCTACAGGCGACCCCGTCTATACCCTCAGCACACCCACTCGCGGATCTGTATTCTGCAAGAGCAACGGCACGGTGCTCTATGGTAGCAACTCTACTTCAAACGGCGAAACCTTTGATGCCTCGAACACACGCTTCCAGTTTGCTTTCATCGAGAGCCAATACCTGGGCCGCAAGTTCCTCTACAACGTAGGAACGGGCCAGTTTGCTTATTCCGCGACAGCTGGCAGTAGCACCATTCCCACGAGCACCAGCGTAAACTTCGCTAAGGGTCAAGTGACGATGCTCACTTCTACCAACGCCACCTACGCTGCCACCCATCCCGATGTGGTCAAAGTGGGCGACTACCAAATCAACCTCTCAACAGGCGGAACGGGCGTGTATTCGTGGAACAACGTGAGCGACGCTGGCAACTGCCTGCTCATCGAAGCTGTCAGCGTGGCCGACCTCACCAGTGCATACACTGCAGTAAACAATGCCGAACTGGCCTACATCAACACGCTTCTTGCCGCAGCGGGCACTGCTTCAAATATCTCGGGTACACTTCTTTATCCATCAACATCAACGGCCCAATATGCTGCGTTGTTAAATTTGCGCAACAATATCCAGAACGGTACAGCCGATGCCAATGCGAAGACAGCGAACTGGGCTACCATTCAAAACTACCTTGCAGGCCTGCCCATTACGGCCACTTTCTCAAACGACAAAGTCTATATGATTTTGCCTTACGACAACAACCGTGGGACATGGCTCTATAGTAGTGAGAACTCTACCGATTATTTGTGGACAACGACGAAAGCTGGAACAAGCATTGATGTGACCGATGCAAACCAACATGTGGCTATTTTTAGCCGCGATGGCAGCAATTATTACCTATTCAGCATTGGGGCACAAAAATTCTTAACGCTCAATGGAAGTTTCGTATCATTAACCCAAGCCCCTACAGCCAATAGTGTGCTTGGACTCGGGCAGTCCACTGGCGATCCACTCACAGCTCTTTACAAATTCAACTTCAAGCTCAATAACAACATCATTGGTATCAGTAATGGACAAACCTATCCTGTTTTTGCCTATCAAAGCACTAATGACGGCGGTAACTGTATGCGCGTGTTTGAAGTTGGCGACATTGATGCCGAAAGCTACTGGAATGCCCTCGATGGCATCTACAACTACGAAGGCCAGACTCAGAAGACATACATCATCAACTACGTAGGCCTGCCCACGGGCACCAGCGGCAGTGTGACCATCGGCGGCATCACCCGCACCACGAGCCTCACCACCTATATCCCCTACGGCACCAGTCCCTTCTCCGCTGCCGACATCGTAGCTACCGCGATTGACGACTACAACGCTGAAGTCAGCGTCAGCGGCACAACCATCACCGTCACCTACACCAGCACCCTGACCGGCGATGTAGAAATCACCTACAACTACACCAACAACGGAACCATCTGGTACACGGAGACGAAGTCGGCAGTCGTTGGCCAGCCTTACCCCGACATCTATCCCCAACCAAGCGGAGTAAAATATACATCAAGTCCCGTGGGAGTAGTTTCAGGAACAGAAACTTTTGAAATTACTTGCGAGTTGCTTCCATCTTATGCCATTATACCTTCAAAGGATTTCAATCATGCCAATTGGGTATACTTCAGCATCTACGATTCATATTCTGGTGCACCTAAATATTTGCACTATGACTACACCCATGAAGACTATCTTGCCGTAAGCGAAACTGCACCTGTAAATGCTGCTACGTATAAGTGGGCTTTTGTGGGTAATCCTTTTACGGGCTCCTATAAGATTTACAACCAAGCTGCTGGTAGCTCTATGATACTGACCAGCACCGACCCCACCCTTGACAACAACACCGGTGGTTCCACCTATATCCACCTCGCTGAAGAAAGCGGTTTAACCACTGACTATAACACTGAGTGGAATCTGACAGAAAGTGCACTCGGCTTCAATCTTTCGCGCGCCGGCGAAACGGTATATGCCAATACACGCAATAGCCGGCTGGCCTATTGGACAACATCTGCCGATGGAGGTAGCCGCGTCTTTATCGTACCAATTGAAGCAAAAGAGCTTGCATCTTCGCTCATCGACAGCGAAGGAAATGCCATCAGCTCTTCAGCACAGTATTATATTGTGAACCGACACACAGGCAAAACGATTAGCAATGACGATAATTATCTCACAAGTGCAAGCACAGGAACGGCTGATACGCAATTGTGGACCATTACGACCAATGGCACGGGTTACTACCTGAAAAACGCAAGCGACAAATATGCCACGGGCGGTCCCGCAAGCCAATCGTGGGCAAACACGGCTGCGCCAAGCACTGATGCCACAACGATGTATCTCTACACAGCCCGCAACGCCGACGGCATACAGTATTACTACATCAACGACGCTGCATCCGTCACCAATAGTTCTACATCGCTGCGCCACTTCCTTGGCGACGATGGTAGTTACATCCGTTCACGCGGCGCAGCTTTAGGTTCACGCATGGAATGGTACTTCGTTAAATACGAAGCCGATGAACC
>ONDJ01000026.1 GCA_900316575.1 uncultured Prevotellaceae bacterium | reverse complement strand
ATGGTTGGGAAACCACAAAGATAATGATTTGTCAGCTTTTCTTATGCTATTAACCTATAAGACCAAGGCGATTCGGGGATGAACCACCTATAAGACCAACGCGATTCGGGGATGAGCCAATATAAAATTAAAAAAACAAACTCCTTCTTTCGAAGTCTTTCACGTGAGAGAACTTTTTCGCATTTCGTGGGCCCAATTATCAACAAATAGCTTCGTGTTTTTTGTGCGTCATGCGGCTATTAGTACAGTGAGATTTTGAGTGTTATTCGTGTGCTGGCGTGCAAATATGTATTGCTGTTTTGCTCATCCACAATTCGGTTGTACTTTTGCGGCACTATAAATAATGTAGAAATCAATATAGATGTAGTCGGAAGAATTTTCCGTCCCTGATTTCTTTTCCATGAAACAACGTCCCTTTATTATTCTTTCCAATGATGATGGTCTTTACGCCAAAGGCCTCCAAACACTTATAGAAATACTTCGTCCAATCGCAGACTTACTCGTTGTTGCGCCCGATGGTGCCCGTTCGGGTATGGCTTGTGCGATGACGGCAAATGTTCCCGTGACGTTACATCGTGTCAGTAGCGTGCGCGGTCTTCGCATGTATTCATGCAGTGGGACGCCTACCGACTGTGTGAAGTTGGCAATAGCACAGCTGCTGAAAAAGAAGCGTCCCGACCTGGTTGTATCTGGTATCAATCATGGCGACAATTCATCGATCAATAGTCACTATAGCGGCACGATGGGGGCTGCTTACGAAGGCGTGATGCATGGCATTCCTGCAGTGGCTTTTTCTTTGTGCGACTTTAATCCCGATGCCGATTTTTCTCCTTTGCAGCCCTATATAGTCGATATTGTTTTCAAGGCCATTGCTTTTGGTTTACCACCGCTTACGTGCCTAAACGTCAATTTCCCAAAAGCGCAGAAGTTCAACGGGGTGCGCATTTGTAGGATGGCGCATACGCATTGGGATAATGAGTTTACCAAGGCACGCCGCCCTGGTATTCCAGGTCGTTATGTATATTGGCTTACAGGTGATCGGGTAAGCGATGAACCCCAGGCGACTGATACCGACGACTGGTCACTCAGCCATGGATATGTAGCCATTACTCCAGAGACGCTTGATGTCACAGCTCATCAACTGATCGATGTGTTGAAAGAAGTGTTCTGATAGAAAGGTTCCAACGCGATGAAGTACTTTCTCATAGCCGGCGAAGCCAGTGGCGACCTCCATGCTGCCAATCTTATGACTGCGCTGAGACGCATAGACGCTCAGGCCGACTTTCAGTTTTATGGCGGCGATAATATGCAGCAAGCTGGTGGCACCTTGCTAACCCACTACAAGGACCTTGCTTATATGGGCTTCCTGCCAGTGTTGGCGCACTTGCCTCAGATTTTGCACGGAATGAGGCGTTGCAAGAAGGCTATCCGACAGTGGAAACCCGATTGTGTTATTCTTGTGGACTATCCGGGATTTAATCTTGACATAGCCCATTATGTGAAGAAACACGCCATTTGCCCCGTCTTCTACTTCATCTCTCCGAAAATTTGGGCATGGAAAGAGGGGCGCATAAAGCGTATTCGCCGTGACGTAGATCGCGTGTTGAGTATTCTACCTTTTGAAGTTGATTTTTACGAAAAGAAGCATGGTATGCCCATCACGTATGTAGGCAATCCTACTGTTGATGAAGTGGAGCGTTTCCGCGAATCCCATACCGAAACGACGCGTCTGTTTTGCGAAGCTAACGGCCTTGCTCAAGAACGACCCATCATTGCCTTGCTTGCTGGTAGTCGGCAGCAGGAAATCAAGGACAACCTGACACGCATGTGTAGGGCAGCTTCAGCATGGGTGCCACAATATCAACTAGTGCTGGCTTGCGCTCCGAGTATTTCTCCCGAATTTTATGAGCAAATACTGCAATCGCTTCCTGAACAATCACGTCCTACATTGCTCTTTGAACGTACGTATGCCCTGCTTTCTCATAGTAAGGCCGCTCTTGTTACCAGTGGGACGGCTACACTTGAAACAGCCCTCTTTCGTGTGCCGCAGGTCGTTTGCTACTATATCGGTGCTGGCTGGTTGGTGCGCCTTTTGAGGCGGCTTTTCCTCAAAGTGAAATATATTTCGTTGGTCAATCTCATAGCCGATGCCGAGGTGGTAACAGAACTCGTGGGCACAGATATGAACGAAGCCAACATCCGCAAGTATCTTTCAGAGATATTGCCATCGGGAAGCCAACGTGAAGTGATGCTGACAGCATATCGAAAAGTTATTGCTCGTTTAGGTCAGCCCGGTGCTCCCGACCGCGCAGCCCAAACCATTATAGAACATCTGAAGACTAAGCATTGATTTTGTTGTAACGGCCTCACAATAAAACCTCTCGCTCTGAAAGTCTCATAGGAGAACGGAGCGAGAGGTTTGTTTGGTTCTTATTAAGGAAAGGCATTTACTAAGTTGTTGTCATCTTATAGAAAGAGCGGTAAACAAAGTAAAGTGCAATAGCAACAAAGGCAATGCCTATCCACGGGGCTACGTGTTGGAAGTTTTCGCTGATAGCGATTTCCATGGCTAACACGCCGAAGAGGGTGGTGAACTTAATAATGGGGTTCAATGCCACAGAACTGGTGTCCTTGAAGGGGTCGCCCACTGTGTCGCCCACGACGCTGGCATCGTGAAGGGGAGTGCCTTTGGCTTGAAGGTCAACTTCGATAACTTTTTTGGCATTGTCCCATGCACCACCTGCATCGGCCATAAATACTGCCTGAAATAGACCGAATACGGCTATGCTGATCAGATAGCTTACAAAAAGGCAAACAGCATCTGTTCCGCCAATGCTCTGCGGTGATGACAGACAGGCAAAGCCCAGAGCGAAGCAGAATATGGAAATAAAGATGTTGATCATACCGCGTTGGGCATATTCGGTGCAGATGCGCACCACTTCTTTGCTCTTGGCAGCATCGGATTTCTTGGGAGCAGAGGGGTCGAGCTTAATGTTGTTTTTAATAAACGCTACGGCACGGTTGGCACCTGTTGTGACAGCTTGCATAGAAGAGCCCGTGAACCAGAAAATGACACAACCACCAAGGATAAAGCCAAGGATAGAGTAGGGGTTGAGCAGGTTGAGCACCGAAGCTGGGTCAATGCCAAGTGATTGCTGAATGAGCAAGATGAGTGAGAATATCATCGTAGTGCTACCTGCAACGGCAGTGCCGATCAGTACGGGTTTTGCCGTTGCTTTGAATGTGTTGCCCGCACCGTCGTTGGCTTCAAGGTAGTATTTGGCTTTTTCCCAATCGGGCTTGAAGCCAAAGTCGCGTTCAATGTCGTTCTCTGCAGCTGTCTTGTCGTCCTCAATCAGCGAAAGTTCATAGACACTTTGGGCATTGTCGGTAACAGGTCCGTAGCTATCAACCGCAATGGTGACAGGTCCCATGCCTAACATGCCGAAAGCTACAAGCCCAAAGGCAAAGATGCTGTAGTACTTGCCAAAGATGTCGGCCATTCCAAACTGTCCCGCAGCGATATAGGCAAAGAACATAAGGATGAAAAATACAAATCCAGTCCAAAAACTTCCGAAGTTACCGCTCACCAATCCACTCAGAATGTTGAGCGACGCTCCGCCTTGTTGGCTGGTATTGACCACTTCGGTCACGTGTATGCTGTTGGGCGAAGTATAGAGTTTTGTGATTTCTGGGATGAGTGCCGCTCCGAGTGTACCGCAGCTGATAATGGTGGCCAATCCGAGCCAATACATCCCACCCAGCGGAGCAAGCAGGAAATAGCTGGCGCAGAAAGTGCCAACGATGGAAAGGATGGAGGTGATCCAAACCAAATTGGTGAGTGGCTGTTCAAAGTCAAGGTCGTCTGCGCCTTTGTAGCGAACGGAAGAAATGGCATTGTTAATATAATACGCTACAACGCTTGCTACAACGCCGAGAATACGCATCACAAAGATCCAAACCAACAACTGAATTTGGTATTGAGGCTCAACGGCAAGCAGAATGAACGATACAAGCGCTACTCCCGTCACACCATAAGTTTCAAAGCCATCAGCCGTAGGACCGATGCTGTCGCCAGCGTTGTCGCCCGTACAGTCGGCAATGACACCAGGATTGCGTGGGTCGTCCTCTCCGATCTTGAAAACGACTTTCATCAAGTCGCTACCAATGTCGGCTATTTTGGTGAAAATGCCACCAGCAATGCGCAGCGCACTCGCGCCAAGACTTTCGCCAATGGCAAAACCGATAAAGCAACTTCCTGCTAAATGTTCGGGCATAAACAGGAGGATACACAGCATCAGTAGTAATTCCACACAGATGAGCAAAATGCCTATGCTCATACCCGCAGTGAGCGGAATGTTGAGCAGCTGGAGCGGTTGGCGGCGCAATGCAGCAAAAGCCATGCGTGAATTGGCATAGGTGTTCATCCTTACGCCATACCAAGCCACGCCATACGAACCGAGCACGCCTATGACGGTCCAGCCAAGGATGAGCGCAACAGCACCCCAGTCCATCCCGTCTAAAACACCAAAGTAGAGAACGACGGCTGCACCAATAAAGGCAAAGAGAATGGCGAGAAACTTTCCCTGCGCTTTGAGATATGTGGAGCAGGTGCGGAAGATTACATCGCCAATTTCGAGCATAGCGGAATGCGCTTTGAGTCGTTTCACTTTCTGGAATTGCCAGAAACCGAACAACATGCCGCATATCACAACCAGAAAGCCCCAATACAAGATGCCTGTAGCTTCATTGGAAGAAAAACCTTCGGGCATCTTCAAGTTAGCTTCACTGGCAAAGGCACTTAACGGCAACATCGTTGCAGCAAATGCCAAGAGCTTGGAACAGATATTTGTTTTCAAAACTGTAAGATTTAAGGTAGTTAAACTAAGGTTTCCTATGTGTTGTATTTGCAAAGGTAGTTAATAAGCCTTAAATCCAACAAGATTTTTATAGAAAAAACATCGCTCAAAGGCTGAAGCCCTGAACGATGCGTGAAAATGTTTGAGATAAGTCTATGCAAGGATTTTATGCTTATGCCCTCTTGCTAACTTTATAAAGGAACGTAATTATTGCCGCATACATTGCTAAGGAAAGGAGCATCGCGCTTGGAGTTTCAGCCCATTTGTCGAGCGTGAGGTTGACGCCAGCAAAGGTAAGTCCAGCACTAACCACACCCATCAATGCGCCGCCGGCTATAAATCCGCTTGCGAGCAAGGTGCCACGTTCGCCGCGCTTTCTATTGACTGCTTCGTCTTTGCTGCTATGAGTTACTGCATGATTGACAAAACCGCCTACCAAGAGAGGGAGGTTGAGCTGAAGCGGAATGAACATGCCCAGTGCAAAAGCCAGTGCGGAGATACCGCAACGATCAAGCACAATAGCTAGCAAAGCTCCAATGCCATAGAGCATCCACGGTGCACCTTCGCCACTCATCAGTGGTTCAATAACTGCAGCCATGGCACGCGCTTGGGGAGCAGCCATTTGGTCGCTGTTGTCAGGGGTGAAGCCATAGGCTTCATTAAGAATGTAGATCACGCCACACACTGTGGCTGCGCTGACCAGTACACCAATGAATTTGAAACCTTCCTGCTTGGCAGGTGTGGAACCGAGCCAATAGCCAATCTTGAGATCTGTGACAAAGGACCCCGCCGTGGAAAGAGCTGTGCAGACCACGCCGCCCATGATAAGTGCTGCCACCATGCCATGGGTGCCATTAAGCCCTACGAGCACCATAATGATGCTGGACAGAATAAGTGTCATGAGCGTCATGCCACTGACAGGGTTGCTACCCACAATGGCAATGGCATTGGCTGCGACGGTGGTGAATAAGAAAGCGATAACTGCTACAATGATAATGCCTACCAACGTGTGGAGCAAGTTGCCTTCCATAGGACCAAGGAAGAAGAATACTGTGGTCACCACTATGGCGAGCACCGTTCCCCAAAGGATGATTTTCATGGAGAGGTCGCGCTGTGTGCGTTCAACGGCATCGGCCGTGCCGCCTTTGCCTATCTTTCCAATGAGGCTAAAGGCACTCTTGATGACTCCCCAGCTCTTGATAACACCAATGATGCCAGCCATTGCGATGCCGCCAATACCTATGCTCTTGGCATATTGGAATATATCAGCAGGCATAGCCGTGCCAGCATTGAGACCTTCAGCGTTAATGATAAGGTCAGGGAACAGATGGCCAATCAGGGGAACTATCACCCACCATATCGTCACACTACCTGCACAAATGATGGCGGCATACTTTAGGCCAACAATGTAGCCCATGCCCAGAAGTGCTGCTCCCGTGTTGAGGCTGAAAAGGAGCTTCGTTTTGGCAGCAAAAGCTTTTCCAAAACCAAAGGCTGTAGTGGTGAACGTTTCAGCCCATGCGCCCGTGCTGGCAACGATGAAGTCGTAGAGACCGCCAATGATGCCCGCAACAAGCAATGGTTTGGCTTGGCTGCCGCCACTCTCGCCACTGATGAGCACCTGTGTGGAAGCAGTTGCTTCAGGGAAAGGATATTTCCCGTGCATGTCCTTCACAAAATACTTGCGGAACGGAATGAGAAACAAGATACCTAATACACCGCCGAGCAACGAAGCGAGAAACACGTGTAAGAAATTGATGTGAATGTCGGAAAACTTACTTTGCAGGATAAACAAAGCAGGTAGCGTGAAAATAGCGCCGGCTACAATCATGCCCGAACTGGCTCCGATGCTCTGAATAATAACGTTTTCGCCAAGCGGATCTTTGCGATGCGCCGCACCGCTCAGCCCGATGGCAATGATGGTGATGGGGATTGCAGCCTCAAACACTTGGCCTACCTTTAAGCCGAGATAGGCACACGCCGCACTGAAGATGATAGCCATCAGAATACCCCAAGTGATAGACCAAGGAGTAAGTTCGCGATAAGTGCGATTGGCTGGCATCAGGGGTTGATACGATTCACCTTCGCGTAGCTCGCGAAAAGCGTTTTCGGGAAGTTTCGTTGTTGCCATGAGTTTTTATTGATAGAGTTGTTGTATTTGCTGTTTTTGGATTTTGGCTGATTGCAACGTTTTTCTCAGTCCATACGGTCGCGATAGTCTTCGTAAGAGAATTGGCGCAGTGTTTCGATGTTGCCGTCTTCATGGAGCATCAAAATCGATGGGTGGCGAATGCCATTGAATGTGGTGGTTTTCACCGTGGTGTAATGGTTCATGTCTTCAAATATGATTTTGTCGCCTATCTGTAAGGGCTTCGGAAAACTCCAATAGCCCATCCAGTCTCCACTGAGGCAACTGTTTCCGCCAAGGCGATAAACATTGGGCACGCTGGCCGCCTCTTTGTCGCTAAGATTGGGGAGCGTTTCTGCATCTCTAACTGCAGGGTGATAGGGCATTTCCAAACAGTCTGGCATGTGTGCGGTGAAACTGACGTTGAGCATAGCTGTTTTTATGCCCGCATTTTCCACAATGTCGCAAACACTGGCAACGAGCGGTCCTGTTTGCCAACCGAAAGCAGAGCCTGGCTCTAATATAATATGGAGCCTGGGATGGCGCTCTCTGAATGATTGCAACGTGCTTATGAGGTGCTCTGTGTCGTAGTCGTTGCGCGTCACAAGATGCCCGCCGCCAAGGTTTAACCATTTGAGCTGTGGCAACCATTGCCCGAAGCGCTCTTCAAGGATTGCGAGCGAGCGTTCCAATGCGTGGCTGTCGCTTTCACAGTGATTGTGGCAAAGGAATCCTTCAATGCCATCGGGCAACGCGGCAGGCAATTGGTCTGCAGTCACACCAAATCTTGAGCCAGGGGAGCAGGGATTGTAGAGCAAGGTTTCTATTTCGCTGTAGCCTATATTGATGCGTAGCCCCATGGATACTCCTTTAGATACTTGGGGAGCAAAGCAGGCATACTGTGAAAGGCTGTTGAACGTGATATGACTGCTCCAACGCACCACGTTGGCAAACGAATTTTCTTCAAAAGCCGGAGAATACGTATAGCATGGTGCTCCAAATTCTTCGAACCCTAATCTGGCCTCATCGGGCGAGGCAGCACTGACGTGGCGGATGTACTTGCGAAGCAATGGAAAGGTTTTCCAAAGCGCATAGGCCTTAAACGACATGACAAACTCCACGCCTGCTGCTTCAGCAATATTTTTGATTAAAGCAAAATTAGCCTTTAGCCGAGCTTCTTCAACTACGTATGCTGGTGTAGGCACGTTTGAATAGGGTGGAGGGGTTGTGCGTTTCATGGTGTCCATACGAAGTACAAAAGTAGGTGTTTTTGCGCAAGCTGCAAGGATTTCGGGTGGTTTTGCTTTCAATAAGCAAGCAAAAAGCGGGCAAATGCTTACTACATTTGTCCGCTTTGTTATACATTGTGGCAACAAGGAAACACTTGTTGCTTGTGATAGCTTTCTTATTTGAAGAAGTCTTTAACAGCTTCGTTCGGAACCATTTCCTCCTGGAATGTGTAAGCACCTGTCTTGGGGCTCTTCACCATTTTGATAACCTTGGAGTATGATCGGCCCTCTTTTTTACCAGTTTGCAGCGATGCTACGGTTTTCTTTGCCATGGTCTATGTGTTATTTGATTTCCTTATGCACCGTCATGCGGCGGAGGATTGGATTATACTTCTTGAGTTCAAGACGCTCGGGGTGGTTCTTGCGGTTCTTCGTGGTGATGTAGCGCGAAGTACCGGGCAAACCGCTGTTCTTCATTTCGGTGCATTCAAGGATTACTTGCACCCTATTGCCTTTTACTTTCTTTGCCATGGCTTATTTAGCGGTTAAGAATTCGTACTTCAGTGCAGTAACCTTTAGCTGCTGCGTTTTTTAATGCGGCGTCGAGGCCAATCTTGTTGATGATGCGTAGGCCTGCGGCACTGACGCGGAGACTGATCCAGCAGTCTTCTTCAACGTAGTAGAACTTTTTGTTGAACAGATTCACTTCAAAGCGACGCTTGGTGTGGCGGCGCGAGTGCGAAACGTTGTTACCGTTCTGGGCTTTCTTACCCGTGATTTGACAAATCTTTGACATTGTTGCTGTTTTGCTTTTTTAGTTTCAGCGTAACTATTGGCTTCGCGGCGTATTGATTGTCGGGTCAGTTGCCTTGAAAAGCCGGTTTGGAGAAGAGAAAAGACTTGGGGGGTCGTTTCAGGGCGCAAAAGTATATCTTTTTTTTATTCGTGCAATAGTTCTTGCGTGTTTTCTAATTGTTTGCGCGGATACGGAAGCGTTTTTTGCAGTCTTTGCTTGTTCTTGAATAATCTTAGTAAGTCTATCGGCCTATTCTTCCTCTTTTTGAGGACAGGCTTCAACAATATAGTCGCGTAGCATATGGATGGCTACGGCTGTGGCTTGAGCCAGATTTTTTTCGCGACCGTTGTCTTCGGTGATGAGGCGAGTTACAATTTTATCTGCATTGCCAACGGCTACCCAGATATTGCCAACAATGACGCTGCTACCCACAGCGTCGGCTCCGCCAGGTCCAGCATAGCCAGTGATAGCTACAGCAAAGTCACTCTTGAAGAGTTTGTTGGCACCGAGAACCATTTCGCGCGCTGTTTCCTCGCTCACTACGCCATGTTCGGCTATTGTTTCAGCGTTGACACCGAGCATATCTTCTTTGATGTCGTTCTGATAACAGACCAATCCACCACGGAAGTAGTTGCTACTACCAGGAATGGCTGTAATGAGACTGCTGACGCGCCCTGCTGTACAGCTCTCAGCTGTTGAAAGAGTTTTGTGGGCAGTCCACATACGTTCGTTGATTTCCTTGCTGATAAGTTTGAGATCGAATTCCATCGTGTGTATTGTTTGTTCTTTTGTTAAGTGTTTGTTCTTACTCCGTATATATATATTATATGGTGGTGCGGGCAAAAGCGGGCTTGTCTAATGGGCAGAAGTCATTGGACTGAGCTTTGTAATATCCTGCTTGGGCTATCATGGCAGCATTGTCGGTGGTGTAGGCAAAGGGCGGGATGTAAACGGTCCATCCTTTGCGTTCTTGGCGGTCGATAAAGGCTTGTCGCAAGGCGGTGTTGGCTGACACACCACCGCTAAGCGCAATATGGCGTATGCCCGTTTCGCGTACAGCACGATCCAGCTTTTGCATCAGTATCTCTACGACAGTGCGCTCAAAACTGGCAGCCAAGTCGTTTTGGTACGTATTGATAAAATTGGGGTCGGTTTCAAGTTGGTCGCGCAGGAAGTAGAGAAAAGAGGTCTTTAGTCCACTAAAGCTATAATCAAGTCCTTTGATCGTTGGTTTTGCAAAACTGTAAGCGTTGGCATTACCCTGCCGCGCCAAGCGGTCAATGATGGGACCGCCGGGGTATCCCAACCCCATAATCTTTGCGCATTTGTCAAGAGCTTCTCCTGCCGCGTCATCTATTGTTTGACCGAGAATTTCCATGTCAGAAGGAGCATTTACGCGAATGATTTGAGAATTGCCGCCACTGACCAATAAGCATAGGAAAGGGTAGGGCGGTACAGGACGTTTGTCATCAGCAGTGCGCACAAAGTGGGCTAATACGTGTCCTTGAAGATGGTTTACTTCTACAAGAGGAATGCCCAATGATAAAGCCATGCCTTTTGCGAACGATACACCAACGAGTAGCGAACCCAACAAACCTGGGCCGAGCGTCACAGCGATGGCGCTGATTTCCTCGCGTCTAACGCCTGCTTCCTTCAAAGCTGTGTCAACGACAGGGACGATGTTTTGCTGATGAGCGCGCGATGCCAGTTCGGGCACTACGCCACCATACTTTTCATGAACACTTTGCGAAGCTGTGACGTTACTGAGTAGAATGCCATCGCGTAGAACGGCAGCACTTGTGTCGTCGCAACTGGACTCTATGGCTAATATTGTGAGCATTATGGAATGAAAGTTGAACTAATATGTAAGCACCTCAAGTCCCGTTTCAGTCACAAGGAATGTGTGTTCCCATTGGGCACTGGGTAGTTCGTCTTCAGTCACTACGGTCCATTCGTCTTCTTCGTCAACAAAGACCTCCCATGTGCCCATGTTTATCATGGGTTCTATCGTAAAGACCATTCCTGGAACAATTAGCATTCCGTCCTTGTGTGTGTTGTAATGGTCCACCTCAGGGTCTTCGTGAAACTCATTGCCAACGCCGTGACCAGCCAAATCACGCACAACACCATATCCGTTTCGATGGGCATGTTTGGCTATCGCTTTTCCGATGTCGCCGATAAATCCCCAAGGCTTGGCAGCTTGTGCGCCGATTTCTAAACATTCCTTAGCTACGCTGACAAGGCGCTCCTTTTCAGGCGTAGTCTTTCCACCTATAATAAACATGCGCGAAGCATCGCTGTAGTATCCGTCAAGAATGGTTGATACGTCCACGTTGATGATGTCGCCTTCTTCCAGAATTTCGTCTTCAGAAGGTATGCCGTGACACACAACTTCGTTCACGCTGGTGCATACGCTTTTCGGAAAACCTTCGTAATTGAGTGGAGCAGGAATGGCACCATGAGAAACCGTGTAGTCATACACCATACGGTCAATTTCGGCAGTGCTCATACCAGCACAGATCTTGCTTGCTACAAGGTCAAGCACCCCTGTGTTGATAACCCCGCTGCGCCTGATTCCCTCAATTTGTTCAGGAGTTTTGATCAGTTTTGGTGAAGGGACTAGCTTTCCACGATTTTGATAGGAAAGAATGCGACGGTCGAAATCGGTTATCGGCCTATCCTTTGGCACGTACCAGTTGCGTTTGATTTTCTTTGGCATAATGTTTATCCCTATTTTCAGTTGCGCAAAAGTATAAAATAATTACTATTACGGCTCTCCGCGCCATTAATAAATCTTCTTGAAGAGCCCGACAAAACGAATTATAGACACACAGTTGCAGACTTTAATCACAGTTTTTAGATAGAACTTAACACTTTAATAGCAGAAAGGTATATCTTTGCGGCAACGATGGAGCACAGGCGGAATACTCCAGCATCGTGTTTTGATCAAAACAACCCATTATAATTTAGTCAATATGAAAAACTTTTACTCTTTATTTACGATTATGCTTAGCCTTGTGCTCTTCTCATGTAGCACAGACGACGAAGCCGCTCTTGTAAACGAGGCAGAAAATTCTGTTCCCGAGCAGGTGTTTTATACACCATCACAGCCGGATGAGTCCATGTTTCCCGCCGCAGACAAATCAACTGAAGTTTATAAATTAGACCTCAGCGATGGTCTTTCACGTTGCATTCGTAAATGTGGTGACGATCTTGGTGTTGCTCTTAATGCAGGCATGGCAACAGAGGAAGAACTTGAAACGCTGTTGCCCGAAGTTGAGGTAATCATTGAAACGGCCACAACCGAAAAGCAAAAGCTTGATGCAATATATAATTGGGTACGCACCAATATCAAGTACGATACACAGGGCGAAGTTCTTGATCAATCGGCCTATTCCACGTTTATCAATCAGAAGGCTGTTTGTCAGGGTTACTCCAACCTCGTCAACGTCTTTTGCCACTTGGCAGGACTGGCGTGTTTCAACGCAAACGGCTTCATGGGACCCTACTGGATGGGCCATGCTTGGAACTACGTTAAGGCTGATGATAAATGGTATGTCGTAGATGCCACGAATAGTCGTTTCTATCTCATGACGCAAACCGCCAGCTACAAAAACGACTATTTCCCAATGATGGTTGACGTGATACTTTTCGAGGACGACAATTTCAAATACACATGGTACAATGGCCATTTGGCAGTCACCGAGGTCAAGCAAGGCGCAACGGCGCTGACAATCCCATTCAGTGTTGAGGGCTTGCGCATTTCGTCTTTCAATCCGGTGAAGGCCGTGCCCGATAATGTCAAGATCGTCTATCTCGGTGTTAACATCATCTACCTTGGCGATGGTAACGATATTGGGATCAACACGTATGGAAAAAAAATTGAAGCTGTCCATGTGGCAAGTGCAAATACAACGTTCTATAGCGAAAATGGTATTGTATATCGGCGCAATGGTGCAGAAGTATCTTTGACTCTCGTGCCACCTGCAATGCGTTGGGTAGAACTTTCTTCCAAGCTCACTCAATTAGAGAAAAACTCAATATACTATCATAATGCAATTGAGACGCTCGTAATCCCAGCAAGTGTTACTCGGATTGAGTCATGGGCCGTTGAGAATGCTCCCAATTTGATGTGGATTTACGTTCCCGAGGAGTGCACTTATCTTAGTTACGACAGCAATTACAATACCATTGAAAGCAGCGAGCCTACCAGCAAAACCTTCGTAGGCATCCATCGCAATTGCCAAATAATCAAAGGAGCCGTTCCTACGGGAATAAAGCGCATCACACTCTAAAAGCATCATTTCCTATGCAGAAATATGAGGAAAATCATGGACGCGAGCTCTTTTCGCGTGGTCGCATTGAAGTGATTTGCGGGTCTATGTTCTCAGGTAAGACCGAGGAACTTATCCGTCGTCTCAAGCGTGCGCGCATTGCCAAGCAGCGTGTTGAAATCTATAAGCCCGCTGTTGATACGCGCTATAGTGAGGAAGACGTTGTGTCGCACGACAGCAATGCCGTGTCGGCCACACCGATTGATAGTTCAGCCTCATTGTTACTCATGACTGCCGATGCCGATGTCGTAGGCATAGATGAAGCACAATTCTTTGACGATGGATTGGTAGAGGTTTGTCGGCAGTTGGCAGCTGGTGGTAAACGGGTTATTATTGCCGGATTGGACATGGACTTCAAGGGAGTGCCTTTCGGGCCAATGCCAGCACTTTGCGCCATAGCAGAAGATGTTACGAAAGTTCATGCCATTTGTGTGCGCTGTGGCGACTTAGCCTATATTTCTCATCGCATTGTAGAAGGCGAAAATCGCGTGATGCTCGGCGAGACAGGCGAGTACGAGCCTCTTTGTCGCCATTGCTACGAACAACTTGGCGAGAAAAAATAAAGAAAACAAATCATTCTTCTTTTTCTCTTCTCAAAGGCGCAAGGCTCGTAACGATAGCTTTGCGCCTTTGTATGTCAAAGATAAAAAAATCTTGATGCTCCTTTTTATGGGGTGTTCTATAAATTAGGCTTAAATGATTTTTGAGCTATCATGATGCAGATCTTAAATTAAGTTCGCAGCCGCGTAGCGGGCTACGTGGCAAGAAGTTAGTTCAAAAGATGCTCATGAGAGCTTAAAAGCATCAAGCATAATCAAAGAACGATTTTCCTAATTTATAGAACACCCCTTATATATTTTGTTTACTTTTGCAACTCCATCAACAAACCTAAAAAAACTTTTATACATGGACATCCTAAAATCAATAGTTACACGCGCACAGTCGCGCACTATGCGTATCGTTCTTCCCGAAGCCGAAGAGGAGCGCACTCTTCGTGCTGCCGATCGTGCCATTGCCGACCATCTTGCCGACATCGTGTTGATTGGCAATCCCGAAACAATTCGTCGCCAAGCCTCACAGTGGGGACTTACACACATTGACCAAGCCACTCTGATCGACCCCGAGAATAATCCTCGCGCCGAGGAATATGCCATTTTGCTCGCAGATTTGCGCAAGAAAAAAGGCATGACCATAGAACAAGCACGTGAATTGGTGAAAAACCCGCTTTATCTCGGCTGTCTCATCATCAAGAACGGCGAAGCCGATGGCCAAATTAGTGGAGCGCTCAGTACAACCGGCGATACCCTGCGTCCAGCCCTTCAAATCATCAAGTGCTCACCAGGCATTACTTGTGTGAGTGGAGCAATGCTACTGATTACCGATCAGCCACAATATGGCGATCAAGGCGTTGTCGTTATGAGTGACGTTGCCGTCACTCCGATGCCTACCGCCGACCAGTTAGCACAGTTCGCCTATTGTACCGCCGACACAGCTCGTGCCGTTGCAGGCATCCAAGAACCAAAAATAGCCATGCTGAGTTTCTCCACGAAAGGGAGCGCTAAGCACGAAGTGGTTGATAAAGTCGCCGAGGCTACACGTATCGCACGCGAAACATGGCCCGAATTGCAAATCGATGGAGAGCTACAAGCCGATGCAGCCCTTGTGCCCTCAGTAGGCGAGAAGAAAGCTCCCGGAAGTCCCATCGCAGGACATGCAAACGTGCTCATCGCTCCATGTTTAGAAGTGGGAAACATAGGTTACAAACTCGTTCAACGTCTTGGTGGAGCCACCGCCATAGGTCCTATCCTCCAAGGCATAGCACGCCCCGTCAACGACCTATCGCGAGGATGCAGTGTTGACGACATTTATTATATGGTAGCCATCACAGCTTGCCAGGCTCAAGCAGCGCAATAGATCTATCGGTTTTTCAAATAACGACTATCAGCTTCGGTGTAGGTTTCCACTACGGAAAGCCTACACCGAAGTTCTATTTACATTGGGGCTCATAAGGGTATTGGTGTAAACTTATGAGGAATGACACGCTTTCCCACTGAAAGCAGTCAATCTAAAACGTGAAACAACACTGAAGGTTCCGCTTGCGTTAGGTTTGCGGCGCTTCAAACAAACTGTTTACTCGCTTCGAACAAAGTGTTTGCTCGCTTCGAACAAAGTGTTTGAAAGCCTCGAACAAAGTGTTTGAAAGCCTCAAACAAAGTGTTTACACGCTTTAAACATGGCGCAAAGTTGACAAAACCCAACGCGGGATGCCTATTATTTCAACCACAACAAACAAAAAATCTGACCTATAGGCCTTTATTTTTGAACCAAAATACGGCTTCGTTCTGATGGTTACTAAGAGCCGATGCTTTGGCTTCACTTTTATCTAAAAAAGGGCTTCTGACTTGTTGAAAGCTTAAGAGATTATACTTTCAATAAGTCAGAAGCCTATTATTAAGAGGACAATGAAATTAACCTTTGAAGAAGGACTTTAAAGTACCTACATCACAGAAACTATTAGCCCCATGAAGTTTATCCACCCAGGGCGAAGCTCCTAAAATTTACTTCAACACTTTGCGACCTTGCTCTATATAGATGCCTGGTGCAATGGGCTGAACGCGGCGTCCTTGTATGTCGTAAATATAAGGCGAAGCGTTACTTTCTCCACCAACAACGCGACGGATTGCCGTGGAAAGATCCTCTTCGATGTGGGGGAAGAAACGTTCCCAGAAAGGAGCAACTTTATAAAGTGCCATAGTGCCTTGAGGTATGTGCAACACACAATTATCAGGCACGCCTACAAAAGGATCGGCTAAACCCACGGGAGGAACTGTAGCCTCAACAAGAAGAGACTGAAGCGTTGGAACAGCCAAAGCCTCGCCCCCCACAATCTGCACCGTGGATGGTAGCGACACGCATGTGTAATGGCTTCCAGCGAAAGCCTTGGCATCAATTACAGAAGTGGGAGCCGAAACGACAAAAGTGTCAGTAGCAGCATGCGGTGCTGATATTAGATGGCGGTCGTCGGCATTGCGCTGAAATGTTGCGGTAATTGAGGAAATCGTGTTTGTGGCAGTAGCCGTCAGCGTTACGCTGTTGGTGTAACCATTCCATTCACGCGAAGCAATGGTGCCCGTATCAGCAGCAATGTTGAGACTATTGGCAACAAAACGCAATTGCGTTAGCGTGTAACCCGTTGGGGCTGCTATCGTCAAGGTTGCATCCTTAGCCATACGCAATCGTATTCCTGCAGTACTTCCCCAAAGGAAGCAAGGAGTTTCTCCGTCTGTAAAAGAAAGGGTCAAGCCGCCTTGCATGAAGGAAGCAGGAAGAAGAAAGTCCTCATAGTCGCGCAAAGAGGTGGCAACGGGAAAGCCCTGAGCGTTGGCTGCGAAATCTACTATATGACTCGCAGGGATCATTGCCACGCTGTCAGGCAATTGCGAATAGAGCGCACCACCGATGCTTTCAAAAGAGGCGTTGTCTTCGCTAACAGTTATAGCACTTAGGCTTTCACTGCCTGCAAAGGCTCCTTCACCAACGCTGCGAACACGATTGCCAATGTGTACACTGGTCAATCCCTCGCAATTGGCAAAAGCATTATCGGAAATAGCAACAACTTTATAGCGGGCATGGTCGAAATAGATACTGTCGTCGGGGATGGTGACAGCACCTGTATAGCCTCCGTCTTTTGCTACAACAGTGAGCTCGCGCGTGCCTGAAACCAGACATCGCAGTTTATAGGACGTGACATCTACGGTGTCGCCCACGAAATAAGCCGGCGCACTGGCTGAGCCATAGCTAAACGTTACGGTTCCATCCTTCTGTGCCTTGATGGCATATAGTGGGTGGCCGAGCCCGGTTCCTGTATAAACTCTGGTAGCGGGTGAAGACTTATCGGTTAGGACACGATTGTTGGATGTGGGATAGAGGTCGGATGCATCGCTTGACAGATGACCATCAGCAGGAACCACAACAAAGCGCGGATGGGAAGCATCGTTGTTAACGTTGTTTTGCACCCAGTTTGTCGAATTGTAATCAATATGCGTCACCAACAAACCTGCACCGAATCCGTCGGGCGACCAACGGCCTGGTTGACGGTTCTCAACGATATAGTATTCTCGGTCGTTAGACGGATTGCGCAACAGCATGGCATGTGGCTCGCGGTCGGAGCTCATCGGATAGAGCGTATATACATGAGGCTCTGTTGGCTCGGGCAAATTGAGCCAGCCCAACTGATTTTTCTCTATCGCCAAATAGTCAATAGGACGCCTGCCACCCTCAACGTAACACCCGCTTTGCATAATGCTCCAATAACCCGTTAGCGGAGTAGAGTGACTGTACGTGGTGCAATATACATCGGGCAGACCTAACGCGTGGCCAAACTCATGACAAAAGACACCGATACCTGTCATGCTACTTCCCGACCATTCGTTGCCAAAAAAGATAGAGTTTACTCTGTAGCCATTCATATAATCGGTATACTGTGGACCCAGATCAAGCTCGCAAGGCCAAATGTCATTGGCTTGACCGCTGGATGCCTGACCCGTTCCAGCATAGAGGATGGCAACCATAGGTACGGTATTGTCTGTGCGACTGTCCTGGTATTTCGTTAGGCTGATACCTTGTTCCTTCAGCTTCTTAAAAACTTCGGGCACAAAGATGCTGAAAAGATTGACATCGTGCGTATCGCCGTTGTCCTTTCCGTAGCGAACGTAACTGCTGTCGAGCGTGATACGTGCCACCACCTCAAAATTAGGTACAAACAGCCCTTTTGACTGATCTACGAAATATTGACGAACAGAACCAACGCCTCCGTCTTCACTAAAGTTCTCAGCGTTTAGCCAACGCATAAACTTTGCATCAGTGCTGGAAGCATTAAACGTTCTGTCGGCAAACTGCACAAGAATAACTGGCAACGTGTATTCGCCAATGCTATTGACTTGGCCACCAAGCGTACGTCCATACATGCCGATACCATCAGCCGAAACAGAGGCAAGATAATTGGGAGTAGGCAGCCGGCGGCGTACTGCACGTGATTGCAACGAGGCCAAAGCGTCAAAAAGACGCACTGTATTATTTGCCACCACTTGCTCCGCAGCATCGCGCTCAGAAGGCTCGTGAGCCAACACACCCGTACTAACGAGATGGCCATTCTCGGGGCGAGCATAGCAATAGCCATTTTGCCCATCAAGCACAAGGGCAATGCTGTCGCGCGTGGTGTAAAAGACAAAGTCGGCATGAGAACCGCCATACATCCTCACAGCGAGAGGTTTGCCATCAGGTTGTACTTTTTGAAACAAAGGAAAACGTGGGTCATCAGCCTGAGCAAAGCCCACAAACGCTACAAACACATAAAGCAAAAATGAAAAGAATGTCCTCTTCATAATCTATAGATATAAGTTTCGGCTGCAAAAGTAACTCAAAACAGCAAACAGAGAACGCTTGTCGTATTATTTTGCATATTGATTGCTCACCTGCAACTACAACATCATAGCCCCTCCCATCAAGCAACACGCAATGAATAGACACATAAGCAACAACAATACAAACTATTCTCTTATACCTTATAATATATATATAAATAGAAAGAACTAACACTGCCGCAACGAAAAAGAGTTTTCAATACAGCCCAAAAGCCAATTGGAACAACGTTCTACAGCAAAACACGAAGAAAAACGAGTGTTTTATCAAAAAAATCAAGAAAAAATTTGGCTCTTTCAATAAAAGAGCGTTACCTTTGCACCGCTTTTCAGCGGAAAGCCCAGTTTCAACAAGCTGGAAAGGCGGCAATAGCTCAGTTGGTAGAGCACAACCTTGCCAAGGTTGGGGTCGCGGGTCCGAGTCCCGTTTGCCGCTCTGACAAGTAATGAGAACAGACTGACCGAGCCCAGGTGGCGGAATGGTAGACGCGCTAGTTTCAGGTACTAGTGTCTTCACGGACGTGCAGGTTCGAGTCCTGTTCTGGGCACAAGTCAGTAATGATAAATGATACCCAGCAAGAGTCGGAGAGGTGGCGGAATTGGTAGACGCGCTACTTTGAGGGGGTAGTGTCAATTACGACGTGGGAGTTCGAGTCTCCTCCTCTTCACTCTTCTAACGGTAAGCAAGCGGCAATAGCTCAGTTGGTAGAGCACAACCTTGCCAAGGTTGGGGTCGCGGGTCCGAGTCCCGTTTGCCGCTCAACAAGGGGAGCAGAAATGCTCCTTTTTTAGTAATACGACGACGCACACCTTAAACACTCCAAACGTGAGCATCTACGCACGATACTTTGATCGGGAAACTTTGGTCAACACTACTGAAGAGCTGATTGATTTTCTTGCATCTATTTCAGAAATCCAAATTACGCCACAACTTGTTGACGACGTAAAGGCTTATGTAGATAGTGACAACCCCTATCCGAAGCGTTATAAGGTGCGCCCACGCATTTACTTTATCCTCATAAAGAGCAATGCTACAACTTTAGCAGAGTTTCGAGCCAACAATAAAAAAGAAAACGGAGAAGAAAACAACTCCTCATTCGTTGATAGCAAAGACTTACGACAACAAGAACTCCGCAACGAGCAACCAGGTTGGTACCGCTGCAAAATAACATTCAAACGCGTTATTCAGATACCCGAAACACTCAAGTTCCAATACCAAGACAGCGATTTTGAAGCATTCATCAAAGCAAACACACCTCTTGAGTGCTACAACCACATGTTAGATTACTTACAAACACGCCAGGACATTGACCCTCGTAGTCAATTTCCCAGCGCAAGAAACAATAGCTTTTGCTTCCAATATATCGGCGAAGAACTTCAAGAAGAACACCTTCAAGAACTCCACTCCGCTAACATTACTCAACTCATCGAATAAATAAAAAATAAAATACATCGGTTCAGTAGCTCAACTGGATAGAGCAGCAGCCTTCTAAGCTGCCGGTTTTGGGTTCGAGTCCCAACTGAATCACGAAGTGCTCCCAAGCGGATCACCAGTGATGCCAACGGAATCACGAAAACACTTCAAAGCAAAACAAGAACAAAGCACTATCTTGTTTTGCTTTTCCTTTATAAATCAAGGATATACACTGCAACTTCTTGAAAATTGGCTGCTTAAAGCTGTAGAACAAATATGTTCAACCAGCAGCGGCTTGACTGAATTAAACTGACATAAACAGACAGTTTTGGCTACCATTTTTGGCTACCACCTATTGGTTACCACTAAAATTGGCTACCACCTTTCTCAGTTGCTCGCTGCAAAACAAATGCAGCGCAATGAAAAAAAATTGTTGCACGGTGCGCATCTCCGCGTTCACTTGCGCAATGGCCGTTTGGTTCGTGCCGCTCTGCGTATAAGCCGCGTTCAACTTCGTCAACAACTCTGGAGAGAGTAGCCCGCCAGCACTCCCACTCACCTCCGGTCCGCCACGACTTGCATATCGCCCGCAGCAATCAGCCCTGCCAGATATTCCAGCAAGTCGCACAGTACCCCGCCGATCCGTTCGGCGGTATTCTCGGCGGTCAGCGTCGCATCGCGCACCTCCGCCGCCC
The DNA here is from genome assembly GCA_900316575.1 of uncultured Prevotellaceae bacterium. Taxonomy (GTDB): domain Bacteria; phylum Bacteroidota; class Bacteroidia; order Bacteroidales; family Bacteroidaceae; genus Alloprevotella. Next base: position 1,340 of record ONDJ01000026.1, on the reverse strand, counting down.
GCGTCATAATATCAGAAAGTTCCTTTGCCATAGTGTATCAATGTTTGATTTGATACGGCAAAGGAACTTTTTTGGGGGGGATTGGAAAAAGACAGCTAAAGAAGAACCATTTCTATCTGTAATCCTAAATTAAGACGTTTATTGATTTCTTTTATTTGTTCAAGTTTTGTTTTAGTATCTGAATATGTACAAACATAAAGACCAGGTTCAACTTCTTTTTGCCCAACTCTATATCTTTCATTTTCCAAAAGTTCGTCAGAAACGATATTAACGCCAACTATTCCTGTAATACCAAGTTGTCTAACCCTTTCTGCACCAGCATACTTGACAACCTCAAATAAGGTGTCTGCAACCACTCTATTTGCAATAACATGTCCATCAGGGAATACTACTCGTAGAATAAATTTCTTTAGACGTGCACCATTACGCCCTCTCCTTTCAGATTGTCCAAATAGGTCTTCACTGGGTTTTTCTTCAACAATCTGTACGTTAAGACCTGCTCCTTTATCATACTTTATTTCGATACAGAACTTATTTCGCATATTACTTACAAGCGGTTCAAGTTCTTGCTTTATGAGAGGAATTACTTCTTCGTGCAGATATTCTTTTTCCATATCAGTTACAGCACGAAGTTGCTCTCCGCTGACAGGCATACCGAGTGCTTCCAGCATCTCGATGGCTTCGTACATTTTATTTAACTTCTCCATGATATTTTAGATTAAGTGTGTAACTTTTATTTTTTTCCAATGTTTACCTAATCCGAGTGCCATATTGGTGGCATCTTTAGTAATGAGTTCGCCTTTTGACAAACCTGCGATAGCTTGTTTAATTTCTTGCAGTGAACTGCCAGAAACGCCGAACAAGTCTTTAAGAACATTATCGTTTTGCTGTTGCTGCTTCATTATCAAAGGATATTGAGCATTGGCATAGAAATCAAAGTGCTTGCTCTTGAAACTTTCCATATTTTGCGTAGCAAGAATAATGCTCATTCCCTTATTTCGACCAACGGCAATAAGGTTTTGCAGCGGTTTGTTTTCAAAACCAAGCATATAGTGAGCTTCGTCTATCACGGTAAAATGTCTTATTTCGACACGCTCACTATTAACTTCTTGTTTTGGGAGTTTCTCATATATATTATTAAGTTTTGAGATAACGAAATAAACGATAGCTTTAGCCATGATGCCATCCTTCTCAAAAGCTCCAAGATTGATGACATAACAGTTGTTCATCAAATCGATATGATCTTCTGGTGCAAATATGTTGTTTCTTACCAACTGACTTAGCACAGAGGTTATACTGTCCGCATCATCTTGCTTGTTGGAAGGCAGCAGACTTCTATA
>ONDJ01000028.1 GCA_900316575.1 uncultured Prevotellaceae bacterium | reverse complement strand
ATTCAGGTTCGCGCACTCACCCCGTGGGGCAAAAGGCTAAGAACGAATTGGGGCTCTATGATATGACGGGCAACGTGTGGGAGTGGTGCAAAGATTGGAAAGGCTCGTATCCCTCTTATGCGCAAACCAATCCCACGGGACCTTCCTCGGGCTCCAACCGTGTGATTCGCGGCGGCAGCTTGATCAACGGCGCGCGGTATAGCCGCGTGTCGTGCCGGTACTGCGACACGCCCGACTACCGCAAATATAACCTCGGCTTACGCCTCGTCCTGAAGTTCCCATAGGCAGAAAAAAATAAAAAAATCTAAGCAAATTGTTATATTGCAAGGCGCAGAGCGGCCAAAATCAAAAAAAGGCCGCTCTACGCCTTGTTTCTGCGTTACGCATGGAGCGCGGGCGTCTCGCCCGCGTAACTTGTTTTGCCCCTTCAATAGGGGTGAAGCAAGTTTATTCATTGAAGGCTTTCGCTCGGGCATTGAGCCACTCGCTCAGCCTACGCGGGCGAGGACGCCCGCGATCCATGAGCCACGCTTTTTTTGCAGGCGAGACGCCTGCGCTCCCAGGGATTCCTATTGATTAGTTGCCGCCAAGGCGCATGGAACGCCCGCCGCTGCTGTTAGTGCTTGTGGTTACACTTCCGCTGCTTTGGGTTTGAGAGGAGGATGAAACACTACTGCTTCCGCTACTGCCTCCACCAAGACGCATAGAGCGTCCGCCGCTGCCATTGGCTCCTACCGGCGATTGTGACCGAGGCTCCGACTGAGTTTGACGAGCACTTTGCTGTGCGGGGGTTGCAGGTGCGCTTGGCGTATTGTTGCTTGCTGAAACTCTGGATGAAGAATTGTTGCGACTGCTGCCAGTATTTGCTGTATTAGCCGTGCGATTGCTGTTGCTGCCGTTGTTTACGGTGTTTCCATGGCGGTTGGTACTTGGAGCAGAAGCTTCGCTGGTGGCAGGTGTCTCGTTTTCATTAGGGATGTTGGTGGTTTCGGTTGCGATGGTGTTGCTACTGCTGTTGTCTTCGGTAACTGTGCTGTCGGCAGTGACGACGGGCGTTTCGGCTGTGTTTTCTGTAGCCGAGGGGCTGCTACCTCCGCGTATGATCATTCCTATGAATATAAAGATAATACCTATTGCCGCTGCTCCGCCGCTGATGTAAAGCCATGTCCGCGAATTCTTTTTCTTTGGCTTGGGAGCAAAGGGATTGTCGGTGGGAGGCTGTGGGCGTTGTGATGTATTGCGGCTGTCGGCACTTATGACAGTGTCGTTCAGAATTGAGTTGGCTTCTACTGCTTCTTTGCTGACAATGACGCTATCGTCGTCGGGAGTGGGGGCTGGCGATGTAGTTGCTTCTTGAGGTGTCGGACTGCCCGTTGAGGATGTGGGCTGATCTTGTAATAAGGCTAAAGCCTGTGCCACGTTTTGTGGACGCTTGTTGCTACTGGGCTCCATCATGGCGTAGATGGCATGACGGGTCTGTTGACTCACTCCTGGTAGGGGCATGGATTGCTCGAATCCTTCGTTCAGAATGTCAATAGGCAGGGGAGGTCGTTGGGCTGTAAGCAGGTTGTAGAGCGTAGCTCCCATGGCATAGATGTCGGTCCACGGACCAATGTTCTTGAGCGAAGAGTTCATTTGCTCCACGGGGGCGTAGCCTTCGGTGTAGAGGATTGTGGAAGAGAGTGTCTGCCCATCGGGTTTCACCATTTTGCTGGCTCCGAAGTCGATGAGTACGGCGCGTCCGTGGGCATCGAGCATAATGTTGCCAGGCTTGATATCCATGTGATAAATTCCCTGTTCGTGAACCACGCTGAGGGCTTCGAATACTTCGCGTATGTAGCGCACGGCATCGGCTTCGGAGAAGGGATGCTGTTGCTGGCGAATGGTCTTTGAGAGCGAAAGGCCTTCGATGTAGTCCATCACGTAGTAGCTGGTGCCAAAGGCATCAAACGTGTCGCTGACGCGTACGATGTTGGGATGGTGGAGGGCAAAGAGGCGTTCGGCTTCTTCTTTAAACTTTTCGCGCAGGCGTTGGAAGTCTTGGTAGAACTGTGGGGTCGTTACGACAACTTCGTTGGTGCCAGGCGTGCGATGGTTGGCATTCTTAATAAAGAACTCTTTGAGTGCCACTCGGGTGTGTGCCTTGGGAAACTTGAGGTCGCGAGCGATATAGGTGTTTCCAAAGCCGCCGCTGGTGATGAACTGTTCTATTTGGTAGCGCTTGTCAAGGACAGTGCCTATTGGGAGCGTATAAGCTGCGTCGTCATTGGGCATCATAGACTGACTGGTTTTGTTGATTTGCCTGCAAAGATAGTGATTATTTGGTTTTCAGCGTGTTTGCGGGCAGGTTTTTTAATAAAAGCACAGCGTTGTTGGCAAGGCGTTTTGTTTTCTCTTTGCGGGCGAGACGCCTGCGCTCCCAGGGTGCTGCGGCTGTACTGGTGGGGCGTTGTGGCAAACGAAGTCCGAGCTCGTTTGTTTTTCATGGGCATGAAAAGTTAAGTTCATGGCCGTGAAAAGTTAAGTTCATGCCCATGAAAAGTTAAGTTCATGGCCATGAAAAACAGAATAGGTGGGATGTAGGTAATGACAAGGTACGTTGTAGATAGGGGTGGCCTACGTTGTATGATAGGCTCGCATGGCGTTGAGCACGGCAAGAACGGTGGTGCCAACATCGGCGAAGACTGCCATCCACATGGTTGCTAAGCCGAACGTGGCAAGCAAGAGCACCAGGACTTTGATGCCTATGGCAAAAGCGATGTTTTGGCGGGCAATGGCTATGGTGCGCTGGCTGGTGCTTATCGCAAGGGGCACTTTGAGTGGATTGTCGTCCATCACAACGACATCGGCGGTTTCGATGGCAGCATCAGATCCCAAGGCTCCCATGGCTATGCCTACGTGTGCGCGGGCCAGAGCGGGGGTGTCGTTGATGCCGTCGCCTACGAATGCGAGCGTTTGGCTTGGATTGAGTTTTTGGATTTGTTGGTCTATGTATGCCACCTTTTCCTCGGGCGACAGTTCGGCTTGGTATTTGTCGATATTTGCTTTGCGAGCTATGGCGGCGGCAGTGGCAGATAGGTCGCCTGTGAGCATGGCTACATGCTGAACGCCGAGGTGGTGCAAGTTGCTGACGGCTTGGGCGCTGCTGGGCTTGAGTTCGTCGCCTACGACGATGTGGCCAGCATATTTGCCGTCGATGGCTACGTGGACGATGGTGCCTTCAAGATGGCAGGGTTTGAAACTTACTCCGAGCTTGTTCATCATTTTGTCGTTTCCTACCGATACGCGCTGATCGTTGACGGTGGCAGTGATGCCGTTGCCAGAAGTTTCTATGATTTCAGAAACTTGGCAGCCATCGGTGCTTTCGTTGGGAAACGCTTCGCGCAGAGCTGCGGCGAGGGGATGGGTGCTATGGCGTTCGACGTGTGCAGCGAGATGGAGCAGCTGGTCGGCAGAAAGTTTGTCGGGATGAACGGCTACGACGGTGAACTTGCCTTTGGTGAGTGTGCCTGTTTTGTCAAAACAGACGATGTGCGTTTGTGCGAGTGCGTCGATATAGGTGGCTCCCTTGATGAGAATGCCTTTGCGCGAAGCCCCGCCGATGCCAGCAAAGAATGTGAGCGGCACACTGATGACCAGCGCGCATGGGCAGGAAACGACGAGGAATATCAGTGCGCGGTGGAGCCATGTGGTGAAAGTGGCATCGGGTAGGAACAATGGCGGAAGCGTGGCTACGGCTATTGCTGCAAAGACAACGATTGGGGTGTAGATGCGTGCAAAGCGTGAGATGAAGGTTTCGCGACGGGATTTCTTTTCGGCAGACTGCTCTACGATGCGAAGCATTCGGGCTGTGGTGCTTTCGGATGCTAAATGTGTTGTGCGCACGGCGATCACTCCCGTGAGATTGACGCAGCCCGCTGCCACGCTGTCGGCGACATGTGCACTGCGGGGCATACTCTCGCCAGTAAGTGCTGAGGTGTCGAGGCTGGTAGTTCCTTCGGTGATGATACCGTCGAGAGGTACGCGCTCGCCAGGCTTGACGATGATGGTTTCGCCAAGGGCAATTTCTTCGGGAGCAACGCTCTCGAGCACGTCGTTGCGGCGCACATGAGCTACATCGGGGCGTATGGCAAGCAAGTGGGAAATGCTGCGACGGCTCTGCCCCTCGGCATATTCTTCAAACATTTCGCCGAGTTGGAAGAAGAGCATCACACAGACGGCTTCAACAAATTCGGGTTCGCCCTCGGGCATAAAGCCGATGGCAAGTGCTCCAAGCGTTGCTACGCTCATCAGAAAATGCTCGTCCCACACATCGCCATGAGCGATGCCCACAAGGGCTTTCAGCAACGTTTCATAGCCCGCAATGAGATAGGCGGGCAGATAGACTAAGAGTTGCTGAGTGGTGGTTAGTGGGTAAGCGCGTGTGAAAAGATAAGCAGCAATGAGCGCCAATGCGCTAAGTAGGAGTTTTACGATGCGAGCACGCGGATGTGCTTCGCGAGCGTGGGAATGACTGTGGCTATGATGCTCGTGGTGGTGGCAGGAGCAAGTGTGGTGGTGACAATGATTTGACATAATGGAAACGGGAGTTCTTTTGTAGTTTGCGCTGCAAAAGTAAGCAGGCCTTTCTGCAACTGGGTTGCAAAAAGACCTGCGAAGTGAAGGAGTAGGCTTGCGCCCGAAAGGCATCAGGTCCTATAGACTTTCGCGGAGGATGTTGACGACTTCTTCGCGATTGAGTGTGTGATAGCCAGCGGGGAAGATGATTGTGGCATCGGCCACGGCGGGTATAAGCTCTTCGGTGAGACCCAGCTCGCGGCTATGGGTGACGACGCCAATGGTGTTCATCCAGTCTTCCAAGGCATTGATACCTTCCTCGGCCAATTGCTCGTTGGTCTTTCCCTCAGCGGGAATGTTCCATACGGCCGTGGCAAAGCGTGCAAACTTAGCCGTACCAAACTGGCAGACGAAGCGATAGTAGGGTAGGGAGACAGCGGCGAGCGTCATGCCGTGTGTGGCATCGGTGATGGCTCCGATGGCTTGGCCTATCATGTGGACCATCCAGTCCTGCGTCTTTCCGCACTTAGTCAGTGTGTTGAGTGCCCACGTGGCAGTCCACATGATGTTGGAGCGCGCTTCGTAGTTGTGGGGATCGACGATAGCCTGCTTGCTTGCCGCAACGAGCGAGCGCATCAGTCCTTCGGCAATGTAGTCGCTGGTGTTGTCGTCGTCGTTAGAGAAGTATTGCTCCATGAGGTGCGACATGATGTCGAAGAAACCAGCCACCATCTGATAGTGCGGCAGGGAGAAGGTGTAGGTGGGGTTGAGAATGGCAAAGCGCGGCATGACACGCTCGTCAAAAACCTTGCCTATTTTGAGGCCTTCGGCGTGGTTGGTGATGACACTGCCGCCATTCATTTCCGAGCCGGTGCCGACCATGGTCAAGACGCTTCCAACGGGAATTATCTTAGCATCGGGAGCCGGTGTTTGTTGTTGTTTCCAAAATGTTTCCCACGCATTGCCGTCGTACCAAGTAGCCACGCTCACGGCCTTGGCATAGTCAATGGTAGAGCCACCGCCTACGGCAAGAATGAGGTCAACGTTGTTTTCGCGGGCGATTGCAGCCCCTTCGTTGAGCTTGTCCACTGTGGGGTTTGGCATAACGCCGGGCAGCTCAACGATGGTCTTGCCACATGCTTTGAGCACGGCAACAACATCGTCGTAGATGCCATTGCGCTTGATAGAGCCGCCACCATAGGTGAGCAAAACTGTAGGGCCGAAATGGGACAATTCGGAAGCCAATTCCTTGAGTGCTTCGCTTCCGAAGTGCAATCGGGTGGGATTGCTGTACGTGAAGTTTCCTAACATGGGAGAGTTATTGTAATTGTAGTTTTTAGAAAGTATGCTTGTTATGGTTCGTTCCAAATGCGCCAGGCTTCTTCGGCTTGTAGGTGTAGCATTTCAAGTCCGTTCTTCACTGTGGAGCCAGCTTCCAACCCTTTCTTCATAAAGAGCGTTTGTTCGGGATTGTACACGAGGTCGTAGAGCAGGTGTTGGGGCGTGAGACATTCGTAGGGGATGGGCGGACAATTGTCGGTGTTGGGGAACATGCCGAGCGGCGTGGTGTTGACAATGAGCAGGTGGGCGGCGAGGGTGTGGGGCGTGAGTTCGTTATATAATATATTATTGTATGCTCCTCGGCTGCGACTGACAAAGTGGGTCTCAATACCTAATTGCTTCAAGGCATAAGCCACTGCGCGCGATGCGCCGCCTGTGCCCAGCACGAGGGCTGACTGATGGTGGGACTGGAGCAAAGGCTGGAGCGATTGCAGAAAGCCCACAAAGTCGGAGTTGTAGCCGCAAAGCCACAATTTGCCATTAGTGCGCATAGCTTTGATGACATTGACGGCACCTATCGCGCGTGCATCGTCGGAAAGCTTGTCAAGAAGAGGCATGACGGCTTGTTTGTGGGGTATGGTGACGTTAATGCCTCGCAGGTTGGGATGGTCTGTGAAGAGCTGGCGAACCAACGATGCTTCTGCAAAATCGAAATTGAGATACTCCGCATTGATATGCTCGCGCTGAAACTTTGCGGCAAAGTATTGAGCTGAAAAACTGTGGCCAAGCGGATGACCAAGCAGTCCGTAGAGCGTTTGATGCATTGGGGGCTTTAAGCTTGGAGTTCGTTAATCTTTTGCAGTTGCAGGGTTTGTGTGCAGTATTTGAGCACTTCGGGGCGATGGGTGACAAAGATCAGTGTGGCATCGGCCTTTTGGCTTATGATACGCTCCACGACAGCTTGTTCTGTATGCTCGTCGAGTGCCGATGTAGCTTCGTCGAAAAGGAAAATAGGTGCTTTGGTCAGCAGGGCTCGGGCTATGCTGATGCGTTGCGCCTGTCCCTCGCTAAAGCCATCACCCACTTCGCCGCAGCGTGTGTCGAGCCCGTCTTCGCGTTGGAAAACAAAATCGGCAGCAGCTGTGTGGAGAGCCGTGCGCATCTCTTCGTCAGTAGCATCGGGATTGCCAAGGAGCAGATTGTCGCGCACAGTACCGCTGAGCAGCGTGTTGCCTTGCGGCACGTAGGCAAAGCAGAGGCGTGTGGCTGGGCTCACAGCTACTTCGTGTCCGGATGCATTGAAGAGCGCAATCTCTCCTTCAGATGACTTGAGAACACTGAGTAGCAAGCGTATGAGCGTAGTCTTTCCTGCTCCCGTTTCGCCCACAATGGCAGAGACACTGCCTGGCGGGAAGGTGTAGTCAAGATTTTCCAATATCTTTCTGCCACTATCTGTATAGCGATAGTGCAGTCCCTTGATGCGTATGCCCGCCGGCCCAGGTATTGGCGTGGGTTCGAGTTCGGGTTCGAGGGCTATCTCGTCTAACTGCATCAGGCGCTCTGTGGCAGTAAAAGCGGTGATGAACACGGGGATGAAGTGTGTGAGTGTGCGCACGGGGCGCTGTATTTGTCCCACCAACTGCACAAAGGCTATGAGCGCACCATAGGTGATGAGCCCCGACTGGAGGTTGAGTACGCCCCACGAAAACGAGAAGATATAACCCACTGCAAAACCCATGTTCATTACTGTGCCAGAGATGGTGGCATATTTTGTGCGCCGCACAATTTCTTGTGAAAGTTCGTGTTGCGTGCCATAGAGCTTTTGCTTCATCTCGCCAATGCGCACGAGCGACTTGATGAGCAGAAAGTGTTGTAAACTCTCTTGCACAATGCTTTGCACCCGTGCTTCCAACTCACGCGCTCGGTGGGTGATGGCACGCATACGGCGCATGTAGAGGCGGCTCATGAGCAGAAAAACGGGCAAGATGAGCACCACGATGACCGCCAAGTTGCTGTCCATCCAAAAGAGGAAAAGAAAAGCTCCAAGGAACTGGAAGATAGCTATGATCAGCGATGGGAGCGACTCTGTGAGAAAACGTATTACGTCGCCCACGTCGCGTATCATTCTGTTGAGCAAGTCGCCCGTGTGAAACCGCCTAACACCGATCCATTCGCACTCCATGAGGCGGATAAACAAACTGCGCTGCATCTTGTTCTGCGCTCTCACACCCAGAACCGCCCTGATCCATCGCGACGCTATGCCTAAGCCCATCTGCACGAATATCACCACGACCATCAGCCCCAATCCGGTTTTCACGCCAAGGGTAGTGCCTTGTCCTGTGGCAGCGTCGATAGTGAGTTTCGTCACCCACACCAACGACAAGTCGCTCACCACAATGAGCAGGCCCACGATGACGTTGAGCACGGCTTGAAGTCTGTATCCATGCCAGGTGTTCCACAGCCAGCGCGAAAGCGCCTTGATGTTTTTGAGTTTGGCGGTCATAATTGTGATGTGCGGCTTTCGCCGATAGAAGCGTCGTTCCAACCAAGCTTTGCTCTGAGCGTGTTGAAATACGATGTATGGAAAATCTTAACCACTTGAATGCTCTGCGCAGCGCGTCCAAGGCATAGCTCAACGCTGTCGGGCAGGCTTAGGCTTCTTCCATCCGAAGCCAGCAGGTAGCGCCCCGAGCGGCTCTTCACTTTGAGCGAAATCTTCACGTTGTCGGGTAGCACTACAGGGCGCACGCTCAGGCTGTGAGGGGCTACAGGCGTGAGACACAAAGCTGACGTGCCAGGTGTAATAATAGGCCCGCCCGCCGAGAGGTTGTAGCCCGTAGAGCCCGTAGGCGTGGCAATCAGAAGACCGTCGGCCACATAATTAGTCATGGGTTGGTCGTTGATGCTTACGGCTATTTCTATGGTAGAAGAATTGTCGTGTTTCAGCACAGCCACCTCGTTGAGAGCAAGTGGCGGCACGTCGGTGCACTGTGGATGGGGCGTTGTGGCAATGAGCGAATGTTGCTCGGTCAGATAGTCGCCAGCTGCCAAACGGTCAAAGGCTTGCTCAATATTTTCGGGCGAAACATCGGCCAAAAATCCCAACCGCCCTGTGTTGATACCTAATATTGGGATATCTTTTCCAGCCACAACGCTTGCAGTGCCCAAAAAAGTGCCGTCGCCACCCACTGAAACAGCAATGTCGGCATCAAGGTCAGCCTCTGAAACCACCTCGCAGTCGGTAAGCGACAGACCAAGCACATCCGATACAAACGTTGCGAAGTCGCGTTCTATATATATATGGAAACGGTGCTTACGCAAAGCGTCAATGATGCGCTGCACATGAAGGCTCTTGCTCGCCTGATGATTGTTTCCGAATAAGGCAATCTTCATCTTTCTTCTAATCGTCTTTGTAAAATCGTCAAAAACTTACGCGCAAAAATAGAAAAGAACTAGAAAAAAAGCCGCCTTTAGTGCATAAAACACCCGCCAGCGGGGGCTTTTGCTCTTAGGCAACACCACAAAAGTGCATTTTATTAAAGAAAAATTACGATATAATCGCTGAGCGTTCGTATTTTTGCCAGCACAAAAACGTGCGATATATATGACACGCTTAAGCGTTAATATCAACAAGGTAGCCACGCTGAGAAATGCTCGCGGGGGCAACAATCCTGATGTTATAAAAACGGCCTTAGACATAGAACGTTTTGGGGCACAAGGCATCACGGTGCATCCAAGGCCGGACGAGCGTCATATACGCTATGATGATGTGAGAGCTTTGGCACCGCTGCTGAGCACAGAGTTTAACATAGAGGGCTTTCCATCTGAGGATTTCTGCCTGCTGGTAGAGGAAGTGCGCCCCGACCAAGTGACGCTGGTGCCTGATGCGCCCGCGCAACTGACGAGCAATCACGGATGGGACACGCGGAAACACCTTAGCGAGCTGACTGAAATCGTCAGTAGGTTTCACCAATCTGGTATCCGCACGAGTATCTTTATTGATGCTCTGCCTGAGATGGCTGAACATGCGGCTCGAACGGGTACGGAACGTGTGGAACTCTATACGGAACCTTATGCGACAGCTTATGGCGTTTCGCCACAAAATGCTATAGCACCATTTTTGGAAACAGCCATGGCGTGCAAGAGCCTTGGTTTGGGACTTAACGCCGGGCATGACCTAAGCTTGCAGAATTTGGCTTACTTTGCCAACGCTATACCCTTTCTTGACGAAGTAAGCATAGGCCATGCGTTGATTTGCGATGCGCTCTATTTGGGGCTACAGACGACTGTGGAGCGATATTTAGCTTGTTTGAACACCAAAACGATAACCACTTAGCTTGTGACTTAATCTTTCTCTGCACAATTTTTTTCTTTTCTATTTGCTTCTTTGAACCCTTAAAATTCTTGGAACGATGTTTTACATATTATTAGCCCACGGCTTTGAAGAAATAGAAGCGTTTGGCACGGTGGATTTTTTACGCCGATGCGGTTTGGAGGTGAAGATAGCTTCCGTCGAAGGTGTGCGCTCTATTACAGGCGCACATGGTATTACTGTATTGACGGACTGCCTCGTTCGGCAATTTAATGTGATCCAAAGTCAAGGCCTTATACTGCCTGGAGGTATGCCTGGGGCTGAAAAGCTAAGAGACAGTATGCTGGTGAAAAAAACTGTAATGGCGATGGCAAAAAGAAATAAGCTTGTAGCTGCAATATGCGCGGCACCGATGGTTTTAGGTGTTACAGGTGTACTGAAAGATGTGAGGGCTACTTGCTATCCTGGCTTTGAGCCTTATCTTAAAGGTGCCATCATTGAGGATGCTTTGGTAGTAGAAGACGAAAATTTCATTACAGCCAAAGGACCAGGAGCCACGATCGACTTTGCGGCAGCAATTGCCCGCAGGTTTGTTTCAGAAAAAACCGTGGAGAACGTAAAGCGTGGCATGATTATCGGCGAATAACTGGCTGAGATGGCGGATATCCTTTCGCTCGACATACAGTATATCAAAGGCGTGGGGCCGATGCGTGCGCGGGTGCTGCAAAAGGAACTTGGCATTGCTACACTCGGCGACCTGCTCTACACGTTTCCTTATAAATATATAGACCGCAGCAGAATTCACCACGTGGTGGAACTGACTGAAGATTTGCCTTATGTGCAATTGAGGGGCCAGATACTCGACTTTGAACAAGCCGGTGTGGGCACAAAGAAGCACATCAAGGCTTTTTTTAGCGACGGGACGGGCGTGATAGAGCTCGTATGGTTCAAGGGGTTGAAGTTTGTGGAAAACACCTACAAGGTGAACCAGCCATACATCGTTTTCGGAAAACCGCAAAGATATGGCCGTAGGTTTTCAATGGCTCATCCCGAAATTGAGAAAGCCGACGAAGCCGATGCTCACCCCACACCTTTGCAGCCTTTTTATACCATGACAGATGGGATGCGAAGGGCATCGTTCTCCTCAAAAACACTTCAGAAGATTATTCGCAACGCATTTGAAATACTGGGCGACCAGTTGAACGAGACACTGCCGGCATATCTCTTGGAGCGTCACCAACTGAAAGGACTGCAAGAGTCGCTCTTCAACGTGCATTTCCCCACAGACTCAATGGCACTCCCCGAGGCGCGCAGGAGACTGAAGTTTGAAGAGCTCTTTTATCTACAGCTCGATATCCTTAGTCAATCTACTCAGCGCAAATCTGACTCCAAGGGCTTTGTGTTTGGACAGGTGGGCTGTGCTTTCAATGATTTCTTCTATCATCATTTGCCTTTTCCTCTGACCGATGCACAGAAACGTGTCATCAAAGAGGTGCGCAAAGATATGCGTAGCGGCAAGCAGATGAACCGCCTTTTGCAGGGCGATGTGGGCTCTGGCAAGACGGTGGTGGCGCTGATGTGCTGTTTGCTAGCTATTGACAATGGATTTCAAGCGTGTTTAATGGCACCGACCGAGATTTTGGCTGAACAACACTTCGCCACACTCCGTAGGATGCTTGAGGGAATGGATCTTAACGTAGCTTTGCTCACAGGGAGTGTGAAGGGCAAAACACGAAAAAACATTTTGCAACAACTCAAAGAGGGCGAAATCCAACTGCTCGTGGGCACACACGCCCTGATAGAACCAACTGTAGTGTTCCAAAACTTGGGTTTTGTGGTCATTGACGAGCAACACCGATTTGGCGTGAAGCAACGCGCAAAGCTCTGGGAAAAGAACTTGCAACCGCCCCACATCCTTGTCATGACCGCCACACCCATACCGCGCACCTTAGCCATGACGGTTTACGGCGACTTAGACGTTTCGGTGATCGACCAACTACCACCTGGGCGAAAACCCATTCGCACCATACACTATGATGAGCGCGACATAGGCAAACTCTATGAAGGGATGCGCGTAGAACTACGCACCGGACGTCAAGTTTATGTAGTTTATCCGCTCATAGAAGAGAGCGAACGAAGCGACTTGTTGGCTCTGGAAACAGGCTATGCGCGGCTTTGTGAAGTGTTTCCAGATTTCAGTGTGGGCAAAGTGCATGGTAAGATGAAACCTCAAGAGAAGGACGAAGCCATGCAACGGTTCATCAACAAAGAAACGCAAATCTTGGTTTCGACCACAGTGATTGAAGTAGGAGTAAACGTTCCCAATGCTTCCGTTATGGTCATTGAAGAAGCCGACCGCTTCGGTTTAGCTCAATTGCATCAACTAAGGGGTAGGGTGGGGCGTGGAGCCGACCAATCCTTCTGTTTGCTCGTCACTCATAAGAATAATTTGTCTGAAACGACGCGCCGTCGCCTGGGTGTGATGTGTGAAACCACTGACGGTTTCGTCATAGCCGAAGAGGATATGAAACTTCGTGGTCCTGGAGATATTGAAGGGACGGCGCAAAGCGGACTGCCTTTTAAGTTGCGCATAGCCAACCTCGTGGGCGATACCATTCTCATGTCAGAAGCGCGCGAGGCCGCATCAAAAGTGTTGAAGCAAGATATGGCAAGAAACTTGCCGCAAAACGCTGTGATTTGGCACCAACTGGGGCAACTTAAAAACGGCGTTATAGATTATTCAGCCATTAGTTGAGACTGAAGTCCACAATTCTTTTCCCAAAAAACCGATGAACAACCTCAATACATTACCTGCCGCAGAACAACCCATTTGTGCCTTAGCAACAGGAACGGGAGGAGCTATTGCCATCATTCGAGCCAGTGGAGGCGGAGTTATAGACATTATTGACAAAATATTTCGCCCAGCGGGTGGCGTTCCACTTTCCGAAACGCCTAATCAAACATTGCGCTTCGGAACAATAGAAGACGGTGAGGGCAAATCGCTTGACGAAGCCCTTGTCGCAGTCTTCCGTGCGCCTCATTCATATACTGGCGAAGACAGCATAGAACTGAGCCTTCACGCCTCTTCTTATATCATTCATGAAACACTAAATAGGCTCTGCGAACTGGGTTGCCGCATCGCAGAACCAGGCGAGTTCACAAAGCGCGCGTTCCTCAATGGCAAGTTAGACCTAAGCCAAGCCGAAGCAGTGGCCGACTTGATAGCCTCGTCTTCAAGAGTGGCACACGATGTAGCTTTCAGTCAGATGAGAGGCAACTTCTCAACAGAACTTCAACAGTTGTGCTCAAATCTTCAGGAGCTTTCAGCCCTCTTAGAATTGGAGCTCGACTTTGACGAATACGAAACGATGGAGTTCGCCAATCGCTCCACGCTAATAAGCCTCATCAATCAGGCAATCGCTCGCATAGCGCAACTCATCAAAAGCTATGAGATCGGCGCAATGCTCAAGCAAGGTATTCCCGTGGCCATCGTGGGTAAGACAAACGTCGGAAAAAGCACTTTGCTTAACCGATTGTTGCGCGAAGAACGTGCCATCGTTAGCAACACGCATGGCACCACACGCGACACCATCGAAGATACCATAGATATTCACGGCGTCACTTTTAGATTTATTGACACAGCAGGTATTCGACATACCAACGACGAAGTAGAACGTATTGGCATACAGCGTACCATGAATGCCATAGAGCGCGCGAGAATAGTACTCTATGTTTACGACGAAGAGCCTTCCGCCCAAGATTATGATGAAATCCGCAGCAAAGCGAAAGGCGCTGAAATCCTTTACATCCGAAACAAAATAGACCTTCAGCCGCTACCTGCAGAAAACTGTGCAAATCCCAATGCAGCAGAGGAAGCACAAGTTGGCTCGCTGCAACATCCACTCCGTATCAGTGCGAAAACCGATGAAGACATCGCAAGCGTGGAAGAAGCCATCTACAAAGCAGTTCACTTGAGCGAAATTTCAGAAAACGAAATTATTGTGACATCAGCTCGCCATCGCGATGCCCTCATCCGAACCCGCGAGTCGCTACAACGAGTTTCTCAATCTCTTCAAGCCAATGTTACAGCCGACCTCATAGCCGAAGACTTGCGTCTGGCAATTGCTCAATTATCAGAAATCACAGGCCGCTCCATCACACCCGAAACCACCTTGCAACACATCTTCTCTCACTTCTGCGTGGGAAAGTAAATCCCGATTAGCATCGGTTACAATCAATTACAAAATATCACATAAGGCGTTCATTTTGAGCGCCTTTTCTTTTTGCGTGCTCTTCCAATGTCAATCAAGAAGGAACAAAACCAACGACAACATCTGTTGCAACTACCCAAACAGACTGGGTACGTTTCAACACCATCTGTAACAAAGAACTCGTTGACAAGGTTCGTGCTATTGCCGACCGCAACCACAGTAGCATCCGTGATGTCGTTGAACAGATGTTCCGTAGGTGCATCAACGCCTACGAACAGAAGAATGGTATCATCACTATTGAACAAAAGAAACCGCTGGAAGAATTGTTCTAAAGGCATACCATGCAATCATGCGCCATTGCTTCACTTGTACCATATCACACAATGAAGCAATGGCGTTTCTATGCCTAAAGGAGGCTTGTTATGATATACCTCATTCCCCACGGGCACGTCATTGTGTCTTTTCTTAACAGAATCATAATCGTAAGCAGAGGGGCTTGCCCTTCTGCCACATTTTTCAAGTATCGGGAAGCTCACTACCCGATACCCTTTGGGGTGTCGGTGAGACTGACCAGATAAATTCTGCAAGCAGAGGTCACAAAATCAGAAAATCGGCTTGCCGATGCCACTTTTTTTCAAGGTCGGGAAGCTTAATACCCCGCCCTACTTCGTTAGGTGGGATGGCTTACCAGATAAGATAGCAAGTAGTGGTCATGATTCATCACCCGAATCAGGGCATTGATGGCAGCTCCAAATGAATCATTATCACTATGCACATAATATCAAACTTGAAAAAAGTGTCACAACATCACAATTACCACAATTAGCCATTATCATGGAACTTAGAGAGGATGAACCCCTTCAGCATATCACTATTGGTGAGGTTGAGTCCTCTGTCATTCATCGTCTTAAAGATTGTATAGGCATTCTCTTCCGAATATGCTTCAATCTTTACAATGACGATATTATTGATGACCCAATACATGAAACTTTCAAGAGCTTGACCTTGAAGATCGTCAGGAAAACTGTCCTTTATGTCATTATAGCGGTCTGCCATAAAGCGCACGCTATCCTCGTCTGTATCTTTTGGTGTATACTCATTATTGTTATACAGACCGTCTAAGCAATCCTTGCGCTCAGGTACTTGGATATTAAAAGATTTCTCTCCATAGCTGTCACTGAATATCATATTTTGCAAGATAGCTCCCTTCGCAACACCAATAGCATGATACAGATATATCAATAAAAGAGTTAATGATGTTATACGTTGCTGGCCATCAATGATGCTCCTAGTGGCATCATCCTTAGCAATTACAACTATAGACCCCATAAAATAAGAGGCATAATTAGCAACATCTTTTGTGGAATGCTCTGGCCGATAATCAGCACGGAATGCATTATATAGGTCATCAATTAACTGGTCTATATTCTCTTTTCTCCAACGATATTCCCTTTGGAAATATCGATGGAATACTTATTGTTGCTCAGAATGTCCTTCGAGGGATATTCTTTGGCCACTATCTTCTTATTCTGTATTGTACTCATATGTAATATTGCTATCACTATTTTTTTACGGTTCAATAAATACGGGAGTTCCCTTTTCGTTCTCAGGATTTAATTCAATCAGTTTCTCTATCATTCGATGATAAGCCAAAAGACTTAAATCGATGTCAAGTGGTTTTATAGAGAAAGTCATGTAACTCTTGCGCGGATTCTTGTTGGGATAGTCCATCGCTTTCAGTTCTTCCTTACCCATCTCCTTATGTCCTGCAACAGTATAGGCAGACAGCTTGTCAGGTTTACCAAATTCATATAGGACTAACAGGGACGTTCTTCCGAACATCTTTCTATGCTCTTCCATAGATCCCTTGGTCTTACCCAACCTTACATTATATATATTATGCGTGAGAATCCATTCTTTCTGTTTCTTGTCCTTGGTACATCCAACAAGAATGGTTTTATCACCCCCAAAGAAATCTATAATGTTCTGATCAAAGCGATTCCATTTATAGCACTCAAATGGTTCAGCAGCCATCATCATTCCTTCTTCTTCCTCCTCAGATTGAGGATACATAGAGATGACTGGTGTTTTCACAGTTTCTTCTTCATCTGCTTGCTCGTATTTCTTGAAGTTCTCCGCCTGCTCAAAAATTTCCTTGAACACCTCATCCTGCGGAACTGGAGGATAGCCATGCTCTGCTAATATCAGAATCAAGTCCATCTGCAGTTCTGCTTTGATGTCAGAACGATTGGCCCAGTCGGTATATTTCGACTTGTCATCCACCATCTTCTTTACGGCAGCTGCCAACGTCAGCAGCTTATCCTCAGGATATTCAAAACCAAACTTATGAGCAATCTCTTTCAGAATATCATAGAAAGCCTTTTCTTCGTAGGTAATTCCCAAGTCTTTGAACGATTTCTTCTCTTTGTTTACCTCCTTCATCAGTTCTGCCATCTGTTTGGCTACTTCATTGAGCACTTCTTCGGCAAACACGGCATTGTCGCTACGGTCGTTGTATCTCTGCACCAACGCATTCAGGCGTTTCGTGAAATCCACGCCCTTCATCTTATTGACCTTCTTGAAGTCGGTAATAACAGTCCGAAGCAGTTTTTCCATCAGTTTTACCTTCGTATTGGGCAACTTCAGTTTCTCCAACCTCGTCATGTAGTCCTCGCTCAGCAAGTCCAGGTCCTTTGTATTCGCATTCACCTGAGCAACTTCCTCCACTCCGTCCGACTTCAAGGCTTCTGCAATCATCTGGCTCACTTTGCGATTCATTTGTGATGCATCAGGGGCATCTCCTTTTGTCAGTTTG
>ONDJ01000029.1 GCA_900316575.1 uncultured Prevotellaceae bacterium | reverse complement strand
GCAGGTTGTTTCATTTTGACGGCCACGCCGGTGCACCGCCCGACTTCTTCTCCCGACACGGACAAAACTGGGGCTTTCCCACCTACAACTGGGACGAAATGGCACGCGACGGATATGCCTGGTGGCAAGCACGCTTCCGTCACATGACAAACTACTTCGACGCCTATCGCCTCGACCACGTGCTCGGTTTCTTCCGCATTTGGGAGATACCTGCCGAACAATGCTACGGCGTACTCGGACACTTCCGCCCAGCTCTACCCCTCACGCGCAACGAAATCCAACAAGCAGGGTTCACCCACGACGTAGAAAGTTTAACGATAGCCTCCGTCTCCTACGAAACAGCCCGCAGGTGTCTTTCCGATGAAGAAATCAGTCGCTACATGGACGAGTGCGAAGGCCGACTTTTCCTGAAAGAATACTGTTCCAATCAGTCGCGCATATTCAGCCTCATACGCGACGAACGACTTCGCGACACACTTTGCGACTTCTGCGAAGAAGTGCTCTTCATTCGCGATAAAGACAATCCCCAACTTTTCCACCCGCGCATCATGGCGCAAGGCACTTCACGCTATCAAGCCTTGGACGAAACGCAGCAACAAGCCTTCGACCGCCTACACGAAGATTTCTTCTTCCATCGTCACAACGCATTTTGGGCAGTAGAAGCCATGAAAAAACTTCCTGCACTCATAGGCGACCCCATGACCCTTGATGCCGACAGCAACTTGCTGCTCCCTTGCGCAGAAGACCTCGGATTCGTGCCCGAGAGCGTACCCGGCGTATTGGCCAAACTGCATATCCTCACCCTCGAAATCCAGCGAATGCCCAAAACTCCTTGGACACGCTTTGGTCGCCCAGCCCACTACCCCTATCTCAGCGTCTGCGCCACGGGCACACATGACATGTCTCCCCTGCGCCTTTGGTGGCGCGAGGACCAAGAACGCACACAAGCCTACTGGAACGAAATTCTTGGCCGCCACGACCAAGCACCCGACGAAGCCGATGCCCAAACATGCGAAGCCATCTTGGACGATCACCTCGCTTCGCCCTCCATGCTCTGCCTGCAAGCCATTCAAGACTGGCTCTCCGTGAGTGAAACACTTCGCGCCGCCGACCCCACGACCGAGCAAATCAACGATCCCGCCAATCCCAAACACAATTGGAGCTACCGACTCCATCTCACCCTCGACACTCTCCGAGCCGACACAGGCTTCACCGAAAAACTTCGCGGGCTCATCGCACGAAACGGCAGATAAAAAGCTACAAAACATTCGCGACCTACAATTACAACAAGGCGCAGAACATTCTCCACAGACAAAGAATAGTTCTGCGCCTTATTAATTACGCACGCACAAAGCATCACAGCAAGTCATCTAAGAACGGTACAAACACATTCCCTTTGCCCACCTTGAGGATAAGGACCTCCGAGCTATTCAACTTTTCACGGCCATGAAAAATTCACAACGCCCAATGAACGAAATTAAGAAGTATGTAGTTTCACGATTTAGGTTGACTACTTTTGGCCTTATTCACACTATAGGTTGACCCAGATTAAACTTAATTTTTATTATCGTTGACTTGTTTTTACGTTAGTCATAATTTGGGTTTACAATTTCACTTTGAAACAAGAACGAGAGGGTAAGAGCCTCCATCGGCTCTTGTTTCGGTATGCTTTTCTTCAAGGCTTTCTTTTTGGGTCGGTGCCAATCCCGTAGCAAATTGGCTACAGTGGACTACTTACGCCACTAGTAAACAGATTGAGCTAATTGGGTGTCCCAACGACGAAGTATAGAAAAACTTATGGCTTCAGCGTGTTTCCAACTCTTTCCAGAAGGCATCAAGATCTGCGTCGAGTCCTTTCATAAGTTCATCGTCAAGGACGATGCGTTCGCTATCTACAAGGTAGAGGTCGGCAATGGTTTCGCCTTCTTCGTCTTGCATCACAAAAGAGAATGGCTTGATGATGCCCATCTGCTCTATTTGCGGATGCATCGCAGCTAGCTCGGATTGGAGAATGGGGCGCACTGCTTCGTAGAAATCTTCGCGCGTATCGCCTATCCACTCTTCCACAACGCAGCGCGTCACTTCGTTGTCATCGTCGTCATAAACAAGGACCTCGCCGCCTTCAGGTTTCAGGCGAAGGTAAAGGTCGGTGATGGGCAAGATGTCTTCTTGCTTGGGATATTTGTCGATGACTTTACCAATCAAGCGTCGAAGCGAGGCTTGGGTGGGAGAATTTGTGGGCGTTGCTGACATTGTTGTTGGGTTTTTGCGCCCCAAAAGTACTAAAATTGTGGGAAGTGCGCGGGATTACACGCAAAAAAGATGCGCTAACAAGTGGTTGTTGCACGCTACCTGGCATTTTGGAGGCAACCAAAAGCTCTAACGATATCCGCAACGCTGGATATAGCTCCTCACGTAAGGGTCTTGCAAGAATTGGGGTGGAGCTTTTTTCAGAATGGTGCGCACTTGATCAGTCATCACGGGAAATGGCTCTTGCGAAGTTATGAGCATAAATATATTGGGACCAAGGACGTTGTTGTAGTTATCTTGCACAAACTGGGTTTCGAGGTCCACGAGTTTGCGCATAAGCTTTTGCTGTCGGCGAGCGTAGCGGTCTTTCACTTCATCCATCTGATGACCACGTATGAGCATTTCCATACATTCTTGCTGGATAGCATAGAGTTCATCCTCAATTTTCCCATGCTGATGGAAGAAGCGTGTCAATCGGTCGTTGAGTGGTGTGCCGCTGGCGCGTTGGGTGAGGCTGCCCACTTGCAGGGAGAGGTTTCCCGTTTCGAGCACCACGGGCATAACGCGCTCACCACCAACAAAAAGATAGGCAAAAACAGTGCTGTCAACATCGCCATAGAAATAGAACTCGCCATGGTTGATCTGAGCCGAATCGTAAGCCATTCGTCCGTCGGAAGTGGGCAAGCCAATGTAGGCGGTCTTACCATCAAAGCGGGAGATAGAAGTAGTGCCCTGCACGTTATAGTTTGTGGCGCAGGACGCAAGCATCAAGATGAGCGACAATATGGCAGAACAATTCCTCATTCGCATGAAAACAAAAACGCTGAAACGCTATCTATCGTGTTTCTTCGCGTTGGCACAGCAAAAATACTGTGATGAAAATGAAAACTGAAAGGTTGAAAAGTTAAAAGAAAGGGGGAGTTAAATGTTTTTAGCCTTTGGGTGCGTGTCGAGCTTGGTTCTTAAACATTTTTTCACAAATGCCTATTCCTTATTTAACTTTTCGCGTGCATTCTTGAGGGCATAGGGAATGCGGAAGGCGGTATAAACTTGAAAAATGGCGGCAATGGCAAGCGTGAGTTTCCATTCGTCGGCGCGTAGCGGACCGATGCGAAAGGTATGCCCCAGGAGCAATAGTGCTGTAATAATGAGAAAAATGGCACCTGCAATTTGCTGGCGGCGCAATTGGCGAAGCGTAATGTCGCGACCCTCATAGCGCATCAGCATTTGCATGGACGCAAAGAGCAGTGCTCCGATGGAAAAGGCTATAGCAGCGTAGGCATTCAAAGTTTCGCTGAACAATGGTAGCACAAGGGCAAGGAGCATCAAAATTCCACCCAAACGGAAAAGTATGTTTTGAAAAGGAGAGAGTGAGCGCATCGTTGCTGAGATATTATTCTTCTGTGGGTGCTTCTTCGGCAACCGTGTCGCGTTGTTCCACGACATAGACATCTTCGTCGGCACTCTTCATAAATAAATGAACACGCGCCACGCGCTCCACGGCTCGTGGGTCATTTTGCAAGGCTCGAAGTTCACGCTCGGCCTCGGCATATTGGCTGTCGCATTGTTGGATTTCGGCACGAAGCTGATTGTTGCGCTTCGTCAATCGATAGCGTGCCAAGAAACTATTGGGGTCAACAAATCCAGCAATAACAATAAAAAGCAATATCACCCAAACGTAGCGAAAACGAATGAGGAAGCGCGTAATGCCACTGAGTTTTTCAGCCATAAATATAGAGATAAACGAATGAAAAAGACGAAGCAAAGGTAGGCCAAAAACCGAGCGCAAACAAACTTTCAACTAAAAAACGCCAACGGATGGCCAAGATTGTTTATTTTTGCTCAGAAAAAGGAACACCTACCATATTTTTCGCTTTCGAAGATTAAACCTTCGCTGCGCTATGCACTCTTAAAAGCAAATGGGAAATAAACCCATTCTGGCAAAAGAGTTTTCTAAACGACATTATTAACGACGAAAAACTTTACTACGATGAAACGCTTATTACTCTCTTTCGTTCTTATGGCCTCCGTGCTTTCAGCCAGTGCTTTCAGCTACCAGCGTGCACGCGAGCAAGCGCTCTTCCTTTCCGACAAAATGGCTTACGAACTGAACCTGACGGATGCGCAATACGACTTGGCTTATCAAATAAACCTCGACTATTTCCTCAACATCAGTTCCCAGCGCGACCTCTATGGCATTTATTGGCAATATCGCGATGCTGATTTGAGCTACATCCTCTACGACTGGCAGTATTCGCTCTATCGCACGATCGACTATTTCTATCAACCGCTACGTTGGATAAACTCAGCATGGTACTTCCCTGTATATAGCCGCTATTCACGCACGCACTACTTCTTTGGTCGTCCTGGCGTTTATATTTCCTATCGCGGCGGATGGCGTCCACGCAGCGGACGTGCTGTAAGTCCCTATGCTTCTCATCGTCCCCACGGCGGTCGTGGAATGCGTGACCACCACTATCCTGGTGCCGGAAGAGTGGGCGGTCCTGGTCACCACCATGGTGGTGGTAGCCATCACGACGGCTATCGCCCTGGAAATAGAAACGGTACGGGCTACGGACGTGGACAAAGCCAAGGACATGGGCGCAATGACGGACGCGGACAAGGCAACGTTGGCGGACAAAGTCAAGGACACGGACGCGGACAAGGCAACGTTGGCGGACAAAGTCAAGGACACGGACGCGGACAAGGAAATGTAGGCGGACAAAGTCAAGGCAACGGACGCGGACAAGGCAACGTTGGCGGACAAAGTCAAGGCAACGGACGCGGACAAGGCAACGTTGGCGGACAAAGTCAAGGCGGACAACGCGGCGGACGGCAACAGATACAATCAGGCGGCAACGGACAATCTCGAAGCAGTTCCAACGGTAGCGGACGTGCTGGAGGACGGAGTTACGGAAGGTAAAGAATACCGCTGCAACTAAAAGATAAACAAAGATAACAGCCATTCTCTTTGAAAGTATCGTTCAGAGAGAATGGCCATTTTTGTGGACTATAATTTACATCTTCACCTCATCAAGGGAAACGAGGCCGCCAGCAATGGCATAGATTGTGAGACCGGCAACGGAATGGATGCTTAGTTTTCGGGCAATGTTCTTGCGATGAGTCAGTACTGTATTGACAGAAATGAAGAGTTCTTCGGCCACTTCTTTGTTGGTTAGGCCGCGCACGATGCAGCGTACGATGTCTTTTTCGCGCTCTGAGAGCGTATCTTCTTTTGGTTTTGGAATCGCTTCGGTTTCGGGCTCTGTTTCGCCACTAAGAACTTGGGCCTCAAGACGCTCTACGGCTGGAATGAAGAGATGCTCCTCCATTTGTTCGTGCTGATGGAGGTCAACTTCGCAAAAGAATATATCTGCCAATGCGCTTAGTAGTAGGTTGGCATCGTTTCCGCCCTTATAGTACTTAATTATGATGCTTTTGAGTTCGCCGATTTTTTGTTCTACGGCTGCATGTCCGCGGCTATAAACTTCAATGCTATAGTTTTGGGGCCGACGTCCTTCGAGCAATTCGCGCACGTAGGGGAAGGTGCGATTGTTTTCGCTGGCCATGTGTTTGCGCACTTCGGCTTGATACTCATCATAAAAGCGTAGAATGAGGAAAGCCACCTTTCCGCCAGCCACGGTGTCAATCGCCGCGAGTAGTTTACGCCGTATTTGCGGCAGGAGAAAGTCGAGAAAAAACGTATGGGTGTTTTCAAGATAGGAAATCAGGGAACGAACACTGACTTTATCTATGTAAGGTGCTGCGGCATCGGCTCCGCTGGTATTGAAATTAGCCACAGCCAGAAACGTGTCGGTATCTACCCCAGCTTCCTGGCATACTTCCTGCACCGTTTTCTCACCAAAGCCGAGCGAGATACCGAAGCGCCCGAGCATCAAAAGGAGCATATAGTCGCCCGTTAGGATGTCGCACATACGATCGGTGGCTTTAATTCTTGCTGACATATATATAATATGGTATTGCGTTTTCTTCTGCCTGCAAAATTAAGCATTTTGAAAGCAGAAAGTGCCTTAAAAACCCCATTTTACCCTGATTTCGTAAGGTTTTACCCAAATTTGGGTATTGATACCAGTAGCACTGAGGCGTACTTTTGCACCCGAAATCCTAAAAAGTACGTTTACAGACATGAAAATAAAAATCGTGACGCTTTCACTGGTAGTCTGCTTTGCTACCACGACACCAACAAAGGCTGTGACGCTTGGGGCGGAGGAGAATTCCACGGTGAATGCCTCAGCTCCAGGCGACACGCTGGCTCCTGCTGATGACTACAAATTTCGCATTGGAGGCTACGGAGAGGTTATGGCTCGCACTATGGACTACGGATTGAACCGCTGGACAGGCACGAGTAACGGCTCTACCCGCATCAACCACGGCGACATCAGCATTCCGCGCTTCATCATTGCTATGGACTATAAGTTCAACAAACGCTGGTCTCTGGGTGCTGAAATAGAATTTGAGGCAGGCGGCACGGGCATTGAATACGAATTAGAGACGGGTACCGGTAGTGAAAATGGTGAATATGAAACCGAAGTGGAAAAAGGCGGTGAAGTAGCCTTGGAACAATTCCATATCACCTACACGCACGCTCGTTGGCTGAACATTCGCGCGGGTCACATGATTGTACCTGTGGGTTTGACCAACAGCCATCACGAACCTATATTTTTCTTCGGTACTCAACGCCCTGAGGGCGAAACGACGCTTTTGCCCAGCACTTGGCACGAAACGGGACTTTCCGTTTTTGGTCGGGTGGGAAGCGGCTTGGCCACGTTTGATTATGAGGCACAAATTGTGGCAGGTGCTAATCCGAATGGGTTTGACAAGTACAACTGGATACAGAAAGGCAAACAAGGCTATTTTGAGACCGACAACTTCACGAGTCCTGCCTACGTTTTGCGAGTGGACTGGGTGGGTGTTCAAGGTCTGCGCCTTGGTGGTAGCACGTACTACGTAGCCAATGCAGGCAAGAACTGCGACAAACTGACCACATACAAGGCATACGGCGCGATGCCCGTTTTCGTTTGGAACCTCGACGGACAATACACTGGGCGTTTTCTCACCGCGCGTGCCAACGTCTTGAGTGGAAACATTCATAATGCCGACATAATCAGCAGTGTGAACCGCCGCTACAGCAGTGCATCGCCCTATAACCGCACGCCCTACGTGGCAAAGCGCGCTTTGACCTGGAGTGCTGAAGTAGGGTTCAATCTTCACGAAGTTTGCAGTGCTCTGAACTGGACCGAGCGTATGCCAGTTATATATCCCTTCGCACACTACGAATACTACAACCCGCAAGAAAAAGGCCAAAGCGCATCTTCAACGATGGACACGCGTTGCCAAGTGAGCCTCTGGCAAGTGGGGCTAAACTGGAAACCACTGTCCAACCTCGTTGTCAAGGCCGACTACACCACGCGCCAAATCGGTACGGCTAAGATATTCGGCAAAGGTCTGTACAACAGCGAAAACGAATGGAGCATCGGCGTGGCTTACGTCGGATGGTTCTTCAAAAAATAAAAAACATCCAATCTTTTAATAGTTTTCTCCCATGAAAAAGAACATTTTCCTTACAATGCTATTTGCTGCCGCAACGTTGTTTGCTTTCACAGCTTGCTCGGACAGCGATGATTCTAACGACGGTGGTTCTGGAAGCGAGAACACCGATGCCGCAAACATTGACGTTACCACACAGAACGTACAAAAATGGGCTGCATACATGCACATTGTGGCTCAGAAGCTTGTGGACGATTCGCGCACCTTGCTGAACGATTGGACCGTTAGCTACAACGGTGGCGAAAGCTACGCTAATATCTTCAAGGCTCACAATGGAGCAAGCGGTTTCAACTCTTCGCTCGATTGCATTGGTCAAATCATTGACGGTTGCGCCGATATAGCCAACGAAGTGGGAAGTGCCAAAATTGGCGACCCTTACGACCTCTACATTGCAGGAAAGACCACTGAAGCCCTTTATGCCGTGGAATCATGGTACAGTTGGCACTCCATCGACGATTACAGCAACAACATCATATCGATTCAGAACGCCTACTATGGCGCTCGCAAACCAGAAAACGCTGAAATCAACAGCAACTACGCTGTTGACAATAGCATCTATGCCTTCGTTAACTCAAAGAATGCTGGACTTGCTCAGCGCGTTGACCAGGCCATAAAGAATGCCTACAATGCCATTCAGAACATTCCTGCACCTTTCCGCAACAACATTGCCAGTCAACAAACAGTGGCAGCCATGGATGCTTGCGCCGACCTCGAAGAAGTGCTCAGCAAAGAGCTCAAACCTTTCTTCACCAACTTGAGCGACCTTACCGACACTGACGAAGCGTGGCTTGACCTCATCGTTAATGCCTACGTGGATGACGTAGTAGTGCCCACCTATACAGACCTCGTGGCCAAAAACCAAGCAATGCTCGTAGCCGTTCAACTTTTCAGAACAAATCCCACTGATGCTAATTTGGAAAACTGCGCCAATGCTTGGATGACAGCTCGCGCACCATGGGAAACAAGCGAAGCATTCCTCTTTGGTCCTGTAGCCGACAAAGGACTTGACCCCAACATGGACAGCTGGCCGCTCGACCAAGACGGCATTGTAAAAATTATGAACAGCGGCGATTACAGCGCATTAGACTGGACAGGCGAATACGATGAGGACAGCGAATCCATTGCCGACGCTCAAAGTTTGCGCGGATATCACACGCTCGAATTCCTTATCTTCAAAAACGGTAAGGCTCGTACCATCGTAGCTGCAGCTGAGTGAACTTTTCAAGAATTATCAACGCGCAAAAATCTCGCGCAACCCACACTGCTTCAGGGCATAACGGATATAAAATCCGTATGCTCTGAATAAGTGTATAAAAACCTTACCTTCTATGAGGTTTGATTATAAAACTTTTGTCATCGGTCTTTGCCTGATAACCACGACTACAAGCTGCGACAACGAAGACGGGCTTGACGTGGACGACATCAGTGTGCCAGACGGCTATGCCCTCTCGGCTGGAACGGCTACAAACTTCCTGACCTCATCGTTTGCCTTTGACAGCGAAGCCGATTGGGTTTCGGGAAAATATAAAACACGATTCATTCGCGGCGACAAACTCTACGACGATGTGCGCACCAGTGCCACAGGCGGTGCTCAAGGCGGCGGCCTCGGTCCAGTTTATGCCGGCTATTCGTGCGGCTCGTGCCATCGCAATGCTGGTCGCACAGAGCCTGCCCTATGGAGCAGCCAAGGTTCAGGACCCAATGGCTTCACGTCGGCACTGATATATATCACCAGAAAGAACGGTGCCTTCTTCCCCGACTACGGACGCGTACTTCACGACCAAAGCATCCTCGGAGTAACAGCCGAAGGAAAGGTGAAGATTGAAAAGAGATACCAAACCTTCACGTTCCCCGATGGTGAAGAATACGAACTTTGCTACCCCGTTTATACCATCACCGATTGGTATGCCGACGAGATCGACCCGAGCGACCTATTTTGCACCGTGCGCATACCGCTTCGCCACGTTGGTATGGGACAGATGATGGCCTTAGACCGCTTGGAAATTGAAGCACTTGCCGCTCGCAGCAACTATCCCGAATGGGGAATCAGCGGACGTGCCAACTACATCAACGAGCGCGGCAAGTTGCAACTTGGGCTCAGTGGCAACAAGGCTCAGCACGCCGACCTCACCGTAGAACTCGGTTTTAGCAGCGACATGGGAGTGACCAACAGCCGATATCCCGAAGAAATCTGCGAAGGTCAGCTGCAAATGAAAGAGGGTTCCATGATGGGTCTTTCGTACGACCAACTTGACGTGAGCACCGAAGAGATGGAAAACGTGGACCTCTATCTCCATGCACTGAGTGTTCCGGCACGTCGCAACGTGAACGACCCACAGGTGAAGCGCGGCGAACAGATGTTCTATCAAGCTGGGTGCCACCTCTGCCACGTCACAACGCTCCACACCCGTCCACGCGGTGCTACATTGCTCAACGGCACCGAACTGCCTTGGCTCGGCAACCAAACCATACACCCCTACAGCGACTTCTTGCTCCACGACATGGGAAGCGAAATCATGGGCGTGGGACTAAACGACAACTACGTCAGTGGTTTGGCACGCGGGAACGAATGGCGCACCACACCCCTTTGGGGAATAGGGCTCCAACAAGTGGTGAACGGACACACCTATTTCCTTCACGACGGACGTGCCCGCAACTTCATCGAAGCCATCATGTGGCACGGCGGAGAGGGCGAAGCATCAAAAAACAAATTCAAGAACATGCCTAAATCCGACCGCGACGCACTTATCAGTTTCCTCTGGTCGCTCTAAACCTTTCAACATACAAATCCTAACAATACAACTCTATAAACGATGAAAAAAATACTTCTCCTATCCGCCCTTCTCCTTACTCCTATTGCGCTATTGGCCCAAGAAGAGGAAGACACCGAAAACGGCGTTGTCTCCGTGGCTGGCAAGAAAGGCTTCACCATTGAAAGCCGCGCTGGCGACTTTGTGTTCAAGCCCTACCTCATGGTACAAGGAACGGCAAACTTCAACTACTACGACGACGAAGGCCTAGACAAAGCCTACAATCAAGACAACGTAGCCAATTCGGGTTTCAGCATTCCCTATGCCATCATTGGTTTCACGGGAAAGGCACTCGGAAAGGTTTCGTACAACCTGAGCATCAACGCGGCAGGTAGCGGTGCAAGCATTTTGCAACAAGCATGGTTTGACGTGAAGTTCAAAGACCAAGTGGCCGTGCGCGTAGGTAAATTCAAAACGCCTCAGAGCCATGCCTTCCAAACCACACTGGGTTCTACACTGATGCCACAACTTCCCTCATCGCTCACGGCTCCCGTCATCCTTCCCCACTCGCTCAATGCCGTTACACCTAACATCGCCACGGGTTGGGACCTCGGTGTGTCGGTTCACGGTTTGTTAGCCAAGAAATTCGGGTACGAAGTGGGTATCTTCAACGGCACCAGCGGTAGCACCAATGCGGCAACAAAGACTTTCAGCGACGACTGGCACATCCCCTCATTGCTCTATGCCGGACGTTTCACTTATATGCCCCGTGGCATCATGCCCAGCACACAAGGAGACCCCTCGCGTTTGCACGAAAACAAAATGCTCATAGGCCTGAGCGTGTCTGAAAATGTTGAAAGCGAAAGCGAAAGCACCAACGACTTCCGCGCAGGATTGGAATTTGCTTGGCTCAAAGGTCGCTGGTATTTCGGTGCTGAAGCCTACTACATGAACGTAAGTTTCACCGAGAGGCAAAAGATTGACGAAACATATAACTACTGGGGTGGATACTTGCAAGCTGGCTACTTCGTGACAAATCGGATACAGCTCGCTGCTCGTTACGACTTCATGGATCGCAACGGAACAGGCAAAGACGGTATGCTCAACATGCCTGCAGTAGGCATCAATTGGTTCATTCCGGGCTGTAACCTGAAACTCCAAGGCATGTATCAGTACATAGGGCGCACGGGGCACAAGACGCAACTCGACCGCGACAACGACGACCTTGGACTACCCATGCATACGGCTAAAATTCTCTTGCAATACACGTTCTGATTTCTCGTATCGGTTTTCAAACCAAGCAATAACGCAGTTCAGACGATAAGAAACAAGCATATATATAATGTATAAAACAATTATAGACACTATCTTTGCGCCCCGAAAACAGGCTGCGGCTCAGCATAGCAAGAAAAGTCACAGATTTTTCTTGACTCTGCTCTCATCTTGCGCTGTCTTGGTACTAACAATGGGCATATTGGTTAGTTGCGATGATGGTGCGGTTGACGAAACGGTTTCATTCAGCCAAGAAGGTCGTACTGTAAAACTTACAGCCAGCGTGACGGGGCTTGAAACTTGGCCTACATCGCTCTATGTGGCATTGGCTGCCTTTGACCAAGAGAGCAATTATGCCATCACTTCGCGCCGCATCACCTCAGGAGACGGCTCATTGAGCCTTGTCCTGACAGGCATCAGCGACGAAGCCACCAGTGTGGAACTTTGTGTGCTCAACAACCTGCGTCAGCGCGTGGCAACGTTCGCGAAGATTGAAGGTCAACAACTCCAAACGGAAACAGACACAATTCCTTTCAACGCAGGCGACATCAGTCTTAGTATGCTATCTGCCATACAAACCGCCGTGTTCAACACCACGTGCATCGGCTGCCATGGCGAAAACGGAAGTGCTGCGGCAGGACTGTTTCTCACTGAAGGCCGAAGCCATGAATCACTCGTCGGAAAAACCTCGCGGCGCGTAGCAGAAAAAATGTTGGTGCAGCCCTATAATGGCGAGGAAAGTGTGCTCTACGAAGTCCTCACCACCGACCTCAGCAAAGGTTGGCACTACGACCACACAGGCGAGATCCTCGACCAAAATCGCAGACAACTCATTCTGGAATGGATTAACAACGGTGCTCAAGACAATTAAACCTTGGCATCAATCAAACAATAAGATAACAACCCATGCACATCCAAGAGAGCGTCAGTTTCAACGGCGCTTATGCTCAAATATACACTTATCAGCGTGGTAGCGTAGATGAAATTCATGCAATGCTCCACGTTTGCGATGCTACTCTACCCTATTCCCAACAACTTGACGCTATTCAGCAAGCGTATGCAGCTTTGCTCAACCGCTGCGGGAGTGATGCACTACCCGTATTTAAGCGCTATTTCCTAAGCGATGCAGCCAACCAAGCCAGCTTGTTACTTAGCCATGAGATTGACGACCCGATGGGCGCCCTCTCCGTGATACAGCAACCACCGCTTGACGGGACGAAAATTGCTCTGTGGGTGTATATGTTGCGCGGTGTGAAAGCACAGGCCGTTCCTGGCACCCAACTCTTTGAAGCACGCCATGGCGAATACCGCCATTTCTGGGCAGGAGCCTATTGCAATCGCGAAGCCGACAGCCAAGCGCAAACCACCATTATCTTCAACGACTACATTTTGGAACTCGCAGCCCACGATTGTACACTCTCCGACAACTGTGTGCGCACGTGGTTTTACGTGAGCGATATTGATAATCGCTATGCTGGGATGGTGCGCGCCCGCAACGCAGTGTTCGAAACGCAGGGACTTACCGAAAAAACGCACTATATCGCCTCAACGGGCATAGGTGGCATTGGTTCTGATGCTAAGAGCTATGTCCACATGGATGCATACGCCGTGAGCGGACTGAAGGAAGGACAAATGGGCTACCTCTATGCCTCAGACCATTTGAACCGCACAAGCGAATACGGAGTGCGCTTTGAACGTGGCACTACCGTTGACTATGGCGACCGCCGCCAAATCTTTATCAGCGGAACAGCCAGCATCGATGCTGGGGGACAAATTCTCCACGCTGGCGACATTCGCCAACAAGCCGAACGTACGCTCGAAAACATCGAAAGTCTGCTTGCCGAGGCAGAAGCAACGTTTGACGACGTGGCTCAGATGGTGGTCTATTTGCGCGACCATGCCGACTATGCAGTGGTAAATCAAATCATTTCGGAACGTTTTCCCGACAAACCGATCGTCATTGTAAACGCCCCAGTATGTCGTCCCGGCTGGCTCATAGAGATTGAGTGCATGGCAGTACGCGATGCCGATAATCCACAGTTTGCACCGTTCTAATCACGCACGTAAGTATCAATAGACCATATTGTTTACGTTAAAGATTTAGTTTGTTTTATTTATTTTATTGCTGTCCGCTAAACCCTTTTTAATTGCTAATCAAAAAGGGGTTAGCGGACAGCAATAATTGGGAATTATCTCTTTACAATGCCTTGGCAAAGAGATTGTTTATGGGTTAGCGGATAAAGTCGGTTGGTGGTAGCACCCTATCAGGAATAAAGAGTGGCTAATCTAAACATAAAGAGTTTTATATCTCCGACGCCTCTGAACTGACTTCTGAGTGCTTTGATTTTGGCGTTGAACGATTCTGCTGATGCGTTTCGGTCTGCCTTCCTGTTGGGCTGTCAGTCGCTCTCTGCGGTCAAGCAACAACCGTCCCCAGCGATCGGGGAAGGAATCCTTGACAAAGCCGAACACATTATCATTGCCGTGAGGATGCTGCATCGAAGGAACATTCATCAGGTCACCACTCAGCAGAATGCCTCCATGCTGTTTAAGCCACTGGCGCGAATACTCAAATACAAAATGGTCTTTGCCACGAACATGTTCGTAGCCTAATAATCCAATCTCTTCAGGGGAGGTCAGAAAGTCGAAATCTGCGTAAACTATAATCCTCTTCATTTCCTCAACAATTCTGCATCCTGAAGCTGTCTGCCAAGAGCATCGTCAGCAGCCAACAGGGTGATGTCATTTTCCAGATTCAGCGCAAAGAGTACGCGAGCATAAATCCCCATGGAAACCGTCGGGTCGCCATGTTCCACCTTTGAGACAGTTAGGCGTGTCACAGTAGCCCTGTCTGCAATGTCCTGCATAGACAGATGCCTACGCTTTCGGGCCAACATGATTTGCTCGCCCATAATCTTTAGGTTCTGGCTCAATGCTCTTGGCATCGTTTTACCAAATGTGTTTTTACCCATAATTGTATCTTATTGAGTGCAAGGATAAATAAAAATGTTTAATATAACAAACATTTTGAGGAATATTTGTGCTTTAGCACCCGTTTTTGGTTCTTTTGGTCTGAAAACTGCGCTCCATCTGTCGATATAGTGGGATTTTTGCTGTTTTTGCTTTCATACTTTGTTAAAACGCAATTATTTTTGTCTGTACGCTCATATTTTTAGCAAAACTTGATATTTTCTGCTAAAAAAAGTTATCTTTGTACCCTATATTATAATAATGTGTAACATGGAAGGTAAAGACTTAAATCGCCTTAAGGTGGTGCTTGCAGAGAAGAAGCGCACCAACAAGTGGTTGGCCGAGCAAATAGGCGTAGACCAAGCCACGGTGTCCAAATGGTGTACCAACAGCGCACAACCCAACTTGGAAAACCTGATGGAGGTTGCCAAATGTCTCGAAGTAAACGTCAATGAACTTCTACGCATGTAACGAGCGAGCAATGAGCAATGCAAGCTTATGCCTTCGAAGAAGGCTCGGAGATGACTCGAAGAAGAATGTGCATGACAAGTGAGTATTTTTGCAAACGATAAAGAAAACAATATATAATGGCAAAGAAAGTAATAAAAGAAAAGGCAATAGAGGAAGCGTTATGGGAATCAGCCAACAAACTCCGTGGTTCCGTGGAACCATCGGAGTATAAGCACGTGGTGCTGAGCCTTATCTTCCTGAAATACGCACACGACCGATTTACGGAGCGACGTAACGAACTGGTGGCAGAAGGCAAAGAGTCATTTGCAGACAACCCCGTGTTTTATAATGCGAAGAATGTCTTTTATTTGGAGCCGGAAAGTCGTTGGGATTTTCTGATTGAAAATGCCAAGCAGAATGATATTGCCATCAAGATAGACAAGGCATTGGCGAAAGTGGAACAGAGTAATCCTACACTGAAGGGTGCCCTGCCAAGCAATTACTATGCTGGTCTGTCGCTCGATCGCACAAAACTTGCTGCATTGCTTGATGAAATCAATAAGATAGACACGCTTAAAGACCCGGAAAATGATCTCATCGGCCGAGTTTATGAATACTTCCTCGGTAAGTTTGCTATTGCTGAAGGTAAGGGTAAAGGTGAATACTATACACCTAAGACCATAGTCAACCTGATAGCCGAGATGATTGAGCCTTATCGTGGTAAGATTTACGACCCTTGTTGTGGTTCTGGAGGTATGTTCGTTCAGAGTATGAAGTTCATTGAGGCACATCATGGTAACAAGCGTGATATCTCTGTTTATGGACAAGAATATACCAATACCACCTACAAACTGGCAAAGATGAACCTCGCCATTCGTGGCATTGCCTGTAACCTGGGTAAGATGGCTGCCGATACGTTCCACAACGATCAGCACAAAGACCTGAAGGCTGACTTCATCATGGCTAATCCGCCATTCAATCAGAAGGCTTGGCGGGCGGAGAACGAACTGAAGGATGACCCTCGCTGGGCTGGTTACGACATGCCTCCTACAAGTAATGCCAACTATGGTTGGATTCTGAACATCGTCTCAAAACTCTCTGCCAACGGAACGGCAGGGTTTCTTCTTGCCAATGGAGCTTTGAGTGGCGAT
>ONDJ01000031.1 GCA_900316575.1 uncultured Prevotellaceae bacterium | reverse complement strand
CCTGGTACGAGGCCACGGCCTTTGGAGAAAAGTACACCGCGTGGCTTTTGCGTGAACACCCCGCAAGCCTGCCTCGTTTCGCCCACGATGAGCGACATGGCCCTGATACCCGTTCCCTCACTAAAACTCGGGCCAGGCGAAAGCGCGCGCTCGCATACCGCCGATGAATACGTACGCATCAGCGAAATCGAAGCGGGCATCAGCGGCTACATTCGTTTACTCAAAAACTTAAAACCATAAATATCCACAACGATGAAACTCTGGGACAAAGGCTTTGAGCCCAACAAACTCGTAGAACAATTCACCGTGGGGCAAGACCGCGCCTTAGACCTTGCACTTGCGCCCTACGACGTCGAAGGCTCTATGGCACATATCCGAATGCTTAAGACCATTGGCCTCCTCACCGAGGACGAACTCTGCATTTTGCTCGATGGGCTCAAACAGATACAAAAGGAAATAGCCGACGGACGCTTCGAAATCGAAGAAGGCATTGAGGACGTTCATTCCGAAGTGGAGAAACTACTGACCGAGCGGCTCGGCAGCGTGGGCAAAAAGATACATGCTGGCCGTTCGCGCAACGACCAAGTGCTCGTTGACCTCAAACTCTTCTATCGCCAGCGACTGAAAGACATGGCCGAAGGCATCAAGAACGTTTTCGACACGCTCCTTTCGCTCTCCGAACAGCACAAAGACGTGCTCATGCCTGGCTACACCCACATGCAAGTAGCCATGCCCAGCAGTTTCGGCCTATGGTTTGGCGCCTATGCCGAAACGCTCGTTGACGACTTGCGCATCGTCGCCGCAGCCTACGAAACCGCCAACCAAAACCCCTTGGGCTCCGCAGCCGGTTACGGCAGTTCATTCCCGCTCAACCGCAAGATGACCACCCTTTGGCTCCAATTCCACACGCTCCACTACAACGTCTGCGCCGCACAGATGGGACGCGGCAAAACCGAACGTGCCTTGGCCTACGCACTCAATGCCGTGGCTTCAACGATTGGCAAGTTGGCCATGGACGTATGTCTGTTCATGAGCCAAAACTTCGGCTTCGTTTCCCTGCCCGACGAGTTCACCACCGGCAGCAGTATCATGCCCCACAAGAAAAATCCCGACGTCTTCGAAGTGATGCGCAGCAAGTGCAACCGCCTTCAGAGCCTCGTGAGCGAAGTGTCGCTCATGACCACCAATCTGCCCATGGGCTATCAGCGCGACTTGCAACTACTCAAAGACGCCACCTTTCCCGCCCTTGAAGAGATGGACGAAGTGCTGCGGATGCTCCACTTCATCCTGCCCCACCTGCGTGTCAACCGCCATATCCTCGACGACAAACGCTACGACTACCTCTTCACCGTTGAAGACGTGAACCGCCGAGTGCTCAGCGGCGAACCCTTCCGCGAAGCCTATCGCGCCGTGGGAATGCAAGTGCAACGCGGCGAATACCAACCCAACAAGAGCGTTTGCCACACCCACGAGGGAAGCATCGGCAATCTCTGCAACGAACAAATTCGACTGAAGATGGAAAACGTGTTCCAACGCTTTGCATAGTATCCAAACATAAGCAACTACAATTCATTTCATACTCAAAAAACAAACCACCATGCTAACCATAGGAGACAAAGCCCCCGACTTGCTCGGACGCGATGAGAACGGAAAAGAAATACGCCTGAGCGACTACGCAGGTCGCAAAGTGGCCCTCTATTTTTATCCCAAAGACAACACCAGCGGTTGCACCGCCGAAGCCTGTAGCCTGCGCGACCATCGCCACGACCTCAGCGATGCGGGCTACGAAGTAATCGGAGTGAGCGTGCAAGACGAAGCGTCGCACCAAAAATTCATCAGCAAGCACGCGCTCAACTTCCCACTCATTGCCGACACCGACCATCGCCTCGTAGAAGCCTTCGGTGTGTGGCAAGAAAAGTCGCTCTATGGCCGCAAATACATGGGCACCGTTCGCGCCACGTTCCTAATTGACGAAGCGGGCGTCATAACCCACGTGTTCAGCGGCAAAGAAATCAAAACAAAGATACACGGCGAGCAACTCATGCAAGCCATCAAAGCCTAACCGAAAACCGCTATTCATGCTAAGCATAAAGAATCTACACGCATCCGTTGAGGGCAAGCCCATTCTTCAAGGCGTGAACCTTGAAATCAAGGCGGGGGAAGTGCACGTATTGATGGGCCCCAACGGCTCGGGAAAGTCAACGCTGAGCAACGTTTTGGTGGGCAACCCCAAATACGACGTGACCGAAGGCAGCATAACGTTTCGAGGGAAAGACCTGCTCGCCCTTTCTCCCGAAGACCGCGCCCGCGAAGGCATCTTCATGTCGTTTCAGCAACCGGTGGAAATCCCCGGAGTGTCGATGACCAACTTCCTACGCGCCGCCGTAAACGCCCAACGCGCCTATCGCGGCGAAGAACCAATGAAAGCAGCCGACTTTCTGAAAATGCTGCGCGAAAAGCGCAAAACCGTAGGCCTCGACGCCCACTTTATGAATCGCGGCGTGAACGAGGGGTTTAGCGGCGGCGAACGCAAGCGCAATGAGATATTCCAAATGGCAGTGCTCGAACCCGTGTTCAGCATACTCGACGAAACCGACAGCGGACTTGATGTCGATGCCCTGCGCACGGTGGCTGAAGGGTTTAATCGCCTACGCACTGACGAAACCGCCGCATTGGTCATCACCCACTACCAGCGAATGCTCGACTACCTCAAACCCGACTTCGTCCACGTGCTTGTAGGCGGACGCATCGTGCGAAGCGGAACAGCCCAGTTGGGTTACGAAATCGAGGAGAAAGGATTTGACTTCATCAAGTCGGAAGAATCATGAACGCTGCCCTCAAGCAATACATAGACCTCTACGCCCAGCAGTCGGATTTAATCCAACGGCAGGCTCCCGCCGTGCTCAACGCAGCGCGCCACGAAGCACTCACTTTGCTGACCGACAAAGGACTGCCCACACGCCGCACCGAGCGTTATAAATACACCGACGCAGCGGCCATGCTCGCGCCCGATTACGGGCTCAATCTGCTGCGCCACAAACCCGCCCAGAGCGAAACGAAATGCGCCGTTCCAGGCCTTCGCACCCACACCGTCTATGTAGCGGGCGACGTGGTGATGCCCATCGGCGAAACCAAAGACACCGCCGAAGCCGACGGCATACTCATCTACTCAATGGCTGAAGCACAGACGGCTATTCCCGAAGTGCTTGAAACACACTACAACTGCCTATCCACCGACGAACCCGACGCACTCACCGCGCTCAACACCCTCTTGGCACAAGACGGCCTCGTGGTAGTCGTCAAAAAAGGTGCGAAACCTCAACTGCCCCTACAAATCGTCAACACGGCTTCAACCCGCACGCCCGCCATGCACAACCGCCGGCTGATCGTTATCTGCGAAGCACAGAGCGAAGCCACGCTCCTGATTTGCGACCATTGCACGGCAAACGCCCAGACGCTCACCACGCAAGTCAGCGAACTCTTCATCGGCAACGGCGCTCGTCTCAACATCTACGGCATAGAAGAAACATCGGCACGCTGCAATCGCTTGCACAACATCTATGCTCGGCAGGAAGCCGAAAGCCAACTGACCCTTTGCGACGTGACGCTCCGTGCCGGACTTTCGCGCACCATGGCAAATGTAGATTTAAGGGGCGAACGCGCCGAAACATACCTCCTCGGTGCTATCGTAGCGGGCGGAACGCAGCATATCGACAACAACCTCCTCGTGCGCCACCAAGCCATCGGGTGCCACAGTGAGATGCTCTACAAGAGTGTGCTCGACGACGAGAGCCTTGCTGCCTTTGCGGGCAAAGTTTATGTGGCTCAAGGCGCACAGCAAACCGACTCACAACAAACCTCGGCCAATCTTTGCGTCAGTCCCACCGCCCGCGTCTTGACACAGCCCATGCTCGAAATCTATGCCGACGACGTGAAGTGCAACCACGGTGCCACCGTTGGCAAATTGGACGAAGCCGCCCTGCTCTATATGCGTCAACGCGGCATCCCCGAAGCCGACGCGCGCCTACTTCTTCAGCACGCTTTCGTGAGCGAAGTCATTCAACGCATCGGTCTGCCCGCACTGCGCGACCGTCTCACCACACTTGTTGACCAACGCTTCCGAGGCGAAAGCGATGCACATTGCGCCGGCTGCGGACTTTGTGGGCTGAAAACCGAATAACACGCTTTTCACTGAACAATGAACGAAACCATACGCGCCGACTTCCCCATCCTTTCGCAACAGGTTTACGGCCATCCGCTCGTTTACCTCGACAACGCCGCCACCACACAAAAACCCCGCTCAGTGGTAGAAGCCATCGCCCAGCAATACTACACCACGAACGCCAACGTGCATCGCGGTGTGCACTATCTTTCGCAGCAAGCCACCGACCTCCACGAAGCAGCCCGCGAACGCGTGCGCCGATTTATCAATGCGAACAAGGCATCTGAAATCGTCTTCACACGCGGCACCACCGAGGCCATCAACTTGTTGGCAACCAGTGGCGGCGAGGCGTTTCTCAACGAAGGCGACGAAGTAATCGTTTCGGAGATGGAGCACCATTCCAACATCGTACCTTGGCAACTCCTGCGCCAACGCAAAGGCATCGTCATCAAACCATGCCCCATCACCGACCAAGGCGCGCTCGACATGGAAGCCCTCGCCCGCCTTTTCACACCGCGCACCCGACTGGTGAGCCTATGCCACGTGAGCAACGTGCTTGGAACCGTCAACCCCATACGACAAATCGCCGAAATGGTTCACGCCCATGGTGCATTGCTCGCCGTCGATGCCGCCCAGAGCGTGCCCCATCGCCGAGTTGACGTGCAAGAGATGGGCTGCGACTTCCTATCTTTCAGCGGCCACAAAGCCTACGGCCCCACGGGCATCGGCGTGCTCTACGGACGCGAAGCCTTGTTGGAGCAAATGCCACCCTATCAAGGCGGCGGCGAGATGATAGCCCGCGTATCGTTCGAAAAAACCACCTACGCCCAGTTGCCCTACAAATTCGAAGCCGGAACGCCCGACTATGTAGGCTCACACGCATTGGCCGTGGCTTTAGACTATATGGAAAACCTTGGCCTTGAGACCATCGCAGCCCACGAACGCACCATCACCGACTATGCCACCGCAAGGCTCAGCACCATCCCAGGGCTTCGCATCTATGGCACCACCGCCGACAAAGAAGCCGTCATCGCCTTCAACATTGAAGGCATCCATCCCCTCGACCTCGGCACCTTGCTCGACCGCCTCGGCATAGCCATTCGCACCGGTCACCACTGCGCCGAACCACTGATGAAACGGTTTGGCACCGAAGGTATGGCACGCGCCAGTTTTGCCCTTTATACCACGCGCGCCGAAATCGACCAATTGGTTGGCGCCATAGAGCGCGTGCGCAAAATGTTTTGAAGTATTCTTGCCCATGCCCCTACTGTCGCACTACAACACGCTTAGCCTCGTTGAAGCCGGTGTGGACGAAGCCGGACGCGGTCCGCTGGCTGGCGATGTGTATGCCGCTGCCGTGATACTTCCGCCCAACTACGACAATCCCCTGCTCAACGACAGCAAGCAACTCACCGCCAAGCAACGCCAACAACTACGCACCGAAATAGAGCGCGATGCCCTGAGTTGGGCCATCGGCATAGCCACGGTGGAAGAGATAGACCGCTACAACATCCTGCGCGCCACCTACATGGCCATGCACCGCGCCCTCGACGCACTCACCACGCGCCCAGGGTTTATCATTATCGACGGCAACCGCTTTGCGCCCTACAAGGACCTTCCCTTCGCCACCATCGTGAAAGGCGACGGAAAGTACCAAAACATAGCCGCCGCAAGCATTCTGGCCAAGACCCACCGCGACGAATACATGGCCGAACAGCACCAACGCTACCCCCTCTACGGCTGGGATCACAACGCCGGCTACGGCACGCGCGAACATCGCGAAGCCATTCGCCAACACGGCCTCACGCCCCTCCATCGCCATTCCTTCAACCTCCTCGGCGATGGGCAACTGTCGCTCTTCTGAGCCTTTCTCTAAAAATCCCCCGCCACCCATATTTTTACCTATACGCTTGCAAGCATTTTCCTTCTCAGCGAAGAGAATTTTCCTCCCCTGAGAGGAAAAGTTTCCTTGCCTGAGAGGAAAAGTTTCCTCGCCTGAGAGGAAAAGTTTCCTCGCCCGCAAGGAAAAAAGAGGAAAACGCACATCGAAGCCAGCAGCACGAAGCGCGAGCAAACTCCCCTCAACGGCATAGCAAATCAAAACCTGCCGTTTTGCTTGTCTCTGCTTTTCGCTTGCACTATCTTTGCAAACGAAAACAATGCTATGAAGACGCTTTCAGAACTTTTTCGGTTGCATTTTGGCTTTGCTCCAGCCGATGTTATTCTCCTGGCAGGGGCAGGAAGCAACCGGCGCTACTTTCGGTTACAAACAGAGGGGATAAGTGCCGTTGGCGTAGTGGGAACTTCTTTTGAAGAAAACAAGGCGTTTATCTATCTGTCGC
Organism: uncultured Prevotellaceae bacterium; assembly: GCA_900316575.1. GTDB lineage: Bacteria > Bacteroidota > Bacteroidia > Bacteroidales > Bacteroidaceae > Alloprevotella. The sequence continues at coordinate 11,313 of ONDJ01000031.1, read as the reverse complement.
GCCACTTTGGCGAAAAGCATTTGCCTGTACCCGAGATTTACGGCGTGAGCAACGACGGGATTTGCTATCTGCAACAAGACCTCGGCACACGCTCGCTCTATGACGCGATGAGCGAAGCCCGCGAGCAAGGCTACCGCTACGGCCATCACGAGGAAGAACTCATGGAACGCACGTTGCGCACTTTGGCACGCCTTCAAACCGAGGGGGCTGAAGGATTAGACCCGCAAGCCCTGCTCTCTCCGCGCCACATGAACACACAGGCGGCGATGTTCGACCTAAACTATTTCAAATACATGTTTCTGCGCGTGCAAGACGTGCCGCTCAACGAAGTGAAGTTGGAAGACGACATGCTCCGCTTGGCCAACAACCTTTGTGGCAAACCTTTCAAGACGTTCATGTATCGCGACTTTCAAGCCCGCAACGTGATGCTCGGCGAAAACAATGCGCCCTATTTCATCGACTATCAGGGCGGACGCCTCGGCCCCTTGCAATACGACTTGGCTTCATTCCTTTGGCAATCGTCGGCACGCTATCCCGACGACCTCCGACGGCGACTCGTCACAGCCTACTTGGACGAACTATCTACGATGCGCGACGTGGACGAAGAAACGTTCCTCAAAGAATTGCAAACATTCGTATTGCTGCGCACGCTGCAAGTGCTTGGAGCCTACGGACTGCGGGGCATCGTGGAGCGCAAGGCTTATTTTCTCAACAGCATCCCAGCCGCTTTGGCAGGCGTGCGCAACCTACTTGCGGCAGGAGTTTGTAGCCCATACCCTTATCTTGAAGAAATCCTCCAACAACTCTGCGAAGCGAATATCAACTATGGAAAAACCGAATAACATGCTCACGGTTCGCGTGATGAGTTTCAGTTTCAAACGCGGACTGCCCGAAGACCCCAGCGGCAACGGCGGCGGATACGTCTTCGACTGCCGCAGCACGCACAATCCTGGACGCTACGAAGCTTACAAACAACTCACAGGACGCGACCCTGAGGTGATAAAATTCCTTGAAGACGACGGCGAAATCACGCAGTTTCTCGCACACGTACACCCACTGGTGGAACACCATACGGAGCGTTTCCTTGAACGCGGGTTCAGCCACTTGATGGTTTGCTTCGGCTGCACGGGCGGGCAGCATCGCAGTGTGTATTGCGCCGAACACGTGGCCCGACATTTACACCAAAAATACGGCGTGCGCGTAGAACTCATCCATCGCGAACAAGGCATCAACGAAACATTGCAATAGGCAGATGGCTAAGATATTAAACGAAGTGCGATGGGGCTTCATCGGTTGTGGCGAAGTGACCGAGCGCAAGAGCGGCCCGGCCTTCAACCTGATAGAAGGCTCGAAGATTGTGGCGGTGATGAGTCGCAACAAAGAAAAAGCGCGTTCCTATGCCGAGCGCCACAACATACCACGCTACTACGACGATGCGCAACTGCTCATCGACGACCCTGACGTAAACGCCGTATATATCGCCACGCCACCCAGCACGCACGCCACGTATGCTATCATGGCGATGAAGAGCGATAAGCCCGTTTATGTGGAAAAGCCCCTCGCAGCAAGTTATGAAGACTGTTGCCGTGTGAACCGCATTGCCGAAAAAACGGGAATGCCCTGCTTCGTGGCGTACTATCGACGGATGCTGCCCTACTTTCGTAAGGTGAAGCAACTGCTCGACGAGGACGCTATAGGCCGCGTGATGGGCGTGCAGATACGTTTCAGCGTTCCGCCGCGCGATTTGGACTACAATCGCACCAATCTGCCCTGGCGCGTCTTGCCCGACATAGCCGGCGGCGGATATTTCTACGATCTGGCTCCCCACCAGATTGACCTACTTCAGCAGATGCTCGGACCTATCACCGAGGCCGAAGGCTTCACAGCCAATCGGCGCGGGCTCTACGAAAGCGAAGATACCGTGGCAGGCTGTTTCCGCTTTGCCAACGGACTGACGGGAAGCGGCACGTGGTGTTTCGTAGGTCACGAAAGTGCCAAGGAAGACGCCATCCAAATCACAGGCGAAAGCGGAAGCCTGCATTTCAGCGTGTTCAATTACCACCCCATCGTGCTCCACAACAAGGACGGACGGCAGGAATTTCAACCCGAAAACCCACAATACGTCCAATTACCGCTCATAGAGCAAGTGGTGAGACACCTGCAAGGACGCGACATTTGCACATGCGACAGCGTTAGTGCCACGTCGGCAAACTGGGTGATGGACCGCATTCTCGGAAAACTCTGATGCTCTACTGGGTAAGACATATCGCAATCTTCTTTCTTTGGGCCATCGTCTTTACGACCGTGGCTCAAACCCATGATGCACAGCCCGACAGCACAGCACTTAGTCCCACTACGCAACAAAACGAGCACAACCAAGCGACAACGCTTCCCGACACGATAGCGCTTACGCAAAAGCGACCCAGTTTCTTCGCCCGACTGATAGAAGCCTTCACCGCGACAGACAGCAACTACATCGCGCCCAATTACTACAACTACGCCTTCATGTTGCAAAACACAAACTTCTATCAGTCCTACAACCTGCGCGCCATCAACACTGAGACCGACGAGGTGCAGCGCATCAGCCTATCGCCTGCCACAAACTTCCGCGTGGGCCCATATTTCGGCTGGAGATGGCTATTCCTGGGCTACACCTTCGATGTGGCACGTCCGTCCCACGTAGGGAAATCCTCGCAGTTCAATCTTTCACTCTATAGTTCGCGCATTGGTGTTGATCTGGTATATGTCAAAAACAAAGCCAACTTCCACTTCAACGACATCAGCGGATTCGAAGGAGTAAACGACAACGCGCTCCGTGGCACGACCTTTGGCGGACTGGATACCTACAACTTGAGCATAAACCTCTACTACGTGTTCAACTCGCGCCACTTTTCCTATCCCGCCGCCTATAGTCAAAGCACGGTGCAGCGCAAAAACGCAGGGTCCTTCCTGCTCGGCCTCCGCTACGACCAGAGCCGCTGCGACTTTGACTACAACGCCTTGCCACCCATCCTGACCGAGAACGAACTCGCCTTTGATGGCTTCAAAGGAGCCGCCTACAACCACCGAAATTATAGCATCAGTTTTGGCTACGCCTACAACTTCGTGCCGCTTCGCAACGTACTCATCTCAGCATCGGTCATGCCGTCACTGGGCTATCGCTTGCAAAAAGGCGAACATTTTGCGTTTGACCACCATAGCGTTTGGACCAACGTCAAGAACTTCAACATCGATTTCATCAACCGCGCCGCTATCGTGTGGAACAATGGCCGACTCTTTTGCGGTGGAAGCATTGTAAACTATCTTTACAACTACCGCAGCGGGCAGTTTGGCGTGACCAACTCGCTCACCTACTTCAACGTTTATGCCGGTGTGAACTTTCTCCGCCGCAAAGAATACCGCACGGCGGGAAAGAGCAAGTGGTAAAGACACCAAGAGAACGCCGCGAAGCCTCGACTTCATCATATACAAAACCGCCGAAGAAACTATCAACGTTCTTCGGCGGTTATTGGTCGTGAAAGAACAAAAGCGTCAGTCCTCCCAGCCCAAAGCGCTGGCACCAAGCACGGCGGCTTCGCTGCCCTTGAGACTGCTGACAAAGATTTTGGCTTTTCCCTTGTAGATATTCAGGATTTCCTCGTCGTAGGCTCGCTTGATGGGGTCCATGATGTAATGACCGGCCTTGGTCAATCCACCAAAAAAGACAAACGCCTCGGGCGACGAGAAGAGCGCATAGTTTGCACAAGCCTTTCCGAGGATGGTGCCCGTGTATTCGAAAATGTCTTTCGCCAATTGGTCGCCTTGCTCGGCAGCAAGGAACACATCGTAGCTGGTAATCTTTTCGGGGTCGAGGTCGCGAAGCGGACTGGGAGCCGTGCTCTTCTCAAGCATGAGCCGAGCCGTGCGAGCCACTCCCGTCGCACTGGCATAAGTCTCCAAGCATCCTTTGCGTCCACACCCGCATTGACGGGCTTCAGCCGAACGGTCGTAGATGGAATGTCCGAGTTCGCCAGCAAAACCGTCGCAGCCGTAAACCACTTTCCCGTCAACTACAATGCCGCTACCCACACCAGTTCCGAGCGTAATCATGATGAAGTTTTTCATTCCTCGCGCCACGCCGTAGGTCATCTCGCCCAAGGCAGCGGCGTTTGCGTCGTTGGTCACACGGCAAGGAATTCCGAGAGCTTCTGCAAAGAGCTTACCGATAGGTACCACGCCTTCCCAAACAAGATTGGAGGCGTATTCTATCGTGCCGTTGTAGTAGTTGCCATTGGGAGCGCCGATGCCCATCGCTTTGATTTTGCCAATGCCGCCAACTTCCTCAATAATGGGCTGGAGAGCCTGGACGGCAGCGGCTACATAGTCGTTGATGTCGGGATAGGCTTTGGTGCTAATAGCGGTCTGCGCAATGATGTTGCCGCGCTGGTCCACAATGCCAAAGACGCTGTTGGTTCCGCCCATGTCCAGTCCGATGACGTAGGGCTGTGCTGGTGTAGTATTTTCCATAAGGTCAATTGATTAAGAGAGAGAGAATAAGATTTGCGAGGCAAAAGTAGCAAAAAAACACAAAAACGAAGCCCCTCGCTTTATAATTTTTATTTATTGTCAGGCAGCAGCATAGGCCTTTGCCCCTACCCCACACTGCCTTCGAGCGAAACACTCAGGAGTTTCTGCGCTTCGACAGCAAATTCCATGGGGAGTTTGTTGATAACATCGCGGGCATAGCCACCAACGATGAGCGAAACGGCTTCTTCGGTAGGGATGCCGCGCTGGCGGAGGTAGAAGAGTTGGTCTTCACTGATTTTGCTGGTGCTGGCTTCGTGCTCTACAATGGCATCATTGTTCTGAACATCCACGTAGGGAAACGTGTGGGCACCGCACTTATCGCCAAGCAATAGGCTGTCGCACGAAGAATAGTTGCGCGAACCTGCCGCATTTTTACCCACCTTGACCAACCCGCGATAGCTGTTTTGGCTACGTCCGGCGGAGATACCCTTGCTGATAATCGTACTGCGCGTGTCTTTGCCGAGGTGTATCATCTTGGTCCCCGTGTCGGCCTCTTGATGATTGTTGGTCACGGCCACGCTGTAGAACTCTGCCTGGGAACCGTCGCCCGAAAGAATGCACGAAGGATACTTCCAAGTGATGGCACTGCCGGTTTCTACCTGTGTCCACGAAAGCTTGGCACGCTCGCCGCGCAGATGTCCGCGCTTTGTTACAAGGTTGAGCACACCGCCACGGCCTTCGCTGTCGCCAGGATACCAGTTCTGAACGGTGCTATATTTCACTTCGGCGTCTTTTTCTACCACGATTTCTACAATCGCCGCATGGAGCTGATTTTCATCGCGCATCGGAGCCGTGCAACCCTCAAGATAAGACACGTATGCCCCCTCTTCGGCCACAATCAAGGTGCGCTCAAACTGACCCGTACCACGAGCGTTGATGCGGAAATACGTGCTAAGCTCCATCGGGCAACGCACTCCACGCGGGATGTAACAAAAAGAGCCGTCACTAAATACGGCTGTGTTGAGCGCCGCAAAGTAGTTGTCGCGATAAGGAACCACGCTTCCCAAATAACGACGCACAAGGTCGGGATTTTCGCGAACGGCTTCGCTGATGGAACAAAAAATAATGCCCTTTTCTTGGAGCGTTTCCTTGAACGTGGTCTTCACGCTGACGCTATCCATCACCGCATCAACAGCCACACCGCCAAGTGCCATACGCTCCTCGAGCGGAATACCCAATTTGTCAAACGTTTTAACCAACTCAGGGTCTAATTCCTTCTTCCCCTCTTTCTTCTTTGTAGGGTCAGCGTAGTAAGAAATGGCTTGGTAGTCTATCGGTGGTAAATTAACATGTGCCCAGTCAGGTTGCTCCAACGTTTGCCAATGCCGAAAAGCCTTCAGACGCAACTCAAGCAACCATGCCGGCTCTTCCTTGCGCGCAGAAATGCGTCGGATAACATCTTCGTTAAGCCCGACCTCAAAAATCTCTGTATCAACATCGGTCGTAAAACCATATTCATACTCCTTGCTCTCAATGGATTGCAGGAGTTCCTCGTTCTGAGCCATAGCGAAAACTTACTTTTGGGGAGTTTCTGCGGGTTTCGTCATATCAATCCAAATGGTATCTCCATTGGAATTGCTATTTGGAAGAGCTTCTTGCTGTTCTTCAGAAAAGAAAACTGTGAGAATCTCGCACACAGGTTCGTAGAGCATAGAACCTTTCTTACGTTCACTATCAAGAATATGCAGACCATTCATCACATTGAAGGCACAACTCAGCAAAAGTATAAACTTCGCAGCACTGACTATTGCCCCCATCAACGCATTGGGAATGCCAATCGTGTTATTCTTCAGAGCCTTTGTCACCAACGTTGCCACAAAGCCCAGGAAGATAGGCACCGCAATCCATAAAATCAGAAAAGCTAAAATGTTTGTAAACTGATTAGCCTCCGTTCCATTCACGGTAAGATATTCACCAAGGAAAGAATAGCACGTAGCCGCCACAAGCAAGCCCACCAACCATCCCAAGGCCGAAACCAATTCGCGCAAAAGCCCTTGCCGCCAACCATTATATAAAGCCCACAAGAGCACAACGCAGATAAAAATGTCAATATACATTTTCTAATATCTCCTAAAAACGCGTGCAAAGATAGTGCAAGGCGAGCGCAGAGAAAAGGAACTTGTTCATTTTCTTTGCCGAGCCGCAGCCTATCTTGAGCCGCAGCCTATCTTCGCGAAGCAAAGTAGTGCAAGGCGAGCGCAGAGAAAAGGAACTTGTTCATTTTCTTTGCCGAGCCGCAGCCCGAAAGTCTAAGCAGCCCGAAAGTCTAATAAGGAAGTATCGAGCATAATTTATAGAACAGCCCTTAAATTTGTTATAGTGTAATACAGACATCAACTGAGGAAATACAGCAGGGTAATACAAATTGTACTTTATCATCCCTTAAAGTACCACCTACTTTCACACCACATCCCTCCCTATAAAGGTTTCCTAAAGTCCGATGAACAAAGGCACTTTGCCCATGAGCAAAGAAAAAAAAGGGAAGCCTGCCTGAGGTTTCCCTTTTTGTATAATCAGCGGAGAGAGAGGATTCCCAAGTATATGATTACCTATTGCAAGTATGATTTCCCATACTAGAAAAGGACACATATATTTACTAACCACCCCAACCCCAACTTCCTTCCCCCTTGCAAGAATGGTGACAAGTGCCATCAGGTAGCACCAAGGGGAAGCAAGACTGGACTTCAGGGTGTGAAGGATAAATCCATCAGAAGCACCTATCCAAAGGCATTGTGTGAACATATAGTGAATATTTGTGAGAAATGAAACCATATTATAAATATATAGATGATGTCAGCAAAGGAAAGGTGGTGGTGGGTGAAAACATCAAACTTGCAGTGGCGAGATTTCAGAAAGACCTGAAAAGGGATGAATTTGAATTCAGGGAAGATGTGGTGGATAAGGCAATTGCCTTTATAGGTACACTAAAACACTTCACTGGCAAAAGTTCTGGCTCCCACTTCAAGTTGGAAAACTGGTAGGCATTCATTGTTGCCAATATTGTAGGTTGGTATTGGAAGGGTACTGACAACAGAAGGTTTAGTAGTAGTTACATTGAAATCAGTAGAAAACAAGAAAAGACAGCCTTGGCTGCTGCATTGTGTATCTACTTCCTGATTTCTGATGGGGAAGATGGTGCTGAAGTAGACTTGGTAGCAAATAGCAAGGATTAGGCAAAGATAGCATTTGGTTTTTGCAGTGCCTTTAGCAAGTAGTTAGATCCCAATAGAAAGTACTTATAGACATATAGGGATAGTATTCTTCTGGACCTGAACAATAGCAAGCTGAAGGTGTTTTCTGCTGATGATAGCAAGTTGGATGGATTCAATGCTTCCTTTGGATTGATTGATGAATACCATTCTGCCAAGAATAGCAAGGTAAGGGATGTAATCAAATCATCAATGGGAATGAGACAGAACCCACACCTTTGTACAATTACCACTGCTGGTTTTGACAAGACACTTCCTTGTTATAAACTCAGAAGTACTGCTATTGAAGTGCTGAATGGGCTGAAGGATGATGATAGTATGTTCATTGCCATCTACTGCCTTGATGAAGATGATGATTGGACTGATGAAAATAATTGGGTTAAATGTGCGCCCAACCTAGATATAACAGTTACAAGGAAGTATATCAGGGAACAAGTGCAGTCGGCAATCAACAACCCATCAGAAGAAGTGGGTGTAAAGACCAAAACCTTGAACCTTTGGTGTGATACTGCTGAAGTGTGGCTTCCTGAAAACTACATAGTCAAGGCTAGTCAGAATGTAGATTGGAACCAGTTCAGGAATTGCCCTTGTTATATTGGTGTGGACTTGGCGGCCACTTCAGATTTGACAGCAGTTTCTTACTTAGTGGTGAAAGATGGACTATATTACTTCAGGACTGACTACTATTTGCCAGAATCAGCATTGAAGGAAAAGGCAGATAGGGAACTATACAAGTATTGGAAGCAACAAAAACTATTGAAGATTACTGAAGGGAATGTCACTGATTATTATTACATCACCAATGATATGATGAAGTATAGCAACATTGTCAGCATCCAGAAGGTGGGCTATGATCCCTACAATAGCACCCAGTGGGCAATAGATGCAACTGAAAAGGGATTGCCCTTGGAACAATACCCACAAAACCTAGGTAACTTCAACAAGCCCACTAGAGAGCTTGAAAGGCTGATATTGTCAGGAAGGGCAATTATAGAGAATAACGAGATTACAAGATGGTGCTTCAGGAATGTCAGCCTGAAGTCAGACCACAATGGTAATGTGAAGCCCAACAAGTCCATCAGGGAAAAGAAAATAGATGGGGCAATTGCAATGATACAATCTCTAGGAATGTATCTGCAAGTACCCCACTATAGTAATGAAATTGTAACTATATGATACTATTTGCCCTGTCTTGCAAGGGCATCTCCTTGCCTTCTGAGATTTGCTGCATTATATCTGCTCTGTTGAGCACTATTTTTGCATTGTTGGGCATTCCTTCTACATTGTTGGGCTTGTATCTGATATTGGGCAATTGTCTGCTGAACACCTTGGTTATTTTGGTTGACATTTCTCATATTCCGAATTTGAGCAATCTTTGCCTCTAATTGTTGAGCCTCTTGCTCATATTGTTGAGCTTGCTGCAAATACTGATTAGCCTGTTGCTCATATTGTTGGGCTTGCTGATAATAATAACTAGAACTTTGTGCATAAGAAACTCCACCAATGCCTAACAATAACATTGCTATAATCAAGAATCTTTTCATAATAGATTAGTTTTGAAGTTAAAAATATTTGAATGCAAATATAGTTATTTTTTTAGATTTATAATATCAAAAATGAATAAAAAAATAAATAAATAACGATTTGATATGAATTATAAAGGATTTGGATGGTTAAAAAAGAAAACAAAACCACAAGTAGAAGAAAGAAGTAGCACCTTTGACTACCTTCTTTACAATAATGGCGTTTCCTATTCCACTAGCAAGGCACTGCTTTTAAGTACAGTGTACAGATGTGTTGAAGTAATATCTGATTCAGTAGCATAGCTTCCACTGGAACCCTTCAAGTTGGATTCTTCCGGCTATAAGGTCAAGTTCACTTCACATCCCACCTATAGGTTGCTGAATTCAGAACCAAATGGCAGAATGACTAGGTTCACCTTCATCAAGACCTTGATAGTGTCCACCCTTCTGAAGGGTAATGCTTATGCATACATTGAAAGGGATAATGAGGGTAATGCAGTTGCCCTACATTATATCCCAACATTTTTGTTGTCTTGGAAAGTGAAAAACACATCAACAGGATCAAACCCCCAAAAACCTAATTTATCACTTTTTATAGGGTAAAAGAAAAACCCCAACTTGTTGAAAGTCAGGGTTTTGTTGGATTGAGAATCTTCCTTGGCGGAGAGAGAGGGATTCGAACCCCCGGTACCTCTCGGTACGCCGGTTTTCAAGACCGGTGTAATCGACCACTCTACCATCTCTCCTTGGATGATTGCGGCGCAAAAGTAAGTATAATTATTCAGTTATCACAGAAAATTCTCTTGAAAGTTCAAAAATGCTTGAAGTTTAGTGTACTTTTGCAGAAAGGGGCTATGCAAAGTGGGCTTATCTCTTTACCACTGTGCTTAGTCTGATTATGCTTGAACAAGAAAGATGGAAAACAACAATCCTATTATGAACACGGCTACGTTCTCGCCCTTTTCTCGGCCATTGTATGTGATGCTGAAACCGGTTGGCTCGCGGTGCAACTTAGCCTGCAAGTACTGCTACTATTTAGAAAAGGCTGGGCTCTATCCTGACGACCATCGACACGTTTTGAGCGATGAACTTCTTGAGAAGTTCATCAAAGAGTATATAGGCGCTCAGACGATGCAGGACGTGCTTTTTACCTGGCATGGTGGTGAAACGTTGATGCGTCCTCTTTCGTTCTATAAAAATGCAATAAAGCTGCAGCAACAGTATGCAGACGGGAAACGTATAGACAACTGCATACAGACTAATGCTACGTTGCTCACGGATGAGTGGTGCGAATTCTTTGCAAAAGAAGGTTGGCTTGTTGGTGTGAGCATTGATGGACCTCAGGAATTCCACGATGAGTACCGCCGTACGCGACAGGGGCTCCCCTCGTGGCACAAAGTGATGCAGGGGATTAAGTTGCTCAACAAACATGGTGTACAGTGGAACGCGCTGGCTGTGGTTAATGATTTCAATGCCGACTATCCTTTAGAGTTCTACAAGTTCTTTAAGGACATCAATTGCCACTACATACAGTTTACTCCAATTGTTGAACGCATTGTGCACCACAGCGACGGACGGCATTTAGCTAATCTGAAAGACAGTGATGACGCTCCATTGGCTGATTTTAGTGTTTCACCTGAGCAATGGGGAAATTTTCTTTGCACGCTCTTTGATGAATGGGTGAAGAACGATGTTGCTGAATACTACATCCAACTTTTTGACGCCACGTTAGCTAATTGGATGGAAGTACAACCAGGCGTTTGCACCTATGGAAAGAGCTGTGGTCACGCGGCTGTGATGGAATGGAATGGCGATGTATATTCGTGCGACCACTTCGTTTTTCCCGAATACAAACTTGGCAACCTGCGCACACAAAGCCTTGTTGAAATGATGTATGGTGAAGCTCAAAATGAATTTGGAATGCTGAAGCAACGACTGCCTCGCCAATGCAAGGCATGCAAATGGAAGTTTGCCTGCAATGGCGAATGTCCTAAAAATCGTTTTGCCCGTACTCA
>ONDJ01000033.1 GCA_900316575.1 uncultured Prevotellaceae bacterium | reverse complement strand
AATCGCAACGGACAAAGCACGCAATCGCAGGGCAGTCAGCGCAATCGCAATCAGCAGCCCGCGCAACAACAAACACGTCAGCGCAATAGCTCGCAACAGCCCGCGCAAGCCCGTCAGCAACAGCGGCAAACACAAGCCCAGCCGCAACCGCAACGCCCGCAGAACCATACACCACGCTCAGGCAAGGCACGTTCAGGCGGTAAATAACCACCGTCACCTACATTCAAAGCACAAAACGCCATCCACGCGCCTTTTCATAAACGCACCTCCCTATGAACGACGCAAAACATACGCCCCCCCTACTCTCGCCTGCCGAACAAGAACGGCTCGACGAAGAGATGATTCAAGCCGCCTTCAAGCGTTTGCTCGACACATACCTTGCGTCGTCGCATCGCGGCAAAGAAGAACTCGTCACACGCGCCTTCAACTTTGCCAAACAAGCCCACAAAGGCGTCAGGCGCAAGAGCGGCGAGCCCTACATACTCCACCCCATCGCCGTGGCTCAAGTGGCATGCGAAGAAATAGGACTGGGCAGCACCAGTATCTGTGCCGCCTTGTTGCACGACGTGGTGGAAGACACCGACTATACCTACGAAGACATCGCCAACCTCTTCGGCGTAAAAATAGCCAACATCGTTGAGGGCGTCACAAAAATCAGTGGCGGCGTGTTTGCCCCCGATGCATCCGACCAAGCCGAAACGTTCAAAAAACTACTTATCACGATGAGCGACGACGTACGCGTCATTCTCATCAAGATTTGCGACCGTGTGCACAACATGCGCACCCTTTCGAGTATGGCTCCCGCCAAGCAATACAAGATAGCGGGCGAAACGATGTATATCTACGCTCCCATTGCCGACCGCCTGGGACTGGGCAAAATCAAGACCGAACTCGAAGACCTCTCGTTCAAATACGAACATCCCGATGAGTATGCCGAAGTGACGCGCAAAATCGAAGAAGCACGTCCGCAGATAGAACACACCTTTGCCACGTTCACCCCGCCCATACGTCGCGAACTCGACCGACTTGGCTACACCTACACCATCACCTCGCGCGTGAAAAGCCCGTTCTCCATCTGGCGCAAGATGCACACGCGCCACATTGAGTTCGACGAAGTGTATGACCTCTTGGCTGTGCGCATTGTGTTTAAGCCCAAGGATATCAACCACGAAAACCAGGAGGCACATTATATATACGGTATCATCGACGACCTCTATGCTCACCACCCCGACCGCTTGCGCAACTGGCTGGCCCACCCTAAGAGCAACGGCTATCAGGCTATCCACCAAACGTTTATGAACCGTGGCGATGAGCAAGGCCGATGGGTAGAAGTGCAGATACGCTCAGAGCGTATGGACGACATTGCTGAGCGCGGACTGGCAGCCCACTGGAAGTATAAGGACGCTACTACCGCCTTTGACAACAGCGAGTTGGAACGTTGGATAAATTCTATCAAGGAAATCCTCGACGACCCGCAGCCCAACACGCTCGACCTGCTCGACACGTTCAAACTCAACCTCTTTGCGCGCGAAATCATGGTATTTACGCCCAAGGGCGAACTGCGCACCATCCCCCAAGGCAGTAGCGTGCTCGACTTCGCTTTCAGCATCCACACCACACTGGGCACTCATTGCATGGGCGCAAAGGTCAATCAGAAACTTGTGCCGCGTTGGCACAAACTCTCTACGGGCGACCAAGTGGAAATCATAGCCAGCAGTTCGCAACACGTTGAGGCCGACTGGCTCGATAGCGTCCACACCGCCAAGGCCCGCGGGAAGATTATGGCTATTCTGCGGCGTCAAAATCGCGAACTGGCGCGCCAAGGCGAACAAATGCTCCAGGAGTGGCTCGAAAGCAATAACCAGCAGGTTACGCCCTCGCGTGTGAGCCGACTTTGCACCTACTACGGGCAGCGCACCCCCGAGGAACTCTACCTGAGCATAGGCCGCAAGGAAACTACGCTCGACGACGAGGCTGCCTACTACCTGCGCGGACGTCGCCACTACAAGGGGTGGAAGCGTTTTGTGCCTTTCATTCACGAAAAGGTGCGCGAGGAGAATAAATCGGCGGCAGACGGTGCCAATTTCTTCAAAGACATCAACAGAAAGAAAGTATTCTCCGTCACCGACGACACGCTTCAGCATTGCACCATCGCTCCGTGTTGCCATCCCGTGCCTGGCGACAACATTCTTGGCTACTTGCCTGCCGATGCCGAGCGCATGGAAATCCACCATCGCGCCTGCCCCACTGCCACACAACTCAAGGCTCAGCACGGTCGCGCCATCATTGCGGCCAACTGGGAGCTCCATCGCGCCCATCAGTTCCGCACGACTATCCACATCTCGGGCATCGACGACAAGGGCATCCTTTATGCCATTGCCGACCTCTTTAAGGGAATGGACACGGTGCCTATCCACCGCATTGTACTCGACACTGCCGACGGTGTTTTCTCGGGCGACATTGAACTTTCGGTTACTCACCGCAAGGATATTGCCGCCATCTGTAAGCAACTGCGGGCCATCGAAAACGTGACCGAAGCCCATCGCAGCGAATAAACGTTGCTTACACTGCCACTGAGGCGCTTTTTTTTTCAGAGGTTTCCGCTATACTATACGGAATATAATGCTGTGACGGCAAAGATTGCTACCGTCAGAGCACAGACCGTCATGGGCAGCCATGTATAGTTGAGGCGCTTGGGAACCTGTGGCTTGTACCATTTGGTAGGGAGATAATAAACCGCGAGGGCTATCAGCGTGCCGAGCAGGAGTACACAACAGAAACTTGAATAAATGACTATAACAGGTTTCAGACAACTGATAAACATGGCAATGCACCCCGAAAGAATTTTGAACTTTCGGGGTGCAAGTTGTTATATCACACGCTTATAGGTCATCTACTATCTCCTTGAAATTGCACCAAGGCATCTTATTTTCGTAGGCTTCCTTGCAACCTTTAGGGACATGTAAAGAGCATCGATCTATAAAAATATCATCTTCATTATATAACCAAGCATATTGCCAAGTAGGTGGAGTTTCATTGTGAATATAAAAGTCCTTAAGATTGTTATTGTCGTAAAATGCATCGGAGGCTATATCAGTAACGGAACGAGGAAAAGTTATTGATGTCAGACCTGTGCAACCAGAGAAAACTCTATACTCTATGTGCGTAATAGATTCGGGAATGGTTATCGATGTAAGTCCAGTGCAACCAGAGAAAGCACCACCCTCAATGCAGGTAACTGAGTTGGGGATAGTTATTGATGTCAGTTCTGTGCAACCAGAGAAAGCCCCTTCTCCGATGCTTGTTACACTTTCTGGAATAATTGTTTGACTACAACCTGCAATAAGTGTATTGCTTGAAGTTTCAATAATAGCATTACAATCATCACGGCTGTCATATACTGGATTGTTAGGTGCTATTTTAATTACAGAAAGATTGTAACAATCTGCAAAAGCGAAATCTCCTATATTCGTGACAGAGTTGGGGATGTTGATTGAATCCAGACATGTGCAACCATCGAAAGCCCCTTCTCCGATGCTTGTTACACTTTCTGGAATAATTGTTTGACTACAACCTGCAATAAGTGTATTGCTTGAAGTTTCAATAATAGCATTACAGTTATCACGGCTGTCATATATTGGGTTGTTGGGTTCGATTTGTATATTAGAAATACAGCAACCTTTAAAAATACTCTTCCCAATGCTTGTTACTGTCTCAGGAATAAAAATATAATCTATTCTGTCGCAATTTTTAAAACCATAATCAAGAATTGACGTAACTAAATGAGAAATTCTAATTTCGTAATCATATTCTTCCCGCCACCATTCTAAACGATATCTATGTGCATCAAATCCCACTTGCTCAGCATTAATACTACCTACTGCAACATTTCTAATAACATCCATATTAGTAGTTAGACTTATCCCCGCCTGCTGCGTTTTTTCAGTCCCGTGAGGGTTGAAAGTAAAGGTCAGTCCTGTAAAATTGATGTCGATGGGTATTTGGTTACTTTTTTCTTTTACGGCGTTTTTAATCTTGCCGATGGTGGTTGTTACGTTATCCGTTGGATTGCCAATCTCTTCAAGGAATGCCTGTGCAAACGGGCTGTTCTCTCCGGCTTCTCCATCTGAGGCTTTTGAGCCTGTGGAGGTGGAATAGAGCACGGCAATGTCTTCACCCTCCTGTCTGCTGTCAGCCTCAATTCTGCTTTGCCATTTTCCTAGATTTCTGCACGCATCGACAAATACCATTTTTGTCTTGTCTTTGCCCAGCGCGTTCAAACTCTCATACACATCTTCAAGGCTGATGCAATAGTCCAAGTCGTTTTCATCATCCAGTTTGCCGTTGACAGGTATGAGATATTGCTTATTGCCATTCTGAATGCCGTGCCCTGAATAATATACTATGACAACATCGTATTTACTCTGCCTTTTAAGCCAGTTGAGTTTGCTGTTGATTTCCCTATCGTCAGCATCATATACAGGAAGTACGTCGAAGCCTAAAGATTGAAGTTTTTCTGCAACTTTGGTAACATCATTCAGAGGATTGGCAAGCGGATCCAGATATTCATAGTTGGAATTGCCGATGACCAGTGCCAGACGCTTTTCGGGGAAGTTGGAGGCGATCTTTTCCATAAGTTCCACAGAACCTCTTGTAGAAGGCCTGTTATTAACAATCAGGCCAAAAAAACTCTTGAACCTGTCAACCCAAGTCTGATTGCTCCAGCATAAATACTGTGCCACATTCTCTGCACCGATGCGTTCCATTGCCTCTCGGCATACGGTTATGAAAAGTCCTCTTTTCTCGCCGTCTTGAAACATCAGGCGCATGGATTGCCCCTTGACGCTCCAGTGGATTTTCTCGTTTGCATTGAATTCCTTGCCCTTTGTCAGCGTTTTGTTGCCAATTTGTATGCTTTGTGTACTAAGCCCCTTTATGACCAATCTCTGCGAATGAGCGGCACTGAGGCAGAGAAGTAAGCAAAGCGATATGAGGATTATGCGTTTCATTTTGATTTGTTTTTATATGATGATATGAGACTTAAAACAGAGAAAATAAGAGAAGGGAAAAATACGTTGTAAATGTCGTTAAACCATACATAGAAAACTATGGACAGCAGTGACAGCAAGAATCCATATCCAAACATGTCTAATACAAATAGGGTCAGTTTGTTCTTTATGTTTTTAATGCGTGGAATATACTGCCAGATGCTTTTCCTGTTCATGATGAAGATGCTGATGATGACGTAGATGACGAACAGGAAACCAATGGATTTCCATGATACGAGGTGTCTGCCTTCGCAGAGTTCCTTGTAGGCTAAGTATATCAGGTATGAACCAGGCTGCTTGCCGTTGTAAGTATCATGAACGTCTTTTTCATAATCGCCAACAAACACCACCTTGTCCCTTAATCTTTGTTCCCAAATGTCGTTGTCCGCCCAGTCTGTGAGAATTTCAGGTCCTAAATCTAAATATTTGTAGCATGCCACTTTCCTGAAGTCTTCGGGTATGTGCATGAAAGGACTGTTTTGGCACAGTTGGCCATTGCTGTAATAGAATGGTCCCCATTTTTTGATGGTTTTGTTGTGTATGGTGTCAACTGATGTGTAAATCAGCAGCGGTGTCGATTTTTTGCCATCTTGCAGGTACTGCCAACGTGTGAAACTTGTGTTTATCCGGGTGGTGGAATAGTCATTGATGGCTGCCTTTGAGTGGTCCGCCTTTTCATGGTCCTCTATGTCGGAATGTGTGGAATAGGCAACGTTCCTCATTCGGGATATCTGGGCATGCAGCAAACTGTCCGTTTTGGTGTTGATGTTTGCTTCGAATCTGACGTCAAGGAAGATATATTTGTAGGTATCCGCTTTCTCTGCCTTTTTTAAGAAACTCAGCAGCGTGTCGCGGTTTGTTATATCTATTCTGCCTTTTATATATTCATCTGTGCTTTCTTTTATATGTCCCTCTGGTGAGTACGTATAGTCCTTCCCGTAATAACCAGGGTCGCCCAAATGCCTTTTGTATTTCACTTCAACCACTTGCTTGTCATGGCTGACATTGATAAACAGGGCATCGCTTGTGTCTGTCTCTCGTGACACAAGGTTGCTCAGTACGTACTCTATCTTGCTGAACCAGCTTATGTTGTCCCATAATGGGTAGGGGCAGTTGTTCATCAGATAGCACAGAAAGACGATGAGCGCAGAAAGAGTTGCCGAAACAAGAAGTTTCCGGCTCTGACGCCTGAGGAGCGCAATAAAACGTTTGATGTGCGATAGCATATACTTCTTTTTTATGATGCGCACCCGTTGGCGGAATATAATGCTGTGACGGCAAAGATTGCTACCGTCAGAGCACAGATCGTCATGGGCAGCCATGTATAGTTGAGGCGCTTGGGAACCTGCGGCCTGTACCATTTGGTAGGGAGATAATAAACCGCGAGGGCTATCAGCGTGCCAAGCATGGCGCCCACTGCTACGTCGCCCAGATAGTGTACGCCGAGGTAGATGCGCGAATAGGCCGTCAGGACGCCCCATAGAACCATCAGAATGCCTATCTGGTGGTTTTTCAGCAACAGGTAGATATAAACTCCCAGGCCGAATACGTTGGCTGCATGGGCCGAGGGGAAGCCAAAGGGCCCGCCGCGGTAGTTGTTGACGATATGCACCTGGGCAGAAATGGGATTGTCGGGATTGCTGGGACGCATTCTTTCAACGATGAAGCGCAGGAATTCGGCTGAGAGATGGTTGCACACGAAGAAAATGATGCCGATGCTGATGCACGCTATCAATGCGATGCGCCATTTGAGGTTCACAACGACTATAAAAAGCAAACTGGCGTAGAAGGGTATCCACACCAACTTGCGCGAGAAGTCGTACATGAAGGCGTCGAAAAACGGCGAGAAATGGTTGTTGATGGCCAAGGTCAAGGCGGTGTCAACGTCTATGAACCACTCGAGCACAGACGCGAGGAATGCATACAGACACATTCTTAAGCAAATACGTAGTTAGAAAGAAACATTAGGTGTGCAAAGATGTTTATTTTTTGCCAATTTTGAGGACTAAAAGCCTGATTATTTCCTTTTTTGCATAAACTTTCTACAAGTTTTTTCGTATTTCTTATGCTTGGCTCATCATTGGCAACAATCTGAAAGTGAACGGGGCTGCGATTGTTTTCCTGTTTTTGACAACCAGAGAATGATTTTTAAAAAACAAAATTGCCAATAAACTTTACGAAAAGGTTGAATGGCTTTTAGCATGACGTAAGACTTGGCGTGTAGTATGCGTAATTTCGTGCGGCTATTGTTGTGGACGATGGGCAACGATGGCTTTCGCTTTAGGAAACACATCTTTTTTATCATTCAAACTCTGTTTTTATGAGAAAGTACATTTTTCTCTGTGTGCTCGCCCTTGGAGCCTTGATAGGGCGCGCCGACGATTACCCCTACCCTTACCTTGCATTCCAAACGACGGATGGCTCGGTTTCGACCATCAGCACTGCGGGTTTGACGCTTGCCTATACCGACGGAACGCTTACGGCCGCTGCCACGGGTGCTACGACGCTGACGTTTGAAACGGCAAAACTCGCTCTGATGTATTTCACCAACACAGCTACGGGCATTGCCGCCCTGACCGCTCAGGGACAGACGCAGGCTGTTGAGGTGTTTGCTGCCGACGGCCGCTCTGTGGGACGTTTTGGCTCGTTGCAAGAGGCCACTACACGCCTTGCGAAGGGCACTTACGTAGTGAAAGCACAGCATGGTCAAACCCTCAAAATAGCCATACAATAAAATGAAAAAGATTGTTTCTCTCATTGCCCTCGTGTTGGTAGGCTTGGCTTCGGTGGCTCAGACGCTGAATGTGCGTGTGGGCAGCGTGACGTATCAGTTTCCGGCGGCTCAATCGGGCAACATGACGTTTACGGGCGGCACTACGCTTACTATCATGGACAAGGCTTTCACGCTTTCGGAGGTGGACGAGATGTACATTGACGATGCGGAGGTGGTAGATAATAGCGTTGCGGTGGTTTACGATGGTACGTCGCAGGTGATTTCGGCTACGGCGCAGTAGAGAAAGTTTTTTGGGAAAATCTGGAATCTCCTGAACATCTGGACCCCAACCATACAAAGAGAGGCGCTCCCAAGGGAAGGGAAGCGTCTCTCTCTCTTTTCTTTTTCTGAGCCTGTGCGCGGTTTAAGGCTCGCTCTGGGTTTGCTCTACGTTTTCGAAGCGCAGGTCGCTGCGTCGCAGGTATTTCTTGATGCCAGTTGACACGCGGAAGTGCACGCGGAAGGCTGTGATTTGGTCGGCGGTGAAGTCTTTCTTCAACTCGGTGCCTTTTGAACCGAGGGTGTAGGTGATGGTGCCGAGTTCGAGTAGGGGCACGGTTTTGCCTTCCTTGAGGTTTGCCACGATGCGCTCTTGCAGGGCTGCCAGTACGGCGAGTACGTCGGGGCGCGTGACGGTGCAGTTGTTCACGATTTCTTGGACCATTTGGTTGAAGTCCATTTGCTTGCTGGCAGTGGTGGCGTACCATTTCACGAGGGTGGTGCCAGGCTTCTTGCGGGGGATGACTTTGTAAGCAATCATAGTCGCTGGTTGTTTTTTTAGGGTTAAACGATAAAAGTTTTGTTTTCTTTGTGGAAGTTCTGGAGGTTCCGGTTTTACCGGTTTTTACCGGAGGCTCTGCAACGCTGAACTTTCACTTGCAAAGATACGGCGGCGCGTTTTGGGGGGTGTGCGTTGGTGTGCGTTGGCGTGAGATAGGCTTGAAGAAAAATAGTTTTTCTTAGAAATTGCACTGAAATGGGTGCGTTTTTCGCTGAAATTGCACTGAAATGGGTGCGTTTTTAGCTGAAAAGTGCACTGAAATGGGTGCAGTTTTGGTTATTTGATTTATTTTTGCTGCGGAATTTTTCTTTAACCTTTAAACTTTCATTGATTATGGAAAGGTTACAAGCTGCTTTTGACAAACTTCTTCGCGAGACGCCAACGGCTTTTCATCGTTACATGTATGCGCGCATTGACTGGCAGGCTCGTATTGTGGGTATATTGGGTCCTCGTGGTGTAGGCAAGACTACGATGGTGCTTCAATACATCAAGGAGAATCTTCAGCGGGGTGAGACGCTCTATGTTGTGGCTGAGGACTTGTATTTTTCAAGGCATTCGCTTCTTGACTTGGCTGACTCCTTTGCCCGCCGAGGTGGGAGGTATCTTTTCATTGATGAAATTCATAAGTACAGCGACTGGTCGCGCGAGTTGAAACTCATCTACGATTATCATGCCGAACTCCACGTATGCTTTACGGGCTCTTCGGTGCTTGACTTGAAGGAGGGTATTTCTGATTTGAGCCGACGTGTGCTTACTTATGAGATGCAGGGATTGTCTTTTCGCGAGTATCTCGAGTTGTTTCATCATCAGTCGTTGCCTTGTTACAGTCTTGAAGAGATTTTGAAGCACGAGGTGGTGGTTCCTATCGGCGTTTTGCCTTTGCAGCATTTTGGCGACTATCTTTTGCGTGGGTACTATCCTTTCAGGGATAGGAACTTTGAGCGCTATGTTATGCAGATGGTCAATACTTCTCTTGAGGTTGACATTGCGGGATATGCTGACCTTTCGCCTTCGCTTGTGAGGAAGCTCAAGCGGCTGCTTGGCATCATTGCTCAGGCGGCTCCTTTCAAGCCTAACTTCACTCAGATTGGGGGTCAGTTGGAGATTTCGCGCAACAAGGTTTCCGACCTTTGTACTTGGATAGAGCGTGCTGGGCTTATCGGTGCGCTCAGGCAGAGCACGGGCGGCCTTCAGGGGCTTGGAAAGGTGGATAAAATCTATCTTGACAATCCTGTGCTTGTTGCTGTGCTTGGAAGTGAGCACGTGGAGATTGGCACTATTCGCGAAACGTTTTTCTACAATCAGTTGAGGGTGGAACATGATGTTTGCGCTTCGGCGGTTTCTGATTTTCTGGTGGACGGGTGCTATACGATGGAAGTGGGCGGGAGGAAAAAGAAGCAAAGCCAGATACGTGATGTTCCAGATGCCTTCGTGGTCAAGGACGACATTGAAACGGGCTATGGCAACATTGTTCCGCTTTGGCAGTTTGGATTAATGTATTAACCCATCGCTACGGTTCTCCGAGGTAGTCGATGATGAGGCTCACGTGGCGCGGGGTGAAGATTTTGTCGGTGGTGGTGTAGCCGGTGGCTTTGAGTTGTTCGTGGAGGTGGGTGCATCGGCGTATCCAGCTCATGAGGTGGTTCACGGCGGTGCGCGGGTGGCTCTCGGGGAAATAGAGTTGTGCGAGGGCGCGCTTGGTGTAGGGTCGGATTTGGAAAGTATTCATGGGGTGTGTTTTTTTTGAGTAATCGGAGTTTTCGGGATATTCTGAATAATCGGAATTATCGGAGTTTTCTTTTAGCTTTTCTCTTTTATATAGAGTTCGCTGTAGTCGGCGCAGTCGTTGGGGAGGCTGTGTCGGTTGACGTCGCGAAGGTGGCTTTCGAGCCATTGGTAGAGGTTTTCGCCGCCTTGGTCGTTGTCGGGGTAAATGTGCAGGGGGGTGTGTTTTGAGTGTTGTAGTTCTTGGAGTGTTTGTATGAATTCGGGGCGCAGTGTGGTGGCTGAGGGAAGCGCTATGGCTTTGTGTCCGGCTGAGAGCATGGACCAGCAGTCGGATGCTCCCTCGGCGATGAAGAGCGGTTCGTGGTCTTCGAGGAGGTTTAAGACGGGTAGGTTGTAGAGCCCGAGGTGGGAGCCTGGGGGGTTGGAGAAGCGCTTCTCGATGCCTGCCTGTTTGCATTGTTGTTTCGACATGGGCAGTCGCGACTGAAAGGCGAGCAACTGGCCTGTGGGCGAGTAGTAGGGTATTTGCAGGAGGTGGACTCCGCGGCGTGTGGTGTAGGAGTTGAGGCGGCAGTCGCACACCACGGCGGGAAGCAGCTTTCGCTCTTGGAAGAGGAAGCGGTGGGCTTCTTGGTCGAGGTGTGGATGGAGGAAGTAGCGTTCGTAGCGCGAAGCGTCAAAGGATTGGACTATTTGACGATTTACTATTTGACAATTTGCACGCCCGCACCTGCCGCTTAAATTGTCTGATTGTAAATGGTCAAATTGTCCAATAAACTGGCATGCTTCGGGGAATCTGACGTTTAGGATGTGCATGACGAGGTCGATTGCGTTGCCGCTCTTCCCGCAGGCGTGGCATTTGAAGTGGTAGGTGCCATGGGTGCGGCTTTGGTAGAATGAAAGACTTGGGTGGTGGTCGTCGTGGAAGGGGCAGAGGCTTTTGTGGCGCACTACTATCATGCCGAGGCGCATGGCTATC
>ONDJ01000032.1 GCA_900316575.1 uncultured Prevotellaceae bacterium | reverse complement strand
CATTATCATATGGCGTTCGCCTCCTTTGATACGACAATCGGGGCTGTAGGCTCTCCCTTTGCCCAACAACCAACTCAGATAGCTGCGATTGGCCGAAAACTCTTTGAGGCGCGGCATAATCCAACCGAGAATCTCGTGTTTGTCGTCTCCCTCTGGCAGTACACATATTTCCGTAGTATGCGCACCAAGGAAGTCATCTACACTTGCTTTGCGACCCACAAGCGGATTACCGTCAATCACACGCTGGGTATGTTCGCTGTTTGTCACGTTATCTTTTAAAATCGTAGAAAGACTTGCGCCGATAGGGATTTCTACATATTCCGGACGGATTACTTCAGAACCAGCCACTGCTACACGACGTGTGAGATTGACATGTCCTGTTTCTACCAGTTCGCCAATGAAGATCACTTCCTCCGCACCGAGCGTCCATACTGTTTCGCCTTTGTTTACGGGCGAAACATGGTTTATCTGCACGCCCACGTTGCCACAGGGGTTCGGACCGTCAAAGATGTTTACCTCTGCACCTTCGGTCGGTATCCATGCACAGTCCTCCTGTTCGGGACTGATGCCGACAAATACGGGAGCAAGTTTGGCAAGGGCTTTCACGCCGCTCTTGAAATATGCTTCACGCCCTTCAGCCACAAAAGTAAAGTCTGCAGCCAGCGGCATCTTGCTGAACGCACTGATGAACACAGCTTTCGGGTTGTCATTGGGATTGGCAACAACATCATAAGGCCGTTGGCGCAGGAAAGCGAAAAGACCGCTCTTCAGCAACAGTTCAAGAACATCCCCACGCTCCATTGTGTTGAGGTCAGACTTGCTAAAATCTGCGAAGACGTTTGTGGTGGAAGGTTCCACTATGATGTGCAGGATTTTGCGCCTTGCGCCTCGCACGATAGCTTTTACTATGCCGCTTACTGGACTTACTATGCGGATGCGCTCCGTAGCTTTATCCACAAAAAGTGCGTCGCCTGCACGCACCTTGTCGCCTTCTTTTACCTGAAGGCGCGGCACAATGCCGTGGAAGTCGGCAGGACGTATCGCATAAGCTTGCGGTGCGATGGTAGGCTTAGCCAGCGTTTTTTCCGCTTCGCCAACAAGCCGCACGTCCAGTCCTTTTTTGAGTTTATAAGTATGTTCCATGTGTTATTTTGTTGTTTTCCGCGCAAAATTAAGGTTTTTTCAGTAACGGAACGTGCTGATTAACCTGTTTTTTCCTTGCCGCCTTATTTTTTTCTTTTGCACCCCTTTATCTGTAACCCGTTTGCATCATCCCCGAAGTTCCTGTCATCTTATGCCGAAACTCTCTTTTTTGCATCCGAATTGTGATATAATGCGTCGCCGGGGTTTTTATAGACATTATGGCCATTCCGTTGTCAATAATAAAAGGGTTTATGCTTCTTGGAATGGGTTTACGGAGTTTGGCAACGATGATAGGGTAGGGAGGCCTGCGGTGAACAGGTGCTGTTTCCTTGCAGTTCGAAGCGTTGCATCTGGAATGTCGTTGTAAAACATTCGCAAAAAAAATCAGTCGCAAGAGGTACAAGGCATCAAAACAGATGTTGTTATGGCATGAATAGACAGATCAAAACAATAAACCTTAACATCATCGGTCTAATGACCGATTTGGGTTTAACTGCGCAAAGTTAGTTTTTTTCTTTATACATTGCCCACATCGTGCGCACTTCTTCCGCAATCTCCTCGCGCAACCATTGGGGCTTCAGCACCTTCGCTTCGCTGCCGAGCGAAAGGATTTGCTGGGAGAAGTCGTAAGTGGGGCGCAGATGATAGGTGAACAGGCAGGATTCTTCGTCCCCGCTCTCCGTCTCTTCCTGCGAAGCGTGCAGGGGCAGCGTGCGCAGGTATTGGCTCTGGGTGGCGGAAACTTTTAGCACCACCTCCTCCAACTCCACATCTTCGGCGGGGATAATGCCGAAGTATTCCGCGAAATAGTCCGCAGCCGAGAACGATTTGGGCAGGCTGAACTTCTCGCCCTTCAGTACCTCCAGATCGCAGATGCGGTCAAGGGCATAGACACGCAGGCGGTCTTCGGCCACACTGCGTGCCAACATGTACCACCGTTGTTTGAAACATTTGATACAATAAGGCTCTACCTCGAAACTGTAAACCTCCGTATGCCGGAAACTGCGGTAACCCACTTGCAGGCGGCGGTCCGCTTTCATCGCCGCGATGATTTCCGACAGGTGCTGCTGTGCCGAGGGCACTTCTTCCAACAGGATGCGTGGGGACAGCGTGGAGTTTTCGCGCAACAGGGCCACAAGTGACAGGGTTTCGAGCAGCCAGCGCCGCAGCCCGTCGCGTTCAAGTGCCTTTGGTGTGCTGATGTAGTATTCGTTGGTGCGCCGGTCACAGTCGATGTTGAGGTTAAACATACGTTGTACCGCCTCTTTCCAGTTATGGAACGTGCGCAGCGGTAGCGGTTTGTTCTCTTCCCAATCCTCCTGCCATTTTTGGTTAATCTCCTCAAAAGTGATGCGTCCTGCTTGGTGTATCGTCACCAGCAGCCAAGCATATTTGTTTACCAGTTCCATATCTGTGTGTCTTTTGTTGCTGCAAAGATACGGACACCTTGTGCCATTTCGATGCAGACGTTTGGAAAATTTCTCTTAAATGTCTAAGGGCTTATTCCTCGCAATTTACGTGTGCAATGGCTTGTTTCATATAAGAGGGCGGTACTGTCTTATATCTCCATCCGCAAAGTCCTGGGAGCGCGGGCGGGACGCCCGCGAGGGAACGAATAGGAAAAAAGCTTTTTTGGCGCACCTGTCCCTTTGCGTTGGGTACTTCATCCCTATATCTTTCACCTATACTGTTTCTGGCATTGACAATTTTTCGCGGGCGGGACGCCCGCGCTCCCAGGACTTTGCAATACCGCTTTGTGCGTACCGAGGTGTAGCCTGCTTGTATATACGGATGTAAAGACGCTGAAAGCGTCTCCCTTTCAATAACCGCAGGTACGCAAAGCGCACCTGCGGACAGAGGAATGCAACGGGACGGATACTGAAAGTGTCCCCGAGCATCTGCCCAAGAGTCTTGGTTGCTCGGGAACGCTTTCATCGTTCTTTATTCTATATGTAGGTATATTTCTTTCAATCCTCGGGTTTGGGGCAAGCCCCTGAACCCGAGGTTATTGAAAAGAAAACACTTTCAGCGTTTGATACTTCCCGTTAGTGCGCGGGCGGGACGCCCGCGAAGGAGTATGTCTTTTGCACTACTTGCAGGCGGATGCCCTTATACCTCAATTAGGGGCTTACTGTGGCATGTTCAAAGATGATGCGCGATAGTGTCAGACTGAAAGCCAAGGTAGGGAACTCTTAGTTCTCAACTTTGCCCTTGCCCTACAGCATCTGTCCCTATACTAAACATTTGCGGCAGGTGCGTCAGTTCATAACGCTCATTCAGCACCGAGGAATTGGCAAACAACGTACCGCCACTTTGCACCTTTCCCCAGGCATCGTGGATATGTCCGAACAGGTGGAGCCGGGGCTTCACAACCTGCAAACGCTCCCGAAGCACCTTACTGCCGTAATGTCTGCCATGACTCTCGTCAAGGATTCCGATTGGCGGCTGGTGCGTAATCAGTATATCGGTGTCGGCGGGTATGTCCGCAAGCATCCTGTCGTATCGGCCTTCCATCTCGTCAAGCATAAATATCGGCACACCAAAGAAGCGCATCCCCTCAAGCGTGACACCTGTATTATATAAATAATGTGTATCGTCTGGCAACCCTTCAAGTACCGCGTCGTGCAGGCAGTCATCATGATTTCCCGCCACAAGCACCTTATGCCGGTACGGTAATCCGCAGAACCATTCCATAAACTCTACCACTTCCTGCTCGCTGCCTGCCCAAGTGAAATCGCCGGAATGTACGACTACATCCGCATCAGGCATTTTTGCCAACTGCCCGTGCCTGCCATGTGTGTCCGAAAGGTGTAGGATGTTCATAAGACTTTTTAACCCAAACCGGTCAATAGAATTTATGTCAGAACAACTATTGTTATGGCATGAATATACAGTTCAAACAAGAACCCCAAACGTTATCGGTCTGATGACCGATTTGGGATTTATGGGACAAATGTCGTGATTTCCGATGTCATATCATGGCATAAGGCGACATTTTTTTCAAAAGAACAGGAATCTTATGCTGCAATTCGGCACAAGCCCGCAATACTTTTGCCCCAAAATCACGACAAAAAGCGAACAAATCCACATCAATCAACCCCTAAAAAATTTCAAAACAATGAAAGACAAAACAACAGCACTCATCCTCTGCCTGCTCGGTTTCGTAGGTCTCGGAGGCCTCCACCGTTTCTATCTCGGCCACATAGGCATGGGTATCCTCTATTTCTGCACAGGCGGACTCTGCGGCATCGGGACGATTATCGACCTGCTTTCCCTCGACAACATGGTAAACATGAGCAACCTCCTGTATAAGAATATGTATGGCGGAGGGAACAACATCAACGTGAACGTCGCGGGACAAGCCTCCGATGCACCGCTGACTCCCATGTATGACGCCACGGGCAACCCCGTTTCTCCGGTGTCTGGCCAGGCATATCAGCAGGAAACACCCCAAATGCCTTATCCGTCGGAAGATTCAAACGACAAGACTAAAAAGATCATCCTCGGCGTTGTGGGCGGACTTGTGCTTCTGGGCATCATAGGGGCGGTAGCCAACCTCTCGGGCGACAAAAAGGAAAGGAACGACACAAACGCATCTTCCGTCTATGAAAGCGGCAGCGAGGAAAGCAGCGAACCTGTCGAAGCGATGGAGACCGAAGGGGCACCCTATACCTTCAAATTCCTCAGCAAAGACCTTATTGAGGTGCTTGACGGCAAAGGAAATCCCATCCGCTATAAGTCGGAAGCGTCCAACACATCGGTCGGAGACGCCGTGGAGGAATACCGTCAGTTGGCGGCATACGGCTTCTACGCCTTCTCCATCGCGAAAGCCTTCGACACGTTCTCCACGTCCAAACTTGACCGATATGCCCAGTATGTCTTCGAGGCTCCGCTTGGCGATGATTGCGGTATAGACAACCCGATGGTGCGACAGTGTATCAACGATGCCTATCGGTTGGAACGCGGCAACGGAAAGATGGACCAGAACTTCCTCGTCGATAAGGAAGGACAGTCTAAAGCCTACTGCATCACAAATGAAGACGGCGACTTGCAATACGTCTATGTGGAGAAATCCGAACGCGGAGGAACGTTGCTCAGAAGCAAAATCCTGTAACATCCACCCCGAAAGAAGGAGCCGCGCAGCTCTTTTGATGCGCGGTTTCTTATGTGCGGGTGGTATAAATAAGTTTGCTGCCCGGTAAAAGTTTTAGACCTTCTCTTATAGCCAATATCCAAACCATTATGACAAACAAGAGCGTTACAAGCATCATCCGGACTCACCGCATCGCAAACGCGCAGCAACTGACCGCCTGTTTAACCGGCGAGGAATCAAAAGGATTTTTAACCCCTTACCCCAAAGGGTTCGGCATCGCCTTATGGAAACGGCGGCTGAAAGCATTGAAAGACTTCTATGCCCGCCGTGTTTAAGCTCTGATTGTCCTGGCATCATCCTTCCCCCGTCAGGAACCTGCCCGATAAAAGTCTCCAATCCGCAGACTATACAAACCGAGCCTCAGTCCGATTTTGTAAACGCTTCATTTACAGGAATATAACTTTCTGTTTAAAAACATCCGATGTTTTGCTTAAAAGTTCCAAATGTTTTAACTCAAAGTTCCTGATGTTTTTAGGTAAAGTTCCTGATGTTTTCACCCAAAACATCAGGAACTTTTAAACGACTTATCGGACATTTCCAAACACCCCCTATAAACACTTCTTTCCACCCACCCGAACGCCTCCGCATTTCCTCCGCATAAACCCCAAACCATCCGACACCTTTTCTTTCTGAATTTGGCCGACATGGAAGTTTTTCATATATTTGCGGCATCGCAGATTAAAAGGTTGTTATACAAATTTGATTGTTTGAATAACTTATGTCAGATACTATGCAAATAACTGAGTTCTTTAAACATTGCTCTTGGAAATTTTCCAAAGAAAATGATTTGTCTGATATTACTTGGGCTATGTGTATGTCCAGTGAAAATTTTAGGAATGATTTCTTGCATTTTTTCTTTCCGAATATTGAAATTAAAGAAGATATCGTAATAGAAAGAGAGAAAACGAAAGATGATTCTAGACCCGATTTTTATATAGAAAATGGTGAAGATATTTTTTTGATAGAAAACAAAATTAATGATAAAAAACACCATTTCGATCAGTATGTTAAAACCTTCAAAATAAAACCTGAAAATTTGGGATACATAACGAATTATGAGATTGACAAGAAAGATCTTGATTATTCAATAAAGACATGGGAAGAATTATATAATAAGTTCTCCTCCGACATTAAAGATGAAAATCAAAAAGATGAACTTTTATTGAAAGGTTATCTTGAATATGTCAAGGCTGTTTGTGGGATTATTAAAATAAATAAAGTTATGAAATTAGACGGAATTTACTCTCTTTTTTCTCTTATGGAGATTCTTAAAACATTATCTCAAAGAAAAACTAAGGACTTTGAACTAACACTATGGGAGTCGAACAGATGTTGTGCAGGTGGAATAGAAAATGGTATTACTGGAATAATTTTTGAATTGAAGTACTCTAATGACTCTAATGAAAGTAATAGATGTTGGGGATGGATAGGAATATTCTATAAAGAAGAAACTCCTGAAATCTGTATGGGATTTAAAGACAATCCATCTTGGGGGGAATATTTTATTAATTTAATCAGGAAAAAAAAATCAGATTGGAAAGACACTAAACACTTCAAAAAACCATATTTTGACAGCTCAATATTATGGTTTGATATGTCCGAAGATTTAAGAAATAATTTCGAATCGTCAGAAAGTGTTGACAAACAAAAAAAGATACTCACAGAATTTATGGATAAGGTCCTGTTATACCCTTTCACCTTAAATCCTAATAACAATCCATAAAAGACTACCTCCGCTGTTATCAAAACTATGTGTAATAAGATAAGAGTTTAACAGAGAAAAAAATTTAATCCTACTACATTCTCGCGGGCTTATGCAACGAAACGGCATAAGCCCGCGATACTTTTGCAGCATCAAACGTTAAACATTTAATCTATAGAATGAACTATGGACAACTTAAAAATGGAATACGAGTGCTCAATAGAAGGTATGATTCTGAAAGCGGAAGAGCTAATGAAGATGCCCAAGAAGAAACTTGTTGAAGTGTCGTGTGAATCACTAATTAATTTGTTTCATACCGCAGATAAAATAACAACATTGAAGACGCAAGAACTTGCAGACACGTTAAAATTTGACAAAGTGAAATCCGTTCAATTGGTCTGTTTTAGAAATCCTCGCAAACTTGGGACTTGCGATAGTTCTGGTAATATTAGGATAAATTTCAAAACCTTTTTTGAATACGACTACGAGGGAGTCATCGGCGTGATTATTCATGAATTGTGCCATACTGAACAACACAATCATTCCAAGAAGTTCTGGACTTTATTTGAACAATCCTGTAAAAGGATAGGTGTCCTTCCGTCAGAATATGATGGATGGTTCATCGACTATATAGAGGATTCCCCTTTTATGTTCATTGGACCATGGAAAAGGAAATATCATCCACAAAAGTATTCGATAATAAGAAACAAGATTTGTTATCCGGACTATTTCTTGGGTCAAAACATTTACACTTTAAAGAGCGTATAACTCATAGCCCATGGTCAGCCCAAGGTCACATAGTCAGTGTCTTGAAATAACAACAAACGAAGCATCGTGTTATGCCATTCCCTGTTCCAAATAGACATGTTCAGGATTCAGAGTAAAGAGATTACAAAACATAAATATGCCATTGATTATGAAGTTCAATACGATTAAATACCTTGAGAAGTTTGAGCGGCTGAAAAACAGTCATCTATTCTCCAACTTATTCTCTTTCACACAAGAACTGGCGATGGACTTAGGTACTGCCAACACGGTTATCATTACCCGTGACGGTGAAATCGCCGTGAACGAGCCATCGGTAGTCGCACTGGACGTCCACACAAAAAAGATGATAAGCGTAGGCGAGTCTGCTAAACTGATGTACGAAAAGGAGAACCCCAATATCAACGTTGTGCGTCCGCTTAAAGACGGTGTAATTGCTGACTTTAACGCCTGTGAACAGATGATGCGAGGCTTCATCAAGATGGCACACGAGAGCAAGCACTTCTTTACGCCAAATCTGCGTATGGTCATTGGCGTACCGAGCGGATCTACTGACATAGAATTACGTGCTGTACGCGATAGTGCTGACCATGTAGGCGGACGTGACGTGTTCCTGCTATTCGAACCAATGGCTGCAGCTATCGGAATCGGGATAGATGTGGAAGCGCCCGAAGGGAACATGATTGTGGACATCGGCGGTGGCACTACAGAAATCGCCGTAATTTCGTTGGGCGGTATCGTAAGCAACTACAGCATCAAGATGGCTGGTGATGACTTTACAGCCGACATCAAAGAGTATATGAGCCGCCAGCACTTCGTGGAAATCAGCGAGCGTATGGCTGAACGCATCAAGATAAACGTGGGTAGCGCACTCACCAACCTTGCTTCTGATGCACCGAAGGATTACATCGTATCTGGTCCGAACAAAATGACAGGTCTGCCTGTAAAAGTGCCCGTGTGCTACCAAGAAGTGGCTCGTTGCCTTGAAAAGAGCATTTCAAAGATAGAGAGTGCTATGCTCAATGTTTTGGAGAACACTCCCCCAGAGTTGTATGCAGACATTATGAAAAACGGAATTTACCTTACCGGTGGCGGAGCCTTGCTTCGCGGTCTTGACAAACGGTTTACCGACAAGATTCAAATTCAATTTAAGGTGGCTGATGAACCATTGCTTTGTGTGGCACGCGGCACAGGCGTAGTCTTAAAGAACGTGGAGCACTTCCAATTTCTGTTCCGATGACTGTTATAAGGAGAGTCTGCATTTTGGAATTGTCCTAATTTGGCAACAATCAACATTCCTAAAACAGTAAAGTTCCCTATGCATTGGGAATTACGTGGGATGATGGCATCCGATGTCCTTCACAAATGTATAAATAGAGAATTATTTATATCACGGATGCATAAAAGTAACGAGCGTTCTCGCCCTGTCAGATTGTTGGTCGCTGTCTTTGTTTTGATATTATTGGCGGTTTCTCTCATGTTATTCTTTTTTTGTTAAGGGATATTTTATAAATAGTCTTGAAAAAAACTTCGTGTTATGCCATACCCCGTACTAAATAAACAGAATAAGACACCGATTGCCACCATTGTGAAGTGGTACTTGATAAGGAAGAAAGGAAAGGTCGTAAAGGCTCGTCAGGAAATTCAACGGCGTTTCTGCGGTTTAGATTGGAATGTTCAAAAGAAAATAATCCTTGCCTTCCTGTCATCAGGAAAGACGGATAGGGCATGGGCATATAAACAGTCTGTTGAGTACTGGGATGATGCCTTCCTACCCAAAGTAAAAGAGGTCTTTGAGAAATACCATGAAAAAGATTGTTATTTGCCTGTCATCAGATATTTCCCGACAAGTTATATCATGGCTCATATAGATGAACTGTCGGTTGACCATAGTTATCATAACCTTTGTTGTAGGCTGGCCTATGACCATGTGGACTTTCATCCTGATCGACGCAAACTTACGCCCAAAGGTTATTTGTATGTCATGCAACTTGCAGGAAAAAAGGTTGATGATGCAGAGGCAAGTGATTTGCTATATGGCGTTCTCCACGAGTTAAGCACAAACAGATATACCAAATTTGATGAGATCAGTCCGAGGCATGAGGTGGAAAAAGGAGTGCCTTTAATAGCCTCTGATTTTGTCTATATCTATGTTCTCATTCAGAGACTCACTTCCATGGGTTGTTATATGGCGATAAAGGAGTTTGCTGATTGGGAGGAAAAACTCTCTTCAACGGTTCGTTATAGCAAAGCATTCAAAGACCTCAATGAAAGAAACCCAGGTGATTACAATAACAGGCGTATCGTGATTACAAAAAGGTTTATTTATCAGTTATTGCCAGAAAAGTACAAAGATCCAAACGATAAAATCCTACCAAATGATGAAGTTCTATTGGAAACGATGAAGGCCAAAAATACTTCAGTATCAGTTCTGATAAATAAGTTGGGACTAACTTTGGTAACAAATTAGAAAGCCACCACGCACAAGTTAATGCGGATACACGTATGCTTGGATTGATACTGCTGAGAGAAAAGCCCTTTTATGTGGAAGCGGGAAAAGGGAAGATGCCTTTTCCCGCACTCTTTGTCAAAAGGTTGTGCTTAAGCCCATCGCAAATTTCTTCATAATCATCACTTTTCCTCCACCCTCTGCCACGAACTGGCAGAGGGTGTTGTTTTCTTTGCATCAAGAAACATTATTAACCCTTTAATTATTTACATTATGGCAACAAAAACATTAAGCAACGAATTCATGCAGAAGATTATGACAGAGGAGGCATGGAAAGAGTTGTCGAGTTGCTTTAACTGGTCTGAGACCATGTTAGAGAAGTGTCAGGACAAAGTGGATTGGAATGAGATTTCAGGAAACGCGTACATCCGTTGGACTGTCCCCATGATTCAGAAGTTCAAGAAACGCATCAACTGGGACAAACTCTCTGAGAACATAGATGAAGATGCGATTACGGAGAACATCATCGAAACCTTCAAGGACAAGTGGAATTGGCATAAATTATCAGGAAATCGCGGCGTGAACTTAACATTTGAGTTGTTGGATAAATATGCAGACCTTTGGGACTGGGAGGAAATAATAGGCCGTTATTGCTGTCACCAACTTTTTGAAGGTCAAGGTATTGAGTTCTATGAACGCTACAAGGATCGCATCTCCGTCACCAAAGTACAAGACTCTTGCCTTTGGAATGAGATGGTAAACGAGCGGAAACGTCAACTAATTGCTGAGATAACAGCATAGACGACGTGTCCTGTCGCTGCAAGAATCTACCTGTTCTTTTAGGGACAAGGGTAATTTACGGTTTAACAGTCAAATGGAGACCTGAAATCTTCGGGTCTCCATTTGACTGTTAAAACCTAATTACTTTACAAAGACTTTCCTGCCGTTGATGATGAAAATGCCATGAACAGGAGCGGTGACTCTGCGACCTTGGAGGTCATAGACCGTATCGTTTTCAAGGACGTTGCGGGTGATTGTTCCGACTGCTGTCACTGTTCCGATAGGAAGTCCGCGCGATGCGGCCAGCAATGTGTTGTCAAGATAAGCGGTGTGGGGCAGTATGCTGGTAAGTGTGTTGGAGACAAAGAAGCCCGGACGCAGCACCCAACTCAATACAAGATAGTCGGAACGGTTCTCGGCAAGTACAGAAACGGTGTCAGTGTGCCGACAAGCAGGTTGTCTTCCACACGGTTTCTTTCTTCCTCCGCCACAATAAGAGGAACATTGTCCAACACGATGCACTGGCTCCGGCTGCTGCATAATTTTGGTAGCCAATGTTGTACATGCCGGCATGAGTGCAATGACTACGAAGCTCATAATGCGCTTTGAATCGATAGCATCGTGGATACTCACGCCGCTCTTGGATGTAGTGGAGGGAACGACGAGGAATGTTTCAAAGCCATCGAACACTGATCGAAGCGCACTGAGTTTGCCGCCCTCTTGGAAGTGCGGACGCAGTTTGTCAAGTGTTTTCTGTATCATTGTTTTTTCTCTTTATCTGAACAAAAGCTTAAGCATTTTCTTTTCGCAAGGTATCTAATCCCTCGCGTACGATGCGTTGTAACTCAAGCTTGCTGCTGTCAACGAATTCGGCTACTGCAAAATCTTCGGGTGCTACTTCGTAGATGCCAAGGGCTTCCTGGCGATCAATGTCACCAGCTATAATGGCTCATTATCATATGGCGTTCGCCTCCTTTGATACGACAATCGGGGCTGTAGGCTCTCCCTTTGCCCAACAACCAACTCAGATAGCTGCGATTGGCCGAAAATTCTTTGAGGCGCGGCATAATCCATCCGAGTACTTCATGACAATCGTCGCCTTCGGGCAATACACAAATCTCTGTGCAGTGTGCGCCAAGGAAGTCGGTTCCTTCAACTTTTGTGCCAACGAGTGGATTGCCATTGATGATGCGTTGGTTGTGGTCTGTGTTGGAAATGTTGTTCTGCAAAATTGTGCAGATCTGCGTGCCGATAGGGGTTTCAACATATTCTGGACGAATGACTTCAGACCCCGCTACAGCTATACGCCGCTTCAGATTAACGCGACCAGTTTCGACCAGTTCGCCAATGAAGATTACCTCTTCGGCACCAATGGTCCACACCACTTCGCCTTTATTGATAGGATCCACTTGATTGATTTGCACACCCACATTGCCGCTGGGATTGGGACCATCAAAAATGTTGACTTCGGCTTCGGGTAATGGGAGTATGGGACTATTAGTTTGTTGGGGGCAAATGCCTACGCGCACAGGTGCTATTCGCGAAAGTGTCTTAACGCCAGTTTTGAAATATGCTTCGCGGCCTTGGCCTACAAAGTCAAAGTCAGCTGCAAGGGGCATTTTGCTGAATGCACTGACAAAGATAGCCTTGGGTTCATCAGTAGGCGAAGCCACTACATCATACGGACGTTGGCGGAAGAAGGCAAACAAGCCGCTCTCTAACAATAGTTCTACCATTTCGTTTCGCTGAGTAGCGTTAATGACGGGCTTCTTGAATTCGGCAAATACTTGTGAAGCCGATGGCTCAATGGTGATAGCCATAATCTTACGCCTTGCTCCGCGCACGATTTCCTTGACAGTGCCGCTCACGGGGCTCACTACACGAATTCGCTCCGTGGCTTTGTCCACAAAAAGTGTATCGCCGGCTCTAACCTTGTCGCCAGGCTTCACAATGGGTTTGGGCACCAAACCATAGAAGTCTGTGGGGCGCACGGCATAAAGTGCAGATGCGGTAGCCTGCGTCACTTGCTGTTCGGCCTCGCCGGTAAGACGCACGTCAAGCCCTTTTTTTAGTTTATAAGTTCGTTCCATTTCGTTGGTTTGTTGAATTCCGCGCAATGTTAAGTTTTTTTAAACTTTTGAGCCCAATAGAGGCTGCGTTTTTTCTGTTTGTGCCTTTTTTTTGTGCTTACGCGCTTTTCTTGCAGTCTCGCACGCGCGTTTTATTATTGTATTACGCTAATAGAACGCCCTATCTTTTATCCCAATTCGGTCATTAGAGCATTTTTTTCGTGGTTGCATTTGTAAGCGTATGTAAATAAGCAATTAGATATTAGCATTTTCTAATGACCGCCATTAGAAAATTTGTAAACACTTTGTTTGAAGCGAGCAAACACTTTGTTTGAGGCTTTCAAACACTTTGTTTGAAGCGAGTAAATCAAATCTCTAATGACCGATTTGGGTTTATAATCTCAATACGCATATTTACTCATCTCTTCTTGAATGAAATTTGCATAGCGTTTAGTAAAACTTTTACAGTGTGGAGAACTTCTTTCTTATCTTGGAGCAATTCTTCTGTTTGAGCCTGCTGTGGTTGAATTGATTGGGTTTCAAAAAAGAAAAAGCCCATTCCTGTGAAGTTTGGAATGGACTTTGGAGGTGACGGTGTTCGCTCTTATAGCGATGGTGTTTGTTTTAGAAACGGCAATATACCTGCACGCCGAGTGTGTTGTAGTTGCGGTCGGTGCTGGTCTTGTCGTGTGTGAAATCGTATTCGGCTTGGATGAACAGATTCTTGTTGAAATAATAAGTAAGCGCGAGTTCGTAAATCTGCTTGAGCGAGCCCCACGACTGATCGTTGCGGTAGCAATCCCAGCGTCCCATGAGTTGGAATCCTTTCCACTTGGGCAGAGCTCCTTGGATGTACCAACCATCGGCATAAAGCGGTGCTGCAGCATTGTTGACACTGCGGCCTTTGCTCCATACGTATTCGCCGCGCACTTGCCAGTCTCCCATATATTCGGCGCTCACTCCCCAGCGAATGCGGTCGGTAGCGGGGAGCGTGTTGGCGGCACCGCTGTATTTCTCGTTCGTATATTTGCCGTTCCAGCCAAAGCCTCCGATGCGCATACCTTTGATGGGTGAAATCCAAAGGCCACCGATGAGGTCTTTGAAGTTGTCCTTATCCGTATGATTTACGCCTTGTCCGTTGAAGAAACCTATCTGGTAATGCAGAAATCGGTGTCCGTCGGCCATGGGGAAGAAGTCGCCTTGGACTTGTAAGCCTACATCACGTCCGTTGCAAGAATGTTCGCCTACGCGGTCGCTAAAACCTATGAGCTTTGTCGTAGCCTGTGAATATGATCCGAAGCCTACATCAAGCGGGTTCATGGGGTTTTCGTAACCGAAGCTACGCTTGAACTGTCCGAGTTTTACGCGAAACTCCTTGAAGCGTTGCCACTCTACAAAGGCATCCACAATGCGAGCTCCTTTATCCTCGCCAGGCTGTCCGTTGACCTGAAGCTGAAGCTTGTAGTAGAAGTCTTTGAAGGCGTGTCCGTCAACGTAGAGACGCACCAGGCGAAGATCAAAGCTGCTGTTTGACTTCAGTGTGCTTTGGTCGCTGTAGCTATATTTGCCAATGATATATCCGCCAAACTTGATGTCGCTACCTGTTGAAGCAAGGGCATTCTGCACAGCACTGACTGCGTCAGCAATAGGGGATTGTTTAGGCTGACTTGCTGCTGTACTGTCGGGTGTAGAGTCAATGACGGGATCGGTGGGTTCTGTCTCGGCCTGTAGAGCATTGAAGCCGCAGAACAAGAATGCGAGTAGGAGTGTCTTTCTCATTGTGTGGATATGGAGTTTTAGTTTTGCTTGTATTTTGCAGCTTGTGCGGCGATGAGTTCTTCGTCGTTGAAATAGTCAATACGCATAGCGCGACGTACTTTTTCAAGCGTTGCAGCTGCTTTTTGACGGGCCTCTTCGCTGCCTCGCTTCAGCATATCATAAACTGCGGGGATGTCTTGTTCGTATTCCTTGCGACGGGCTCGTATTGGAGCAAGCTCAGCTTCAAGAATTTTGAGTAAGAATTTCTTGACTTTCATGTCGCCCAGACCTCCACGGGTGTAGTATTCCTTGAGCGAGTCAAGGCTTTCATAATCAGGCCAAAACTCAGGGAAGTGTTCTGGACGACAGAAAGCGTCAAGATAGGTAAAGACAGCGTTGCCTTCAAGATGGCCGGGGTCTTCCACGTGGATGTGCTCAGGGTCAGTGTACATGGACATCACTTTCTTCTTCAGCGTTGGGGCATCATCGCTGAGGTAGATGCAGTTGCCGAGGCTCTTGCTCATCTTAGCTTTGCCGTCTGTGCCAGGGAGTCGCAGGCAAGCGGCATTGTCGGGCAAGAGGATGTTAGGCTCAACGAGTGTCTCGCCATAAATATGGTTGAAGCGTCGCACAATTTCGCAGGTTTGTTCGAGCATCGGTTTCTGATCTTCACCCACAGGGACGGTCGTGGCTTCAAAGGCTGTGATGTCAGCGGCTTGGCTGATGGGGTAGGTGAAGAAACCTACGGGGATGCTTTCACCACCAAATCCGCGCATCTGAATTTCGGTCTTGACCGTGGGATTACGCTGAAGGCGCGACACAGTGACCATGTTCATGTAATAGAACGATAACTCACAGAGCTCGGGTATCTGCGATTGGATAAAAATGCAGGTCTTAGCGGGGTCAAGACCTACGGATAGGTAGTCGAGTGCTACTTCAATGACATTCTCGCGAACTTTGTCGGGATTGTCAGCATTGTCGGTCAGAGCTTGTGCATCGGCGATGAATACGAACATCTTGTCGTATTCCCCCTCGTTTTGCAACTGTACACGACGACGCAGCGAACCTACATAGTGGCCGATATGGAGACGACCTGTGGGGCGGTCGCCCGTGAGGATTATTTTAGGCATGGGAGTTGTTTTAGGTTTATTTTTCAATGGTTACGCTACCGCTACCAATCTGCTGTCCGTCAACAAAGATATAAGCGGTATAGGTTCCAGGATTGAGGAACTCTTCAGCAGGGACGTGCAGTGTGGTCCGCAAGTCTTCGCCGGCATATTCAATGGTGCGTTTGGCAGAATACTGTATGCTCTTGTCGTGATACTGAAATGAGCCAGAAGGAGCAATTACCGTTCCTCCTTGAGCCATTAGGCGCACGAAAACAGTGCGGTTGCCTGTGCGCGCTGTACTATTGCGAGCGATTGTGAAGGATATGTCAAAACTCTTGATGTCTTTGGTCTTGCGAGCCTCTTTCCCATTCTTTTTCACAGGGCGTACGCTCACTCCCGTTGCGTTGAGCCGAGCGGCTACAGCTACTTGTTGTGAGAGGCGGTTACGTTCTCCCGTAAGCTCATCAGCTCGTGAGTTAGCAGCTCCAGCTTGGCGACGAGCTTCGTCACGCTCAGCCACCAAGGTCTCGTTACGTCGTTGCAGGGAGTCAACCTGTCGCACATAGTCTTGCAGAACAGTGCGCACAGTGGTAAGCTCTTCGCGAAGACGGCGTATTTCTGCTGCATCGGTGGCCTTGACCTCACGAAGCTCTGCCAATAGGCGATTTGCTTCTTGTTCCTTAGCTTCGAGTTGGCGGCGCAACGTGGTGTCTTTTACCTGAACTTTGAGAACACGGTATTGACGTGCATATTCCTCGTATTCGTTTTCCATTTCGCGGCGATCAAGCTCTGCCAATTCACGAAGTTCGTTGAGCTCAGCTTGAGCGCTATCAGGCTGAAGTTGTGCGATGCTGTCGTAACGCGGCGTGTTCTCTTCGTTGTCTGCTTTCTGACGACAACCAACCATGACGCAGACTGCAAGACCGAGAGCTACAAAAAGAGGGAGTGTATGTATGCGGGAATACATAATATAATACGGAGTTAATCTACAATTGTTATCCAGCCATGCGTGTCGGGCTCAATTCCGTATTGAATAGCGCGAAACTTATCGTAGAGGCGTTTGCTGACAGGCCCTGGCTGGCCATCTTTTGCAATGACGTATTCCGTATTACGCTCCAAATCTACAATCTTTCCAATAGGGCTGATGACAGCGGCTGTGCCTACAGCTCCCGCTTCTTCAAACTCGTTGAGTTCCTCAAGAGGGACGGGACGTTGCTCAACCTTCATGCCAAGGTCGAGTGCCAGTTGCTGCATACTGGCGTTAGTGATGCTGGGAAGAATACTCGTGGACTTTGGCGTTACATAGGTGTTACTCTTGATGCCGAAGAAATTTGCCGCACCACATTCGTCGATGTATTTTTTCTCTTTGCAGTCCAAGTAGAATTCACAGGCGTATCCAGCATCGTGTGCCATCTTGTTAGGTAGTAGAGAAGCCGCATAATTTCCACCCACCTTGTATGTACCCGTCCCCAGTGGAGCTGCACGATCATAACTACGCACAATCGCATAGTCGTTCGTGGCAAAACCTCCCTTGAAATACGGACCAACAGGTGTGACAAAGATAATAAACAAAAACTCATCAGCTGGATGTACGCCTACTTGAGGTCCTGTGCCGATCAGCAAGGGGCGAATATAGAGCGCAGCTCCACTTTCGTATGGCGGCACGAAGTCTTCGTTGAGTTTTATGACCTTCTTTGTCATTTCAACAAAGAGCTCTGTGGGAACTTCAGGGAGCATGATCCCACGGCTTGTAGCCTGCAACCGGCGAGCATTTTCGTCAATGCGAAAGATGCGTATCTTGCCATCAGGACACCGGAAAGCCTTCTGTCCCTCAAAAGCCTCTTGTCCATAATGAAGACAAGTGGCAGCCATGTGTATGTTGATGTTTTCGGAGGAGCTGACTTCAATTTCGCCCCAAGCACCATCGCGCCAATAGCAGCGCACATTGTAGTTCGTACGGACATAACCGAAAGAAAGGTTTGCCCAATCTATCTGCTGCATAATATGATAAAGAAAAGTATAAATAACGGCGCAAAAATAGCAAAAGAAACCACCTGCGCACCAGTTGCCGCTTCAAAAACAGTCTTTTGCGCTACTCTTTAACGCACAAAGCTTGCGAAATGCAAATTTTTCTTCGCAATTTTTTGCTACTAATAATTCTCAGTGTATTTTTGTGCCAACTTTTACGCGCATGGCCACGCTGCGTTTTCCGTGTTCTTGCCTATATTATATATACGGAGTGAGAAGCATTTGCATCAGTGCCTGTGTGTAATAAGAATAACACAGAATTTTCAAATTAACTAATTAATCATTTATTCACAACCAAAATCCAAATCATGGACACAACACAAGTATCGGCACCTAAGGGTGCTCCCAAGGCTGCTCCCAAAGCAGCTCCCAAAGCCAAGAAGCAAAGTCAGGGCTTTACGGGTATTAAGCAGGGTATCTATGTAATTCTCGCCTGCGCAGTTTTAGCTGTATGTATTTATCTTTTCGTGTTCGGTCATCTGAGCAACTTCCAAGGAGGTGACAAAGTTGCAGGCACTTTCTCTGTGTTTGCTCCCAGTGATGTAGAGCTTAGCCCAGCCAACCTCATCGGTACCGTTTATAAAGGTGGTTTCGTTGTGCCTATCATCTGGACACTTCTTTTCTCTGTAATCGCTTTTGCTATTGAGCGCTTCTTTGCTATTCGCACTGCTTATGGTAAGAAGTCTTTGGCTGTATTTGTTGAGCAAATCAAAGCCGCTCTCTCAAAGAACGACATGGCTAAGGCTCAGCAGCTCTGCGACGAGCAACAAGGCAGTGTTGCCAACGTAGTTCGCTCTACGCTGAAGAAGTACGATGAGATGGACAAAAACGACAAACTCACCAAAGAGCAGAAGTTGCTTGCTATCCGTCAGGAGCTTGAAGAGGCAACCGCTCTTGAAATGCCAATGCTTCAAGAGAATATGCCTATCGTAGGTACAATCGTCAGCCTCGGTACGTTGACCGGTCTTCTCGGTACGGTGCTCGGTATGATTCGCTCCTTCGGCGCTATGAACGCTGGTGAAGGTGGTGCTGACTCAGCCGCTCTTGCAACTGGTATCTCTGAAGCACTTGTAAATACGGCTTCTGGTATCGCAACTGGTGCTGTAGCTACAATTGCATATAACTACTTCACCAACAAGATTGACCGTCTGACGTTCAGCCTTGACGAGGTTGGCTTCAGCATTGTAGAGACTTTCAACGCTACGCACTAAACCATCTAAGCATAAAACCTTGTAAGGTAACTTAAGACAATGGGACGATTTAAAATCAAGAAACAAGACACGTTCATCGACATGACGCCGATGAGCGACGTCATGGTCCTGCTGCTTACCTTCTTTATGCTTACCGCCACCTTCGTAAAAGACGAACCAGTCAAGGTCGTAGCTCCTGGCTCAGTGTCAGAAATCAAAATTCCTGAGGGCAATCTCTTAACCATCTTTGTTGAGAAAAGCGGCAAAGTGTTTATGAGCATGGACTCTCCTGCAGGAATGGAGAAACTGGCTAAGGAAATGAAGAAGAGCCATGGCTTACGCCTTACTGACAAGGAAGTAAAAGAGTTCGCTCAAGTTTCAATGTTCGGTAGCCGAAAAGCAAATATTGCAGCTTGGCTTAAACTTGAAAATGCCGAGCGCAACAGTTTCCTTAACGAAGATGCTAAGGCGGGTATTCCTTGCGATAGCACAAACGATGAGTTAAAAGACTGGGTTGGTGCGGCGCGTGCCGCCTGCGGAGAGAATATGGGTATAGCCATCAAGGCCGACAAGAATATTCCCTACGCTGTGATCAAGAAAGTAATGGACTCCTTGCGTAGCATTCACGAGAACCGTTACAACCTTATCACTGCCCTCAAAAACGAAGAGTAAAGCTATGGCAAAGACAGGTAGTAGCAAACAAAAGAAAATGAATGCCCGCGTCGACTTTACGCCGATGGTGGACATGATAATGCTTCTGGTAACATTCTTTATGCTCTGTACGACGCTCATTAAGCCCCAGACCATGGAAATTGCCATGCCGTCTGATGTGGAGTCCGATGAGCAGAACCAAACACAGGTAGAAGCCGGGAAGGCAGTAACTGTATTGCTTGGCCCTGAAAATACAATTTATTATTGTATTGGTAATCCAGCGACCGTTCCTTTCAAAGAAACGACCTATGGCAAAGATGGTATTCGCGCCGTTTTGCAAAAGGAGAACTCAACAGCCCTTACTGAGGTGCAGAAGTTGAAAGAAAAGTTTGCGCTTGAGCAAAGTTCTGATCCAGAAACCTTCAGAAAGAATAAGGAAGCATTCCAGGCCGCTCTCAAGGAGATCAAAGAAGGCAAAGAAACGCCAAACGTTATTATTCGTCCTAGCGACGAGTCAACGTACGACAACTTGATGAGCATACTCGACGAGATGCAGATTTGTAGCATCGGTAAGTACATGATTGATAAGTTCACCGAAACAGAGCAAGGCTACATTGACGCTGTGAAGAACGGCGGTGGCGCGGCTCAATAAGCACTGATAAAAGCTATGGCAAAGATTGATCTTATTTCCAAGCAGTGGTGTGACCTCGTGTTTGCAGGTCGCAACAAAGAGTATGGTGCTTATCGCCTGCGTGCCCATGCCGGAAAGCGCAATATGTACGCTTTCTTTACGCTCTGTATGTTCATCGCCGCTATTTTTGCTTTGATCGGATTGGTCAAGTTAGGCGAAGCTGCCGTTGAGTCTTTTGAAGACGAAAGTGCAACGACACTTGCTGAAATTACTGAGGAAGAAGAGCAAAAAGAAGAGGAGAAGCAACCTGAAAAGATCCCCGAGCAAGAGCAAAAGAAGGAGGAAACTCCTCAAGAGAACGTAGCTCCCGATCAGCCCGCCGCCGCAGTTCAGGCTGTAGCAGCTCGCGCAACGGAGCAGTTCACCAGTGTGAGCATCGTGGACAAAGTTGACGAAAACCGTGAGCTTCGCACGCAGGATCAGCTCTCTTCCAGTCGTGCCGCATTTAGTAACCGTACTTACGCAGGTGATGCCGGCGGTACTGTGGTTGCAACTGCAGGTATGATGGTAGGCGGTACTTCTCACGACGCGAATGCCGGTCGTGGCACGATTGGTGGTCGCGGAACTAGCACAGGTACGCAGGCTGTACGTCAGGCCGATACGGAAATTTATTCCGAAAGTGGTGTGGCAGTAATGGCTCAGTTCCCTGGTGGTGAAGGAGCACTTATCGCTTTCATGAACAAGACGGTGAAATATCCTCAGATTGCTATTGAGCAGGACCTTCAGGGTACCGTTTATCTTCGCTTCGTG
>ONDJ01000034.1 GCA_900316575.1 uncultured Prevotellaceae bacterium | reverse complement strand
CTTATAAGCATTGATGATAGCTTCGCTAAGTCGGTTGTCCATATTTGCGCCAATCTTAGCAGGAGAAATGGCGCTAAGGGCACTTGCCATTGACGTGGCATAAAGATTAACCTCGTTAATGGGACGGCCAGTGAAATCCTTGAAGGGAGTAAACGGTAGCGGTCGCTCCATGGGATTAAGGATGGCAGAGCTGTCGGTTTCGAAGTATTGAAGCCATGCAGCATTAGCAGGGTCAGAGAACTCGCCTTTATAGTCGAAAAGCAAGAAGTTGACTGGATATTGCGAGTCGGCAGAAGCTGAGCGTATTTGTTGAATGAGCAAAGCAATAAGATTAGATTTCCCCGAACCCGTAGTACCAGCAATAAGAATTTGCGTATTGGCAATATTCTTA
Source organism: uncultured Prevotellaceae bacterium (assembly GCA_900316575.1). GTDB lineage: Bacteria > Bacteroidota > Bacteroidia > Bacteroidales > Bacteroidaceae > Alloprevotella. The sequence goes on along the minus strand of ONDJ01000034.1, from coordinate 7,531 downwards.
CTGTTGATGTCAAGCGTGGCTTCCATACCATTTTCGTATTCACCAATGAGCAAATCCAATTCGGGTATTTCTTTGCTTGAACGACCAGCTCTAAGTGGGACGTATGTTAACCATTCATCAATGCCTCCAGTTCTGAGTAAGGCTTCTCGACCTCTCAAAATTTCTCTACCTATAACACGGCTTACCAACCTTGCATCTGTCCAATCTGCATCAACGTCGTGGTAGCGCATTTTAAGAAGTATTTCAAACAAAGTGCCAACGTCAGACTTTGTGAAGAAAGTAGTGGCATAAGGCGTGTTGCCCACTTTTAAATCAAATTGTGGCAAATCTTCTAAAGAGCGAGGAGATTTGTCACTAAGTCCTGCGAGAAGGCAAATGCGAAGAACAACACTATTGTTTAGTGTAACAGGGCGTATATTTTCTGAGTATTCTTCTAAATTGAGCCTTTTTTCGAGCGCAGTCTTCACGTCGGCAATACGGTCGTGCATACCTTGTATAGCCGTAACTTTATTGTTGACTGTAAGTTGTGATATATTATTCATGGCTTAGTATTCAGAAAGTTTAAGACCAAAGTAATCTTCGGTGATGTCCGTGCATTGGTTTTCTTTGTCGCGATGTAGTGTGAACACTTTTGAAACGTATGCTTCAATCTTTTCAAAATCGTGCTCGGTAGTTATTTCTGTATCTGTACTGAGAAGTATCGTCTGATGTGCTAAATCGGGGAAATAACTTTCAATGATAACATCGCGGCTTTCCTTATCCAAAACGCCCATCACGGTGTCAATCATCACGGGTGGTTCGTAGTCGCCTAAGTTATAGAGAACCTTAAGCAAAACCTGCATGACCGTTTGCTTGGCACCAGCATTAAGCTGGCTTAGGTAAATTTCATTGCCATTCTTATGGTATATTTTGAAGGAAATGTCTTCACTGTCTTCAGCCGACAATTCCACTTTTCCAATAAAGCCAGCGTATGCAATTAAGTTGATGTTGAGTTGGTCGCGCATCATACGTTCAATGCTTGTTTTCTTTGCGCGAAGCAACTTAGATGATAATGCTTTGAAGAAGTCGGGTAGCTTACAGAGCATATCATATTGTGGATCGGGAACTTGTGGGATATCGTAGTCGTAGGTAGCGATTTTCTTAACAAGTTTTTGGTGATCTGCACGCTTTTGCGCGATTTCGTCTTTCAGATTTGCAGCCTTTTGCGCGTTGTTTTCGTACAGTTCTATGATGTTGTAGTCTGTACCACTTAGTGCCTTACGGAAGTCTGCAAGTTGTTCTTTCTTTTGAGGAATTTCTGAAATCTCAACGTTGATACGTTCTCGTGCATCAGCAAGAGAAAGAAAGTGATTAACTGAGGAAGTTTTAACCAGGAGATTTAGTGTTTCTAACTCTTCGTTGGTAAGGTAAGAGAATTTATCTTCAGCTGGATTATCTAAATCCTGCTGATATTTCAACTCTTCTGCCAACAGTTCTATGTCGAAGTTAGATGTGTTGCCGTATTTAGTTTCAATTATTTTAACCAGTTTCCTTGTGAGTGTTTCAATTTGTTCTGCCGAAAGTAAGTTTACTTTTGATGCTTCTGAGGCAGCTCTGGTTTGCATCATCAATTCGACTTCGGGACGTATGATATTGGCAAGTTTTGCATAGACGACTTTCGTCTCTAATTCCCTTGCTACAATATCTAAGTCATTTCGATATTCTTTCTCAGCTCTTAGCGTATTACTGATAGATTGCTCAAGCTGAGACATTTTGTCTTTCGTGACTTCGTCGGCATTATGCCCTTTTTTAGCTTTGTCGTATTGCTCTTTGAAGTCGTTGTCGAAGTTGAGTGCTTTGCTGTATTCGCTGTCAAGGGAGTTTATTTCAGCTTCCAGAGCGGACTTTTCAGCAACGAGCTCTTCATATTCCTTTCTTACTTCCTCGTTTTTCATACGCGCTGCTTTCTTCTCTGAAAGAAGATCCTCAGCGCATTTACGCATTTGGCTATACTTATTGAAACCCATCACGGAGTTGATGTTCTTTTCAATAAGTTTATTTATCTGCTCTTCCTTGACGAGCTCGCTGGTTTTCATCGCATCGAAGAGGAAATAATCACTAAGTTCAGCAGGCAAGTTGGCTGCAATGATCTTGTTGATTTGTTCCTCGTTAAAAGCTCTTTCTTTAGCTGGAGTGCCTGAGCCGTATTTATAGGGCGTGGCACCAAAGTTCATCACAACGTTGAAAACAACACGATTGTCAAGAATCATATAGGTTCTTGTCAAACTATATTGCATTTTGTTGATAAGCACCATGCCAGAAAACTCTATGGTGAGAACTATCTTTTTGTTCTCCAAACCTTCAGCGTTTTTTACTCCTGCGTTGAACAGTTCCTCAAAGTGCTTTGTGTCTCTAATATCTAAGCCGTATAGTGCATGGTATATGGCATCAAACAATGTAGTCTTGCCACAACCATTACCACCGCCAATGAGGATAATGGGGCGGTCGTCCGAAACTTCCAAATTAAGGTCAAGCAATTTGTAAGTTTTGTAATTCTCAGCGTATATTCTCTTTATCTTCATTTTGGCATATTTTTAAGGGCGGTTTTAAGGATGCGTGTACGCTTCCTTTCCTCTACGAAATTTTGATTGTTGCGCTCATCGTTGTAGGCTTTCAGAATATATTCCTTAAACCATTCAGCATCGATGTCGTTGGTCTGACAAGTCTGCTCAATGAGTTCCATATCTTCTTTCCTTACGCCGTATTGAAGGAAAGTTCTATCAATTGCTTTGCTTTTATTCATAAGACCACTTTATTTATAATCGTTAGGATGAAAACCGTCCCAGCCAGTGAGGTCGGTTGTGTTTTCTATTTTGAAGCGTGAGTAGTACCACACTTCGTTTTTTTCTATAATAACGCCGCCTTGCAGTTGCTGCTCGGCTTGTTCGGGGGCTTGCATGTAGTCTATCAGCCCGTTGTGCTTATAGGGCGCTTCGCTGTCGCTGTTTTCCGATTTGGTANNNNCGTAGAAGAGCGACTTGTCGCCGTTTGACATGGTGTAGGGCACGGAATAGTGCTGCTTGCCCTCGTCGCCATTCTTATACCACCAGTCGATGCAGTCGGCATGGGCTTCAAGAAACGCGGTGAAACGCCTTTCGGGCGTGCTGGCAGCATTGAGTTCTACGAAAGGCATCAAGGCATGCTCCTTAACTTCGCTGTCAATATGGTGGGTGTCTTCCTTATAGAGCCTTTCGGCAGGAACTTCCCATGTGTATGAATCGAAGTCGCGTTCTTTGGCTTCGCGTTGACGATCACGCAACTTCCTACTATATTTATTAAGTGCTTTGGTGATAATCTCCGTAAACTTTGCCTTGTTGCCGTGATAGAGTATTACTTTTTGCGCGTCGGACTCAAAGAGATCAAACAAATCTTCCATCACTTGCATGAGGTAGCCAGCCAACACCCCAAGACTGTGGGCTTTCTCAAAACCGCCCAGTAGCGAACGACAATAGTCTAAGTAGATACGATAGACTTCGCCCGCACTGCGTGCGAACTTGCGACGTTCGCCGCGCACGTCGATGATGCCCACTTCGTTTTGGAACACCACGCCTTCGGGTATTTCAACGTTGATGTTCTTCACGTCAAAACGAATGTGTTGGCTTTCCGCCTTTTGCCTATTGGTGGCAACGGTTGCTTGTGTGCGGTCGGTATCTGGCTCTGGGTTTTCGGGTTCTCCTTCTCCTCGCATTTCGGCGAGAGAGAACATGGAAGGCTGGTACGCGAGTAGCCAATGTTCCTTGAAAACCTCGATAAGCACTTGTTTGAAATCGGGGCCAAGGCGGTTACGGTCGCTGCTCTTATACTCTCTGTAGTATGATGCCAGTGCCACGTTCTCTAAGTTGTCGCGGCGCAAGGCTTGCAGCGCATTCTTGTTGAGGTAGTCCATGTCCTCTGCCACGATTTCTATTTGGTCTTTGCTCACGTCGGTGTAAACATAGCCCACGTTGAGCAAATCGTCGGCATAAAACTTCTGTTCTGGCATACGCAGGATGCGTCCTACGGTCTGAATGGTAAATTGGTTGCTGGTCAGTTTGCGGAAGATGAGCAGAACGGCGGCGCGGGGGCAGTCCCAGCCCAGGGCAATGGCTTGCTTGAAAAGCAACACTTCGGTTAGGTTGTCGGGCTTTTCAAGGTTGGCAAGGTTTTCTTTCTCGTTCGAGAGCCACACCGCCAATTTGCCGTTGTTCACGTCAATGCCTTTGATGGTTTGCAAGTACGTCTTCACTTGTTCAGCTATCTTCGTGTCCTCCGCGCTCATGGTTTCCTTGGTGTCGTTGGGCAGCTGAATAAGCAATAAGGGATTGATATTTACGCCGAGCCGCTTATAGGCTTCGGCAAGTTGGTTGCGTTTGTTGAGCGCCTGCTTTATTAAGTGCTGGTTCAGTTCAAGTTCATCGGTATAGCCCTCGGATATGTCGGGGTTGAGGATGACTTGTTTCTTAATCATTTCCTCCTTCACCACTTGGTCGCGCAGTATGTTGACTGTCAAATCGCCTTGCGTTTTAGGTGTAGCCGAAATGCGGATTTCCACCTTGGGCTGTATCTTCTCCAGCACTTCTTTCGACTTGTCGGCGGTCTTCGTCCAGTAGAGGTGCTCTTCGTCGATGATGACCACGATGGGCAGTCCGTGGTCTTCGCGTGTGCGGCGTGTGATTTCGTAGAGCGAAGCGTTTTGCTCGGAGTCGCGCACCATCACGTTCTTCTCTTTGTTGATGCTTTCCCAGTTCACAAAGAGTATCTCGCCAGGCTGTATGTAGCCTGCTGAGTGGTCGAGTTCATCATACATCACGGGGCGAAGCACGCGCGACTCTGTGAAGAACGTCTTCATCTTGAAGTAGCTCTGCTCGTGCAGTTTGTTGGGGGCAATCCAGATGTAGGCCACTTCTTGATAGGGGCAGTCGCCGCGCGAGCGCAGTTCGTCGGTCAGGTCGTGCAGCATTTGCGATGCCATCACGGTTTTGCCTGCACCCGTCGGCGCTTTGAAGATAAGCGTGCGGCGGTTGCTGCTGGTGCAGAGTAGTTGTATGGTTTTATCCACCAACTCTCTAACGGCGTTTTGCTGGAAGCGTAATTCTTTCATGGCTCACCTCCTTCCTCTTGTTCGGCAAACAAGTCTTGTTGCTGGGGTTCTTCCTCCTGCGTGGTTTCAAGCGCAAAGAGTTTCGGCTTGCGACGTGGCAGTACTTTTTCGTAGGCATCGATGATGGCGGCGGGCAGGGCGACGACGTCCACCTTGTCGCGCACCTCGTAGAACTCGTCGGTGAACGGGTAGCGGTCGGGGGCGAAAACGTAGATTTTGAGTTTGCCCTCGCCAAAGTCCAAGCGTTTGATTTCTTCCACGAGTTCGAAGATGATTTCTTCGCGATAGACCACGAGCATTTGCTTGTCGCCCTTGGCGAAGTGGCACATCATTTGCGGGTGCGTCTTATACTGTCCGAACGTGTTTTGCTCGTTGTAAAGGTCTTCCTTGATGCAAAGCAGGTCGGTGCTGGCATTAACGAGGTCGCGGAAGTTGCGCTGCGTCTTGTCGCGCGAGATGAAGTCCGTGCGGTAGTAGCGCAGCGCGTTGTCTTTCAGTCCTGCCACTTCCACACCTTTGGGCGTGGTGTAGCCGTTGATGACGCGCTTATTGCGCTCGTAGGTAACGGCTTCACAGATATTGTTTTCGTTGTTCGTCACAAGGATGCACTGACGCTTGCCGCCGTCCTCGGCGTTGAGCTGCATCGTGGCGTGAAGCGTGGTGCCAGAACCGGCGAAGAAGTCGAGGATGGTTGCATTGGAATGCCGTAGTGACAATAAGAATTTTATTAGATTTAATGGCTTAACAAATTTTATGGGTTCTTCACCATTGAAAATTTCTTTTAGCAATGCTGAACCTTGTTTTGTTGTTGCAATATTTCTTAAAACAGAGGGTGGGTTTATTTTATCTCTTTCTTTTCTACAATACAGCTTGCCGTTTTCTCTAAAGTAGAACTCAATAACTTTCTGTCCTTTACTATCAAAAGTTTCTTCCCCTTCAAAAAAAGAGTCCATTTGGTTTCGTTGTGTCCAACATGCAGCAAGAGTTACATCTTCTAAAAGTTTACCATCTTTACAGCGCATACGTCCAGAAATAAGGCGTGTTATTTCTGATTTACCCCATTGTCCAGTAAATTCTGTACCGTCTTTTGCTTCAAATTTAGTTCCTTTTAGGAATGTATATTCACTTTCTGCATTTTTGTTTGACTTCTTCTTTATGGCTCTATCATCAATCAAGCCTTCTCCTCCAGAGAAATTATCCAATAAAGACTTATTATTACAATAAGCCAAAATATATTCATGGGAACGAGTAAAATGTCCTGCAGAGGTTCCAGCACCTAAATCCCAAACTAAAATACCAAGACAATTTGAATTATCTGGATTACTATTGTGAGTAAATATTTCATCGCAAAGAACTTTTAATTGAGCAATTTCATTATCATCTATAGATATAAAGAAAAGACCATTTGGTTTAAGTAATCTTTTGCAAAGTTCTATTCTCTTATTTATAAAACATAGCCATTTAGAATGTCTATAATCGTCTTCGGCATCAATCCAATTGTCATTATATTTAAATTCTTCTTTCTTCCCCGTATTATACGGCGGATCAATATAGATAACATCAATCTTCCCCTCATGGGTGTAGGAGAGTGCCGTGAGTGCTTCGAGATTGTCGCCCTCGATGATGATATGGTTGGGTGCATCGGGATTGTCGGACGGGATAAACTTCGTTTTGTCCTCGCGCAGCACGGGGAGCTCGTCGCGCAGACGTTCCTCCACGTCTTCGGGCTTGTCCTCCCAAACAAGACCGTACTTCTTGTGCGCACGGAGTATGCCGAGCAAGGCGGACTTCTCGTCGTTGCTCAGTCCGTCGAGCTCTTGTATTTTCTTTACCATTGCAGACTTGTCTATTGCCATGGCTACAAATAAAACGGAAACTCTCTCGATAGTCCCTTGCAGGCCGACCAAAGCCTATATAGACTACGAGAGAGTTTCGTATCTTTTTAGTATGTAGAGAGGTCTATTGCAAGGCAGTGCTTAACTGTACCCAGCAAAAGTAGGAAAAAATTCAGACAACGATGCTATTTAATCCGATATTTGTAAGATAGACGTGACATTTATATGCGAAACTGTTAGAATATATGCTGTATGTTCGGCAGTTGTGTCGCCGATGCTTTCTGTTTGAGTGATAAGGGGATAAGGGGGTTCTGATGTGCCCAGCGGTCACTTTGCCATAGAAAGCCATCATACGGAGATAGCAAAACTGATAAAAGAATTCTTGAAACGTGTGCTCTAACCCAACTTTGCCCTGAGCAGGCAAAGTTGGGCTAACTTGGGCGGTGGCACATATTGCGAAAAATCCCGCTCGTGATCATTAGGTCACGGGCGGGATTGAAGTTGAGTAGGGGAGTTTTTTATTAGCGCACTTGCTTTCAGCCAATGATGTGGAGCACTTGCGTTCTGCCAATGTTGT